>JBCCAF010000004.1:0-334664 GCA_039814945.1 Pseudomonadota bacterium
ACTTTATTTATCTAACTAATAAAATAATCCACTTTAAGTTGTAGAATAATGATTGCTCATCGAATAGTATTATTTCTGCGTTCTTTAATCTGAAACGAGCCGCATTTGCGAGGATCAGTAGCTGGGCTCGATCTGGTTTCACTCGATTCAATGAAGAGCTAGCGCCTTCGCTCTTGGACTGGGGGCCTTGAACCCCATTTTCCTAGGTCGGGACCACGTATCAGTGCGTAGTAAACCTGCGTGGTTGCGCGGTGCCTAGGCCTGCCAAATGATGCGTCGACAGTGCTGTCGAACGTCGGTTCATCACTTCGGCGACAATGGTCCTTGACCGACCTATACGGTGAATGCCTCCTCTTGTTCGGACACAGCCTGCCAAGAACCGAGGAGGTAACACGAGTGGAAAACCTGATTTGACGGCGCAGAAGAGCGTCAAAAGACCGAAGAAGCAGGGAAGCCACAGGTTTTTCTGAGCTTCCCACCCGGCCGTTTGGACGCCAATGCCAGGATCATATCGGCATTGCAACCGTCGTGCGTGCCACGGGTAGAGCAACCTGTTCACCAGATTGTTTGCGTGGCGCTAGCGCACTATGTCAGTTGGTTCTGGCGATTGTTCAACTCGACTTGCGGTAGCCGAACGATGGCAGGCACTACCATGCCGGTATCACGTCGTTGTGGAAGAAATTCGAAGTCACAACTTCAATTGGCATGGTTCCTAAAGGCCGGCAAATCGCATTCAACCAAAATACAAAAAAAAAGCGCTGTTCGAAAACAGCGCTTTTCCAATAACTTAGCCAAACTGTAAGGCGTTCGAGCCTTAGCGTTTTGAGAACTGGAAGGAGCGGCGGGCTTTCGCGCGGCCATACTTCTTACGTTCCACAACACGGCTGTCGCGGGTGAGGAACCCACCAGCTTTCAGAATACCGCGCAGACCTGGCTCATAATAGGTGAGCGCTTTGGAAATGCCGTGGCGCACCGCACCGGCCTGGCCGGACAGGCCGCCGCCTTTAACGGTGGCAACAATGTCAAACTGACCATCGCGTGCTGCGGCAACAATCGGCTGCTGCACGATCATCTGAAGCACAGGGCGCGCGAAATAGGCGGTGAAGTCTTTGCCGTTGACGGTGATCTGGCCAGAACCAGGCTTCACCCAAACGCGAGCAATGGCATCTTTACGCTTGCCCGTGGCGTAGGCGCGGCCTTCGCCGTCCAGCTTCTGCACGTGCACAGGGGCTGCATCGCTCACAGGCGTTTGCTCGCCCTCACCGGGTGCAACGCCCATGGCGCCGCCAAGATCTTCAAGGGATGTGATTTGTTCGCTCATTATGCAGCCCTCCGGCTGTTTTTCGCATTCAGCGCTTTAACGTCCAGAACTTCTGGCTGCTGCGCTTCATGGGGATGCTCGGTGCCTGCGTAAACGCGCATGTTGGAAAGCTGCTGACGACCAAGTGGGCCACGTGGCAGCATGCGTTCGACAGCTTTTTCCACCACACGCTCAGGGAAACGACCTTCGAGCAACGCTTTGGCTGTGCGCTCTTTGATGCCGCCTGGATAACCAGTGTGCCAATAGTACTTCTTGTTCTCGCGCTTACGACCCGTGAACAGCACTTTGTCGGCATTGATGACGATGACATTGTCGCCGCAATCAACGTGGGGGGTGAAAATGGGCTTATGCTTGCCGCGCAGGCGGGTGGCGATGATGGATGCAAGACGCCCGACCACGAGGCCTTCAGCGTCTATGATGATCCACTTTTTCTCCACCTCAGCGGCTTTCGCTGAAAAGGTCTTCATGAGGTTTGGTCCTGTTCTTCAAACGGCCAAAGCGTGCTCTTCTGGCACCCGTCGGGCGCCTAAGCTTTGCGCGATGAACCGTTTTTGGAAAATACGATACCCTTGAGCAGCATTGCTGTTGCAAGGTTGGCGGTTCTATACGAACGGGGGCGCGTTCGGTCAAGCGGAAATTGCGCTATTTCCTTATAGATTTCAGCACTCTACAAATACGGTACTTCAGTACCACACAATTGCGCTATTCAAATCCCGATTGACGTACGCGTGCGTTCTATATAAAGAACGCGCATTCGATATTCAGAACGAACCCTACGTTTTTGCGTGGGTGCAAACCGGTGAGGACCAATCATGAGCGACAAACCCCAAGGCTTTAACACGCTGGCCGTCCATGCGGGCGCGCAGCCCGACCCAACAACCGGCGCGCGTGCGACGCCAATCTATCAGACAACCAGCTTTGTGTTCGACGACACCGAGCATGCGGCCAATCTGTTCGGCCTCAAAGCGTTCGGCAACATCTACACCCGCATCATGAACCCAACGCAGGATGTGTTGGAACAGCGCGTGGCCGCGTTAGAAGGCGGCACGGCGGCGCTGGCTGTGGCGTCAGGTCACTCAGCCCAGCTGATCGTGTTCCACACCATGTTGCAGCCGGGCGATGAGTTCATTGCTGCCAAGAAGCTTTATGGCGGGTCGATCAACCAGTTCAATCACTCGTTCAAGAGCTTTGGCTGGAACGTCAAATGGGCTGATCCGGATGATATTTCCTCTTTTGAGGCCGCAATCACGCCAAAGACCAAAGCCATCTTCATCGAGTCCATCGCCAACCCTGGTGGCGTGGTGACCGACATTGAAGCGATTGCCGCTGTGGCTCAAAAAGCCGGTATCCCGCTGATTGTCGACAACACGATGGCCACACCCTATCTGGTGCAACCGATCAAACATGGCGCGAACATCGTCATCCACTCACTGACCAAGTTCATCGGCGGCCACGGCAACTCCATGGGCGGCATCATTGTTGATGGCGGCAATTTCGATTGGTCGGCCTCGGACAAATACCCCAAGCTTTCTGAAGCGTTGGATGAGTATCACGGCGTGAAACTGCACGAAGCGTTGGGCGGCATTTCCTTTGCCATTGCCTGCCGCGTGCTTGGCCTGCGTGATCTTGGCCCGGCGATTTCGCCGTTCAATGCGTTCATGATCCAAACGGGCCTGGAAACGCTGCCGCTTCGCATGCAGCGCCACTGCGACAACGCCCTGGCCGTGGCTCAGCATTTGCAAAACCACGACAAGGTCGCGTGGGTTTCTTATGCTGGGCTGCCTGGTGATAAATACAACAAGCTGCAGCAGAAATATGCGCCCAAGGGTGCTGGCGCCGTGTTCACCTTTGGCCTGAAAGGCGGGCATGAGGCTGGCGTGAAGCTGGTCGAAGGTGTCGAACTCTTCTCTCACCTCGCCAACATTGGCGACACGCGTTCGCTGATCATCCACCCGGCGTCAACCACGCACAGCCAGCTTTCAGACGAGCAAAAGACCGAAGCTGGTGCTGCACCTGACACGGTGCGCATTTCGGTGGGCATCGAGGATGTGGCCGACATCATTGCCGATCTGGACAAGGCCCTCGGTTAAAAGCCTGTCAAAAAGTTTTCCCTGAAGACCAACTTCCGACGCTTGTTAAAGCGTCGGCTTTTTTATGCCGGGTTGGCAGCCGGCAAGAACCCGTGCCCGACCAGCCGAGCGCGATGCAGAACCGTCACCACCAGGATCACAAACGCCCAGAACTGGTGCAGCAGCGCCCATTCCATCTCGATCTGGGTGAGCAGCGTGACAATACCAATCACAGCTTGAAGCAGCAGCGCGATGACCAAGGCTGAGGCCATTTTGGAGTCCTTGCGATCGTCTGCGACGCGGCGCATGCGCCAGGCATGAAAGATCGCAAAACCAAGCAGCGCGTAGGCGCCCATCCGGTGAACCCACTGCACAGTGAGCACGTTTTCGCCGAAATTCACGTACCATGGTGATTGCAGGAAAAGCTTGGCGGCAGGCGGAATGAAATCGCCATCCATCAGCGGCCAGGTCGTGTAGGTCAGCCCCGCATCGAGGCCCGCAACCAGAGCTCCAAGAAAGATCTGCACCAACACGAAGAGCGCGAGCAATCCAGCCATCATCGCGCCAGGCGCTGCCTGTCCTCGCCTCTCGGTCAAAGCAGGTTCGATGGGCTTCATCGATTGCGCGACCCAGGCGATGGACGCCAGAATGATAGCCGCCATGCTCAGGTGAACCGCCAGCCGATACTGGCTCACATCCACGCGTTCCGTCAGGCCGGATGCAACCATCCACCAACCGATAAAGCCTTGCAAACCACCAAGGGCAAGAAGCCCGAGCAGCTTAGGCATGGATTTGGGCGGCAGTGCTTTGCGTGCCGCAAACCAGATCAGTGGCACAACAAAGGCCAGCCCGACCAGGCGACCCAGGAACCGGTGGCCCCACTCCCACCAATAGATGAACTGGAACTCGGCCATCGACATGCCGCGGTTGATGCGCTGGTATTCTGGGATCTGGCGGTATTTCTCCAGTTCAGCTTCCCAACCTTCTGCGCTCAATGGCGGGATGGCGCCTGTGATCGGGCGCCATTCGGTGATGGAAAGGCCAGAATCGGTGAGCCGCGTTGCGCCGCCGACAAACACCATTAAAAACACCAAGGCAGCCACGCACCACAGCCAGATGCGCACCGAGCGGTAGGCATCGACCGTTCGACCCGACGTGTTGATGTCCATAGATGATGTGGCGACCATTGGCTTTTCACAGCTGTTGTTGGAAGCCTGGTTTATGGCGCTCCAACCTTAGGCTGCCTAGCCCCGCCCTTTGCGGCCCGGTGCCGCACGACAAGATTGGGGCTTGCGAGCGCCATACATCTGCCTATCTGTGCCCAGAGTCGACGATAGGACGGATATCCCATGGCCCTTCCCATGCGCACGCGCAAACTGATTGGTACTTTCATTTTGCTCGCCTTCATCATCTTTTACGCGTTCGTGACGATGATGTTGGGGCTTTGGGTGCTGAAGGATGCTGCCGGATGGCAGGAAGCGCTGTTTTACGCGATCACAGGGTGTCTGTGGGCGTTCCCGGCAATGATCATTCTGCGCTGGATGATGAAACCTGATGAGCCAGCCAACTAAACCTGAGTTCTTATGGGGCTCGGTGGGGCGCAAACACCCTTGTGCGCGACTGAGATTGTCTGAACGCGCCATGTTGCTGGAAAATTTTAGCACGTCTTTTGGGAGATAGCGGAAGGCCGCTTTGCCTGACAAAGCACCATTTCGCTGCAGTTGCGCCAACGGCTGCAATTCTGCCTATTTGCTGCCTTTCGTCACCCTGGTGTCTCCAATCCGGCAGCGAAAGATTCAGGTCCATGAATATTGCAGGTAACCGTTTGACTTGATTTCGACCTGTAGATGATCTTGAGCGTGGTCGATGTCAACAACAGCTTCCCCGTCAAGAAAATCGAGAAGGCGCTCCTTTTTCTCCGAAACAAGAGACTCGTTTTCCTCATATTCGTATGTCAGGGCTTCACCAAACCGAAGGCCGAGGACCGGATAAATCTTTGATGCAATAGCATTCTCGCCGGAGCCGTATTTTTCTTGGCCTTCCTTTGTCGAAGCATCGCTAGAAATCACTCCGCTCAGGACAAGCGCGCCATCTTTAGCTATAGAGAGTATCGCGCCACCACTCATGCCTGAATGAAACGGTGTACTTACTTTAAAGCAAGGCCATCGGTTCAGCGCCTCTCCCTCTTCAAACACATCCAATACAGTTCCGTCGAGATGGGTTATTCTCCCATCAAAGAATGCAAGGTCTGGGGCAAGAATTTCTTTTGGCAGAAATGGCGGCCAGTGTTTTTGGGTGACATCAGAAATGTCGAAGTAACCGACTGTATAAATTTTCTCGTCAAGCAGCGGACCACGGGAGCGGATCGGAAGACTGGTCGAGATCCTATGATCTACCCCTTCCGGCACGTCCACAAACAAAATGGCCGCGTCGGTGCTTTTCGAATGTCCGACATGCGTGACATCACAAACGGCGAAATTTCCCGTCTCGTCACCAGCCATAACGTGCAAGGACATTTGCCTCCACTCGCGATTGCGGCTTCTTTCCGGAAGAAAAAATTGGAGAGCCGAAGAATGGTGCCATTGACGGGGGTCATCAACTCTCTCTGCATATTGGAGAATGTGGCCAGCTGTAATTAGAAGTGCGTGAGCACCAAATGCCCCAATAACTGTTGCACTTCCTATAGGGGTTTTCTTGCCATCGGCCTCAACCATGAACAGTGGCCAGACGATGGTTCTAAGCTGCTCTGTTGTTATGCCTGGGATAGGCATGCAATCTCCGTCAATCCGTGAGTGGTTGAGCCTAACAGACCTTTCATCAGAACAGCAGCTTCATTTACCTGCTTTGGGTCATCTGCAGAAGTTAGGGCCCAGGCAGAAATACGTCATTTTCCGGGCACGAGCGGACATACTTCGTGCATTGTCCATTTGTGAGGCCACAACCTAGTTCATTGAACGACAGTTTTGAGCCGGAAGGATTACGACGCTCATCTCCCCCAGGGTCTTAGGAGAGCTCCGAACTGCTATTCAATCACGCTACTTTACGGAATTTGTTCGCCAGCAAAAATGGCGCACCGGATGCAAAGAGCTCGATGTAACGCTCCTGCTGATAGTCACCATTGAGCGAGACGCGCGGCAGACCAAACATATGGTCTTTGTGGTCGGCGAAGAGCATGCCTTTGCGGGTGGTGACCGCCGTTTCAAAGCCTGCTTCGCGCGCCAAGCCGTAGTCGCGGGTATCCGCTGAGCCAGGGTCTCCATAGGGGAAGGAGAAGTGCTTTGGTCGGTGCCCAAGCGTTTCTTCCAACCAGTCAGCGCCTTCGACCATTTCTTGTATGGCCTCATCGGGGGAAAGCTGCGCAATGGCACGGTGCGTTACCGTATGGGCACCGATGGTGATGAGCGGGTGAGCGTTGAGCGCTTGAAGTTCTGGCGTGGAAAGGATGAGGTGACGGCAGAGCGCGTCAAGATCGTAGCTCTGATCCTTCGCCATCTGCCGAATACAAGCCCGCTGATCATTCTGGCTCATTGCGCGTAGCGTCCAGTAGACATCCAGATAGAAAGCGAGCTTCTCCTGCGCTGTGCGAACCGACTGCTCCCCAGTCTCCGGTTGATCTGGACGCAGCAAGGTGTCGGCGGCGCGGATCATCTCTTCCAGCGCAACCCACCACAGTTCACCTTTGCCCTGCGCGTAGGAAGACGGCATGTAAAGCATAGCAGGCGCATTGTGCGTTTCTAGAACAGGCAATGCGTGATCGCGGTTATCAATATAGCCATCATCGAAAGTGAAAACAGCAAACCGACCTTTGCGAATAACGGGGTTTTTGATCGCCTCCATCGCTTCATCCAGGCTGATAATGGCAAGGCCTTGTGCTTTGAGCAATTCAAGCGCTGCGTCTAGGAATTCCGGCGTCACCTCCAATAAGCCATTGGGATTGAACGCTGGAAACGCGCCGAGCTTAGCATCCAACTCGTCCGCAGGGCGCACCCGGTGCAGCGTGAGAATCATGCCCAAACCTTCGGATAAGGGCCGCAGCAAAGCGTGGACGCCAAGCGTGTGCATGGTGCCAAGAGCACCCTTCATGAGCTTCACGCGCGTCGATGCCATTGCTTATTCCTTGCCAGGTTTTCGCTTTCAACAACCTTTGGCACGCCAAGCGTTTGAACCGTCTTAAGGCGCGTGGTTGCCAAAACGTTGAGACACGCGATTTCATGCGAAACGCTCTAGGCAGGGATTGCAGCCTGCAAGGGGGTATGGGCGTTCGCTCGCACTGCCAAAATACGTTCGCGAGAGACAATGCTGGCCAGCGTATGCGCCAGAGCGTTGACGCGCGCCAAATCGCCACTTAGCACCATGCCATCGTTGATGTTGGCGCACTGAAGAAGAAGCTGAGGATCAGAGCCGGCATTCACGATGATGGTGTTATAGGCTTCTGCGAGCGCCGAAACCACCAGATCAGCCGCGTCATCAGCAATCATGGAGCGATCAGCTTGGCTGAAGCCGGATGGCACAAAGTGCAGCGCGCTTTGCGGGTCCTTGTGAAGTGCTGCGTCAAAGCCCGCAGTTCCTGTCACCAACTCATAGAAACCTGGCCCGTCTGCACTGATGCCAGAGCCGCGCAAATCGCCAACACAATCCATCATCACAACCGAGCGCCCAGCATTGGCCATCGCGCGGGCAAGGCGCAGAGCCACGTCGCCAGCTGATGTTTGACCATCGGCGGCACCCATGGTGATCCGCGTGCCAGCACCAGGCTGCGCTAAGCGACCGAGGTGCGCGAACAGCAACCGGCATTCCTGAACATCTGAAAGCGTGTAGGTGCGCACCGCGTTATGCAAGGTCGGGGCAGCAGCGTGAGGAACAACACTGTTCTGCGCCATGGCCTGCATGCGCGCAACAGCATCGCGGCCAGTGT
This sequence comes from Pseudomonadota bacterium, assembly GCA_039814945.1. Taxonomy (GTDB): domain Bacteria; phylum Pseudomonadota; class Alphaproteobacteria; order Rhizobiales; family MH13; genus MH13. The sequence goes on from JBCCAF010000004.1 coordinate 8,306, forward strand.
GAGAAGGCGCGGTTTCGTAAGGACCAGATTCTGGATCAGGTTCAACCGCCACGAGGTGTTCAGGTTGGGTGCTGTTTGCCATCTGCGGTTCAATCGCGCTTGGGCTGTCATCGCGCACAGCACCGGCTAAAATAGCATGGCTGGTGACGCCGAGCAGGGCCAGCGCTACGCTGCCCACAAAAGCGATCATCACCATCGGTAGCGTTTTGGGGAAGACCGCATCGCGGTCGACCTGCGCGGTTTGAATGATCCGTGCATTGGTTGGCAGATCAGCTGCCTCATCACGGGTTGCTGCTTCACGGAACCGAACGAGATAGCTGGCAAGCAGGTCACGCTGGGCGGCAGCTTCGCGCTCTAGCGCCCGCAGTTCCACCTCAGCCTCTGCCACGCGGGAGGCTTCGGCGCTTAGACGTGCTAGCTCATCTTGCAAGGCATTAGCACGGGCTGCAGACACGCGCGCCTCATTGTCAAAACGCTGGGCGATGCGGCCTGCTTCAGCCCGCAATTGCCCACCAAGGTCGGAGAGTTGGGCGCTCAATTCCTGCAAACGTGGGTGAGCAGGCAACAGGGTTGCCGACAGCTCAGCGATGCGGGCCCGCAGAGTTGCCTGCTCTTCCTGCAAACGCTGGGTAAGCGGAGTGGAAAAACTGTCCGGCAGGGCAACGCGTGTGCCCTGCTGGGCAATCAACGCACGAATTTCTTCAGCCCGTGAACGCGATGTGGATTCCTCAGCGCGGGCGCGGGTTAACTCGCTGGACAGTTCAGAAAGCTGCTGCGTTGAGAGCGTGCGATCATTGGTATCCAAGAAAAGGCCTGAGCCAGACCGGTAGCGAGCAACAGCGGCTTCGGCTTCGTTCACCTGCTCACGCAACTGCGCAATTTCGGTTTCCAAGAACGAGGTGGCTGAGCGCGTGTTGGAGGCCTGCGTTGTGCGCTGAGCCGCCTGATACACTTCAACGACGGCATTGGCGATGCGCGCAGAAAGCTCGGCATCGCTGCTTTCATAGCGCACCGCGATAACGCTCGACTCAACGATGTTGTAAACGCTCAAGCCACGATCAAAATTCTGATACACACGCTCCTCAGCCGACATCAGCATCGGGTCGTCAGACAGCCCGAGAAGCACCAGCACGGATTTGACGAGGGACAGGCCATCAAGGGCCGGATCAAAACGGCGATCATCGCGCAAGTTGAGCTGGGTGATCACCTGCTCGGCCACATCGCGCGAACGCACCACCTGCACTTGGCTGGCGACAGCGCGCTCATCAATGCTTGGCGCAGATTCGCCCTGCTGCACCTCTGGCCGCGTGAACGCTGTTTCCTGCGCCTCGATCAGGATCTGAGCTTCTGCCCCATATTTTGGTGTGGTCGTTTGGGTATAGAGATAAACCAAACCCGTCATCAGAAAGACAAACAACACCATCCCGAATTTCATCGCCCAAAGGCGACCCAAAAGGTGGGAAAGGCTTATTTCTTCGGGGGCTTGTACATAAGGGGACGCCAACGCTCTACTCCATGGGTCCAGATCACAACGAGAAGACCGTTGCAGTGTGACCGACTATGGTAAGCAAGCGGTTAATTGCCCGACGACTTAACAACGCTTGACGCAACGTGGCGTGGCGCTGCGGAGACTTGAGGCTATCCACACAACGGTTGATTAACCTTGTTCGGTTAACTTTGCCGATGATGGAACCGTTGCTTGATCGCCTTTTGACGCTGCACAGCAACGCTCTCTTTGTTGGTTGTAAGGCGTAGCGTGTTATGGTGCTTGGACAGAAACATCGGCTTGTTGGCCTGTTGGCGTCACTTGTCTTTCTTAGCGGGTGTGCGAGCAGCGCGCCGCGACCCTCTGATTTCAACCCGCTTCTTGTTGAACCCTATGCGCTGGACTCTGGTGATGCTCTGCGTGTCACGGTGTTCGAGCAGCCTAGCCTTTCAGCCACCTACACGATTGATGTTGAAGGCATGATTTCCATGCCGTTGATCGGGGACTTGCCCGCACGCGGCCTGACGACGGACGAGCTGGACACATCGGTCACCACCGCTCTTCGCGAAGGGTTTTTGCGCAATCCTGACGTTAGCGTTGAGGTGGCCACCTATCGTCCATTCTTCGTCCTTGGTGAAGTGGGGACATCAGGTCAGTTTCCTTATGTGGCCGGTATGACCGTACGCAGCGCTATCGCCATTGCTGGCGGGTTCTCGCCACGCGCAGTACGCGAGAATGTAGACATTTCCCGTGTGATCAACGGTGAAGTGATGGTCGGGCGCATTGGTCTCAACGATGCGGTACGCCCCGGCGATGTCATCACCGTTCGGGAACGCTGGTTCTAATGACGGGTGGCGACAGCAAACCCTTACGGGTTTTGCTGATCACGCGCGCGCCCGTTGGCGGTCTTTGGCGCCATATTCTTGATCTTACCGACGGTTTGCTTGATCGCGGTTTCGAACTCGGGATCGCGGTGGATTCGCTGCGTGCCTCCGAGCATGTGCGGGCAACGCTGGAACGCTTTGCACCACGGCTAGCGCTTGGCGTTCACACCCTTGATATTCCGCGCTTGCCTGGTTGGGGCGATGCCCGTCTTTCCATGCAATTTCGTAAGCTCATCAAACAGGTCGAACCGGACATCGTGCACGGCCACGGCGCCAAAGGTGGCCTCTACGCGCGGCTATCAGCCTGGCGAACAGATGCGCAAGCCGTTTATACCCCCCATGGCGGTTCGCTTCATTATGACTGGAAGACCATGGGCGGGAAGGTGTTTTTAACCGCCGAACGGCGGCTCATTCCCCTCACCCATCAATTTCTGTTCGAAAGCCAATTCAGCGCCGACGGATTTGCCGCGAAGATCGGTGACACGCAAGGTCGCGACAAGGTGGTGTTCAACGGCCTTGGCAATCGTGAGTTCGCTGGTGGCCCAGTTGTCCTGAACAATCCGACCCATGATTTTGCCTTTGTTGGCGAAATGCGCGCCATCAAAGGCGTGGATGTTCTGCTGGAAGCACTTTGCCAAGTGCGCCACCCTGAAGGGCGGCCTTTGAAGGTGTTGATGCTCGGCGATGGACCGATGCTCAACGATTACCGCGACTATGCAGAGCAACTGGGTTTGGCGGACGAAGTGTCCTTCGTGGGCCGACGGCCCGTGCGCGAAGCTTTTGCGGCCACCAACACGATCCTGGTGCCCTCACGCGCTGAATCTCTGCCCTACATCGTCATTGAGTCCATCGCAGCAGGCAAACAGGTGATCGCCAGTGATGTTGGTGGCATTGGTGAGATTTATGGTCCAACCCGCGATGCATTGGTGCCAGCTGACGATGTTGATGCGCTTGCCCAAGCGATGCGCCAGGCCTTAGAGCCGCGCTCGCAAGACACAGTGCATGAGTTGGAAACCCGCTACGCGTATCTCGCCGAGCACTTTCACGTCGACACAATGGTAAACCAAATCGCTCAGAGCTATCGCGACCTGACGAAGGCCGGTTAACGCTTTATCAGCGATTGCGGCAAGATATCGTTCACCACTTCCCTTAAACGGGCGCAAAGATCGCTGCGCTACAACAGGCCCTAACGATAAGGCGCTGGACCAATCCTGCGCCAGACAAGGGTGCCGTCATGTTGATCGATCGTGGGAGCGTTGCGCGCGAGGCCATTCAAGCGGCCAGCGTTGATATAGACCCCGCCGCCAGTTCCAACCTTATTGGTGGCGATGATGATGTTAGCTCGCTTTCTCAGGCGGCTATGGACGCTGCGTATGCGCTGAAAAGCCATGCCATGTCGCCGGTTATTCTGGCTGGCCTGGTGCGGCTGTTCGAGTGGATCGCCATCGCAGGCACCGGCACCGCGATCTATGCAAGCTATTTGGGATCACAGTTCGGGTTTTCGGTTCTGTATCTGAGCATCATTGCTGGCGTCTCGACGGTCGCTGTTGGCATTTTCCAACTCCTTGGCCTCTACACGCCCTACGGCTTGCGCTCTATTGTGCACCAAGGGCTGCGTCTTGTTGGCGGTTGGACGGTGCTGTTTGCCTTGATGCTGGCTTTTGCCTTCTTCTCCAACGTTGGCGATGATCTCAGCCGCGTATGGGTTGGTCTGTGGTTCGCCGTTGGCTTGTTGGTGCTCGTGCTCTACCGCAGCGCGGTGGTTACACTTGTTGGTCACTGGACAAACGCTGGCCGTTTGCAGCGCAGCGTCGCACTGATTGGCGGCGGTAAAGAGGCTGAAAAACTGGTCGAGGCTTTGCGTAGCTCCCCCAACAGCGACCTCAACCTCATTGGTTTTTTTGACGATCGCGGCGATGATCGCAGCGATCAGACCTGCGCCGGATTGCCCAAGCTCGGCTCAGTGAATGATGCGGTCGCGTTTGCCCGCATGGCCACGCTCGACATGATCATCGTGACTCTGCCTGTGAACGCTGAAAAGCGCGTGCTCGATATGGTGCGCAAACTTTGGGTTTTGCCTATCGACATTCGTCTGTCGGCACACACCCAAAAATTACGCTTCCGCCCACGCGCTTACAACTATATCGGCAACGTGCCGTTTTTGGCGATCCTCGACCGGCCGCTTGCCGACTGGGACTATGTTGCCAAGTCTGTTCTTGACCGGGTTCTGGGCTTTGCAATGCTCGTGGCGCTGTCACCGGTGATGATCGCAACCGCCATTGCGGTGAAGCTCGACAGCAAAGGGCCTGTCTTCTTCAAGCAGAAGCGGTTTGGGTTCAACAATGAACCGATCGGCGTCTACAAGTTCCGCTCCATGTACACCGACATGTGCGATGCTAAGGCGAACAAGCTGGTCACCAAGGATGACCCACGCGTTACGCGCGTCGGGCGCTTCATCCGTGCAACCAGCCTGGATGAGCTGCCGCAGCTGTTTAATGTGGTGTTCAAAGGCGATCTGTCGCTGGTTGGTCCACGCCCCCATGCCATGGCGGCCAAGGCGGCCGGCGGCCTCTACCATGATGTGGTGGATGGCTATTTTGCGCGTCACAAAGTGAAGCCAGGCATCACCGGTTGGGCGCAGGTGAACGGCTGGCGCGGCGAAACCGATACGCTGGAAAAGATTGAACGCCGTGTGGAGCATGATCTTTTTTACATTGAGAATTGGTCGATCCTTTTTGACCTTCAGATCATCGTCATGACGCCGCTGGCGCTGCTCACCAATAACGAGAACGCTTACTGATATGCCAGATGAGAAGTGGGTGACGACCCATCTGCATATATGTCGTCAGGGACAGTATAATGGCTGACGTTTCAACATCCTCTTGGGACGCCTCACGCACCTTTTGGCATATCAGGTCGTATCTGTTCTTCCTCGGTGTGATTGCGATGAATTACACCTGGATGCGCCCATCACCCGTGGATCTCATTTTCCTCAGCGCTTTGGGTGTTTGCATTGTCATCAACCAGCCCATCCGTACGCACTTTGTCGCCGTTTTCGCGATACTTGTGCTGTGGATTTTTTCCTACATGAATGCATCCCTACCCTATGCCGGGGACAGCGATGTGCAACATGAACTGCTGGCCAAAACATTTGTGGCTCTGCTCGCCATTCTAGCAGCCTATATTTCTTCGACATGGCGACAAGCGGACTTTTCGGCGTTTTTCACCGTCTACATGATATCGACGACCATCGCTGCGTGTATCGGCATCGTCGCGTTTGCGATCGGACATCCCAGTTTGACATGGGATGGTCGTGCGATGGCGTTTATCGACGACCCGAACATGTTTGCATCATTCCTTATTCCCGGTGCTTTGTCGGCGATTTTCTTGGTCAAGCACCGTCGTATTCCCTGGATTGTCGGCATGGCGTGCGTGCTGATCATCATGACAGGCGTCACAGTGGCGTTCTCGCGCATTGCCTCCGCCGCGCTTATTTTTGTGGTCGTCGGCTATCTTGTGTTTCTCAATCGCCACAAGCTCCCAATTTTTATTCCCAAGCTGATCATCGTCACGCTGTTTGCTGTGCTTGGCCTCGCGGTGGCGCTGTCTCTGTCTGAAGAATTCGCAACGAAATTCTTTGAGCGCCTGACGTTCGTCAAAGCCTATGACGCAGGGCGAGAAGGTCGTTTTGGTCGTTACCTTCTTGTGCTGCCGATGATCCTGCAGGATCCCGTTGGCGTTGGCGTGCTGCAACTGGAACGCATCTTTCCTGAACCCATTCACAACATCTTTCTCAGTGCATTTGTGAACTACGGCTGGCTGGGGGGCGTTTCGTGGCTGTTCCTCTTTTTTGGATCGCTGGTTGCAAGCTTGCGTGGTTACCTACGCAGCCGTTCAGATGTCCCGATAACGTTGATGTTTAGCGTTATCGGTATCGTTATGTGCGCAAGCCTCCACGAGGCAGAGCACTGGCGTCATATGTGGCTGTTTCTAGGATTGGCGTGGGGATTTTCGGCAACCAGCTTTGGGTGCTTGCACAAAGCACCAGACACAGGCTATGTGCGGTCCGTCGGGGCGTAGCGCAGCCTGGTAGCGCGTTCGTCTGGGGGACGAGAGGTCGTGGGTTCGAATCCCGCCGCCCCGACCATTTCCACTATTTCCAAACGTTTATTCGAAAAGCACCACATCATCGATGTGGTAGGCATCGTTGTCTGAACGTGCTGCCGGTGCCAGATCATTGGTATCGAGGCTTTTTTCCGCGTCCTGCTCTTGCTGACGTAACTGCTCGGTGATCAACGGGTGCTGCGGGCCAAAATAATGCTGGGTGCGCAAATAGGGCCGCGGATGGAGAATGGTCTGGCGGATTTGCCCGTACAGTGTAGACGGCGCAACCGGCTTGGCGACATAGCCATTCACGCCAAACCGCAATGCACGCTCAATTCGGCGTCGCTCATCATGGCCAGACATCATGATAACTGTCTGAAATGCGCCAGGGTGCCCAGGGGTTCGAATTGCGCGCATGACGGACTCCCCGGAACGATCGGGAAACTCCCAGTCAAGCAGCACGATGTCGTGGTTGCCCAGGCGAATGGCGTCATACGCCTCCTGGCCAGTGGCGACTTCATCTACCCGACGAACCCCGAAAGCCTTAAGCACCGACACCACAAGTCTGCGCATAAAGCGGCTGTCGTCGGCGACCAGAAATTGGACGTAGGAGAGATCAAGGCTGGTTTTCAAAGGCGTTTTCACGGTTCAACCGCCGGCGACGAGGATGATGAGGCGGTTGGTGCAGGCCGCGCCTGATCCAGCTGTGATTTGCACTCCATGAGGGTGCGAAGTGCCCGCACCAACGACTCGGTTTGATGAGGCGCGAGCTGGCCGCCAACATCAGATGCGCCCGGCGGCAGTGTTGGCTGAGCAACAGAGGGCGCGGGCGTTACGGTGTCCAAGACTGGCGTTACGGCAGGCGCCACCGGATTTGGCAGGGGTTGGCTCGCGATTGGTTGTTGAGGTTGCGAAACGGGCTGAGGAACCGCCTGCGATAGAGCTGGCTGTGGCAGAGGATGCGACGGCGCCTGCGGCTGGGGCTGAGGTTGGGGCTCCGGTTCAGGCTCGGCGACAAAGCGTAAGCCGGAACTGGCTGCCACTGGTGGTGGTGCAACAGGGGCTTGTTGTGCGACTTGCGGTGGCATCGGTTGCTGAGGCTGCGGACTGGCCAAAGCCGCACGCACAGGGTCGGGCTGGTCCGGCTGCTGAACTATTGGTTGTTGCGGAACCGGTTCAGGGCGTGGCTGGACCAGCGGCGGGGCGGCTGGTTGTGGTGCAGGTGCAGCCGGTTTCTGTTCGGCAAAGGACACAACATGGGCAATGCCCTGCTCGCGCAGAATGCGCTGCACACCCTTGATGGTGTACCCTTCATCGTAGAGCAAATGACGAATGCCCTGCAAAAGCGCGATATCACCTGGTCGATAGTAGCGCCGACCACCGGAGCGTTTCATCGGCTTGATCTGGCTGAAGCGGGTTTCCCAAAACCGCAAGACGTGCTGCGGTAAGTCCAAAGCATCCGCCGCTTCGCTTATTGTGCGAAACGCTTCCGGGCTTTTGGCCGAGGCACGCGCCATATCGCTGCAACCCCCTCAATAGTACCGATTTGATGAACTTTTTATTCTTATATTTCAATGACTAATGAGTTTTTCTGCACGAATCATTGAAGAAACAAGACTTTACGTCATGTCTGCAAGCGTACCAACAGGTCTGCGGAGGAATGATGACGAAAAGTCAGCGATCGGTGTGGTCTGTTGCGCTGCCACAACAACCACGTTTCCGCCGGTCGATTTTTAAAGGGTCTAAAGATGAAGGTAGGCAGGGACGGTGCCGAGCGGGTTGCTTAGCCCTTGTGGCCGTTGTCGACCTGCTCTTTGAGAATGTTGGATGGCTTGAACACCATCACCCGGCGCGGTGTGATCGGCACTTCTTCGCCAGTCTTGGGGTTGCGCCCGATGCGCTCGTCTTTGTGACGCACAACGAACGTGCCGAAAGAAGAAAGCTTCACGTTCTCACCAAGAACAGCTGCCGCCGCAATTTCCTCAATCACCGCCTCTACCAGATCGGCCGCCTCAGTACGCGACAGCCCCACCTGTTGATAAACGGCTTCGCACAAATCAGCACGCGTAACGGTTCCACCAGCCATAACCCTCTTGGCCCTCTTCCTGTTCGCTCCAATGCCCCTCGCCTTGGAGGACAAGTCTTAAGCGATGACTTTGCAGCGGGTCAATTCGGCGGAGGACAAAAATAGCTAGAAATATCAGCATCAAGCGTAATAGGCGGGCATTCTTATGCAGTGGGTTACATGCGCAACAGGCAAGCACCCCAGGTAAAGCCGCCGCCCATAGCTTCCAACAACACCACATCGCCTTTCTTGATACGCCCATCGGCAACCGCCTCGCTAAGCGCAAGTGGGATCGACGCGGCCGACGTGTTGCCGTGGTGATCGACGGTTGTGACAACCTTGGCGGGATCGATCTTCAGTTTCAGCGCTGAGGCATCAATGATGCGCTTGTTGGCCTGGTGCGGCACGAACCAATCGATCGTATCGCCATTGAAGCCCGACTGATCAAACACATCGACAATCACATCAGTGATCATGCCAATGGCGTGCTTGAAGACCTCTTTGCCCTGCATGCGCAGATGGCCTGCAATCTGATTGGTGGACGGGCCACCATCGACATAGAGCTTTTCACGGTGGTTACCGTCTGAGCGCAAAGAGGAAGCGATGATGCCGGGTCCATCCGAGTCCATCGGCCCATCCACAGCATCCAGCACAACGGCCCCTGCCCCATCGGCAAACAGCACGCAGGTCGTGCGATCTTCCCAATCGATGATGCGCGAGAAGGTTTCCGCGCCGATCACCAGGGCACGTTTGGCAAGGCCTGCCTTCAACTGGCTGTCGGCATTGGCCATTGCATAGACAAACCCGGAGCAGACTGCCTGCATGTCAAACGCATAGCCGTGGCGGATACCAAGCTTTTGCTGAACCTGTGTCGCGGTGGCAGGAAAGGTGTAGTCCGGTGTAGCGGTGGCCAGCACGATCAAATCAATAGACTGGGCATCGACACCTGCGTTGGCGAGCGCAGCCTTGGCTGCTTCAAAGGCCAGATCGCTGGTGTGCTGATCCGGGTCTGCAATATGGCGCGACTTGATGCCGGTGCGCTGGACAATCCACTCATCGGAGGTGTCGACCGTCTTTGCCAAATCATCATTGGTGAGGATTTTTTCAGGCAGATAGCTGCCCACACCCAAAACGCGGGTGTGACGGATAGGAGAAGCAGCAGGGGTCATAAGGCCTCGGAAATTGGAGCGTCTACCTCGACCGAGGGAGAGGGTGTGGGATCAGTTTCTACGCTGCCTCGCCCAGCTTGGGCAAGCTGCGCGGCGATCTTCTCACCAAGCTCGTTGATGACCATGGTGCGCGCGAGGTCGACAGCCGCAGCAAAACCAAGCGCATCCGCCCCGCCATGGCTTTTGATAACCGTGCCATTCATGCCCAAGAACACACCGCCATTTACCCGGCGCGGATCCATTTTCATGCGCAGCGCATTGAAGCCCGGGCGTGCCAAAAGCGCGCCAAGTTTGGTGCGCAGTGTTGCGGTCATCGCATCGCGCAAATAGCTGCCGATTTGTCTGGCGGTACCTTCAGCGGTTTTAAGGGCGATGTTGCCGGAGAAACCTTCAGTGACAATTACATCAACATTGCCAGACCCGATATCGGTGCCTTCAACAAAGCCGATATAGTCCATGCCTTCATAGGCGGCATCTTTTAGGCGTTGACCAGCCTCGCGGATCGGTTCCAAGCCTTTGACCTCTTCCACACCGACATTGAGAAGACCGATTGTCGGGCGTTCGAGACCGAACAACGCGCGTGCCATGGCAGAGCCGAGCAACGCAAAATCAACAAGCATGTCGGCATCGGCGCCAACGGTTGCGCCAACATCCAGCACGACAGACTCGTTGCGCGCCGTTGGCCAGATCGCGGCGATGCCAGGGCGTTCAATGCCCTTTTGCATTTTTAGACAGAATTTTGACATCGCCATCAACGCGCCAGTATTTCCAGCAGACACGCAGATGTCGGCCTCACGGGTTTTCACCTGCTCGATGGCTTTCCACATGGACGACGTGCGACGCCCTTGGCGCAAGGCTTGAGACGGCTTGGCATCCATGGCGATAGCAACATCGGTATGGACGATGGATGTGCAGTCTTTGAGGTTGGGATATTTGGCCAAAATCGGTGTGATGACGGCCTCATCGCCCACCAGAACAAAGGCCAACTCCGGATGGCGCTGGCGCGATATGGCAAGCCCGGGAATGACATCGACGGCGCCCTTGTCGCCGCCCATCACATCCACCGAGATCGTTACCGTGTTGTCTGCGCGCGTCATTGCTACTCCGAGGTGCTTCGGTTCCGACAATCGCTAAGGACCGCAGGAACGAATGCATTCCTATAGCCGAATCTTGCCCGGATAAAGGGCAGATCATGGTGGTGGGGTTCAGTGGGCGCCTTGGTTGCCATATTGAAGGTTGTCAGAGCTTAAGGTCCTTCAGCACGGCGAAAGGCGAGGCCTTTTCGTCTGCGTCTTCATCAGCCTCATCATCATGCTCAGCGCTTGGCGGTGCCAGGTCAGGGTGCCTGGGATAGGGATCAAGAGCCAAGCTGAACAGCTGATAGCCCAGATTGGAGATCGATGCTTCGCCGTGAACAAGCGGCTCAATCTCATTGTCATCCAGCGGATCAAAATCGATGAGGTCGGAGGCACGTTGTTCGTCACCAAAAAACTGTTCAAACGGCACATCCAGAGAGGCAGTGTAGGGCTTGAGAGAAACACCGCAAAGATAGGTCACTACACCAGTCAGATGACCTTCAACGCGAAGCTTGCGCCCCTTCATGCCCAGAGCCATTGCTTTGAGGTGAAACGCTTCAACCGAGGCCAAGCCATTTTCTTCAGCCAAGGCAGCCCGCTGATCAGCGGTCAGGTCAAGTTTCACCCGCACCGGGCTACGGCGCGCATCATCGGCCAGAATGGTCAACGATGGGAGGGTTATCTGATCTTTTTCGACCATGGTCGTTCCGTTAAGCTGCTGCTTGATCAGGATGGGCTGGCCAGGCAAGCGTTCCGCCGAGCACAGCTTCATCATCCTGGCCGATCAGCGCACGATCGGCTGTCTGCAAATATCTGGCAAACGACGAAGCATTGATGGCGTAGGGTTCCGCCTCATCATCACCGGCCGTTTTATCCGCACCGAAAACAATGCCACCGGCATTGCGCTCAATCGCAGCAATCAGCGCATCCTCGTCTTCGGCATCCAAAGCCTCACCAAATGCTTGGCCACGCCCCAAATAGGCCGTGGCGAGCGTTTTCAGCCGCTTTGGAACGTTCCGGTCACTAACCCCGGTATCTCGTAGGGCGCGGTCCAGATCTTTGAACATCAGGTCGGAGAACGCCTGCGAGCGGGCCGCAGCTTCATCAGCACGGGCGCCCTCGACCTTCTTCAACCTACGGAAAACCAAAATGGCATGGGCGATCAGCATATCAAACCGGCCACCTATGGTATCGGGCACACCCCAGGCTTCAAAAAAGATCGCTTGGCGCGATTGATCCATCACGCTTTGATAAAAAGCGTAAGGCGTCATATCTTTACGCCGTTTCCATAAACCGAACACCATCGTGTTGCCCTATTTGGTCATCTTGGGTAGGTCCGGACGCACAAGGGTCTTTTGACCATTCGTTAAGCCCGCACCCATGTGCGTATGCTTTGTGTATTGAGGAGGTATAGGGTTGGCACAGGTTGGATTAAAGGGGGCATCCCCGATTGGCACTGCACAAGTCGGCGGCAAACCGACACGCCGGTCGCTGATGATGGGTGCCGCAGCCCTTGGTGCTGCGTTCGCGCTGTCAGCCTGCAACACCACCGAGGTGCGCAATCACGGCTTCATTATGCCAGATTCAGGCCTTGAGCAGGTGCCGGTTGGCTCCTCAAAGAACCAGGTTCTGATTGTGCTCGGCACACCGCAAACCACCGCGACATTGGACAATGAGGTGTTTTATTACATCTCGCAGCGCAGCGAACAGTCCTTCGCGTTCTCGCGCCCAGAGATCACCGATCAGCGCGTGCTTGCTGTCTACTTTGATGAGAATGAGCTGGTTGCGCGCATTGCCGATTACGGCCTGCAAGACGGCGTGATCTTTGACTTTGTCAGCGAGACAACGCCGACGGGCGGTGCCGATCTTACCTTTGTCGGGCAAATTCTTGGTGGTTTGGGCTCAGCGCCGACGAGCATCTTCTAATTCAGCCACTTTGGCTTAGCGCATACAAAACCCCGCCAACCGATCTGGTTGGCGGGGTTTTCTTTTTTATCTGGCTCGCTTCTTAGCTGTGCGCCAGCACAGCCAGCAGCAGAAGCGCCACGATGTTCGTGATCTTGATCATCGGGTTCACGGCTGGGCCAGCGGTATCCTTGTAAGGATCGCCAACCGTATCGCCGGTCACGGATGCCTTATGGGCATCGCCGCCTTTTTCGTGCTTGACGCCGTCTTTGTCGACAAAACCATCCTCAAAGCTTTTCTTGGCGTTATCCCACGCACCGCCACCTGCGGTCATGGAGACAGCCACGTAAAGCCCGTTGACGATCACGCCGAGCAGCATCGCACCAACAGCAGCGAAAGCCTGATCTTTGCCGGCAATCGCGTTGATGGCGAAGAATACCACAATCGGTGAAAGCACCGGCAGCATAGACGGTACGATCATTTCCTTAATTGCAGCGCGGGTCAGCATATCCACAGCACGGGCATAATCCGGCTTAGACGTGCCTTCCATGATGCCTGGATCGGCTTTGAACTGACGGCGTACCTCTTCCACGATGGAACCAGCAGCGCGGCCCACAGCTGTCATCGACATGCCACCAAACAGGTAAGGCAGCAGGCCACCAAAGAGCAGACCGACCACGACGTAGGGGTTGGAGAGCGAGAAATCGACCGCCACACCGTCAAAGAAGGAACCCGGCGTTGCGTTGGCCGCGAAGAATTTTAGATCTTCTGTGTAGGCCGCAAACAGCACCAGAGCACCAAGACCGGCTGAACCAATGGCATAGCCTTTGGTGACAGCTTTGGTGGTGTTGCCCACAGCGTCCAGCGCATCTGTTGTCTCACGCACTGAGTCCGGCAGGTTGGACATCTCAGCGATACCGCCAGCGTTATCGGTCACAGGACCGAAGGCATCCAGTGCGACCACGATACCAGCGAGCGCCAGCATGGTTGTCACCGCAATCGCGATGCCAAACAGGCCTGCCAGCAGGAAGGTGGAGATGATGCCAGCGATGATGATCAAAGCAGGAAGCGCTGTGGCTTCCAGCGAAATCGCTAGACCCTGGATCACGTTGGTGCCGTGACCAGTAACAGACGCCTGAGAGATCGAACGCACCGGGCGATAACCGACACCGGTGTAGTACTCGGTGACAACGATGATGCCGCCGGTGACCACGAGGCCGATCACGCCGCAGATGAACAGATCAACGCCAGTGAAACTCGTTCCGCCGGATGTGGTGAACACCTGGTCAGCACCGAGCCAACCCCAAACGATGGCTGCCAGCGCAACAATCGACAGGATCGCCGCACCCCAGAAGCCCTTATAAAGGGCACCCATGATGGAGTTGTTAGAACCAAGGCGCACGAAAAAGGTGCCAATGATCGAGGTGATCACACAAGCACCGCCGATGACCAGCGGAAGAAGCATCAGCTTCTCGCCGTCAGCACCGACAAAGAAGATCGAGGCCAGCACCATGGTGGCAACGACAGTCACCGCATAGGTCTCGAAGAGGTCAGCGGCCATACCGGCGCAATCACCGACATTGTCGCCAACATTATCCGCGATGGTGGCAGGGTTGCGGGGGTCATCCTCGGGGATGCCCGCTTCGACTTTACCAACGAGATCGCCACCAACGTCAGCACCTTTGGTGAAGATGCCGCCGCCAAGACGGGCGAAGATGGAAATAAGCGAGGCACCGAAGCCAAGCGCCACCAGCGAATCGATCACAACGCGCGAGGTGTTGTCGAAGCCCATCGGACCAGTGAGCAAGTAGTAGTAGACAGCGACGCCGAGCAGCGCGAGGCCAGCCACCAGCATACCTGTCACAGCGCCCGACTTGAACGCGATCGAAAGGCCAGCGGCCAAGCTTTGCGAAGAAGCCTGCGCAGTGCGCACATTGGCGCGAACCGACACGTGCATACCGATAAAGCCAGCCGCAGCAGACAGCACGGCACCGATAAGGAAGCCAATGGCGACCTGAATGCCAAGCAGGAAAATGACGAGAACGAAGATCACCGCGCCGACAATGCCGATGGTGATGTATTGGCGTGTCAGGTAAGCTGAAGCGCCTTCCTGAATGGCTGCCGCAATTTCTTGCATGCGTTGGTTGCCCGCGTCTGAAGCCATCACCGATTGTGCGGCCCAGACACCGTAAACAATCGACAAAATGCCACACGCGATAACGAAAATAAGTTCCATGGAACAGATCCCTTGAAGCGTTTATGTGCGCAGTACGCGCCCGTTTCCAGCGAGCCAGCGCGCGACAACGCGCACGGCTCTTTTTTGTTCTTGATAGGCTGAAGAGGGACGCTTCCACCTCGCGGGTGAGCGGGTCTGGCCGCCCCTAGCCGTGCAGGTCATGCCAAAAAGGCCAACCATAAGCAAGCGCTGGTGCGTGATGGCCCACGCTTGTCAGCCTTGATTCAACGAAAGTCTAAAGTTTTGGCGCCAGCTTAAACAGCCAGGCTTTCGGCTTTGCGACCACGCCATAGAAGGAAAAGGGTGGCAGCGGCCAGGAACGGCAAGAGCAGCCAGTTGATGACGTCCCAGCCAAACAGGTGCAAAAGCCCGCCAGAGGAGAAGCTGGCGAACGCCACGAACCCGAACAGGATGAAGTCGTTCCAGCCTTGAACGGTGTTGCGCTCTTCAGGACGGTAGCATTCTGTGAGCATGGACGTGGCGCCCAGGAAGGCGAAGTTCCAGCCGATGCCAAGCAGCACAAGCGCAATCCAGAAATGGCCGACGGAAATCCCGTTGAGCGCAACAGCAGCACATACTGCTAAGATCGCAAAGCCTGCAAGAATCACACGTTCAACACCAAACCGTGTGATCAGCGAGCCGGTGAAGAAGCTTGGCGCGAACATGCCAATGACGTGCCACTGGATGCCCAGCGCCGCCTCGCCCACCGAGTGACCGCAGGCAATCATTGCAATGGGCGCCGCTGTCATCGCCAACGCCATAAGGGCGTAGGAGACGATGGCACTGGTCAGCGCGGCCTGAAAGCGCGGCTGCCGTGCAATCTCTGACATTGGGCGCGTGCGCGCTTTGCTGGCCGGGGTTTGAACGACTGGCTTGGGCAGATCGACGAAGCTCACCACAGCTATGGAAAGCAGCGCCAAACCCGCCTGCCCCATAAAGGCACCGGCAAAAAGAATCGGATCAAAGAAGTCGTTGAACGCTATGACGATCTGCGGGCCGATCAGACCCGATGCCACGCCACCAGCCAGAACCCAGGAGATAGCTTTTGGACGGAATGCGGGCGAGGCCGTATCAGCGGCGGCGAACCGGTAGGAGTGCACCACCGCGCCAAACATGCCTGCCATGAACGTGCCAAGGCACAACATCCAGAAAGCGCCTATCAGCACGCCTTGCATCGCGACCAGGCCAGCAAGCGCACCGAAAGCCGATGCGCCCAGAAAAACCGGGCGACGTCCAACGCGGCCCATCAGCTTTTGCGCGGGAAGCGTGCAGAATGCAGTGCCCAGTATGAACAGTGAAACCGGAATGGTGGCAAAGGCCGCCTTCTCGGCGGGCAGCACATAGCCACCGGCAAGCCCGGCGGTTGCAATAACGATGGACGCATTGGCACCACCAAACGCCTGGCCGACGGCCAGCACCAAGGCGTTGCGTTTGGCACGTCTATCATCGTGCGTTTCGACGGGTTCTGCTGAAGCTATGGTCATGAAACGGGTATCGCGCGGCGCGTGCCGTACGTCCATGTTGGAAAACGCTTATGCGCGCACATGTCGTCGTTCAACGTCTTGTCAATGCAGATTAGGTGCGAAAACGCTTCACCAACGCATGGAGCACACCATTGGTCAGCCGAACCTCCTGATCTTCGTAAAACGCCTTGGCCACGTCTATGTACTCGTTGAGGATCACAGGTGATGGAATGTCCTGCCGCTTCATGATCTCAAAGGCAGCCGTCCGCAAAATGGCCCGCAGCAGTGTGTCCAGCCGGGTCAGCGGCCATCCATCAGGCAGTGCAGTGTGAATGGCCGGATCAAGTACTTTTTGGCTTTCCACAACGCCTTGGACGAGGTGGCGAAAATAGCCTTTGTCTGCCGGTCGATACGCCCAGCCATCAACCTCTTCGGCCAAGCGAAACATCTCAAATTCGGCCAGCGCTTGCGGCAATGTCGTGCCACCCACATCCATCTGGTAGAGCGCCTGCACTGCGACAAGCCGAGCCACACCGCGCGCATTGGCGGGTTTGGGCGCGGCCCCTTTTTGCATGGAATTTGGGCGAGCCGGTGCGGCCATTATTGGGTTCCCATCGTGTGGCGCAACGCAGCCAGCGTCATGGCGGCCTTGGCCGCGCCTCCACCTTTGTTCTTGTCGGAACGGTTGGCGCGGGCCCAAGCTTGATCGCGGTTTTCCACGGTTTGGATACCGTTGCCGATGGCAAGGCCAGGATCGAGCGTCAAATCCATCAATGCTCGGGAGGATTCTCCCGCCACAATATCGTAGTGAGATGTTTCCCCGCGGATAACCACGCCTAATGCGATATAGCCATCATAGGCTTTGTGATTGCGATAACCGATCATCATCGCGGCAGGAATTTCCAGCGCACCGGGCACAGCAACCCGCTCATACGTGTGACCTTCAGCTTCCATCGCCTCAATCGCGCCAGCGGCCAATTCGTCGGCAAGATCGGTGTAGAAACGTGCTTCAGCGATGAGAAAATGGGCCATGGACTACCGATTTGTTTGAACTGCGCGCCGCTTATACGCCTTTTGCTAGCCAGCGCTACCCATCAGTCGCTCAGCGTAGCGCGCCATCAGGTCAATCTCGATGTTCATTGCATCACCCACCTGCCGATCACCCCATGTGGTAACAGCCAGTGTGTGCGGAATAAGCATCAGCGTGAGACGGTCGCCATCAACATCGTTGACGGTCAACGAGGTGCCTTGCAAACAGACCGAGCCTTTCTTGGCGATGAACTTGGAAAGCGCAGGCGGCGCCTCAATCTCAAAGAACGATGTGTTCTCGCCATCCTCGCGCTTGGTGACTTTGGCCATGCCATCCACGTGACCGGTAACCAGATGACCGCCCATTTCATCACCAAGTTTCAGCGAGCGCTCCAGATTGATGCGAGTGCCTTGCTGCCATTGCCCGAGCGTTGTCAGGCGCAGTGTTTCTGTTGATGCATCAATGGTGTAGCGCGCGCCATCAGGCGTTTGCTCCAACGTTGTCACGGTCAAGCAACAACCATCATGCGCGATGGATGCACCCAGATCGATGGTGGCCGAATCGTAGGGCGAGGCAATGGTGAAGCGCTTGTCAGCGCCCATGGTTTCGAGGGCTTCAACGGTGCCCATTGCGGTGACGATGCCTGTGAACATGGGCTCAAGCCTTTCTGTCTGGCGCAAAGGTGACAATACGATCGGGGCCACTTTGCCGCCGCGAGCACACCGTGAAGCCGGGTAGTTCGTTCTCGAAAGGATCCGTCTCAAAGGGTCGTATGGCTTCAGCACCCAGCAGAGGTGCACCCTTAATCAAAATGGCCTCGTCCACCAGATGGGCTTGGAGCAGGCTACGGGCAAGTTTCGCGCCGCCTTCAACCAGTAGGCTGGTCAAGCCTTGTTCGCCGAGCTTTTGCAAACTGGCTTCCAAGTCATGGCCCAGCAGATGAATGAAGCCTTCTGGAGCCTCGGCGCCCCCAAAAACAACGCGCTGTGGTGAGCTCTCCTCCAGACCTGCAAGGCGCACCGTGAGTCGCGGCACATCCGCCTGATAGGTGCCTGCACCCACGGCGATGGCATCCATGCGTGCGCGCAAGCCATGCATCAGCTTGTTCGTAGCAGGCGCGGTGATGGCGACGTGGCCCTTATCTGGCAAACCGATGGCGCCATCAGCACTGAGCGCCAGTTTCAGCGTGACGTACGGGCGGCCTTTGGCAAGGCGCATGAAGTGGCCGCGATGCGCTTGCATGGCTCTAACGCGCATGTCGGCGAAAGGCTCAAACAGCACCTCAATGCCTGCATTGCGCAGGCGCTCGACACCGGAGCCAGAGACGCGCGGGTCGGGGTCACCTAAGGCAATCACAACCCGAGCAACGCCGGCCGCAATAAGCGCCACCGTGCAGGGACCGGTCTTGCCGTGGTGATTGCAAGGTTCCAGCGAAACATAGGCCGTGGCGCCTTGCGCATCTTCGCCTGCTTCATCCAGAGCAACGGTCTCGCCATGTGGGCGACCGCCCTGCCCTGTTGCGCCGGTGCCAACAACGGTGCCGTCTTTAACGATGAGGCATCCAACGGCAGGGTTCGGCCATGTACGGCCCAATTGGGCGCGGCCAAAGCGGATGGCAGCGGCCAGATAGCGGCGATCAATTTCGAGGGTCATCGCCGACGCGATCACTCGGCCTGATCGACGCGCTTGGCAGCCACGCCGGAGGAACTGGCAAGCTCTTCGACAAACTCTTCAAAGTCGCGCGCCTCGCGGAAATCCTTGTAGACCGAAGCAAACCGCACATAGGCCACATCGTCCAGACCCTTGAGCGCATCCATGACCAAGAGCCCGATCTGATCGGACTGAACATCTGTTTCACCGGTGCTTTCAAGCTGACGCACAATGCCGGAAACCAGCCGCTCCAGCTGCTCTTCGGCCAACGGTCGTTTGCGCGCGGCAATGCGCACGGAGCGCAAAAGCTTTTCACGATCAAAGGTTTGGCGCTTGCCTTCGCGTTTGACAACGGTCAACTCGCGCAGTTGCACACGTTCAAATGTGGTAAACCGACCGCCGCAATCACCACACACGCGGCGCCGCCGAATGACAGCATTGTCTTCGGCGGGCCGTGAGTCTTTAACGTGCGTGTTCGGGCTCTGGCAGAAGGGGCAGCGCATGGAGCGTCAAAGGTCTTTCTAGGCCAGATCAGGATAGATCGGGAAACGGTTGGTCAGTGTGACGACTTTCTCATGGACGGCTTTTTCCACCAGAGAATCTTCATCCGTCTGGTTCTGCGACAGCACATCGAGCACTTCTGAAATCAGATGACCAACTTCTTGGAACTCAGCGACACCGAAACCCCGTGTCGTACAAGCTGGCGAACCCAAACGCACACCGGATGTGACAAATGGCTTCTGCGGATCGAACGGAACGCCGTTCTTGTTGCAGGTGATGCCCGCGCGCTCGAGCGCCTTTTCAGACACTTTACCAGTGAGGTTCTTCGGCCGCAGATCGACCAGAACGATATGATTCTCGGTACCGCCCGAGACAATGTCATAGCCGTGGCTTTTCAGCGTTTCAGCCAGCGCAACGGCGTTCTCGACCACGTTCTTGGCGTAGATTTTGAACTCTGGACGCAGAGCTTCGCCAAACGCGACGGCCTTGGCGGCGATCACATGCATCAGCGGGCCGCCCTGAAGGCCTGGGAAAACAGCAGAGTTCAGTTTTTTGGCAATGTCACCCTTGTTGGTAAGGATCATGCCGCCGCGCGGTCCGCGTAGTGTTTTGTGCGTGGTCGTGGTCGCAACATCCGCATAGGGGAATGGGCTCGGGTGTTGTCCACCAGCGACCAAGCCGGCAAAGTGCGCCATATCGACCAAAAGCAACGCGCCAACAGAATCGGCGATCTCACGGAACCGAGCAAAATCGAACTGGCGAGAATAGGCCGACCCACCGGCAATGATGATCGTGGGTTTCTGTTCCTGGGCCAGTTGCTCGACTTGATCATAGTCCAGCAGGCCATCTTCTTTACGCACACCGTACTGTATGGCGTTGAACCATTTGCCGGACAGGTTGGGCGCCGCACCGTGGGTCAAGTGACCACCAGCGTCCAAGCTCATGCCAAGAATCGTGTCGCCTGGTTTGGCAAGCGCCAGCATCACCGCTTGGTTGGCTTGGCTGCCGGAATTGGGCTGGACGTTGGCAAACTCGCAATCGAACAGTTTACACGCGCGCTCGATGGCCAATTTCTCTGCAATATCAACAAAGTGGCAGCCACCATAATAGCGGCGGCCTGGATAGCCCTCAGCGTATTTGTTGGTCATCACCGAGCCTTGCGCTTCCATCACGGCGCGGCTGACGATGTTTTCCGATGCGATCAGTTCGATCTCATGCTGCTGGCGACCAAGCTCGCCTTGGATCGCGGCGGCCAATTCTGGATCGGTCGTGGCAAGATCATCGGTGAAAAAGGTCGGGTACAACGCTTCAGCGTCGTGTTCTGTCATCGGGTCGGGCATGGCCATGGATGAGGGTCCCCTGGTGATGGATCAGCGCGGTGTGCGCGTTACAGGCAATCGGCAAGCGAGATGTGCAGCTAACACATTGCGCGGCGCTGTCCAACACACCAATGGGCGCGTGAAAAGCGCGCGGGATTTTATGCTCAGACGAGCTTGCCGCGCCCAGGCGCTGCATCGCTCTTGGAGGCCGCAGCCTCCGGCCGCTCGCGGGCGATACGTGCCTGCAATTTGCGCCGCGCCAACTCGTTGATGCGTTCACGTGCTGTGTAGCTGGGGGCGGCAAACACCACCTCCAGCCCTGTTACCGGATCAATCGCTGTGACGCGTAGCGCCTTATCGACGGGAACAATTTCGAGATAAATCTCGCCGCTCACGCCGCCAATGCTCTAGCCGTTGGAGGCGACAGTCGGCAGGCCATCGCGGTTGTAGATGTCTTCACGGAAGTTGACCGTGCCATCCGATGCCGCCCACGCCGTGACGTAATTGATGTAAAGCGGAGACGGATCGGGAATGCGCAGATCGACGCGCTCACCGGTCTGGATCACCTGATCAATGCGCTGGCGCGACCAACCATCGGTGCTGGCAAGCAGCCATGTCACCAATTCGCGAATGTTCTGCACACGCACGCAGCCGGATGACAGGAAGCGGTAATCATCGCCAAACAGAGATTTATCCGGCGTATCGTGCAGATAAACCTGGTGCTCATTGTGGAAGTTGATCTTCACCGAACCCAGCGAATTGATCTCGCCTGGGTCCTGGCGGAACATGTAACGCGTGGCTTCTTCGGTGTTCCAGTTGACCTGCTCAGGCGCCAATTCCTGCGCGCTGGCGCCCCAACTGTTGAAGATGCGGATGTTGTTTTCCGACAGATAAGCGGGATTTTCCTGCATCAGCGGAATCAAATCGCGGCGGATGATGGAAACCGGCACCGTCCAATAAGGATTGAAGTTCAGCTCGTGGATGCGGCTATCAAGGATCGGTGTGGGCCGATCCACCTTGCCAACAATTGCAGTGTGGCGTGTGGTAACCCGGCCTGAATTGATGGCCTCAAGCGCAGCGGCTGGAATGTTCACCATCACATAGCGATCACCCAAAAAGCCGGACATGGAGCGAATGCGCACCAAGTTGGTTTCCATTTGGCGCACGCGCAACCCAATCGGCACATTCATGGCAGCGTAGCCCTCGGCGCCCATAATGCCATCGACCACCAAACCGTGGCGTGCCTGGAAGCGTTTGACCGCTGAATCGACATAGCTGTCGAAAATATCTGAGATGCCCCACTGCTGGGCCAAGTCACCACCAACAATGAGACGTTGGCGAAGCTGCTGCACATTGGTGTGCCGCACGCCCAAACGAAGCACAGTATCAGCAGGCACTTGATTCCAGCCGCCGCGGGCCATCATGTCGGAGTGCTGGCGCAGGGCCGTTTCAAGGTTCACCGCACTGGCAGGAGAGAACATTGGTTCAGGCGAGATAACCGGGGCCTGGCCCTGTGCGGTCGAATCAAAACTGTCGCCCCAGCCGGAATTGTGCTCACGCAGGCGCTGATCGAGAAGCGCATCAAGAGCAGACTGTTGAGCGTGCGCAGCGCGCATTGCCAGTGCTGAAGCGCCTAGGCCAAGGCCGGCAGCCAGAACTTGGCGGCGTGTTTTCATTTTGCGGGTCTTATCATCCATCACAGCATCCTACAGAAATCGGAAGGCCACGCCTAGCCATGCGTTCACAGACGGTCTGAGCGGGAGCGAGCATTTGTAACCTATGTTGGTGATCGTGACGCCAATGCAATGTGGCTCTTTTGTGGTTGGCCATCTAAGCCGCTTTCACCTAACGCATTTGTGATGAGGTGCGGCAAAAACCACACATAAGAACGGGCAATCGGAACCTGCGCTGCGCGCCAAACGAAAAACCCCGCACCATCGAAAATGATGATGCGGGGTTTTGGTTAGCAAACTCTTGCGCCGACACATGTCGGCCTGGCCGTTTACAGACGATAAAGGATCTGATCGGTCCAAAAACGCTCAAGACGATGCAGCGACTTGTTCAATGTTTTGAATTCATCGGTGCCCAGACCGCCGACTTTTTCGATGGAAAGCAGGTGGCGCTGATAAAGGTCACCCACGATCTTGGCGATCTCTTTGCCCTTATCAGTCAGGCTGACACGAACCGAGCGGCGGTCCATGCGCGAGCGCTGATGGGACACGAAACCCAGATCAACGAGTTTCTTCAGATTGTAAGAAACGTTCGAGCCAAGATAGTAGCCACGGGTGCGCAGCTCCCCTGCCGTCAGCTCGGAATCACCGATGTTAAAGAGCAGAAGCGCCTGCACCGAGTTGATGTCCGAACGACCCTGGCGGTCGAACTCATCTTTGATCACATCAAGCAGGCGGCGGTGCAGCCGCTCCACAAGGTGCAGTGATTCCATATAAAGCGGTTCAATACCCTGGTCTTCATCTTGATCGGCCAGGTATGTTGCCATAGCGGCACTGGTCTTGGTCATTGGTAAGCCTCACTGTTTTTGCCGGATGTTTCCTCCGGTCGTGAAAGCAACCTAGCAGCGAGCTCTAAAACCTCGCTTAAAGTCTTTGATTAATTTCATATTTCTTCTCGTATTGGCGCAAGAAGCTGTTCACCAATTGCAGTGAGGAACGCCTAACCAGTGCTGGTGACGGAGCGTTGAGGCTAACTTTAGCAGACGCGTTTAGCGCAGCGGCGGCACTTCGTGCGATAATCGGCGGACCTGCAGCAGCATGCCTAAATAGACGGACACGAGCCCGGCATTGATCAGCACAATCGTCATGCTGATGATGCCTAGATTGGGCAGCAGGAAGAAAATCAACGCATCGGCGGCCACGATGACAAGCCACAGCACCGCCCCCCACGGGGCAAGCAACCAAAGCCCGATGCAGGAAATAATGCTGGCAACGGTAAGAATGCCGAACAGCGCAAAGCGTACATAAGGGAAGCCAAGCAACAGGCTCCCCAACTCAGGATGGTCAAGCAACCCAATAATCAGCAGCCAGCCATAAATAGCGCGCACTAAAAGCACCAAGGCGATAACGCGCAAAACCACAATGAACCAACGCTCGATGGGGTCTAGCCGCTGCTTGGGTGGTGGCGTGATCCAGATGGGATCAATGGGCTCGGGGGCGGATGTTCGCGCCATCGGGTTGGGGCGATCCTTTTTTATAGGCTGGCGGTGATATGTTGGGTTATGCCGAACGCGTTGGGCAAGAGCAAGGAATGCTTGCCAGCTTGATCAGCTTGGCCACATCAGGCCTTCCACGACATTGCTCGGCCTGCGACCCGCTGCTAGCAACAGGCAAGAACAGCGTTTAGCGAGACAGGGCTGATACAATGGACAAACATACAGCACGCGGCCTTGTGAATGAGGTTACCGGCGGACGCCGTATGCGACGGCGGCGGCTTCAGCCCTGGTTGCGCGATCTGACGCGTGAAAACGTGCTGACGGTCGATGATCTTATCTGGCCGGTCTTTTTGACCGACGGCGTGAGCACACGTGAGCCGGTAGCATCCATGCCCGGCGTATCGCGCATGTCGCCTGATTTGGCCGTGGATGCCGCCAAGCGGGCTGAAGACCTTGGTGTTCGCGCGCTGGCTTTGTTTCCTAACACTGACCCGGCGCTACGCGATGAAACCGGAACTGAGGCGCTCAACAGCAACAATTTGGTTTGCACCGCTGTGCGCGCCATCAAGGCTGCGGGCGTTGATGTTGGGCTGATCACCGATGTGGCGCTCGACCCCTACACCAGTCACGGCCATGATGGCGTGTTTGGCGGCAATGATCAGCAGATCGACAATGATGCGTCCGTCGCACAACTGGTGTTGCAGGCCCAGACGCTTGCCGAAGCGGGATCGGACATGATTGCGCCATCGGACATGATGGACGGGCGCATTGGTGCGATTCGTACCAGTCTTGATGAGGCGGGCCACACCGATCTGCCGATCATGGCCTATGCGGCCAAATACGCTTCAGCCTTTTACGGGCCGTTTCGCGATGCCGTTGGTGCGTCTGGCACCTTGAAGGGCGACAAGCGGACCTATCAGATGGACCCAGCCAATGGCCAAGAAGCGGAACATGAGGTGGAGATGGATATCGCAGAGGGTGCAGACGTGGTGATGGTGAAACCAGGCATGCCGTATCTGGATATCGTTCACCGGGTGAAATCCACGTTCGGCGTGCCAACCACCGTCTATCAAGTCTCAGGTGAATTCGCGATGATTGAAGCGGCGGCCGCCAATGGCTGGATCGATCGAGACAAAGCCATCATGGAAAGTCTGCTTGCCTTTAAGCGCGCGGGTGCAGATGGCATTTTGACCTATTTTGCGCCTGAAATCGCTGCAAAACTGGCCAAATAGCACCTTTTGCCTTGAAGGGTGCGGATGGCATGCCCACGTCTGGTGCACACTTTCGCACAGGACTGGAGCCCCATGACCACCGCCTCACCATCACAGTCGTCTTCCCCGCGCCCGCCGATCATGCCGATTGACGGAAGCGATCCAAAACGCGACCGTTTCGCCTTTGATCCGGTGAGCGAGCCATGGCTTTTCGATGGTGTGCGCACACGGCGTATCTTTGCTTTTGTTCTCGATCTGATTGTGCTGTCGATCTTCGTCACCATCGCAGCGGTGGTGATTGCCATCCTTGGCTTGCCGACATTCGGCCTTGCCTGGCTGCTCTATCCCATTTTGCTGCCGCTTATAGCGATTGCGTATATCGGCCTAACTCTAGGTGGGGCGAAATCCGCGACACCTGGCATGCAAGCGATGGGCATTGAGATGCGGCTTTGGCACGGCGCGCCAATGTACGGCTTGCTGGCCATTGTGCACGCGCTGGCCTTTTACTTTTCTGCCGGAACGGGCTTGCTGCTGTTCATCATTTTGGGTGCGAGCCTGTTTTCTTCCACGAAGCGCTGCCTGCACGATGTTCTGCTTGGCACCGTTGTCATCAACAACCGCCAGCGCGCGGCGTTGCTTGGCGGCTCGTAAGCGCAGCTTCTGCTCCTCGTCCACAGCGCGCAACCAAAAGCTGGTTGCTAACCCCTGCCCTCTCGCCGCATGGTTGCTCTGCACAAAAGCGGCGTGAGGGTTTTGCCTTTGATCGGACTTGATGTCTGGATGGTCTATGCGGTGATCGGCTTGGCCATCATCGCTTATGCGTCCGACCGCTGGTCAATCGAGTTTGTCTCGCTTGGCATTATGGCCGCTTTGTTGCTGGTCTTTTCCCTTTTATCGATGGTCGGTTCAACGCTAAGCGACCAATTCGGCGTTCCCATCGGGGCCGCGGTGCAGCAAGGCTTCGTTGATCCAGCTTTTCTGCTTGATGGCTTCGCAAGCCCGGTTCTTTTCACGATTCTGGCGCTGCTTGTTATCGGGCAAGCGCTTTTCCAAACCGATGCACTGGCGCCGGTTGCCCGCCTTGCCACACGCATTGGCGGCAAGCGCGAAGTGCTGGCGATCCTGCTGATCATTTTGATCGCCGGTGCGTCCAGCGCCTTTCTCAACAACACCCCCGTGGTGGTGATGCTGTTGCCGGTGATTGGCGCTATGGCGGCCAAACTGCCGGGCGGTGCACGTCCGTTTTTGATCCCACTGTCGTTTGCGACGATCTTGGGTGGCACCACGACGCTTATCGGCTCATCGACCAACCTGCTTGTGGCCTCCACCGCCGAGCGCAACGCGGGTTATATGCTGGGCTTTTTCGACCAAAGCGAATTTGCGATGCTCCTTGTGATCGCGATGCTGCCATACCTGCTTTGGGTTCTGCCGAACATTTTGAAGAAGGATGCCGCATCTGCGCCAACCACGACGTTTCGCGGCAAACAGTTTATTGCCGAGCAGCGCTTGGTGGCAGGCGACGCACTGGTCGGCGCGCGGGCAACGCAAGGTCTTTTCACGGATCTCAAAGACATCACCGTGCGCTCAGTTCGCCGCGGACCGCGCCTGTTTCTGCCGCCCTTTGACAATCTGGAGTTGATGCCCGGCGACACTGTGGTTGTCGCCGCCAAACGCGATGAGCTGGTGAAGACTTTCGTGGCCTCGACCCCGGCTGAGGAAGAGGATCGTCGTGGCGTGCTTTCGGTGAATGCCAGCGAGGCGATGCTTGCGCCCGGTGCACGGTTTGTCGGTCAGAGCATCGATGTGATCGCCGCCTATCTTGGGGGTGAACACAAGCTTTTGGGCATTGAACGCCGCTCGCGGATGCCACGCGTTGCACTCGACGCTTTGCGCCTGGAAGCTGGTGATGTGTTTCTGCTGGCCAGCACCGATGACGGGCTGGAAAATCTTCGCGGCCAGCGGGAACTCTTGATCCTTGAGGAAACGCGCGCAGAGATCGGCAATCGGGAGCGCGCACCGATGGCCATCGGCATCTTTGCTATAGCGATCATCTGCGTTCTGTTGGGCTTTGCTGACCTGATGGTCGCGACCGTCTCTGCGGCCTTTGCGATGGTGGCAACAGGGTGCCTGAACATTCGCCAGGCAACGCGCGCCATCGACCCACGCATCGTGATGATGATCGGGACGGCGCTGGCCATGGGCGCCGCGCTGCAAGTGACCGGCGGCGACAGAGCGATTGCGGCAGGCGTGATGGCTTTGGCGGCTGATGCTGGGCCGACAGTGATTCTCTCAGCCTTCTTCCTGGTTGTGGCGGTGCTGACCAATATTTTGTCCAACAACGCAACGGCTGTGCTTTTCACCCCTATCGCCTTGCAACTGGCCGGCGACCTTTCCCTGCCGCCCGAACCTTTCGTCATGGCGGTGCTTCTGGCCGCCAACTGTTCGTTCGCCACACCGATTGGCTATCAAACCAACCTGTTGGTGATGGGGCCTGGCCACTATCGCTTTTCGGACTATGTCAAAGCGGGCGCGCCTGTTGTTGTGCTCTACTGGCTTGCGTTCACCATTCTGGCGCCATGGTATTTTTCCCTCTAGAATGCATAGACGACGTTTGTTGCATGCCCTGATTGGCTACCCCTATGACCAAGCATCCGCTTGATACGCCAACCTTCTATCTCACGGCCTCCTCGCCGTGCCCGTATCTGTCGGACAGGAGCGAGCGGAAAATCTTCACCCATCTTGTCGGCTCGCAGGCGCGCGAATTGCACGCCATGCTTTCAGCCGGTGGGTTTCGGCGCTCGCAGAACATTGCCTATCGTCCCGCATGCGAAGGTTGCAGCGCGTGCGTTTCGGTGCGGGTGAAGGTAGATGATTTTCGACCCACCAAGTCGATGAAGCGTATCATCAAGCGCAATCTTGATCTGGTGGGCCGCGATGAAGCCAACCGTGCAACATCAGAGCAATACGCCATGTTTCGCGATTATCTGGACACACGCCACGAGGATGGCGGCATGGCGCAGATGAGCGTGCTTGATTACGCGATGATGATTGAAGACAGCCACATAGACACGCAGGTTGTGAGCTACCGCCAACGCCAGCCCGGCGCGTTGGCTGGTGAAGATGGTGGTCCGCTGGTTGGGCTTTGCCTGACCGATCAGGTGGCTGATGGTCTGTCGATGGTGTACTCGTTTTTCGACCCGAACCCATCGCTAGAGGTCCGATCACTCGGCACCTACATGATCATTGATCACATCGAGCGGGCTCGCAAACGTGGCCTTCCCTACCTTTATCTTGGGTATCTGGTCCAAGGCTCACAGAAGATGGCCTACAAGGCCCGCTTCAAACCGCAAGAGCATCTAACCCCAAGTGGCTGGCGGGCGAGCCAGTAGAAAACGGTCGCTCTGACCGTCCTTCCGACCAGTTAGCCGGTGAACAAAGCCTTTGTAACCACCAGCGATACCACCGCTGCCAGTAAGAGCAACACGACCAGGCTTATTCGGGGAAACCAGGCTGCAAGTGTCGTATCCGGATCGGTCGCAAAACGGCGTAAACGACCAGAGATAACGCCGTGAAGCGCCGTGAGCGCCAGCACGATGATGAGCTTTGTTATCAACCACATATCTGTAAACCAGCCGCCAATTTGGGCCAAGGCAATGCCCAGCACCAAGGACAAGATCATCGCTGGCGTGACCCAGCGCGAAAATGTGGACCGTAATCGCAAGCGAAGTGCCGGGTCGGCGCGCTGATCCGACAGCATGCTACCCATCAATGGCGCTGTCAGCATGCCACCCATCCAAACGGTGACCAAGATGATGTGAGCGATCTTCAACCATTCGTATATCACGGCGCTGACCTTTCGCTTGGACCGGATGGGCCATCCACTGCGTCATGATGCAGATATCGGTTGTTGAGCCACGCTCCAAAAGGAACGAAACAAGCAAGGATAGATATTGCCA
Source organism: Pseudomonadota bacterium (assembly GCA_039814945.1). Taxonomy (GTDB): domain Bacteria; phylum Pseudomonadota; class Alphaproteobacteria; order Rhizobiales; family MH13; genus MH13. The sequence goes on from JBCCAF010000004.1 coordinate 37,527, forward strand.
GTCGACGCCCTGAAAGGTCCCCTGCGGACCAGACTTCCACCACTGCATAGAGATAGACAAGAAACGCCACACCGTGGATTGGACCCATCCATGTGACAGCCTCTGGCACGCCGAACAGCCGTTTAAGTGGCATGGCAACCAGCATCAAAACTATGAGGGTAAGGCCTTCAACACCCCCTGACCAACGAATGAAACGCAATGGATCAGGCGGTAACGCTGAAGTGTGACTGGACATAGCGACCGAGGCTTTTATGTAAACACTTGTTTGCTTTATCGCGGGCAAGGAACTAAGTAAAGGCTTGTTTACATGACAGATGGTCGCGACCTGTGAGCGAATCCAACAACCCAAAGCAGCGATCACGCAACCGTTCGCAGACCGAAGCTCGACTGTTGGATGCGGCTGAAAAAGTGTTCGCACAGCACGGCTATGATGGCGCATCAGTGCGTGATGTGGCTGCCGAAGCTGAGGCCAACACCTCGCTCATCAACCGCTACTTCGGTAGCAAAGACGGGCTGCTGTTGGGCATCACGGAGCGCTTTATCGAAACCAAGCGTCATGCCGATATGCCCTACCCGTTGCAACCGACACTGACCGATGAAATCTATCACTATCTCCATCACCGGCTGGTGGAAGACCGTGCGCAAGAGGCGATGGTGAGGCTGATGGTCAGCCGCGTTTCCATCGACGACGATTATCGCCAAAGAGCGCAAACGATGATGGCCAGTGGCGCAGACGAAAACTTCAAACTGCGTATCAAACAGCATCAGGCAATGGGCTCAGCGCCTGACGACATCAACATCGACATGCTTTTCTCGGCGATCGCTTATTTTTCGTTTTCAGTCAATTTTTTCGGCGCGATCGTTGAACGTCGGCCAAATGAAGAGATCGACGCGCAGTTTTCTGAGTTCGCCCACCGCATGGGTGCGGTGCGCCGCTAAGCCTGACCGTGTGGCTCATTGGAAAGGTAAGGCCATGCGGCAAGCTCAGGCGCATTCGCCGTGCAACTTAGCCATTACATCGAGCGCTATACTGCCACCATCCCGTTTTTACGCGTGCGATGTTCTCTGCAATGCAAGCGGGGCCTCAGCCCCAGCGCAATACATCTCAATCGCCGCCTCTGCGCCCTCTTGCCAGATCAGTGGCAGCCAATGTTCAAAGGCCGTCGTGAACGGTGTGGCCTGCGCCAAGTCACCATAGATCGCGCTTTGCTGGAGCCAGGCCAAAGGGTCAGCTTTGCTTGCTTGCGCAGCGGCGCGCAGATCGGCCCAATTGGGGTCGTTGGCGTCTATGGTTGATCCATCCTCACGTGTGCTAAAGCACATGCGTGCCCAAAGCGCTTCCACCAGGGCCAGGCCCGTTACATCGGCGCCAGCCTGCATGGCATCGCGAACAATGGGCAGCACAAACCCAGTATGTCGGGCAGAGCCGTCAAACGCGACACGGCGCGTAGTGTCTTTGATTGACGGGTTGGCAAAGCGCTTCGTTATGAGGTCCAGATACTGGCGCGGCGACATGCCCGGCACCGACTGCACAAAGGGAAGAATTTCTTCTATCTGCACCTTTTCGAAGAAGCGCCGGATTGCTGGGTCGGCCATGCAATCAGCAATCGTTTCCAGGCCCAAAATCTCACCAGCATTGGCCAAAACCTGATGACCAGCGTTGAGCATGCGCAGTTTCATCGCCTCATATGCATGGACATCGCGTGTGAGGGTTGCGCCAACCTTCTCCCAGGCTGGTCGTCCGGCACAGAAATCGTCTTCGATCACCCACTGGCGAAAATTCTCGTGGGTCACGGGCACGGCATCGCCAATGCCCAGATCGTGGACCATCGCAAGCTCTTCGGGGCCAGTGGCAGGCACAATGCAATCGACCATCGAATTGGGGAACGTGCAGTTGCTATCGATCCAACTGGCCAGGTCCGGATCACTTAATGCTGCCAGTGACACAACGGCCTGGCGGGTGATGGCACCGTTTCCTTGCAAGTTATCGCAACTGAGCACGCTTAAGGAACCTAAACCTTGATCGCGACGCTTTTTTAACGCGGCGATGATGGCCCCAAAAGCAGTGATCGGCGCGTCAGGCTGGTCGGCGTCATGTTTGATATCGCCATGGGCCGCATCAAAGGCATTGGTTACCGGATCGATGTAATAGCCGCCCTCGGTCACGGTGAGCCCAACGATGCGAATGGCCGGATTAGCCATTGCTTCGATGAGCGGCCCATTGCCTTCTTCAACCGGTATGTAGTCCATCATGGACCCGATGATTTCCGCTGAGACGCCCGCTGGGTCCAGCTCAATGAGCGTGGTTAGGCATTCTTGCGCCAGAAGCTTGTCGCGCATCACGGCGTCGTAGTGGCGCACTCCAGCACCCAGAATGGCCCAATCATGAGCCTCTCCGGTTTGCATCAAACGGTGCAAGTACCAAGCTTGGTGCGCGCGGTGGAAATTGCCCACGCCAATATGGACGATACCAGGCGTGAGTTTGCTGCGCCCATAGCGTGGCCGCGCCACAGAGCCAGACACGCCGCTCAAATTGGCGTGCGACAGTGGTATCAACTCATCCATTGGCCGCCATCAACATTGTAAGTTTGTGCAACGATGTAATCGGCATCATCAGAGGCCAGAAAAACAGCCATGCCAGTCAGGTCGTCGGCCCGCCCCATTCGCCCAAAAGGAACGGCGTCGCCCACCTCTTTTTTCTTTTGGCCGGGTGCCTTGCCCTCAAGTTTGGCAAACAGCGCATCCACACCTTCCCAATGCTTGCCATCCACCACCCCGGGGGCGATAGCGTTCACATTGATACCGTGCTTGATGAGATCGAGACCTGCCGACTGGGTAAGGCTGATAACAGCAGCTTTACTGGCGCAATAGACCGCCACCAGCGGCTCACCGCGGCGTCCAGCTTGACTTGCCATATTGATGATTTTGCCTCCGCCGCCGCGCGCGATCATATGGCGAGCAACTGCCTGCAGCGCAAACAAGGTGCCAGCGACATTGATATCGAAGGTCTTCTGAAAATTATCCCGGTCGATATCCACAATCGGCGCCGCGGTGAAGATGGCGGCATTGTTGATGAGAATATCGATCTGGCCCATAGCATCGATGGCTGCCTCCACGCCTTCAGCAAGGCTCGCCTGATCGCTTACATCCATGCGCAGAGCAATGGCTGAAGAGCCGATGCTGTCGGCCGCAATTTTCGCAGCATCCTCATCGATATCGGCAATCGCGACCTGTGCGCCCTCACGGGCATAAGCCTGCGCAAAGGCAAAACCAATTCCGCGAGCCGCGCCGGTAATCAGCGCGCACTTGCCCTGTAATCGTGTCATTCGATGCGCAGTCCTTCGGCATCAAACTTGTGGATGCGCTCAGCGTCAGGCGTCATGTAAATCGTATCGCCGTGATGCATATCCACCTCGCCACCGGCGCGCACTGTCATAGGGTCGGCGCGACCTTCGATATGAACATGGAAAAAGGTGTCGGACCCCAGGTGCTCGGACACGCCAATGGTGCCCTTCCAAATGCCTTCTTTGTCCGATGTCGTGATGTGCTCAGGGCGAATGCCAATGGCATGGGCGTTGTGCTTGGCAGCCTCTTCGCCTTCCATGAAGTTCATTTTCGGCGAACCAATGAAGCCGGCAACGAAGCGGTTGCGCGGTGCTTTGTAGAGCTCCAGAGGGCTGCCAACCTGTTCAATACGGCCGGCCTGCAGAACCACGATCTTATCGGCCATGGTCATCGCTTCCACCTGATCGTGGGTCACGTAGATCATGGTTGTTGTCAGCCGCTTGTGCATCTCGCTGATTTCGAGGCGCATGCCCACGCGCAGTGCCGCATCAAGGTTGGACAGCGGCTCATCAAACAGAAACGCCGATGGCTCACGCACAATAGCCCGGCCAATGGCAACACGCTGGCGCTGACCACCCGACAGAGCTGCCGGGCGACGATCCAGATAGTCAGTCAAGTTCAGCACAGAGGCTGCTTGCTCAACACGGCGGTCCTGTTCCGCCTTTTCCATCTTGGCCATGCGCAATGGGAAGGCAATGTTCTTGCGCACGCTCATGTGCGGGTAGAGTGCGTAAGACTGGAACACCATGGCCAGCCCGCGCTTTGCCGGCGGCACATTGGTTGCATCATCTCCGTCGATGCGGATGGCACCGCCAGTCATGTCTTCCAGGCCTGCGATCAGGCGCAAAAGTGTGGACTTGCCGCAGCCGGACGGACCGACAAACACGACGAACTCGCCGTCATTGATTTCCAGGTCCAGCGGGTGGATCACCTTCACGTTGCCGAAGGACTTCTCCACTTGGTCGAGAACGATATTTCCCATGGTTTCAGGTCCTTATTTGACAGCGCCGAAAGTGAGGCCGCGTACAAGTTGCTTCTGGCTGAACCAGCCAAGGATGAGGATTGGCGCGATGGCCATAGTCGAAGCCGCGCTGAGCTTGGCGTAGAACAGGCCCTCGGGGCTTGAGTAGCTGGCGATGAACGCCGTTAGTGGTGCCGCACTGGCAGCCGTCAGGTTGAGCGTCCAGAACGCTTCGTTCCAAGCAAGAATGAAGTTGAGCAGGATTGTCGACGCGATGCCGGGAACGGCCATCGGCGTGAGGACATAAAGGATTTCTTCCTTCAGACCTGCGCCATCCATCCGCGCAGCTTCGAGGATCTCGCCGGGGATCTCGCGGAAATAGGTGTAGAGCATCCACACAATGATCGGCAGGTTGATCAGCATCAGCACCATCACCAGACCGATGCGGGTGTCGAGCAGGCCAAAATGCACAAAGATAAGCGAGATTGGATAGAGCACACCAACCGCAGGCAGCATCTTGGTGGAGAGCATCCAGAGCAGAATGTCTTTGGTGCGGTTGGAGGGCACAAACGCCATAGACCAAGCAGCTGGCACCGCCACGATGACACCAAGCAGTGTCGATCCGCCGGCGATGATCACGGAGTTCCAAAGGAACTGCATGTAATCCGAACGCTCTTGGACAACCGAGTAGTTTTCTAGCGTCCAGTCAAAGAAGAAAAACAGTGGTGGGTCATTGATCGCCTGCGCTTCGGTTTTGAAGCTGGTCAGGATCGTCCAGTAGATCGGGAAGAAGATCAGGAGGCCTACAGCCCATGCCAGGGCAGTCCAAGCGATCTTTTTGCGAGTGGTTGTTGCGCGTGCCATCGTCTTTTTCCCCTACTTATCCAGGTTCTTGCCGACGATGCGCATCAGGAAGATGGCAACGATGTTCGCAAGGATGATGGCGTAGACGCCGCCTGCCGACCCAAGCCCAATGTTCTGGCCGTCAATGACGCGCTGGAAGATCAGATAGGTCAGGGTTCGTGTTCCAAACGCTCCGCCGGTGGTGACGAAGATTTCCGCAAAGATCGACAACAAGAAAATCGTCTGGATGAGGACCACAATGGTGATTGCCCGCGAAAGGTGCGGCAAAGTGATGAACCAGAAGCGCTTCAGCGCTGGGGCCCCATCCATTTCAGCGGCTTCCAGTTGCTCGCTGTCGAGTGATTGGATCGCTGTCAGCAGAATAAGCGTTGCGAACGGCAACCACTGCCAGGAAACAATCATAACAATGGAGGAAAGCGAGGCCTCGGATAGCCAGGAAACCGGCTCAGCGCCAAACAGTCGCCATAGATGAGCCAGGAAGCCGTTCACCGGATCCATGAACATGTTCTTCCAGACCAGGGCCGTCACGGTCGGCATCACGAAAAATGGCGCGATAACGAGGATGCGCACGACGCCTTGGCCCCATATCGGCCTGTCGAGCAAAATGGCGAGCAACACGCCAAGCACAACCGTAATGATCAGAACGCCGCCAACCATCACCAGCGTTGTCTGAACACTGGGCCAGAAGGCACTGGAGGATAGAAAACGGGCGTAGTTTTCGAAACCGACCCAATCTAGTCCGCGTTCGAGGCTGTCACCGCGCAGCGGCAGATACCTTTTGAACGAGAAGAACAGCGTCATCGTCAGGGGCACCAGCATCCATCCCAAGAGGAGGATCACAGCGGGCGCCATCATGATGCGGGCGGCAGATCTGGATGCTTTGGTAGCCATGGATACACTTCTTCCGTTGACGGACACTGCCCACGCAGATCACCCACGTTAGCTTTGTGCCGCCTGAGATGCGATCAGGGGGTCTTAAAAAGGGAAAGCGAAGGGACGAGGGGCAGCGGAGGAACCGCCCCTCACCATTTCACGCGATACGCTTAGCGGTAGCCGGCGGCTTCCATTGCGTCGTTCGTGATAGCCTGAGCATTGGCCAGCGCTTCTTCCACGGTCTGCTGACCGGCGTAGACCGCTGAGAACTCCTGGCTGACTTCTGTTGCAATACCAGCAAACTCAGGGATCGCAGCGAACTGGATGCCCACATAAGGAACCGGATCAACGGTTGGGTTGTTCGGGTCCGCCGTCAGGATCGAGTCGAGTGTCATCTGAGCGAACGGCACTTCGATGTAGTTCGGGTTCTCGTACAACGAGGTGCGCGCGCCGGGAGGCACGTTGGCCCAGCCTTCATTCTCAGCAACAAGCTCGATGTAATCAGTTGATGTTGCCCACTCGAGGAATTGCGTGGCTTCATCGACCTGCTGGGAACCGGCAGGAATAGCCAGCGCCCATGCCCAGAGCCAGTTAGAGCGCTTGCCCAGACCGTTGTCCGGTGCCAACGCGAAGCTGACGCTGTCAGCAACAGTGGAATCATCGCCAGTCACGAACGAAGCCGCCACCGTGGCATCAATCCACATGCCGCATTTGCCCTGGTTGAACAAAGAGAGGTTTTCGTTGAAGCCATTGGTTGCGTAACCAGCAGGACCAGATTCTTCCATCATGCCGACATAGAAGTTGAGCGTGTTTGCCCAAGCTTCAGTGTCGAACTGAGCATTCCAATCTTCATCGAACCAGCGTGCGCCAAAGGAGTTGGACATGGAGGTGATGAAGGCACCGCCCTCGCCCCAACCAGCTTTGCCGCGCAGGCAAATACCGTTGATGTCGTTGTCGCGGTCGGTCATGGCCGCAGCCGCCTCACGGATGAAATCCCAGGTCGGTGCGGTTGGCATTTCCAGGCCAGCAGCTTCCATCAGGTCCGTGCGATACATGACCATGGAGCTTTCGCCATAGAAGGGCGCAGCAAAGAGTGTGCCGTCGTATGAAAGACCGCCGCGCATAGCTGGCAGAATGTCGTCGACATTGTATGCGTCGGACAGATTGTCCAGCGGAACCAGCCAGTCGTTCGCACCCCAGATTGGCGCTTCGTACATACCGATTGTCATGATGTCGAACTGGCCACCATTGGTGGTGATGTCTGTGGTGACGCGCTGACGCAGAACGTTTTCTTCGAGCGTTACCCACTCAACGGCGATGCCGGTCTGTTCAGTGAAGTTGTCTGTGTAGCCCTGCATACGGACCATGTCGCCATTGTTCACAGTGGCGATGGTGATCGTAGCGTCTTGGGCGATCGCTGCGCCGCCAGACATAGACAATGTAAGCGCTGTGGCTGTGCACAGCTTCGTTGCAAAAGACATGGTGTCCTCCCGGGACTTATGTTTGTTTTTAGAGGTGCAGCGTACCGAGGAAAAATCACACGTGTCAATTAAAATTTTACGCGCGTAAAATTTCAGGGCAATTTTTACGCAGAAGCGCGTATAACCAACGTGCCGTCAAACAGGGTTGTCGTTCGCTCTGTTTGGCGCTGACTGTCGTGATCGATCAGCTCCGTCAAAAGCTCGACGCTTTTGGCGGCAATCGCGTTGAAATCCTGCGATACTGTGGTCAAAGGCGGGCAGGTAAATCGCGAAAATGGGTGGTCATCATGGCCGGCGACGCGCAAGGCGCAGCCGTCACCTCGTCCGACACGCAAACCTTCCTCATAGGCCGCTGCCAAAAAGCCAACTGCCAAGCGATCATTGCCGCAGAGGATTGTATTGGTTGGGAAATCGCGCGCCTGCAGTGCACGAATACCGGCGTTGTAGCCGATGGATTCAAAATCCCAACCTTCACCGTCGGCATAAACAATATGCGGCTCATGACCCAGTTGCTTCATCGTCTGGGTGTAGGCGGCCAACTTGGACTGCACATTGGGGTTTGGCGCCATGCGACCTTCAAAGAAACTTGGAGGCTGGCCTGAGTCGCACAGATAGCGAACGATGGCCCCAATGCTCTGACTGTTGTCCAACCCAACAAAGCCCTCGCCGATGCCATCCATGTTGCTGTCAAAGAGAATAGAGGGCACTTCAGCGCTGAAATTTGAGAGTGCTGAGCGGTCAGACAGGCGACCTAAAGGCGCCAACAGCGCGCCGGAAGGCTTCATCGCCAGCAAGCTTTTCAGGTTATCGGCCTCCAATTCAGGCTCACCGTGCGAACTGAAAACAATGGGGCGAAAGCCTGCATCAATACACAGCCGCTCAATGTTTCTAGCGATCTCGGCAAAGAACGGGTCAGCCAGGAAAGGAACGACGATACCAAGCGTGCGCGTCAGCCGCCGGTTTTGGTTCATGGCATAGATGTTGGGTCGATAATCGTAGCGCTCAAGCGCGTCTTCAATCCGGGCGCGTGTTTTTGGGCGGACGCTGTTGGCATCAAAAAAGTATTTCGAAACCGTTGGCCGCGAAAGTCCACTTACGGCGGCAAACTCTTCCATTGTTTTGATTTTGGTATCGGACATCATGAACCGCGGAGGAGACACATGCCCCTGATTTTAGACCTAATTGTAGCCAACATACCAACCCCATCGTGCAAACGCCGGCGGCTAGCTGCACCAATTCTGCAATCGCTCATCGCGTGAAACAGCCAACTGTGCGAACCCTTTCACATGGGATGACCGCGGATCAACGCAAGCTGCCATCACCCAAATTTGTTGTTCCTTGGAAAGCCCTGTGGGGCCATACGGCCAGCTTGGGCACGTTCACCGCGCCACTCTGCCATCTCATCCAAGGACCGATTGTACTGCCGCCCAGCACTGTCCGACCAGGTGAGGCCTTCTTCGCCTTTGAACGTGATGAGATCGCTCACACCACCATCTTTGTAGCGCTGTAGGCGCACGCCTTTGCCGCGGCCCATCTCAGCGATCTGCGCCAGCGGGAAGAGCAGCAGCTTGCGGTTCTCGCCGATCACGGCAACCATATCGCCGGATACAGGCACCGCCATTTGCAGCTCGGTTGGTTCCGATAGGTTCATCACCTGCTTGCCCTTACGGGTGTTGGCAACGATGTCTTTTTCAGGCGCAACAAAACCATAGCCCTCGGTGTTGACCATCAACAGCTTGCGCTTGGGATCATGGACAAACAGCGCGACGATATCCTGCCCCGCTTCCAGATCCACCATGATGCGCAGCGGCTCGCCATGGCCGCGCCCACCGGGCAGTTTATCAGCCGTCAGTGTGAACACTTTGCCACCGGTGGAGACGGCCACCAGCTTGTCGGTGGTCATCGCTTCAAGGGTCAGCTTCAGCCGGTCACCCTGCTTGAAATCCAGCTTTGAGAGATCAGCGTTGTGGCCCTTCAGCGCCCGCACCCAACCTTTTTGGGAAAGCACGACCGTGATCGGCTCGCGTTCCACCATCGCAGCATCAATCTCGCTGAGATCACGATCAGGCGCAGAGGCAAAGGTCGTGCGCCGTTTGCCAAGCTCCGTGTCTGGACCATAGGCCTTGCGCAGCGCCTTGATATCTTTGCTGATGCGGGTCCACTGACGGGCGTTTGAGCCAACCAGCGCTTCCAGTGCGGCTTGCTCTTCGAGCAAGGCATCGCGCTCCTTGCGGATTTCCATCTCTTCGAGCTTGCGCAAGGCACGCAGGCGCATGTTGAGGATCGCATCCGCCTGGGTGTCGGTCAGGCTGAAGGTCTTGATCAGCTCCTGTTTCGGCTCATCCTCGTATCGGATGATGCGGATCACCTCATCCAGATTAAGGTAGGCGATGATGAAGCCTTCGAGTAGCTCCAAACGTGCGGCGATCTTGCCAAGTCGGAAATTGGAGCGACGCACCAGCACATCGCGGCGGTGGTCGAGCCAGGCAACCAGAACCTCGCGCAGACCCATCACGCGCGGCGTCAGGCCGCCATCAAGCACGTTCATGTTCAGCGAGATGCGCGATTCCAGCTCAGTCAACCGGAACAGCGATTCCATCATCAGTTCTGGATCGACGTTGCGGTTCTTTGGCTCCAAGACCAAGCGCATGTCTTCAGCGGATTCATCGCGGACATCACCCAGAAGCGGTAATTTTTTGGAAAGCAGAAGATCGGCGATGCGCTCCACAAGGCGGCTTTTGACAACCTGATAGGGGATCTCAGTGATCACAATCGCCCAGGTGCCCCTGCCCTGATCTTCTTTCAGCCAGCGCGCACGAACGCGGAAACCGCCACGACCGGTCTCGTAAGACTGAATACGGCTCGCTTCATCCTCAACCATGATGCCACCGGTGGGAAAGTCAGGCCCTGGAACCAGCTTTACAAGCTCTGGCGTTTCCATATTGCGGTTGTCGATCAGTGCCAGCGAGGCATCGCATAGCTCGGCTACGTTGTGCGGCGGGATAGAAGTCGCCATGCCAACCGCAATGCCAGTGGAGCCGTTGGCGAGCAGATTGGGGAAATCAGCGGGCAGAACCACCGGCTCTTCTTCGGAACCGTCATAGGTTTCGCGGAAATCAACCGCATCCTCGTCAATGCCATCGAGCAACCGCGTGGCGACATCGGTCATGCGCGCTTCGGTGTAGCGCATGGCAGCCGCGCTATCGCCATCGATATTGCCGAAGTTGCCTTGGCCCTCAACGAGTGGGTAGCGCACGGCAAAATCCTGCGCCAAGCGTACCAAAGCATCATAGACCGACTGGTCACCATGTGGGTGGTACTTACCAATCACGTCGCCAACGACGCGGGCGGATTTTTTAAACCCCTGCGCCGGGTCCAGCTTCAGCTGGCGCATCGCATAAAGCAGGCGGCGATGGACAGGCTTCAGGCCGTCGCGCACATCCGGCAGCGCGCGTTGCGTGATGGTGGAAAGGGCATAGGCAAGATAACGCTCTCGCAAGGCTGCATCGAGGTCGATGGCCTCAATGCCGTCATCACCGCCATCATCACCTGCACCGGGTGGCCGAATCGTCATGTCGCTCATGCCTTTGGACGTACCCAAGGGCGCTCATGGCTTCAAGCAGTACTGGCCTTTGGTTGTGCAGAAAGCCCGCAAATCCGGCGGATAAGCGCATCACGACCCTCTGGTGGACGCACAGCGCGTGGCCCCCAGACGTTGCGCTCCAAAAAGAAAGCCGTCAGCGCAAAGGCTTCTGCCGTTTGTTCCGACGAAAGATCATCCATGGATCCGGTAAGAAATGCGGGCAAGGCCAGCAGCTTATCTTTGTAAGGCGCACCCGCATCAGCACTAACCGCGCAGCCTGATTTCGGTGAAACGTAGATCAACCCGGATTGCACGCCAGTGCCCGCGCACTTGGTGAGATCAAGGCCAAAGCCAAGCTCTTCCAGCAGCAACACTTCAAAGCGAGCCACCAGCGCGGCAATGGTTTGCGGTTCATCGTAATGATCGAGGATGAGACACAGCATATCGTGCAGGCGGGCATGGGGATCACGTTCAGCCAGCAAACGCAAATGGGATGCGCAAAGCTGAGCGGCGAGCAGCGCAACCGGCTCATCCATCAACTGCGCACCGCGCAGGGTTTCGCCATCCACCTGAAACAGGCCCAGATGCTCATCAAGGCGCGCCCGCCAGGTGAGCGAGAGCGTGTTGCCAACTTGCAAAAGCGCAGCCATACGGCGCGACCGACCGCCGCGCACCAAACCCATATGGCGCCCACGCTCGCGCGTCATCACCTCAAGAATGAGGCTCGATTCACCGTGCTTTTTGTGGCCAAGAACAATGCCGCTGGAGGTCCATTCCATAGTGGCAAATCTGCCCTACTTGGTTGGAAAGTCCAAACCAATTTCGTTGTAGCGCTCTGGGTCTGAGGCCCAATTGGGGCGCACTTTGACGAACAGAAACAGATGCACCGGCGCATCCACCGCATGGCTGATCGCTTTTCGGGCGTTCATGGATATCCATTTGATCGTCTGCCCGCCTTTGCCAAGCACGATCTTTTTCTGGCTGTCGCGCTCTACATAAATCGTCTGCTCGACGCGATGGCCTTTGGGTGTGGTCTTCCAATCTTCGGTCACGACGTGGGAGACATAAGGCAGCTCTTCGTGCAGGCGCTCATAGAGCTTTTCGCGGGTCAGTTCTGCCGCCAGCATACGCATGGGCATGTCGGAGATTTGATCTTCGGGGTACAGCCAGGGCCCCGGCTTCATGGTCTTGCGCAACGCAGCGATGAACACATCCACGCCCTCACCTGTTATGGCCGATAGCGGGAAAGTTTCATCGAACTGCAGCTTGTCATTGATCGCTGCGATTAGCGGCAGAAGCTCGGACTGATCCATCTCGTCGATCTTGTTGAGGATCAGCCATTTGGGTTGGCGGATACCCTGCAACTGCTGGAGCGCCGCTTCAACGATCTCCGAGAGGCCCTTGCGTGCATCGATCACGAAACACACGCATTCAGCATCTTTGGCGCCCGACCAAGCGGTCTCGACCATCGCACGGTCTAGGCGCCGCTTGGGTTTGAAGAGGCCTGGCGTATCGACAAACACGACTTGCGTTTCGTCCAAAATGGCGATGCCGCGCACCAGTGCGCGCGTCGTCTGTACCTTGTGCGAGACGATGGCGACTTTTGAGCCGACCAGACGGTTGAGCAACGTCGATTTGCCAGCGTTGGTCGGCCCCATCAGCGCGACGAAGCCCGCGCGGGTTTCTGCTGCTGGTTGCATTTGCTCAGTCATCATCGGGTTTCCATACGCCCTCGCGCACCAGCATCGCCATGGCGGCAGCTTGTTGCGCATCGCGCTTTGATTTGCCTTCAGCTTCCAGCGGGCCAATCCCATCGACGGAAACGGAGATTTTGAACACCGGCGCATGGTCCGGGCCATCACGGCCAACTTCAGTGTAGGTTGGTGTGGCCTTGCGTTTGGAGTGCGCCCATTCCTGCAAAGCAGTCTTCGGATCGCGGCGGGCGGCACCTGCCTCATCCATCACCGGTTGCCAATGGGTCAGGATGAACCGCTTGGCCACCTTCATGCCGCCATCGAGAAACAGCGCGGCAATCAGCGCTTCGCACACATCGGCAAGCACAGCACGCGCGGCCCGTGTGGGTTTGGTGATATCCAGATCATCGGTGCGCACATCGCGATCAAGCCCGAGCTGTTTGGCAATCGCCGCACAGGTTTCAGCGCGTACAAGGTGATTGAGACGGCGCGCCAACTCGCCTTCATCTGCACTGGGAAAACGGGCGATCAAAGCGTCGGCGATGACCAGCGCCAAAACGCGGTCACCAAGAAATTCCAGGCGCTGGTATGTTTTGCTGGCATCACTCTGCCCACCGCCATGGCTTGCATGGGTAAGTGCGCGGTCAAGCAGAGCGGGGTCGGCAAAGGTATGGCCCAGCACACCTTCAACACTCTTAGATGCCATCAAACATCCGGTCGAAACGAGCGTCCGATGGCCAGCGCCAAACCTGCCACGGTGACGAGCCAGGCGCGATGGAGAAGAAGATCAAATCGGCGCGGCCAACAAAGTTTTCCAGCGGCACATAGCCAACCAGCGCTGTGCGGCTGTCGGAAGAGTTGTCGCGATTATCGCCCATCATGAAGTAGTGGCCTTCGGGCACGACGAAGGGCTGTGGCGAGGTGTCGAGCATCGAATTGTCGATGAGATCAAGTACGTTGTAGCTGACGCCGTTAGGCAAGGTCTCACGATACTGCGCCACCCGCTCACCGCTTTCAGGATGAACGAAATCGTCAATGCGCTCGCGCTCAACTTCCTCACCATTGATGAAGACAACACCGTTACGCACTTCGACGCTGTCACCAGGAAGACCGATCACGCGCTTGATGTAATCCGTTGAGCCATCAGATGGCAATTTGAACACTGCCACATCGCCACGCTCCGGATCAGAACCCAGAATACGCCCATCAAAAACGTCAGGGCTGAAGGGCAGCGAGTGTCGGGAGAAGCCGTACGCAAACTTGTTGGCAAACAGATAATCGCCAATCAAAAGCGTGCCAACCATCGATGAGGAAGGAATAACAAACGGCTGAAAGAGAAACGTGCGAATAACCAACGCAATAGCGAAAGCCTGCAAGAGAACAACAATGGTGTCCCAGAGTTCACTCTTCTTCTTTTCAGGCTCGCGGGCGGTCGCCTCGTCTGTGGATCCGTCCTGCGCCATGCGATGGGTGCCTTCCTGCTTCATCAAATAGGGTCGATTCCAGGCGCGCCTTGCGCCCCTCGTCTCGCCCATGTCGGGGGTCAGCGGGCACAAGTCAACCTTCGCCCTGGGAGAAGGCAAGCCTTTGGTGGGCAATTGCGCCACAATCGTGGCGCTTTGGTCACGCGGTCAGCGAATACACGCTTAGTTTTGCGGTAAAGCTTCGATGATGACGAACGCCTGCGCGTAGGGGAAATCATCGGTGATAGACAGATGAATCACTGGCGTGTGACCTTCAGGAACCAAGCGCTGAAGCTGGTCCTTTGCGCCGCCTGTTAGCACCATAGTGGGCGCACCGGAGCGCAAATTCTCCACGCCCATATCGCGCCAGAAAACACCATTGCGCAGCCCTGTTCCGAGCGCCTTGGCGCATGCCTCTTTTGCAGCGAAGCGCTTCGCATAGGATGCTGCGCGCTGCTTACGCCGATCAGACTTGGCCTGCTCAAGTGGGGTAAACACGCGCTGAGTGAAGCGCTCACCGAAGCGTTCCAATGTTTGTTCTACCCGCCGGATATCACACAGATCGCTGCCAAGACCGATAATCATTGTGCGACCTTCATGACCAAAACCTCATGATGCGTCGGCGCTTTCAAGCAACGCCTCACGCTTTTTGGCCGTCGCCAGCACCCTGGCCGCGCGGGCCTTTTGATACCCCACAACCGTGCCGTACGTCAGAAAAAAACACGCCACTGCTGCGGTAAGGCCAAGGGGAATGCTGCCGACCAGCATCGGTTTGATCACCGGCCAGGTGCGCTCAAAAAACCCTGAAATCGCCTCGACGGTGTACGCGCTTGGGCCATCAAGCCGCGGCTCGGCATTGTGATGCACCGGATCCCCCAAGATCACCCAACCAACACGAAAGGTGAAAGCCCAGATGAAAGGGAACGTGATCGGGTTACCAACCACGGTGCCGACGATGGCAGAAAAATAGTTGGCTCGCAGCAAGTAGGCCAAGGCGAATGCCAAGAAGAAATGCAGGCCAAGCAAGGGGGTGAACGAGACGAAAGCGCCGCAGGCCACACCCATCGCAATGGCGTAGGGCGTCGCGTTGACACGCAAAACACGTTTGAAGAAATAGCGCGCCGAACGCGTGAAGCTGCGGGTTGGCCAGGCCATAGCCCGCGTTCTCTTAGCCCAGGAAGGTTTGGAACGGCGCTTGAAGAGCATCGAACTTAGGCCAGCCCACGTGAGCCAGGTTTGGTGGCGGGAATGGCCTTCAAACTGTCGGGCAGAGCATCGGCTGGGTAAGCAGGCACCTCATAGTTGGCCAATGCAACCAGCGGCATGCCGATATCTGCTTTACCAGCCGAGCGATCAATGATGCAGGCGCAGCCAACAACCACACCGCCCAGATCGCGAATGCATGTGGCCGCCTCTCCTACCGAGAGACCTGTGGTTATGATGTCTTCCACGATCAGCGCGCGGGCGCCTTTTTCCAATGTGAAACCACGGCGCAAGGCGAACTTTCCGTCTTCGCGCTCCACCCACATGTAAGGCACATCAAGATGTCTGGCTGTTTCGTAGCCTGGAACCACGGCGCCCATGGCTGGAGCGATGATGCAATCAATAGAACCTAGGTTGCTTGCGCGCACTTTGGCTGCCAGCGCGCGGCACAGACGCTCGGTTTTCGCTGGCGAGCGGTAGACAAGCGCTTTTTGAAGGAAGACCGGGCTGTGCAAGCCGGAGGACAAGATGAAATGACCATCCAGGATGGCGTCCTCGGAGCGAAACACATCCAGCACATCTTCATCGCTTAAGATGGAATCGCTCATGGTTGTGCCCTTTTCCGCCCGAAATGTTAGTTGCCACGGACCTAGCCTTCTCGGCCAGCAAGGGCAAGCAGCAGAAAGGCTAGGGTCTGTTAGCTTTCGGCCCGAACCGCGCTGCTGATCACCGGGCTGGAGCGAAGCTGGGCGATGATGCGGTGGAGATGCTTCACGTCACTCACCTGAAGTTCAATCAGAAGGTCATGAAAGTCTGGCCCACGGCGGGTCATGATCAGGTTTTCAATGTTGCCGCCATGATCGGCAATGATGGTGGCCAGTGTCGCCAGCGAACCGGGCTCGTTGAGCGCCGTTGCGCGGATTTTTGCCTCAAAGAGCTGCGATTGGCTGGGATCGATATCCCACCGCACATCCAGCCAACGCTCTGGCTGGTTTTCAAAATCGGCGAGCGCACCAGCATGAATTGGGTAAACGGTCACACCCTCACCGGGCGTCACGATGCCGACAATGCGGTCACCGGGAATGGGTGGTTCGTCGGTTGAAAAGCGCACCGGCATCGCTTTGTCCAACCCACGAACGGGCGCGCGCTGATCATCAGCATGTCCGTTAGCGCTGGTGTGGAAGGCATCGGCCTTCTCTCCTGGAATACGGAATTGCAGCGCAGTCATATCCGACAGACCAAACCAACCATCCTGGGCTGTGGGCACTGGACCAGGTTCGACGTCTTTAGCCTCAGGGTGCACCGCCGCCAGAACGGCTCGGGAGGCGAGTTCGCCACGACCCACCGAGGTGAAAACATCGTCAACGCTCTTGTGGGCAAGCTTATGCAACACGCTTTCAATGGCGCCGGGCTCAAAGCTTTTGCCGACCCGCTCAAAAGCGCGCTGAACAACCTCTTTTCCAAGGCCAAGATACTGCCGTCGTACAGCTTGGCGGGTGGCGCGGCGGATCGCAGCGCGGGCCTTTCCGGTGCGGGCAAACTGTTCCCAAGCTGGCGGGGGAACCTGAGCGCGCGAGGTGATGATTTCCACCTGATTGCCGTTCTTCAGCTCCGTCAGCAGCGGCATCAATTGGCCGTCGATTTTCGCGCCGACTGTCGTGTCACCGACATCTGTGTGAACGGCATAGGCAAAATCGATGGGCGTGGCGCCTCGCGGCAGCGCAATCACACGACCCTTGGGCGTAAAACAGAACACCTGATCGCGGAACAGCTCCAGCTTGGTGTTTTCTAGAAACTCCTCAGCCGTGTCGTCGCCATCAAGCATATCGACAGTGTGCCTAATCCAGGCAAAGGCGCGACTGTCCCGGCGAAGGGCATCCAATTGCGTGCTGCCGGCCGCCAATTCATCTTTGTAGAAGCCATGCCCGGCAATCCCGTATTCAGCCACAGCGTGCATGCCATGATCACGGATTTGCAGTTCAACGCGGCGCGAATAGGGTCCGATCACCGTGGTGTGCAGCGATTGATAATCGTTCTGCTTGGGCACCGAGATGTAGTCTTTGAAGCGCTCGGGCACACACTTCCACGTGGTGTGCACAATGCCTAGCGCGCGGTAGCAGGCGGCCGGATTGGCGACGATGATGCGAAAGGCATAAAGGTCGGAGAGCTGCTCGAACGACAGGCCTTTACGTAGCATTTTCTGATAGATCGAATACGCGCGCTTCTGCCGCCCCGTCACCTCTGAAGCCAGGCCGTACTCAGCAAGCTTGGCCTGTACCGTTTCGATTATGGTGCCGATGATCGCGTCGGATTGCTCCATCTGCTCAGCCAAGCGGTCGAGCACCATTTGCCGGTTTTCTGGATCAAGGATTTCGAATGATAGATCTTCAAGCTCATCGCGCATGGACTGCATACCCATGCGACCAGCCAGTGGCGCATAGATTTCCATAGTCTCGCGGGCGATGCGCTGGCGTTTATCCTCGCGCATGGACCCAAGCGTGCGCATGTTGTGCAGGCGATCTGCGAGCTTCACCAGCAGGACACGAACATCATCTGAGATGGCCAGGAAGAGCTTGCGCAGGTTCTCGCCCTGCTTGGCTTCCGAGGTGATGAAATCAAGTCGGTTCAGCTTGGTGAGGCCATCCACCAATTTGCCGATCTCTCCACCGAACAGTCGATCGATTTCATCGCGCGTGGCGTCGGTGTCCTCAATCGTATCGTGCAGCAGTGCGACAGCGATGGTTGCATCATCGAGTTTCAGGTCGGTGAGGATCGCCGCCACTTCCAGCGGGTGGGAAAAATAGGGATCACCCGAAGCGCGCGTCTGGCTGCCATGGGCACGCATGGCATAGACGTAGGCCTTGTTGAGCAAGGCCTCATCGGCATCGGGGTTGTAGCGGGCGACCCGCTCAACCAACTCGTACTGACGCATCATGATGTTGGCTCGGATAAATATCGCTCGCCCAGCAGTGGCAGAGCGTGTTCTTCAGATACAGGGTGACGCCATAGAAGCCTGAATGCAAACGCAAAACGCCGACTTGGTTGATCCAAGCCGGCGCTTTACAAAACAGTGTTCGATGCCAAAAGCCTACATATCGTCTTTGCGCTCTGGCGGGACAATGCCTTCCAAGCCGGCTAGCAGCTCTTCCTCGGTCATACGCTCAAACGACATGCCTTCGTCAGGCGCATCGCCGCCAGCCGATGACGCTGCCATTGCCTCAGGCGATGGAATCATCGGCACCACATCGGGCTCCGGCTCATCCACCTCAACCTGCTTCTGCAAGGAATGGATCAGCTGTTCTTCCAGATCGCCTGGCAGAATGGTTTCGTCAGCGATTTCACGCAGCGCGACGACTGGATTTTTATCCCGGTCACGATCGATGGTCAGTTCGGCACCAGATGAGATCAGGCGCGCGCGGTGAGCGGCCAGGAGCACCAGGTCAAAACGATTTTCGACTTTGTCGACGCAATCTTCGACAGTCACACGAGCCATGCGGCCCTCCTCAAAAAATTTTCGGATTGAATGTGGCTATACGCAGCCTGGCTGCGAAAGGCAAGCAAAACGCAAACACACAGCTGTGCGTGTGTGTCCTCTTGTGTCTGCCGCCGTTTCTGCGTAGCCAGAGAGAGGCTGCAGTATAAGCAGCGCGCTTTCCAATATTTGATTCTATTTTTATAGCTCGGAGAAGACGATAATGCCGTCCAATTATCCTTTTGACATGCGTGAACGCGTTGCTTTCTTTATTGATGGCGCCAATTTTTATCAGACAGCCCGCAATCTCAACGTCGATATCGATTATCGACGCATGCTGACCAGTTTCGTCGGTGAGGCTTACCTCCTGCGTGCGCATTACTACACCGCAATGGCCGACGATCAGGAATTTTCCTCGCTACGCCCGCTGATCGATTGGCTGGATTACAATGGCTTCCAGATCACCACGAAGCCTATGCGCGAGTTCACCGACAACAATGGCCAAAAGCGTCGCGTTCGCCCCTCGCTTGACGTTGACCTAACGGTTGATGCGATGACGCTCGGCGATTCCGTGAACCATATCGTTCTCTTCTCGGGCGACGGGCAATATCTTGCCTTGGTTGAAGCCCTGCAGAAGAAGGGCGTGAAGGTGACGATTGTCTCCTCGCTGAAAACCACGCCGTCCATGGTGTCCGATGATCTGCGGCGCACAGCCGATCATTTTCTGGATCTTGCAGATTTGACGGATCGTCTTGGCCGTGATCCTTCAGAGCGTCCGCCGCGGCGTGAGCGCCAGGACGAAGGCTACGACGACGATGAGTACGACGATTACGATGACTGATCAGCAAGGTGTGGCAGCAGGCTTTCCCGCCAGCAGCGAACCACCCCTGCCCTGCACACTTTGTCCGCGTTTGCATGATTTTGTCGTCTCCCATCAAGGAGAGCACCCCGACTGGCACAATGGCCCGGTCCCGACCTATGGCGATGCCAATGCCGAGTTACTGATTGTCGGGTTGGCGCCTGGCCTTCGTGGGGCCAACCGGACTGGACGGCCCTTTACTGGCGATTATGCTGGCGATCTGCTTTACGCGACGCTCGGCAAGTATGGCTTTGCCAAAGGCACGTATGATGCACGGCCTGACGATGGCGTGACGCTCCATAACGTCGCAATCACCAATGCGGTGCGCTGCGTGCCGCCACAAAACAAGCCGGTTGGTGCTGAGATCGCGACCTGCAATGCGTTCCTGCAAGAACTCATTAGCGGGATGGCGAGCGTGAAAGTGGTGATGGCGCTGGGGCGCATTTCGCATGATGCGGTGTTGCGCGCGTTCGCCACCAAGCGGTCTGCGCACGTCTTTGGGCACAATGCCGTTCATACGATGGAAAACGGGCTGACGCTGATCGATAGCTACCATTGCTCGCGCTACAACACGAACACGGGTCGCCTGACGGTGCCAATGTTTGAGGCTGTGTTCGACAGCATTAAGGACGAACTGGCCGCTATCTCTACTTAACCGCGCTCGCGCATAAGGCGGGCTTTGTCGCGCTGCCAGTCACGGGCTTTTTCGGTCTGGCGCTTGTCGTGAATCTTCTTACCCTTGGCGAGCGCGATCTCGATCTTGGCGCGACCGCGATCATTGAAGTAGATTTTGGTCGGCACCATCGTCATGCCTTCGCGCTGCGTAGCACCGATTAGCTTGTTGATCTGCTTGCGATGCAATAGCAGGCGACGTGGACGACGCGCCTCATGGTTGAAGCGATTGCCCTGCAAATATTCAGGAATGTAGGAGTTGACGAGAAATATCTCATCACCCTCGGCGCTTGCGTAGCTTTCAGCGATCATTGCCTTGCCTTCGCGCAAGCTTTTAACTTCGGTGCCTGTCAGCTGCAGGCCCGCTTCAAACGTCTCGACAAATTCATAGTTGAAGCGCGCTTTTCGGTTGTCGGCTACAGTGCGCCGTGGGCCGTTATTCGCGCCTTTTTTCTTAGGTGCCATGGTAATTAAATGCGCCTGGGCCCCTAGCTATTCAAGAGGCCAGCAAATTGCATTGCCTCTCGAAGCTGCGCGCGCGTCGCCTGCGAAACCGGCACCATAGGCAGGCGCACATCGGCTTTGCATTTGCCGAGCATCTCCAGTCCCACTTTCACCGGCGACGGATTGGTCTCAACGAACATCGCGGTGTGCAGCGGCATCAGCATGTCATGGATCTCAAGCGCCTTGGTGTAATCATTGGCAGCGCAGGCAGCCTGCATTTGTGCGCAGAGTGCTGGCGCCACGTTGGCCGTGACGGATATGCACCCCTGCCCGCCATGGGCATTGAAAGAAATGGCCGTGGCATCTTCGCCAGACAGTTGAATGAAATCACGACCCACCGCAGCGCGCTGCTCAGAGACGCGCTCCAAATTGGCTGTGGCATCTTTCACACCTGCGATCGCGCGACCATCCTTGTGCAGGCGCGCCATCGTCTCAACGCTCATGTCGACAACCGAGCGACCAGGAATGTTGTAGATGATCGTAGGCAGATCAACGGCTGCATCAATGGCCATATAGTGGGCGTAGAGGCCTTTTTGGCTCGGCTTGTTGTAGTAGGGCGTGACGACTAAAATCGCATCGGCGCCAACACTGTGTGCATGGCGGCCAAAATCAATAGCCTCCGCCGTATTATTGGAGCCCGCACCGGCAATCACTGGCACACGACCAGCGGCGCGTTTCACCACCCGCTCAACAACCTGTTTGTGCTCTTCATGACCGAGGGTTGGCGATTCACCCGTTGTTCCGACCGGCACAAGGCCAGAGGATCCTTCGGCGATCTGCCAGTCAACAATTGCATCCAGCGCGTCGAAATCAACCGCGTCACCATCAAATGGCGTGACAAGCGCTGGAATTGAGCCGCCCAAGGTGAGCATGGCCAAGTCTCCTTCAAAGGCAAGAAAGGCCGCCGCAGGTTTTGAGGCAGCCTTGAATAAGGTTGCCGGACCATAGGTAGACAGCGACGATCCCGCAAGCGGGCGCGGTGCGAATGGTTAGTCTACCAACATGGTTGATGGAACGTTGATGAAGGTCATGTCCGCGCTCGCATCCATCTTCACCTCGTTTTCACCAAGAGCAGTGCATGGTGAACCAAATCTTGTCGACTACATTCCAGTCTTAAACGACCAGACTTTTGCCACTTTGTGCGTCAGGTTGTCAGGTGTTGGAGTATTCGCGCAGAACCCGTGTTGAAGGAACTTTGCTCCCGTGTCGGTTTTTCCGCTTTCTCGCTTTGCTATTTCCGCCGTTTCAGGCGTCCTGGTGTTGATTGCGCTTGGTGGTGCGCAGGCTGCTCAAAGGTATTCGCCGCCCAATCCGGTGGCCCATCCAGCAGGTGGCGCCACCGCGCAGCCTGCCGCGGCATCGGCTTCCTCGTCCATTGGCACCGCGCACGCGCTTGCCCGCCAAGCCCAAGCGGATGCAGCGCCTTTGTTCACGGGTAGCATTGGTGGCAATGCGTCGGCAGCTGCGCGCGCTTTGGAACCTGTCTCCCAAGCTTTGGCGAATGATCAAGGCCAGCGCGCCTATTCCATTGCGCAAGGGATCACAGACCCAGCAACGCGCGATCTCGGTCTTTGGATGATTGCGCGCACCCGCGCGGATGATTTGCCACTGGAGCTGCGTACCGCTTTTCGCGATGCGTTCGCAGGCTGGCCTGGTGCTGGCATCATTGCGCGACAAACTGATGTCGCGCTGATGGAGCGCTATGGAAATCAGGTGCCGCCACTTTCCCTGTTTGGCACACGCGAAGCGCGCACGCCTGCTGCGCAGTTGGCGCAAGCGCAAGCTTTCGCCCAAGCCGGACGCACGCAAGATGCACGCAGGCTTGCCTCAGCACTCTGGCGCGAAAACGTTCTGGACGATGGGCTGGAAGGCCGCCTGCTTTCCACACTTGGTAGCTTGCTCACCCAGGACGACCACCGCCACCGTGCGCACTGGCTGCTTTATCGCGATCGCGTGACGGGCGCAGAGCGCGTTGGCCAATATCTACCCTCTGCTGATCAAAACTCCATCGCAGTGCGTGGCCGGGCCATCCGAGATGGCGCCAGCGCGCGCGACGTGGTGCGCCGCGCTCATGATGCCAATCCAGGTGATATTCACATCACCTATGAGTTGGCACGGCTTTATCGTCGCGCCGACCAACCACGCGAAGCGGCCCGGCTTCTGCGCTCTGTGCGCCAAAGTGGCGATGCGCTGGTGCGACCTGACATTTGGTGGCGCGAGCGGCACATCGTGGCGCGTGATCTTATCGAAACTCGCCAGCCCGATGGCGCTTATGAGCTCACCACCGCACCGACGGGATCAAGCGCCGGTGATGAGGCGCAACGCGCCTTCCTGGCTGGCTGGATTGCCCTTCGGTATTTGAATGACCCGAGCCGGGCCGAACCACACTTCCGGCAAATCCTGGAGATCGGCACAACGCCTATTACCCGTGCCCGAGGCTACTATTGGCTAGGCCGTGCCCTCTCAGCGGCGGGCAACACAACCGCCGCCAACCAAGCTTATGCCCAGGCAATGACCTATGGCGAAACCTTTTATGGACAGGCAGCGTCAACCATCACTGGCCTACCGATCCGCTTTGAGCAGCTGCCACAAGCTCAAGCTCACGGTCACCCCTATTTCTCTTACGCCGATGCGCTCTACAGCATGGACCGGCGCACCGACGCGCGGCTGTTTCTTTATTCACTGGCCAGAGATGAAGGCACCAGCCCAGCACAAATCGCTGGTATGAGCGCTTTGGCAGCACGCCATGGCGATGCGACCAGCGTTGTTCAACTTGGTAAAATTGGCGCGCTGCGTCACCGTTCGCTGGCACTGCTTGGCTACCCCACTGGAGCTTTCCCGCAAGATGCCCGCATTCCTGAGCGTCTGCCGCAAGCGGTTGCCTATGCAATTTCGCGCCAAGAGAGCGGGTTTGACGCCCGCGCGCGCAGCCACGCGGGCGCCCTTGGCCTGATGCAGTTGATGCCCGAAACAGCCCGCCGCATCGCACGCGATGTTGGCGTTTCGCACTCCACCGCGCGGCTGACCTCAGACCCGGCGCACAATGTGACGCTTGGTGCCTACCACCTTGATGAGTTGATCGCCGAGTACAACGGCTCCTACATCCTTACTTTCATCGCCTACAATGCTGGCCCGCGCCGTGTGCCACAGTGGATAGAGCGCTTTGGCGACCCACGTGCTGGGCGTGTGGATGTGATTGATTGGATTGAACTTATTCCGTTCTCCGAGACCCGCAGCTACGTGCAGCGCGTGCTTGAAAACATTTTTGTCTATCAGCAACTCACGGCGAATGGCTGACATAGGTGAGTGATGTCCGCCATCTGACGGTTTTGGCAAGCGATGGCCTGCGCCTCGCGGTTGAAGATGCTGGTCCGCCCCACAGCTCCGGCCGCGCGCCTTTGCTCTGCCTAGCCGGGCTGACGCGCACAAAGCGTGATTTCTATGATTTGCGCGATTATTTTGCCTTCCATTCCAAT
Organism: Pseudomonadota bacterium; assembly: GCA_039814945.1. Taxonomy (GTDB): domain Bacteria; phylum Pseudomonadota; class Alphaproteobacteria; order Rhizobiales; family MH13; genus MH13. The sequence goes on from JBCCAF010000004.1 coordinate 61,977, forward strand.
ATATCTCGCCGCGTGGTGTTGATGGACACGCGCGGTCGTGGCGGTTCAGACCATGCGCCCGATGCCAGCCACTACACGGTGCAACGCGAGGCCGATGATGCCGCACAAGTGGCCTGTGCACTGGGCGTGCACAACACTGTTGTCGTTGGTACATCGCGTGGCGGCATTCTTGCCATGGTGTTGGCTCTGACGCGGCCAGGTTTGCTGGCAGGCAGCGTGCTGAACGACATTGGCCCACGTATCGCAGGCGCTGGGCTTGCGCGCTTGAAACGGCAACTGCCCTCCTCTGCCCTGCCCGCCAGTTGGGACGAAGCCACTGCACGTGTGAAGGCAAGCATGGGGTCGCAATTTACCGCGTTCAGCGATGAGGACTGGGGGCGCTATGCGCGCCTTACCTTTGTCGAGAAAGATTGCAAACCAGCCACGGCATTCGATCCCAAATTGCTGGAACCGCTTGGCGCTGTGCCTGACGGTTTGCCTTTCCTAGACCTTTCAGGTCCGTTTCGCGCGCTTGTCACCCGCCCCATGCTGATGCTGCATGGCGAACATTCAGACCTGCTGGATCAAACTATTTTGGACGATGCCATTTCCATGGGCGCAACAACTCATACCGTTGCTGGCCAAGGCCATGCGCCCAGCCTTCGCGGCAATGTACTGGCTGAAATGGAGCAGTTTTTAGCCAAGCACGGCCTTTAGAGGCGGTGCGATAGGTGGATAGGTGCGCTACTTCTTCTTGTTCGACGATGTCCCTACGGCACCCTTGTCAACGCGCTTGGCAAAATCGGTCGCGCCCCCCTCCGCCAGAGTTCGCGCCTGACCAATCCAGTCTTCGCGTTCAATGCGTCCTGAAAACGAAAGAAACGTGCCAACCCATCGCGCCTCAGCCGGTTTCCAGTCACGAATCTGGCTGAAATGAAAGATGCCTAGATCGTTGATCTTGCCTTCATTGACCTTACCAATGCCCTTGATGCGCTGAAGGTTGTCCTTCGCGCCACCAGTCGGCCCTGTAAGCCCGGCCGGCCGCGTGCCGACGGCATTGGCTTTGTCTTCATTGCTCGCATCAGCAGGCAAGTCTGCCAGAGCCGCTTCGATCGCATCATCATCCATATCAGCCGGCGCTGGTTCTGGCCTGTCCATGGTTGGTGCGTCAGCGGACAGTGTCTCAACCACCTCTTCAACCTTATGGGCAGCCTCTTCAACCGCATGTTCAGCAGACTGCTCAAGAGATTTGGCGCGCGCCGTGACGGTTGCCGCAGCGGCTGCGGCGGCAGATTGGGCTGGTGTTGAGCGCTGTTTATCAACGGTGTTTGCGCTGTAGACGCTGCCGCCGGAAACAAACCGTTTCAACAGGCAACCAATGATGGCGCCAAGAACAAACGCAGCAAGAATGAGCAGCGCGGTGTGGAGAACCAAATAAAACATGATGCCCCCTATGCGCGATCATCGCCTGACGAACGGCTGGTAAACCAGCCGGTCGCGATGCCGATCACAAAAGCGATGAGAAGGAACAGCCAAAGCTGTGTGATGAGATAATACATCGGCTTGCCTTTATGCGTTTGACGCCAGAGAGGTGACCAACCCTTAGCGCTGAACGGTGAACTCAATACGTCGATTTTGTGCGCGGCCATCTTCGGTTTCGTTGTCGGCAACCGGATCGGTTTCGCCATAGCCAACCGCGAGCAAACGGTTGTCGGGAATGCCTGCATCAGCGATGTAGGCGCTGACGGCCTCAGCACGGGCCTGCGACAGCGCCAAATTGGACTCATCCGATCCTTGTGCATCGGTGTGCCCGCCAATTTCGACCGTCGCATTCGGACAGCTTTGCAGGATGCGCACCATGCGATCCAAAAGCCCGTTGGACAATGCATTGATGGCAGCACTGCCGGTTTCGAAGCGAATGGAGTTGCCAGAAAGCAGTCGCCTCAATTGGATTTGGCACGCCTGCGGAAAAATGATGTTGGGTGGATCGAGTGTGCCGATATCAGCCGTCAGACCGAAAGATTGCGGTGCTGTGGCTGAAATCGTCGCTGCGATGCGATCCGCTGAATTTTGGTAAAAGGCATCGCCAGAGAGGGTTGCATCAGCGTCGCTGATTTGCAGGCCGCCACTAGCCAACCGGCCAAGGCCGCGCAAGCTCGCCTGCACCATCTCCAAAAAACCTTCCGGCGCGCCATCGGCGATGGCCAAACCGTCTGTCACGTCCCGTCCGGGATAGAGCGCAGCCAAGTCCGACAGAATGGTTTCTCGGGCGTCTTCGTTCGGCACGAACCCTTCAAGCGCAATGGCGCTGTCATCGACTGCCGCGCCAAAGGTAAACGGAGAGGCAGGCCCTGGCGTGATGTCGGCAACGACCGATAAATCGCTGGTGGCAAGTGCAGCTAGAGTGGCTTCAGCACCCGAAGCGGTGGAAAAGCTGGAAGCCGTACCGGTTACCACTAACTCGTTGCCTGTCAGCGTGGCTGTCGCGTTGGAAAGATCGCCAAGCGAACCAGCGATGGATGTGAACAGATCGCCCAGTTCTACATTCTCTGCAGCGCCTCGTGCCACAGTTGATGTGTCGGTGACAGGTGTGCCAGCAAGAGCATCGAGAATGACCGCGCGGGCCGTTTCGTCAGGCAAAACACCGGAAAGGGCGAAGCCCTCGCCTGTTTTGGCCAGGGTTGTGACAAACGGATCGGCAATGGGCGGCGCGATGCGGCCCGAAATGCTGTCAAACCCGGCAGGAAGCTCTCCTAGAAATGCATTGGCCGTGTTGTAAGCGCCGCTGTCTGCAGCATTCCCTTCCAACGTCAAATCGCGATCGGTGATGGATGCCGACGCATTGTCCAAGCCCTGCATTTGGGTAAGGAGCATGGAGGCGGCGTCAGCGAAACCGTCCGGTGCTCCAAAGCCCAACTCCATAGAATCGGTGACCGTTCCCAAGGATGCAGCGGCGTCCAAAATTATCGAACGCGAGGCATCATCGGGCACGAAGCCTGAGAGGGTTACGCCGGTTTCGGCAGCCTCTGCTGACCAGGTGTAAGGCGAGACCATTGGCGGATTGAGCGCAATATCACCGATGGTCAATGGTGATGGCGGCTCGGCAAGGCGCGAGAGTTCGGCGTTGTAGCCATCAAGCGTTGCAGCATCGCCAGCAACTGAAAGCGTTGATTCATCGAGAGAAATTGTTCCCTGCTCCAACGCAGGCAAACCAGCGGTCGCGAAGGATGCCAGATCGCCAAAGCCAATAGGCGCACCGCGGGCAAGTATTGTTTCGTCCACCAACGTCTTGTTTCCGATCACCGCTCGCACATCATCAAGCAGCGAGGCGCGTGTGACGCCATCCGGAAAGCTGCCCGTTACGGTCACGCTCTGCGGATCGACTGTTAGCGATAGTGTGTAAGGGTCTGCGAGTGGCAGAACACTGAGGCTTACCGTATCGATGCGATAAACGCCGGCCACCCGCTGCGCAGCCGTTATTGCTGCGTCGCGGGCCGCAAGTGTGGGCGCCGTGCCGGAAAGCGTGGCGTCACGGCCATCAAGGGTCGCAGAGGCCCAAGGCGTGCCGTCTGTTTCGAGCATTTGCAGAGAACGTGCGGTGAGATCAGCTTCAATCGGCCCGCCTCGCACCAAAACGGCAATGGCCGTCAATAAAACGAGGGTCAGAAGCCCCGGGAGAAGCCAAGCACGCCAATTGCACATGTGGTGTTGTTCCCTTCATCACCCTGCCTAACAGCAAGAAAGCCGGTTTTGCCAAGGGGTGCAAGGGTGCGTATCTCATAAGTGCTCGATCTGAGCCTTACCGAACGCTAGCGGTCAGAGAATTGGATTGCCGGATCAAGTCCGGCAATGACGACAGGCGAAGAAGTCAAAGCCAAACACAAAAGGGCCCGGCGTTAGCCGGGCCCTTCCGATGTAATTTCTAGCTCTGAACGGGCGAACCCGCTTTTAAATTAGAAAGAACGGGTGATGCGAAGGCGAGCCGAGAAGGCATCGTCTTCAAAAATGTCGTCAACCGTGTCGACAACCGTTGGCGATGCCGCAAGGCCAGTCGTTACAGCAGTCGTATTGTCAAAGTCGTAGGCTGTGTAGCCAACGCCAGCGATAATCGACAGACCAGACACTGGAACATAGGTGATGGAACCACGGAGACCCATCACGTTGTAGTCACCCACCGCACCGATAGCGGCACCATGGTCAACATCAGCATAGTAACCATCGAGCTGCGCCGAAATCATGTTGGTCAGACCGATGTCGAAGCCAGCACCCAAGGAATAAGCTTGCGTGGTCTGCAAAGCACCCGTGGAGCTGATAATCGCATCCATACCAAGATCAATTGACGTTGTTGCTGTAGAAGCAACTGCAACACCGCCAAGACCGGCGTAGGAGAGTGCGCCGTCGGTGTAGATAGCATGCAGGCCGAAGGTCGACCCCATACCAACGGGGATGTTAAACTCAGCCGATGCCTGAACCGCGTAACCGATTTCCGTATCGTCGGCAGCCAAAGGCAATGGGCCATTAGTGGTGAGCAATGTGTTGTCGACATCAACCTCTGTGATCGCACCAGCGACCTTGGCAGAACCCCAAGCCTGATCGACGCGAACAGCCGCGACCAAAGCAAACCCGTTTTCTGTGTCTTGGAAATTTCCTGATCCGTTAGTACCAAGGACTACAGCAGCACCGGTACCGGTCAAAAGACCACCATTGGCGTCAACAAACCCGATGCCAGCATAGCGGCTATTGCCGTCATTGTCTTCGATCGACGCAGACAATGTAACACCATTGCCAACAGCAAATGAGTAGCCAAACAGGGTCAGATCATCAGACGGACCAAAGCCACCACCAAGGCTAGCACCAGCATAATCGGTGTAGACTGGATCAAAGAACGAGTCGGTCAGACCAGCAGTGAAACCACCAACTTGAACGAAAGCTTTCACTACATTCAAACCGTAGTCTTCACCCTCGGCATCTGCGCCAAGACGCACGAAACCGCGAAGAAGGCCCCACTCAGTCATGGTGCGCGCATCAAAGTTCAGCTCAACTTCTGATACGAAATCGACGTCGTCACGACCCCAAAGGCTGTCAAAGCTCGGAGAATTTGAAGTGTAGTCAAGACCAGAACCGAAGTTAGCCTGGAAGCGAGCCAAACCTGAAATGTCGAAGCAGACATCAGAACCAGGAAGGATGAAACCGGTGAAAGAACCGATCGAGCAGATCTGCACGTAATCGACAGCCGGTGCAACCGGCAGGCCGAGGTCGGCAGCTTGAGCCCCAGTGGTTGCAACGACAGCTGCAGCCGAACCGAGGAGAAGGCGTTTTGCCAAAGTCATAAGAGACCTCCAAATCATCAAACAAAAGATCAGTGCGTGTCAGACCACATCTGATCCAGCTAAGCCTGCTTGGGATGCGGGAGCTTTAGAAGCGAAACCAAAAACATCCGAAACAGGCCGAGTCGGGCGAACCCTTCTCGTGGTCCATGCCTATCAAACGGTTTTGCCCATGCAAGCGACAAGTGCGGTGTTTGGTGGGCTGGAGATGTGATTGGGAGATTGTGTTGCAAGGATGCCACGGTGTGGCCGTTGGGCGGCGATGGTTGGTTAATGAAGGGTTAGATGGCTTTGGCTTCCGGGACAACAGCCGGATGTTACGGAACCTTGAATATTGCAGCGCGGCATGGGAGAGACTGCCTCATCTGTTCCCAACCTCTCTGGTGACATTCATATAGGGGAGCGCAATGCGCAAAATTTATGACACGGCAGACAGTGCCCTGGATGGCCTGCTCAACGATGGCATGTTGATCGCCGCCGGGGGCTTTGGCCTGTGCGGCATTCCAGAGCTTTTGATCGATGCACTGGTAAAGAGCGGTGTGAAAGATCTCACCATCGCATCCAACAATTGTGGCGTTGATGGATTTGGCCTGGGCAAGCTGCTCGATACAAGGCAAATCAAAACCATGATGTCCTCTTATGTTGGCGAGAACGACGAATTCATGCGCCAGTATCTCGCCAAAGAGCTCGAGATCGAGTTCAACCCACAGGGCACCCTCGCCGAGCGGATGCGCGCAGGCGGAGCGGGAATCCCGGGATTTTATACCAAAACCGGTGTCGGCACGGTAATTGCCGAGGGCAAAGAGCACAAAGACTTCGACGGTGAGACCTACATCATGGAGAAAGGCATTTTTGCCGATCTTGCCATCGTCAAAGCCTGGAAAGCTGATGAAACGGGCAACGCGATTTTCCGCAAGACGGCACGTAATTTCAACCAGCCTGCTGCCACGTGCGGCAAAGTCTGCGTGTTGGAGGTTGAAGAGATCGTGCCGACAGGCTCGCTGGACCCTGATGCGATCCATCTGCCAGGCATCTATGTGCACCGCCTGATACAGGGCGATCACGAAAAACGTATCGAACAACGCACCGTGCGTGCCGCTTAAGCGCTGATTTTAGGAGAGTATCATGTGGGATCGCAACCAGATGGCTGCCCGCGCAGCGCAAGAGCTTGAAGACGGTATGTATGTGAACCTCGGCATCGGCATTCCGACGTTGGTGGCCAACTACATTCCCGATGGTGTGGACGTCACGCTGCAATCAGAGAACGGCATGCTGGGCATGGGGCCCTTCCCGACGGAAGATGAGATCGATGCCGATCTGATCAATGCCGGCAAGCAGACAATCACCGAATTGGATCGCACTGCCTATTTCGACTCGGCCCAAAGCTTTGCCATGATCCGCGGCGGCAAGATCGCTATGGCCATTCTCGGCGCGATGGAAGTGGCCGAAAATGGCGACCTCGCCAACTGGATGATTCCGGGCAAGCTGATCAAAGGCATGGGTGGCGCGATGGATTTGGTCGCTGGCGTGGGCCGCGTGATCGTGGTCATGGATCACACCAATAAGAAGGGTGAGTCCAAGCTTCTCAAAGAATGCACGCTTCCTCTGACCGGCAAGAGCGTCGTCAACCGGATCATCACCAATTTGGGTGTGCTGGATGTGGCCGACGGTGGTTTGAAGATCGTTGAGACGGCACCTGGCGTTAGCGAAGACGATATCCAAGCCGCCACGCAAGCCGCGCTTGTTTGACTGTATTGGCTGAGCGAGTCTCCTTGAGGTTGATCTAGGGTCTGGACCCTAAGCGCGAAGGCCGGTCCTCATGGTGATCGGCTTTTTGCTTGAGAAGGAAGCCTATGGACAACATTACGCCCATTCTGCTCAGCGGTGGCGCTGGAACACGGCTGTGGCCAGTGTCCCGCAAAGCGATGCCCAAGCAATTTGCTCAACTTGTGAGCGATGAAAGCTTGTTTGCGAGCGCGGCCAAAAGACTGGCTGCCTTAGATCTAAATGCACCCATCATCGTTACCGGCGAGGACTACCGCTTTTTGGTGCGCGACCAACTTGCCCAAGCGCAGGTTGAGGCTGGTCATGTGCTGATTGAACCGGATGGGCGTAACACCGCACCGGCAATTCTTGCTGCTGCCTTGATTGCACAAGAGGCTAATCCAGAAGCTCTGCTGCTTGCAGCACCATCCGACCATCTGATTGCGGATACGCAAGCATTTGGCGAGGCTATCGCGAAGGGTGTTGCGGCGGCAAAAAACAGTGCCATTGTCACGTTTGGCGTCGCCCCCACGCGGCCCGAAACAGGTTATGGCTATTTAAAGCTGGCGAGCGCGGCCGACGACACGGCTGTCGTGCCGCTCTCCCGGTTTGTTGAAAAACCCGATGCAGAAGCAGCAGCGGCTATGCTCGCCAGTGGCAACCATCTCTGGAATGCCGGTATTTTTCTGTTTCGCGCTGATACGCTGGTCGATGCCTTCGCGACCCACCAACCCGCGATGTTGGAAAAGGTTCGTGCCGCTGTTGAAGGTCGAACAGAAGACCTTGGGTTCGAGCGACTGGCTGGCCAGCCATGGAGTGACGTCGAGAGCATATCCATCGACTACGCGATCATGGAAAAGAGCGACCAAATTATGGTGGTTCCTTACAACAGCAGCTGGAGTGATCTGGGTGACTGGGATGCCCTCTGGCGCGAAAGCACGCCGAATGAAGATGGTGTGGTGACAGTCGGCGACGCGACAGCGCTTGATTGCACGTCGACGTATCTGCGCTCTGACAGTGATGATCTAGCAGTGGTAGGCATCGGGCTGGACAATCTGATGGTGGTCGCCACCCAAGATGCGGTGTTGGTTGCCGACAAATCGAAAGCGCAAAACGTCAAACAAGCCGTCGATGTTCTTGGCCAAAAAGGCAGCAAGCAGGCGGAGTCCTTTCCCCGCGATCACCGCCCGTGGGGCTGGTATGATGTTCTCGCCCTGTCAGATCGGTTCCAGGTCAAGCGCATTGTGGTCAATCCGGGCGCAGCCCTTTCGCTACAAAGCCATATGCACCGCGCCGAGCATTGGATTGTTGTCTCCGGCACAGCGCGCGTCACGGTCGATGGTTCGGTCAAGCTGGTGGGCGAGAATGAGTCCGTCTACGTGCCTCTTGGCGCTAAGCATCAGCTGGAAAATCCAGGCAAAGTGCCAATGGAACTGATCGAAGTGCAAAGCGGAAGCTATTTGGGTGAGGATGACATCGTTCGCTACGATGATCCCTATCGGCGCTCCTGACCGCCCTCACCCGACCCATCCCTCACCTAAAAATTGCCCGTGGCAGACCGGCCGATGGCCAGATGTGATCACAGCAAATTCAAAAATACAATCGTTTGTATTGATTTGTCGTTGAGAATGCTGTTTCCTTTCCCGAAGGGCAAAAGGCCTAAACTTTGGGAGGAATAAGCATGACTCATATGACCCGCTTGGCGCTTGCCGCCTCAGCCTTGGCACTGCTGGCCGTCGCACCAGCCGCTGCGCAAGATGCATGCTTGGCCACGGCTGAAGACCTGCATCTGAGCGACGCGCAACTGGCCGATGTGGCTGAGCGCGACCTCACCTTTGGTTTTTTGACCAACAACATTTCCGATGACTTCAGCCGCACGCTTGTTGCAGGTGGTGAAGCCTACGCCGAAGAGATTGGCGTAGAATTGCTCGTCAACAATGCCGATTTTGATGCCAACACCCAACTTTCCCAGTTCGATGCGCTGCTTCAGCGCCAGGTCGATGGCATCTTCCTCACCGCCGTGGACGCAAGTTCCATTGGTCAGGCCGTGAACCGCGCCAACCAGGACGACGTGCCGGTGTTCATCGTTGGCGGCGCTCCTGCCCGAGGCGAGGTCATCGCGGTGATGAACGCCTCGTCTTATCAAGGTTCCTTCGACGCCGGATCAACGATGATGGAGGCCATTGGCGAAGCCAACGCTCAGGTGGCAATCCTCGGCATACCGTTCGCCCTACAAACCATCCGCGACCGTGAAAAAGGCATTTTGGATGCGGTTGGTGCCAATGGCGGTCAGGTGATCTCTATGCAGTCGGATTTCTCGCAAGACCGTCTGCTGGAGCTTGCAACCAACGTCATCCAAGCGAACCCCGATCTGAAAGGCATTTTTGCCACCTGGAGCCTGGCCGTAAACGCCGCCACCGAGGCTGTGGAACAGTCTGGCCGCGATATTGTGATCGCTGGCTATGACTCTGAAGTGCCCGGCTATGTGGAGCTCGCCAGTGGCGACACCAACATCGTGGCGTTGTCGGGTCAGCAGGCGGCGCTACAAGGTCGAGCGGCCATTGAAGGTCTTGCCCAAGCCGTCCTCGGCGGCGAACTCTGCGATGAAATCATCACGCCCAACCTGTTGGTGACCGCTGACAATTTCGAAGAGAGTTGGTCCGTCCAATACCCAGGCGCAGAGCAGCCCTGGTAATCCGTTCCCTCCCGAAAACTTGAGCAGGCTCTACCAAAGAGCCTGCTCTTTTTGCGCGAGTTGATTTTTGACAGCCACCCCTCGCCTCTCACTTTACGGCATCACAAAACGTTTTCCTGGCGTCATAGCGCTGGACGGCGTGAGCTTCGATGTGCGTGCTGGCGAGGTTCACGCCTTTATGGGCGAGAATGGCGCTGGCAAGTCCACGCTGATGAAGATCGGCGCGGGCATTCATCGGCCAGACGAAGGACACATTGAAGTTGAGGGCCAGCGTGTTGCGCTTTCTAAGCCTTCGGATGCGACTGACCTTGGCATCCATACCGTCTTTCAAGAGCTGACCGTTCTGCCCAATCTTGATATCGGGCAAAACCTATTGATAGGCCAAGAACCCATGCGGGGCGGCATGTGGCTGGATCGCAACGCGCTTTATGCCGATGCTCAGGCGATTCTTGATCGCCTCGATATCAAACTGAATGCACGCACCCCTATCAGCAAGCTGTCCGCTGGGCAGCGCCAGATGGTGGAGATTGCCCGCGCGTGCGGCGAGACCCCAAAAATTCTGGTGCTCGATGAGCCAACCTCATCGCTTGGGCGCCAAGAGGAAGAGCTACTTTTCGATTTGGTAGACCGATTGCGCGCCGATGGCGTTGGCATTGTTTATATAACCCACCGCATGTCGGAAGTGTTCCGACTGGCGGATCGGATAACGGTTCTGCGCGATGGCAAACATGTTGTGACCGGCGATGCAAAAGACTTCACACGCGAGAAGCTGATTGCTGCGATGGTCGGACGCGCTGTTGATGAGCGGCGCAGCGGCGTTCACGTGGCAGACCTGCAGGTAGCACTGCGTGTCGATGGTCTATCGCAAGGCACGGCAGTGCAGGGTGTTTCCTTAGATTTGCACGTCGGCGAAGTGCTAGGTGTCGCTGGATTGATGGGCGCAGGCCGTACGGAGCTGGCCCGTCTCATGGCCGGTGTTGATCAGGCCGACGGCGGGTCGATGACCTTGTTCGGTGAGCGTTTCAAGCCGGGCAATGTGGCTGATGCCATCGAAGCCGGCGTTGCCTACCTACCCGAAGATCGTAAAACCCAAGGCTTGGTGCTTTCTCTTTCAGTGGCAGACAACATCGCGCTGCCAAGCTTGGGGACGCTCAGCCAATCAGGCTGGCTTTCCATGGCCAAGCTGAAAGCGCTGGCGCAAGAATGGTCAGGCAAGCTTGGTATTCGAGCCGCCTCACCGGATGTGGCTGCCGATACGCTTTCGGGCGGCAACCAGCAAAAAGTGGCTATCGCCAAATGGCTCGCCATCACACCAAAAGTCATTCTTCTCGACGAGCCAACGCGCGGTGTCGATGTCGGCGCGAAGGCTGAAATCTACACCCTGATCCGCGATCTGGCCGCACAAGGCACGGCTGTGATGGTGATCTCCTCTGAACTGCCCGAGGTCCTGCAAATTAGCGATCGGATCGCCGTGATGGCGCAAGGGCGTATTGCAGGCATAGTTTCTGCTGCTAAGGCGAATGAAGAAAGCCTGCTCGAGCTGGCCTTTACAGAACACGCAGATCACGAGGCCGCAGCATGAACCGGTCTGCCGCCAAACTGCTACGCGATCTGATGCCCTATCTGGGGCTGATCTTGCTCATCGGTTATTTCTCTTTGTCGTCCGAGTTCTTCCTCAACGCACGCAATTTCGAACGTCTGGCCACAGACAGCGCTACCCTCATGCTGGTCGCCTTTGGCATGACGCTGGTGATCCTGATCGGTGAAATCGATCTGAGCGTCTCCGCCGTGGTGGGCCTGCTCTCGGTCATCCTAGCGCAGATGATGGTGGCAGGGATGGCCTGGCCTGTCGCAATGGTGCTTGTCATTCTGATTTCGGTCGCGATCGGCACGCTCAACGGTGCGATCACCGTTTATGGCCAAATCCCATCTTTCATCGTGACACTAGGAATGCTGGCGATCGCCACCGGCCTCGCGTTCGTTTTTACCGGCGCGATTTCGGTGGCGATCCTGCAATATGACTTCCTCGATCTCTTCTATTCCGATCAGATCCTCGGCTTGCCCATCCCGCTGATCATCGTGACATTGGCCTTCATCGCCTGCCTGCTCACGCTCAACAGAACGCGCTTTGGCCGCGAGCTGTTTGCCGTCGGTGCAAACATGGAGGCTGCACGCCTTTCTGGCGTGCCGGTCAAGCAACGCAAAGTGGCCGTGTTTGCCATCATGGGATTGCTGGTCGGCCTTGGCGCGGTTTTGAGCGCTGCTAGGCTTGGCAACGGTGCCCCTGGCTCAAGCCCCACACTGACGCTCGATGCCATTGCTGCTGTCATCATCGGTGGAGCAAGCCTATTCGGCGGCTGGGCTTCGGTTCTCCGCACCTTGCTCGGTGCGCTACTGATCGCCGTACTCAACAACGGTATGGTGCTGATGAACGTCAACATCGACGCGCAGTACATCGTGAAAGGCGTGATTATTCTTTTCGCGGTGGTGCTGGAACGGTTAGCGTCGGGGGCGAGATCATGACGCGCGCTCAACTGGCCAATTACGGTATCTTTTTCGCCTTCGCGCTTGTGGTGATCGGTATGATGATCGCCAGCCCAGCCTTCCGCGCGCCGGAAAACCTCATTGCCATTGGCCGTCAGGTCGCGGTGCTGGGCATTGCCAGTTTCGCGATGACGTTCGTGATCTTAGCTGGAGAAATTGATCTCTCTGTCGGTGCCGTCGCGTCTGCCTCCGGCGTCGTGACAGCGATGGCGCTTGCTGCCGGTTTTGGCCCATGGGCCATCCTTATTGGCGTGGGCGTTGGCGCCGGTTTTGGCCTGATGAACGGACTGCTGACGGTTTATGCTGCCGTGCCGTCGTTCATTGCGACCCTGGTCAGCTTTTTCATCGCGCAGGGGGTGGCGCTCACGCTGACCGGTGGGCGTACGATCCTATTCGATGCGGACTGGTTCCGCGATCTGTTCGCCACCGGATCGGTGTTCGGATTGCGCAGCGCGTTTCTCTGGCTGTTGTTCGCGTTTCTTGCTCTGTGGTGGTTGCTTTCGCGCACGCGCTTCGGCGCGCATGTTTACGCCATCGGCGGCAGCCAACCCTCATCACGCATGCTTGGGTTGGCGGTGGACCGCATCAAACTGATCATCTTCACCATGGCTGGAGCGCTGATGGGCCTGGTCGGAATGATTTTGATTTCACGTATCGGCAATGCGCGCAGCGACGGTGCTATCGGCTTGGAATTCGATGCCATCGCCGCTGTAGTGATTGGTGGCACGGCGCTGGGCGGCGGCACGGGGTCCTTGGTGCGTTCACTGATCGGGGTGATGTTGATCGGCGTGCTCAACAACGGGTTGGCCATCCTGAATGTCGATTTCAACGCACAACAGGTGATCAAAGGCGTGTTGGTGATCGCGGTTGTGCTGCTTGACCGTTGGGCGCGAGACCTAAAAGGAGCTTCTGCATGAGCGTGATTGCCAGCGATGTAAAACAGCTTGCGACGGGTTTTTCGTTCACCGAAGGGCCTGTGTGGCTGCCCGATCATCAGACACTCCTCTTCACCGATATTCCTGGCAACGCGATCCATGCCTGGCATGCCGAGAGGGGTGCATGGCTTTGGACTGATGATGCGCATTTCGCCATTGGCTTGGCGCGCTCCATCGATGGCCGGGTGCTTGCTTGTGAGCACTCCACCCGCAGCCTGAGTGCGCTGAGTGTCAGTGATGATGGGACGTATGGTGGTCGCGAGATTCTTGCCCGCTCGCTTAGCGGCAAGGTGATCAACTCCACCAATGATGTGATCTGCGCATCGGATGGCACCACCCTCTTCACCGATCCGCCCTTTGGTGTGCGCGCTGAGGATGGCGCGTTGCACGGCTATCAGCAGGCAATGGAATTGCCCGGTTGCTATGTTTTCAAAGTGGGAGCGGACGCCGACAATCCAGTGCCGGTTCTAACCGACATTTATCGACCCAACGGGCTCTGTCTCTCACCCGATGAACGTACGCTCTATGTCAGTGACAGTTCCGAGCAGCACCACAAGGTGCTTGCCTGCGACATCTCAGAGAGTTGGGAGGCTTCCAATCTGCGCGACTTCGCGGTGATGCCCGTTGGCGTGCCAGATGGCATGCGTGTAGATACTGGCGGCAATCTCTGGGTCGGCGGCGGCGATGGCGTCTATGTTTATGCGCCCGATGGGTCCCAGATTGGCCACGCGCCCGTACCCGAAATGGTGACCAATTTGGAGTTTGGCGGACCGAACCTGGATGATCTTTTCATCACCGCTGTCTCGTCGCTCTATCAACTGAAAACCACCCTGCCCGGTGGGCGCGCCTGGAGCTACGCCTAGCGCAGCGCCGCCTGCGTTTGGCTGTCAAACAGGTGAACCTGATTGGCAGCCACCGACAGACCAACCGTCTCGCCGGCTTTGAGTGCGCTGGTGCCCGAGGTGACAAGAACCATCTCTGGATCGCCGTTGGTGAAAAGATAGCTGGACGAGCCTGTTGCTTCGACGGCGGCTATCTGCACCGGGATAGCGCCTGATGCTTCAGGGTCGGTCATGGTGATGTGCTCGGGGCGCAGTCCAACAATGACATCTCGTCCCGGCTGCATCGTCACATCCGTTGGAATTTCCGCATCAAGAAGCCGCACGGAGGTCCCGTTTTCGGCCACCACGCCGGGCGCGAAGTTCATTGCCGGAGACCCGATGAAACCTGCCACAAACTGATTGGCCGGGCGTTCATAGAGGTCCAGAGGCGCGCCCTGCTGCTCGATGACTCCGGCGCGCATCACCACCACGTGGTCGGCCATCGTCATGGCCTCGATCTGATCATGCGTCACATAAACGGATGTCGCACCGATGCGGTCATGCAAACCGCGAATTTCTTTGCGCATTCTGACACGCAGAGCGGCATCGAGATTTGAAAGTGGCTCATCGAACAGGAATGCCTTTGGCGAGCGGATGATCGCCCGGCCCATGGCCACGCGCTGGCGCTGACCGCCTGACAAGGCGCGGGGGAAACGATCCAAGAGGTTTTCAAGGCCGATGACAGCAGCCACCTCTTCAGCGCGCTTGGCCCGTTCGGCCTTAGGCACGCCTTTTAGGCGCAGTGCATACGTCAGGTTGTCGCGCACGTTCATATGCGGGTAGAGCGCGTACGACTGAAACACCATCGCCAGATCGCGATGTCTTGGAGCCAGTTTGTTCACCAGTTGGTCTTCAATCCACATGTCGCCAGAGGTGATCTTTTCCAGCCCGGCAATCGTGCGCAGAAGGGTGGATTTTCCGCAGCCTGACGGTCCAACCAAAGCGACGAACCCGCCCTTGGGAATATCGAGATCAATGCTTTTGAGGGCATGAAAGGCCCCATAGTGCTTATCGACCTTTTCGATGCGGATTTGGCTGTTGGTCATTTCAGAGCCCCGGAGGTCAGACCGTTGACGATCTGGCGTTGCAGAAGGACGAAGGCAGCAAGGATCGGCGTCACATAGGTGGCGGCAAACGCCATGATCGCGTTCCAGTTGACGACGTTTGGCTGGAGGAAATTCGTCATGCCGATGGAGGCCGGTTGCAGGCGATTGTCGGCGATCAGCGAGGCTGAATAGACATACTCGCCAAAGCCTTGCATGAAGATGAGAAGCGCTGCGACCAGGATACCGTTGCGGGCTAGCGGTAGGACGATGAAGAAGAACGCCCCTGCCCGCGAGTTGCCATCGACCAGCGCGGCCTCTTCCAATTCACGCGGGATGGTCATGAAAGTCGCGCGGCACAGAATAACGAAGAACGGCATGGTTTTCGCCGCGATAGCAAGCACGGCAGCCGTGCGCGGGAAGTCGAGCAGCCCGATGGTGGCAAACCCAACGAAGATCGGTGTCACCATGAGGCTCGGCGGCAGCACTTGCAGCATCAATACGGTGAACAGCGCCACATCAATCCAAACATTGCGGTAGCGCGCCAAGACATAGGCTGCCCCTGCCCCCAGGATCGCTGTTACGGCCGTCACGCCGGTGGCGATGAGCATCGAGTTCCAGAGATAACGAGGGATATTGGTGGTCGCCCACACCTCACCATAGGTGCCCCATTGCGGATCGGTGGGCAGGATCTCTGGCGGCACGGCGAAGATGGCCGAGCCAGTTTTAAGGCTCGTGACGTACATCCAATAGAGCGGGAACAGATAGATTGCGGCCAGCACCAGAGCGATGAGGAAGAGAATGCGGTTGTGCCAATCCGATCTCATGGCCCCGTCCTCACAACCGTGTCTCGGCGCGGGTGGAGCGCACATAGACCAGCGAGACGGCCAGTACGACGATGATCATCATGACGGAGATCACAGCGCCACGTCCAAAATCGAACTCGCGGAAGGAAAGCTGCCAGGACCAGTATTGCGCAACGGTGGACGAGCCGGCGGGCCCGCCGGACGTGATGGCGGCGAAAAGGTCAAACTGTTGCAGCGTGAAAATGGTGCCCAGTGCCAGCACTGCGCCAATGGTGGCGCGCATCATAGGCAGGGTGATGGTCCAGAACTTCTGCCAAGCGGTCGCGCCGTCCAACTCGGCGGCCTCGTAGAGATCGTCGGGGATGGCCGCCAAACCGACTGATAGCAGGATCATGTTGAACGGCATGCCGTACCAAATGTTGGCAAGGATCACCGAGTAAAGCGCCACGTCGATATCGGAGCGCCAGAAGATCGGCTCAGCGATCAATCCGGTGGTGAGCAGCACGTGATTGATGACGCCGAAATCGCCCGATAGCAGCCAATTCCAGAGCACACCAACGACCAGTCCGGGCATCACCCAGGCAGCCAGAAACAGCCCGCGAAACCACGTCGCGCCAGGAAATTTTTGGTGGAAGAAAAGCGCAAAAGCAAAGCCGATGGTGAACTGGAAGGCAACCGAGCCAACCGTGAAAATGACGGTGTTCCAAAACACCATGTTCGCCAATGGGTCACGGAAGATCGCAAGATAATTGTCCCAGCCCGCCGAGGGATGAAGAAGCGTACCGAGCGAGAAAACATCGACCTGTTGAAACGAGATGATGACGTTGTAGATCAGCGGCAGGCCAGCAAAGGCAAACAGGTAGAGCAGCGCAAAGCCGATCAGCAGCGTGTCGAAACCGATGCCATCTCGAAAGCTCTTAAAGAGGGTCATTTGCGCGCCCTTGCCGAAAAGGTCAGGCGAGAAACCCGCCTGACCCGATCGTGTTGATGGACAGTGATCAGTTCAAGATACCATCGATAACGGACTGCGCATCATCAAGCGCTTCTTGCGGCTCTTTTTGACCGGTCAGCGAGGATTGGATCGCATCTTGGATGGCACGAGAGATACGAGGCCATTCAGGGTGTGGGCCACGGTTGGCAGCGTATTGGAGCTGCTCAGTAAACACGCCTGCGGCTTCGTCAATGCGTGCATCGCCTGTTGGTGCCAGTGGAACATCCGGACGTGGCGGCATGCGGGTGAATTCCGGCCACAAGCGGTCCATCTGGCTATCGAAATACTCAAAGAAGGCGAACGCTTCTTCTGGATGATCAGTGTTGTCGAAAATCGCCAGATTGAAGTCGCCAAGTGCCGACGCACGTGGGCCGCCTTCTTCGCGCACCGGAAGCAAAGTCACGCCCCACTCGAACTGCGCATCAGATGCCATTCGGTTAAGCTCCCATGGGCCAGAAATCACCATGGCCGAGTTGCCGCCATTGAAAGTGCCGGTGGAATCCCACTGGCCACGGGTCAGCGTATCGGGGCTTGTGAGCCCCTCGTCCAATAGAGTTTTCCAGAAGGCGAGCGCATCGGCGGCGCCATCACCATTGACCTCTTCAAACGAGCCACCGGTCATTTGCAGCCATGGCAGGAACTGGAATGTGCCTTCCTCAGACGCTTTGGCCGAAAACGCGATGCCATAGACATCATTGTCCGGGTTCGTCAGCGCGGTGGCTGCTTCATACAGTTCATCCCATGTGGTTGGGGGGCTATCGGGGTCCAGACCAGCGGCCTCAAACAGGTCTTTGTTGTAGTACAGCGCGATCGTGTTGGAGGCGCGCGGAATGCCGTAAACGCCATCGTCCCAGGTGAGCGAAGAACGCGGGCCGGGGAAATAATTGTCCATATCGATCTGATCGGAGGCTGCTGCCAGATCCGTCAAATCAAGGAACGCACCACGCGCTGCAAACGCTGCGTGATCGGGGTTGTCGATGGCAATGATGTCCGGATTGCTGCGTGTTGCAAAGGCACGCAGTGTTTCGGTGACGATGTCGTCAAAGCGGATTTCGCGCACATCAATTGTGATGCCATTGTCCATCTCTGAGAACTCGCCAGCAAAGGTGGCTTCGGCACCCGTGGCGCTTTCTGTCCAGAGGGTGAGCGTCACATCTTGAGCCAAAGCCATGGATGTCAGCAGCGCTGAAAAAGCCAGCGCGGTGAGTGTGCGTTTCATGGGTATCTCCCTTGTAGAGTTTGCGTGGGGAGCGCTGCGATTGGCACTCTTCTTATGGTTTCAGGGGGCTAGTGCGGGGAAAGCGTGTGTGAACTGAGGAGCGGCGTTAGCGCGGACAAACACGCCGGGCCGCCCGAAGGGCGCATCGACCGTTGTTTGCGTTCCGCCAACATGCGCTTTGCCGGACCAAACATGGACCCATGTTTCGCCCGCGGGCAGATCGACGGTCACAGAACGCTCGCCAGGGTTCAAAACAGGCGCGATCAGCAAGTCTGGGCCAAGCATGTAGCTGGTGCCATCAGCGCCAGCATCGGTATCGAAATGATAGAAGAGCGGCGCCATCACTGGGTCGCCGGTTTGGGCATAGGTGGCGAAGACTGTCTCTAGATAAGGGCGCAGCGCTTCGCGCACGCGCAGTAGCTCTGTTAGGACAGTCTCGACAGCCTTCCCATAAGACCAAACCTCATTGGGTCCGCCTGTGTTGGTAAAAATGTTGAAAGTGTCTTGGCCGTAAGTCACCTCTTCGCCGGGTCCAGGCGGCGGCACGCCTTCGGGGACCCGGAACCCGTGTAAGCGACAAATGGGCGAGAAGACGCCGAACTCGAACCAGCGGACGAGCAGTTCGCGGAACTCTTCTGATCCGCCATGGCCATCGTAAAAACCGCCAATGTCAGTCGTCCACCAGCCAAGGCCCGACATGCCAGCATGCAGACCGGCGGGCAGTTGCGCGCGGAACCAATCCCAATCCGACCAGACATCGCCCGACCAGAGGATAACGCCGTGTTGCTGGGAACCGGCCCAGGCTGAGCGGCAAAGCAAGACACCATCTTCGTTGCCGGTTTCGGTTAGGCCTTTGCGGTAGTTTTCTTCGTGCAAAAGTGGGTAGCCGCAGAGCACCTCGGCACCATTGCCGAGCGACGTGCGCACATTTTCGGGGTGGGCGGGGCGCATCTCCGGCTCGCACGCATCCAGCCAGAAATGCTTGATGCCGTAGTCAACGTAGTTCTCTTTGACCAAGTCCCAATGAAAGGCGCGCGCGTCTGGGTTGAACGCGTCGTAATAGGTGAAGAAACCCGCGCCAAAAGGGTCTTTGTCCGGGAACGGGATCATCACCGGCGATCCGCGCTCGGACGTGAAAATCAGCCCACGTTCGGTCATCTCTTTGTAATGATCAGAGGAGGCTGAAACGGTCGGCCAGATGGACACCATCAGCTCAACATCCATGGATTTCAGCTCATCGACCATGGCTTTGGGATCGGGCCATTCAGCGGGGTCGAATTTCCATTCCCCTTGGCGTGTCCAGGCGAAGAAGTCGATCACGATGCAGGAAAGCGGCAGGCCACGTGCTTTGTATTCTCGCGCGACGGACAACAGTTCGTCCTGCGTGCGGTAGCGCAGCTTGCACTGCCAGAACCCAAGCGCCCAGTCGGGAATGTCAGGCGACTTGCCGGTGGCGGAGATGTAGCTACGCACGATCTCTTGAGTGCTGTCACCTGCGGTCACCCAGTAATCGAGGCCGTTGGTGGCGTCAGCCGTCCAGCGGGTGACGTTGGAAGCGAACTCCGCGCGACCGACCGCAGGGTTGTTCCACAAAAAGCCATAGCCACGCGAGGAGACCACGAACGGGATCACCACATGGGCGTTCTGTTGAAGAAGCGTCGTTGAGACACCTTTCAGGTCCATCTTACCGTGCTGCGGCTGGCCGAGCCCCCAAAGTCTCTCGCCATCATAGGCTTTGAACTGCTGCTCCAGCTTCCATGAGCCGGAGGCGATAGCTTTGAAGTTTCGCGGCTTGGGTCCCGCGAAATGGGAACGCGTTTCCGACAGCAGTTCTTCACCGGTGTCTGACCGCACGAAGCGCAGCATCAATTCGCGGCGCACCTCGGCGCCATAGCGCACCTTGATCCAGAGTTCCGCCCGGATGCGTCCACGTGTGATGGAGGCTTTTTCACCATCAATCGCTATTTCGGCATTTTGGCCTTCAACCGGCAAAAGTGCGTCCACGTGCGGATCAGCAAGCGAGCGACCTGGCCGAGACCGTACGCGCAAAGCATCGGCGCCCCAGGGCTCGACACGCAGCGTTTCAGCCTGAAAACCACAGACAAGTGCATCCCCATCTTGGGTGAACAAAGGGGTCATCACTTATCCAATCGCAAGGTAGGCACCATCAAGAATGACGGCTGTGCCAGACATGTAGTCAGCCTCATCTGAAGCTATGAAAGCGGCAACCGCGGCAACCTCTTCAGGCTGCGCCGCGCGAGCGGCAGGAATATCGGCGATCACCTCGTCCATCACATCCTGAGGGATGGCTTTGACGGCTTCAGTCTCAATCAATCCTGGGGCAATGGCGACCGCGCGGATCTCTGGCGCGTGGTCCAGCGCCAGAGAGCGGGTCATGGCCAAAACTGCGCCTTTTGTGGCTTGGTAGGCCGAGAAACCTTTTTCGCCGACAAAGCTCTGCACCGAGGCCGTGTTGATGATGACACCTTTGCCACCTTGAAAGCGCATCTGTTCAACGGCGACTTTTGCCCCCATCCAATAGCCACGGATACCAACACCAGTGATGGCGTTGAATTCTTCCAGCGTCTGTTCGTGAATGGGTTTGAAGACAGCTGTGAAGGCATTGTTGTGCCAGATGTCGATCCGGCCAAAGCGCTCTACGGTGGCGGCGGCAAGCGCCCTAACCTGCTCAGGCTGCGCCATATCGGTCAGTTGAAAAGCAGCACCAATGCCATCGGCAACCTCAGCGCCCTTAGGATTGATATCGGCGATCATCACCCGTGCGCCTTCTTGGGCAAACCGCTCGGCGCACGCACGGCCAATGCCTTCGGCGCCACCGGTGATCACGTAAACCTTGCCTTCGTGGCGGCCTGAAACAGGAAACATGCGCGCAGCCATCAAGCAGCACCTTTGGGAAGGATCACATGCTCGTCAGCAACCAGAAACTCCAAATGCTCGAGGAAGTTCTCGGTGTCTTTGGCTGCGACATCGTTTTCTGGGGACGACAAGCCAGCGTCCATCGCTTCGCGGCTGTCGAACCAAATTTCGGCTGAGCCGTCGTATTGGGCGGCAGGCATATCACCGGAATCGCCAGCAATGTTGATCCGGTAACCGCGCATACCTGGAATGGCCGCTGCAAGCGGTGCATGAACATTGACCCAATAGTCGGCAAACGCCTGTTTGCTGAGGTCAGGTCTACGGCGCACAAGAGCGACGAGCTTGATCATGCATCCTCCCAGTTATCGTTGGTCACACTTCACGATAAATGGACGTTTGCGTCAATACAAACCTTTGTATTTTTGCTAATCCCATCATTTCCGGTGTAAAAGACGCGGCTTATCGAGGTCGCAGAATCGCTGATTTGGCGGGCTTTTGGGGAGAATGCGGGCATGCCAGAGCGGGTTGGTCTGAAGCATATCGCTGAACATCTGGGCCTGGATGTCTCTACGGTGTCGCGCGCCTTGCGCGCGGACCCGAGGGTCAAGCCTGAAACGTCAGACGTTATTCGCGATGCGGCGCAGCGCATGGGCTATCGCCCCAACGCGATGGCGCGGGCGTTGAAAGGCGGAACCACCAACCGGGTGGCGGTGCTTCTTTCTCCGCCGCAGCAGCGTTTCGCCTCCCCCATTTTTTTGGAATTGCTCTCCACGTTGGACCAACGTCTGCGCGGCACGGGGCGAAGCCTTGCAGTGTTTGCCGCTCAAGAGCGCGATGAGGAAATCGACATCGTAAAAGCCGTGGTCGAAGATCGCTTGGCCGATGCCATCGTGCTTGGCCGTACACGGCAGGATGATCCACGCGTTGCCTATCTCATGGAGACGGGCTTTCCATTTGTGACCTTTGGTCGAACTGGATGGGAGCATGAGCACCCTTGGGTGGAGATCGACTATGCACGCGCAGGTGAAGTGGCTGTTGAAGCACTTGCTTCTGCCAAGCCGGACGCGCTGCATATCCTTTCGGCGCCCGAAGGTCTGCGTTTTGCCGACAATTATGTTGCGGGCGCCAAGCGCGCCGCGTTGAAAGCTGGACTGGCCAATGTGCACACCCATCGCGTTGAGATGACCGAAGCGATGGGCGAGGAAACGGCAATGGCGCTGCTCAAGCCAGGCGGCCGCATGGCTTTGGCCTGCATTCAGGATTCGCTGGCTTTCGGCGTCTATCGCGCTGCCGCCAAGCTTGGCGTAAGGTTGGGCGAAGACGCAGCAGTGTTTGGTGGCCAGAACTTTCCAGGTTCAGAGCATACGGCCCCGCCCCTCTCAACATTCTCCACTGAAGACAGTCGGGTCGCAGAATTGCTAAGCGATATCATGCTTCGGCGGCTCGACGGGCCGCAAAATGATGGCGACCTAGAGGGGCAAGTGATTGAGCCGCGGGCGCTGTTGCGCGGCTCGCATGTCTTGCGTTCTTAGACGAACCGGTTCCAGAGGTTTTCTAGCCGTTCCTGTTTACCGGAACGCGGCTCTGGATTGATGTTTTTGTCTCGCACGCGCTGTTCGATGCTGGCCAAGTCCGACGTCAGCATGGCGGCGTTTTCTGGCTTATCCCAGCCAGAATAGCGATCATCGCGGGCCACTTCTAAGCCGCCGTTTTCCAGCAGGGCATAGGCAGATTTCAGCGCCCGCGCACAGACGTCCATAGCCCCGGCGTGAGCGAGGATCAGGTCTTGCGGATCGAGCGACTGGCGGCGCAGTTTTGCATCGAAATTGGTACCGCCAGTCGTGAAGCCACCCATCTTCAAAATTTCGTAGTAGGCGCGCGCCATTTCCGGCACAGAATCAGGGAACTGATCGGTGTCCCAACCTGACTGGTAGTCGTTGCGATTCATATCAATGGAGCCGAGAATGCCGAGCGACGCAGCCAGAGCCAATTCATGCTCAAACGCATGCCCGGCCAGGATCGCGTGCCCCTGCTCGATGTTCACCTTCACCTCGTTTTCCAGGCCAAAGCGCTTCAGGAACCCATAAACCGTGGCAACGTCATAATCATACTGATGCTTGGAAGGCTCTTGCGGTTTGGGCTCGATGAGGATCGTGCCGCCAAAGCCTATCTTGTGCTTGTACTCGACCACCATGGTGAGAAACCGACCAGCCTGTTCAGCTTCCCGGCCAAGATCGGTGTTCAGCAGCGTCTCGTATCCTTCGCGACCACCCCAAAGAACGTAATTCTCACCGCCCAGCTTGTGGGTGGCATCCATGCAGGTTTTCACGGTAGCAGCCGACCAAGCAAAAACATCTGGGTCAGGATTGGTGGCAGCGCCTGCCATAAAGCGGCGGTGGGAGAAGAGGTTGGCCGTGCCCCAAAGTAGCTTGGTGGAGGAGGTTTCCATCTTCTGCGCAAAATAGTCGGTGATGGCCTCTAAATTGCGGGTGTTTTCAGCGAAGTCGGCACCTTCTGGCCGCACATCAGCATCATGAAAACAAAAGAACGGCGCGTCCAAGATGTCGAACATCTCGAACGCCACATCGGCTTTCAACTTGGCAAGCTCCAGCGTGTCGCCAAACCAAGGCCGCTCAAACGTCTGCCCACCAAACGGGTCACCGCCCGGCCAGGCAAAGGAATGCCAGTACGCCACAGCGAAGCGCAGATGCTCGCGCATCGTTTTGCCGCCCAACATTTCATCTGGATTGTAGTGGTGGAAAGCAAACTCGTTTTGACTGTCCAGGCCTTCATAACGCAGCTTGGGAATGCCATGGAAAAAGTCAGTCATATCGAGCCCTTCTGTTCTAAAATGCAGCGCTTTTAAAGGATGGCGTGCCATTTCGATCAGGTCAATACAAACGTTTGCCAAAACGCAACGCCGCCCCTAATCTGCAAACAATTCTGACAAGGAGAATGCAGTCGATGCCAACAGTGTTTGAACAGATCGGTGATCGAGTTGTCGCTCGTCTGGGTGGCGAAATAGTCTGGTTGGAGCCATGCGGAACCAATGGCGCAAGGGTTCGCACAACGCGCAATCGCGCAATTGATGAGCATGCAATCTCCGCGCTTTTGGAAACTGATGCGCCGGGCACCTCTTGGGATATTGATGAGGACGCGGCAGTTTTGACCAGTGGTCGCCTGCGCGCTGAACTGCGCCTGCTCCCGCGTGGCATGGGGCCAGCGCTTGAGCTGCGCTTCTTTGATGCCATCACTGGAACGCTGCTTCTTGAAGAAGAGATGCCCCATATTCTCTGGCCCGGCACGCGCCACTACAGACCCAAAGAGGGTGATCTTTGGAACGTGGAGCAGCGCTTCAAAGCCCATGATGGCGAGCAGTTTTTCGGCTTGGGTCAGCATCAACACGGCAAGTTTGACCAAAAGGGCTGCGTGGTAGATTTGGCGCAAGCCAACACCGAAGTCTCGATCCCTTTTCTTGTTTCCTCCCGCGGCTACGGGCTGATCTGGAACAATCCTGGTGTTGGCCGTGTGGAGTTGGCTGAGAACCGCACGCTGTGGGTGATGGATGCGACAGCTCAGCTGGACTATGTCGTCATCGCTGGTGAGACGCCTGCTTCTATCTTGAACGATTACACCGCCCTCACTGGCAAACCAGCTGAGCTGCCAGACTGGGCACTGGGCTTTTGGCAGTGCAAGCTGCGCTATAAGACGCAAGAGGAAGTGCTGGAGATTGCTCGCGAGCACAAGCGGCGGGGCCTACCGCTTGACTGTCTGGTGATCGATTTCTTCCATTGGACGAAGATGGGCGAATGGAAGTTCAACGCTCAAGAATTCCCGGATCCCTCAGCTATGGTCGCCGAACTGCGCGCTATGGGTGTTACGCCGATGGTGTCCGTTTGGCCGTCGGTGAATGCCAACGCTGAAACCTGGGGCGAGCTGCACGACAATGGCTGGATGGTGCAGAGCAAGCGCGGTGCGCTGGACGGCATGATTTTTTACGACCGCGAGCCAGACGCGATGAACGCGCTTGCCTACTATGATGCCACCCACCCTGATGCCCGGGCGTTTCATTGGTCGCGGGTGAAAAAAGGCTACGCCGATCACGGCATTCACGCCTTCTGGCTCGATGCCAACGAACCAGAAATGTATCCGATGCACCGAGATAATTTGCGGTTCTGGGCAGGTGATGGGCAAGCCGTTGCCAACGTCTACCCGGTGGAGCATCAAAAGGGCTACGCCAAAGCCTTTGAGGATGAAGGCCTTGAGGATGGGTTGATGCTGTCGCGCTCAGCCTGGCTCGGCACGCAGCGCTATCCATTAGTGGTCTGGTCGGGCGATGTGAAATCGACCTTTGCTGATTTCCGTCGTCAAATCCGTGCGGGTCTGAACATGGCGATGAGCGGTGTTCCTTGGTGGACCACCGATATTGGTGGTTTCAAGGGCGGTGACGTCAACGATCCAGCGTTTCATGAACTGCTGATCCGTTGGTTCCAGTTTGGTGCGCTTTGCCCGATCTTCCGCCTTCACGGGTTCCGCAAAGATGCTTCGCGCGACGAGCGGTTTGGGGAGCTGTTTTCGTTCGGTGGCGCGGACAATGAAGTTTGGTCGTTCGGTGACGACGTCTACGCAATCCTCGAACGCTACATGCACCTGCGTGAACGGCTAAAACCTTATCTGAAAACCTGCCGCGCTGAGGCGAGCGCGACCGGTGCGCCAGTTATGCGCCCACTCCTGTTCGGCTTCCCCGATGACCCGGCCTGTTGGACGCAGGAGGACAGCTATTTGCTCGGCCCTGACTTGCTTGTGGCGCCCATTCTGGAAGCCGACGCGACGGATCGCGAGGTTTATTTGCCGAAGGGCACCGACTGGGAAGATGCTTGGACCGGCACGCCTCACGAAGGTGGTCAAAGCCTCACTGTCGACGCACCGCTTGATCGCATACCAGTGTTCAAACGCGCTGGCAGCGGCGTGCAGTTCCAGTGAAAATCTCACCCAAGCCCTGCACGATAAAATGGCAATGCCAACCAACCAAAGTGCGATATTAAAACTTTTGTTTTCATATCGCACAATTTGAGGTGTGCCATTTCCTACATTAGCTGTGGTCGCGCACCCAGTTGGCAAGCTCAGCATGGGTTGGAAACCAGACTTCGCCGCGGGCTTTTGCGTGTTCAATCAATGCTTCCAACAACCAAATGCGGGAGCGGTAACCAATCACAAACGGGTGGAAGACAAGCTGGCAAACGCTGCCCTCATCGAAGGCCATGTCGAACTCACGCTTGAAGATATCGAGCACGTCGGTTGGTGCGGTCCATGGCCTGGTCGCGGGCTCACGGTTGAACAGCAGATAAACCGCATCATCGCGCACCCAATCGACAGGAATCTCCACCAGCCCAGTCTCACGGCCTTCGCTCAAAAGCTCATAGCAGCTGTCGTCGGCCATCATGCTGCTGTCGTAGGAAAAGCCAGCTTCAGCAACAAGTTGGATGGTGTGGGAACTCAGATCCCAGTTGGCCGCTCTGTGACCGACGGGCGTGATTCCGGTAAGCTGTTCCAGTGTATCGCGAGACCGCAAAAGCAGGTCACGCTCGGTTTGCCGGTCGAGTTTTGAGGTGTTCTCGTGGATCCACCCATGAACCCCAATTTCGTGCCCGTCTGCAATGACCGGCTTCAGTGCATCAGGGTCGATTAGGCCAGCGACGGCCGGTACGAAAAAACTTGCTTTGACGTCTTGCCGCGCCAACACATCGAGGATACGCGGCACGCCACGCCGACGGCCAAACTCTCCCCAGCCAAGACGCCCGATGGCCGCCTTTCCCGTGCCCAGTTCGAACGTTTCATGGTCACAATCAAACGACAGTGCCATGGCGCACTGCGCACCACCTGGCCATGACTTTGGGCTTAACTCGCGGCCCGCGCGCACCTGATTGACCAAACCTCGCCATGTGGCTTCGTCGGTGTCCCAGGGTCTTTCATAGTTGATGGCAGGCTTCATATCGGTCGGGCCTCGTCACTGCTGGTATGTTTCGCGATGCGCTTGCCAGCCAAGATCACCCATGTTCAACATGCGTACAAGTGTTACGATATCGCACAACCTAGGAATGGAAATGATCAAATTCTTCTACAATGCAGCGCCCAACCCAATGAAGGTTGCATTGTTCCTCGAAGAAAGCGGGTTGGATTATGAACCGATCCCCATCGATTCCAAACGCGGCCAACAGCACAGCGACACCTACAAACAGATCAATCCCAATGCCAAAGTTCCCGCCATCATCGATGGCGATACGCCGGTTTTCGATAGCAATGCGATCTTGCTTTACCTAGCTGATAAGACACGCCAATTCCTACCACCAGATGAGCCCGGTTCACGTGGAACCTTGCTTTCCTGGCTGATGTTCATCGCCTCAGGTGTCGGCCCCTACTCCGGCCAAGCCGTGCATTCTCGCAAGTTTGCGCCAGAACAGATCCCCTACGCTATCAAGCGCTACGACTTTGAAGCGCGGCGCCACTGGCAAGTCATCGATGATCGGTTGGCTAAGGGGCGCTACATGATGGGTGACACCTACACGATCCTGGACATGGCCGTTTGGGGCTGGGGCGACCGGCTCACCTATATGTTGGCCGACGACAACATTATGGAAAAATACCCAAACCTTGATCGGCTGATGAAAGAGCTTGATGCCCGCCCAGCGGCACAGCGCGCCAAGGCACTGCCCACCCAACACGCCTTTAAACAAGAGTTTGATGAAGAGGCGATGCGGTACATGTACCCGCAAATCTTCGCGCCAGACCTAGTTTAGGACGTTGGTTCCTGCGCTTAAGCGCGAGGTTAAGGGCTGTGAGTCCTCACCCTATGCCACGCGCTCATTATCGCCTGCGGCTTCGAGACAGGTGTTGATCCAGCCAACAAGTTCGCCCAGCTTGGGGGCCAGTTGAAGGGCTTCTAACGCGGTGAAGGCGTTGAACGCCTCCACGTTGAGCTCGTTCAGTCCGCATATCACCGGAATGTCACGCTCCACCGCCATGGCGATGGCCGTGGCCAGGCCGCGCCCTTGCGCTTCATGCTTGCCGTACTTGTTGATCAGCAGGATATCAGCGCCTGCTTCAAGACTGCGCTCAACATCCAGGGCAGCCTGTTCCAGCACCGAAGGATCGAGGCGGCAACCGCGAGACCCCTTGCCGAGCGCCTGTGAAATGCGATGCTCATTCCCATCTGGCAGAACCTTGATGTCCATGTCGCATGGATGATCACCGGGGCGTTCCTGATTGGACTGCACCACGCCACACACCCGCAAGCCATTCGAGATAAGATCACTGGCCAAGGTGGAAAGGAGCCGATCCATGTCCCCCCGCCCAGGCATCATTGTGTACGCGATTTTCATGGTGTGGCCTGTGCTGTTGAAGGTTGATCAAGGTGTCCGGCAACGACCGTGCAGTCGAGGTTGCGCAACCGGCCGTCGCTCAGCCCATAGATCAGGCCGTGGACGGAAATCTCGTCGCCGCGCTGCCAAGCTCGCTGTAAAATCGGGGTCTCTGAGACGCGCAACACGCCTTCAATGACATTGAGTTCGGCGAGCTTGTTTTGCTTCTCTTCCAGTGAAACAGCCTGGGAAAGGTCCAATGCGTAAGCGCGCGCCAATCGCCTGATTGGCTCCAGCCAGTGATCCGCAAGACCATGCGGCAGACTTTCTGTCGCGGCCTTGACGCCGCCGCAGCCATAATGCCCGCAAACGATGATTTCACGTACTTTGAGTGCATCGACAGCGTACTCCAACGCGCTGAGCAAGTTCATGTCGGAGGAATGCACCACGTTGGCGACATTGCGGTGGACGAACACTTCTCCAGGGTCGAGCCCAGCAACAACGTTGGCCGGCACCCTGCTGTCGGAGCAGCCAATCCAGAAGTATTCCGGCGCCTGCTGTTCAGCCAGCCGGGCAAAATAGCCAGGATCTTGTTGATGCCGCCGGGCCGACCAGTTGGCATTACGTGCAAGCAGATTGTTGATCATCTTAGCGCTCCTCTTGCCCGGCTTGATTTGGCTCTATCAGCCCACGCCGCAGCAGTATTTTTCGCGTTAGTGTTGCCAAGTCGTCTTCATCGAGCCGTATGCGCGCCAACCTTAAGATGATGGCGTTTTCTAAGATCAGATACCGCTGACATCGGCCTGCAAAGTCCTTCAGTTCTGCGCGGTCGACTTCATCGGGTGCGTCGCCAATCTCCATGATGGTTTCCAGGATATGGCAGACCTTTTGAGCCTGCACCTGCGCGCCCTCATGGTCGTGCAGCAAGCGATCGATGATGAGGCCGATTTCATCTTCCTTTTCGCAACGCGCGATCATCATGGGGAACAGGACGGCCCGCTCATCGGCATTGTGCAGCAGAAATTCGTGACGCAGATAAGCCAGCGACATGCCCATGGACCGGAACTCAGGAAAGGGTTGGCTGGCAACCATGTGCAGCATCGCGCATATCTCCCGCTGCCGCATATGATCCTCGGCCAAAAACGTCAGTGGATCAGCCTCCAAACCTGCGGTGGTTGGCTCCATCCCGTCGGCTCGCCTCTCGTTCTGGTTCCTGAGCATTGTTTGCTCCTGTCAGCCCCGCCTAGATCTCGGCGAAATCGAGTTGAAGTCCCTCTATCTTTGCGCCTTTCACTAGGGTGCTTAGGAAACCACGGGCTGCGCTGGCCCAGGCGGTTTTTTCCATCGCGTCGGCTATCTTGCCGCGCACGGCCTCGAAGGGCAGAACTTGGCCGAGCGCCAATGCGTCCATGCGGATGATGTGAAACCCATGACGCGTAGGAACGGGTTTGAGTGTGATATCGCCTTCACCAAGTGTGCGCAGAGCCGCTTCAAATTCCGGAACACTGTCGCCCGGCGTTAGCTGGCCCAAAGCGCCACCAATGGCTTTGGACTCACAGTCGCTTTGATCGGCAGCAAATTTGGCAAAGTGCTGCGGCTTTTCATGCACCGATTTTGTCAACGCAACGGCGCGTTTGAAACCGGCAAGGCGGCTCTCTGGGTTGCCCATGTCACAAGCAACCAGGATGTGAGAAACCTCCCAAAGGGGTGGCGAGCGAAAGCGGTCTGGGTCGCGCTGCCATTCGGCAAGCACTTGATCATCCGTTGGTGTCGATACGCTGATTGACTCTTCCAGCAAGGCGCGGATCAACGCTTCCTCGTCAGTCTCGAACCGTCCTGGCCCAACTTCTATTGGCGATGGCGTGATGCCCTGCCTTTTGGCGACCTGCAAAAGCAAAGTACGAACTGCCATAGCGCGTGCGGCTTGGTTCCAGGCCGTGCCGGGCTTGTTCTTCGGTGCGGTGTGATTTTGCGCCTCCAAACCGATAGCCTCTGCTGAAATGGCCTCACCGTTGACGCTTATTGGGCCGTTGGTTTGCTGGGCCCCTTTCGGGGCACCAGCATTCGCAAGCGTGTGGGTCGTCTGCTCCATAAGGCTCACTCCGCCGGGGTAGAGGAAAGGGAATCCAACGGCGTCTGGCGGCGAGAGCGGACCAGTTGGTAGCCACGCCGACCCAGCAGGTAACGAAATGGCGTCGCGAAGCCAGAGAAGATGTGCACCAGCCGAGTGAACGGGAACAACATCGTGATGATCAAGCCGAGGAAGATGTGCAGCTTGTACAGCCAGTGCACGTCGATGACGTTGATCCAAGCGTTGAGGTTCAAGGTCACAACGCTCTGCGACCAGTTCATGAAGAGAACCATCGCCGCGCCATCCATATGCTGCAGTGTTTGGGTGATTGTCAGCAAACCGATCGCAAGCTGAAGCCAAATCAGCCCCATAATGATGATGTCGGGATAGCTGGAGGTGACACGGATACGTGGATCGACCAGACGACGGTGCAAGAGCATCGTCGAGCCGATGAGAGCCGCGACACCCGCCGGACCACCAATGAGCACGGCCATCCATTGCTTAAGTGCGTAAGGAATACCCAGCGCATCAAGCACCCAAACCGGTGTGAAAAGGCCAACAAGGTGGCCGAAGAACACGGTCAGAATACCGACGTGGAAAAGCACCGAGCCCCAGATCAGCTGCTTGCGGCGCAAGAGCTGCGAAGACGAACTTTTCCAAGTGAAAGGATCGCGCTCATAGCGGGCGATAGAACCAACGATGAGAACGGTCAGCGCCACATAGGGCATTACGCCGAAAATGATGAAGTTGATATCGACGTTGCTGAACATGTTGTCCGTACTCCTTATTCGGCAGCAACCGACGGCGTCGGCTGCGCGTGTGGCATGGAACTGGGTGGTTTGGGGTTGATGGGCTCATCCATGCGAGCAAGCATGTCGCGCACTTGCGGGCAGCCTGCATTGGGATCGGGGCCAAAGCGTACTTCGCTCTCCTCCCAAACCTTGTCGAGCGCTTCCAGGTCGTTGGGGTCGACCTCTGGTTCTTCCAGAAGATCGGCAACCGCCTGCTCGTCGGCATGAATGCCAGAGAGCTGCGCCAGCGCATTGAAGACGCCCGCATAAACGCTCTCGCGACGCACCAAACGTTCGCACAGAGCGCTGAAGATATGCGCGGCATCAGCCAGCGTATCGCGTGCCTCAGCAGCTGACCGGGTGGACAGGAACTCCAGCAACACCGGAAGATGGTCCGGTAGCTCACTGGTTACCGGGTCAAATCCTCCGTCGCGGTACGTCTCGATCAAAGAGACCATGGCGCCGCCGCGATCACGGCTTTCCCCGTGAACATGCTCAAACAGGTTGAGCGAGAGCGTGCGCGAGCGGTCGAACAGCATGACGAACTGTTCTTCCAACTCATAGATGTCCCGGCTTGCCAGTTCCTCGACCAACGGTCGAATGTCACGGCGAGCAGCAGCTGTTAGACGGCCTTCAGACGCCAACACAACACCGATTTCAGGCATAGCCGCTTGAAGGTCCCGCGTGGGGTAGCTCAGCAGAAGCGAGAGCGCCTTAAGGGTTCTATCGTGTGGATTGGCCATATCAGCGCACCTCAGCTGGCATCTTGAGCGGCTTCTTCTTGCCGCCGAAGAGTGAACCGCCGGAGATGCCCGTCGAACAGCCATTGCCATCGGTGAAGCCGCAGCCGCCCCTTAAGTCATAGGCTTCTTCGACTTGCTCACGATGAGTGGTTGGGATGACGAACCGGTCCTCGTAATCCGCAAGGGCCATGATTTTGTACATGTCCTCGATGATGGTTGGGCTGAGATCAACCCGCGCAGCGATGGCTGCATCACTCACACCTTCCACCGTTTTGGCGCGCATATAGGCGCGCATGGCGAGCATGCGTTCCAACGCCTGCACAACAGGCGCTTCATCACCAGCGGTCAACATGTTGGCCAGATACTTCACCGGGATACGAAGCGAGTTCACATCGGGCATTGCGCCATCCATGCCGATCTTGCCAGCTTGAGCAGCGTTCTGGATCGGAGACAGTGGCGGGATGTACCAAACCATGGGAAGCGTGCGGTATTCTGGGTGCAGCGGGAATGCCACTTTCCAGACCATTGCCATCTTCCAGATTGGGCTTTCCTTGGCCGATTTGATCCAGTCTTCCGGGATTCCATCGCGGCGTGCCGCAGCAATCACTTCAGGATCATTAGGATCAAGGAAGACATCGAGCTGTGCGTCGTAAAGATCGGTTTCTTTGCCGGCGCTGGCCGCCTGTTCGATCTTGTCGGCGTCATAGAGCATCACGCCGAGATAGCGGATGCGACCGACGCAGGTTTCTGAACAGACAGTTGGGTTGCCCGATTCAATGCGCGGGTAGCACAGCGTGCACTTCTCGGATTTGCCCGATTCCCAGTTGTAATAAACCTTTTTGTAAGGGCAGCCGGAGACGCACATGCGCCAGCCGCGGCACTTTTCCTGGTCGATCAGAACGATACCATCTTCTTCACGCTTGTAGATCGCACCGGATGGGCAAGAGGCTGCGCAGGTTGGGTTGAGACAGTGCTCACACAGCCGTGGCAGGTACATCATGAAGGTGTTTTCGTACTCGCCGTAAATCTCCTTCTGGATGCCCTCAAAGTTGTAATCCTCTGATCGCTTGGAAAATTCACCACCAAGAATCTCTTCCCAGTTCGGGCCTTTCTCGATCTTCTCAATCCGCTCACCAGTGATTTTTGAACGGGGGCGCGCCGTTGGGAACGCTTCCATCTCCGGGGCTGATTTCAGATGGTCGTAGTCGAAGTCAAACGGCTCGTAATAGTCGTCGATTTCCGGCAGATCTGGATTGCCAAAAATGTTCGACAAGATGCGCCATTTGGCACCCTGTTTGGGCTGAAGCTTGCCGGAAGCTGTGCGCTCCCAACCACCGTTCCAGCGGGCTTGGTTTTCCCAGTCGGTGGGATAACCGGTGCCCGGTTTGGTTTCGACATTGTTGAACCAGGCGTACTCAACACCTTCGCGGCTGGTCCAAACGTTTTTGCAGGTCACTGAGCAGGTGTGGCACCCGATGCATTTGTCCAGGTTCAGCACCATGCCGATTTGTGCGCGTACTCTCATTGGGCTGCCTCCTTCTGGGGGGCTTCGCGGTCGAGCCAGTCGACCTTCTGCATCTTGCGAACGACGACAAACTCATCCCGGTTCGCGCCAACGGTTCCATAGTAGTTGAAGCCGTAGGACTGCTGGGCGTAAGCGCCGATCATGTGGGTTGGTTTGAGCGTGGCGCGGGTCACCGAATTGTGGATGCCGCCGCGATGACCGGTCTTCTGCGACCCCGGCGTATTCACGATCTTTTCCTGCGCGTGATACATGAACGTTGTACCGTCCTTGATCCGCTGGGAAACCACCGCACGCGCCGTCAAAGCACCATTGGTGTTGTAGAGTTCCACCCAATCATTATCGACGATACCTGCTGTGGCCGCGTCGTTTTCACTGATCCAGATCACCGGCCCGCCACGGTTGAGCGTGAGCATCAACAGATTGTCGGTGTAGGTAGAGTGGATGCCCCATTTCTGGTGCGGCGTGATGAAGTTCAGCACCACGTGGGGGCTGTTTTGATCGGTGTGCACCTCATCAGTGATCGTCTTTAGATCCACGGGCGGACGATAGGACATGAAGCCCTCACCAAAGGCGCGCATCCAAAGGTGATCCTGGTAGAGCTGCTGACGGCCCGTCAGCGTGCGCCAGGGGATCAGCTCATGCACATTGGTGTAGCCGGCGTTGTAGCTGACTTTTTCAGACTCAATGCCTGACCAGGTGGGCGAGGAGATGATCTTGCGCGGCTGCGCAGCGATATCGTGGAAGCGTATCTTGTTATGGTGCTCGCCTTCAGCCAGATGCGCGTGCTCACGCCCGGTAGCTTTCTCAAGCGACTCCCAGGCCTTCACGGCCACTTCACCGTTGGTTTCCGGCGCCAGCATCAAGATGACTTCACAGGCATCAATCGCCGTCTCGATTTTCGGACGACCTTCTGCGGCACCCTCGAGTTGGGTACCATTGAGGGCCGCCAAATTATCGATCTCAGTTTGCGTGTTCCAGGCGATGCCCTTCCCACCATTGCCGAGCTTGTCCATCAGGGGTCCAAGCGCCGTAAACCGGTCGTAGATGGCGCCATAATCGCGCTCGACAGGCACATAGGCTGGAGCCGTCTTACCAGGGATCAGGTCGCACTCACCTTTCTTCCAGTCCTTCACCTGATCTTGGGCAATTTCACCTGGAGTATCGTGGAGGATAGGAAGCGCGACGATGTCGGTTTCCTGATCCAAGTACCCCGGTGCGATGTCCTGGAACTTCTTGGCGATGGACTTAAAGATTTCCCAATCGGACTTCGACTCATACGCTGGATCAACCGCCGCCTGAAGCGGATGGATGAACGGATGCATGTCAGAGGTGTTAAGGTCATCTTTCTCGTACCAAGACGCGGTCGGCAGAACGATGTCGGAGTAAACGCAGGTCGTGGACATGCGGAAATCAATGGTCACAAGCAGATCAAGTTTTCCGCGTGGCCCTTCCTCATGCCATTTGGCCTCCTTGGGCAGCTGTGCGCCCTCCTCGCCCAAGTCTTTGCCCATCACACCATGATCAGTGCCAAGCAGATGCTTGAGGAAGTACTCGTGCCCCTTGCCCGATGAGCCAAGCAGGTTGGAGCGCCAGACAAACAAGTTGCGTGGCCAGTTTGCAGGATCATCAGGATCCTCGCAGGCCATTTCCAGATCGCCGGATTTCAATTGCTCAGTCACATAGGCCGGGATTTCTTTGCCTGCTGCCTTAGCGGCTTTGGCAACTTCCAGCGGATTGGTTTTGAGCTGTGGTGCGGACGGCAACCACCCCATCCGTTCAGCACGGATGTTGTAGTCGATCATGTTGATATCCCAGTCGCCCTCAGGGGCGGTTGGAGAGATGATCTCATCAGCGCTGAGCGTTTCATAACGCCATTGATCAGAGTGGGCATACCAAGCGGATGTGGAGTTCATATGCCGCGGTGGGCGAGACCAATCCAACCCAAAGGCCAGAGGCTGCCAGCCAGTTTGCGGGCGCAGTTTTTCTTGGCCCACATAGTGCGCCCAGCCACCGCCAGACTCACCGACACACCCGCACATCACCAACATGTTGATGACGCCACGGTAGTTCATGTCCATGTGGTACCAGTGGTTCATGGCCGCGCCGATGATGACCATTGACTTGCCCTGCGTTTTCTCTGCGTTTTGCGCAAACTCACGGGCTACATGGATGATCTTGTCGGCTGACACGCCGGTGATTTTTTCAGCCCACGCAGGAGTGCCAGGTGTTTCTTCAGCGTAGCCTTTGGAGACCCAGTCACCGCCCAAACCACGATCAAGGCCATAGTTGGCGCAGAACAGGTCAAACACGGTGGCGACATAGGCCTCGCCGTCAGCTGTCTTGATCTTCTTGACTGGAATGTTGCGGGTCAGAACGTTGGGATGGTCCGCGTCGGTTGCGAACTGACCAATTGCCTCTCCGCCGAAATAGGGGAAGTCGACGCCGACCACATCGTCATGGTCGTCTTCCAGAACCAGCGTCATTTTCAGGCGCGTGTCTGCCTTTGATGCACGTTCTTCTAGGTTCCATTCGCCATCTTCGCCCCAACGATAGCCAACCGATCCATTGGGTGCGACGAGCCCCTCGGAGGTCTCATCATAAGCGACAGTTTTCCATTCCGGATTGTTGTCTTCGCCAAGTTTGCCATCAAGATCATCAGCGCGCAGGAAACGGCCAGCGACCAGCTTGCCGTCTTTCTCATCCAATTTCACCAGCATTGGGAAATCGGAATATTTGCGGGTGTAATCCTCGAAGTATGGTGTCTGCTGATCCAGGTGGAACTCGCGCAGGATCACATGGCCAAAGGCCATGGCAAGCGCAGCATCGGTGCCCTGTTTGACGTTCAGCCAAACGTCGCCAAACTTGGCGGCTTCGGAGTAGTCAGGGCAGATGACAGCCGACTTGGTGCCCTTGTAGCGAGCCTCCGTATAAAAGTGCGCATCGGGCGTACGGGTCTGCGGAACGTTGGAGCCCCACAGCAGCAGGTAGCCGGCATTGTACCAGTCGGCAGATTCGGGAACATCGGTCTGCTCGCCCCAGGTCATCGGTGAGGCTGGCGGCAGATCGCAGTACCAATCATAAAAGCTCATGCACACGCCGCCCATCAGCGACAGATAGCGTGAGCCAGCCGCGTAGGAGACCATCGACATGGCCGGAATTGGGGAGAAGCCAAACACACGATCCGGGCCATAGGTCTTGGCCGTGTAGGCGTTGGCGGCAGCCGTGATTTCCGTTGCCTCGTCCCACGTGGCGCGCACAAAGCCGCCCTTGCCACGCGTCTCGACATAACCCGCGCGCAAAATGGGATCGCCTTGCAGCTTCGTCCAAGCTTCAATGGGGCCCAGCGTTTCGCGCAGCTTGCGCCACACTTTCATCAAGCGACCGCGCACCAGTGGGTTT
The DNA here is from genome assembly GCA_039814945.1 of Pseudomonadota bacterium. GTDB lineage: Bacteria > Pseudomonadota > Alphaproteobacteria > Rhizobiales > MH13 > MH13. The sequence goes on from JBCCAF010000004.1 coordinate 98,925, forward strand.
TTCACTCGGTTGGCCGAATAGAGATACCAGGAATAGCTGGCGCCACGGGCACAGCCGCGTGGTTCATGGTTGGGCAGATCGGGGCGCGTGCACGGATAATCCGTCTGCTGCGTTTCCCAGGTCACGATGCCTGATTTGACGTAAATCTTCCACGAGCAGGACCCGGTACAGTTCACGCCGTGGGTGGAGCGCACCACTTTGTCGTGCCGCCAGCGGTTGCGGTAGGTATCCTCCCAATCGCGGTTTTCGCGCGTGACCTGTCCGTGGCCGTTGGAGAACTTTTCCAGTTCTTTTGACTGTAGGAAATTCAGTCTGTCGAGCAGATGGCTCATGGTCGTTTTCCTTACAAAGAATGGGGAGCTGCGCCGCCCGATACGGCGCAGCTAAGGCTTTCAAAAATCAAGGATTTTTGATGTAGGCGCCTGGCCGCAGGTAGAACCACCAGTTGATGGCGATGCAAACAGCGTAGAAGATCGCAAAGCCGTACAAGGCGAGCTCCGGTGACCCAGCGCGCAGCTGTTCGCCGAAGATCTGTGGGATCAGGAAGGCGCCATAGGCCGCCACCGCTGATGTCCAACCAAGAACCGGACCAGCCTGTTCTTTGTTGAAGGCCACAGCAATCGTGCGGAACGTGGAGCCATTGCCGATGCCGGTGGCTGCGAACAGCACCAGGAACAGAAGCAGGAAGGGAATGAAGTACTCTTCCGGCGTGGCTGACGCGTAGGCCTGCTGCAGGATGTAGGCCAAAGCTACGGCACAGGCGACCATGACGACCGAGATGATCTGGGTCACTTTGGCGCCACCGGCTTTGTCAGCCCAGATACCACCCAAAGGACGGATCAGAGCGCCGATGAAGGGACCCATCCAAGCAAACATCAAAGCGCTTGGGCCGTTGGGGTTGGACGTATCGTGGGTCAGTACGCCATCAACCATCAGATGCTGGAAGCCGAAAACCACTTTGATGGTCAGGCCCATGGCAGCTGAGTAGCCAATGAACGAGCCGAAGGTCATCACATAGATGATGGTCATGGCCCAGGTGTGCTTGTTGCCGAAGATTTTGTACTGGCGGGTCAAGTTTTGACCGACCTGACCAGGGATGAACTTCAGCGCGACAACCGTCAGCACGATCACAATGGGCAGCACGAACCATTTGGAAACGCCAAGACCCGAGCCGCCAACCGCTGCAGGGAGCATCAGCCAGAGGCCGAACGCCGCGGCTGCAAGACCGATGGCATACATGAAGCCAATGATACCGAAGGCACCGATGGGATTGGGGATGTTTGGGGAAACATGCTCATCGCGAATGTTGTTCATGCCGAACCAGCCCAAGAAGGCTAGCGGGATCAACGCCAGCAACCAAACAAGACCAGCGTTCTGGATGTAGGTTTCTGTGCCAGCGGGGATGCGGCCGATAAGCGTGCCGGAGGTGTTCACCAGCGTCTGCGAGTCTCCACCAAACAGGGCGAAAGTCATGACCAGCGGGATCAAGATCTGCATGGTCGTGACACCGAAGTTGCCCAGACCAGCGTTCATGCCCAGCGAGTAGCCCTGGATCTTCTTGGGAAAGAAGAAAGAGATGTTGGACATGGAGGCTGCGAAGTTGCCGCCGCCTATGCCTGAGAGCAGAGCCAGAATCTGGTACTGCCACAGTGGCGTATCAGGATTTTGCAGCGCCACGCCCGTACCAACGGCTGGGATCATCAACAGCGCCGTGGTGAAGAAGATGGTGTTGCGGCCACCAGCGATGCGGATGAAGAAGGTTGCTGGAATACGCAGCGTAGCGCCGGAAAGGCCGGCAATGGCGGTCAGCGTGAACAACTGTGAGGTTTCGAATGGATACCCCAGATTGATCATCTGAACGGTGATGATGCCCCAGTAGAGCCAAACCGCGAAGCCGCACAGCAGCGAGGGAATCGAAATCCATAGGTTTCGGTTTGCAATCGCCTTGCCCGATGATTCCCAGAAGGCCTCATCGTCCGGCGTGTAGTTTCTAAGATCCTGTCCCATTATCGTGTCCTTGGTTGGGTCTTGGCGTTTTGGGAGTTGGCGCGTGGCCGGATGCCACGCACCATGTTTCGAGAGGGCGCGCAGCTACTCAGCTGGGCTCGGCTTGGGGTTGCGGCCAGCAATCGCGATCAAGCCTTCTTCAAGGTCGGCATTGGCGCGCTCAGCTTTTTTCTTGAGCGTCTCAATGTTGGCCGCTGCGAAGGCCGCGCGTTCTTCGTCTTCCTGCTTGCTCGAGAACCGAACAAAGAAGGCAAGGAACGAGGCGCAGGTGACAACGATGCCCAAGATGAGAAAGGCTTCTGACCAATCGATCACATTCTTGAACAGAAAGCCTGCGAGCACGGCGCCCGCGTTGCCGCCTGCGCCCACCACGCCAGCCACGGCGCCAAGGGCTTTCTTGTTGATGAAGGGAACGACGGAATAGGTCGCGCCTTCGGCCATCTGCGTGAACAGTGAGAATACGATCAGCGCTGGCAGAGCCAAGAACAATACGCTCATCTGGCTGAAGATCATCAAGGCGATGCCTTCAAACAGCAGGCAGATGAACAGCCAGAACGCGCGTCCCTTCAGTCCCCACAGCGAGCCGAAATTATCGCCGAAGATGCCACCCATAGTGCGGGCAAAAATGTTCATCAGGCCAAACGAGGCAGCGACGAAGCCGGCGGTGACCAGGTTCAGGACAAAATAGTCCATGAAGTAGAGCGCAGCGACGTTGTTCACCGTCAGCTCAATGCCGAAGCAGGCACCGTAAATCACGAACAGAACCCAGACGCGCGGGTCGGTCAGGGCGTGCATGTAGTTGCCGGTGACCTTCTTCTTCTCTTCCATTTTGCCCTGCGCACGCAGGTCATCGAAGTTGCCGTCAGGCGCATCCTGCGTGAGGAAGAAGTAGGCTATGCCAATCAAGAAGATGATCACGCCGACGACAACCATCGACAGGCGCCAGCCAACGGCTTCCGAGAAGCCAAAGCCAATCACCATCACCGAGAAGAGCAAAGGCATAACAAACTGGGTGACACCGCCACCAAGGTTGCCCCAACCAGCTGACGTTGCGTTCGCTTGGCCCACCACGTTTGGCGCGAACATCACACTGGTGTGGTACTGGGTGATCACGAAAGAAGCGCCGATGCAGCCGATCAGCACCCTGAACAGCAAAAACGTCTCAAAGGTCTGCGCCAAGCCAATGCCCATCACAGGCAAGGAGCCGAGCAACAGTAAGCCGGTATAGGACTTGCGCGGCCCAATGCGGTCGCACAGCCAGCCAATGAACAGGCGGGCAAAGATCGTCATCGATACCGAGCCAATGATGGCCCAGCCGATCTGATCTGGTGTGAGTTGCAGCTCATCGCGCACCACTGACATCAGCGGTGCGATCCCGAACCAAGCGAAGAAGCAGGCAAAGAAGGCGAACCACGTCATGTGGAACGTCCTGATCTGCACCATGTTCACTTTTAGGAAGTTCGACCACAGAGCAGTGGCCTTGTTTTGCAGTTCCATCGGGTCTCTCCGGCATTCTGCTCCAGCCAAATTGCCGAAGCACCGAAATGGGTCTGCGCGTTCTGTAGAAGAACAAATTTGACGTACATCAAGCTCGCCTCCCCAAATTACTCAAATAAATCAACGCGTAAGATCAATCAGCTTCTCCTTGTGAAAAGGTCATGCTAACGTTTTGGAAAGCGCAATCCGCCTATTGACATTTATCATGTCATGGCTTGATAAATGTTAGGTGTAATGAATTGCCGCGAGCGACCGTGAAACCGACCGAAGAAGCCGACATCCGGGCGCTTAGCCTTTTCAAAGGCATGGCTGATGAGAGCTTTGATGCTCTTTTTCGCGGCGCCTATGTCCAAAATTTCCCGCCCATGATCGAGCTGATCACCGAAGGTGACCCGTGCGACTTCCTGCACGTGATGGTCGGCGGATCGGTTGAATTGTATGCCTCGTGGAACGGTCGCGAAACAACGATGGCCACCGTGCGGCCAGTTTCAACCTTCATCTTGGCGGCAACCATCCGCGATGCGCCATATTTGATGTCGGCGCGAACGATCGAAAAGTCACGCATTGTGCTGCTGCCCTCAACCGATGTGCGCGAGGTTTTTTCCACCGATCCGGTCTTCGCACGCGCCATCGTGGATGAACTGGCCAAGTGCTATCGCGGTGTCATCAAGAACACCAAGAACCTGAAACTGCGCACATCGATTGAGCGGTTGGCCAATTATCTGCTGCGTGTACGAAAGTTTGGCGATAATGGCGACACGGTTCATCTGTCGATGGAGAAGCGTCGTTTGGCGTCCTATCTCGGCATGACACCAGAGAACCTCTCGCGCGCGTTTAAGACCCTGCAAGGCTACGGTGTGGAAGTGGATGGCGCGCGCGTTACCATCAACAAAATCGATGATCTAACCAACTTTGCCAAACCAGAAGTCCTCATTGATGACTTCACTGTGTAATGGTGGTTGGTCGCGTTATCTCATGGGAATTGCACACCCTGACGATTGAGCGTCACGCGGTAAAGGCTGGTCGTTGCGGTGATGTAAAGTTCGTGTTTGGCGCGCCCACCGAAGCAAATGTTCGACACAAGTTCGGGCACCAGGATCTTCCCCAACAGCGTTCCACGGGGTGAAATGCAGTGGACGCCGTCAGCTGCTGAAGACCAGATATTGCCATCTTGATCCAGTCGGATGCCATCGGCTGCACCCGGATCAATTGTGTGAAAATGCCGGCCACCGGACACTGCACCATGAGCCGCGCAGTCATAAACACGGATATGCTGCGCGTCGTCGCTGAACATGCGCCCGGTGTCAGCCACATAAAGCAGGCTTTCATCCGGCGAGAAGGCAAGCCCGTTGGGGCACTGCATGTCATCAACCACAACATCAAGCGCACCGGTTGCCGGATCAGCACGATAAATCTGGCATGGCAGTTCTTGCTCGCTGGCATAGCCCTCATAGTTCGTCATGATCCCGTAGTGGGGATCTGAAAACCAGATTGTGCCATCCGATTTCACCACCAGATCATTTGGAGAGTTGAGCCGTTTGCCGCCGTACGCGTCGGCAATAACAGTGATCGACCCATCGTATTCGGTGCGGGTGACGCGGCGCGTCCCATGCTCGCAGGAGATCAAGCGCCCCTCTCGGTCGCGCGCGTGTCCGTTGGCGTAATTGGACGGTGCTCGATACGTTGAGATGCCCGTTTCCGGCGTCCAACGCAGCATCCTGTTGTTCGGGATATCGGAGAAAAGAAGGCATCCCGCATCGCCAAACCACACAGGGCCTTCCACCCAGTCAAAGCCTGTCGCCAGTTGCTTGACCGGAGCGTTTCCCAATACAAAGCGCTCGAATGCTGGGTCAATCACTTCAAAAAAAGACATGCTTTGGCCCTCCTTGGGCTCCTCAAATTCTTACAAACTGGTTATCGATAACATACTATTACGTCAAACAGACAGGACTTGCCGATGGACTACTCCAAACCAACCCGCGCCCTTACACATCATGGCGCTATGGCGATGCTTGCTGCGGCAGTTGCCCGCGCTGAGGAAATGGGCCAGCCGCAATGCATTGTTGTTGTCGATGCTTCTGGTGAGACGCTGGGTGAGTTACGGATGACAGGCGCGAAATTTCTCAGCCGCAAAAGCGCGAAAGCCAAGGCACTGACTGCCGCCTCCATAGGCGGGCCAAGCACGAACATCCCTGAGGATGTGCGCCCGCTGATTGGTCTTGCAACGCGCGGCGGCGTAACGGGTTTGCCAGGCGGATTGCCAATCGTTCTTGAAGGCCACCTTGTCGGCGGCATCGGCGTTGGTTCGGGAACTGGTGACCAGGACATAGACGTCGCGCGTGCTGCTCTTTCAGCCATTGGAGCAGACCTATGAAGATCGGATTTCTAGGAACTGGGCTGATGGGAGCTCACATGGTGCGGCGGCTGGCGCAGGCTAACCATGATGTAACGATCTGGAACCGGACGGAAAAGCGCGCCCAGGCATTGCGTGATGTTGCGCGCGTGGCCAAGCGTCCAGCCGATGTTGCCGAAGGCGCGCAGATGATCATTGCCATGCTTTTGGATGGCCCCATAACGCGATCCACCCTGGTCGATGACGGCGTTGTGGATGCCTTGGAACCCGGTACGACGGTTATCGATATGGGATCGGTTGATCCGAAGACGGATCAAGACCTCGCCAAGCTCGTTGAAGACCGCGATTGCAGTCTGCTCGATGCGCCTGTGTCCGGTGGCGTGGTTGGCGCGCAGGATGGTAGCATGTCGATCTTTGTGGGCGGTGATATAGCCGTCTTCGAAGCTGCTGCGCCCGTTTTGAACGCGCTTGGCAGACCAACCCACCTGGGTCCTATCGGCGCGGGACAAATCACCAAACTTGCCAATCAGCTTATCGTTGCTAGCACCATTGGCGCTGTGGCTGAGGGCCTCCGTCTGGCTGAAGCCGGTGGCTGTGACCCGGCCAAAGTGCGACTGGCGCTCGCCGGCGGATTTGCCGACAGCCGCATTCTGGAGTTGCACGGCCGACGCATGGTTGAGGGCGATTTTGTTGCCGGTGGCCGTTCGGTCGCGCAGTTGAAAGACCTCAACAATGCGATGTCAGAGGCCGACAGGTTTGGGCTTGAGTTACCGCTTGGCGCGTGTATTCGCAACGGATTTCGCGATCTCGTAGAGGGTCGTGATGGCGGGGATTTGGACCATTCGGCCTATTATCTCTGGCTCAAGCAGCGTCTTGATCAAAGCTAATCTGCGCTTTCATCGCCTGGCTGCGATCCCCAGCGGTCTGGAAGGCTTCAACGGCATTCGCCAGCTCAAATGTGTGCGTGATGTAGGGTTTCACATCGATCAGTCCTTTTTGCATGAGGCTGACACCGGTGTGAAACTCTTCGTGGAATCGGAAGGATCCTTTCAGCGACAGCTCTTTGGCCGTCATCGCCTGAACAGGAAGCGTCATATCGCCCCCAAGACCAAGCTGCATGATCGTGCCGCCAGGCCGCATGGCTGGGATCGCTCCAGTCAGCGCGACCTGCGCGCCGGTGCATTCAAAAAGAACATCGAACTGGCCTTTGTCTGCGGTATAGGGCGCCAGGGCTTCTGGGTCCGTGCCTGTGTTGAGCGTGACATCAGCTCCAGCCTGTTTTGCATGCTCCAGAGTGAAATCGCTCAAATCTGTGGCAACGATCAGGTCAGCCCCTGCCCGGCGGGCGGCAAGAATGCACAAAACGCCAATCGGTCCACAACCGGTGACCAGCACCGACTCGCCCAATATTGGTACTGCGCGCCGTGTCGCGTGCAGACAGACCGCTAAGGGCTCTGCCATCGCTGCTTCACCGGGGGACAGGCCATCGGCAGGCGCGCATTGTGCAGCACCCGCCACCAACACCTGGCGAAATGCGCCCTGGATATGCGGAAAGGGCATGGCCGAGCCATAAAAGCGCATGTTGAGGCAGTGGTTGAATTGCGCGCTGTAGCAATAGCGGCAGTTGTAGCACGGACGCGAGGGTGACACCGCAACCAGTTGCCCTTCAGCAAGGCCCGTGACATCAGGCCCAAGGGCCGTGATGTATCCAGAAACCTCATGGCCAAGAACCATCGGTTCGCGCAACCGCACCGTGCCAAAGCCGCCATGGTTGTAGTAGTGCAAGTCCGAGCCACAAATGCCTCCGGTGGTCAAGGTGATCTGCACCTGCCCAGGTCCAGGCGTTTCGACCGGTTGCTCTTCTATCCGAAGATCCTTTGGGCCATGGATGACGATGGACTTCATAGCGAAGCGGCCTTCCTAAAGAACCGGTGTCAGCAGAGGCTGTCCGGAAAAATGGGCTGACAGATTGTCGCGAACAAGTTTGCCCATAGCCTTGCGCGTCTCAACTGTGCCGGAGGCGTGGTGAGGTTGCAGAAGCACGTTGGGCAGTTTCAGGAAACGCGGATTGAGGGCAGGCTCACCTTCAAACACATCAAGTGCCGCTGAACCCAGCGCGCCTCTCTCCAAGGCATCCAAAAGGGCTTCTTCGTCTATGTTGGCGGCGCGCGAAATGTTGACGATCATGCCATCGCGTCCAACCGCCTCGATGACGTTACGGTTGACGATGTGCCGCGTGGCTGCAGACGCTGCGAGAGTCACAAACAAGATATCGACATGGCGCGCCAAGGCTACTGGGTCAGCGATGAAGGTCCAATCGGATGCGAAGTCTTTTGCGGCAACATCACAATAGGCAATATCCATGTCAAAACCGGCGAGCCGCTTGGCCAATTCGTGACCAATACGGCCAAGGCCAAGAACCCCTGCCCGCTTGCCCCAAACACGTGACGTCAAAGGATAAGAACCGCGGCTGACCCAATTGCCGTCGCGCACCCATTTCTCAGCACCCAATACACCGCGTGTCTGCGCCAACATCATCGCGACACCCAGATCGGCCACATCCTTGGTCAACACATCAGGCGTGTTGGTGACACGGATACCGCGCTCCTCGCAGGCGCTCAGATCGACCGCGTCATATCCCACGCCATACACAGAAACCACTTCCAGATTTGGACAGGCTTCGATCATGACCCGGTCTGCACCCAAATCACCGCGCGTTGCGATGCCGCGAACGTTTGACCCAACATCGGCCAGGAAGCTGGCTTTGTCCGGTGCGTCGAAATAGCGATACATCGCAAAGGCCTCTTCGAGCGGCACCTGATCCCAATCTGGATAGGGACCGACCTGAAGCACGCTGGGTTTCGTCATACCATCACTCGCTCATTGACAATTGTTGTTATCGATAACATAAACATGGTCAAAACACGTTGTCGAGTGCAAAAGGATATCCAATGAGCCTGACCTTGTTTGATCTTGCCGGGCAGCGAGCGCTGATCACCGGTTCCTCGCAAGGCATTGGTTTTGCGTTGGCACGCGGCCTGGCGGCAGCTGGGGCGAAGATCATTCTCAATGGCCGTGACGAGGCAAAGCTATCCAATGCAGCAGACCGTCTACGTGCAGATGGCGCGGATGTGGACCTGCTGCCGTTCGATGCGACCGACCATGAAGCTGTGCGAACTGCCGTGGATGGATTCGAGGCGCAAACTGGCGCAATCGACATTCTGGTGAACAATGCTGGCATGCAGCACCGGGCAGCCCTGGAAGACTTTCCCGCCGACGCGTTTGAGCGCTTGCTTCAAACCAATATCGCCAGTGTTTTCCACGTCGGGCAGGCCTGCGCTCGGCATATGATCTCACGCGGCGCTGGTAAGATCATCAACATCTGCTCTGTGCAGACCGCCCTCGCCCGCCCTGGGATTGCCCCCTACACGGCCACCAAAGGTGCCGTAGCAAACCTCACCAAAGGTATGGCGACCGATTGGGCCGAGCATGGGTTGCAATGCAATGGGCTCGCTCCGGGGTATTTCGATACGCCACTCAACAAAGCGCTTGTCGATGATCCAGAGTTCACAGCATGGCTTGCCAAACGCACACCGGCCGGACGCTGGGGCGATGTGGAAGAGTTGGTTGGAACCTGTATCTTCCTGTCCTCGCGCGCGTCATCTTTCGTCAATGGAACCACTGTTTTCGTCGATGGCGGCATCACGGCTTCGCTGTGAACCGCCTCGTGATGGTCTTTAAGGAGATAATCTATGCCGCTTGATGTCACGCTGATCGGAGCAGGCGCCATGGGCGGCGCCATTGGAGCCCGCCTGGTCGAAACGGGTCAGAGCCTGACCGTCTTCGATCTCGACGAAGCCAGGGTTCAGGCCTTAGTCGACAAAGGGGCCAAACGTGCCGCTAGCGCTGCAGAGGCAGCTGCTGCATCACCCTATGTGATCACATCACTCAACGCGCCTCACATCGTGGATGCTGCTGTTTTTAGCGAAGGCGGTGTCGCAGAGGGTGCAAAGCCCGGCACACTGATCATCGATATGTCCTCGATCGACCCAGGCGCCACGCAAGACCTGGCCGAGAAAGCGTTGCAGCGCGGCCTGCGATGGGTCGATAGCCCGCTGTCGGGCGGTGCGCCCAAAGCCCTGATCGGCGAATTGACCCTTATGGCGGGCGGCAGCGATGAAGATGTGAAAGATGCACACACGGTGCTGCAACACGTTGCTTCAAACTACACCCACATGGGCTCTGTCGGCGCCGGCCAGACGACCAAGCTGATCAATCAGGTGCTTTGTGGGCTTGGCTTTCTTGCAGTCGCCGAGGCGACGCAGCTTGCACTGGATGCCGGTGTCGACGCTCAGAAAATACCGCAGGCTCTGAAAGGTGGACGGGCCGATAGTGCCCTCCTGCAGGAGTATATGCCTCGCTTTGCCAGCAAAGATTACCGACGCACCGGCCGGATCGACAATATGGTCAAGGATCTCAACGGCGTGCAGAACCTCGCCCGAAAAACAAACACGGCGATGCCGCTCACCACGCTTTGTGGCGAAATCCATCGCATGATGACCGCAGCTGGATTGGGCGGCGAAGACGAGGCCGCGCTGATGGAGTTTTTCCGTGGGCCAGACAGAGAGCAGTTCAAATGATCACCCGATACGCGCTTTTCGAAGGCCAGGTGAAGACCGGCGAAACCACCGATTTTCGCGATGCGGTTTTGAACCGATTGGTGCCCTTGTGGCGGCAGTTTCCTGGCTATCTGGATGTACGGGTCATGTTCAGTGAAGAGCGTGATGAGGGAGCTCCGGAGTATCCGCTTATTTTGGCCATCAGCTACCCGGACCGCAACGCGATGGACATCGCCCTTGCCAGTGATGCGCGCAACCAATCGCGTGACGTAACCGGCCAGATCGTTGCTGAATTCTTCGATGGCCACATTCACCACCATGTGACGACTGCAGAACAGTACCTTCCATAAACCACTGATCATAAGACCTAAATTTTCTCCTAGGCATTCGGTGCCGAGTTTTTCTGCGACAAATATGAAAATTGTTACCGATACCCTATTGACGAATGATATCGATAACATAAGCTCACGACAGCCCCACTAAGAGGGCATGGAGTATCAAAGGGAGGGCCTGGAACTTGGCCGACCAAAAGCCTGTTATTTCCATGCGCGACATCACCAAAAGGTTTGGTGGCGTGGTCGCGCTCAATGGGGTCGATCTGGACGCCTATGCTGGCGAAGTGCTTGCCATCGTCGGCGACAATGGCGCAGGCAAATCCACGCTCATCAAGATTTTAACCGGCGTTTATCAACCCAGTGCTGGGCGCATCGAAATGAATGGCGAGCCGCTGTTGATGTCCGACCACTCTGATGCCATCGCGCTGGGCATTGACGCCGTCTACCAAACCCTCGCGCTGGCTGATCATCTACCGCCTGCAGCCAATGTGTTTCTCGGCAACGAGCTGACCACAAAGCTTCTCGGCATCCCACTGTTGGACAATCGCCGCATGCGACAAGAGGCCGAAACGGTGCTCTTCGAGCGACTGGGTGTGCGCCTGCCTGATATGGACAGCCCCGCCGCGAGCCTGTCTGGCGGACAACGTCAGGCCATCGCTATCGCGCGCGCTGTTTATCATTCGGACCTACGGGTTTTGGTTATGGATGAGCCGACAGCGGCGCTCGGCCCACAGGAAACGGCCCGGACCCTGCGCCTGATCGAGACGCTACGCGAGCAAGGTCTGGCCATCATCCTGATCTCGCATTCCCTCGACGACGTTTTTGAAGTGGCCGACCGCGTGCAGGTCATGCGGCGCGGCAAACGAGTCGGCGTTGTCAAGACCCAAGATGTTACAACACAAGACGTTCTCGGCATGATTGTCGGCGCGTCCGAAGACGCCTGAGCAGGAGAAGCACGAGATGACCACCAGTCCGGTGACCAATACAACAGTCGCGTCTCCCCCCGACGGCGCCCCTGATATCAGAACACGGCTTGAGCCCTATATGGGCATCATCGCTCCCGTTGCGATGATCGCGGCCATTTTGCTGGTGATGGCGATCCTTGAACCAGCGCGCTATTTCCGCCTGTCAAACCTTGAAATCATCCTGTTGGAATCGGCACTTTATATGCCGATGGCCATGGCGATGACCTTTGTCATTACCCAGCGCGGCATCGATTTGTCGATTGGCTCTATCGCGGCGCTCAGCACGATCATCGCTGGCTTTCTCATGAAGGTTTACGGTTTTCCAGCATGGGCCGGTGTTTCGGTCGCCATTGCCTTGGGAGCCACGATGGGACTGATCAACGGTCTCATCATCACCAAGTTCAAGGTGCCTGACCTGATCGGCACCTTGGCTATGGATCTTGTTTACCGTGGGTTCGCGCTCGTTCTGGCCAAGGGTTTGGTCCTCGCGCGCTATCCTGACCTCATTACCGATATCGGTCGCGGGCAAATTAGCTGGTTCCTGCCCATCCCGGTATGTATCGGGTTGTTGACGATGCTTGCGGGTTGGTTGCTGCTGACGCGGACACATTTTGGTCGCTACACCATTGCCATCGGGTCAGAGCCTCAGGCCGCTGAACTGACCGGCATCGCGATCGATCGGTACAAAATCTATGCCTATGTTTTGATGGGCGCGATGGCTGGCCTGGCCGGGGTTATGCTCCTTGGCAAGCTCAACGCGGTCCAAGCGACAAGCGCCCCTTACTTCAATCTGCATGTCATTGCCGCGGTCGTTGTGGGTGGCACGTCGCTCTTTGGTGGCCGTGCGTCGCTTTTGGGGTCACTGGCGGGCGTGCTCCTGCTGGCCTTGATGATCAACGCGCTGGTCACGCTGCGGATAGAATTTTTCTGGCAGTCGGTCGGTTCAGGCGTCGTCATCGTGACGTCCGTCGCACTCTACACATGGCTTCAGAAAAAAGATCGGGACGGGGCGCAGGGCATTATGGCCGCGCTCGCTCTTCCCGAGACCCAACGTTTGCTCAGGCTGATCGGCATGATCGTCGGCGCACTGGCAATCATCTTACTTCTTGGCTGGGGTTTTGCCGGTGACCCCAATCGCTCCGGTTAAGTCCAGCCAAGCCAAACCAATTGCAGGAAGAAAATAAATGATAAAGGGAGAAAACACAATGAAGCATACGATCACGGCAATTGCCGCCGGCCTTATGGCGTGCACAGCAGGTGTCGCGCTTGCCCAGGACGACAGAGAGATCCCACTCATGGCGGTCGAGGGTGACGATGACAGAGACTTTTATCTGGTCGAGCAGATGAACCGTCCTGGAGAACTTGAAGCGTTGCGCGAAGTTGTTGGATCGGCGGCCGTGCCACTGGCAGTGGAGCAGGATGACCCGCTGCAGATCGCTCTGGTCTACCCATCGGCCGATGTATCGGACTTTTGGGCGCGGATGTATCTGGCCTTCACCGCACGTCTGGACGAGTTGGGCATTGAATACGAAACAACCGAATTCGCTTCTCGCCAGATCGAGCATTCGTTGCAGGCGACCTATACTACACAGGTCATTCAGGATGCTGACATTTGGGACTTCGTCCTCTTTGGGCCATCTGAGTTGGCGACGCAGGCCGATAACATCGACAAACTGGCCGGGACAGACGATTTCACAACCTTCGTCATTTCGTTCTTCACGCCGCCAAAGTACTTGGAAAATCAGCCGGCTGGGTGGTTTGACTTCTCAGCCTCTGAAGGCGCGTTGCTGATCTGCGACTACATGATCGACCGCCTGGGTGCCGATCAGACGTATGCGCTGAACCGCGGCATCCCCGGCATCACCGACAATCAGCGGTCAGGCGACTTTGCGGCCTGTGTTGAAGAAAATGGAAACTGGGACCTCGCTTACGAGCATTATGGCGAATACCGCCGTGAAGGTGGTTTCGACGGCACCAATTTCATCCTTCAATCCTATCCTGAGGCGACAATCATCCACAACGCCAACACGGCGATGGCGATGGGATCGGTCGAAGCGCAGCTTGCTATGGGCGTGGAAGGCGACATCTTCTCGACCGGCTGGGGTGGCACAGGGCTCGAGCTTGAAGCCATTCGCAACGGCGAGTTGGATGCGACACCGATGCGCATGGGCGATGATGTCGGCGCTGCGGTGGCTGAAGCGATCAAATATCACCTTGAGGGCCGCGAGCATGAACTGCCGCGCATCTTCCTTGGCCGGATTACGATCGCCAACGATGAAATGAGCGTTGAGGAAATCGATGCTCTTGAACAGGAAGCGTTTCGCTTTTCCGGTGTCGGCGCACTGGAGCGCTAAGCGCGACGGCTTTCCTTGAAGCAAGATCAGGCCGGGCAGCCATGCCCGGCCTTTTTCCGTTTTGTAAGCACGCAACGCCAACGCGAGGGCTGCTGGTCGTAGCGCCAAGTTATCGTTATCAGACCTTCTGGACTTGCCTGCTGGAAGATGGAAAGACACCGCCATTGGCATAATGACCGGAAACTTTGGGCCAAGGAGTATGGGGACACCCGCATGCAGCGCGCAATAACGATGAAGGATGTGGCTAAGGCAGCTGGCGTCTCGGTGATGACCGTCAGCAGAGCCTTCAAGGCCGATACATCTGTCCGGCATGAGACACGCCAGGAGATCCGTAAAGTCGCTGAGGATCTGGGGTATGTGTTCGATAGCACGGCAGCCAATCTGAGATCGCAAAAGACCGGTTTCGTTGCGATCACCATTCCTTTGATCAACAACGCCAATTTTGCAGACACTGTTGGTGGGTTGTCTGACCGTTTGGGAGAGAACGGGCTACAGGTCATCCTTGGCTACACCAATTACAACATCAAAGAGGAAGAAAGGCTGGTGGAGCAGCTTCTGCGGCGCAGGCCAGAAGCGATGGTTCTCACAGGGGGGCGCCATACCGAACGCACCCGACGCCTGCTCAACAGTTCTGGCATTCCCATCATCGAAACCTGGGATCTGCCCTCAGAACCTATCGGCCATGTCGTCGGGTTTTCGAACGCCGCCACCATGCAGGCCATGGTCGAGCACCTGATCACAACCGGCCGCCGCCGCATCGCCTTCATTGGCGGTGATACCGATGGCGATACGCGAGGCGCAGATCGGCGCAGAGGGTTTATTGCGGCGATGTCATCTCAGGGCATTGAACCGACGAGACTGATCGGCGCCGGAACACCGCCGATTTCTATGCGTGAAGGGGCCGACGCGATGGGTCGTTTGCTCACAGAAATGCCAGACACCGAAGCGGTGATCTGCGTGTCAGACCTTTCCGCGTTCGGTGCCATGAGTGAGTGCCAGAGGCGCGGTGTGCGTGTGCCCGAAGACATAGCTATTGCAGGCTTTGGCGCCTATGAGATTGCCGATATCTGCGTGCCGACCATCACAACCATCGATCCGCACTCACGCCGCATTGGCGAACAAGCAGCCGAGCTCATCCTATCGGCTCTCAAATCAGACCGAGGACCAGTCTGCATCGAGATCGAAACCAACCTTGTTGTGCGCCAATCATCGATGCCTACCCTGTAAGCTATGGCGGACAGCGAAGTAGCAACTTCGAACCTGCTTTTTGAAACCCTTGAGGATTGGAACAAGCAGCTTTCTACCAACAATGAAAGCCAAAAAGCGAAAACAATTTCAAAACCGAAACCGCGTCAATCGCGGGGGCCGTCACCATGTTGAGGTCGGAGAAGGCGGGGCAAGGCGGCAAGATCAACCCCGCATTCGACAAGATTGCGAAACCGGATGGGTCGAAGACAAAACCACCCTCACCGCTGACACTTCGTTTAACGGTTGAAGAGCGGGAAACCCTCAAGCGACAGGCAAACGAAAGCGGCCTGAGTGTGAGCGCTTATGTGCGCTCGCGGGTGTTTCAAAAATCTGGTCAGCGCAAAACCTATCCGGCGAAAGACCGTGTTGAGTTAGCTCGGCTGCTTGGTCTTTTGGGGCAGTCAGAGATTGCCACCAACCTGGACACCCTTGCTGATGAAGCAAGCTGCGGAAGTCTGTTGTTGGACGAAGACACGCAAGCCAAGATTCAGGCCGCTTACGATCATGTGTGCTTCATGCGTGAATGCCTCATCGCTGTGCTTGGTCTTCGGGAGACGCAAGACAAGTGATCCTCAAAGGCAACAGACGGGGCGGAGCGATGCAACTTTCCGCCCATCTTCTCAATGAAGAAGATAATGATCATGTCACCGTGCATGAGCTGCGGGGCTTTGTGTCGGACACCCTGCAAGGCGCGCTCATGGAAGCATACGGTGTAAGCCGGGGCACGAAGTGCAGACGGTTCTTGTACTCACTCAGTCTTAGCCCGCCACAAACTGAAAACGTTCCGATTTCGGTCTTTAAAGAGACGATAGAACGGATCGAAAAGCAGCTTGGGTTTTCAGGCCAGCCGCGCGCCATTGTCTTTCATGAAAAAGAAGGCCGCCGTCATGCGCATTGCGTGTGGTCACGCATTGACCTGCAAAGCATGAAAGCGATTGATCCATCCTACGACAAGCTCCAACTTCGCGACATTTCACGGTCTGTTTTCATGGAGCAGAAATGGACGATGCCGCGCGGCCTGATGAACAGCGAAGAACGCGATCCGCTCAATTTCACGATGGCGGAATGGCAACAGGCAAAGCGCAAGGGCGTTGATCCTCGGACGATCAAAGCAACCATTCAAGAATGTTGGGCCGTATCAGATTCACGGGCTGCTTTTGCCACCGTCTTGCGCGAACGCGGCTATTGGTTGGCACGAGGCAACAAACGCGGCGCCGTGGTCGTGGATTGGCAGGGTGAAGTTTACGCCGTCGCACGCATGGCTGGCGTCAAAACCAAAGAGGTCAAAGACAGGCTGGGTAACTGCGCCGATCTGCCAAGCGTAGATGAGACAATCGCAATCCTGGCTGAGCGCTTCACAGACAAGCACCGCGAGTTCGCAGAAGAAATCACCACACGTCACGATGATGAATTCGCCTATTTGAAAGACCGCAAGAACGCGCTCATAGATAAGCAGCGACGAGAACGACGCGCGCTACGCGAAGCCCAGGCAATTAGAAACGCAAGTGAAACCCGGCAACGGGCCGCACGACTTCCAACCGGGATCAAGGCGCTTTGGTTTCGGTTGACTGGGCGGTATTCAAAAGTCAAAGCAGAGATTGAAGCAGACGCCCAAAGATCCAGAGAGCGCAACCGCGCTGAGCTGCAACGCCAGGTCACGAGCCACATCGCACAACGACGACGCTTGCAAACCGAGTTTGCATCACTGCGATTCAAGAAAGAATTGGAAATCAAGAAACTCAACCGCGAAATGGCGGCATTCCTGGTGTTCGATGGAAGCAAGCCTGGTGAAGCCGTTCGCCAAACTCTTCGCCAACGCATGAGAAGAAACCGAGAGCGCGCTCCATCGATGCATTGATCACCAATCAATCTTTCAATGGGTCAATCTGATACCTTCCGATGTCAGCTAAGCGGACAAAGCGACCGAGAAGCAGTTGGCGACCAACTTCTCAATTGGGCGGGAAGCAGAAGTTCGCTGCGGGCGCGAACCATTTGGGCTGCGAGACTTCAAGCTGACATTCACATCGACGCGATTACCTCACCTCGCTCTGCATGGCTGCTCTGAGCCTAATCCACACGCTCCGGCTCAGTGATCAAGCTGGCCAGTTGCGATGGCGAGATGATGCTCTTGGTGGTGGGAATCGGTCGCCATGAGCCCGTAAAAGCCCAGGGCTTGGATTTTCAAGACATCCCTTGGGTTGCCCGAAACCACTTCTAGCCGCGCTCCATCGTCTGTAAGACTTGCCGATACGTCCCACCCGGTCGCGGCAGCGAGAAACGGCGCATGGGCTAAAACCATGCGCTGGACAGCCTCTTTGGTTCGCCCTTCGGCTTCAACTGTAAAGGCGGCGCCACCAGCAAGCTGTTGGGTCTGAACCTGCGTTTCGAGTGTAAGCAAGCTCATGTCCAACAGATGCTCCTGCAAGGCGCCGATGTTGACGGTTGCCCAGTTTGTGTGAGGATCGGTGTCAAGAATCTCAACAATCTCCGCGATGGCTGAGAACGCGCTCTGTCCACCTTCACGCGGCAGAGATACGGGCACAACGCGTGGACTTTCATCCATAGAAGCGTGATCCCCATGCCTATGGGTGATGTTTTCCGCCCAAGCGGCTGACGCTGACATCAAGAAAATCAAACTTAAAACAGCGGTACGGATCATGTGCATCTCCTCGTGGCGATGCTGCAACTGTACCGAGCCGTCATGCGCAGGTATATGATTGTAGTCATATGCCAAATCCAATGACACTCCCCCAGGCTTTTGCTCGAACGTTCGGTGGACATCGTCTGACTTTGCAATCGGGCGAGTACGCCTTTTGCCAAGATGACCCGACCACCGGCCTCTTTTCCGTGGTCTCAGGTTACGTCGAGCTGCGCCGTGTGACCAAGGATGGAACGTCGGTTGTTTTGCACCATGCCGGACCTGGAGAGACTTTTGCCGAGGCGTCGCTGTTTTCGCAAACGTACCATTGCGATGCGGTCGCTCAGACCGCTTGCGAGCTCGTCCAATTTAAGAAGGCCGATGTTCTCTCCCAGCTGCAAACGCACAACGAAACATCACTTGCCTTTATCGAACATCTCTCAGGCCAGGTTCAGCGCTACCGCCTTCTCCTGCAGCTCTGCGCCATCAGGCGCGCCGATGATCGGGTTCTTGCTGCCATGCGCGCCGGGTTTCAGCCGGAAAGCTGGAAGAGTTTTGCCCCTCAGATCGGCCTGACGCACGAGGCGGTTTATCGGGCGCTCAGCGCGCTGACAAAACGTGGGTTGATTGTACGCAAAGATCGCGGGGTCTACGCACTGATTTGAATGGGTTTCGATTACAAACGCTGAGGGCTTGACCTTCCAGTGACTGGAAGGATCATGGTCATCTCAACACATGAGGTTGAGATGAACCAAGCACACGATCATACCCGGACAAAAAGTAGCTCTAGCGCGCACCAACACGGCGATGTCGGTGACGAAACCACCGCCACTACAGATATCAAACGCGCCGCAACGGTGCCGGTCGACGGCGCGGTGGCTGATCCGGTCTGCGGTATGTCTGTGAGGCTGGATGCCGACAAGCCAAGCCTTGAGCATAAGGGCGATACCTATCGCTTCTGTTCGCAGGGCTGCCACGACAAGTTTGAAGCCGACCCCTATTTCTACTTGTCAGGCAACAAGGCGAAGAAAGCGCCACCGGCGAACAAGGACGTCGTCTACACCTGTCCCATGCATCCAGAAATCCTTCGCGATGATCCGGGAGCCTGTCCCATTTGTGGCATGGCGCTGGAGCCCAAGGACGGGGTCGCGGAGGGCCCGAACCATGAGCTGATCGATTTCACGCGTCGGCTTTGGGTATCTGCACTGGCCGCCATTCCTTTGCTCATCCTCACAATGGGACCGATGCTCGGATTGCCTATTCGCGCGTGGCTGGGTGAAACCACCACATTGTATTTGGAGTTTGCGCTGGCCACGCCAGTCATCCTTTGGGCTGCGGCACCGTTCTTTCATCGTGGCTGGCAGTCGATCCGCACATGGAACCTCAATATGTGGACGCTGATCGCCATTGGCGTCGGCACAGCCTACATATACTCCACCATCGCCACGTTCTTGCCTGGCCTTTTCCCCGCAGGTTTACAGATGCCCGGCGGACATATGCCGGTTTACTTCGAGGCGGCGGTCGTGATCGTCGCGCTCGTATTCGTCGGACAAGTGTTGGAGCTGCGCGCGCGTGAGCGGACCGGCGATGCCATTCGAGCGTTGCTTGATTTGGCACCCAAAACGGCTCGGCGCGTCACGCCGGATGGAGACGAGTACGACGCCCCGCTGGAAAACATCATGGAAGGCGATGTGTTGCGGGTGCGACCAGGTGAGGCTGTTCCGGTCGATGCAATCGTTCGCGAGGGGCGATCGTCGGTCGATGAAAGCATGATCACTGGCGAGCCGCTGCCCGTCGAGAAAGACGAAGGCGATCGGGTGACCGGCGGCACGCTGAACAAGAATGGATCGCTTATCGTGGTCGCCGACAAGGTCGGTGAGGATACGGTGTTGTCGCGGATCGTGACCATGGTGTCGGCGGCGCAACGCTCACGCGCGCCCATTCAAGGGCTGGCCGATAAGGTGTCGTCCTATTTCGTGCCGACCGTCGTGATCATCGCGGTGCTTGCCTTTGTTGCATGGCTTATCCTTGGCCCGGACCCTGCCTTCACATTCGCCATCGTCTCGGCGGTCTCGGTTCTGATCATCGCGTGTCCCTGTGCGCTTGGGTTGGCAACGCCCATGTCCATCATGACGGCCACCGGGCGCGGCGCGCAGGAAGGCGTGCTGATCAAGGACGCCGAAGCGCTGGAACGCATGGCCAAAGTCGATGTCGTGGTGGTCGATAAGACCGGCACGCTGACCGAGGGCAAGCCGACGCTGACCGACGTGGCCATTCAACCTGGCCAAGATGAGAGTTTGGTTCTTTCCCTGGTGAGGGGCCTTGAAAGCGGATCCGAACATCCGCTTGCCGAGGCCGTCGTGGAAGGGCTTGCTGCGCGCGACGTCGATGCTTTGGCCATTATCGATTTTGAGGCGGTGACGGGTAAGGGCGTGCGCGGCAAGTCCGGCGGCCAAGAGGTCGAGCATGACATCGTGCTTGGCAACGCTGCCATGATGGAGCTTGCCGGTATCGATCATGCCCCGCTCGATGATCAAGCCAATGCCCTACGTGCTGACGGCAAGACGGCGATGTTCGTCGCGCTGGATGGCGCCTTGGCTGGACTGCTTGCCGTCTCCGATCCGATCAAAGAAACCACCGCTGACGCCATCGCTGCGCTTCATAACGCGGGACTGATGATCATCATGGCCACCGGCGACAATGAACGAACGGCTCGTGCGGTTGCCGAGAAATTGGGTATTGATGAAGTGCGGGCCGGCGTTCTGCCAGAGGACAAAAAAGCGCTCGTCGACGAATTGCATGCGCAAGGGCACAAGGTGGCGATGGCAGGCGATGGGGTGAACGACGCACCTGCACTTGCCGCCGCCGAAGTCGGTATCGCCATGGGCACTGGCGCCGATGTGGCCGTCGAAAGCGCTGGCGTAACTCTGCTGAAAGGCGATTTGCAGGGGGTCGTGCGTGCACGAAGGCTATCTGAAGCGACGCTGCTCAACATCAAGCAGAATCTGTTTTTTGCCTTCGTCTACAACTCGGCAGGCGTGCCGCTGGCAGCAGGCGTTCTCTATCCGCTGTTCGGTGCATTGCTTTCGCCGATGTTTGCAGCAGCGGCGATGAGCTTGTCGTCGGTGTCCGTCATCTCGAATGCACTGAGGTTGAAGAGGGTCAAGTTGGACGCTTGACCTTCCACTTGGGGGAAGGCGTACTCCACCAAAAAACAGATCGGAGGAACCATGTTTATCGGATCAGATGGAATGATGGGCGGCTGGGGCATGGGTCTCGGTATGGGCCTTGGCATGCTCGCGCTGGTCGCGGTGATCTTTGCTGGCGGCATTGCGGTTGGCTACGTCATCGGAGCACGCAGATGAATATCGGCCGGGCTTCAGAGCTCAGCGGTCTACCGGCAAAGACGATCCGCTACTACGAAGACGTCGGCTTGGTGCGGCCTGACCGTGCGCCCAATGGGTATCGCGACTATGGCGGCGAAGACATCCACCGTTTGGCGTTTATTGGTCGCGCGCGCAGCCTCGGCTTCAACATTGAAGAATGCCATCTGCTGGTCTCGCTTTACGACGATAAATCGCGCGCCAGCGCTGATGTGAAGGCTTTGGCGAGCGACAAGATCGTTGAGATCGATCGTCGCCTGGCCGAAATGCAGAGCCTGCGTAAGACGCTCAAGATGCTGGTCGAACACTGTGCCGGCGACAGCCGTCCTGACTGCCCGATCCTTGATGATCTAGCCCGCGAGGCAGTGCATGAAGGCTAAACATTTTGTGCTCGCCTTCTTTGGCTTGGCAGCATTTTTCTACGTCTATCAAGGCTTCTTTCAACACGAGATGCAGATGGATCAGAACCTGCACGCGGTGCAATCAACAGCGCAGGTTCAAGGTGTTGCCCTGGTCGAGGTTGAAGTGCCGGAGCTTTCGGCTGCTGCGCAAGCGGGCAAAGATGTCTTCCAAGCCAGCTGTGCCGTCTGCCATGGCGCGAACGCGGCTGGTCAAGACGGAGTCGCACCGCCGCTGGTTCACATCATCTATGAACCCAACCACCATAGCGATCAGTCGTTTTATCAGGCCGTGCGATATGGCGTTCGCGCACATCACTGGCGCTTCGGCAACATGCCGGCCGTCGAAGGCGTGGGCCAAAACGAGGTGAGCGACATCATTGCCTATGTGCGAGAACTTCAACGCGCCAACGGCATTTTCTAACCCACCATCAAGGACAACCTTATGAAATCGATCATTGTCGGGATCACTTTGATCCTTGCGAGCGCTGGCTTGGCGTTCGCTCATTCCCCCGTCAACACCTCCAATCCAGCCGACGGTACAACGCTGGCAGACGTTCCCGAGGTGCTCACGCTGACACTGGCAGAACCAGGCCGCTTCATGCGGGTTGAAGTCACGCACACAACCGAAGACGGCTCCACGACTCATACCGAAGACTTGGACATTCCAAGCCGAGCGACGACAAATGTGATGGACTTTACGCCAACTTCTATGGGCCCCGGCACATATCTGGTCGAGTGGCGCGTTCTCGGTGCTGATGGCCACGCGATGGACGGCACGGTTACCTACATCGTAACGGGGCAATGAGCTCAAATGGACGTCGATGCCACGCTGTGGGCAACCCTGTCGGGTTCAAGCCTTGGTTTTTGGGGCTTGCTGGCCGCCTCGGCCAAGCTCGCTGTTTATCTGACCAGCTTCTTTGCCGCTGGTCTTGTGCTGGTGCTGGTTGCTCTACCCATTCAAGACGAACGCGTGAAACGGTCGCTTCTCTGGATGGCGGGATTGTCCATTGTGCTTTCCGCCGCCGCATCGGTTTGGCGGGTGATGGTCCAGGCGGGACGTCTCATGGATGACGTCACATTCATGGCCGACCCCGAGATCATTGCGATCAGTCTTGAAGGGCCGCTCGGCACATCGACTTATGTTCGGCTTTTTGGATTGGCGCTGCTGCTTTTGGCGATTGCCTTGCCCTTCGCGCGCACGGTGGCTGGACTGGCTGGAGCAGCAACAGTTGCCCTCTCCTTTGCGTTGACAGGCCACGCTACGCGCGACCCGCAGTGGGCCTTAATGGCGCTGATCACCGTTCATGTGCTTGCGGTCAGCTTTTGGTTTGGAGCCCTGCTGCCCTTGTACCGGCTGGCCGCACCTGGCGACGACCATCAAGAGGCGGCGCGCGTTTCTCATCGATTTGGTCAGCAGGCCACGCTTATCGTTCCCGTGCTGATCGCCGTTGGAGGTGTGTTTGCGTTCCTGCTTCTTGGCTCACCTCAGGCGATTTTTGGCACGGCGTATGGGCAGATGCTGCTGGTGAAACTGTCGATCGTTGGAGTGGTGCTTGGCATTGCCGCTTTGAACAAGTTGCGGCTTGTGCCCGCGCTGGCTGCCCAAAAAGCGGGGGCGGATGGTCGTTTCCGCGCATCGTTGCGGTGGGAGGCGTTGGTCTTCCTGGCCATCTTCACCGCCACCGCACTGCTGACCACTTCCTTCACCGTTCCCGTATCTTAGGAGGCTATCCAAGGTGAAACCCACACGTCGCAAATTCTTGCTTGGCGCGTCCGCGCTTGCCCTTTCGCCGGTATTGCCGAGACTTTCTCTGGCAAGCATGGACGAAGGCACGCTGGAGCTTACCGCAGCGCCCCACCAACTGAGCCTTGTCGGTGATGGCGGCCCGCTTTCCGATCTGTGGACCTACAATCAAGGTTTGCCGGGCCCGAAGATTCGAGTGCGCAAAGGCGAGCGGGTGCGGGTGCATTTCAACAACCAACTTGAGGAACCGACGTCGGTTCACTGGCACGGTATCCGCATCGAGAACGCCATGGATGGCGTTGCTGGTCTGACCCAGGCGCCAGTGATGCCAGGGGAGAGCTTTGCCTACGATTTCGTCGCGCCTGATGCCGGCACGTATTGGTATCATGCGCACAATCGCAGCTGGAATCAGGTGGCGCGAGGGCTTTACGGGCCGCTTATCGTTGAGGAACACGAGCCGGCCTTTGATTCCGAGCACGACCTGACCTTGATGATCGATGATTGGCGGCTGGTGGGCGAAGGCACCTTTGATGTCGCCAGCCTTGGCCAGTTGATGGATTGGAGCCATGCCGGTCGTTTGGGCAACTATATCAGCGTCAATGGCAAGCTCGCCCAAACCCTCGATCTGACACGTGGTGAGGCTTATCGGCTACGTTTGATTAACGCTGCCAACGCTCGCGTTTTTGAATTCGATCCCAACCGCTTCGGGGCGAAAATCATCGGGTATGACGGCCAGAACCTGTCCGAGCCGACGACACTCAACTATGCGCCCCTGCTTTTAGGGCCTGCACAACGCGTCGACCTTCTGGTTGTACCGGACGAGGATTTCGCCCTTGAAGCTTTTGTCAATGATCAAGCCTATCCGATCACGCGGTTCACGGTCAGCGGCGAAGCACCCAGCCAACTGCCAAACCCACCCATTATAGCCAGTTCGTTGCCGGAGCCGGATCTACCGACTGCCAGGCGCGTTCGGGTTGAGATGGAAGGCGGCGCGATGGGCGGGCGGGTCGATATGACGTTCCAGGGCCAGCCCGTCACCCGCCAGGTGATGCAGGACTATGGCCAGCTTTGGTCCTTCAATGGCGTCGCAAACCTCACCGATGAGCCGATGTTCAGCGCGAGCTTGGGCGAGACGATTGTCATCGAGACGGTCAATAACACGCGCTGGGTTCACGCCATGCACGTCCATGGCCACCATTTCCGCGTTTTGAGCCGTAGCGGCGCTGAGGTGAATGATGGTCAGCCGTGGCGCGATACATTTTTGATTGGCGCCCAACAAACGACCGAGATTGCCTTTGTGGCCGACAATCCGGGCAGATGGCTCTATCACTGCCACATGCTCGAGCATGCTGCTGCGGGCATGAACAGTTGGTTCCAAGTTGGCTAACGCTCGGCGTGCTTTGGGGCTCGTAGGTGCATTGGCGGTTGTGCTGGTCGGCGCGTCTGCCGGATGGTGGACTTGGCAAGGCAACCAATCGCAAACCGGCCTGCTGGCTGTCAACGATGCCCGCATCCTTGCCACCGGATCAGAGCTCTATGCACAGCAATGCGCTGCCTGCCATGGTGCAAATCTAGAGGGACAACCAAACTGGCAGTCGAGGGGAGCTGACGGTTTGTTGCCAGCCCCACCGCATGACGAAACTGGCCACACCTGGCATCATCCTACAGCGCTCTTGTTTGCCATCACCAAATATGGCGTTGCCCAAGCGGCCAATCTGGAAGGCTATGAGTCAGCGATGCCGGCCTATGACGGCATCCTGTCAGACGATGAGATCGAGGCAGTCCTTGCCTACATCAAGAACCAGTGGCCCGAAGACTTGCAGGAACGGCACACCCAGTTGGACGAGCGCACTCGCAATTGATGCAGCTGTTGATGGTGGCGGCAATGGAGCAAGTTCCGTGAAGCGTGCCTACTCAAGATAAGGATCGTATGTTGGTCGATTCCAATTGCAGCTTTCTGGAGGGTGCGCTGCAACATCGCAGCGGTTCGTGAGCGACCGCTAAGGGCCGCGAGTGACGGTCAATCTACGCCGATCAGTTGCCGGATTGTGCGCCGCCGCATGTCGGCTCCGAGCCCTAGGCAGGCGTCAATCGCAGCAGGATTTGTCTTGCTGGATTGGAGGGCAGGGTACAGTTCCATACGAGCAGTACACGCAGCAATCGCCTGGAAGGGGTTTGAGCATCGTACCGCACTGCTCACATTCATAGAAGAACTGGCAGGCGTTTGTCGGCATTGTCTCGATCTTTGCGTGCCCGCATTTGGGGCACGTGAGTTCTGACTTCAATTCTACTGTGTTCGACGTCGCCATAGCGCATACCCTGTGATCAATATGAAGACGGCCAAAGCTGGCAGGAGAACGAAGTCTAAAACGCCAATTGCTGCGGACAGCCCGACGGCGGAGAGCAGCCAAACGAGCAATGGCGTGAAGCAGCATATGGCTGCAATTACCGTCCCAATTATGCCGATGGATAGAAGTCTGTCCTGCAAGCGAAAACCTTTCCAATCATGTGAATTTACTGCACCATGACACCTGTAGCCACTCCAGGTGCAAGAGGGTTTCACACGATGGCTGGAATTGGACAGGCCGCCGACCAAAGCGGCGTTTCTATCGAGACAATCCGCTACTATGAGCGGTCGGGGCTTGTCCCGAAGCCTCTCCGAACCGCAGCAGGGCACCGCAATTATTCAGGGCAAGACATCGGGCGGCTACGCTTCATTAAGCGATGTCGTGACTTGGGGTTTCCATTGACGGACGCTCAGTCTCTTCTCGGCCTGACAGACGGTTCCATGACGACCTGCGCTGAAGCCAAGGAAATCGCAGAAAGCCAACGTATGGCGGTGCAGGCAAAAATCACGCAACTCCAAAAGATAGAAACCGCATTGTTGCGGCTTACAGAGCAATGCAGCGACAGCGCTAATTCATGCCCAATCCTGCTGGAACTGCTCGCCGATGAGTGACAGGCAGGTTTGGACACTTTGTCCGCGGTGCGGTCATCGGGCTTGCCGAAATGCTGCAGGATGCATGAACGTCCGATTTGGGGAAGCTGCGCCGCAGCATCCAACCATGAGCCGAAGGTCCGGAAAGGGCCGTTTTTCCCAATGCTTGGTCCTTCAACCGATGACTAAAAAGGGCTCAGAGCTGACATTTGTCTTAAGCGATTGACCGACGCTACGGTCAGATGGTGCGGAGCGGGCTCAATGCTTGCGGAGCGCCAAAGGCCGGGGGGTGAAACGGGGGGCGGCACGCCCCCCTCATGTCTGCCTGTGAGGGCAGACCAAGAAGGCCATGTATTACATGGCCACATCTTGCGGAAAGCGGCGCGCAGCGGCGCAACGGTTCTAATGACTTTCAGATGCACCGGGTCAGAGAGGTTCACCCCTATCTTCCTTTGCCTCGCAATCTGCATATATCAGCAAGCGCAAAAGGTGGGACCGCCAAACCAAAGGGATAGTCTGATCGGCGGCCCCTTTGGGGATTGGAGCTTCTAAAGGCTCCAGTTGAATAGAATGGTGAGTGAAGAGCGCACTACAATCAATAGAGGTTCCTCAATCTATGGACACGCTCTCGTTGCAACTCAGACCTCACGGTTGGTTCTCCCGCCTGTTCCATGCCGTCGAGATTGAAGCAACCAGGCTACTCAGATTGTAACGGATCACACTGTCAGGAAGGGCTTCTATGCGTCCTGCCAGAAGCAAGGACTCGCGAGAGAGTTCCTCAAGCCCGGTTTCCTCGACATCAGTGTGAAGGAAATATGCCAGCGACATGTTCAGCTCTTTTCCCGCTAAATAAAGCCGCTCGGCAGTGATCCTGTTTTCTCCAAGCTCATGGCGCTGAAGCTGTTGCCACTTAATGCCGAGCTTCGCGGCCAGCTGCTCCATTGACCAACCTTTGAGGAGCCGTGCGTTCCGCAGCCTTTTTCCAAGCCGTTTGTCAAACCCTGTTGGTGCTCTACTGGTCATGATCGCCCCCTTGTTTGAGAGGCGTAGACTTGGAAGCGTCGTTTGCGACTGACTGCATAAGCAAAGCGGTCAAGTCAGCATGGTCACGCCGCGCGTCCAGAAATAGACTTGCCAGGTTCCGTGCATGCGCTTTCAGGTGCGCCCCTTCCCGGCTGTGAAAGACGCCGAACATCAGCTTGACGGTGTTGGCGGTTTTCCAGCTCCTGTATGCGCCGATGGCAGCTCTTGCCTGGTCACGATATCGCGCAACCTGCGCCTCTGCTTCCTTCAGCGTTAAAAAGTCCACGTCCTTAAAGCTGCCACCGCGTTTTAAGGTACGGATCGCTTCATTCGCGGCTGTTTCGGGAAGGCGGTTGAAGAACCGATCCCAGAGAGTTTCTTTTAGTATGTCCATAAGTATTCCCCTTTCAATATAAATATTATAAAAACTAATGATAAGTTTTATATGGACAAATTATTAATATTGGGTTAAATAATCGATATATTGATATTATACTATGAATTATACTTATATTCGGAATGACAATACATGTTTAAGAAGTGGCAATTGAAGGCGGTCCGCGCAGCTCTTGGTTGGTCGCAAGGCCAGCTAGCAAAAAAGGCTGCGCTCTCGCAGGCAACAATTTCCGCGCTCGAAAGCGGCGATATCGATAGCCCAGGCACAAAGGCACTCACAGCTATTACGACCGCCTTTGAAGCGGAGGGTTTCTATTTCACTGAGCGCGGCATTGAGCGCCGAGAAACCAATACCTTCATGATTGAAGGGGATGATTGCTATTTGCAGCTTTTGAAGCTTGCGAGCGACCAATTGGCCAAGGGAGACATTTTTCTCAAAAGCGGCGCTGATGAACGGCGCTCTTCACCTGAGGTCATCGCCCAGCTTCAAGTGATGCGCGATCAAGGCATCCAGATGCAGTCTCTGATCCGTCCCGGCGATACGTTTTTTATGGGTGAAGCGGAAGAGTATCGCTGGTTGGACGAGCAAGTCCATGTGCGCGGGGATGTCAAAGTCATCTTTGGTGACTGCGTCGCCTATCTGGTCACATGGGCTGAGCCAGCCAAGATCATCGTCGTCAACGATAAGATCATCGCGTCTGAAGCACGCCGTATGTTCGAATATCTTTGGCAACGCTCAAAAGGTCCAGCAACAAGCACCGCGCCTGACCGCTTTAAAGGGGTCGGTCATGGCTAAGGCGAAAGCAGCGGGAGCGAAGTCAAAATGGCAACCGTTGACCGGCGGTAAGGGCTATATGGGCGTCAGCCTTGATAGCACCAATCACCGGGGAGAAGGGCTTTCTGCCATGGTGGACTGGGTGAACGCCCATGGCCAATTTGACCAAGTTCTCATTGGCCTGTCCGATACACTCAATCGTCACAACTACGCGCGTGACAGAGGCTTATCGCTGCGCGATGCCTATGATCTGGCATCACGCAATGGCGACAACTGGCTTAAGATGAACCGAGCCACGCTGAGCCGTTTAAACATGCCCTTCGATATCAAACGCTGGTCGTACTGGCAGAAAGAGCATGCGCAGATCATCAACGAAAACCGTAGCCAGTTTCTCAACTCCTATGAGAACGATCCGGCGTTCTGTGCCAGCCTTGATGCCGACATTGCAGCCTTCCTCAAGCGCAAATCACCTGCACCCGATGCAAAAACCATCGCCTCATGCCGCAATTACCTAATCGAAGAACTGGCGGTCTATTCGGTTATCCTCGCCGCGTACCCGGCAACCGTCATCTATCCGGGAAAACAACTCAACTGCTTCGCCTATCTGCGCGATCGCCAACCGGATAATCTGCCAAAGGCCATCGGACAAACAGGCTTCATCCGACTTGGCATCCATGGGCTACACCGCCCTGATAAGGCTACGCTTCAAAGAGAGGTGGCATAGATGGGGGCATTTGTGATTGACCGATACCCTGTCTGACTAACGGCCGAAACCGGGCGTGGAAGGTTGGATTGCGTTAGCGAGTTCAGCGTCGAGGTTGAGGTCGAGTGTCTGGTTTGTCGAAGGTTCGGCTTCGGTGACTTCCATGCCGGGGATGCCGGCACGGACGGCTTCAGGGGCAGCATCGCGCAGGTCAGCACGTAGATCGTCGTACTCGCTAACCGTCAGTTTGCCACTATCAAGGCGCTCTACCGCGTCGTCCAGGTCGGACTGATAATCCAACAGTTCTGTTTGTTGAGTTTCCAACGCGCTTACGTTTAGCCGTTGCTGAAGAAACTCCTCTGCGCTTGGGGCGCTGTTCGGAATTTCTTCAGGCGTGATGATGTCTGAGGACACCTGATTTCCAAATTCGTCGATGACATGCAGTCCATCTTCCGACTTGAAGACCCGCCGTCCATCATCAAGGGTATGCGCTTCTTCAAGCGTTTCGGCCAAGCGCTCGCGGGCGGAATCCAATGCTTCCCGGTTTATCTCTAAAGCCTCGATTGTTGCGACTTGATAGGCATCGAGTTCCAGGCGGAAGACTTCAGCCTGTTCAGCCGTCACCATCGTTGCGGCCAAGTCGCCTAGATCGGCGGTGTCGTTACGCGCTTCATCTTGTTTCTGGCGGCGCTCTCGCTCTTGCGCCGTTTTGTGCTGATGCAGCGCACGGCGATAGGCCTCTTCATTCGCACCGCGCTTGAAGCTTGACCCCAATAGTCCAGAGAGCGCCGCTGATTGCATCATTCACCGCACTCCCGATTAATGAGAACGGACACAATCGTGGAAGGGAAGTGCTCCGGATATTGATTGAACGCTGCCTGTATGAGTTGAAATGGTTCAACGCCGCTTCTGTAGAACCATTGATTGATACAGGCCATGCCGCTTTCATCATGCGCTCCAGTTGCGGCTGTATCGCTCTCCAAACGGCGATAAGCGAAACCCTCCACAATCCCGGAGACATATAAAAAGCGCTCATCAACCGTCATCTCACGCATGATGGTCTCTGCTGTCATGAATGATTCTGCATTGTCATTTGCAGTAGCAGGTTGAGCGCCAAGCAAAGTCGCTCCCGCGAATGCTGTATTCCGTAGAATTTTTACTGCGTTATTACTACACATAAACGACCCTTTTTGTGTTTATTTGATGTTGAGGGTCGATTCTTGGTAAAATAACAGAAGAATATAGGGAATCCCGGCGTGGTGCCGAGGGCGAGGATCACAGGACAAAAAGGGTCGTTTTTGTGACAGGCAGGGAGGACGTGCAAACTAGCTAATGGATTGAAAACAATGAAAAAGATCGCATACATACGTGTGTCTACACCGGATCAAAAGCACGACCGCCAGTTATTGGGTCTTGGCGATCTTTGTGATGAGCTTCACATCGAGACAATCTCGGCGGTCAAGAAAGAACGGCCAGTCTATGAGAAAGTCATGCAGCGCTTAAAGCCCGGCGATGTCTTTGTCATTTGGGATTTGGATCGGGCGTATCGGTCTACCCGTGACGCCCTGGATCAGCTTGATCAACTGTGCAGCCGCAACATCTCCATCCACATTGCAAATTTGGGGTTGGATACCAGCACGCCTTACGGTGTTCTAATCTACACAATTATCGGCGCTCTGGCGCAGTTTGAACGGGATCTTTTATCCCAACGCACCAAGGAGGGCATGGACGCAGCACGGCAAAATGGAAAGCAGATTGGCAGACCGCGCAAGCTCTCCGCGGACACACTTGACCGGATTGCAGCCCATCTCCAAGCCAAGGAATTCACAGCTGCGGAAGTCGCCTTGCAGTTTGATATGCATGAGCGGTCTTTGACCCGCAATCTGCGCGAGCGGGCGGCAGAGCGGGGATAACTGACGACAGCAAAGTTGAAAGAGGGCAGGAAGCTGACACTGGTGGGAAGACAAAGCTGTTTTCGCTTGTCGCTAGAGCTGACGTTAGGTCAGTTTCCCACATGCCGAGGTCGAAGTTCGCATTAGCTCCAAAACTCTTGATAATTTGGGCCGTGGCTTTCTGGTTGCTGACCTTTTTCGGGTTTGCTCATTATGATCGGCAACGGTGCGGGTAAATCGGGGCCGACAATGATCGCTTCGCCCTGTGATAAAGATGGGATAAAGGCAGCGGCGCTGCGATCAAGATCACCGCATGCCCTTTCAATGGTTTCCCGGTCTCGCTCATTGGTAAGCCGATGAACAAAGAGGGTTCCAAGCTGACTGAGAACATCCTGTGGCACATCTCTGGGGCGCTGCGTCGCGACAACGGTGGTCAGACCGTATTTCCTGCCTTCCTTGGCGATAAGGCCAAAGGCATCGAGGTTAACGCTATTCTGGTCGTCGCCGACTGATCGGCCAATGAACTGATGAGCTTCATCCAAGAGGCAAACAAGCGGATTTTGTCGAAAACGCCCCTGCCGTGCGATGCCAAGTAGATAGCGCCCAAGAGCGTTTAGGAGCAACTCACGCGCATTATGCTTGAAACTCACGTTTTCGAATGAAAGCACCAGAGCCCTTGCATGTGAATCATCAAGAAACCTCTCAATTTCTGCACTTACGTCCAAGCCTTCTTGAGAAAAGAAACATGACATATCAGGTGAGTTCAAAAGCGTCTCGATCCGAATAACCAATGTGTTGTTGTAACCTACTTGCCTCGGGTCCACCCCGCCAAATGTGCCGTCCGCATTCGCCGGGAACAGGCACTCTTTGCCAATTTGGTTTGAAAGCACTTTGAGATCGAAGTCACAGTCATCGACCGCCAACTGATCGGCAAGCATCAGCTGAACGCGACCGAGCGGTTTTCTCTGTTGGTTTGATTTCGAAACAGTTCTGTTCTCCTCGAGGTGGATGAACCCGACCGTTTGGTTGTTGTGTTGAACTTCAATTTGAAGAGCATCGCTGCCTTCGACGGCATGCTGTGGAAATCTCTCTGGGTCTGCCAACAGCAGGCGGGCCAGTCTCAAGCTGATAATCGCACTCCGAAGAGTGGGGCCTTGGCTTTGCCCTGTTGGCCTGAGAAGGGCGTTCAAGTCTAGTTCGGACAGCTTCTCGCTCGGAAATCTGACCAAGCGACCTTCGGCGGCTTGGTCATTAGAGAATTCAAACTCCCTTGCGGTGGCCACCTTTCCTGCGAACTCTCCCGTTGGATCGAACAGAATACACTTCCCACCTATACGCACGATCTCATTGACGAGGCGAGAAACCGTCCAGCTCTTACCCCCGCCAGTCGCACCAAATACTCCGCAATGACGACCGAACAATTTCTCCGGCGGAATGCTGAGAGCGGCGTCATCCAGCCCGGATAGGTGCCCCAACTCAACGAGCAACCGCCCGCCATCCTGCTTCACGTCGCCTTCGAGGGCATCCTTGATGGAATTGGACAGCGCCCCGCCTTCTGCGAGATAGACTCCATCACCGACCCTTGGCTGAGTATTGATACCGCGCGTCACTTTCCGAGTGGTTTTACTAACGGTCGCCAACAGCTGGATGCGCCCCTGCGGCTCCACCGTGGGATCGGTTTCGATCTGGTGCTCAAGGACGTTTCGCTGCCTGTCTGGAATGCCAACCTCCGTCACGCGCCCCAAGATTGCAGCACGGTCGCAATCGACAAAGACGAAGTCACCAACTGACCCCTTTGCCAGCCCGCGCCGCCCGAGGGCTGCAAGAGCATTCGGCAAGGTGAGTTCTACTGCGCTAGCGGTCACCCTTGTTACGGTTCCGATACGCTTGAACGGGTCGATTAGGGAGGCGAGCTCGCTCATGCGCGATCGCCCTCGCGCAGCTTCTCAAGCCGATCCTGCAAGAGCTGGCGATCCGTCTTGCCCGAAATCATTGGCAGCGCGTCGGCAACGTCTTCGAAACGGCCATTTAGCATAGTGATGCGCGTATCACCCTGCTGCACAAGACGGGCGATCTTGCTCTGGTAGGGGCGTTGTCCACCCAGATCGAGGTCAATTTCCTGCGCGCCTTCATCGAAGAGCTTTTGATGCTCCACGAACCCGCGATCACAAAGCACAAGGCGCAGCGACAGGTTCGTTTCGATGGCTGACCAGATCGGGGCGCTGATGTGATCATCCGCGAAACCGAAGCCGGAGACGATCAACGTAGTGTCGGGTTCTCGCAGAGCTGCCTGAAGGGCCGCGAACATGTCAAGATATGGACTTTCGAACGCCTCCTGATACTTCGAAGAACGGGGATAGATCAGGACTGGCTTGCGGTCCTCGCCGGGGGCATCGACGCTACGGATAACTACCTCATCAGACCGTCGCCGCCAATCCACCGACCCGTGCAGTTTGTAGAGATGAAACACGCCGTCGAGGTAGTCGGCCTTGGTGCCGGATGCAGCTCGCCGCACGATGTCATGGTCGAAATGGTCCCGGTTGAACCGCTGTTCCGCACTGTGGGAAAACCCGTCGATCAGCACGACGCCGAGGCGAAGGCCCGCCGTTTCTATGCATAGATCGTAGTTCGTGGTGAACAGCTTCACTCTGGGCTTTTCCGGTGATCGGCGCGCGAACTTGCGAAGAAACCCGGCGTGCGCAGGCAATTCGGTGTCGCTGCGCACAAAACCGACCTGCGCCAGAATTTCACGTTCTGCTTTGGCCACAAACTCCTTCAGTTGTTCCAGTTTGGCGCCGTCAGGGAACACGGCATCCTTTTCAGCCCGAACCTCCAGCAGCTCGATGGATATCTTGCACAAGCTCAACAGAGCTTCGATGTTCTCCTCGCCGTCGGCTGGCACATGTCCGATTACTGACTGCGCAATGTCGTTGAATGCAGCTTCGCCGCAACCGTTCTTGACCGCTTGCCACAGGTGCCACATGCCCGGCGCGTTCGGCCCGCCTTCGTTCTTGGCGGAGAACGACGCCCCAGACCCCAACAGCACCACGACATTGGTCGAGTGCAGCGCCGCCAACAGGGCTTCTTCGACCTGATTTTTGCATCCAGCCTTGGGTTTCTTGTTGGGGTCGTTCGGGTCTTCCTTCTCCCCCTCCCAGCGCAGCCATTTGCCGTCGCGGGTCAACAGGCGCAGCAACTCCTTATTTCCAGTAGGTTCGTGTTCCCAAAAATTCGTCAAAAGTATCACCGTGTAACAAAACCCGAAATTTACCTTAGTCTGATTGCTTTGACCGGTAAATCACGTGGAAATTGTGCACAACTCTATGAATTGAGCGCCGTCAACTAACTTGCTGGCCAGCGGTCGCTTTCTCCTTGGCGCGACCGTGTCGCACTCGCAGCGAATGTCGGCTTTGTGCTTACAGCGGACGTCTCCAAGGTATTCAGCGAAGGTCGGCTCTGGGCCGAAGGTGTGCAGATCCATAGTGTTTCGGAAGACCTGTTCCCGTCAGTCTTCATTAGAGGAGATGTGTCGCTCTTGCTCTAGAAGCGGGCCAGCGCCCCGAATATGAGGGTTTCTCCAGCTGATGCCCCCGGCCCGGTTGCGCATAAAATGGCCCTGCACCCAGTGAGCCCTGCGCTTAAAGGTGGCCTCTTCGGTTGCCTGGCTCTTGCCGCTGGTCGCTTCAAGCTGACGCCTGCCTAATTCACCCAACTTGACCTTGATTATGGACTTCTTAGGCAGTGTTCGCCCTGATTTCTGTGCTCTTCGTCTTTCAGCCCTCGGGTATGCAGGCACCTCTTCTTTTTCCAGCATGGCCTTGTGTTCAAAAAGTATCGACATGCCAACCGCCATAGCTAGGAAGCCAAAGCACAGCGACCGTTCCTGCTTGATTGCGGCTTCTTCGGAGACTTTATCTCCGATAGCTTGAGACAAAGCGAAGGCAGGTGAATGTAAAATATCTACCGACGTGCCTTGTGATTTGAAGATCAGCAGGTTCGGGAACAAGCCATGATTGTTCGAAAGATAAATCTGGCTGTAGAGTACGTTGTCATCCTGGGTGATCAACGCTGCGGGCCATTCGCCGACCTTCGGTTCTGGCACAGTCAACAACATTGCTGGGAATGGCAAACGAACGTTGCTGAACATACTGTCTAGACCGTCCTCTTGCATTTGTGCTGATAGGTCGTGCAGCATCACCTTCGCCCGCTCATCAATCTGGTAGAATTGTGCGGCATCGAGGATTTCGCGTTGTCGTCTCCCGTGATCATCAAGAGATTCAATGAGATCTGGGCTTAGTGAGGCCCGATCAATACCCCTCAGGTAGAGTAGAATGTCCGGGTATCGCTCATAGAAATCGAGCAAGTTGGTGAGCATCGTTCGTACCTCAAAATACCAATCCATTGATACCATGTATCGGTCGTACGAACCATTAAGGGTGTTCGAACACGCGTTGCTTTCGCAGAAACCCAGATCCCCAAAAATGCATGGAAGAAGTCCGCCGAATTGGCAGCCATGCTGGTTTCGTTTCCCCTCAAAATTCGACTATCGTTCCTGGAGCGAATGGCTGCAAAGCCGACTGCGTTTGCAGCATCAAACCTATGGGTTGGATGTCGGTTGTGGGCCGGGAAACGCCAGCCGAGCTAAAGACTGACTTGGCAGGCGCAATCGTCGAAGGTCAGCTTTGGGCCGAAAGCTACCCTGTTCGCGTTTCTGAACGCAAGAGCGCCCGCCAGTCTGCTGACTGGCGGGCGATTTTTTCGAGCTTCTTTATGCGGCGTGCTTTTTGAGTGCCCTTACAAAGGGCTTGACGCTTTCAATGGCTTCAGGACCGCCGCGCTTGGTGTAGGCGTTCATCGGGAAACTCATATAGCGCGGTTGCCAATCTGATTTATGCGGTTTGCGCGTGCCGTCCAGATGTTGCCTGATGACGCTTTTCTGCACCTTGGCGGTGGATGCAATATGCGCGTCTGCCGTAGCTTTGCCTGCCACCTCCTTGACCACCGCATTGACCGCTTCTTTGTCGCGCAAGAGATCAAAGAACGTTTCGTCCGGTGACCAGTAGGCCGACATATCGGTTTCCAGCTTTTTGCCAAGCGCTTCGACCAGTCCCGATCCGCAAGACAGCGTTTCGGCAATGACGAAGGTAAAGACGTGCATGAGCTGCTTGTCGTCCAGCTTGACCAGTCTTGCAAAGATGTCGGCAAGGTCATGGCTGCGCCCGTAATCGTGCTTGCGGCAAACAAGCGTGCGTTCATTCGCGCCTGTGAGGTCGAGCAAACCAAGAACGGCTTGGCGCTCTGCCGCAAACTTATCTTGTGCCAAGTTTTCAGGAAGGCTTCGCGCGACGGCTTCGCTGTTTGCCTTTTGCGGATCGGCGTGAATGTTCCAAAGCGCTGCCCCCGCTATGATCTGCGCGGTTGCTACCCGTAGCGCCAAACCCTGATTGGAAAGCAACTCTACGCGCACGGCGGCGTGACGGTGCAAGGCCAGATAGTTCTGCATGGCTTTTGTGAGTTCCGGCCTCTCATTGGAAACCGCACCACCTGATGCAATGGCCTGTTCGCGTTTCTTGGCTTCTTTGGTGGTGATGTAACCTTCATGGAAGGTCACCTCGCCATTGTTGCGGATATGCACATAGACCCTGCCGCCATCTTCCTTGGCGGTTTTCTCGTGCTCCCATTTTGTCCAGTGCTCGCCAATGTCCAGAATGGTGACCTCTTGCCAACCATCGGCAAGGTAAGCGTCCTTGGCTTTTGCAATGGCCGCACTTTGGAGTGACCAAAACGTTTCAGCATCATCAAAATACCGCTCATCACCAAACAGGTCAGTGATGATTGATCCGGTGTAATCGGCCTCATCAAACAGGGAGTTTTGAGCAGGGATATCGTTCCCGCCAAAGAGCCATTCTTTCAGGCGATAGCCTTGCGGTGCATACGCATCGTCATCCTTGAACAATGCCCACCATGCTTTCTGCTGCGTCTTGCTCGCCATGGTGAGAACCCGCACCGTGTCAGCGCAAATGTCTTCGCGGCGATAGGCATTCAGGATCGGGTCAATCAAGTTGGCGATTGCCAAGCGCTGTGTGACCAGCCGTTCGGTCACACCAAACTGCAAGGCAATGTCGGACGCCTCGCGCCCCTGTTTGATAAGAGCAGCGAACGCCTTGTACTGGTCAATTTCATCCATCGGCAGACGGGTGATGTTTTCTGCCAAGGACGCTTCTATAGCTGTGGCATCGTCTCCATCTTCCATGATGATGCACGGCACAGGTTCAATTGGGCTTTCTTCTGCAAGCTTCTCGCCCGCGAGCACGGTCAGCGCATTGAAGCGGCGCTGCCCTGCGACGATTTCAAAACCCTCCCCACTGGTGCGTTGGCAGTTGGGACGCACAAGAAGCGGCTGGATAAGGCCAAGCGAGCGGATACTTGGCATAAGGTCAGCAATATCTTTTCCGCCATGTTTGCGCACATTGACGGCGGAAGTGTTGAGTTGGTCGAGGGGTAAGTGTGTGAGTTTCATAATTGGTCTCCATAGGGATAAGGGTTCAAAATTTCAGTGATACACAGGGGGTGCAGACAGCCCGGCGCGTTCGTTCAGCGCGGCCTGTGCGCTTTGGTAAAATTGGAGCGGCGCTAATACTCATCTGCCAGCATGATCGTGAGGACACGCTTTGTGACGCTTGGATCGGCAGGATCGGGGCTTAGAAAATTCAGGTCGTAGTCGTAGTAGTCGATCTTCCAAAAGAAGGCCGTTCCATCGACTTCAAAGCCGCCAAAATCACGCTCGCCGTAAAGATCAACACCCAGATCAAAGCCATCAAAACAGCGCACATGAGTCAAAACCCGCTCGCGTGTTTCATCCGGCAAAGCTTGAACGCCGTTTGTCAGAACAACTGTTCCGGTTAGGAATGTATGACGCAGCACATCATTGAGATGGGCGATCTTTTCCTTGTTTTCCGCGTCGCTCATGCCGCACCGCCAAGCCGGGCATATCCCGAACCTTGAGGACGTTTTGAGCCGTATTTTTCGCGGATTTCTTCAAGGGTTGCCGACCCTCTGGAAAAGCTGCGGTGCTGCTCCGGCCTGAAATACCAAGCTTTCTTTTTGTGCGCCCATTTGAAGCCTGCGCCTTTGAGCACGTCTTTATGGGGTTTGGTGTTTCCAGTGATCCAAAGCCACACCCCGCAAACCTCGATAACGAGGCCGGACAGGGGTAAGACCGCGTTCAACGCATCATTGAACACGTCACCATAATTGGATTGTTCGTCTTTGAGCGTGCCGGAATAATCGCGCAGCACGTCATAGGCCGCATTGATGACTTTCATCATCTCCGCGCCCGCTGGGTTGATATCGGGATGGTACTTTTTGCAGGCTGCGACATAGGCCGCCTTTACCTGCTCTGGAGTCACCTCCCCGGACACAGATAGAATTTTTGCTGCATCATAGACATTCATATTTGCCTCGCTTGGTCAGGGTTGAACACTTGCGAAGCCCTCAAAAAAAGACCTCGCGCATGAACCCTTGGCCAGCGCCGAGCGTCCGAAATCCAAAACCAAGAAAGCCGCCATCGGTCAAAACCGAGGGCGACGACAAAGGACGTCTCGACCGCAAGGACAGCGCCCCAAAGCCTTGCCGCTTGCGGCGCGAAGCGGGGCGGGTCACACGGGAGGGCAAGCTTGTCTTGCCCGAATGGAGCGGGCCAACCCGTCCCACGGCTATTGGATCAGGCGACTGTCCGGCGGTGTAAGCTGGAAGATGGGTTCCAAGCGCGTGATAACGCGCGACAAACAAAAAATGGCGACAAACATGCCGCCTCATTTAACCCTGTCAGGGATCGTCACCCAGCCGGGCCGAGACCCCGCAGCGAATAGCGAGGAGGCTCGGTGAAGCCGCCACTGACCTTCAGGAAGTGACGGCAAATAGAGCCCGTAGAACAGCCAAGTATGAGGTCACGATGCAGGTTTTGCACAGCCCATACCTAATACGTATTATTACACACTTCGACCTATAGAGAAGCAAACTATCGTTGCCCCATGAATGAACGTAGTGATGTCACTGAGTGGCTAGAGACAATTAGATTCACATTGGGCGGGTTGGTGGCTCAAGGGAACTGGGATGATTTCGGCGTATTCCGGATTCTCAATCGAATATGTTTCCCGTGCCAGCATCACATTATGTTCATTATCGGATTTGGCAATCCGGCGATAAAAATTCGGCCGAACGTCATTAGCCTCGATAAAAGGCGTATCAATCCGGTTGTCAGTTCTCTCGACCCGGAGTTTTTCGACGCTCTATTTGAGGAGCTTGAAGCGCGGAAATTTATCAAAGAAACCTTTGATTACAACGCTTTTAGGAAGAACTACAGTAGCGGCGTTCTTTCGGAAATCCCATTTGATTGCCCCGATGAGTATATCATTCGTATTTGGGATACGCCTGCCTTTGTCGTGTGTTTCAAGATTACGTTTGATAGCGTGGTCAATGGTAAGAAACCTAAACACGCGATCGAACCGATCTCAAAGACGAGCGATCTGGGAAAGTTTTTTGCGGCGGCCTTGAAACCCTTTGACGGCGCTCAGCACGATGAAGAGCTTGGTCTACCGTTTGTCACCAAGCGCGCAAGCATTTCCGGCGTAGGCACATTCAATGTCTTTCAGGAGTTGCGCAAAAGCGGCGCTATGAAGCTGGCCGCGCATGATGACCCGGACGACAAGGATCAGCCCGTTTTTTCTCAGTTTGAGAAGAAAGTTGTCCGCGAGTGTAAGGCGCGCGTTCAAGGGCTTATTGACTACGAGTTTGATAAAAAGCTGAAAAGAGCACCGATCTTGAATAGGCGCGCTTCAGATTTGCGTTGCGTCACCAATAGCTTTTTCATTGGCAAAGTTTTTGATAGGCAGGCGCGCCGATACGGACAGTATTTCTACAACACCAATATGATCATCGCCGAAGAACAAAAGCGGCAAATTACGCGGTCACTCGAACATACCCAGCCTGCGGATTTCATTCCTTTCGAGCAAGAAGTGCAGCATAATCTTTTTTGGCATATGGCCTCCTCGCCTGAAGGTCGAAAGGAGATCGTCAGGCTTCTCGAAGCACCCGTCCGGTCAAACGTCCGCCTGTTTTCTGACAGTGTGCTTATGTCGGGCAGCGCCCTCATCAAACCGGATTTTTTCAACCGCAGCGCCGTTGGGTGGGTAAAACCCGGCGGTAAACATAGAGATCGGAATGACGCCCTCTTACAGCTTGCGTGCTATCACTACGTTATGCAGTTAGCCTCGCCAGTCTGGCCTCCGATCAATGCGCGCGAGCTATCGGTCGTGGCGCTCCCCTTTAGGTGCAGTGGCGGCATCTGGATGGCTAAGACCTATGTGCGCGAAAATCACGCGGGCGAGATAGACGGATTGATCAACCCAACATCATTTTATGAAAGTGCGCTGCTCTATCATGCAATTGCGAGGGAGTCTGAGAGGCGCTTGCGTCGACGCGCGCGGGGCCGATATACTGACGCACTTGGCGATCTTCTTGTTGATGCGAATGCGCTTACCAGGAGGAAGTACAATGACTCGGATGAAGCACTTTTTTGTCTCGATGCCGAGGCGATAGAGCGCTTTCAGGATGGTTCCAGAGCAGTCCGCCGTGTTTTCCCGTTTGACGGCATCTCATTCCGGTCGCAGCCGGAAGAGGGCGAGCTTGTTTCATTAAGAGGAATGCGGTTTGACCCGTGCGATAATGAGTTTTTTGACCGCTTAACTCAGCATGGATACCTGAAAGAAGACGAAAACGAACGGCGATTGGCTGAGCGTATCTTACTGTCGCTGATTACGCGCCCCTCAAAAGCCACTCGTCAAGATAATGGAGTATAGTGTGCCGCGTAGAAGAAAAAATGAAGAAACAGTAATATTAATCAAGCCAAAAAACGATAGAAAACAGGGTTACGGTAAGACTTTACAGTTTTCAAAAGATGTGAATAACACTGAAATTGCATCAAACATTCAAGGTGTGTCATTATTGTTGAATGGAGGCGACCCGGACCAAGTTGGTCTGCTGGAGCGACATAGTGGAATACCAAAAAATGAGAATAACGACACTCACAGCGATCTCACGCAGGCCTATGCAAGACAACACTTTAAGAACAGCATAGATCAACTGACAGACGGGCAATTCATCGAGCTGGCGCAGATCTTAAGCACATCGCCCCTGGCTGATGTCTTCCAAACCCATGTGGGTGAATCTACGCCTGCCCGTGAACCAGGTGGGCCTGATGAGCGGGCCGACAGCTATGTAATCCTCGATGACGGAATTGAAGTTTCGGTGGATGAACAAGGTTTGCCGATAGAGGCCCCGCACGTTTGGGGGGCAGAGCCAGACAATGAATTGTCTCCTGCCGACTTCATCAAACGCTATTATGGTCCTTGGATCGGCAAAGGATTGTCGCGCGCACGAATTGCGAAACTCGATTTCAAATTGGCAGAGGCATACTCGTCTTGGATAAGGCCGTCCCGTCACCCAGAGGATAGATTGCCGCTGGTACACGGGCGTCCGGGAAGAAGGGCTGGCACCAGGTTCCCTGAAGGCTACCGCTCAACCCAGCGTTCTGCGCGCCCAAAATGACGCGAACATCCTATAAAATTTAATCACTGTTATTCATTGACATATAGTCAATGGCGGGTCATAAGGTTAACCACAACACGGGTTCTCCGTCGTTGTAACAACCTCAACCCGGCGCGCTGACCTTTGCGTGCCAAATTCAACTAAAAGGAATGTGTCTAATGAGCAGTCTCTACGACTTCGCCAAAAAAGTCGGTCAAGGCGGTGGTACGATCGATACCACTGGTCGCACCACTGCCGAAACTCAGACCATCAACCAAGGTGTGAATGACGGAAAAGCCGGCAAGTAGCCGGCAAAGGGGCGTGTCTAGGAATGGAACTCCTAGACACGCTGTACGTCCCGCCGCTCTCTCAAATGGACGAAGGAACATGACAGCAATATCTGACAATGAAACGCCGCCAGTCAATGGCGAAGACCCGCTTTTGGCGTTGCTGAAAACATATCGCAAGCAGACGTTCTACCCCAGCGCAAATCACAGCGCATTTAAGACGCCTTAGACCAACTTCCTCAACAGCCTCTCTTTTCCCACACCGATCAGCTCGTGAAACGGGCTGTTCGGTGACAGCCGGAGTGCGCCTTCATGTCAATAAAATTACCGGAAATCTTGTCCCCCGAACTTGCCCTGGGTTTGGTTGCCTATGCCGGGCTCTCCTATTTTGTAACCAGCGACCAGATCTCTGGCCGTATTGCCAAAGCCGACACGATCCCTGTTTGCCAGGCGACAGTTGCGGAGCAGATCAGCTCGCAAGCCGAGCAAGAGATCGACCGCATAACGCGCCCTGATCCTCAGGCAGCACAGCGCGACGCTGCTATTTCAACGTTGCGTGGTATGTCGTCTTCCGATCACGGACGCTTTTTTGACCAGCTTACAGGCGGCGCAATGCGCCGTGCAGCTCAACAGGCCGAAGCGACACGCCGGGCGGCTAGACAAGCACAGCAAGATGCAGTCGATGAGCTCAGGCGGCGTGCGGAAGCCCGGATAGCCCAAGCTCCAGACCTTTGCTCATGTATGGCGCGAAGCGCCTATGAGGATGCGCGCACTGACTGGGCGATCTACACTGCCTCGCTTTCCGTCATCCAGCCCGCCACGGTTGAGCATTTCTTGGTTGAGATGAATCGGCATGCGGCCTCCTGCCAGTCAGGAGGGGCGGCCTGATGGTTGAGCTATACAAGGACAAGTTTTACACCGTTACGCGCAGCAATCTGCGGACACCACGGCAAAACTTCGTCCTATCCAAAATCGAGCATGTTTCGCTGCGCAA
The DNA here is from genome assembly GCA_039814945.1 of Pseudomonadota bacterium. GTDB lineage: Bacteria > Pseudomonadota > Alphaproteobacteria > Rhizobiales > MH13 > MH13. The sequence continues at coordinate 142,064 of JBCCAF010000004.1, forward strand.
CCCGTTTTTGCTTTTGGGCATACCGCTTGGGCTTGCCTGTGTCGGGCCGATCATCGCCTTTGGCCGTTACCTGTATCTCGGTGAGATTGTCATGCTCGCCTTGACAGCGGCAGGCCTCCTCTTCGCAGCATTACAGTTTGGTGTTTTGAAGGTGCATAGCCTGGCTCTGCGCGAAGGTGACGCTGCCATCATCGGTCAGATCGCAACGCTCAAGAAAGTTCGAAAAGCGGTCGAGCAAGCGATAGAACTGCGCGAACAGGCCAATGCGGACCAATGATCGACGCAAAGACTGCTCTCAAAAAGGGCTGGGGTTGGCTGAAAGCACACCCCAGTTCTAAGGGAGCCAAGCAAACATCGGTGACTGCGACGCCGGACAAGCATATTGCGGCGGTCAATTTTAAGCTGTCTGCGGCCTGCATGATGGGCTGCGCGGCGTATCTCATTTGGCCGGACAATCCGTATTGGCACGGTTTTTATGTGCTGAGTGTCCTGCTTGGCGCAGGTGCGCTGAGCGTTGCCGGCGGCGCGCTGCATCTCATTCTCAAAATCCGCAAATATGAGCGCGACCAAGAAGAGTTTGCCCGGCTCGGCAAGCCCATCAAACAGGCGCGCGTGCCTGACACCGACCTCCTCAAACGCAAAGGAGTGATCCGTGATGCAAAACGCTGATGAGATTGATCTGCCGATAAGCATCACCGATGAGGGTGAGCTTATCAGGAATCCTTACCCGAATTTGCCAGTACTGGTCTTAGGGGCAACTGGGTCGGGCAAGAACACAGCATCAGTCATGCCGACTGCACAGGCACTGTTCGGATACCCCGACATTGCCGTGTATCACAACGATCCCAAGCGTGGTGAAAGCTACGCTCAGTTACGTGGCGTAGCGCAACAAACAGGCCGAAGTCTCGGATGCATCGACGACTTTGGCGAGTATGGTTTCGACAATCCTGATAGGTTCAACCTCAACCCGTTTGGCTGGCTGCTTTCAACGCTCAAATACGAGCCTGCGAAACTGAATTTTGCAATTGAGACAGCATCTTACATCTTTCTAGAAGAGATTGATGATGGGCGAAGGAACTTCGTATTTCGCGAGAAACCCAGGCGCGTTCTGCAGCTTGGAATGCGGTTTCTTGCTGAGTTCAAACCGGATCTCCTAACGCCGGGCGGCCTGAGCGACTTAATCTCTGATCCTTACACTTGGCGTTCGGCCCGTGAAATCGCCGCTGGAGAAGGAAGCACAGCACTCAAAGCGCGCGCAAGGTCATCTCTCGATCTCGAAGAACAATATCCTGACGACTACTTTCGGCACTACGAAGCCGCCATTTCTGAACTTGCCCCATATGAAGCCGGGTCGGTTCTAAACACGGCAGGCGCAAATGCGGACATCACACACGAACAGCTTTGCAGAGATGGTTGGTATGTGTGCGGGGTGTTACCGCCGGAACACGCGCAACGGGTTGCAGTCCATACCGCGCTTCACCAGCAAAGCTTCTTGGCTGCGCAGTTCTCGGGCCGGGGTGGAACGCTCTACTGCATCGTTGATGAGATGAACAACTCGCCTCAGCGTAAGGCGATTGAAGCAACTACCATTCAACGCTCATCTAAGATCTCAAACTTATGGGCTGCGCAGAGCTATGAGGACATAGAACGGCAGTACGGCAAGAAGCTCGCCAAGGTCCTCGCGGATAGCTGCCCCGTCCACATATACCTCTCCTTCAGTTACGAAGATGCGGAGCGGGTCTCAAAGCGCTGGGGCGAAGAAATCAGCATTCAGCGCTCGGTGAATGCCAATGCATCGCAGCTTGAAGTGTCCGGTTCAATGAGCATGGGCAAACAAGCCGCGATGACAATGGACGAATTGGTGACGCTCGATCCGGCGTACCAGGTTGTCTACATCAGAGGTGTGGGACATTTCGTGTGCCCCAAGCTCTTCCAAAATCAGATCGCACCGACATGCCACTGGCTATCGCCGAACCCTCAAGAGGGCGGCGTGCTTCCGCCTGATCCGAAGATCGAACTCCCGGTTCATTACGGAGAGGCGTCATGAGACGGCTCCGGTTTTTCAAATGGATCATCGTTCCGGCTTTGGCGTTCGCTGCCTATCAGCTCATCGGCCTGGTGCATGTGCGCTGGTCTTACACATGGCTCGATCAGGGCCAGGGTTACAGCCCATACGCCGCCCGTCACTACACGCGCTGTTCGTACTGGAGTCCGGGCGATGGTTTCTCGATCCACCGCCCGGCTGAGGGCCGCTGCGCGTGGATCATCTTCCGGCATCCATCCAACAGAGAAGGATAAACGCAATGAGCGAGAAGATTACCGATTTCGTAGATCGTGCGCGGAAGCTTCTTAACGTCCGCCAACAGGGAAAAGAACTGCTCAAGGGCCAGGAATTGTATGACTTCCTCGGCATTCAGGAACGGCACGATCAAGACCGTGACCAGGAACGGCTGATCTACAATGCCGAATACAAGAAGCGGGTCAGCGTCGTCTACAAGATGCTTTTGGACCGGGCGGGCGCAAAAAAGCTGGATTTCAAGCCGCGCTTTGTTGGCCGGGATAGACTGAACCCGAAGGCTCTGATGCGCAAAGCAGAGTTCTTCGTCCAATCCGAACATGTTCGGACCATGTCCCGGCTGGATGCGAGCGAGCTCAAAGAGAGCAACGCGTTCATGGACAGATCTACGCAGCGCCGCGCCTATGCCGACAGCTTCAATACGTCCGCACGTCAGCGCCAGAAGGCCTCGCGCGCGACCCGCAATCACTCCCCTACAATGACCGACTGAGAGAAAGGACTATCCCATGCAATATGATCTTATGCCCGACGACGCGGAGCGCATCGCTGAAGCCCGCAACAGCTTTTCCGGCAATCTCCTGACTGACCGTCAGTTCGATGACTTCATGGCAGCGACGGGCATGATGAGGCGCCGTATTGAAGAAGCGGGATCGTTCATCGAGCCTTTGAACGACCTTGCAAATGCGATTGCGCGCAATGAGCGTTACATCACACCTGCTAAGGCCGACACGATCATCCGTGATCTGTTCAAAATTCGCAATAACGGCGTGACAATGAACGCGTTGCTTGAAGGTCTGCTGGACCGGGAAGAAGCGCTCTTGGGCCGGGAGAACAATCCGGCAGAAGCCGAGCTTCAAAAAGCCTACCAGTCAGCCAAAGCCGCCGGGCTGCGCGTCCAGAACGGCACAAAAATTACGTTCCATCGCGCGCTGTCGGAAGAGGCTGCGTCTCTCGCAAGCGATCTCGGCATTACGCATTTTGGAGCGAAAAGCCTCATGGCTGAAAGCTTTGAAAACACAGAGGGCCGCACGCTGTCTGAATGGGGAAAAGAGCTTGATGAGAAGCACTACCGCCCCCAGATCGACGCTCTGAAGAAGCAGCGCTCCTCCTCACGGTCACGGCGGCGGACACACAGACCGAGTTATGGCTAACATTATTGAAAATATTCACTTTTTTCTTGCCTTTCTAGGAATTTGTTCCTATTATGTTCTCTTTTTGGAATGAGCCAGGAAAGGACAAAGAACGGAGACAAAAGCGATGATAGAGACCGACGTCACTGCGCCAGACACTGAAAAGGAAGTCCCGCAAACGCGGGACTATCCCGCGCTGGAAATCGATTACGAGCTCTACATGAAGATGCTCGAAGACTCTGAATGGACCGACGACCAAAAGCGCGAGTTCATCGAAACCATGTGGTCGATCATCGTCTCCTTCGTCGATCTCGGCTTTGGCATCCATCCGGTTCAGTTGGCCCAAGAAGAGGGTGGACAGATAGACAATTTGTCGAGCGTTGAACCGGGCGATTTGGTATCCTCTTGGGATGAGACCGATGCTCACAACGAAACCCAACAGAAGGTTGAACGCCTTGATGGTGAGCGATCATGAATGAATGGGATGCAAAAGCAATTACCGCACAACCTGTCGCTCCCAAGAAGAGTATTCTCTATTGCAGGATTTCGTCTGCCTCGCAGGGGAGCAAGGGCGATGGCCTGGCATCACAAGAAGCACGTTGCCGCGAGTATGCCGAGCATCGGGGGTATGAGGTTGTCAAAGTTGTCTATGACCGGGCTTACTCAGGAGCACTCCTAGATCGGCCCGGCATGAGAGAGCTGTTGCAGTTCCTCCAAAGAGAGAAGAACGCAGACGACTATGTGGTTGTCTTTGATGATGTATCACGGCTTGCGCGCGACATTCGTATTCACCTTGATCTGAGGGATGCAATTTTTGCGACAGGGGCGCAAATTGACTGCCCAACGGTTGAGTTTAGTGAAGAACCGGAAGGTCAGTATTTTGAAGAGATGCAGGCGGTCAACGCAGCGCATCATCGCCGGATGAACGCCAAGCAAACCAAAAGCCGTATGCGCAGTCGAGCGCTCAATGGCTATTGGCCGTTTTGTTCAATACCCGGCTACCAAATGACCAAGGTAGAAGGGCGCGGAAAAATGCTTCGCCGCTCTGAACCAATTGCATCCATTCTGAAAGAAGCACTCGTTGGCTTTGCCGATGGCAGGCTCGCAAGCCAGGCCGAAGTTAAGCGGTTTTTAGAGGCGCAACCTGCCCTGATGATAGGCCGGAAAAGCAAAGAGTTACGCTTTGAGTTTGTCGAGCGGATTCTAAAAGGCGCTGTTTATGCCGGGCACATTGAATGGCCGGATTGGAATGTTTCGCTCCGTAAGGGAAACCATGAAGGGCTGATCACTCTCGAACAGCACCAGCGTATTCAGGAACGGCTGCAAGAGGGTAGTAAGGCACCTGCGCGCAAAAACCTGAATTCGGATTTTGAACTGCGCGGACATATCGCTTGCGGCTGTTGTGAACGTCCTCTCACCGGATATTGGGCGAAGTCCAAAACGGGTAAGAAACACGCCTACTATGAGTGCTTCAACAAAGCCTGTGACAATCGCAGGAAGGCCATCAAACGCGATGAAATCGAAACCGAGTTTGAAGAGGTTTTGAAGCAGCTAACACCGAGCAAGGCGACATTCACCCTTGCGCGTGAGATGTTCGAGAATGCCTGGGACCAAAGGCTTGAGCAGTTCAGGGTTTTGTCGCTCACCATAAAAAGTCGGATCAAACGCATCGACGGGCAAATTGATACGCTCGTTGACCGTATTGTCGATGCAACAGGCGATACCGCACTCTCTGCCTATGAGCGGCGACTCGGAAAGCTTGAGAAAGAGAAGCTGGTTCTGGCTGAAAAACTGGACAAAAAACCAGAAGAATCCCGATCCTTTAACGAGATGTTCGAACTCGCCTGCGTGTTTCTTTCAAGCCCTTGGAATATTTGGAAAAATGGCGATTTGGACACGCGCAGAACGGTGCTCAGACTGGCATTTGCGGAGCGCCCGGCATACTGCCGAAAAGAGGGGTTTCGAACCCCAAAAACCACTATACCTTTCAAGGTCTTAGGAGATATTGCTATGGGAAAATGCAAGGTGGCGGAGAGGGTGGGATTCGAACCCACGGTGCGGTTACCCGCACGCTGGTTTTCAAGACCAGTGCCTTAAACCACTCGGCCACCTCTCCGGTGGTTGCGCTTATGGCGTCCAACGGTGAAGCGCGCAAGAGGGAAGCTGCCAATCAATCCCAATATGCAATCATAAAAAGGCCGGGGGTTACCCGGCCTTTCGTGTATCGCACTTTAGCGACCGATCAATTCGGGTAAGCGTCGTCGATGCCTTGGATATAGAAATTCATACCCAGGATCATATCGAGCGGAGCTTGCTCGCCTTCGGCGACAACTTCCTCGCCATCCTGGTTGAAGATCGGACCGGCAAAAGGGTGGATATCACCTGCGATGATGCCTGCCATGGTTTCTTCTGCCACGGCGCGGGTTTCATCGGACATGTTGGCGAATGGCGCCATCTGCACCATGCCATTGGCCATGCTGCCCATGGCCGAGCCGGTTTCCCAGGTGCCATCGGCGACAGCCTGTACGCGTTCAACGTAGTACGGTGTCCAGTTGTTCACGATGGCCGTTAGCTGGGCTTCCGGGGCGAAAGCGCTCATGTCGGAGTCGTTGCCGAACCCGCGCACGCCACGCTCTTGTGCAGCCTGCAATTGCGCTGTGGAATCGGTGTGCTGCACCAGGATGTCTGCGCCTTGGTCGATCAAAGCGTTGGCCGCTTCAGCTTCGCGCGGTGGGTCATACCAGGTGTTTACCCAAATGATTTTCACTTCCACATCAGGGTTTACAGACTGAGCGCCGAGCATGAAGGCGTTGATACCCGATACCACTTCAGGGATCGCGTAGGATGCGATGTAGCCAATGGTGTTGGACTCCGTTTCAAGGCCAGCGATTTTGCCGAGAATGTAACGACCTTCATAGAAGTGGCCGTTGTAATTGGCGAAGTTGTCCGAGGAGAGATAACCCGTGGCGTGTTCAAACACGACATTGGGGAAGCGCTCAGCAACTTCCTGCACCGACTCCATGTAGCCAAAGGAGGTGGCGAAGATGATGTCGTGGTCGGTGCGGGCCAGGCGCTCAAGCGCGCGCACAGCGTCGGCACCTTCCGGTACACTTTCCAGATAGGTTGTTTCAACCATGTCGCCAAGCTCAGCTTCCATCGCCAGGCGCGCCTGGTCGTGGGCATAGCTCCACCCATGGTCAGAGATCGGGCCGACATAGAGGAAGGCGGCTTTTACGGTTTCGTCGTCGGCCTGTGCGCTGGTCGCGACACCCATGGATAGGGCGGCGGCAGCGCCGAGGGCCAACAGTGATGACGTCAGTCTTTTCATCGTGGCATCCTTTGGTTCAGTTGTAGTGATGGCGGGTGGAAATAAGCGCTTTGCGGAGGGCCATCGCGACCCGCTCGGCGCAGCATAGGTTAACGATCAGGCACAAAGGCACGCCCCAGCGCAGCGGGTGTGTTGCGGCGCATGACGGCTTGATTGCGGGAAAGAAGGACAAGCGCGACGATAGTCGCAATGTAGGGCAGCATGGTCATGGCTTGCGGGGGAACGCGGATACCAAACGCCTGGGCATGAAGCTGCAAGATGATGACGCCACCAAACAGATAGGCGCCAGCCAATGCCCGCCAAGGCAGCCAGGTGGCGAAGACAACGATGGCAAGGGCGATCCAACCACGTCCAGCGCTCATACCCTCCGTCCACTGGGCGGTGAGCACCAGAGACAAATACGCACCACCTAGACCTGCGCACAGACCGCCAAAGGCAACAGCACCCATACGGATCAGGCGCACGTCGCGGCCCAGAGCATGGGCCGCCTCGGCGTTCTCCCCGGTTGCACGCAAGATAAGACCAATGCGGGTTTTGAACATGGTGTAACTGACGCCTGCAACAATGGTGAAAGAGAGATAGACGAGAATATCACGGTCAAACAGTGCCGGACCTATGAACGGAATAGCACTTAGCGCCGGGATGGTGATCGCTTCCAGCCGCACGCCGGGCGTACCAACAAAGCTCTCACCAATCAGGCCAGCAAGGCCCAAGCCCAGCAGGGTGAGCGCCAGACCGGTGGCAACCTGGTTAGAAGCCAAATAGACGGTGAAAAAGCCAAACAGCAATGACATGGCGATACCTGCCAAGCCACCAGCAATGACACCGAGATAGGGGTTGCCGGTTGTTAGTGCGACACCAAAGGCGACAACCGCGCCCATAATCATCATGCCTTCAACACCAAGATTGAGAACACCAGAACGCTCAGCGACCAACTCACCAATGGCAGCAAGCACGATGGGCGTTGCGGCACCAACAATGGTGACAAGGATACCTTCAAGCAGCATCTGTGGCCTCGCTTGCGGTGGCGACGGGTGTTGCTTTCGGGTTTGGCGTCAGGCGGATCTGATAGCGCACAAGCGTATCGCAGCCGAGCACGAAGAAGAGCAGCATGCCCTGAACAACACGCGCCATTTTATCCGACAGACCAAGCGTGATTTGCGCCGCCTCACCGCCCAAGAAGGACAGTGCCAACAAAAGCCCCGCGAACATGATGCCCCAAGGGTTCAGGCGCCCAAGGAACGCAACGATAATGGCGGTGAACCCGTAGCCCGGCGAGATGGTTGGGCGCAGCTCACCTATGGGCCCTGCCACTTCCATAATGCCAGCAAGCCCGGCCAAAGCGCCGGAAAACATAAGCGCCGCGTAGGTGAGTGTCTTTGAGGAAAAGCCAGCAAAGCGGGCGGCGCGCGGCGCCTCGCCCACGACTTTAAAAGCGTGACCCGCAAGCGTTCGGCTCATGAAGAACCACATGACGGGCACAGCCGCAAAGGCGATCAAGATACCGAAGTGTAGGCGTGAACCTTCTAGTGTCGCAAGCGATTGTTCGTCGGAAAAATTGCGTGATTCCGGGAAGTTGAAGCCACCTGGATCGCGCCATGGGCCACGCACCAGATAATCCAGAATGAGCAGAGCGATGTAGGCCAGCATCAACGAGGTGAGGATTTCGTTGGCGCGGAACTTCACCTTCAAAAACGCTGGAATGCCCCCGTAGAGGGCGCCGCCGACCATACCGAGGATCAGCATTGTTGGCAGCGTTGTCCAGCTGGTCCACTCAGGAAACAAGATCGGTGGGATGGAACCAAAGATGGCCCCCATCGTGAACTGACCTTCAGCACCAATGTTCCAGATGTTGGCGCGATAACAAACCGCCAAGCCAAGCGCGATCAGGATGAGTGGCCCGGCTTTGAGAAGCAACTCATAAACCGACCAAAGCTCGGTGAGCGGAGCGATAAAGTACTCGTAGAGCGCTGCAACTGGATTAAAGCCCATGACCGCGAACATGACGCCGGACGTGAGAACTGTGAGCCCAAGTGCCATAAAAGGCGCAGCAACAAGCATCTTACCTGATGGGGCGTCGCGTTTGAACAGCTCAAGCTGCATCGGAGCGCTCCACGACAGCGGCTTCGGACGTATTCGCTGTCGGATCGACGCCCATCAGCAACCCAAGCTGTTCCAAGGTTACATTGGCAGCATCTAGCGGCTCCGATAAATGCCCATGCGACAGCACAGCAATCTTGTCGGAGATTTGCAGCAACTCATCCAAATCCTGGCTGATCACGATGACGGCGGAGCCTTTTTCCGCCAGTTCCATCACAGCACCGCGAATGAAGCTTGCTGCGGCAGCATCAACGCCCCAGGTTGGCTGATTGACGACCAAGATTTTCGGATCACGGGACAATTCACGCCCAACCACGAATTTCTGCAAATTGCCGCCAGAAAGCGTGGAAGCCGCTGGGTCACCTTTGGCCGAGCGCACGTCAAAAGCGTCACGGATCATGCTTGAGAGCTTCTGGATGGCAGAAAACTTCATCACGCCAAGTGAGCCCAGCGTCCCATCTTCCGGGGCCTTGCGGGTTATCAGCGCGTTCTCGCTAAGCGCCATGGCCGGAACAGACGCGTGCCCTGCCCGTTCTTCTGGCACAAAGGCCGCACCGCGCTGGCGACGTCTAGAGATGGGATGCGATCCGACAGGATGACCGTCCATACGCACGGCGTCCAAATCAACCAACGCTTCGCCGGAGAGCACGTCGAACAATTCTTTCTGGCCGTTTCCAGCGACACCGGCGATGCCAAGGATTTCGCCCGAATGCACACGCATGGAGATGTTCTTCAGGCTCATACCGAACAGCGTACCAGGATCATACTTCACCTGGTTCAATTCAAAGACCAAGGGGGCGTCGGCTGGAACCGATCCAGCTTTGCGGCTGACTTCCGACACGTCCGAACCAACCATGGCGCGGGCAAGCGAGGCAGACGATTCTTTGCGGGGGTCGGTCCGGGCCACCACCTTGCCATGGCGCATCACGGTGGCATCGTCACAAAGCGCCCTCACCTCATCCAGCTTGTGCGAGATGTAGAGGATGCTTTTGCCTTCGCTGGCCAACTGACGCAGCACCCCAAACAAGCTTTCAGCTTCCTGTGGTGTTAAGACTGACGTTGGTTCATCAAGGATCACAAGCGATGGTTTTTGTAAGAGCACACGCAGGATTTCCACGCGTTGCCGCACGCCCACATCCAGATCCCCGACCGTCGCATCGGGATCAACAGACAAGCCGTAGCGCTCCACAAAATCATCAAGCTCGGCCTTCACCTCGTCGGGGGTTGGCTTGTGATCCAGCGCTAAAGCTATATTTTCGGCCACGCTCATCGATTCAAACAAGGAAAAATGCTGGAAAACCATACCGATGCCCTGGGCACGGGCTTCGTTCGGTGAAGCGACCACGGTTGGTTTGCCACGAATAAGAATGCGTCCGGCATCAGGCTGAAGCGTGCCATAGAGCATCTTCACCAGAGTCGATTTTCCGGCACCGTTCTCGCCTAAAAGAGCATGGATCGAACCTTCAGCGATGGACAAGTCTACCCCACCGACAGCGACCAACGCGCCGAACGATTTGGTAAGGCCTTCTATGGCCAGAAGCGGAACATCATTGCCCAAACGCAAGGTCACCCAGATGATCTGTGAGGCGTGCAGGCTGGCCAAGCCTAGCGATTAGACATGCCTATCTGCGCGCCACCAAAGCAACCTAGTGCCTGTTTGGCCATCGCTGCAACTGCGACTTAGGCGATTGCTGCCGCAAAGCTGTGCACATCAATGGCGTGCACCGAGCAAAGTGCTCAACCGTTTGGCAAAAGAACCGTTGCGCCGGTCGTCGCGCGCGCTTCCAATGCCTTGTGAGCTTCTGCCACTTCACTGAGTGCAAACCGCTGCGTGACAGGAGCCTTAACTGCCCCCGATGCAACGACTGCCATCAGATCATTTGCCGTTTCCTCCAGCATGGCCCGGGTGGCGATATGGGCAAAAATCGTTGGACGCGTGACGTAGAGCGACCCTTTGGCACTAAGAACGCCAAGGTTGAACGCATCGATGCCGCCTGACGCATTGCCGAAAGAGGCATACAAGCCAAACGGTTTGATGCAGTCCAGCGATCCTTCGAAGGTCGCTTTGCCGACGCCATCAAACACCACATCGCACTTTGCGCCATTGGTGATACGCGCGACCTCGGCGGCGAAGTCTTGGCTGGAATAGTTGATGCAATGCGCATAGCCGTGCTCCAGCGCCACGCCACATTTTTCATCCGAGCCTGCCGTGCCGATAGCCGTTGCGCCAAGATGCTTGGCCCATTGCCCCACGATCAAACCAACACCTCCGGCGGCCGCATGGAAAAGCAGCGTTGTGTCGGAGGTTACATCGTAGGTTTTGCGTAGCAGGTAGCGGGCTGTCATACCCTTCAGCATCATAGACGCCGCGGTCTCGTCATCGATGTTGTCGGGCAGTTTTATCGCGATATCAGCCTTGATAATGCGGTGGCGGGCGTAACTTCCCAACGGTCCAACGTAGGCAATGCGATCGCCAACTTTCAGGCCCTGAACCTCACCTCCCACCGCGGTTACCCGGCCAGCGCCCTCGTGGCCGGGCGTAAACGGCACACCGTTTGGTGCGGGATAGAGCCCAGTGCGGAAATAGACGTCGATGTAGTTGAGCCCAATGGCCGTATGCTCGACTATGATTTCATCGGCACCGGGGTCCGGCAAAACGGCGTCTTCAAACTGCATCACGTCCGGGCCGCCAGTTTGCTTGATGATGATGCGCTGGGTGGGTGTTGTCATTGTGCTTGGCCTTTGAGTGAGGGCATTGGGTGCCAGTCAGTCGGCAGGATGCCGCATTGACCCATGCTGGTTGAAGGGTCAGGTAGTGCGTAAGCAGCCAAGGAGCAAGGACATGTCCGCAGACCAAACCCCATTCGACGTGGTGATTTCTGGGACAGGACCGGCGGGCATGATTGCCAGCCTCAGTGCGGCTCAAGCAGGCCTTTCGGCTGCGCTGGTTGGCCCTGCCATCAACCTTGCCGACAAACGCACAACGGCGCTGCTAGCGCCATCATTGGATACACTGGAGCATCTTGGGCTGGCCGAGGCGGTTGCTGAAATCGGCACACCGCTGATGACCATGCGGTTGATGGATGGCTCGCGCCGGCTTTTGCGGGCCCCGACTGTTTCATTTGATGCCGAAGAGATTGGCCGCTCGCTGTTTGGGCTCAATTGCCCCAATGCACAGCTCAATCAGATGCTGTTGGATGCCGTTTCTCAACAAAGGGCCATCAAGCGCATTGAGGCCATGGTCGTTGATTACGCTCTTGGATCAAGTCCAATTGCGCTGACACTGAGCGATGGACAAGTTTTGCAGACGCAGGCTGTTATCGCTGCCGATGGCAAGAAATCTCCGGCGCGTGAAGCTGCAGGTATCAAGGTGCGGCGTTGGAGCTATCCGCAAACGGCAGCCGTTGGCATTGTGCGGCACGCCAAACCCCATGATTTTGTGTCTACTGAGTTTCACACTGAAACCGGGCCTTTCACTTTTGTTCCGATGCCTGACTTAGACGGTAAGCATCGCTCCAGCTTTGTTTGCGCGCTCTCGCCTGAGGACGCCGGTGTTCTGGCGAATATGGATTTGCCGAAAGCTAGCCTTTTTCTGGAAAAGCGCTCGCAACACCTTTTCGGAGCGTTGGAATTGGAAGAGCAGGTGCAGCTTTGGCCGCTCGAAGCACTGGTTGCTGGCGCCTTTGCTGCCAAGGGTGTCTATCTCACTGGGGAGACGGCGCACGCGTTCCCGCCAATTGGCGCGCAGGGGCTAAACCTTTCAATCCGCGACGGAAGCGACGCTGTTGAGGTGATCGCTGATGGGTTGAGAACCGGAGATGACCCCGCCTCCATGTCGATGGCCACCCGCTATAGCGCCAAGCGCCGCGCTGATGTTTGGGCTCGGACGTTTGGTGTCGATGCGCTCAATCGTTCGCTGTTGTCTGACAATCCGCTACTGCAAGTTGGACGTGCGGCGGCGATGTCGGTGACACGCCTCTCACCACGCTTGAAAAAAGGGCTGATGGTGGCCGGGCTGGAACCGTTTGGCTTGCGCAATATGGTGGGTGCCATGCGTGATGTGATGCGCCCGGCAGCCTAGCTGGCGCTTCAGCGCGGAAACAGGTCCACTGGCAGATGGCCACCAGTGATCAGCAAGATCATCACCGTCAGCGTTGGAATGGAGACGATGGTGCCGACGAGCACCATCGATGATGCCCGTTCAACCCAAACATCATACTGTCTGGCCATTACGAAGACGTTCAACGCTGGCGGCAAGGATGCCATCAGAACGGCTGTGTAAACCCAGATCGGATCGTAGTCGCCAGCCCAAGACAGCATCACCCAGATCAGCAGCGGGTGAATGGCAAGCTTCACGAAAAGCAGCCACGGCACTTCGGTTGGCACACGGGTGAGCGGACGCAGGGCAATCGTTACACCCATGGCAAACAGAGCACATGGCGCGGCTGCGCCACTCAAAAAATCGATGATGCGTTGAAGTGGGCCTGGCGTTTGGAATTGAAACGCCGCTGCCGCGATGCCCAGAGCGCTGGCCACAATAAATGGGTGAAAGACAATCTTGCGCGTCACCAGTAGAGCGATTTGAAGCGGCCTGTCCTGCGAGGTGCCGCTCATCGCCATGAGAATAGGCGTTAAAATGAACTGCAAGGCATTGTCGAAGCAGAAGATCAGTGCGGTTGGGACAGCCGCTGGCGCTCCCAAAACGGAAAGCGTGAGGCCGGGGCCCATGTAGCCGATGTTGGAGTAGGAACCCGCAACGCCTTGCATGGCCGCTTCGCTGAGATCGCGCCCGCGCACGGCAGCAACGAGCGTTGCCAGCACATAGACAACAAAAGCTGCAAGCGTTGTGACAACAATGAATGACCAGCCCTCCAACTGGTCGAGCGGCGTTGATGACAGCAAGTCAAAAAACAAGGCCGGTAGCGCCATATAAATGATGAAGAAGTTAAGCCACGCCAGCCCATCCTCGGGTATTTTGGCGACCCGCCCTGAGAAAAACCCGAGGAAAATCAAACCAAAGAAGGGCGCTACAAGAGCGAGGATATCGGCCATTGAGGAGTCCATTTGCTGGCAGGGATGCAACTGCCGTTCGCTCGCCTACCACGCGCCATCGGCCTTGCCTACGGCGACCCTTGATTGATGCGGCAAGCCAATTCGAGCGTTGATTTCATGCCGCTCAACGGCTATCGGCAGGTGCTCATGCAGACCACCCTCTCCCATCGCGCAGAGTTTATGGTTCTACGTTTTGTGCGTGGCCTCATACGACTGCTTGGCATTGAACGCGGCTCGCGCTTCATGGGATGGATCTGGCGCACCTTTGCTCCATGGACAAAACGCCATGGCCGGGCACTCCTGCAACTGGAGGCGTCAATACCCGAGCTTTCAGCAGAAGAACGCGAACGCATAACGCGCGGCATGTGGGATGGCCTAGGTCAGACGTTTGCTGAAGGCTTGGTTCTGGACAGGTTGGGTGAAGACCCTGACCGTATCCACCTTGAAAACCTTGATGTTTTGCAGCAGGCACGCCGTCCAAAAGATGGCAGCGGCAAACCAAATGGCATTGTTCTCGTTTCCATGCATTCGGGCAATTGGGAGGCTTTTGGCATCGGTGTTCGTCGCCAAAACATCCATGCTGCTGCACTCTATCAATCGGTTGCCAACCCGCTGGTCGATGAAGACCTCCGTCGCCAACGCACGCTTTTCTGGCAAGCTGGCATGATCACCAAAGGGTCATCGGCGATGAAGCGGGTTGTGGGTCTGCTGCGCCAAGGTGATGGCATTGGCATTCTGGCTGATCACCGTGTGAGCGGTAGTGATGTTGAGGTGCCGTTCTTTGGAAAACTTGCGCCTTCCACCCCATTGCCAGCCTCACTTGCGCTGAAGACCGGCGCTGAACTTGTTTTGGGGCGTTGCAAACGCGTCGGTGTGGCACGCTATGCCGTTGAACTGAAACACATAGTTACTGAAAACACCGGCGATAACAAAGCTGACGTTGAGCGTGTGACGGGCGCGATCCATGCCCAGTTGGAAGCTTGGATCCGTGACCGCCCGCATGAATGGATGTGGGCGCATAGGCGTTGGTCTCGCGAGGTTCGTCGGCCGTAGGGCCGAGCGACGCGGGACCGCACAAGGAAAGGTCGGGCGCTGGTCTCGCGAGGTTCGCCACCCCTGAGGTTGAGTGGCTAGACCAAAGCGTGGCTGGTCATTGTGCGGCGCAGCATGTCAGTGTTGCCCCAAACCAATGCTGCACAGGCTCGTCTTATGACCAAAACTCCGCACGCTTTCTTCCGCCCCCTGGCCATCGGCGCTCCTCTGCCATTTCGCGAACCGCCGGTAAACGTTGAACGCATGCTTCACTTCGTGCCCCCTCACATCGACAAGGTGGTTGCGAAGCTGGGTGCACTCATCCCTAAAGTGGATGTGGTGCTGGGCAATTTGGAAGATGCAATCCCCGCCGACCAAAAAGAGGCTGCCCGCGCTGGATTTGTGCAGCTCGCCAAAGACAATGACTTCGGAGAAACTGGCCTTTGGAGCCGCATCAACTGCCTCAACTCGCCCTGGGTTCTGGATGATATCACAACACTGGTTGGTGAGATTGGCCACAAGCTGGACGTGATCATGCTGCCGAAAGTGGAAGGTCCGTGGGACGTTCACTATCTCGACCAGCTTTTGGCGCAGCTAGAAGCCAAAGCTCGGATCACACGCCCTATCCAAATTCACGCCATCCTAGAAACGGCTGAAGGCGTCAAAAACGTCGATTCCATTGCAACCGCCAGCCCACGCATGCACGGGATGAGCCTTGGCCCGGCTGATCTGGCGGCGTCACGCGGCATGAAAACAACCCGTGTCGGCGGCGGCCACCCAGACTATGTGGTGCTTGCCGATGACGATAATGGAGCTGTCCGTAGTGCGTATCAGCAAGACCTTTGGCACTACACGCTCGCCAAAATGGTGGATGCCTGCATGTCGGCTGGCATCAAAGCATTCTACGGACCATTCGGTGATTTCTCCGACCCTGACGCCTGCCGAGCCCAGTTCCGCAATGCGTTCTTGATGGGATGTGCCGGCGCTTGGACACTGCATCCCAGCCAGATCAACATCGCCCGTGAGGTGTTTAGCCCCCCGGTTGAAGAGGTGAAATTCGCCTTGCGCATACTCGAAGCTATGCCTGATGGCACCGGCGCCGTGATGATTGATGGCAAAATGCAAGATGATGCCACTTGGAAACAGGCCAAGGTGTTGGCCGACCTTGCCAAGCAGTTGGTTGCGCGCGATCCCTCTCTTGCCGAGCAGTATGGGTTTTAAGGTCGCAACCTTGTGTTTACCTAAGCGCTTGAAACTGGGACTCGACGCGCCTAGCTATGGCGGCTGAAGGAGATACGCCCATGCGAACAGCACGTTTTACAATCGGCGATGTCGTCAAGCACCGCGTCTACCCGTTTCGCGGCGTTGTGTTCGATGTCGATCCGATATTCAGCAACACCGACGAGTGGTGGGACGCCATTCCCGCTGATGTTCGCCCGCACAAAGACCAGCCATTTTACCATCTGCTCGCCGAAAACGAGGAGACGGAATATGTGGCCTATGTGTCTGAGCAGAACCTTTTGCCCGATGACAGCGACAAGCCGTTACGCAATGCGCAGATAGCCGAGTTTTTCTATGAAGGGCCAAACGGAGACCTGATCTTTGCAGGCCAAGCGCACTAGGGGCTAGCCTAGAAGCGCTCATGAAAAAGGCGGCGCGAAGGCCGCCTTTTTTTGTTGCAGGCTGCTCTTGGCCTACCTATTCTTGCAAGCGCTCGCGCAACTCGCGCGCACGCTCCTCAAGAGCATTTTGTAACTCGTCCGAAGGAGGCGCCGTTTCCGGTGTGCCGGCAGCGGCTCGCTCGCGAACCACCTGCTCGGCAGCGATCAGGACGGTTGAGTCGTAACCTTCGCCATCATAGGCAGACGTAAAACCCGCCAGAGAGAAGGCAAAAGGAACGGCGCGACCAGCTTCATTGAGAGCCGTTACTGTGAACTCGCCACCAGCCTTCATGGAATCAATCAACGCATCGTTGGCTTCGAATTCTACGAAGCAGTTCTGCGGGTAACAAATGCGGAATTGGCCGGTGACAGGTGCGCCATCGTCCACTTGGCCGCGCACCCCTTCAGGGATCTGCAACCGGGTGGGCAGGATGGTCACCATCTGGCGCTCACCACCTTCGGACTCGATGATCTGCAGAGCTGCGACTGTAACACCTTCCACCTGAAGTTCGCGGGCCCGAATGTTACAGACCGATTGGTTGGCACGCTGGTCGACACCGCATACCTTGATCCACGTGATCTCCGGCAGCAGGTCGGCCAGGGCAGCGGCCTCGGCCGGATCAACACTCTCGATGATCTGTTGAAGGCGTTGCTCGGGGGTCAGCTGCTGCTCTGCAGGCGCTTCTTGAGCATCCTGAGCAAAAACACCCGTTGGCAACGCCACAACCGCGAGCGCTGCGGCCAGCGAACGGGCACCTTTGTTGGACATAAGTCTTGGCAGCATTCCATCGTCTCCACTGTACAGCCCAGAAGCCAGGCTGGCTTTCATCATTATCTCTTGCCCGCCCCAACTTGCCGTCCAACCCGATTGGGTGCCTAACGACCGCAAGGCACTACGGCGCGGCTTGGCGATGTTGCGCAAATGCGGCGGAGTGATGGCCTAATCCCAAAAGGGACACAGCCAAGGCAAGCGCCGCGCGGTATCTCGGCCTTCCTGTAGCCAAACTCGCGAGCCATGACCAGATAGCAATGCCCAGATCACCGCACTTTCCCGACTTTTTGCCGTGCGAGGTCGCTGGCAATGCTGGACAGGTGCCCAGCGCGGCATTCTACTCACTCTCATGACGAATCGGCGCATCAACGAGGTTTTCATGCTTCCATCACTGGCACTTAAGAGCTGGCCTACAGCAGCCTTGCTTGTCGGCACAGTGTGTATGGGCATGTGGCTGGCGACTAACCATTCCCTCGCGCAAGATGCGGATGGTCAAACGCATGCGGTGGCCATGCATGGCTCCCCGCTTCACGGGCCTGACTTCCAGAATTTTGATTATGTGAACCCGAATGCGCCGATGGGTGGTGCCATCCGGTTTGGTTTACGCGGCTCGTTTGACAGCGTGAACCCGCTGATTGTGCGCGGATCACCAGTCTGGTGGGTTCGCGGCTGGGTGTGGGAAAGCCTTGCCACGCGTGGACGAGATGAGGCGTTCACGTTGTACGGCCTGTTGGCGGAAACCATCATCGTTCCCGAAGACCGCACCTATGTGACGTTTGGGGTAAACCCCGCAGCTAGGTTCTCTGATGGTGAGCCTGTGACGGCTGACGATGTGATTTTTTCAATGGAGTTGCTGCGTGAACATGGCCGCCCGAGCCAAAGACGGGCCTATGAGCAAATCACCGAGGTTGAGCGCGTTGACGATCTGACGGTGACCTTTCATTTGGGTGATGGGTCGAACCGTGAGTTGCCGGTTCTGATGGGCTTGCTGCCGGTGTTGCCCGAGCACGCAACAACAGTTGAAGCTTTCACAGAGACGAGCTTAGAACCACCCGTTGGCAGTGGGCCTTATGCCCTTACGCGCATTGATGCGGGCCGCCTAGCGGTGTTTGAGCGGCGCGAGGACTATTGGGGCGACGATCTTCCGGTCAATGTCGGCCAATACAATGTCGATGAATGGTCGATTGAGTATTTCCGCGATGAGACGGCTCTGTTTGAGGCGTTCTCCACGGGGCGTCTGCACTTTTATGCGGAAAGCGATCCGGTCGCTTGGCTCAACAATTACGATTTTCCAGCAGCAGCATCGGGCGAGATTGTCCAAAGCGCGCTTGTGGATGAGCGCCCCAAAGCGCCAAGTGGCTACGCCTTCAACACGCGCCGGGAAATCTTTGCAGATGTTCGTGTGCGCCAAGCACTCAACCTGATGTTCGATTTTGAGTGGATCAATCAGACCATTTTTGCTGGTCAGTACGAGCGCACAGAGGGCTTTTTTCACGGCTCTGAACTTTCGGCCATTGGACGATCAGCGTCTGATGAGGAGCTCGCTATCCTAGGCGATCATATGGATGCGGTTCTGCCAGATGTGCTTGATGGCACTTGGCAGACAAACACGTCTGATGGCTCAGGGCGCGACCGCACCAACATTCGTGCTGCTTTGCAATTGCTGCAAGAGGCTGGTTGGCGTCTGGACGGTCGCAGGCTGGTCAACGCCGATGGGCAGCAGTTCAGTTTTGAGCTGCTAACCAGCTCGCCGAGTGCAGAACGGGTGGCGCTTGCCTACGCGCAAACACTGCAGCTGGCCGGCATCAACATGAGCGTGCGCGTCATCGACAGTGCTCAGTTTGAAGAACGGCGCCGCGTCTTTGACTACGACATGATCCCCTATGTTTGGTATCAAAGCCTCTCACCGGGCAACGAGCAGTACAACCGTTTTGGTCCATCCACAGCCGATCAAGAAGGATCATGGAACACAGCCGGTGTGAGAGAGCCAGGCGTCACAGCAGCTATCGATGCGATTGTCAGCGCCGTTGATCGCGATGACCTCATTGATGCTTCGCGTGCGCTGGACCGCCTTTTGATTTCCGGCAGCTACATCATTCCCCACTATCATGCCCCAGCCCAGTGGATTGCCCACGCCAGCGAGGTGAATTTTCCCGAAGACAGTTCGGTTTGGGGCTATCAATTCTTCACACCCAACGCGATCTGGATTGAGGACTGAGTGTGAGCGAGGTCGACTCCACAAACGAGGCCACAAACAAAGCGCGCGCTTGCCCTAGCTGGGGCTCTTTGACCTTTGCACGCGTTTTGGAAAAGTGGGCAACGTCGCGTGGTGATGTGCCATTTCTGCAGCCGAATGGCGGACCAGCCTTAACATTCGCGGGTGTACAAAGCGACGTTGTTCGGATTTCCAATGTGCTGCGTGCGCAGGGCTTTGGGCCAGGCGATAGTGTGCTTCTGCGCGCAGGAAGGCGACCTGAAGGCCTGATTATGCTGCTTGCGGCGGTCAAAGCCGGATTGCAAGTGTGCCTGGCGCCAGAAGGGATGAGCGCGCGGCAGGTTACTGAGGGTGCTGTTTCCTATGCGCCCAAACTTGCGATCGATGCAGGAACACTGTCGCAAGAGCGGCCTGAATCTCTTCGTATTTTGGAAATGGCAGCCAATCTTTTCACCATCCGCTTCGTTGGCTGCTTTGGCGAAGCACCTGATGGATTTGTTGATTTGGCGTCCATTGATGCTCCGCCGGTGGACGACAGCGCGCTGCCCCCCATCAATCCAGATCAAGATGCCGTGGTGCACGTTCTAAGGCACAGCGCAGAAGGTAGGCTGGAACGCTCGTCGCGGACGCAAAATCAGCTTCTGGCCCAGGCGCTTGCCTGCGCCATGATCAGTGACCTTTCGATCAACAGTCTCATCGGCACGGCCTTCGATCCAATTGGCGCACACGGCCTGCTCACCACCGCACTTCCAGCACTTCTGGTTGGATGTGGCGTGCAGCTTTTTGAAGCTGTTGACCCCAGTCTAGACGCGCGAATGCAGCTCTGGCTTGGGGAAAGCGATACTCACAGATTAGTGCTGCCAGCGGCCTTTGCGAATGCGGTCGGTTTCAAAGCTGAAACCACCAAGGCAAAGCGTATTTGGGTTTCCAATGGCTCGGCGAGCCATACCGTGCCGAAAGGTGACCATTTGCTGGTTGATTGTGGCGGTATGGCTTTGCTTCCAGCCGACCAGAATGATCAGAGCCAAACCCAAATGCGCCCGGGTGCTATCACGATTGGACCACCCAATGGTGCGGCGATGACATTTGGCACGCTTCGCCTGGAGGGCGGCCCGAAGGAAAACAGCACCAGCGGAACGCTGATGACTGGCGAAATTTGCCTCGACAGTCCGTTGGTGGCTGCGCGCAATGGCAAGCTGTTAGATCCTCAGCCTACTGGTCAGATGGCCCGCCTTGCGGAAAACGACGAACGGCGACCGGTTTATGTGTTGACGGATACAGACACTGCCGCCGTCCGAGTTGGTGCCCACCATGTGATGCTTTCCGTTATCAATCGCGCCCTTGGATTGACAGGCCGTTGGCAGGATGCTGCTGTTTTCACAGTTCCTGATCCCTTGATGCAAAACCGTATCGAAGTGGCCGTTGAACCCCGTGCTGGTGACGGAGAGGCTCAAACTTTGCCAACACTGGCCATGGTGCGGGGGATGCTTCTGGAAAGCGGCATCGGCGATGCGGGTTTGCCGGTGAAGATACATCTGGTCTCGCGCGTACCGCGACGCGGGCGTGGTGTGGTGGACGTTGCTGCCCTACCCGATCATGTTTGGGAAGCGCCGCCGCCTCTCGAAGATGACGACATTGGCGTTCAAGCCGCCGTCGCTTAGAAGCCGTCAGGCCGCTACCTGCTCAGCCTCAGCGATCTTGGCGAACTTAGCAACCAGAACAGCTGCGCCCTTCACACGATCATCCACCTTGCCCCAATTACGCGTGAGCACAATTTTGTGGTCAGGCTTCACCCGTGCCTGGCTGCCCTGCTCAGAGATGAACTTCATCAGTCCAGCGGGATTGGGGAAGGTGTTTTGGCGGAACATGACCACCGCGCCTTTTGGCCCGGTGTCGAGCTTTTCGATATGCGCGCGGCGGCATAGAACCTTGATGTAAACCAGCTTCAAAAGACCTTCGACGGAGGACGGCAGTGGCCCGAACCGGTCGATCATCTCTGCGCCGAAGCCATCAATCTCATCAACATTTTCCAGTGCTGACAGGCGGCGATAAAGCTGCAAACGCAGTTGCAGATCAGGCACATAGTTTTCCGGGATCATCACTGGCGTACCAAGTGTGATCTGCGGTGACCACTGGCCATCATCTTCCTGAGCACCATCGCCTTCTTTCAAGCTGGCAACGGCCTCTTCGAGCATTTGTTGATAAAGCTCGTATCCCACCTCGCGGATATGCCCCGACTGTTCCTCGCCAAGCAGGTTCCCTGCCCCGCGAATGTCCAGATCATGACTGGCCAACTGGAAGCCAGCGCCAAGGTTTTCAAGGCTTTGCAACACCTTCAAGCGACGCTCGGCCACCTTGGTAATCTTGTAGTCGGCCGGCACGGTGAACAGGGAATAAGCACGGGTTTTGGAGCGCCCTACCCGTCCGCGCAGCTGATAGAGCTGGCCAAGGCCGAACATATCGGCCCGATGCACGATGAGCGTGTTGGCCGACGGGATATCCAGACCTGATTCCACGATGGTGGTGGACAGCAACACATCGAACTTGCCATCATAAAAGCCTTCCATCACCTCTTCGAGCATTGTCGCCGACATTTGGCCATGGCCGATACCAACCTTTACCTCTGGCACGGACTCTTCCAAAAACCGACGCACCTCTTCCAGGTCCTTGATGCGCGGCACAACATAGAAGCTCTGCCCACCACGGAAATGCTCACGCAGCAGCGTTTCGCGGATAATCAATGGATCATAGGGCGAGACAAACGTGCGCACGGCCAAGCGATCGACCGGCGGCGTGGCGATAAGCGAAAGCTCGCGAACGCCCGTCAGCGCCAATTGCAGTGTACGCGGAATGGGCGTAGCAGAGAGCGTGAGCACATGAACGTCCGAGCGCATTTCTTTAAGGCGCTCTTTGTGTGCCACTCCGAAATGCTGCTCTTCGTCAATAATGAGCAGCCCCAAATCCTTGAACGACACGCTTTTACCAAGCAGCGCGTGGGTGCCGACAACGATATCGACGGTTCCGTCTTTCAGGCCCGCCTTGGTCTCAGCCAGTTCTTTTGTGCCGACAAAGCGCGAGGCTTGCCGCACATTGACCGGGAAGCCTTTGAAGCGATCCTTGAAGGTGGCGAAGTGCTGCCGTGCCAGCAACGTTGTTGGCACCACGATGGCAACCTGACGACCGGACAAAGCCACCATAAAGGCGGCACGCAGAGCAACTTCTGTCTTGCCAAAACCCACATCGCCGCAGACCAAACGGTCCATCGGTTGGCCCGATGACAGGTCTTCAATCACCGATGTGATCGAATTCAGCTGGTCTTCGGTTTCATCATAGGGAAAGCGTGCAGCGAATTCCTCGTACAGCCCTTCCGGCGGATCGATCAAAGGGGCTGTGCGCATGGCGCGTTGCGCGGCAATCTGAATGAGCTTATCCGCCATGTCGCGGATGCGTTGTTTGAGCTTTGCCTTGCGCGCTTGCCAAGCGCCCCCGCCAAGCTTGTCCAGATTGGCCTCAGAGCCATCAGCGCCGTAGCGGGTGAGCAGTTCGATGTTGGTGACCGGCAAAAACAGCTTATCGCCACCGGCATAGTGCAGTTCCAAGCACTCAATCGGCGCACCGGCGATGTCGAGCGTCATCATCGCGACAAACTTGCCGATGCCGTGATCGACATGCACCACCAAATCGCCCGGTTGCAGCGTTCCAGCTTCAGTCAGCGCGTCTTTGTTGGTGCGCCGGGTGGTACCGCGCACCATGCGTTCGCCGAGAATGTCAGTCTCGGTGATGATGCCGAGCTTGTCGGTTTCAAACCCCTCTTCGATGGGCAAGACAACAAGGCCAACCAGTGCCTTTGGCGCATCGGCCAGTTCACTCAAGCTTTTGATAGCGCGGGCGTTGGAAAGGTCATGATCAGCCAAAACCTGCGCCATGCGGTCGCGCGAGCCTTCCGACCAACAGGCGATAGCAACCTTTTTGCTCGCCTTGACCAAAGCCGCAGCGTGCTCTCGCACAGCATCGAACACGTTGCGTTCGGCGCTTGCCCGCTCGGCGGAAAAGTTTTTGCCCTGCTTTGCATGTCCGGCGATTTGCCGACGACCTGCGACATCATCTTCAGCAAAGGGCGAGATGTCTAGACGCGCGCGCCCACCTAGGGCTGTTTCAAAACCCGTCTGGTCCAAATAGAGCGTGTCAGGTGGGGCTGGTTTGTATCCTGCTTTCTCGCCCTGACGCTCCAGCACCTCAATGCGAGCCTGATAATAGTCCTCAATCGTGTCCAACCGCTCCGTCAACGCGGGAGCGATCAGATGATCGAGCACAATCGGCGCATCGGGCAGATGATCGGTCAGCGGAACCAGCTCAGGCTCAAACAGTCCCAGCCAGTGCTCCATACCCTGCACACGGCGACCCGATGAAATGGTTGTGTAGAGCACATCATCTCGCGAGGGCGCACCGAACTGCATGGCATAGGCGCGGCGGAACGAGCGGATGGTTTCATCGTTCAAGCGCACTTCACTCATCGGCAGCAATTCAAGCGAGCGACGGGTTTCTTCTGAACGTTGGGTCTCGACGCTAAACGTGCGGATCGATTCCAGCGTATCGCCAAAGAAATCCAGGCGAATCGGAGAAAGCGCCCCAGGCGGGAAAAGATCGACGATACCGCCACGCACCGCATATTCGCCAGCCTCGCGCACGGTAGAGGTGCGGTCGTAGCCATTGGCTTCAAGATACCCAAGCACCGTTTCCATAGGCCGCGACTGGCCAGGCGCCAGCGACAGGGCTTGGCTGGCAAGTACCTCCGCAGGTGGCACTTTCTGTACCATCGCGTTGATGGTGGTGATCACAACCATCGGCTTTTTGGAGCGGCTTTCGCGGTACGCGCCTAGCTTGGCGAGCACGGACAGGCGCTTGGCAACCACATGAGCAGACGGCGAGACCCGATCATAAGGCAGACAATCCCAAGGCGGCAGGTTGAGCACCGCCATCTCTGGCGCGAAAAACGCCAAAGCCTCTTCCACAGTGCGGGCACGCGGGCCATCGCGCGCGATAAAGAGGACTGCCGGGCCAGCGTCTTCTGCCATCTGCGCCAGAACGAGTGGCGTCAGGCCATCTGGCACCGCCGACAGGGTGGTCGTTGCTGCTTCATCAAGATGCAGATCAGGTAGCGTAAAAAGGGGGGATGTCATGCGTGCGATGTCATGGATGTTTGGCTAGCCGATGAAAACGGCGCCACCCTCCTTGTGGAAGGCGATGATGCGCTCGATCAACGGGCCTTGATAGTTGTTCGGCAAGGTTTCACGGCCTGAAATCCAATTATAAAGGTCAGGCTCCGGCACTTCGAGTAGCCTCTCAAAGGCATCCAATTCATCATCGTTCATCGCACCGAGATGCTTGTCGGCGAATGAGCCCAGAATGATATCCAGTTCCTTCGTGCCGCGGTGCCAAGCGCGAAACATCATGCGCTTGCGTCGTGCGTCCAGGCCATCTGATGTACGGCCCATGCCTGTTACGGCGCGACCAATCGTGTCGTTCATTGTGTAAGCCTTTGTGAGCTGAGGCGCTGCGTTCTAGCGGTGTTTGTCCACACTGTCACGGTCGGAGATCGGTTGGAACGCGCGACAATTGCGCGTATTGGCTTTGGTATGCGCGATGAACGGTTGCAGCCCCTGTTCCGGCCCGTCTCTGTGCTTTCTGGCATTGGCCCGAAAGTAGAAGCGGCCCTGTCAAAACTGGTCCTTCCAGGCGGGGCCACACCACCCGCAACGCTGATTGATCTGCTTTTGCACTTGCCAATCGCCGTGGTTGATCGCTCACAACGGGTTTCTCTGCGCGATGCACATCCTGGCACCATTGCCACGATGGATGTGCAGGTGGCTGATGTGCGTGGGTTGGACGGCGCGCGCTTTGGCCGCCCGGTTCGCATCACCGCTGAGGACGAAACTGGCGATATCGAAATCGTCTATTTCAATGCGCGGCCTGATTGGCTGGCTCCAACCTATAGCGTCGGCAACGCCATCACCATTTCTGGCAAGGTGGAGCTGTGGAACGGTCATCGCCAGATGGTGCATCCAGACTATGCCGTCACGCGCGATAAAGCGCATACCATCCCAGTGTTTGAGCGCATCTACCCGATGACATCAGGGGTGAGTCCAAAGCTTTTGCGTAAAGCGATCGCGGCGGCTTTACCTGGCGTGCCCGCACTGCCCGATTGGATTGATCATAGCTATCCCGCGCTGCATGATCTTCCGCCGTTCACCGACGCCCTCAATGCCGTTCATGTCGGCGATGATCAAACTGGGCTTGGTGGCAAGGCGCGTAGGCGCTTGGCCTATGATGAAATCCTCTCTGGTCAGTTGGCGCTGGCGCTGATCCGGCACTTCTCGATCACCGGCAAAGGGGTTGCGCGGCAAAGTTCTGGCGCGAAGGCAGAGGAGCTGATCAACGCCCTACCCTTTGCGCTCACTGGTGCGCAGGTTCGTGCTCACGGAGAAATTCGTGCTGACCTTGCATCAAAAGACCGCATGGTGCGGCTGCTGCAGGGCGATGTTGGCGCTGGCAAGACGCTGGTGGCCCTGCTGGCCATGGCGGATGTCGCCGAAAGCGGAGCACAAAGTGCCTTAATGGCACCTACCGAGGTGCTCGCTCGTCAGCACTTTGAAACGCTTTCCGGCTTTGGCGCGGCAGCAGGACTTGAGATCGCGATCCTGACCGGCCGTGAAAAAGGCCAAGCACGCAACCGCATCCTAGAAGGTTTGGCCGATGGCTCCATTGATGTGGTGGTTGGTACGCACGCCCTGATCCAAGACCCCGTTTCGTTTCATGACCTCGGTCTTGCGGTGATCGACGAACAACACCGATTTGGCGTCGCACAGCGTTTAAAACTGGCAGACAAGGGTAAGGCCGTGGACCTGCTTGCGATGACGGCCACGCCCATACCACGCACGCTGATCATGGCTTGGTACGGCGATTTGGACGTCTCCAAACTTGACGAAAAACCGGCAGGCCGCAAACCCATCGAGACGCGTGCCGTTCCCATGGAGCGGCTTGATGATGTCGTGAGTCGATTGAAGTCAGCGTTAGAGAACGGCACCAAAGGCTACTGGATTTGTCCGCTCGTCGAAGAGAGTGATGAGATTGATCTCACGGCAGCTGTGGAGCGCCACAAAACCCTTCAGGAAGCTATGGGGCCGGACCTAGCCAGCAAAATTGGTTTGGTTCACGGACGTATGAAGGCGGAAGAAAAAGACGCTGCAATGGCGGCGTTCAAAGCTGGCGACACCCGGCTGCTTGTTGCCACCACCGTGGTCGAAGTGGGTGTTGATGTGCGCGATGCAACCATCATGGTGATCGAACAGGCCGAACGCTTCGGCCTGTCGCAGTTGCATCAGTTACGCGGGCGTATCGGGCGTGGCGAAGACCAATCCACCTGCCTGATGATCTATAAAGGTCCATTGGGCGCGACCGCCAAGGCGCGGCTGGAGGCGCTGCGCGAAACCAATGATGGTTTTATGCTTGCCGAACGTGACTTAGAGCTTCGTGGCGCGGGCGAAGTCCTCGGGACCCGTCAAAGCGGCTTCAAGGACTTTGAGGTGGCCGATCCAGCGCTCGATAAAGACTTGATCACGCTCGCGCATGACGATGCGCGGCTGATGGTCGCCAAGGACCCGCATCTGCGATCAGTTCGCGGACAGGCGCTACGGCTGGTCTTGCAGCTGTTTCGCCGCGACAGCGCCATTCGATTGATGGCGTCGGGCTAGGAAATCCTAAGAAGCGCGTGCCTTGGCTTGAGCATCAGCGGCCAGTTTTGCCAATTTTTCCTGGTGGTTTGGAACAACAAGCCCGGCTGAAATGACGAGCTTAGCCCCGTCTTCAACCGTCATATCAAGCTGGATAAGGTCTTTGCGCGGCACAAACAGCAAAAAACCAGATGTTGGATTGGGCGTGGTTGGCAGAAAGACGCTCGCCAGATCCTCAACGCCATACTCGCCTGCGATTTTTGCGGCGACCTCTCCGCGTGTTTCGGTGGATTGAAACACCACAGCCCAAATGCCGGGACGTGGATATTGGATAAGTCCGACACTTTGAAAATTGTCTGAGCGATCATTGAGAACCGTCTCAAAAATCTGTTTTAGCCCGCGATAAAGGGTGCGCACCAGCGGCATGCGATCCAGCAGACGCTCACCAAAGTTTACCACCGAGCGACCGACCAGATTTGCGGCCAGGAAACCCGTCATAGTGACGATAAGCACCCCAGCCAGCAGACCAAATCCAGGCACGGCAAACGGCAGATAAGTGTCGGGATTGTATTGCGGCGGAATGAGCGGCTTAACGATCCGATCAACCCACGTAACGAAGGTCCAAATCAGGTAGCCGGTGATCGTGATCGGTGCGACAACGATGACGCCGGTGAAGAAGTAGTTGCGCAAACGTGCCATGGGATGGGCATTGCGCTGGCGTTCGTGATGGTCGTCGTCGTGGGTTTGCATAAACTTCAGGCAATGATGTTGAGGTTATATCACCGCGCAAAGCGGCTCACCACACATGAGGTCTCGCATGGGCAAATTGCAAGGGCTTTGGGCCAGGAAGTGAGCAAAAGCCTCTTTACGAAAGGCGCAGAACACTTACCTAGAGTAGGGCGCACCGAGCGGGTGAACAGACACCCAAAGTTTCTACGACTGGCTGACGATAGGTCCGTTCTGTTGGCCACTTTGTGCTAAAAAGGATCGAAACCATAGAAGACCCATCGCCCTCGCGCTTGCCCGGCGATCCGCCGCCGTCCATGCGCGCTTTGATTTTCATGCGCGCCTACAGTTTGCTTGGGCTTGTGCTGTTGGCGGTGGGTATAATTGGTGTGTGGGTTCCAATTTTACCAACCACGATCTTCTTTATCGGAGCGGCGGCTTGCTTTGCCCGGTCCTCGCCGCGCCTGCATGCCTACCTCATCCGGCACCCACAGTTTGGCCCACCCTTGCAACACTGGTTTGATGAAGGCGCCATTTCCAAGCGTGGCAAGGCCGCAGCGCTTTGGGGCATGGGTTTGGGCATGGCCATTGTTGTCTTGACGATCCAAGACCTGCGCTGGGTCGGACTGGCCGCAATCATTATACTCGCAAGCGGGTGGTACGTGATGTCGCGGCCGCTTCCCACCGACGATCTTGCTCAAGATACCCAGGAAGCTGCCCGCATGCGGGCGCGTGACGATGATCGCCCAGCCGACTAGCGACTATTCCACCGTCACCGACTTGGCCAAATTGCGCGGCTGATCAACATCGGTGCCGCGCATGACAGCGGTATGGTAGGCCATCAACTGCAACGGCACAGCATAGACCAGCGGTGTGATGGTGGCTGGCATGTCCGGCATGATGATCTTGGAAACCGCCTCTGAGGAAACCGCATCGGCACCTTTCTGATCGGTGATCAAGACGATTTTTCCGCCGCGCGCGGCAACCTCTTCCATGTTGGAGACGGTTTTTTCAAACACTCGGTCAAACGGCGCGATGACGATGACCGGCATGTCCTTGTCCACCAGGGCGATGGGGCCGTGCTTTAGTTCACCAGCAGCGTAGCCCTCGGCGTGGATATAGCTTATCTCTTTGAGTTTCAGCGCGCCTTCCATTGCCAATGGATAGTTGGTGCCACGGCCCAAAAACAGAGCGTGAGATGCGTGCAAAAGCACCTCGCGGCAGATCGCTTCAATTTGCGGGCCCAGCGCCATCACATCGTTCATAAGGCGTGGCGCTTCAACCAGAGCCGTTACCAAGCGATCTTCGTCGTCCTCGGTGAGCACACCTTTGGCTCGGCCCAAACCAATGGAAAGACAAGCCAGCACCGCCAATTGGCAGGTGAAGGCTTTGGTGGATGCGACGGATACTTCAGGACCAGCCAGGGTAGGCAGCAGCATATCAGAATCGCGTGCGATGCTGGATTCAGGCACGTTGACGATGGATGCGATGGTTTGCGCGCCGTCTTTGCAGTAGCGCAAGCTCGCCAGCGTATCGGCCGTCTCGCCGGATTGCGAAATAAAGATACTCATACCGCCCGGCGACAGCGGTATTTCGCGATAACGAAACTCTGAGGCGACATCGATATCGACGGGAATTCGCGCAAAGCGCTCGCACCAGTATTTCGCCGTCATGCCTGCCAGAAAAGCTGTGCCACAAGCGGTCATTGTCAGTCGGTTGATCGAAGACAGGTCAACCGGGCTATCAGGCAACGCCATCCGATTTTTTGTCAGATCGATGTAACGCGCGAGCGTATGGCCCACCACTTCGGGCTGTTCAGCAATTTCCTTGGCCATGAAGTGACGGTGGTGGCCTTTGTCGATCACGTAGGCCCGCGCTTCGGAGATTTGTTTGGAGCGTTCGACAACGATGCCGCTGTCATTTTCCACGATCAGCTCAGCGCGACTGATAAAGGCGGTATCACCCTCTTCCAAGTACGTGATTTCGTTGGTGAAAGGCGAAAGCGCGATGGCATCGGAGCCAATGTACATAGTGCCATTGGCCTCACCATGACCGACTGCCAAAGGTGAACCTTTGCGCGCAGCGATCATCAAGTCAGGATGATCTTCAAACAAGAAGGCTAAACCAAAAGCGCCTTCCAAAGTTGGCAAGATGGCGCGCACGGCATCCTGCGGTGTGGCGCCCTCGCGCATTTGGGCCGCGACCGCCTGGGCTACCACTTCAGTGTCAGTTTCGGTCTCGAAGTTCGCACCCTTGGCGCTCAGTGCATCGCGTAGCTCACGGAAATTCTCGATGATGCCGTTGTGAACCACCGCCACTTTTCCAGCGGCGTGGGGGTGCGCGTTGCGCTCGGTTGGTGCGCCGTGGGTTGCCCAACGGGTGTGGCCAATCCCGGCATGACCTGAGAGGGGCTGGGCAGCGAGTTTAGTAGCCAGATTTTTGAGTTTACCCTCGGCCCGCACCCGCGTGAGGCTGCCATTTTCCAGTGTTGCTACACCGGCAGAATCGTACCCGCGATACTCCAAACGACGCAATGAATCGACGATGTCTTCAGCAACCGGTTCGGTGCTCAAAATCCCTACAATGCCACACATCAGCATCTACCCCTAGCTGGAACGTCTTGATGGAATGAAACTTATCGCCAGAACAGGCGCACATACTGGTTAGCGCTAGGTCACGCGCCACACCAATCACGTGGTCTTTCCTAGTCTATCGTTAAGGCACGCTTATTTTTTGGTCAGTTTGGGCGCGCGACCGGCCAAGTTGATCTGCCGCCCACGCCCGATGGCCAGATCACCGCTCGGCACGTCTTTGGTGATGGTGCTCCCAGAGCCAACATAGGCATCGTCTTCTACGGTCACCGGAGCGACCAGCGAGGAATTGGAGCCGATGAAGGCATTCTTGCCAATAGTCGTCTTGTGTTTGTTGGTGCCATCATAGTTACAGGTGATGGTGCCCGCACCGATGTTGGCCTTCTCTCCGATCGACGCATCGCCGATGTAGGAGAGATGATTGACCTTAGCCCCAGGGGCGATATCAGCGTTTTTCACCTCGCAGAAATTCCCAACTTTGGCGGCATCGCCAATATCAGCGCCAGGGCGCAGCCGGGCAAATGGCCCGATGGTGGCACCACCGGCCACATGTGCACCCTCCAAATGGCAAAAGGCATGGATGGTGGCACCTGACTCGATGCTTACTCCTGGGCCAAACACGATGTTAGGCTCCAAAATCACGTCTGGCGCGATCTGTGTGTCGTGGGAAAGCGTCACCGTGTCTGGCGCCAGCATGGTTACGCCGCTCAGCATCAATTCTTGGCGCTTACGGCGCTGAAACTCCGCTTCAACAGCGGCAAGATCTGCTCGGTTGTTCACACCAGCCAAATCGGCCTCATCAGCAAGCGTATAGGCGACCTTTTTGCCAGCCTTGTGCGCGATGGCTATCGCGTCCGTCAGATAAAACTCGCCCTTGGCATTGTCATTGCGAATTTCGCCAAGCAATGGTTCCAGTGTTCCCGCAGAGAAAGCCATAAGGCCAGAATTGCAGAGCGTGGTTTTTCGCTGCTCCTCAGTCGCTTCTTTTTCTTCAACGATGGCTTCCAAGCTGTCACCGGAGGTAATCAGGCGCCCATATCCCGTCGGGTCGGCAGCTTCAAACCCGACAACAACAACATCGGCGCCCTGCTCCAACCGTTGCAAAGCACCGGTGATCAGATCCGGCTTGATCAAAGGCGCATCACCGAGAAGCACCATAACCGGGCCATCGGGCAATTGCCCCGCATCGCGCACCATCATCACCGCATGGCCGGTGCCAAGGCGCTCAGTTTGCTCGGCGACATCAAAAGCAAAGCTACGGCTTTGCAGGTCTACCTCAACCTGATCGCGGCCATGACCTAGCACAAGGCGTGGGTGAGAGAGACCGGCGGCGCTGGCCGCCTTCATCACATGTGCAATTAGCGGAAGATGCCCGACCTTATGAAGAACTTTGGGCAGGCTTGAGCGCATGCGCGTGCCCTCACCTGCAGCAAGGATGATGGCCTGGGCCAGCGTGTTGGATGATGACATCGCTTCTCTCATCATATGTGCAGCATCGTCTGCGTTTGACGGAACGCCTGGCAATGTGAGCCTGGCGAAACGCGGCATGCTTAACAGTTGTTAACCAATTGCGGCGAGGATCACGGAGATTTCTACCGTGAGTCGTTGGCGCAATTGCTCGACTCAGGCATCTATCACGGTTAGGCGCTCGGGCAACGACGCTCTGCAAGAGGACTGAACACGTTGGCAACACGCGGCTTCTCTTTGAAAGAACCGATGTCACGCAAAGATCAGCGCATGGCTCTTGTGGGCTGGGGTGCTGGTGCTCTTGTGGCTATAGGCGCTTATTTTGGCGCGTTGCAGTTCTATCCCGCTGAGCCATCCATGCCGCTTATGGCAACGTTTCAAAGTGCAACACCAGCCATCGACCCCATCATGACTGGCTCGATTGGCGGGGCGTCCAGCCAGCCCATGCCCAGTCTGCCATCCCCGCTTCAGGCGCGCCTTGATTCGATCACCATGGAAATGGCCGCGTTGCGCGACGCTCTTGCAGCCGCCCAGGCATCAACGGTCAGCACCAATCGTCGGCTTACCGATATTGAGCAGAACCTTTCTTTCATGACGGCAAGCATTGGCAGCATTCCAGGCGAAGCCACCGAACAGGCTTTGCCGGACGCCATTGAACCACTCACGCTGGCCGTGACGGAGCCACGTGTTGTGCTGCCAGCGCCAACGCCAGCCGATGGTGGATCAATCACTGTAAGTATGAGACCGCTGACCATCAGCACCGATGAAGCCGCATCAGAAGAAACTGCCAGCGAATCGACAGATATGTCGCTTCCAAGCGAGCAACCTTTGTTGGCCGTATCGCAAACGCCATTTGCCATCGATATCGGCGGCGCGGCAACGCTTGAAGACATCGATGCGCTTTGGATGAACCGCAAAAACAGCTTTTCCCAAACACTGGGTGATCTCACGCCGCGCATTTTGTTGCAGCAAACCAGCACTGGAACGCTTGATCTGCGTTTGGTTGCCGGGCCAATCAACGATGCCGCCGATGCAGCCATTCTGTGCGCCCAGCTTGTTGCAGCGGGTCTGGAGAGATGCTTACCAGCCATTTTTGATGGTCAGCAGTTGGCTCTAAGGTAAGTTCCAAGGCTCTGCAGAGTGGCCTTTGCATTTGGGTAATATGTGGATGTTACCCGTTAAAGAAAGCGCGCTGTGCATAAGGTTGAGAATTGGGCCTTGAGCAACGCTGATGAGCCTGTTAGGCAGCGCTTGGTGAGAGCCGGTAGCTCAGCTGGTAGAGCATTCGACTTTTAATCGAACGGTCCAGGGTTCGAATCCCTGCCGGCTCACCACTTTTCCCTAATTGATCTCGTCTTCGATAAAATACACATCATCGCCCGTGCGTAGGGCGGATGTTTGTGGTGTCGTGTTGCGGGCTGTTGGGGTTGCCGCGAAATGCGTCTTTTCATCCGGCGCAACACCAGCGCGACGCGAGATACGAAAGATAGTGTAGAGCAGCACGCCAGCGTGCGTGACCAGTGTCACCATAAACAGGCCAGATGGCCCGAACTGCCCCATGGCGGCGCCCGCTGCCAGCGGCCCGACGATTGATCCCAAACCAAACAACAGCAGCAGGCCGCCAGAGGTACGCACAAAGCTGTCGGGCGTGGCGTGATCGTTGGCGTGGGCAACCGCAAGCGGAAAGAGCGTGAAGATTGCCATGCCGAACATCAGCGCGAAGCCAATAAGATATTCCGGCGATGGATCGACATAGGTGATGAAAAGAATGTCGGCCAAAATCGCTAAAAGTGCCATGCCGATCATAACGTAGCGACGGTCCACGCGGTCCGACAACGCACCGATAGGCACCTGGATAACAGCGCTGGCGAGGACGGGCATGGCCACAAACAAAGCCACCAGAGAGATCGGAAGCCCCACCTGGGCGGCATAGACCGCTGCCAGTGTACCAAACGCACTGTTGGACGCACCAAGAAGCACCACGGACACCACTGCAACTGGCGAATTCACCCAAAGCTCTTTCAGATTGAGCTTGGTGGCAACCAACGGCTTGGGTGCTCGAGAAGATGAGACGGCCGTTGGGATAAGCGCCAACGAGTAGCCCATCGCAGCGATCACAAAGAACAGATAACCGCGCGTATCACCCACCGTCAGCAGCAACTGCCCAGCGGTTGTCGAGGTTAAATTGACCATCTGGTAGACGCCAAAAACCTTGCCGCGGGATTCGCTATCGACCTGCTCGTTAAGCCAGCTTTCAACGATCATGGCAGCGCCAGCAAAACAGAAACCAGACAGAGCACGTAGCGGGACCCACGCATACGGCGTGAGCAGCAAGAGCGATGTCAGAACAGCCAACGAGGCGAGCGCGGCCATCACCGAGTAGGAGCGGATATGGCCAACCCGCGCCACAAGCCGGGAGACAACCAGACACCCGGTTACAAAACCAAAGGCCCAACCCGTGCCAAGCAAGCCGAGAGAAAGCGTGGAGAAGCCTTCTTGCCCGCCACGAACCGGCAAAAGCAGTGCGTTCATGCCACCGGCAAAGAAGAGAAAACCTGATCCCATGAGAAGGGCGGCGAGGGGGAGAAGGTGGCGCACCATGGCGAAATGTCAGTTCTGTGGTTGTCTGTACGATTGATACGATGGCGCGGTGCGCGCCAATGGTGGCAGAGACATGGCATGTAGTCGCCATCGCCGGGTGGCTGCTATGCGCGTAGAGAATGGCCGTCTAACAATCGCATCTGTTGTACCCTACATGCTCGGTAACGCCCAGCTACTGTGATCGGTGAACCGCTCAATGTCCGACCTCTCGCCTTTTCCGCGCTATGACACCAGCTACGCGCGCTTGCCCAACTCGTTTTATTCGCACGTACTGCCCTATGGCGCGTCCGCACCGAAACTTTTGAAGCTGAACGAAGCGCTCGCTGAGATGTTGGGTTTCAATCTGAATGGCCTCGCCGACAGCGACGTCGGACAAGTGTTTGCTGGCAATCGCTTGGCCGACACCTCTCAGCCGCTGGCGATGGCCTATGCGGGTCACCAGTTCGGTGGGTTCAATCCTGGCCTTGGCGACGGCAGGGCGCTGCTACTTGGCGAAGTGATCGGCAACGACAAACGGCGTTATGACGTTCAACTGAAAGGCGCAGGCCAAACGCCCTATTCGCGCCAAGGCGATGGTCGCGCCGCGCTCGGCCCCGTCTTGCGCGAATATGTGATGAGCGAGGCGATGGCAGCGCTTGGCATACCGACCACTCGCGCATTGGCAGCTGTGCTAACCGGTGACCCCGTGCTGCGCGAAGGCATGTTGCCGGGCGCCATAGTCACGCGGGTTGCGTCCAGCCATCTTCGTGTTGGCACGTTCGAGTTGGCGGCTTTTCGTGGCAACAAAGATGATTTGGCGGCACTGGTGACATACGCGCTCGATCGCCATTATCCCGATGGGGCTGATGATACTCCATCAGCCTTGAAACTGTTAAACAACGTTATTGATCGCCAAGCTGCGTTGATTGCGCGGTGGATGGGCGTTGGGTTCATCCATGGCGTTATGAACACCGACAACTGCACCATATCGGGCGAGACCATCGACTATGGACCCTGCGCCTTCATGGATGGCTACAACCCGGCGCAAGTTTACAGTTCCATCGATCATCAAGGCCGCTACGCTTTTTCCAATCAACCGCCCATCGCCCATTGGAATATGGCCGTACTGGCGCAAGCTGTTTTACCCTTGATCGACGAAGAAGAAGCATCAGCGGTGAAGCTGGCACAAGAGGCCGTCAATCGGTTTCCAATTGCGTTTCAAGCCGCCTACTTGGATGTGATGCGCCGCAAGCTTGGGCTTAGCGACGGTCACGAGGACGATAGCCAGTTGCTGCGCGACCTTCTGCAATTGATGACCGACGCTGAAGCCGATTTTACCGGAACGTTTCGCGCGCTCAGCGAGGCTGAGAATGATGCAGAGCACTTGCTGGCGTTTGTCGGTGAGGATGGAAAGGCGTGGCACGAGCGTTGGCTCGTGCGACTCACAGCAGAATCCACATCTTCTGAAGAGCGCAAAGCGATGATGCGTGCTTCAAGTCCAGCTATCATTCCGCGCAACCATCGCGTTGAAGCGATGATTGCCTCTGGCCTTGAAGGCGACTTCGCGCCGTTCCATGCCATGGTTGATGCACTGGCCAAGCCTTATGAAGACGCACCCTCTTCGGGTGAAGGCGCGGCGCTGGCTCATCCACCTAAGCCGGATGAGGTGGTGCACGCGACTTTCTGCGGCACTTGATTGGTGACCTGATCGATACATCTACAGCCCTTGAAACTGACGCGCCGATTGCGCACACAGAAGGCTCAGTAAAGGCGTACAGCAACCGCTGCGCAGTTGGAGATTTGCATGGCTGAGGAAACGCCAACGGGCTTAGTGGTCGGTGATCGCAGCCAGGGCTATGAAGTTACTGGTGCAGGCGACATCACCGGCCTCAACGCCACCTATGCCGGTAAAGACACACGCGACCGCGATGCAGCGGTTACCTTGATCCAGCTCTCTGATGATCAAGACAACTCGCCATTGTTTGATCTGGCGCGAACCTTTGACCACATTGATCGCGACGTTCTGGTTGGCCCACGTACTGTGGTGCGGTTTGGTACGGGCTCCGCTGTGGTGGTTGGCAAAGAGCAAGGCGCCCCACTTGCTGGCCAGACGCTGGCGGTTTGGCTGCAAAGGCGTGCACCTTTGCCACTGAGCCAGACAGCGAGGTTTTTCTTACCGCTGATTGAAGCTTTGGGTGCGCTGCATGCGCGTGGCATTGCTCATGGTCGGATTTCTGCAAGCCAAGTGCTGGTTGATCGCGACGATAAAGCCCAACTTCTTGGCCCATGGCTTACTGATGGCGGCGAGCCGCTGGAGCAATTCAAACGAACTCAAGCGCCTGAATTGGTCTCTGGCGAGGCTCCCAGCCCCGTTAGCGACGTGTATTCCATATGCGCGCTACTGCGTTGGGCGCTAACCGGAACACCACCTCCTTCTGCAGATGAGCGCCTCGCCTCTCAAGCACAACGTGATGAAGACCCTCTGACATCCATGCCAGATGCCTTGCCCAGTCTTTATGCGGATATTGCTCGGGCCTTGGAAACGGGCCTCCGGCTGCATCCAGCGACTCGACCCCAGTCTATGGCTGCACTCGGCGAGGTTCTGGAACCGCATGTTGGCGAGGCGACGCAAGGCGTCTCAGCGCCACCGCCTCTGCCGTCCAGCCCATGGTCACAAACAAGCGCAGATGCACGATCTGGCTCGGCCTCCTCACCGCCACCGATACCCGCTTCCCGGCCACGCACAGGCGGCGTCCCGCCAATCCCGAAGGCCAACCGGACAAGCACAATTGGGCAAGCGCCGCCGCCGATACCTCCATCAAGTGGTTCTGCGGCCAAACCAAAACGCAAAATCGGCATCGGCACCATCCTAAGCTTTGCGATAGCGCTGGGCATTGCCTGGGCTGTGGCATCCGGTGGTCTGTTTGGCGATGATGAAGGCCGTTCGGTGGACGTGGAGGCGCAGCGCGATGGCAATCGCCCGACGCAAATCGACGTAGAAAACGAACCACGCAAAGGTCCGCAAAGGGCCGACCGCGAAGACGATACCAGAGCGACCGGCGTGCGCGAGCAACTTTGCAACAGCCGTTTTACGTTTGAAACTGCGCGCGATGCCGGGTCAAACGCCTTGCGCGCCTATGTGCAACAGTGCGATGGCATCGATAGTGACTTCGTTGAGGCTGCGCGCGACGCGTTGGGCCTGAACTAATCGTCAGTATTGAATGAAGGAAACGCCATGATCGCCGCAGATGACCCCCGCATTGCCTATGTGAACGGCGACTTTGTGCCCCTTGCGAACGCCAAAATCTCTGTGCTCGACCGCGGGTTCCTGTTTGCTGACGGGGTGTACGAAGTCACCGCCGTGATTGATGGCAAACTGGTGGACAATGCCGCCCATCTGGCGCGGCTAGAACGCTCGCTTGGCGAAATCGAGATGGGCCATCCGGTGCCGCTCGATACGCTGACAGACGTGCAGTTGGAGCTGGCCCGCCGCAACAATTTGATCGAAGGGGGCATCTATCTACAGGTAACGCGTGGCGCTGCTGAGCGCGATTTCTCTTACCCCAAGGACGCCAAGCCAAGCCTGGTGATGTTCACCCAAACCCGCAATCTCGTTGCCGATCCGCGGGCCGAAACCGGCGTTGCCGTCATCACCACGCCTGATCTGCGTTGGAAGCGCCGCGACATCAAATCCGTATCGATGATCGCCCAAACCATGGCCAAGCAGGAAGCGGCCAAAGTTGGCGCGGCTGAAGCCATCATGGTGGAAGATGGGATTGTGACCGAGGGCTCTTCGTCCACCGCATGGCTTGTCAAAGACGGCAAGCTTGTCACTCGCAATTTGAGCAATTCGGTACTGCCCGGCATTACACGGCTTTCGGTCATGGCGCTTTGTGAAGAACAAGGCCTTGAGGTCGAAGAGCGCACCTACACCGTTGGCGAACTGCATGAGGCTGACGAGGTATTCATCACCGCCGCCACAACGCTTGTGATGCCGGTGGTGAAGGTGGACGATCGCGTGATGTCGAACGGGGCACCTGGTCCCACAGCAAGCCGTTTGCGCCAACTTTACATCGCAATGGCCAAGAAAACGGCCGTTGGCTGACGCGTATTGACCGCTTCGGTGGTCAAAACATCAGCAACTTTTGCTCAAAGAACGCCCTTGGCAGCGCAGGATTCTGCTCTACCCTCTAGTTTACCGTTGAATTGGAGGGTTTCACCATGCCGCATTCCATTAATCGCGTACCGAACCAGCGTTCCCGAAAATCCGTCGCGCTCGCCGCGTCCATGCAAGAGCATATGGTGCGCAGGTACCGCCTTGTTCTTCTCGGTTTGGTGGCGTTTGCCGCACTTGCGTTGGTGATGGCAAGCGTTGTGCGTGCTGACGAGGCAACTGCAACGCAGGTTCCGTCGACAACGGTTCTGCAGATGCAAGACATTATCACAGCGCAGATCGATGCTTTTTTGGCCGAGGATGCCGATGCGGCCTACGCGTTTGCTGCTGAACCCATTAAGATGCGCTTCCCAACTGCTTCCATGTTCGCGACTATGGTACAGCGTGGATATCCAGCCGTGTATGCGCCGCAAAGTTTCTCATTTGCTGCTTCAGCGCTGACACCAGAAGGCCCAGCGCAACAGGTCGAATTTGTCGGTGAAGACGGCCAGGTCTGGCGCGGGCTTTACACGTTCGCCGAAGAAGATGACGGCAACTTGCTGATCTCTGGCGTGTTTTTGCGCCGACAAAACGAACGGCAAATCTAGAAACGCTTAAGACACCGCCGAGATATCGCCGCGTTCCCAGCCTTCGGTGCAGGCCGCTAGATAGTCATCATACTGGCCTGTTTCGATGGCCTCTCGCGCACCACGCATCAGGTCCTGATAGTAGGCAATGTTGTTCCAGGTGATCAGCATGCCGCCCAGCGACTCATTGCTCTTCACCAGATGATGAAGATAGGCACGTGAATAGTCGCGCGCTGCCGGGCAATTGTTTTCCTCATCCAGCGGGCGTGGATCATCGGCGTGGCGTGCATTCTTCAGATTGATCTTGCCGAAACGCGTGTAGGCTGTGGCATGTCTGCCCGCGCGAGTGGGCATCACACAGTCAAACATGTCGATGCCGCGCGCGACGGACTTTACCAGGTCATCTGGCGTGCCCACACCCATGAGATAACGCGGCTTGTCTTCTGGGAGTGCCGGGCACGTATCATCTAACACGGCCAACATTTCATGCTGCGGCTCACCAACGGCCAAGCCACCCACCGAGTAACCCCAAAAACCGATATCTGTCAGCAGTTTGGCTGATTGCAGGCGCAGCTCGATATCGGTGCCGCCTTGTACGATGCCATAAAGCCCCTGCCCTTTTTGCGGGCCGCCCAAGCTTTCAAACTTGGTCTTGGAGCGCTCAGCCCAACGCGCTGACAGCTCCATGGCGCGGATAACCTCGGATCGTTCGGCGGGTAGTTTGAGGCATTCGTCCAGCTGCATTTGAATGTCTGAGCCGAGCAGACCCTGAATTTCCACTGAGCGTTCAGGCGAGAGGTAATGCTTGGAACCATCTACGTGCGATTTAAAAGTGACACCGTCCTCATTCAGGTTGCGCAGTGCACCGAGCGACATGATCTGAAAGCCGCCGGAATCGGTGAGGATCGTGTGCGGCCAGCGCATAAACGTGTGCAACCCACCCAAGCGCGCGACTCGCTCAGCCGTTGGGCGCAGCATCAGGTGATAGACGTTGCCAAGCACCACATCCGCGCCGGTTTCGCTTACCTGATCGGTGTACATGGCTTTGACGGTGCCTGCGGTGCCCACTGGCATGAAGGCTGGCGTCTCGACCAACCCGTGTGGCGTTGTGATCTGCCCAAGGCGGGCTTGGCCGTCTGTTTTGGAAACCTGGAAAGTGAACGATCCGCTCATGCCTGCGCTTTCTCTGCGTCGGCTTTCCAAAGCAGAGACCCATCGCCATAGGAATAGAACCGGTAGTCGTTGGCGATGGCGTGCGCATAGGTAGCCTGCATCCGCTCCAGGCCGCACAACGCCGATACCAGCATAAAGAGAGTTGAACGTGGCAGATGAAAGTTCGTCATCAACGCGTCGATGGCTTTGAACTGGTAACCCGGGGTGATGAAGATGTCCGTTGCCCCTTGAAAGGGTTTAACTGCTCGATCGTTTGCCGCCGCGCTTTCCAGGATGCGCAGGCTGGTCGTGCCGACAGCAACAATTCGCCCGCCAGCAGCGCGCGCCGCATTGATCTGCTCAGCCACCTGCGGGGTGATTTCGCCCCACTCAGCATGCATCGTGTGGCTTTCGGTGTCGTCTGCCTTCACCGGCAGGAATGTTCCCATGCCAACATGCAGGGTGACAAAAGCCCGCCCAACACCGCGCTCTTCTAGGGCAGCAAACAGATCATCGGTGAAGTGCAGACCCGCAGTTGGCGCCGCGACTGAGCCTTCGGTCTGCGCATAGACGGTCTGGTAGTCTTGCTTGTCGTCTTCAAGGTAACCGCGTTTGGCCGCAATGTAGGGCGGCAGAGGTGGCATGCCGACGGTGTGTAACGCATTGGCAAAACTTTGCGCCGATCCCTCAAAGGCGAGTGTGATCAGGCCGTCCTCACCCTTATCCTGCACTGTGCATGTCAGGCGCGCTGACGCATCATTGCCAAAGGTGAGCCGGTCACCGGCTTTGATGCGCTTTCCAGGTCGCGCCATTGCCTTCCAGCGCAGTTGTTCCTGATCCTGAGCTTCGACCAGGGTGACCGAAACGGACAGGACCTCTGCACCTTCACGTGTGCGCACCCCGGCGAGCTGCGCCGGGATCACGCGTGTTTGGTTGAGCACCAACAGGTCGCCAGGCTGCAGAAGCGATGGCAAATCCCGAACAATATGATCGGCGAATGTACCACCGGCACCAACTTGAAGCAGGCGCGCGCTATCGCGCGGATCAGCGGGGTAGAGCGCAATCCGGTCTTCTGGCAGATCAAAATCGAAGGCATCAACCCGCATGGGTCAGCAAGTCTTGCTAGCTAGACCAGTTTGGCAGAGTTGATTTGATCCGGGTTACGCACAGGCTCACCGCGCGCAAATTGGTCAACGTTGTCCATGCCTTCGGTCACTTCGCCCCAAACGGTGTATTGTCCATCAAGGAAGCTAGCATCACCGAAGCAGATGAAGAACTGCGAGTTTGCGCTGTCTGGGTTGGCTGAGCGCGCCATGGAGCAAACGCCACGCACATGCGGCTCGCTGGAAAACTCCTGCTTGAGGTCTGGAAGCTTGGAGCCGCCCATACCCGTGCCGGTGGGGTCGCCACCCTGCGCCATGAAACCGTCAATCACGCGGTGGAACACGACGCCATCGTAGAAGCCTTCGCCAACCAGTGTTTTGATGCGCTCAACATGGTTGGGCGCCAAGTCAGGGCGCAGTTTGATGGTGACTTCACCTTTGGAGGTGTCGAGCACGAGTGTGTTGGAGTCGGCCATAAGTACGGCCCTTTCTTTCGTAAATGGCGAAATGGTTAGCCGTTGAGGTCGGCCAAAAGACGCGCGCGGATCATCGCATCAGGTTCAGTGACGATACCATTGCGGCGGGTGTCACCTTTTTTGATGGAATCAACAACATCCATGCCGGCGACGACCCGGCCAAAGACAGTGTATTGGCCGTTGAGGCTAGGCGCTGGGCCAAACATGATGAAAAACTGCGAGTTGGCGCTGTTTGGATCATTGGTGCGCGCCATGCCGACCACGCCACGCTCATAGGCGATTTGCGAGAACTCAGCAGGAAGATCAGGGTAGTCCGAGCCACCCGTGCCCGTGCCGGTGGGATCACCAGTCTGCGCCATAAAACCGTCAATCACCCGGTGGAACACCACGCCGTCATAAAACCCCTCGCGGGCCAGCGTTTGAATACGGGCAACATGCTCAGGCGCAACTTCGGGCAGCAACTCGACATAGATCGGACCACCATCGACTTCGATAACCAGCACGTTTTCTGGGTTGAGATCGGCGATAGCTGCCGGCATCGTTTCACTTTGCGCAAGCGCGAAGGTGGGCGCGGCAAGAACCGTCAAAACAAGCAGCGCAAGCGCGGCAACGAAAGCAGACATGCGGGACACGGACGTGGTGATCATAAACTCTCTCACACTAAGGAAAATCAACGACGCGGCAGGATGATCAGACTAGCTGGTCTCTGCAAGCGCGGCGCGAACGGGTTCTGGCACAAAGGGGCTGATATCGCCACCCATTCCGGCGATCTGACGCACCAGCGTGGCAGTAACGTGGCGATTGGCCGGACGGGCGGGCACAAACACTGTTTCCAAGGCCGGTTCCAGTGTCGCATTCATGCCGGCCATTTGCATCTCATAGGCAAAGTCGGCGGAGTCTCGCAGCCCTCGTAAAATGATCGTCGCACCATGATCCTTCGCAAAGCTCACCAACAGGCCTGAGAAGGCCGTTGCGCGAACACGCCCCACCCCGCCAAGGTCCCCGGCGAGCTGTTCAACCAAGGCCCGACGTTTTTCCACCGCAAGCATGGGCGTCTTGGTCGGGTTCTGACCGATTGCCACAACCACTTCGTCCGCCAACGCCAATCCCGCACGGATGACATCCAAATGACCGTTGGTGATGGGATCGAATGATCCTGGAAAAAGGGCAACCCGCTTCATAGTGCCTCGCTTCTGCTCGCTGACGCCCGTCCTAGCAAGTGCTGGATGGAGCACGCAAGCGGCGCGTTTGATTGGCTTGAACGAGCGAAACGTCAAATGGTGATGGTCATCACAGGCGTTGATGACGGGTTAGTTCAGTGTGGGTTCATCGAAGAACGGGCAAAGCAGCCCACCAGAAAATGCACTGAAACAAACGAACCAAGAAGACACGGAGCAGACCCATGATCACCCTGACCAGAACACTGACCATGACTTCCATCGCCGTGCTTATCGCCGTGTTGATGGGCATGTGGCTTGCCACAACCTCGCCAGCCAATTCCAGCGCCGAGCAAGCCGCACCTTCTATGAGTGTCGATGTGCGCTTAGGCGCCGCCGAGTTAGACCTTTGCTCAGGCCAGGCGTGGCCACACTTCACGGATGGTTGCGCAGCCTGGATCGCAGCATCAAGCAACAACACCGGCATTGATCGCACCATCTCCATGACGATGCACGATGCTGATCACGGCTTCACTGTTGTCACCAAAGCTCAGCCTGTTGAAGTGGCTGCACGCTAAGAAAAACGCCGGGACCGGCAGCAATAACAAAAAGACTTCTTTTGCCAAACTGATTCAAGTTGACCTCCCAACGCCACCGCCTCTCTTGTCAGAAGGAGAGGCGGTTTTTT
The DNA here is from genome assembly GCA_039814945.1 of Pseudomonadota bacterium. Taxonomy (GTDB): domain Bacteria; phylum Pseudomonadota; class Alphaproteobacteria; order Rhizobiales; family MH13; genus MH13. The sequence continues at coordinate 186,060 of JBCCAF010000004.1, forward strand.
GTTTTAGATCAGCGCCTTAAAGATGAAAGTGGAGGTGTTGAATCACGCATCGTCGGTAGGGTTTGGCGGCTCATCCTCTGAATCAGATTCAACTGATCCGGCCTCGCCATCCATGTCGATTTCCTCATCGTCTTCCGGTTCGGAAACGCGCTCCACGGAGACGACCGTGTCGTCAGACCCGACATTGAACACCGTCACACCCTGTGTGGCGCGGCCAGCAACGCGGATACCATCCACCGGCACACGGATGAGCTGACCGTCGTTGGACACAATCATGATCTGGTCAGCATGCTCCACGGGGAAGGACGCGACAATGGGGCCGTTACGTTGTGTCACCGCCATCGCGGTGATGCCCTTACCGCCTCGGCCAGACACGCGATATTCAAAGCTGGAGGAGCGTTTGCCGTAGCCATTTTCTGAGATCGCTAGAATGAACTCTTCGGCAGCTGACATGGCAATGTAGTCAGCTTCAGTGAGCTCGGCATCACCTTCAGCAGCATCTTCCTCATCCATCGGTGCATCATCCACCTCGCCTTCCATAAGGCGGCGACGTTTGATGTACTCAGAGCGCTGCGCTGGCGTCGCATCAAAGTGACGTAGCACTGACATGCCGATCACTTTGTCACCATCCGCCAGATTGATGCCGCGCACGCCGGTGGAATCACGTGATTGGAAGACACGCAAATCAGCGACGGCAAAACGGATGGCCTGCCCCATGGCAGTGGTCAGCAGCAGATCATCTTGATCGGTACAGACATCAACGGAGAGAATGCTCATGCCCTCGTCGAGCTTCATGGCGATCTTGCCGTTGCGATTGATGCGCTGGAAATCCGACAGCTTGTTGCGCCGCACCGAGCCGACATTGGTGCAGAACACTACATCAAGTTTTGCCCAGCTTTCCTCATCCTCCGGTAGCGGCAAGATCGAGGTAATCCGCTCGCCCTGCGACAATGGCAAAATGTTCACCAGTGCCTTGCCACGCGCTTGCGGTGCCGAAAGCGGCAGGCGCCAGACCTTGTGGCGGTAGACCTGTCCATCTGAGGAGAAGAACAACACCGGCGTGTGGGTGTTGGCGACAAAGATGCGGGTGACAAAATCCTCGTCACGCGTCGACATGCCCGAGCGGCCTTTGCCGCCGCGGCGCTGCGCACGATAGGTCGAGAGCGGCACGCGCTTGATGTACCCGGCATGGCTGACGGTGACGACCATATCCTCGCGAGCGATGAGGTCTTCATCCTCAAAGTCGGCATCACTTTCGGTGATTTCTGTGCGGCGCGGCGTGGCAAACAGTTCGCGCACCTCGGCCAACTCATCTTTGATGATGGTGCGGATGCGGGCACGTGATCCGAGAATTTCTAGATAATCGCGGATTTCATCGGCGATTTTGTGCAACTCGTCGCCAATCTCATCACGACCAAGCGCGGTAAGCCGCTGCAAACGAAGGTCAAGAATGGCACGGGCTTGGGTTTCGGAGAGCGTATAGGTTCCCTCCTCGCTAACCATGTAGCGCGGGTCAGCGATCAGCTCGATCAGCGGGCGTATGTCACCCACTGGCCATGCGCGGTCCATAAGTTGCGCGCGAGCCGTGGCCGGATCTGGGGCGGAGCGAATGAGCTTGATCACTTCGTCAATATTGGCCACCGCGATAGCAAGACCTGCCAAAACGTGGGCGCGATCACGCGCTTTGGCGAGCAAGAATTTGGTGCGGCGGGTGATGACAACTTCGCGGAACGTGATGAACGCCGACAGCATGTCGGTCAGGTTCATCTGCTCTGGCTTGCCGCCGTTCAGCGCAACCATGTTGGCACCGAACGTCGATTGCAGCTGCGAGAACCGATAAAGCTGGTTAAGCACGACCTCGGCCACCGCATCACGCTTCAGCTCGATCACGACACGAATGCCGTCACGGTCTGACTCGTCGCGAATATCGCCAATGCCTTCCACGCGCTTGTCGCGTACAAGCTCAGCGATCTTTTCGATCATCGAGGATTTGTTCACCTGATAGGGAATTTCGGTGATGATCAACGCCCAGCGATCCTTGCGAACCTCTTCGGTGTCCACCTTGCCGCGCATAATGATAGAGCCACGGCCTGTCGCGTAAGCGTTGCGAATGCCCGTGCGCCCCAAAATCAAGCCACCGGTTGGAAAATCGGGGCCTGGCATAATCTCCATGAGCTGCTCAAGATCGATTTCCGGGTCGTCAATCATCGCGTTGCAGGCGTCGATGACTTCACCGAGATTGTGCGGTGGGATGTTGGTCGCCATGCCAACGGCAATGCCGCCAGCACCATTGGTCAGCAGGTTGGGATAGCGCGCCGGCAGAACCTTCGGCTCGGACTCCGTGTTGTCGTAGTTTTCCTGGAAATCAACGGTGTCTTTGTCGAGATCCTCCACCAGCGAGTGCGCAGGGCGTGCCAGACGCACTTCGGTGTAACGCATTGCGGCTGGCGGATCGCCATCAATAGAACCGAAATTGCCTTGCCCATCAATGAGTTGCAGGCGCATTGAGAAGGGCTGCGCCATCCGCACCAACGCGTCATACACCGATTGATCGCCGTGCGGGTGGTACTTACCAATCACATCACCAACGATACGGGCCGATTTGCGATAGCCCTTGTTCCAATCGTAGCCGGCCTCCTGCATAGCATAGAGGATGCGCCGATGGACCGGTTTCAAACCATCGCGAACATCTGGCAAAGCACGCGAAACGATCACGCTCATGGCATAATCGAGGTAGGATTTGCGCATTTCGCCGGAAATAGAAACCGAGCGAATGTCACTCATGTCGCCACCAGAACTACCGCCATTGTCAGGCAAGTTGTCATCATCTGGCGTGTCGTTGTTCGTGTCGTCGGCCACGTGCGAATCTCATCTTTGTTTCGTCTCGTTTTGTTAGCCGATTCAACGCCTGCACACAAAGAATCCACTTGGTTTTCAACTGCTGATCTTATCGCAGGTCGATGCTGGCTCTTGCAGCCATAGAGTGCACCTGCCAGTGGTGGAGGATCATGCTGGATTTTGTCTCAAATGCCTTTGTCACTTTGCTCGTGACCATCGACCCGATTGGGCTCGCGCCTTTGTTCGTGACGCTAACCCGTGGCATGGACAAATCCGAGCGGCGGGAGGTGGCGATCCGTAGCTGCATCATCGGATTTTGTATCTTGCTGGTGTTTGGCTTGAGCGGCCAGGCGTTCCTCGATGCGCTGGGCATCAGCCTGGCAGCCTTTCGCATCGCTGGTGGCATTTTGCTCTTCTGGCTTGCCTTTGAGATGGTGTTTGAAAAGCGCACCGAGCGGCGCGACAACACAGCCACGCGCGCCATCGACAAGGATCACATCAAGAATATCGCGGTGTTTCCGCTTGCCATCCCACTGATGGCAGGGCCTGGTGCCATCGCCGCAATGGTTCTGCTCTCGCATGAAGCCCATGAGCTGGCCAGCTGGACCGGAACGGGTGCACTGATTGGCGTGCTGCTCGTGATCATTCTGGGATGCCTCACGGTCTTTTTGCTGGCGGGGCGTATTGAGCGGCTGCTGGGCAACACCGGCCGTATCATCCTAACGCGCTTGCTGGGCGTTATTCTTTCCGCTCTGGCGGTGCAGTTCGTCGCCGACGGCGTCACGCAACTGGTGGTGGCCGCTAACCAGGTGGTGCTTTAGCGCCCGTGTGGCGCTGACCAATCTGGAATCGATGGACCGATGGGGATGATGCCAAGCGGATTGCGCTTCTCACTGGCTGAAAAGTAGCCGCGTTTGTAGATGTCAAAACGCACCGTATCGGCCACGCCTGGCATCTGGAAAATCTCGCGCGCATAGGGCCAGAGGTTGGGATAATCGCTAAGCTTCTTCAAGTTGCAGCGAAACGCATAATGGTAAGCCACATCAAAGCGGGCCAGCGTTGGAAACAGCCGAACGTCAGCTTCGGTAAAAACATCGCCGCAAAAGTAGCGGTTGGTTGCCAGATGATCATCAAGGTGATCGAGTGCGTCGAACAGCGCCCAAGCGGCTTTCTCGTAAGCCTCTTGGGATGAAGCAAAGCCTGCACGATAAACGCCATTGTTGACCGAGGCGTAGATCGTTTCATTCCAGCGATCTATGTCTTGCTCAAGAGCTGATGGGTAGAAGTCTGGCTTGCCGCCAAAAGCACCACCCAGCATGCGCACGATATCGGCAGACTCGTTGCTTACGATACGTCCGGTTTGCTTGTCCCAAAGCACTGGAACCGTCAGCCTGCCGGTGTATGGCTCGGCATTACGGCTATAAATCTCATGCGCAGCCTGTGCGCCAAATTCTGGATCGGCAAAGGGTCCGTCTTTGTCAAAAACCCAGCCTTGGTCGGTTCGGTTGGGTTTGGCGTAGGAAACCGATATCTGATCCTGAAGCCCCTTTATGGCTCGCATCAGCAGCGCGCGGTGCGCCCAAGGGCAATTCCAAGCGACAAAGAGATGGTAGCGATTGCTCTCGGCTTTGAAGCCACCATCACCGGTCGGACCAGGCGTTCCATCGCGCGTGATCCAATTGCGAACAGTGCTCTTACTGCGTTCCCATTCGCCGGTCGGAAGCGTCTGCGTGACATCATCACCGGTGTGGTAAACGCCCTTCACCATGTAGCCCATGCAGCACTCTCCTTGCCCTCGCTAGCCGAGCATTGAAGGCTTGGGGTGTCATGATCAACAGCGTCGGCGTGAACAGACTGTTCAGCGAGCATCGCGAAGCGTTTTGAGCCCAAGCATGAGGGCAGCGCCAAGCAGACACAAAGCGCCGAGACGGTCCAGAACGCGCCGAGCCTTGGCTTTCAAGCGTTTGGCAAGCCAATCGGCACTGAACCCATAGCTGGACAAGAACAGGCCATCGACGATGAGGTAAGTCAGCGACAGCGCCAAGAATTGTGGCAGAAACGGCAGATCTGTGGCGATAAACTGCGGGAAGAGAGCGGCGAAAAACACCACCGCCTTAGGGTTGGCCGCTGATGTGATGAAGCCTTGTAGCCACAGCGTGCGCACGCTTGTTGCTTTTGCAGCACCTGGTGTCGCATTCGAGCTCGCTGAACGGCGCCACATGCGCCACGCCATCCAAACCAGATAAGCGACACCAGCCCATTTCACGGCCTCAAACGCGAATTGCGATGCCACAAGAAAGGCCGCCAAGCCCAATCCAGCGGCAAGCATTTGCAATGCGTTGGCGGAAAGGTCACCAGCAGCGGTAGCAAGGGATCGCTTAAATCCATGGGACATGGAGTTGGAGAGCATCAAAAGATGGCTCGGCCCCGGCGTTACCATAAAGGCGAGCAGGGTCGCAAAATACAAAAGCCAACTATCAAACGGCATACGGCCTCCTTGCGCGCCAATCTTTTCAAGAAAGGCGCTTGACCCTCACGTTTGGTGAGGTCCGATAAGAGCGCTATGGCGAACGATTATCTTCTAAACCAATCCAGCCAGCAAGAACCACTGACTGTTGGCCAGCTTGCGGAACTGTCCGGCGTTTCGGTGCGCACGCTGCACCATTACGACGCGATTGGCCTGCTAAAGCCGGCACTTATCCGGCCCAATGGCTATCGGTACTACAAACTGGGCGAACTGCTGCGTTTGCAGGAGATACTGTTTTATCGCGCCGTTGGTATGGCGCTTGCGGACATCAAAGCTCTGCTCGATGGGCCAGTATCAGCGCTGGAGCGGTTGCAAAAACACCGCGCCGACTTAGCAGAACACGCCAAACGGCAGGCAGAGATGATGGCAACGCTCGACGCAACGATTGCCCATCTAACAGGAGAAACCATCATGGCAAACCAAGACCTTTACACCCCGTTTTCCACCGAAGCGCAGGCCAACTACGAAACCTGGCTGATCGACACATACGGACCGGGCATGGCCGAGCGGATCGCAACATCCATAGACGCCATCACGGCGATGCCCGATGGCATGGAGGGCGCGATGGAAGCTTTGCAGTCCATCGAAACGTGGCTTGTTGACGCCTATCAAGGTGGCACGGATGCAGCTCATGAGCATTTGCATACTGCTCTTGAGGAGCAACGCGCCTTGATGACAGAGCTTTGGGGCAAACCATGCCAGCCCGAAGGCTTAGCTGGACTGGCGGACCTTTATTTGTCGCATCCGGATTTTGTGGCGCGCTATGAGCGCCTCGCTCAAGGCTTCTCGCAATGGCTGCCAGCTGCCATGAAAGCCCATGCCAGGCGGTTGGACAGCGACGCTTAGAACCTTTCCGCCAGCGGGTGGTCCGGCACGTGCTGCACCAAGTCCCAAAGGTTGCCGTAAAGGTCTTTGAACACAGCAACTTTGCCGTAATCGAACTGAGTGGGTGGTCGGACGAACTCCACGCCCGCCTCAGCATATCGTAGGTAATCGCGGTCAAAATCATCGGTTTTCAAGAATAAGAACACGCGGCCACCGGCCTGATCGCCGATAAAACGTTCCTGCTGAGGTTTTGATGCACGCGCCAACAACAGAGTGCCAGAGGTGCCACCAGGCGGCGCAACAACCACCCAGCGCTTATCTTGCTCTGGCTGATACGTGTCTTCGATGAGATCAAAGCCGAGCTTACCGACATAGAAGGCCAACGCTTCGTCATAATCGCGTACGACCAGAGCGGTGTGCAGGAGCGATTGGCGGACCATGCGCTAACCTCCGAAAAGGACGGCCTCATTGCCCGTCCTGGCATGAAAGTGAAACCGCCAGCGATCACCAAGGCACCGAAGAACAAAAGAATAGCGCTTTTCCTATGCTCGCGCACATCGTGTCGCCGTGCTTCACGAACCAGCGAAACGAGCCCAAACAGCGCTACCAAGGACAGGATGTGGATCCAACTGAACGGTCCCCACATACGGATGTCGTAAATGAAGAACGAAGTGCTGATCGCCGCCAGCATCAGCATCACCCAAATATAGCCAAACGTGCGGTGAGGAAGCGTACCCTTAGGCGCTAGAAGCTGGACCGATCCAAGCAGAAAAGCTGCCATTGCAGCAAAAGCGTGAACGGTCACGATTGGACCAGCAGCAAAAAAGTGGGGCCAAAGACATGTCGTGGCCCCTCTGCCGTGGCCTCTCCCGAGCGAGCCTAGAACGGAATGTCGTCGTCGATGTCTGATCCGATAGCAGGTGCTGGCCCGCGATCTTGCGGCATGGACTGACCGCCACCCTGGCCACCGCTGTAACCACTGCCTTGACCGTAGCCAGCATCGCCACCTTGGCGATCGTTGCGGCCATCCAGCATGGTCAGTTCGCCACGATACTTTTGCAGCACCACCTCGGTGGAGTAGCGGTCCTGACCGTTCTGGTCCTGCCACTTACGGGTCTGTAGGGCGCCTTCAAGATAAACCTTTGAGCCTTTGCGCAGATATTGCTCGGCAACTTTCACAAGGTTTTCGTTGAAGATGACGACGCGATGCCATTCGGTTTTCTCACGCCGTTCACCCGACTGGCGATCTCGCCACGTCTCGGATGTCGCCACCGACAGGTTCACCAGCTTGTCGCCCGATTGCATGCTGCGCACTTCTGGGTCCGCACCCAGATTGCCCACCAGAATGACCTTGTTCACCGAACCAGCCATGCCTTCAACTCCTTGCACTGTTGGGTGCACGCCGGTGCGCCCTGTGTTTTCCGGTGTGACCGTGCAGGCGGTCGCCCGCAAGAGCGGACCCTGCCTCACCTTAGTTTTCCACACCCTATAGGCTCTTGTGACAGGAGACAAGAGATGTTCTATGTTTGTTCACTCTTCTGAGTCGTGCGAGATGCCCTACGTTAGAGCGTCGCACAACCCCCTTCCGCATTGAGACAGTCCATGGCAGGCACACCCTCCACCCCCCGCCCCTCGTCCAAACACCTCACAGTATCGGGTGCACGCGAGCACAATCTAAAAAACGTATCGATTACGCTGCCGCGCGACAGCTTGGTCGTGATGACGGGCCTTTCCGGCTCTGGCAAATCTTCGTTGGCGTTTGACACGATCTACGCAGAGGGCCAGCGGCGCTATGTGGAAAGCCTGTCGGCCTATGCGCGGCAGTTTCTGGAGATGATGCAAAAGCCTGATGTCGACCAGATCGACGGGCTATCGCCTGCCATTTCCATCGAGCAGAAGACCACCAGTAAGAACCCACGTTCCACCGTCGCCACGGTGACGGAAATCTACGATTACATGCGCCTGCTATGGGCGCGCGCTGGTGTGCCCTATTCACCTGCCACAGGGCTGCCGATTGAAAGCCAAACGGTCAGCCAGATGGTGGATCGGGTGATGGCGCTGCCGGAAGGTACGCGGCTTTACCTGCTGGCGCCCATCGTACGTCAACGCAAAGGCGAATACCGCAAGGATATCGCCGAGCTGATGAAGCAGGGTTTCCAGCGACTGAAGGTCGACGGCGAGTACTATGAGATCGCCGATGCGCCTGCGCTCGACAAAAAGTACAAGCACGATATCGATGTTGTAGTGGACCGTATCGTGGTCCGCGCGGATATCGCGACGCGCCTTGCTGATAGTTTTGAAACAGCCCTGAAGCTCGCCGATGGGTTGGCGGTGGCCGAGTATGCGGACCTTAAAGAAGGCGAGCCGCTTCCGGAGCGTATCGTGTTCTCCGAGCGCTTTGCATGCCCAGTTTCTGGCTTCACGATTCCAGAAATCGAGCCGCGGCTCTTTTCCTTCAACTCCCCGCAGGGCGCTTGCCCAACATGCGATGGGCTTGGCACCACGCTGGAGTTCGAAGAAGCGCTGATCGTCCCTGATCCATCTCTGTCGCTGCGCCAAGGCGCGGTGGCGCCTTGGGCGAAAACCGGCAACACATCACCCTACTACACGCAGACCCTGGATGCGATTTGCCGCCACTACAAGGCATCGATGGCCAAAGCTTGGAGCGACCTACCTGAGAAGGTGCAGGATGTGATCCTTTACGGATCTGGCGAAGAAAGCATCACCTTCACGTACGATGACGGACTGCGCAGCTACAAAACTTCCAAGCCATTTGAAGGGGTTATCGGTAACATCGAACGCCGCTGGCGCGAGACTGACAGCCAATGGGTGCGTGAGGAGCTATCGCGCTTCCAGTCAAGTCGGCCTTGCGAGGTATGCGATGGCAATCGCCTACGCCCCGAAGCTTTGGCGGTGAAGGTCGCGGGCGAACATATCGGAACGGTCGCAAAGCTCTCCATTCGTGAGGCGAATGTCTGGTTTGATGAGCTGCCAGACAAGCTCAGCGACAAGCAGAACGCCATCGCCAAGGCTATTTTGAAAGAAATTCGCGACAGGCTCCGGTTCCTCAATGATGTGGGTCTGCAATATCTAACGCTGTCGCGCTCGTCCGGCACGCTGTCAGGCGGTGAAAGCCAGCGTATTCGCCTGGCATCGCAGATCGGTTCCGGCCTTACCGGGGTGCTTTACGTGCTGGATGAGCCGAGCATCGGCCTTCATCAGCGCGACAATGACCGGCTGCTGGAAACGCTGAAACATCTGCGTGATCTCGGCAACACTGTGATTGTGGTGGAGCACGACGAAGATGCAGTGCGCACCGCAGACTATGTGGTGGATATCGGCCCAGGCGCAGGTGTGCATGGCGGGGAGATCGTGGCCGAGGGCACACCGCAAGAGGTGATGGCCAACCCCAATTCACTCACAGGGCAATATCTTTCAGGCACAAAGGCCATTCCCGTGCCTGCCAAACGGCGTAAGGGCAAAAAGGGTCAGTCAATCAAGGTCAAAGGTGCGCGCGGCAACAATTTGAAGAGTGTGGACGCCAGCATACCGCTTGGCACCTTCACTTGTGTGACCGGCGTATCGGGTGGCGGCAAATCGACGTTTCTTTTGGAGACACTCTACAAAGTGGCAGCGCGACGGCTGAACGGTGCGCGCGAGAACCCAGCCCCGCACGATAGCGTCAGTGGGTTGGAGTTTCTTGATAAGGTGATCGACATTGATCAATCACCGATTGGGCGCACGCCACGCTCTAACCCGGCAACCTATACCGGCGCCTTCACACCGATCCGCGATTGGTTCGCTGGGCTGCCGGAATCAAAAGCACGTGGCTATCAGCCAGGACGCTTTTCGTTCAACGTCAAAGGCGGTCGTTGCGAGGCCTGCCAAGGCGATGGTGTGATCAAGATCGAGATGCACTTTTTGCCCGATGTCTACGTCACCTGCGATGTGTGTCACGGCAAACGATACAATCGCGAGACACTGGACATTCAGTTCAAAGGCAAATCGATTGCTGATGTGCTGGATATGACGGTGGAAGAAGGTGCAGAGTTTTTCTCAGCGGTGCCAGCCGTGCGCGACAAGCTGGTCACGCTAAACCGCGTTGGCCTCGGCTACATCAAGGTAGGCCAACAGGCCACGACGCTGTCGGGCGGCGAAGCGCAGCGCGTGAAGCTTGCCAAGGAGCTTTCCAAACGCTCCACCGGTCGCACGCTCTATATCTTGGATGAACCGACCACCGGTCTGCACTTCCATGACGTGGCCAAGCTGCTTGAAGTGCTGCACGAGCTGGTGGATCAGGGCAACAGCGTGATCGTGATCGAACACAATCTGGAGGTCATCAAGACCGCTGACTGGATCATCGATCTTGGCCCGGAAGGTGGCGACGGCGGTGGCGAGCTTGTTGCTTCCGGCACGCCCGAACAGGTGGTCAAAGAGCCGCGTTCTTACACTGGTCAGTACCTAGCAGAAGTTTTGGCGCGTGGTGGTGCGAAGTCAGTGGCAGCAGAGTAGGCCGTAAAGCAGTGCTCTCCTACCAACATGCCTATCATGCCGGAAACCGCGCTGACGTGCACAAGCACGCACTGCTGGCACTGGTGCTCGCCTATATGACGCGCAAGCCCAAGCCACTGAGCTACATGGAAACTCATGCTGGGCGCGGACTTTACGACCTGAGTTCCAGGGAAGCCCGCAAAACAAGTGAGGCAGCATCAGGCGTTGCCGAGCTGCTTGAGCGGTTTCCCACCGATCACCCCTATCGACACGTGGTTGAAGCCGTTCGTGCTGAGCATGGTGAGAGCGCCTATCCCGGCTCACCAATGATTGCCGAACGGATGCTGACCTCCAACATCGAGCGCTCTGGCGACCGGCTGCAACTGGCCGAATTGCACCCACAGGAGCACGAGGCTTTGAGCGAGGTGATGCCGCGATCAGGCGTGCACATCTACAAGGAAGATGGTTTTCCTTGGGCCGCCCGTTGCTGCCCGCCGACCCCGCGACGTGGGGTGATGATGATCGACCCAAGCTATGAGCTTAATCATGATTTCACCGGCCTTCCCAGTTTTTTGGAAGGTCTTCGCGGCCTTTGGCCCGTTGGGGTGATCATGCTCTGGTATCCGATGCTGCCAAGTGGCGAGCATGAGGTAATGATGGGCGAGATTGAAGAGATCGGATTTGCCGATACGCTGCGCCATGAGGTGCAGTTCGCTGCCGCTGGTGACGGCCACCGGCTGCACGGCAGCGGCATGTTTGTGATCAATCCGCCTTATACGCTTGGCGATGAGGCTTCTAACCTCACGACATTGCTCAGCAGCTAGGGTCTGGACCCTAGTTTAGCTTGCGTAGGGCCAGGTGTTGTACCAGTCAGAGACTGGCATCACGTCCACATCTTCAGCGTTGGCATAGGGCCAAGGATCAACAGCCCAATCCTCACCGGATGCTGTTTCAGTCATGACCGCTGTAGCATGCGGATAGCGGCCATCCAGGAAAAACCCGCGCGCAACCGGGTAGCCTGGCGTGTGGTGGGCGAGTAGACCATTCTCAGCAAGCAAGATCAGCGTCGTGGTCGTGTTGGTCGTTTCGTCCAAACAATCCATCTGCCCAGGCGTGCCGGCGTTCTGCATATCAAGGCCGCCAATGTCATTGTGCGATCCAACAACAGGCCCCACGCGCTCTTCCATCCACATGACGGCTTCACGAACCGCAGCGCGCTCGGCTTGCGGGCTTTCGCGCCCGGCTTCCATGATACCGGCAAGCACCGCCACATCACTTTCAGCAAGCTGAACTGTGGTTTGCCGCTGACAACCAAAAGCATGGCAGATGCCAAGGCTTAGACCGTTCGGTGTACGTGCATCCTGGGTTGCGTACCAACCCAGTGGGCTCGTGCCCGATGAGACGCAGCCAGTAAGCGCGAGCGCTACAAGAGTAGCAAGAAGGGTAGAGCGGCGAGCGGACACAATGATTTCCTGTGAAAAGACTTTGTTTGGCTAGCAATGAAGGCCGGGCGCGGCAAGATGCGCGCTCTTCACCCTCGCGTGATTGGCTTGCCGCGTTGCAGGTAGGCCACTACAAACAGCGCTTCTAAGAACGAAAGAGCGGCGATGGCCATGAAACCTATCCATGTTGTTGGCGGCGGGCTTGCCGGATCAGAAGCTGCCTGGCAGGTGGCGCAAATGGGCGTGCCAGCGGTGCTGCATGAGATGCGCGGCAGCTCTGGTCACCCTGGAACAGACGCCCACAAGACCGACGGGCTAGCCGAGCTTGTCTGCTCCAACTCGTTCCGCTCCGATGATGCCACGTCGAATGCCGTTGGTGTGCTGCACGCTGAAATGCGCAAGCTTGGCTCGCTCATCATGAGCCAAGGCGATGCCAACCAAGTGCCTGCGGGTGGTGCGCTGGCCGTGGACCGAAATGGCTTTTCCGACGGTGTTTCTCAGGCGCTTGCCGATCACCCGCTGATCAGCGTGGAGCGTGGCGAGATATCTGGTCTGCCGCCAGAAGATTGGGACAGCGTGATTGTTGCCACCGGACCGCTCACCGCGCCGTCCCTGGCTGAAGCGATTTTGACACTCACCGGCGAAGACTCGCTGGCCTTCTTCGATGCCATTGCACCCATCGTGCACAGCGAATCCATCAATATGGAAAAAGCCTGGTTTCAGTCGCGCTACGATAAGGTCGGACCAGGCGGCACGGGCAAGGACTACATCAACTGCGCCATGGACGAGGCGCTCTACAACCGTTTCATTGATGCGTTGGTTGAGGCCGATGCCCACGATTTCAAGGATTGGGAGAAAGACACGCCCTATTTCAATGGCTGCCTGCCGATTGAAGTGATGGCAACGCGTGGTCGCGAAACCCTGCGGTTCGGACCGATGAAGCCGGTTGGCCTTACCAACCCGCACGACCCGAACACCAAGCCCTATGCCGTGGTTCAGCTACGCCAAGACAATGCGCTGGGCACGCTTTTCAATCTGGTCGGGTTCCAAACCAAGATCAAATATGGATCGCAGTCGGACATTCTGCGCATGATCCCAGGTCTTGAAGAGGCGAAGTTTGCGCGCCTTGGTGGCATGCATCGCAACACCTACCTCAACTCGCCGGTGCTGCTAGACGGGCAGATGCGCTTGAAGGCGCAGCCGCGTCTGCGTTTTGCTGGCCAGATCACCGGCTGTGAGGGCTATGTGGAATCAGCCAGTATAGGGCTCTACACCGGACGCCTGGCGGCGGCTGAGCGACTGGGCCTCTTATTGCCTTCGTTGCCGCAAACAACGGCGCTTGGTGCATTGGTCAATCACATCACCGGTGGTCACGTGACAGAGGGTGCAGACCAGAAAAGCAACAAGCCGCGCTCCTTCCAGCCGATGAACATCAATTTTGGTCTGTTTCCCCCCCATGAAGGGCCGCTGGTTGATGCTGATGGCAATAAGGTCAAAGGCAAGGCGAAAGGATTGGCGCGCAAACAGGCGTTGGCGCAGCGTGCGCTGGAGCATTGCGATGGCTGGGTGCAATCGCTGGATACTCTTCTGCCGCAGGCTGCCGAGTAGTTAAAAAACTGGGTGACGCTTTGAGGCGCGCCATAACCTGAAAAGCTTCTGCCACCTCGGCCGTGTAAGTGGTCGCACGAACGGATTGAGCGACCAAGACGTGGCGTCCTGCAAGGTTTGGCGTGTTAGCGCCAACGGCAACCAAACCACTTTTGCACCATCTGAGTTGTCGGAAGCTGCGGTTCGCGCCTTGTCCAAATGATCCAAACCGTAGCTGGCAAAAGCGCGCAGCGTCTCCGTCAGCGCTGGAGTCACGCGGCGCTGGACAAACATGTCCCGCTCCAGCTTATGCGCCTGCATCAAGTCAGCGGGCAGAAAGCACTGATCCCTACCCGCCCACTGCGAAAAGGTGAGCAGTGTTCGCGCGGCACCAAGCGCCACACCGCCATGGCCAGCCACATCGGCAAAGCGCGCCGGGCTTTCGCCAGCAAGAACTGATGCTGAAAGCGACATGGGCCCGGACCAAGCCTCGCCGCTGTAGCCTTCAAAATCTGCCGTTGATGGCATGGCATCATCGTAAAGATCGAACGTGCGCGCATCGAGCACAGCAAGCAGTGGCGCGGCAGGCATCGCATGGGTTTCCATCGCTTGTAACAAGCTGGCAGCCAAAGGATTGGCCTCTACAGCGCCATGGGCCGTGCCAGAAAGCGTATCACGCCACCATTGCAAGCGAATTTCACCGGGCATCGGATCAGAAACAAGCGACCGTATCCGCGCGACTTCGGCCAAGTACGCGAAAAGTGCCATCAAGGCTGGGCGCTTGCCAGCAGGAGCAAATTGAAGCGCTGCGTACCACTCAAAATCATGGGTACGCAGATGGTCTGTGGCAAAAACGGTTGGATCAGAGGTCACGGCCGGCCCTTGAGGTGAAGTTACCCCTTATGTGAGGGCCATGAGCGCCGCTGCAACCCGTCGATCTTCAGAAAGCAGCACGTTGTAGGTGCGCACTGCCGCGCGGGTGGCGCTGATCTCTACAGCTAAATCAGCCTCGCGCAACGCATCCAGCGTTGACTGGGATAATACGGCTAAGTCCGAACCGGTGCCAATAAGCAGGATGTCGATCACATCTGCTATCTCCAAGACAGGCGCGAGGTCCTCGGCTGTTATTTCAAAAGCCGTGCTGCGTGGGGTCCAGGCTTGCGTACGTCCAGGAAGGCCGATCAAGCCCCCCTGGTGCGACATCTCACCGAAACGAAATCCATTGTCCAGAACGGCATCAATGGGTGCTTGAGCGGGGAGAAACTTGTCGGCTGAGACCATTAGCGCCTACGCCGATGCCGTCTCGCCGCCGGTATCGTCTCCACCCGATGATGCGTCATCGTCAGCGCCGGGCGCCTTAGCTGGGCGCAGTTTCAAGAACACGAGTACCGGACCGGCCACAAAGATAGACGAGTACGTACCAACCAGAACGCCCCAGATCATAGCGGCTGTGAAGGAGCGGATGATTTCGCCACCAAACAGGAACAAGGATCCAAGCGCGATCAAGGTCGTGACCGACGTCATAATCGTGCGGGACAGCATTGAGTTCACCGACAGATCCAAAAGATCATCGATCAACATGCGTTTGTATCGTCGTAAATTCTCGCGCACGCGGTCGTAGACGACCACCGTATCATTCAGCGAATAGCCCACGATGGTCAAGATTGCGGCAATGGAGGATAGGTTAAACTCCAACCCCGTAACCGCGAAAAGCCCAAGCGTCAGAATCACATCGTGCACGGTGGCGATGATCGCCCCGACGGCAAACTGCCACTCAAACCGCACCCAGATGTAAACAAGGATCGCACCAAGCGCGGCGACCACGGCGATCACGCCAGCGACGGCCAGCTCCCCGGATACACGCGGTCCAACCACTTCAAAGCGCCTGTACTCAATGGCCTGATCCCCCAGTTCAGCACGCACGCGTTCCACAACAGCCTGCTGAGCACGGTCACCGCCTGGCTGTTGCTCAATACGGATCAACACATCGGTTTCATTGCCAAAGGACTGCACCTCAACGTCACCAAACTGAAGTTGATTGAGCTGTGTTCGAATGCCGGAGACATCAGCAGGACCATCAAGCGTGCGGATTTCGATCACCGTACCGCCGCGAAAATCGATGCCGAGATTCAACCCCAGGGCGCCAAAGAGCCCAAGAGAAACAACCATCATGACCACCGAAAAGGGAAATGCCCAATTGCGATACGCCATGAATCGCAGTTTGGGTTCCTGAGGCAGGAATTTGATCAGGGCAAACGACATACGAGGCGGCCTTTAAATGGGAAGCGCGGTCGGGCGACGGGTTTTCACCCAAAGCGCGACGAGCAGACGGGTCAGCGTGTAAGCGGTGAACACGGTGGTCACGATGCCGATGGCGAGTGTCACGGCGAAGCCGCGCACCGGACCGGAGCCAAGCTGGAAGAGAATAACAGCAGCGATCAGCGTGGTGATGTTCGCATCCAAAATGGTGCGTAACGCCTCGCGGAAGCCAACATCGACAGCGGCAATGGTCTTGCGTCCGCGCCTCACCTCTTCACGAATACGCTCAAAGATCAGCACGTTGGAATCGACCGCCATACCAACGGTCAGCACAATACCGGCAATGCCGGGCAAAGTGAGCGTTGCGCCAAGCACCGATAGCGCGGCTAGAATGAGCGAGATATTCACAAACAGCGCGATGTTCGCAAACATGCCGAACAGCCCGTAAGACAAGCCCATAAAGATCAGAACGCCAACGGCGCCAATCAGACCGGCGATCTCGCCAGCAGCGATGGAGTCAGCGCCAAGTCCTGGCCCAACCGTACGCTCTTCCACGATGGTGAGGTCAGCAGGCAAAGCACCGGCGCGCAAAAGAATTGCCAAATCGTTGGCGAGTTCTGCCGTGAAGTTACCGGAAATCTGCCCCGAACCACCCAAAATGGGTTCGCGGATGACGGGCGCTGAAATCACTTCATCATCAAGGACGATCGCGAAGGGCTGACCGACGTTCTCAGTGGTAGCCTGACCAAAGGTTGATGCACCGGATGTATTGAAGCGGAAGGAAACGATGGCTTCCTGCGTGTCCTGGCTGAAACCCGGTTGCGCATCAGCAAGCTGGTCGCCAGTGATTAACGCACGAGTTTGCAGCAGATAGGGCTGCACCGGCTCGTCCACTGAATTGGCAAGATAGCAGCCTGCAGGTGGGCGGGTGCGCAGCGCTTCGTCGACGCTCATATCCTCGCACAGCAGATGGAAGGAGAGCGCGGCGGTTTGTTGCAGAAGATCTTTTAGACGCTGTGGATCATCAAGACCTGGAACTTGGACAAGCACACGGTCTTGGCCTTCGCGCTGAATGGTCGGCTCGGTGGTGCCCAGTTGGTCAATACGGCGACGGATAACTTCGATGGACTGCTGCACGGCCTGGGCAAGACGGGCATCAATGCCTTCCTGCGTTAATGTCAGACGCGCAAGGCCATCATCGGAAACATCCACTTCAACATCGCGGGCCTGAGCGCCAAAGGACAATGGATCGGCCGGTGCAGCCAAGCCATTCAGCACGGTTTCGGCATCGTTCAAACGATCCAAATCGCGGATGCGCAACTGCACCGCTTCACTCTGAACGCTAAGGCCCGTGTAGCCGATGCGCTCATCGCGCAGCGAAGTTCGTACATCATCGCGCAGCACTTCCAGCCTATCGCCAACCAGGCTTTCACGTTCCACCTGCAACAGCATGTGGGCGCCGCCTTGCAAATCAAGACCAAGAACAATCTGTTGTTGCGGCAGAAAATCTGGCCAGCTCTCAACCGTCTCCTCATCGAACGCATTGGGCAGCGCAAAGGCCACTGAGAGTATCGCAAAAGCGACAATCAGAGCGGTTTTCCAAGGAGCAAAATAGAGCATTGGGACCTATCAAAGGTGACTGGGAGTGGATTTGCGCAAAACAAGCGCCAGAACTGGGCTGGCGCTTGCTAAAAGTATCAGTCGTTGGCCGCCACGGGTTCGGCTTTGGCGCGTACATCCTGGATCATAGAGCGAACCACACGGATTTTGACGCCGTCTGAAACCTGCACCTCGATCTCGTTGGCGTCGTCATCAAGCACTTTGGTGACTTTGCCGATGATGCCGCCTGATGTCACAATCGTGTCATTGCGGCGAACATTGGCGATCATTTCCTTATGGCGCTTCATTTGCTGGCGCTGTGGGCGAATGATCAAGAACCACATGATGACGAAAATGAGGATGAACGGCAGGATCGACATAACGAGGCTGCCACCACCGGCAGCGCCTGCAGCCTGAGCGTAGGCGGGGGTTACGAACATAAAAACTCTCCTTGGGTGGCGCGCCGTGCTGAGGCGGCGGCCTGGCTTGACGCCTTTTCAATGATGGTGACCAGGCCTGGAACTTACCAGGCCAAGTGCCAAAGTGGCGCACCCATTACCTGGTCAGCGTACCGAAAACCCTGCTCCCTGCCTTGGCAGGCAAGCAGCGTGCGGTCTAAACGCGTTTTCCGATTAAGCGTTTCACGGCGCAACCACAAGAGTGATCGCACGCGGTTGTGGCGGGTTTTACCAATAAGGGAGGCATGAGCGGACCTTTGATGAACAATTTGGACGATGAAGCGGTTGTTTTGCGCCGCATTGCCGACGCTTTGGAACGGCTGGCTCCGGCTGCTCCAGCCAGTTTGTCGTTGGACAGTGCCGATGCTTTTGTTTGGCAATCTGATGACAAAAGCCTGATGCCGCTGGCAAGCGTTGCCGCTCTGCCGCTTGATCTTCTTAAGGGCATCAACCGCTCGCGCGACACACTGCTGGAAAACACACAACGTTTTTCCAAAGGCGCTGCTGCCAACAACGCCCTGCTTTGGGGCGCGCGCGGGCAAGGCAAATCATCCTTGGTGAAAGCGGTTCATGCGCACATCAATGAAAACCGATCCGGCGAAGAACGGTTGAAGCTGATTGAAGTGCATCGCGAAGACATCGCCTCGCTGCCCGTGTTGTTGGCGCGTCTACGCACCGAGCCTTATCGAGTCATCGTTTTTTGCGATGATCTGTCGTTCGATGCCGGTGAGACAACCTACAAATCTTTGAAAGCGGCGCTAGAAGGTGGCTTGGAGGGCCGCCCAAACAATGTGCTGTTCTATGCGACGTCCAACCGGCGCCACCTGCTGCCGCGCGATATGATCGACAATGAAAGTGGCTCGGCGATCAATCCAGGCGATGCCATTGAAGAGAAAGTGTCGCTGTCAGACCGGTTTGGTCTTTGGCTTGGCTTCCACAAATGTTCGCAAGATGAATATCTGGCGATGGTCGATGCCTATCATCAGCATTTTTGCTTGCCAGGTGAAGCCGGTGAGCTTCATCGCGATGCCCTGGAGTGGGCAACGACACGCGGCGCCAGGTCGGGTCGCGTGGCGTGGCAGTTCATTCAAGATGCAGCAGGAAAAGCCGGGCTTTCGCTTAGCTAGACGGCAGATACGGGCCCGGATCGACAGGCGTTGTGCCGCGGCGGATCTCAAAGTGAAGCTGCGGCGTGTCCACATCACCGGTGGAACCAGCGCGCGCAATAACATCGCCACGGCTCACACGGTCACCGCGCTGGACATCCAAGCGGCTGTTGTGCGCATAGGCTGTGACATAGCCGCCTCGGTGCTGAACCAGCACAAGATTGCCAAAGCCACGAAGCTCGTTGCCTGCATAAACGACTTCGCCCTCTTCGGCAGCGCGAATCGATGCGCCTTCAGGCACAGCGATGTTCACGCCATCGTTGCGCACGCCGTTATCTTGGACGCCAAAGCCGGCAAGTACGCGGCCACGGATCGGCCAGCGGAACTGCAATGGTGTTTGCTCAGCAATATCATCGCTGCGCGCAGCAACTTGCTGAATAGCAGCGGTTTGCTGCACCGCAGTCTGCGTTTCAGCGGGACGCGGAGGCGTGTAGCTACGCGAGGCAACCACCTGAGCTGGCGTCTGCGTAGACGCTGGCAACTGAGCGACCGGCGGCAAGGCCTGGCCGGACGAAGACACCACCAGACGCTGACCGATGCGGATCGCGTTTGGATTGGAGATAGAGTTTGCCGCAATCAATTGCTGCGCCGACATGTTGTAGCGGCGCGCAATCGAATAGAGCGTTTCACCTGACGCCACGACGTGCGTACCAGCGGTTGGCATGACCTGAGCGGTCTGCGTTGTAGTCTGAGGCCGCATTGGCAAGCTTGGCTGCGCCGTGGCAACCGAGCGCAAGGTCGCGGGACGCGGTGTCGGCGATGGCACACGGCGTGTTGCTGATGTCGCAGGTGTGGACCCAGTGAACGTGGTGTCGACGCCGGCGCTGGCAACGCTCGTACCTGCCGATGTTGTGGAATAAACCGGGATAATGATCTGCTGGCCCACGCGCACAGACGACGGGTTAGAAATGTTGTTCACCCGCTGAAGCACTTCGACGGGGATGCCATAGCGACGTGACATAGAGAACATCGTCTCGCCCTGCTGCACCTGAACACGGGTTCCACCGACGGCTGACCATCCAGCTTCCCTGCTGGTTTGGCTCGGCAGTTGTGCCGGCATCATCTGCGGTGTCGGCAGGCTTGCGGGCGCCGACTGAACCGGGGGAATAGACGCGGTTGTGATGGGATCAGGCGACACACGCTGCGGTATGATCACCTGAGGCGCACCAATGGATGCGGTTGTGATCGGTGCCGGTTGCGCCTGCGGCGCAGTCTGGAATGCCGGCTGCTGATAGCTCACTTGCGGTTGCTGGTATGTCACCTGCGGCTGTTGATACACAACGCGTGGCGCCTGAACGGTGGCAACCTGTGTGGTGCGTGGAACCTGTGCGCCAACCAATCCACCGGGCGTTTGTGCAAGGTGGGCGGTCGGTGCGCTGACCGGTGCACGCTGAACGGCCGCGTATGTGGGCTGCTGAACAACCGGCTGCGGCATGGTCTGGTAAACCGGCTGTGCTTGAACCGTCGGGCGGCTGATGCTGGCCGTTGTTTGCGGGTAGCCAGGCGCAGTGTAGGTGGGTGCAGTGTAAGGCGCAGGCTGCGTCAACGGTTGTGCACCGGACGCCGTGACCTGAGGCGCGGTGATCTGCGGAGCAGCTTGATAGGTTGGCTGCTGGTAGGTGACCTGCGGCTGCGCGTATGTCGCCTGAAGTCCAGGCTGGCTGACGGCAACTGTGGTTGGCTGCGCCTGGTCTACGCCGAAGAAACTGAGTCGGTCGGAGTCAGACGAGCAGGCAGAAACGAAAACTGCCGTTACGGATAACAAGCCAAGCCGAAAAGCCCTGCGACGCAACGGACCGCGTGACATTGTACGCATTACACTTACTCACAACACACAAACTTACAGTGCGCATCAAAACACCATTAATGTTGCCGAAGGCTTAAGGCCGCCGATAAAGCAAGGATTTGTGAAGCAAAAGACGGTTTGGAGGCAGCAAATGCACTCAGAGTGCGCGAGCCAAACCGGGTTCCAGTGGGACCGCAAAAGCTGTTCCAACGACATCTTGTTCGATAGCGCCTTGCGCGTCCTTGGTAAAGCAAACCCAGGTTTGCGCGCTGGTCTTTGGCCCAATGGGCGCTATCAGTTTGCCCCCTGGTGCCAATTGCTCCAGCCAAGCTGGGCTTGGTGTTTCAACGGAGCCGGTGACAAAAATCGCTTGGTAAGGCCCGGCGGCAGGCCATCCACCGTGACCGTCGGTCAAAACCAAATCAACGTTTGAGATGCTTTGGCTATCAAGGGCTGTACGCGCGCGCTCGACCAGACTGCGAAAGCGCTCAAGGGCAACAACACGTCGCGAGAGCTTGGCGAGCAATGCAGAAAAGTAGCCAGACCCAGCGCCAACCTCCAGCACAGACATGTGCGCTTCAACCGGCACGGATTGGAGCAATCGCGCCAACACGCTGGGCGCTTCCATGATTTGCCCGCACGCAATCGGAATCAATCGATCTGCATACGCATCGCCCGCATAGGGTTCGGGTGCAAATACTTCTCGGCGCGTCGCTTCAAAGGCACTGACCAACCGGTGATCGGTGATTCCCATGGAGCGCAGCGCCAGCACGAGGCTCGCGCGGCGCAGCGCATCATCGCCGCTCATGGGAACGTCCAGAGGCTATTGGTTGTCGGGCGCATCCAGCCCATCCGTTCCCAATTCCAGTGCGCGTGCCACCGCATCGCGGCTAGCATGGTCGGTCATATCCACTGACAGTGGCGTCACTGAGACATAGCCCGCGCGCACGCTTTCCAAGTCGGTGCCGGTATCAGGTTTTGGGTTCTGTCCATTGTAGGCAAGCCAGTAATAGGCATTGCCGCGACCATCCATGCGCTTGTCGATGGCCAAGAAATCAATGTTGCGGCGTCCCTGCCCCGTCACCCGCACACCTTCAACCGCACCCGGCGCACGATTTGGGAAGTTGATGTTGAGCAGCGTTTCACGCGGCAGATCAAGATCAAGAAGCTTACGCAGAATATCGGGCGCGAGCGCTTCGCCAGTCTCATAGGGCGGCTCGGTATCAGGCGCGAAGGAGTAAGCTTGTGACAGGGCGATGCTGCGCACGCCGAGGATGGTGCCCTCGATGGCAGCGGCAACAGTTCCTGAATAGGTGATGTCCTCGGCGAGGTTCTGACCTTTGTTGAAACCAGACAGAACCAAGTCGGGTGGTTCTGGCATCACGTGACGCACAGCCATCAGCACACAATCAGTCGGTGTGCCGCGCACTGCGAAGGCCCGTTCGCCCACTTTGCGCAGACGCAACGGATCGTTGAGCGACATCGAGTGCGCAACGCCGGATTGATCGGTTTCGGGCGCAACGGTCCAAACTTCACTGCCGACTTGCTCAGCAACCCGAACAAGGTGGCCAAGGCCCTTGGCATGGATACCATCATCATTGGTGACGAGAATGCGCATCAAGTGACCTCTTGCCCATCGGCGGTGATGAGTGTCGTACCACCCATATAGGGCTCCAGAACCCCGGGGATGCGAACGCCGCCATCTTCCGTTTGATAGGTTTCCATCACCGCGATCAGTGCGCGACCGAGCGCAACGCCAGACCCATTGAGCGTGTGGACGAATTGCGGTTTGCCATTGTCGTCGCGGTATCGCGCGTTCATGCGCCGGGCTTGGAAATCGCCGCAGGTCGAACAACTGGAAATCTCACGGTATTTGCCCTGCCCGGGCAACCAAACCTCGATATCGTAGGTTTTGCGCGCACCAAAGCCCATGTCGCCGGTGCACAGAACAACGGTGCGAATGTGCAGGCCCAGATCGGTCAGCACGCCTTCGGCACAGGCGGTCATGCGCTCAAGCTCAGCATCGCTTTCATCGGGATGGGTGATCGACACCATTTCGACCTTGTTAAACTGATGCTGGCGCAAATAACCCTTGGTATCGCGACCCGCTGACCCTGCCTCTGCTCGAAAGCAGGGCGTCAGCGCTGTTAGTCGGTGCGGCAGCGTCTCTGCATCAAGGATGCTTTCGCGCGCAAGGTTGGTGAGCGGCACCTCGGCGGTTGGGATCATCCAAAGACTCGTCTGATCGGCGCCGGATTGCTCACCATCGCCTTCATCCTTGGCGGTTCGAAACAAGTCATCAGCAAATTTTGGCAGTTGCCCGGTGCCGAACATCACCTCATCGCGCACCAGCAGAGGCGGCGCGATTTCCAGATATCCGTTTTTGCCAGCCTGCGTGTTCAGCATGAACTGGCCGAGAGCACGTTCCAGCTTGGCCAATGCGCCCTTCATCACGCAAAAGCGTGAGCCAGACAGCTTGGCTGCTGTTTCGAAATCCATAAGGCCCATCGCCTCACCAAGTTCGAAATGCTCTTTGGCTTCGAAACTAGGGATCGTCTTCGTGCCAGCCTGGCGCACCTCAACATTGGCGTCTTCGTCAGACCCAACCGGGACGTCATCCAGTGGAATGTTGGGCAGGCTGGCTAGTGCGGTTTCCAAAGCATCCGTCAGGCGACGCTCTTCCTCTTCGCCGTCCTGGATGAAGGCTTTGTGCTTGGCGACTTCTTCAATCAGGCGAGCAGCTTCAGCTTCATCACCACTCGCCTTGGCTTTGCCGATAGCTTTGGAGGCTGTGTTGCGCGCGCTTTGCGCATCTTGAAGTTTTGTCAGGTGTTCGCGGCGCGCATCGTCTAGCTTCAAGATATCAGCAGAGGCCGACTCAGCGCCTCGCTTTTTCAGCGCGTCGTCCAAAGCGGCGGGGTTGTCACGGATCAGGCGAATATCGAGCATAGCGGTACTTGGTGTTGGGCAAAGCGAGAGGCCCAAACCACATATGGTCTATGCCGAAGCTTCTGCCTTTGTGTCGGTGTCGTCTTCGTCCCGCTCAGCGGCTTGCCGCTTTTCCACGAGTCGAACCATCCAGATGGAAGCCTCGTAAAGAAGCAGCGTGGGCACCGCAAGGCCGATCTGACTGATCGGGTCGGGCGGTGTGAGGAATGCAGCCGCCAGGAACGTGGCAACGATGGCGTATTTACGTTTGGCGGCGAGGCCCGCGGATGACACCACGCCCATGCGTCCAAGCAAGGTCAGCACGATAGGCAGTTGGAACACCAAACCAAAGGCAAAGATCAGCGTCATGATGAGGCTGAGATACTCGCTCGTGCGCGCCATCAGCTGAATGCTGGCCTCGCCGTCTCCGCCCTGTTGTTCAAAGGACAGGAAGAAATTGAGCGCCAGCGGCATAACCACGAAGTAAACCAGCGCTGCGCCCATCGCGAAAAGAATGGGTGTGGCCACCAAATAGGGCCGGAACGCTGCCTTCTCATTTTTGTAGAGGCCAGGCGCCATGAACATATAAATTTGCGTGGCAATCACCGGGAAAGCGATGAAGAGCGCGCCGAACAGGGCGATGCGCAGCTGGGTGAAAAAGAACTCCTGCGGCGCGGTAAAGATCAGCTCCAGTTCGGACGTCTCGCCTTTCGCCTGTTCAAACGGGCCAAGCAGAATGTTGAAAATCTGGTCCGCAACGAAGTAGCAGCCAATAAAAGCAATGCCGAAGGCAATGAGGGCATAAAACAAGCGCTGGCGCAGCTCGATAAGATGGGTAATGAGCGGCGCGCGGGACTGCTCCACCTCATCGTCAGGCTCAGCATCGTCCTCTAGCGGATCGTCTTCAGCTGGCAACTCCTTAGCCGAGGCCTTGGGTTGCTCTGCGTTATCGTCGGCGCTGCTCGCCTTTTTTGGCGATGCGTCAGATTTGGGCTCAGGCGCTAGAGACACAGGCTCATCGTCCGATGGGGTATCGGCTTCATTCGTATCGGAGGGCGTTTTGGGTTTCGCGCGCGGCGCTTCTTCACCAGGGTCCGGCTTATCCGCCATTATCAGTTCCGGTTTTTTTGGCGGACTGCTTGGTGGCCCCTTTAGCGCCCGCCTTGCTCGCCGCCTTCGTCGTGCCCGTTGTTGCTACCTTCGGCGACCTTTTCGCAGCCACCTTGGCAGGTTTTTGGGCCGCTGTTTTGGTCGCCGCTTTGGTAGACGGTGGCGCAGCGGCAGCTGGGGCGGGCGTATCAGCAACAGGCGCAGCTTCGGCAGCCGCAGCCTTCACGCGCGGTTTTGCGGGTGTAAGTGTTGAACCATCGCCAGCAGTGTTCCCACCAAGCTTCGCGGTTTCATCAGGAGCGGCAGCGCTAGGCTTAGGTTCAGGCTTGCCAATGCTGTTGGCCGGACCAGACGTCTTCAAGCTGTCACCAACATCGGTCAGTGGCTTCATCTCTTTGGCAATGGTCTGGCGAATTTTTGTGGCTGGGTTCAGCGAGCGAACATCGTCGATGGTCTTCTTCACATCATCCAGTTCGGCCTCTTTGAGGGCATCATTGAACTGGCGCTGGACGCTGCCCGTCATTTCGCGTGCCTGGCGCACAACTTTGCCGATGCCGCGCAGCATCGCTGGCAGCTCGCGCGGACCAACCACAAGGATCGCCACAGCGGCGATCACAAGCAGCTCAACGCCTCCTATGTCGAACATAACGCCTCCACACGCAGGTGCGTTGTCGGCCTATGCAACCCTATGCTGCACACCCGATCTAGCGCCCTGGCACCAAGCAAAGCAGATTAGCTTTGTTTGCTTTCGTCTGCCGGCGTGGTGCTGGCGGTCGTGCTGGCCGTGCTGACAGTTTCTTCAGCCGTGTGCTCAATGGTGCGACCGTCTTCATCTTTGTCTTCACCAGCAAGGCCGGTTTTGAAGCTGTTGATGCCCTTGGCAAGATCACCCATGAACTCAGAGATTTTGCCGCGTCCAAAAAGCAGAACGATCAACAAAACCACCAGAAGAATTTGCATCCAACCTGGAACCATAACGCAACTCCCTTAGCGCCTTTTCGGCGCGCTATTTGTGCTCTGCACCCTCGCAACATGGCAATTGGTGCATAAAGACTGCCCGAGCAGCCGTCGATAACGATATCCCCGGACTTGGCCTGCAACCTAGGCCCACGTCAAGGCAAAGGCGCAACCAACCGGATCAGCATTTGACTTATGTAGGTTGTGCGTCCGGTTTTTGAAAGATCAAAGCTGCATTGCGGTGAATCGCGATGCTCACCGACTGCCCTTGTTTAAACTGGTCTGTCTGCGTGGTTCGCGCAAACACCGGTCGCTCATAACCTGGCACAGCAAGGTGCAAGAGGTCCGCTTCACCCAAAAATTGAACCGCACGCACCCGCGCTGGCAGCCCATCTGCTGATCCATTGCCCTGGTCGATGATGACCGCCGACTGGCGCACACCAATCAGAAGCGGTGTTCCGTCGGCATGACCGGATGCTGGGATTAAACCCAGCGGCGTGGCCACCTGACCACCCTGCGCCGTGCCCTCGAACTCATTGAGTTCGTGGAAGAAACGGGCCGCGAAAAGATCCGCCGGTTTTTCGTAGAATGTGCGGGCATGACCGTCCTGCACAACCTGTCCATTGCGCATCAGCACGATGCGGTCCGCGATGCGCAGCGCCTCATCTGGATCGTGGGTGACGACAATCGTTGTGGCCCGCATTTCGCGCAGAATTGTGAGAGTCTCATCGCGCACCCTATCGCGCGTGCGACGATCAAGGCCAGAAAACGGCTCGTCCATGAGCATCACGCGTGGGCGCGGCACAATAGCGCGGGCCAGCGCAACGCGTTGCTGCATGCCACCGGACAGCATGTGTGGGTGGTCATCGGCGGTATGCGCCAGGCCCACACGATTGAGGGCCCGCATCGCCTCGCGGCGTTGATCTTCTTTTTTCAGCGTATTCAGACCGAAAGTAACATTCTCCAGGACCGTAAGATGCGGGAAGAGCGCAAAGTCCTGAAACATCAGTCCAACTTCGCGTTTTTCCGGCACCACAAACGTGCCTGACCCCGCAACGACGCGCTGATCGATACGGATGGTTCCCGCATAGGGACGTTCAATGCCGGCCAACAGGCGCAAAAGTGTTGTCTTGCCACAGCCGGAATGCCCGAGAAGGCAGACGATTTCGCCCGGTTCCACACTCAGCGATATGCCGCGCACCGCATCATCGCCGCCATAACTGTGCCGCAACCCTTCAATGGTCACACCGGTGGCAACACTAGCAGGCTGTGTGCCCGGTTCGCCCCAATCAAAATCCAGACGCGTGTTGGCAGAGACGGCCTTATCCATCGATGCCACGTTCCTCATCTGATGTGTCTGGTACAGATTGCTCTAACTCGTCTTGCGGCCAAAGCGCCATGGCTGAGCGTTCCGTTGCGGCACCCTCATCGTCCAGCGGGTCTTCGTCGGCAGAAAGTTGGTCAGCATCACCAGTTGGCATGGCCGACAAAGCTCCCTGCGGAATGGCTTCCAACAGACCGGCACCTTTCAGCTCATCAAGGCCGGGCAGATCGCCAACGCTGGCGAGCGTGAATTGATCAAGAAACGCTGACGTCGTGCCGTAAGTCACTGGGCGACCCGGCGTGCGGCGGCGGCCACGCATACGCACCCAGCCGGTTTCCAGCAGCACATCAAGCGTGCCTTTGGAGGCCGATACGCCGCGTATCTCTTCGATCTCAGCACGCGTGACAGGCTGGTGGTAGGCGATGATGGCCAAAGTCTCCAGGGCAGCGCGAGAGAGCTTCTTCGGCTCGCTGGCTTGTTCTTCAAACAGGTAGGAAAGGTCGCTGGCGGTGCGCAGGGCATAGCCACCGGCCACCTCAACCAGGTTTACTCCCGATGTCGCGTAACGCTCCTTCAGGTGCTCCATCACTGGCTCTAGCGTATCGCCAATATGGTGGGTCAGCACTTTGGCCATCAAAGGTTCATCGCTGACAAACAGCATCGCCTCAACGATACGCAAGGCTTCATCAAATGGCACGGAGGGCGAAATGGTTTCGACCTCTTCCGACGCTTCGGGAGCATCTGCCTCATGCGCCTGGGCAAGCGTGGGTTGCGGGTCAGTGCTCATGCACCCTCCCCGCCTTGCGCGTTCTTGTCCTGACGCGCTGCGCGCACCAAAAGCGGGGCGAAGGCACCATCCTGGCGCAGCTCGGCTTGTCCTTCGCGCACCAACTCCAAACTTGCAGCAAACGCGGACGCCTTCATGCCCTCACGGGTGCTTGCCGTTCCACGCAACGCGCTTTGCGCTGCTAGAACCACATCGAACGGGGTCCATTGGGCCAGGTCGCCAAGAGCTTTCTCAACCAGCGCACGCGCATCTGCCAGCGACCAGACTTCGCGGCGTGACATGGTAATTGTGCCCTCAAGCTTGCGCGTTTGAATGGCAGCATACGCATCGATCAAATCAAAGAGTTCTGCGGTCCAAGGCGCATCAGCCTGAACGCCAATCGGCTTCACCCGATGTGTTGGAAACAGATGCACGTTCTTCATGGGCTGGCACCAAAGAGCGTTGGAGGCATTGCGAACCGCATCAAGCTTTTGCAAGCGCAAGGCCAAAGCGTCAGCCATCTCCTGCGGATCGGGCTCATCATCGGATGGTGGATCAGGCAGCAACAGTCGTGATTTTAGATAAGCCAGCCAAGCCGCCATCACCAAATAGTCAGCGGCAAGTTCCAAGCGCTTGGTGCGCGCTTCTTCGATAAAGTCGGCATACTGATCAACCAGCGCCACGATAGAGATATGCTCCAGATCGACCTTTTGCGTCCGGGCCATCGCCAGCAGCAAATCAATCGGCCCCTCAAATCCGTCAACATCCACCACAAAGGCATCGCGTGGATCGGGCTCTACAGCCGCAGCATTTGTGTCAAAAAGATCGGGCATAGCGCTCGTTTGGCTCAAAAGGCAGCGGGCAACCCGCACCTGTGGGTGCGGCTTCACCGATGGAACAATGATGGTGAGTAGCATGGCTTGGTCGCGAAGTTAAAGGCTCGCACCCGTTCGTTACGTTTGGCGCGTAAAGACTGTGGGGTCTTGACCGATCTCATCAGCACCAAAGCTTGCAAAAAGCGTTTCCAGCCGGTTGGTCAGGGTGGCGCGGTCCAAGGTTTGGCGGCCCAGGCGTGCGAGCGCCGTTGCACAGCGCTCTGCCGAACGACCTTCCAGCAGCGGGATAGCCTCACGGATCGCCTCCATTTCGGTGCGCACGCCGTTGCAGTGCAACGCCAAATCGCAGCCCGCCGCCAGCGAACGTGTTGCGCGCTCAGCCATCGAACCGGACAGCGCACCCATTGAAAGATCGTCCGTTATCAAGGCACCATCAAATCCGATCTGATCGCGGATGATGCCGATCATGATTGGTGACAGCGTCACCGGATTTTCAGGATCAATGGCTTCGAAAACGAGATGCCCTGTCATCGCCATCGGCGCATCGCTGAGCGCTTGAAAAGGCACAAAGTCGGTTCGTTCCAATGTTTGGCGGTCTGTTGTGATGCGCGGCAAGCCAACATGACTATCAACCACCGCTCGGCCATGTCCGGGTATGTGCTTGATGACGGGGGCGACGCCTGCTTGGATGTAGGCATTCATTGTTGCGCCCCCCAACCGGCTGACCGTTTTCGGCTCACCATGAAAGGCCCGGTTGCCAATAGCGTCGGTGCCGCCGGAAACGCGTAGGTCCAAAACCGGTGCACAATTCACGTTGATGCCAACGTCCAGCAAATCGTCTGCGATCAGCCAGGTGGCGATTTGCGCCGCTTCCACGCCAGCGCCTGGCTCAGCCAGTTCTATGGCTCCAAATCGACTGGCGGCGGCGTATCGGTCCCAGTGTGGCGGCTTAAGGCGCTGAACGCGACCACCCTCCTGATCGATCAAGATTGGTGCATGCCAACCAAGCGCTTGGCGCACATCTTCGGTAAGACTACGCACCTGATCAGGATTGCTGATGTTGCGCCCAAAAAGGATCACGCCCCAGGGCTTGGTTTCCCTTAAATACGCTCGTTCAAAATCAGTGACGGTTAGGCCTTCAAGGCCGCAGACAAAGGCGCTCGTGCCAAAGCTCGGCAAGCCGGCATTTGGCAGGCGTTCACCAGGCAAAGGGGAAATGGTCACGCGATCTCTCTGTTTAATCCGCCATACGCGCTGAATCTATTGGCGCTGAACGAAACAGTCGCCACCTGCTGACTGATAGCGCTGGCAAAGACTGTCGGCAGCTGCGCGATCCATCGGTCCGACGCGCACACGATGATAGATACCGCGGTCACCAAGGTCAGCGCGCTGAATGTTCGGCCCAAAGCCAGACAGGATGGAGCCAAAGCGGTTCTGCAGGCGCCCAAATGTGGCCCGCGCCTCATCTTCTGACCGCAAGCTCGCAAGCTGCACAACAAAGTCCCCTGCCGGAACGGACGCCGGCGTGATGGGTTGCGTAGTAGCAGGTGCTGTCGTCACAGGCTGCGTTGCGGTCGGCTGGGGCACAACAGGTTGCGGTGTCGCGGCTTGGGTAGGCGCTGTGGCGGGCGTTGCCAATTGAACGGGCGCCGCCGACTGGGCGAGTGTCTGGGCTGGAGCGACCTGAACAGGCTGAGTTTGCACCGGAACTATGGCTGGTCGCGCCACGGGCACAGGTGGCGCTGTCGATGCAACGGCCTGTGTGGCTTCAGAGAGGGTCGCTTGGGCTGCGTTCCGCAACGCTTCTTGAGTTGTTGCCTCAACGCTCTGAGCAGCCGTTTGGGCGGCAGAAACAGCCTCTGCGATGGGTTGCGTGTTCACCGAGACGCCAGTTGGGCTGACGGAAACCACCTCAACGGGGCGCGCATCGGCTGCCTCGCCCTGCACGTCCTGCGTTGCGTCAGGTGATGGTGTGGTGGACTCTACAACAGTCCCATCGGCGCGCACAGTAACCGTGCGCACAGCACGGCTCGCGGTAGAGCCTGGTGCGGCAGGCGCGATATCAGCGCTTGGCAGGCGTTCACCTGACCGCAGTGGAAGCCCATCATTGGCAGGTTGAGACAAAATCACCCTTGGTGCCCCGTCGGCAGGCGCTTCACCCTCGTCCAGACGACTGAAAACAGCGTCTCCTGGGCGCGCTTGCGTGTCCTCGGCATCAACTGGCTCTACTTTGTCGTCACCTTCAGCAGCAGCAATCACTTGCGGCGCCGTGCCCTCGGCATTGTTGCCGGAGATAAGCCCAAAGGCGACCACACCGCCCACACCAAGAAGGGCGACAGCGGCAAGTGCAAACAGCACAACTTTGCCTGGGCCAGAGCGCCCCTCGCCTGCATCAGGTTCTTCAAATGCGCCAAACTCAGATTGTTGGTCCGGCTCGGCATCAAAGCCAAAGTCATCAGCTCGATTGGATTGACCAAAATCGGAAGGATCTGCGTGGGCTGCTGCAAAAGCAGGCGGTGCAACATCGGGTTGCTCAAAGGGTAGCGGCGGGGCTGACGGCGCTGGCATGGAGGCTTGCGCTGGCTCATCAAGGGCCAACGCATCCATGGCGGCGAGCAGATCATCGTCTTGAACAGCGCCATAGGCGTTTTGTTCAGGCTCAGGATTTGGAGTCGGACGCGGTGTGAGATGATCGGTCAACGAGGGCATCACCGGATCATCTGCAACAGGCGCAGCCATTTGTGTCGGAACTGGCGGAGGTGCGGCCGCTTCAGGCATAGCGGTTTCAGGCATGGGTGGTGGAGCTGGTGCCACCGCCGGGGTTGAGTCATCCAGGCCTGGCAGTTCGATCTCGCCGAAGTCTAAATCCTTAAACAGCGCATCGGCCGGTTCATTTGCTGCGCTATCAAGTTCAGCCTCAAACGAGGTTGCGAGCACGGGATCTTCGTCAAAGCGTTGATCGCCAAAAAGCTCAGCAAGGCCCTGGTCACCAAGACCAAGATCCAGCGGATCGTCCTGCGGCGCAGCGGCGCCTTCGGGGCGTTTGTTCGGGTTTGGGTTGTTCGTGTCGTTCATGATGCGCGCCAACTCTTCCAGCGGGTCCAATCCTTGACCCTCGGCAGATTGCGGGGATGTATTCGGGTTCTTCATGTGTTTCACCCTCACCCGATTACCTGCGAGCGTGGCCTAAGTGTGGCTCACGCGTGACCCAAGCAATGTTCAATCCTTGAACTTCGTTGGGCGATTTTAGCGCATTTCGTCCGGTGCCCCAACGCCCAGCAAGGTCAATCCTTGCCTCAACGTCTGTGCAAGACCGGTCACCAGCGCCATTCTTGCTCGTGTTAACAATGGGTTATCATGGTTAACAAAGCGTAAGTTGGGTTCGCCCTTCCCACGATTCCAATGGCTGTGCAGCGCGCTGGCAAGATCGTGCAGGTAAAAGGCGATCCGATGTGGCTCACTGTGCGTGGCTGCCGCAGCCAGCGTACGCGGCCAAGATGCCATCAGGCGGACAAGGCCCAACTCACCACTATCAGTCAGCAGCGAAAGGTCCGCTGATTTCAACGCCTGTGGACCAAAATCTTCTTCGGGCAATTCAGATGCTGCCAACCGCAGCACCGATGCGCAGCGAGCATGGGCGTACTGCACGTAGAAAACTGGGTTGTCCTTGGATTGCTCAGTGACCTTCTGAAAGTCGAAATCCAGTGGCGCATCATTTTTGCGGTAGAGCATCATGAAGCGCGTCGCATCCGCCCCAACCTCGTCCACCACCTCGCGTAGTGTAACAAAGTTGCCGGAGCGCTTGGACATGGTCACCGGCTCACCGGCCCGGAAAAGCTTCACCAATTGGCAGAGGCGAATGTCCAGCGAGGCCTTGCCATCGCTCATGGCCGTGACCGCCGCCTTCATGCGCTTCACATAGCCACCATGGTCGGCGCCGAAAATGTTGATCTGATTGGTGTAGCCGCGCAGATACTTGTCGTAGTGATAAGCGATATCTGAGGCAAAATAGGTGTAGCTGCCATCGGATTTCAGTAAGGCCCTATCCGTATCGTCACCGAACTGAGAGGAACGAAAAAGCGTTTGCTCGCGATCTTCCCACTCTTCAGCGCTTTCGCCTTTTGGCTTTTCAAGACGACCTTCATAGACCAGGTCGCGCGATTTCAGCTCTTCGATTGCTTGCGCGACACGGTCGCCATCCTTGCCGTTTTGCAGACTGGCTTCAGAGAAAAACACATTGTGGTGCACGTTGAGACTGGCCAGATCCTCTCGGATCAGGTCCATCATGGCCGCGATGGACGCCTCGCGCACAATGAGCAGCCATTCGGCCTCGTCCATTGCGAGCAGCGTCTCGCCATAGGTTTCAGCAAGCTTCGTGCCCACCGGGATCAGGTAGTCGCCGGGATAAAGACCTTCGGGTATCGCCCCAATGTCCTGCCCTAAAGCCTCGCGGTAACGCAGAAAGGCTGAACGGGCGAGCATATCCACCTGGCCGCCCGCGTCGTTAATGTAATATTCCCGCGTAACCGGATAGCCCGCTGCCTCCACGATGGCTGCCAGTGCATCGCCAACCACCGCGCCGCGACAATGGCCAACATGCATTGGCCCGGTCGGATTGGCCGACACGTATTCCACATTGGTTTTTGGCAAGTCCTCGGGCGTGCCAAGCACGTTGCGCCCATAGTCCTCACCTTCGCTAAGAATCTTGGTCAGGACGGACTGCCAAAAGACCGGCGCAAGGCGAAGGTTGATGAACCCAGGGCCAGCAACATCAACGCTAACGATATCAGCGTCGGCGCTCAGCGCGTCGGCAAGTGTGGTTGCGATGGCCCGTGGGTTGGATTTCAGCGGTTTCGCCAGCACCATGGCCGCGTTGGTGGAGAGATCGCCGTGGGTTTCATCG
This sequence comes from Pseudomonadota bacterium, assembly GCA_039814945.1. Taxonomy (GTDB): domain Bacteria; phylum Pseudomonadota; class Alphaproteobacteria; order Rhizobiales; family MH13; genus MH13. The sequence continues at coordinate 219,862 of JBCCAF010000004.1, forward strand.
CGCGGCGGCTCGACCGTGACCGCTGCAAGAGGAAGGCCTTCACGATCTGCGCCGTTCAGAACGCCCGATCGATCAAACGCATCAAGAACACGAGCGCGGAAATCGGCAAACAGGTCGTAGGTTTTGGGCATCATCAATCGCTTTGGTGAAGGGGGAGGTTTTGAGCGCGCAAGCGCTCAGATGGCAGCGCCGTATCGCAGGTCAGGCGTATCGTCAAACAGCCGCGCGTGCATGTTCAGCGCATAGCGGTCCGTCATGCCAGCAATAAAATCGCATATTGCACGCGCTAATGAAGCGTCGTTCGCTGTCTGCTGCGGTGTTAGGCGCCAGTCGATGGGCAACTCGCTCGGGTGAGCAAAAAAATGGTCGAACAGCTCGCGCAACACACGGTCAGCCTCTCCTCGAAGCTCCATCATATGCGTGTTGCGGTACACTGTTTTGAAGAGAAAGGCTTTGATCATCCAAACATCCTCAGCGACCGGGTCTGAGAACACGCCCAGGGTCTTGCCCGCATGCCTCACGTCTTGTGCGGTTTCGACACCATAATGCGCCAGACGTTCACCGGTCGTAGCCTCCACATCCATGATCAGCTTCGTAATCAGTCGGCGGGTGAACTCGCCCATACGTCGTTCGGCAGCAAGCTGCGGGTGGGCGGTATCGACCTCTTTCAAGATACCATCGACTAGAGCGACATGACGCAGATCATCAAGCGCGAAAAAGCCCGCACGCACACCATCATCTATATCGTGGGTGTTGTAGGCAATATCATCAGAGATCGCGGCGACTTGCGCTTCTAAGCTGCCATGCTGGTCAAGGTAGAACAGTTCAGCCGTAAGATCATTGCCGATCATGAAATCCGTCAGAGCAAATGGCAAAACGCCGCTCAGTTTCGGGTCCAGAACCTTGCCATTATCGTCTACCACTGGCCCGTTATGCTTGATGATGCCACCAAGGGTTTCGAGTGTTAGGTTAAGGCCGTCAAACGCGGCATAGCGCTGCTCCAGCTTGGTGACGATCCGCAGCGTTTGAGCATTGTGTTCAAAGCCGCCAAAGGGCTGCATCACAGCGGCCAAAGCGTCTTCACCGGTATGGCCAAAAGGCGTGTGCCCCAAATCATGCGCCAGCGCCAAGGCTTCGGTGAGATCGGTATCCAGGGCCAGATTACGGGCCAGCGAGCGCGCGATTTGCGCCACTTCAATCGTGTGGGTGAGACGCGTGCGGTAGTGATCACCCTCTTCGGTGATGAAAACTTGGGTCTTGTGCGCTAAGCGCCGGAAAGCCTGGGCGTGGACGATACGGTCACGGTCGCGCCGAAATGGCCCGCGCTGCGGCGTTTCCGGCTCATCGATCAACCGATTGCGCTCCGCCAAAGCGCGGGCTGCATAGGGAGCGAGCGAGTCTGTGGACGTATTGGTCACAGGTAGGTTTGGTCCAATGGTTTCGATTGGGTTTGATCTACGCGACGTTCATGCTTACCTCTAGTCAAAAGCTGGTACGTTGACGAGCGATAACGCCGCTTCGCGCCAGAGGTGAAAACCATAGGACATGATCATGACCATTCAGATGAGTGAACAGACAGAGCCCAGCGCGCCGCCGATCAAGGTGGACGGTGTTTCAGTGACACAAGCCGCTCTCGATCGCGTTGCAATCCTTATGCAAGATGAACCGGCGGGTACCATGCTGCGCGTCAGTGTGGAAGGTGGCGGCTGCTCGGGCTTTCAGTACAAATATGAGCTCACACAAGAGCAGCTGGAAGACGATGTAGTTCTTGGCAACGACGCGGTGAAGGTTTTGGTGGACGCCGTCTCTCTGCCGTATCTCGCCGACAGCATTATCGACTACAAGGTGACGCTGATGGGCGCGGCCTTTGAAATATCCAACCCTAACGCTACCGCATCATGCGGCTGCGGCACCAGCTTCTCCCTCTAGGAGCGATCAGGCACCATGGATATTGCAACGTGGAACATCAATGGCGTGAAAGCGCGCTTGGAAACGGCGCTTGCTTGGCTGGAAGAAGCCTCGCCAGACGTTGCGTGTCTACAAGAGATCAAGTCTGAGGATGCGCCGTTCCCTCGAGATCGCTTCGAAGCGCTAGGCTACCGTCTAGAAACCCATGGTCAGAAAGGCTTCAACGGTGTGGCCATTCTTTCCAAGACACCACTAAGTGATGTTACGCGTGGACTGCCGGGTGATGATGGCGATGAACAAGCACGTTTCATCACCGCGTTGGTTGAACCGCCAACGGATAGTGGCCTTCCGCCTGTACGAGTGGCCTGCCTGTACTTGCCGAACGGCAACCCGTTGGGAACGGAAAAGTTTCCCTATAAGCTGGGCTGGATGGAGCGCCTGATAGCCTATGCTGGCCAGTGCATTGAAAATGAAGAACTGCTTGTGTTGGCGGGCGACTACAACGTTATTCCTGACAACCGTGATCTCTACAGCGAGAAAGCTTGGCTCGACGACGCGCTCTATCAGCCGGAAAGTCGCGGCGCGTTACGCAGGTTGGAAGCGCTTGGCTTCACCGATGCATTGCGCGCGGTGAGCGATGATCAGCACTTCACATTTTGGGATTATCAGGCGGGTGCCTGGCAGAAAAATCACGGTATCCGCATCGATCACCTGATGATGTCACCGCAGCTGGCCGACACCCTCACTGGCGTGCGCGTGGATGATCATGTGCGCGATTGGGAAAAACCATCGGATCACGTGCCCGTTGTCGGGCAGTTTGCGGCCTAGGCGAAAACGTCAGGTTAGGCAGCTGCCATTTCCAATTCCATATGCGCATCGACAACCGGGCGAAACGCACTCACCAAACCTTTATCGAGTTTTTCAGGTATTGATTGGAGATAGGCGTAGGCCTCTCCAGGCTGCACGGCCGCCTTGTAGGAGCGCTTGTCGATCAGTGCGGCATACATATCGATGATGGTTAGGCAGTGAACCATGTCGTTGATTTCGGACCCTTTTAAGCCACGCGGATAGCCAGAACCATCGAGTAATTCGTGGTGCGAGTAGGCCAGATCAACAATCATCGTGTTCACATTGTCGCCAGCCTCTAGGATGCGCTTGCCCTCTTCGGGATGGGTCTCGATGATCTTGCGTTCATCAGGCGTCAGAGGACCGGCCTTATCTAAAATTTCCAACGGAATGCGCATCTTGCCTATATCGTGAAGCAGCGCTCCACGCGTGAACATATGCAAATCCCTGTCTTTCACACCCAACATGCTTGCCCAGATCGATGCAAAGCCGGCCACGGCCATACAGTGACGCGCAGTGGATGAGTGATAGCTTTCCACGCCTTCCAGCCATTTGCTTAAGCCATCGGCATCCAGCGCGGTGCAGACATCCTTGGTGGCGGCACTAAGCGCCAGCACTGTTGTGGATTCATCACCATTATCAGCGGAAAAGGCACTGAGAAACTTTCGTGCCGTGCTCTGCACCGTCGCCGCGGTTTCGTTGCGCGCTTGCTTGCGGATTTGCGGCAGGCGCGTGTCCATGCGTTCTACCTCGTCCAGCATCACGTCGGCACGCACTGGAAGCGGCAAAAGCTTGTCAGCAAAAAGCCGCACGGATGCTGAAAACTGGCGCGCAACGCTTTTGGGCATGCACAGTATGCGAGGCTTGTTGGCAAGCCCGTGCTTTTCCAACCATTCCAAAAGCGGTTTCATCCCGTACTCGGGAAAATCGACAAATGACATGATCACGATGTCGGGTTTGGCCATGTCGTCCGGCAGCGGAGCAAGCGGGACGTGCATATCCACGTGCGTCCTGCCATCGAAGGCATCGAGCGCCGTCGCCGACTTAACCGAGCCGTCCGTCAGTGCCAAAATCTTCATAGACAGGTCTATCCCAATAGCCATGCGCATGCTGTTGCGCATCAACCAGAAATAGAGACTGCGGGTAATGGAAGGGTTAACCCTGACAGGGCGTAGGGCCGTTTGGATGCAAATTGAGCGTCAGAAGCCGATTGCCGTTGCGGCACGCGAATCTATTGACTTGCGACCTCTTCGGCGCGGCGCGCATGAAGCACGGCCAAGCCATCAGAACTGGTCAGCCACTCCTCAGCCATTTGCAACGCACGGGCGCGCAAATCGGTATTGGAAAGGGCAAAATAGCGCTCTTGTACGGTACGTACGCGCTGATCTTCATCAGGTGTCAGTGCAAACTCGCCAGCGATCAGAAGCCATTTCAAGCCATCGGCGGGGCTGGCACGCATGCCGTCGGCACCAGCGTACAACAGTTCACCAAGGCTCAGTTGCGCATCCACATGGCCTTTGAGCGCCGACAAGCGCAGCCAACGGCCAGCCTGACGAACATCCACACCACCGCCCTCGCCGTGCAGCAGCATCATGCCGAGATGATACTGCGCATCGGGGTCACCGAAATAGGATGCAGCATAAGAAAAGATCTGACGCGAGCGGGTGTGATCGGGCGACAGCACGCCGCCAATACCGCTGTTGTAATAGCCAGCGATGGCAACAAAGGCGTTGGCAACGAACCTGGCGCGTGGCGTATCTGGGCGATCTTCAGCATGCGCGTTAGCAATTTGCGAGAAATAGGTGAACGCGCGCGCATCATCTTCTGCCACACCATCGCCGGCGGCATACATGCGTGCCAGCTTCCAGCGCGCCACAGCATGGCCGCCTTCTGCTGCAGCTTCCAGCGCCTGAAGAGCCGTTTGCACATCGCCAGAATAGTAAGCCGACGTACCGGCTGCGAAAGCCGCGCGCGGATCATCAATCCATGTATCGGTTGGTGAGGTTTGCGCGTTCGCTGCCCCCGGCATAACGGCGCCAGCCACGCCGAAACCCAGCGCAAGCCCGAGAGCAAGCACTGGAATACGGAGCGTCACGTCAGCGCGAGATGCACGCAGACGCTGAAGGGCATTAAATATCAGCATAGGTTACCTTCTCAGCCTTGCCGCCGGGGTGCGTTACAGCGCCATCACGTGCGGGGCCAACTGTCTGAGCGTACTTCCAAAGCACGCCAGAAGTGTGGTCAGTTTCGCGCGGTTTCCAGGCTTTTTTGCGCTCAGCGAGCACCTCGTCGGAAAGGTCCACGCTGATCGTGCCTTCAACGGCATCCAGCGAAATCATGTCGCCATCGACAAGCAGGCCAATAGGTCCACCAACAGCAGCCTCAGGTCCAACATGGCCAATACAGAAGCCCCGTGTGGCGCCAGAGAAGCGACCATCGGTGATAAGGGCAACCTTGTCGCCCATGCCCTGGCCATAGAGCGCCGCCGTTGTGGACAGCATTTCACGCATTCCCGGTCCGCCCTTTGGTCCCTCGTAGCGGATGACCAGCACTTCGCCTTCTTCGAAGGCACCGGTGCGCACCGCTTCAAAACACTCTTCTTCAGAATCAAAGCATCGCGCAGGACCGTTAAATTTCAGGTTGCTCATTCCAGCAACTTTTACAATTGCCCCTTCCGGCGCCAGATTGCCGGACAGACCAACCACACCGCCGGTCTTCGTGATCGGATTGTTGGCCGGATAGATCACGTCCTGATCGTCGTTCCACGCAACGCTTTCCATATTCTCGGCGATCGTGCGCCCTGTCACCGTCATGCAGTCTCCATGCAGGAAACCATGGTCAAGCAGCGTCTTCATAAGAAGAGGAATACCACCAACCTCAAACATATCCTTGGCAACGTATTTTCCACCCGGTTTCAAGTCGGCGATGTAGGGCGTCTTTTTGAATATTTCGGCTACATCGAACAGGTCAAAATCGATGCCGATCTCGTTGGCGATGGCAGGAAGATGAAGCGCTGCGTTGGTCGAACCGCCAGAGGCGGCAACCACGGTGGCTGCATTCTCGAGCGCCTTGAGAGTGACGATGTCACGTGGGCGAATGTTGTTGGCCAGAAGCTCCATGACCTTCTCGCCGGCAGCCGCACAGAACCGGTCACGGATTTCGTATGGCGCAGGTGCACCGCATGAGTAAGGCAAAGCCAGGCCAATGGCCTCGGCAACCGTTGCCATGGTGTTGGCTGTGAATTGAGCGCCGCACGAGCCAGCCGATGGGCAGGCAACCTGCTCCAACTCTTCCAGGTCTTCATCCGACATCTTGCCGACCGAATGCATGCCAACAGCTTCGAACACGTCCTGAACGGTGACCTGACGGCCCTTAAAAGTGCCCGGAAGGATCGAGCCACCATAAAGGAAAACGGACGGCACATTGAGGCGCACCATCGACATCATCATACCAGGCAGTGACTTATCGCATCCTGCAAGACCAACGAGCGCATCGTAGCAGTGGCCACGCATGGTGAGTTCCACTGAGTCCGTGATCACATCGCGCGAGACCAACGAGGACTTCATACCCTCGTGCCCCATAGCAATGCCGTCGGTCACGGTGATGGTGCAAAATTCGCGCGGGGTGCCATGCGCCGTTGCTACGCCTTTTTTGACGGCTTGGGCCTGACGCATCAACGCGATGTTGCAGGGAGCTGCTTCGTTCCAACACGATGCAACGCCGACAAGTGGCTGGCCAATCTGGTCTTGCGACAAACCCATTGCGTAAAGGTAAGAGCGATGCGGCGCGCGCTGTGGCCCGGAGGTCACATAGCGGCTGGGCAACTTTGATTTGTCGAAGACTTTGGCGTCCATAAATGCATTCCCCACGAGCGATAGTGTTCAGTTGCAAGGCGATCCCGAAGAACCCGATTGGCCGCCTGCTGCGCTCGTTGTGCAGTGGCTGTCCGTGCGAAGTTGGGCCAAAAGGGGGCAAACTCGCCTGCCCACCTTCTTAGGACAGAGCAATTGCAAGCGCTGTTGCGTTTGGGTCACATTCGTCCGTTTGCCGGTTGTTCACCATCAGCCGAGCAACAGAGCCGACGTTTATGGTTACTTGATCGAGATTTGAGACGGATCATGGCGCAGCGCGCGAACATGTGCGTTGCTACAACCTTTAGTGTGCCGAACAGCCTAATGAATCGAGGGACAGCATGAGCCAAACACCAAGCGAAACCACCACGTCCGTTCAGCCCAATGGGGCAGATCCCGCAGGTGACATGCAGCAATCGGTGCCTGTTCAGTCGCCGCCCGACAAGAACGATCCGGAAAGCATTCGCCGACTGTTTGAGACAGGCGAGTACCCGTACAAAAACAAGATGCGTCGGCAAACCTACGAGACCAACAAGGCTGAGCTGCAGGTTGAGTTGCTCAAAGTGCAGCGCTGGGTGGAAGAAACCGGGGAACGGATTGTACTGTTGTTTGAAGGGCGCGATGCCGCTGGTAAGGGCGGCACCATCAAACGCTATATGGAGCACATGAACCCTCGCACGGCGCGCGTTGTGGCATTGTCCAAGCCCACCGAGCGTGAGCGCACACAGTGGTACTATCAGCGCTATATCGAGCACCTTCCTGCAGCTGGCGAGATCGTCATGTTTGACCGCTCTTGGTACAACCGGGCTGGCGTTGAAAGGGTGATGGGCTTCTGCTCGCCTGCGGAATATCTGGAGTTCATGCGCCAGACGCCGCAATTTGAACAAATGCTGTCGCGGTCAGGCATCCGCCTGTTCAAATATTGGTTCTCTGTCAGCCAGGAAGAACAGCTTCGCCGGTTCAAATCGCGTGAGCTTGATCCACTGAAGCAGTGGAAGTTGTCCCCTATCGACAAGGCCTCGCTGGACAAATGGGAAGATTATACCGAGGCAAAGGAAGCGATGTTTTTCTACACCGACACTGCCGATGCGCCTTGGACGGTTGTGAAATCAAACGACAAGAAGCGCGCCCGTCTTAATTGCATGAGACACTTCCTGGCGTCGCTACCCTATCCCGACAAGAGCCGTGATGTTGCACGTGGCCCTGATCCACTGATTGTTGGCCACTCGGCCCACGTGATCCGGCGTGACGATCACATTTTGGGCAAAGCCCTGCATCCGAACGGCGTGGCCTAGCGAGATAGAATGTCATCCCGGCCTTGAGCCGGGATGATCATTTGCTGGCTCAGGACGGTAACCTGCCAAGCGCTTCTTGCACTTGGCTCTTTTCCACCTCGTAACCAGCGCGCTTCTCGCGTTCACCAGCAACCACCTCTTCGGGCGCGCGGGCGGTGAACTTTTCATTGCCCAGCTTTTTGTCGATACGGGCAATCTCACCGTCTAAGCGGTCAATTTCTTTTGCCAAACGCGCGCGCTCAGCAGCCAAATCGATAACATCACCCAGTTGCAGGCAGAGGGTTGCTTCGCCAACAACCTGTTGGATCGATCCTTCCGGCGCGGTAACAGCAAGCGTGATCGCTTCGAAACGGCCAACACGTTGCAGAACATTAGACTGGCCTTTGAGACGCGCTTTGGTGGCATCACTCGCCCCAACCAACACTGCTGACAGCTTTGCACTTGGAGGAATGTTCATTTCCGAGCGGACAGAACGCGTCTGCGAGATCAGTTCGATCACCCAGTTGAGATCGGCGGCAGCCGTTTCGTTCTCATAGGCAAGGGTTGGCCAAGGCGAGAGCGCTAGCACGTTTTCACGGCCATGGGCGCCTTCGGTCTCCGACCAAAGCTCTTCGGTGATGAATGGCATAAAAGGATGCAGCAACGCCAAAATCGTATCGATGACATACGCCATCGTTGCTCGGGCTTCATCCTTCGCTGGACCGTCCTCGCCGTTCAGCGTTGGCTTCAAAAGCTCCAGATACCAATCGCAGAACAGGTTCCAGGTGAACTTGTAGGCCGCAGCAGCGGCATCGTTGAAGCGATACCCTTCCAGCGCTTCGTTGATCTCAGCAACTGCACGGCTTGCTTCGGTGAGCACCCATTGATTCACTGGCTCTTTAACGGCCTCTGGATGGAAATCCACCAGATGCCCAGCACCATTGAGCTGCGCAAAGCGAACCGCATTCCAAAGCTTGGTCGCGAAATTGCGATACCCGCCGATCCGCTGTGTGGAGAGCTTGATATCGCGTCCTTGCGCTGCCATTGCAGCCAGCGTGAAGCGCACAGCGTCAGCACCGAACTCATCGATCAAAATCAGTGGATCGAGCACATTGCCTTTGGACTTCGACATTTTTTGCCCGTGCTCATCACGCACCAGAGCATGGATGTAGATGGTGTGGAACGGCTCAACTGGCTCGCCATGCTCATCTTCCATGAAATGCAGGCCCATCATCATCATCCGCGCGACCCAGAAGAAGATGATGTCAAAGCCAGTGACCAGCACGTCGGTCTGATAGTAGCGCTTCAATTCCGGCGTTTCATCGGGCCAACCGAGCGTTGAGAACGGCCAAAGCGCTGACGAAAACCAAGTGTCAAGAACGTCGGGATCACGTGTCAGGATCTCGCCGGGCTTGAAATCATTCATCTTTTCTTCAACCCACGCCTTCCACGGCCCCTCGTGCGAGAGGTAGTGTTGGACGGCCATGTCGAGCGCCACTTCTTCATCTTCCGCGACAAAGATATGGTCATCTGGCCCGTACCAGGCTGGGATCTGATGGCCCCACCAGAGCTGGCGCGAGACGCACCATGGCTCGATGTTTTCCATCCACTCGAAGTAGGTTTTTTCCCAGTTCTTAGGCACAAACTTGGTGCTGCCATCCTTTACCGAAGCCAAGGCTGGCGCGGCGAGCGTCTTGGCATCCACGTACCACTGGTCGGTCAACATCGGCTCGATGACGACCTTGGAGCGGTCACCAAACGGCTGCATGATGCGCTTGTCTTCAACCTCGATCATCAGACCTTCGGCGTCGATGTCGGCGATGACTTTCTTGCGAGCTTCAAAACGATCCATGCCGCGATACTCATCGGGAACCAGGTTGATCATATCGACGTCGTTTTTGTTGGGCTCGCCACCGGCATCCAGAATGGCTTTGGCCTTCTCGGCTTCAAGCGCATACGGCTCGCCATCGGCGCGCATTGCGCCTTTGACATCCATCAGGCGGTAGAGGGGGATGTGATTGCGGCGGGCTACAGCATAATCGTTGAAATCGTGCGCACCGGTGATCTTCACCGCGCCTGAGCCAAAGTCCGGGTCAGGGTACTCATCGATGATGATCGGGATCAGACGGCGGTGCTCCTTCGGGCCAACCGGAATCTCGCACAGCTTGCCGAGGATTGGCGCGTAGCGCTCATCGGATGGGTGAACAGCCACGGCACCATCACCGAGCATGGTTTCAGGACGTGTGGTGGCAATGGAGATGTAGTCGCGCGTTTCACGCAGCGTGACGTTTCCGTCTTCGTCTTTCTCCACATACTCGTAGGTCTCGCCGCCAGCGAGCGGATATTTGAAGTGCCACATGTGGCCATCGACTTCGATGTTCTCCACTTCCAAGTCGGAGATCGCAGTCTCGAACTGAGGGTCCCAGTTCACAAGCCGTTTGTCTTTGTAGACCAACCCTTCGCGGTGCAGCTGCACAAACACTTTCAGCACGGCCTTGGAGAGGCCCTCATCCATCGTGAAGCGCTCACGCGACCAGTCGCACGAGGCACCCAGGCGTTTCAGCTGGTTTGTGATGGTGCCACCGGATTCGTTCTTCCACGACCAAACGTGGTTCAAGAATTCCTCACGCGTTAGATCACGGCGCTGGATTTGGCGCAGTGCCAAGTCGCGCTCCACCACCATTTGCGTGGCTATGCCAGCATGGTCGGTGCCTGGCTGCCAAAGAACATCATGACCCTGCATGCGCTTCCGGCGAACAAGGATGTCCTGCAGCGTGTTGTTGAGCGCGTGCCCCATATGCAACGAGCCGGTAACGTTGGGCGGTGGAATGACGATGCTGAAACTGTCGGCGCCATCACGTGCACCGGCGCCTGCATCAAAGGCTTTGGCTTCGTCCCAAGTGTTGGCGATGCGCTGCTCGATATCGGCAGGCGCAAAGTTTTTATCCATCGTCATAGCGGTCACATATTAAAGATAGGGGGTTGGGCGCACACAGGCGTCGGTGCGCCCGTTAAAGGCGCTCGGTGACGTTGATGTCAACCGGAACCATCAGCACGAAAGCGCTATGGGATGTTTGCTGGATTAAGGCCGTGGACCGCGACGCGCCACGCGCTCAATCTCTTCGCGCACCATCTTCTCAACCATGGTGGGCAGATTTTCATCGAGCCAACTTTTCAGCATGGGCCGCAACATGTCCTGCACCAAGTCTTCCAACGTGCGGGCATTGCCTGACAGCATCGTTGAGGCAAGATCGGCAAACGCCGATGATACGGCACTGTCGGTCTGTTGAGACAGCAGCGGCGCGGCAGGCGCCAACGGTTCGTGCACCACCCGCTCAGGTTCAGGCGTCGCCGCAACGGGTTCTGGTATAGGGTCGGGCTCTGGTTCTGGCTCAGCAAAATCGAGATCCTCAGGCGGATCAAATGGCTCATCGGACATATCTGCCGACGGCTCAGCCATAGACGCCAGATCAAGGACATCGTCGTCCTCATCAAGCTCCATTTCTGGATCAGGCTGGGGTTCTAGGTCTTCAGCTACCGAAGCGAATCCATCGTCCAGATCGTCTGACGGTTCTTCCTCAGGCTCAGGCTCAGGCTCCGGTTCAGCGGGCGCAGGATCTGCAAACAGCGCATCAAGGTCAGACTCAGAGATTACCTCGTCATCGGCACTCTCAAGCTCTGGTTCTGCGTCGGCCTCTGCCTCGGGCGACTCCTCGTCGGCCGGTTGTTCCGGCTCATCATCAGAAATGATCTGGCGAATGGATGCCAAAATCTCTTCCATCGAAGGTTCGGCATTCGCGCTGGACTTAGACATTGCGCACCGCTTCCCAATACCCCAGATTTCCAGTCATGCCTTAAGCCCTTTTTCTGACCGACCTCGGCCTATAGGGACAGCATTGGCTGCAAACCGACTTGATTCGATTGCATTATGACACAGCGTGGCGTTCTGCCATGCGAGTCAATTTCCAATCATAGGTTCTTTTTCTGGGGGAAAGCGCTTAACGAACCGTTAACCATGGCCGTCAAGGCCATGTTAACCGAAGGTTTTGCGCAGCTTCAGGTCGTCCAGCAACGTCAATCGCCGAAGATAACGCCGCCGCGCCCGTCGGGCGTACGCAGGCCATACCATTGGTCCCGAACGGCGTCATAGTGCTCTACAGGGTTGTAACGCGCGACCTGAAGGCCAAGGGTTTCAGCTGATAAGCGACCGAGCGCGGAAGCTAAAGAATAAGATGCCACCACCAAATCGCGGCGGGCATTGATTTCAGCGATGCGCGCCGTAATCAGCTCATCCTGGGTGTTCAGCACATCCAGGGTGGTGCGCTGACCAACACGCTGCTCTTCAATCGTGCCAGCCAAAGCCACCTGAGCTGCGGAAACTTGTGCATTGGAGGCTTCGATCTGCGCGCGAGAAGCTTCCAGGCCACCAAACGCTGCATAAATAGCCGCGCGCACTTGCTCACGACTTACGTCAAGCTCCAGGCGCCGCTGACCAAGTGTTTCAATTTGCTGCCGAACGGAGGACGTAGCGCGCCCACCTTGGTAGATTGGAACTGTCAAACGCAAAGTTGCTGAGAGTGTATCATTGGGACCACCGGCGGTGGTCCCGCCTTCCGTCCACGAGCGCTCAGCATTGCCGACCAAATTAAGCTCCGGCAATAGCTCGCCTTCAGCCAAAGCAACGGCGCTTTGGGCAACGTCAATGTTTGCTCTTGCGGCAACAATCGCCGGGTGCGTGGTCAGTGCATCGTCAAGCGCGCCCTGAAGCGTGCTCGGGATACCGTTGGTGAAGGGGCTTGGGGTGACCAACTGACTAGGATCGGTGCCGATGACCTGGCGATATACGGCGTTGGAGGCCGTGAGCGAGGCTTGCGCAGCACTGACCTGTGCGAGCGCAAAAGCGCGCCGGGCATTGGCCTGGGCGATATCGGTGCGGGTGCCTTCACCAACATCAAATCGGGCTTGTGCGGCGCGAACCTGCTCTTCCAAGAAACCAACATTTTGCTGACGCAGGGCTAGAATCGCGCGATCGGCCAGAACGTCCATATAAGCTTGGGTGGCCGACACGAAGATGTTTTGCTCTGTGTTTTCCAACCCTGCACGGGCGGCAGCAACGCCAGCTTCAGCCTGCGCGACCGCATTTTGCGTACGGAAACCTCTGAAAAGGGGCTGGACGACCGTAAGAGATGCCGTCGACGTCGTGGTGCCGAAACTTGAGTTGGGCGTACCATCGAGACGGCGGGATATCTGGCTGGCCGTCACGCTCGCCTCGCCCGTTATGGTCGGCCGGTAGCCTGACAGCGCCTGCGGCACGCCTTCATCGGTTGCGCGCACACCCGCACGGGCTGCGTTCAACTCCGGATTGTGCTGATAGGCACGGGCCAAAGCACCAGCCAACGTTTCGGCATTGGCTGCGCCGATAGAGCCAGACATTGCCAGTGTGACGCTTGCAGCGCCTGCCAACATCATGGTTCGCCAAGTCTTTTTCATGTTTGGAATGCCTGCCCACACGCTTTACAAATAACAAAACTGTCTGTTGCTCATGCGCCTAGCACGGCGCGGCAACGACGACCTTTACGATTTGTTAAGGTTCCAGATCAGCCCATGCAAGTGGCACTTACATTTTGTGATGCCGTCTGCTGACACGCCGACAATTTGGTCTACCGCTGCTGCAAATGAGCAACGGTTATGACGGCCCGGTGACGCCTTGATCGTTTGCTAGAATGTGAAAGCTTCTTCGCGCTCAAAACCCGGCAAAGGTGGCGCTGAACAGTTGAACAACGGCACAACAGTATGGCCGTCGCCATCGCGTTTGATGGAAACGGCGCGACCGGCTCCGCCGGAGCCCAGCGGCCCAACAATCACACCATCTTCGCGCAACTGGGCAACCAGCTTTTCTGGCACCTCATTCACCGCACCACCAAGAAGAATAGCGTCAAACGGCCCTTCAGAAGGATATCCATCGGCCAATGGGCCTTCTAGCACGGCAACCGTATCAATATCGGCGTCTGCAAGAGCGTCAGTGGCGCGCCGCACCATGGCGTCGCTGGTTTCCAACGCAACAACGGAACCGCAAAGGCGTGAAAGAATCGCTGAGGAATACCCAGTTAAGCAGCCAACATCGAGGACGACACTGTCACGGGTTAGACCCGCCGACTGCACCATGCGCGCCAAATGCATCGGTCGGATCATCCGGCGAAGGACATCACCATCGGCAACTTCAATCTCAGCGTCACTGAACGCCAGAGCGCGCTTGTTCTGCGGAACGAACAGATCGCGTGGAATATCGAGGAAGGCCGCTAAAACATCATATTGAAAAACGTCAAACGGGCGCAATTGGTTGTCGACCATTTTGATGCGTTGTTCGGTCATGGATGCGGCAGTCATTGGCATAAGTCCGTTCCTCTCCTAGTCCAAGCAGCGAGGCGCCTGGCGCGCAGGATCATGTGTTGCTGACCTTATGCAAGGCACGTCTTGGCAACGCAAGATGGTTGAAGCGCCGAACTCTTCACCTTTTGGCCGCAGTGCTGCTGCTTTACCGGCACGATCTTTTCACCTTTGCGGGCAATTTCCATCTTTGATTAATATTGGTGTTCTTAAACCTTGCAAGGTTGAGGGGGCCTTGCTAACCGACCTCATCGAGGCCTCGTGGCGGAGTGGTTACGCAGAGGATTGCAAATCCTTGCACCCCGGTTCGATTCCGGGCGAGGCCTCCAACACCGCACTTCTCGCCTAAAGGTGAGATTTGGGGCTAGCGCACACCAAAACCCTTTGGTATAGCGCCGGTCTCTTGGGTGATCCCCGATAGCTCAGTTGGTAGAGCAAGCGACTGTTAATCGCTGGGTCGTAGGTTCGAGTCCTACTCGGGGAGCCAATTTTTCGATCATTATCAGGTGCTTATGGGTCATTTTGTGTGATCCACCACGCTTGGTGGCGCGTAGAGTTCAGAACTTATGTGCCTATCTGATGGTGACTGTTTTTGCCTGAAATTTCTCCCTCCGCCTCTTGGGCTGCACCGTCAATTGTGTGGTTTCGCGATGATTTGCGCCTGGATGACAACCCAGCGCTCGCAAAAGCTGCTGCAAGTGGATCGCCTGTTGTCGCTGTTTATGTCTTGGACCAAAACAGTGACCGACCGTTGGGCGGTGCGTCGTTGTGGTGGCTACACCACGCGTTGGCAGCTCTCCAGGCATCCCTTAACGATCTGAAAGTGCCTTTGCTGCTGCGCATGGGCGACGCGAAAGACGTTGTGCCGTCGGTCGTTGCTGATAGTGGCGCAGCAGGCGTTTATTGGAATCGGCGCTACACCGCAGGCGGAATCACCCAAGATGCCGCGATCAAAGCGCAACTCAAAGCTGACGACATCGAGGCTGAAAGCTTCAACGCGCACCTGCTCTATGAGCCTTGGACACTGAAAACTGGATCAGGTGGCCCCTACCGCGTTTTCACCCCGTTTTCGCGGGCAGCGCGCGCCTCAGGCACACCAAGCCAGCCCACCCCTGCCCCCAAGGCGATTCGAGGATGGTCCGGCACTGCCGACACACTGGAACTAGACGACCTGAAACTGCTTCCAACACATCCCGACTGGACTGGCGGCCTGCGAGATGCGTGGCAACCTGGAACAGACGGTGCGCGGGCCAATCTGGCATCTTTCGTGGCAGAGAAGCTTTCCGGCTATCCGGATGATCGCAACGTCCCTGGCATTGAGGCAACAACACGCCTTTCGCCCCATTTGCGGTTTGGTGAAATTTCACCGCGCGAGGTCTGGCACGCAGCCGAAATCGCCGATGCGCCGCGCGATTCGATTTTCAAGTTCCACCAAGAACTGCTCTGGCGCGAGTTCTCCTACCACTTGCTCTACCATTACCCAGACCTTGGCTCAGAAAATCATCAGCCCAAATTCGATACCTTTCCCTGGATCGACCACATCAGCGGCAAGGGGGCCGAGCACTTGGACGCTTGGCAGCGCGGCCAGACCGGCTATCCAATCGTCGACGCTGGCATGCGCGAGCTTTGGCACACCGGCTACATGCACAATCGCGTGCGCATGATCGTCGGGTCGTTTCTGGTCAAACATCTGTTAACTGACTGGCGCGCGGGCGAGGCCTGGTTCTGGGATACGTTGGTGGATGCTGACCCAGCCAACAACACCGCAAGCTGGCAATGGATTGCAGGTTCAGGCGCCGATGCCGCGCCCTATTTCCGCATCTTCAACCCCGTGCTTCAGGGGGAGAAATTTGATGGCGATGGTGCCTACACGCGTCACTGGGTTCCGGAAGTTGGCAAGCTGCCAAAGAAATATTTGCACAAGCCCTGGGAAGCGCCGGCCGCTGTCCTACGTGATGCTGGCATGACACTCGGTTCCACCTATCCGCGCCCCATCGTCGACCACAAAACGGCTCGCGACAGGGCTCTGCAGGCCTTCAAATCCCTCAGCGACGCATCAAACGCTGCCTAGTGCGCATCTCCCCAATGAATCGAGACACTTTATGACATCCATTGCCGTTATTGGATCGGGCATCTCTGGCAATGCAGCCGCCTGGGCGCTGCATACCTTCGCTGGCCATGAGGTGACGCTTTACGAGAAGCGTCTGCGGCCCGGCGGTCATTCGGCTACGGTTGATGTTCACCATGGCGACCGACAGATTGCAGTGGATACCGGCTTCATTGTCTACAATGGCCGCAACTATCCCGATCTCACCGCCATGTTCGCCCATCTTGGTGTCGAAACCGAATGGAGCGATATGAGCCTGGGTGTATCGGTGGGCAATGGCGCGCTGGAATGGTGCGGTGACAATTTGGACGCGGTGTTTGCACAACGCAAAAACCTGATATCGCCGCGCTTTCTGTTGATGCTTCGGTCTATCTTTCGCTTCAACAAAAATGCCCTCGCCGACCTTAACTCAGGTGCTTTAGGCGATCTTTCGTTGGGTGATTATCTGCGCGCCAAACGCTATCCGGCCGGTTTTATTGAAGACTATTTGGTGCCTATGGGCGCATCGATCTGGTCAACGCCCGATGCTGACATCATGGATTTCCCAGCAGCAAGTTTTGTGCGCTTTTTTGCCAATCACCGCCTGCTGGAACTTCGCCCGCCCGAATGGCGCACCGTCACCGGTGGCAGCCGCGAATATGTCAAAAAGCTTGTGGATCCGCTTGGCGAGAAGGTTCTTCTTGGACGCCAGGTGATTGAGGTGCGTCGTGAAAACGACGGTGTTGTTGTGACCGACAGCAGCGGCGACACGCGGCGTTATGACTACGCGGTGATGGCATCTCACTCAGACCAATCGCTGGAGATGTTAAAAGATGCCTCCGATGCAGAGGCATCCGTTCTTGCCGATGTCTCCTACCGACCCAATGATGTGTATTTGCATCACGATGAATCCTTGATGCCCAAACGCAAGAAGACGTGGGCGGCATGGAACTACCTGTCCAGCGGGCGCACCGCTCAAACACGCGCTGGCGTTTCGGTGTCCTATTGGATGAACAAGCTGCAAAACATCGACAAAGACTATCCGATGTTCATCACGCTGAACCCATCCAAGGCACCTGATCCTGAGAAGATTTTTCTGCGCACCAGCTACGATCATCCCCAATTCGATGCCAAAGCGCTTGCAGCACAGAAGCGTTTGCCGGACGTACAAGGCTCAGGGCGTATCTGGTTTGCCGGTGCTTGGACAGGCTATGGCTTCCACGAAGATGGACTGCGCTCAGGCCTCAATGCCGCGGAGGTTCTGGGAGCATACGTCCCGTGGCGCCAAGGTATTCTTGATCCGCTGGAAAGCGCGGGTGATGTTGCGGTGCAAGCTGCTGAATAAGTTAGATATCCGGTTTTGCTTGACGAAAACGCCACCGCGCATCAGCCTTTGGCTATGAACAGCGCTGCGCCGATACAACACGACACTGCCCAGCCCTTGCCACCGGTGACGCCTCCACCCGATGCACCACTAACGCTTTATTGTGGCGTGGTGATGCATCAGCGCATGCGACCCAAGTCACACCGTTTCAGCTATCGCGTCTACTCGGTGTTGATGGACCTCGATCGCCAAGATGAAATTGGCCGCCTGAGCCCTGCCCTGTCGCACAATCGCTGGAACCTGTTTTCCGTTCACGACAAGGATCATGGGCCTGCTGACGGCTCGGCGCTGCGCCCATGGGCTGATGCGATGCTGGCAAAAGGAGGCTTAGAAACGCGTGCGGCGAAGATCATGCTTCTTTGCTATCCGCGCATTCTGGGCGCCGTTTTCAACCCGCTTTCGGTCTATTATGCCTACGATGATGGCGATCAACTGGTCGGCGTCATTTATGAGGTACGCAACACCTTTGGCGAGCGCCACGCCTATGTCGCCAAGGTTGAACCCGGCCAACACAGTCCCGCAGGCCTTAGGCAAACGCGCGCCAAACTGTTCTATGTCTCGCCGCTGATGGACATGGACATGCGCTACCATTTCAACTTGAAGCCACCAGGTGATGCGATCACGATCCGTATTTTAGAGCATGACCCAAAAGGGCCCATTTTGTCTGCCACATTTCATGGAGAAGCGGTTCCCGTATCAACGCGAACGCTGTTCGGCGAAGCGGTGCGGGTGCCATTTCTGACAGCCAAAGTGGTTGGCGCCATTCACTACGAAGCCTTGCGCCTTTGGTTGAAGGGCATCAGACTAAGAGACCGACCATCAGCTCCGCCGCGTTTTAGCGTTGTTGATGGAGAGGTGGGTAACGAGACTATAGCGGACGCAACAAACGGTGAGCCAACGCCGCCACACACACGTTCGGCGCGATAAGCCGGACCCTTTTGCAAGGGATTAAGTCGAGGAGGATAAGAGTATGAGCACCGACATGATGGCTGATCGCAGCATGACGGAGCGCCGCGAGCGCGCCAAAAAGCCTTTTCGTTTGATCGATTACACACCACTGACCAAAGAGAACTTTGCCGAACTAACCCGGCAATTGCCGCGCACTGTGCGTCGCGCGCTGGGTTTTGTGATCGGCTTGGACCATGGAACACTTGCGATAACCCTGCCAACTGGCGAGCGCTTTCGTATTGAAGGCCACTCCAAAGAACCCGTGGCAGACCTAGAAATTCACTCCTACAATTTCATCGGCGACGTGATCCGCCATGGCGATATCGGCGTGGCCGAAAGCTTTTTTGAAGGCCACTGGTCATCCAGCGATGTAACCAGGTTTCTGGAGTTGTTCTGCTACAATGAGCGCATCCTGCACGAACGCATCAACGGCAATCCAATTGCGCGTTTGTTCATGAGAATGAAACACTGGCTGCATCGCAACACAAAGCGCCAAGCCCAGCGTAATATCTCGGCCCACTATGATCTGGGCAATGACTTTTACCAGGAGTGGCTCGATCCATCGATGACCTATTCTTCGGCGCTGTTTCAAACAGGTGCCAATGATTTGGAAAGTGCGCAGCGGGCCAAGTACAAAGCGCTGGCGGACGCTACTGGCGTTATGGCAGGTGACCATGTGTTGGAGATTGGCTGCGGCTGGGGCGGGTTTGCCGAATATTTGGCCAAGGAACGCGGCGTCTATGTTCGCGGCCTTACGATCAGCCATGAGCAGCATGATTTTGCCACCGAACGGATGAGGCGCCAGGGCCTGACCGATCAAGTCGATATCGTTTTCCAAGATTATCGCGATGAAAAAGGCACGTTTGACCGGATTGTCTCAGTGGAGATGTTCGAAGCCGTCGGCGAAGCCTATTGGCCAACCTATTATGAGACGCTGAAGAAGCACCTGAAGCCAGGCGGCAAAGCTGGATTGCAGATCATCACGATCCAAGACCAGTACTTTGAGCACTATCGTCGGGCCACCGACTTTATCCAGCAATATGTGTTCCCAGGTGGAATGCTGCCAACGCCGACGCACCTTCGTGAGTTGGGCCAATCTGTTGGGCTGGATCTGACCAATGAACTGATCTTTGGCCGCGACTATGCACGCACCTTAAAAGAGTGGCGCGCGACGTTCATGGAGAAGTGGGACACCATCGCACCCATGGGCTTTGATGAACGGTTCCAACGCCTCTGGCGCTACTACATGCACTATTGCGAGGCTGGCTTTAAAGCTGGCAACATTGATGTGCGGCAGGTGGTTTACGAGCACGGGCGCTAGGCATTTCTAACTCTCATCGAGCGGTTTGCCGTGCCATTTTGTAGCCCGTGAGACCAGCCAGTGGTAAAGGTCGAACGGCAGCAGCCGCATGAACTTTAGCTGATAGGTGAAGCGTTTGGGGAAGGTCACCTCGAACGACTTTGACTCCAATCCATCGGCCATGCGCCGTGCCGCATCATCGACTTTCAGCAAAAACGGCATGTCAAAGGGGTTGTCATCGGTGGCTGGCGTTTCGACAAAACCGGGATTGACCACCTGGATGGTGATCCCCATGCGGTCCGTGTCGAAGCGAAGCGCTTCGGCCATGTTGATCAGGCCAGCTTTCGTGGCTCCATAAGCAGCGGCCATGGGTAGACCGGAATATCCTGCGACCGATGCCACCAACGCAATCTGCCCCTTGCGCTTGGGTTTCATGATCTCAATCAATGGCACAACGCAGTTGGCCGTACCTTTCAGGTTCACATCAAACGTTGTGTGAAAGGCCTTTAGATCAGGCTTGGTTGCATCAATTGGAATGTAGATACCCGCATTGAGCGCAGCGATGTCGATGCCGCCATGCGCTTCCATGTCCTGAACAATGGCCTCCATACGCTCAGCATCGACGATATTGCCCTCAGCGACATGCACCTCAACGCCTGAATACTGAGCCTCGATCTCAGATTTAAGCGCATCCAACGCGTCGCGCTTGCGTGCGGTAAGCACCAGGCGATAGCCACGCTTTGCCATTTCCAGCGATAGGGCATGACCGAGGCCGGAGCTTGCACCAGTGATCCAGACGAGCGGTTTGGCCATGGGATGATTTCCTTAATGAGGGGGGAGGAAGGATTTTGATCTCTTTACGCAAAAAGGCGGTGCCGAGTTCAATCGGCACCGCCTTTTTGATAGAACTTGATGCTGCGTTTAGCGGATGAACGAATTCATCAAACGACCAATCGGGCCAGTCAATTCCACAGGCGCATCAACAACAGCGAAACAGATACAAACCTCGCCCGCATCAGCAACAGGCTTGTGGTTTACGTCATCATCGGCATAGGCGATATCGCCAACGCCGTAATGGCCGTTACCGTCAGAAAAGCCGCCCTGCAGAACAAGCGTCACCTCTGAACCATGATGCGTGTGCACTGGCATCGCCTTACCGCCATCAATGCGAAGAAGGCTCACTTCCGAACCCTCCATGTCAGGCATTTTATACTCGGCCAGTCCCGGCATCACCTTTTTCCAAGGCACGTCCGCTAAGGGTATACCAAGAAACTGCTCAAGTGCTTTTGGAGACGATCCCTTGGATGTTTCATCAACATCAATGGCTGCAAAGACGGACTGAAGCGCGGCTTCGCCGTCCTTAAAGCTCACAGGTTCAATCTGATCCAGCACGTGCGGCTTATGAGGCATTGCTGTTTCGCCGGCACTGCTCGCGAGTGTCGAACCGACGGCATGAATATCGTTCAGCCAACGTTCGGCATGTGGTGAAAGCTCCAAGTGGCTTTCAACGAGCACCCGGGCAGGGGTTGAAAGACCGCCCAGCGCGTATTCCGCTAGAAGGCCTGACACCATATCGCTTTGACGGGTTGCGTTAATGTTCACTCTCAATCTCTCAATCCTGGTCACCCAGGGTTTTGTTCATTTCAAAATCGCTCGGTCTTAACGCCGGGCGTGAGGTACGATCTTCCACGAGATCAATCGGCAAAATCGCCGTACTTAAAACAACGCGGATGGGCTTAGCGACCATCCCAAAACTTACTTATTCTTTCGCGACCAAATTGATGTCCACTGACATGCGTGCCAAGCCAACATCGAACCGGTTTTGACATCGCTTGGCCAAATTCGGTTGCCGCTCAATTTTGGTTACGCGTTATTCCAAGGGTTGGATCAGCCAACGAAGGCAAAACCGGTTTTAACACTCGCTACTTGACGGTACTTTGCCAGCTTCAAACCATTGTTAGAAGCATCGACGATGGCGATAATGAACATGGATTGGCCACTGTGCGCGATGCAAAGTGTGCGCGGATGTCGCGCTTTCGTTGCCATTTCAATCACGCTCTGATCAAACCGTAGTGGACCTTTGCCAGCACGGAAACATCATGATCGACGCGCTTTACCAATCCGACTCGTATTTGCGCACCGCTGATCTGCCGATTGTTGGCCTGCATGATGATGGCGTTCTGGTGGAGCGCAGCATCTTCTACCCTCAAGGTGGCGGCCAACCCGGTGACCAAGGCAAGCTTGAGCTTGCTAGTGGCGATATGCTGCGCGTTCACACAACCCGTTATGGGCCAGATCGAAACAGCATTCTTTTGGTGCTGCGTGATGGTGAGGAGCCGTTACCAGAGGCGCTTGGTGCAATATCGGTTGGGAACACACTGACAGGCCATGTGGATTGGGCCCTGCGCTACCGCTTCATGCGCGTGCACACAGCTTTGCACCTCTTGTCTGTTGTCCTGCCCTACCCTGTCACGGGCGGCCAAATCAGCGATGGTGATGGTCGGCTTGATTTTGATATTGCCGATGCGGCGCTCGACAAAGACGCGTTGAGTGCGCAGTTGCAGACCCTTGTCGATGGTGATCATTCGGTGAGCCAAGAATGGATCACTGATGCTGAGTTGGATGCCCAGCCAGAACTGGTGAAAACCATGAGCGTTAAGCCACCGCGCGGCTCGGGCAAAGTGCGGCTGGTGCGCGTTGGCGATGTTGATTTGCAGCCCTGTGGCGGTACGCATGTGCAGTCCACCGCTGAGATCGGCAAAGTTGAGATCCGTAAAATTGAGAACAAGGGCAAGCAGAACCGTCGCGTTCGCATTCGCTTGTCCAGTGATGATGCCGTTTAGAGTAAGGATGTGAGCCGATGCGCCGCGAGGAAGTTTTTGTCACCCCAGAATGGCTGAACGAACGGATCGATCACCCTGATATCTTGCCGGTCGATGCTAGCTGGTATCTGCCAACCATGCTGCGCGATGGGGAGCCAAGAAACGGACGTGCTGAGTATGAAGAAGCGCATATTCCAGGCGCTGTTTTCTTCGACCTAGACGCGCAATCCGACCCAGCCAGCGACCTGCCGCATATGATGCCCGACCCGGTGCGGTTTTCGTCCGGTATGCGCAAGCTTGGCATCGGCGATGGCATGACCTTGGTGGTTTACGATGGCGCAGGCCTTTTCTCCGCACCACGCGTCTGGTGGATGTTCAAAGTGATGGGCGTGCAATCTGTGTTCCTGCTTGATGGCGGCCTACCGGCCTGGCAAGCTGCTGGGTATGCGCTGTCAGACGAGCCGGTAAACCGCTCACCGCGTCATTTCACGGCGCGATTGGACGCCTCGGCTCTGGCAGACCTGCAAACCGTATTAAACGCCATATCCGACGACACGGTTGGAATTTTAGATGCGCGCCCGGCAGTGCGATTTGAAGGGTCTGTGCCAGAACCACGCCCCGGCTTGCGCGCTGGCCACATGCCTAGCGCACGCTCCATGCCGTTTACCGACTTGATTGAAGATGGTCGGCTGAAATCCACTGAAGCGCTGACCGCGCTGTTCGCCGACAAACAGATTGATCTTAACGCGCCGATGATTACCTCATGCGGCTCTGGTGTTTCGGCGGTAACGCTGAAGCTAGCCCTGGAGCTTAGCGGCGCAAAAGATGTGCGTGTTTACGATGCATCCTGGGCAGAATGGGGCGGCCAAGATGATCTGCCTATCGAAACTGGCCCAGAAAAACGCGGCTAGCGGATGGGCGGTGCGTAGATCAATCCGCCCTCAGACCACAGCTCGTTGAGGCCGCGCCCGATACCCAAATCAGAATCCAGTCCAATGGTGCGTTCAAACACTTCGCCGTAATTGCCCACCTGCGCGATCACTTGAAACGCCCAGTCCTGGCGCACACCAAGCAAGGTACCAAATTCGCCTTCATCGCCCAGCAGACGCGCGATCGCCGGATTGTCGCTGCCGCGAAAGCTTTCGACATTCTGTGCTGTTAAACCAAACTCTTCAGCATTGATCATAGCAAACAGCACCCAGCGGGCGACGTTGAACCATTGCGTGTCGTCGGCGCGCACAGCTGGGCTAAGCGGCTCTTTGGAAATCACTTCCGGCAGAACGATATGCTCATCGGACTCCACCAGATTGAGCCGCTGCGCAAAAAGCCCTGACGTGTCGTGAGCGTAAGCATCGCAGCGCTGTGAGTCGTAGGCGGCCACAACTTCTTCAACGTTCTCAAACGTCACCAATTCAAACGGCATGCCGCGCGATTCAAAAAAGTCGGTGACATTCAGAACCGTGGTGGTGCCAGCATTGGCGCAAATCGTGGTGTTGGAGAGCTCAAGCGCCGATGTGATGCCCATAGACTGGCGGACCATGAAGGCCTGACCATCATAATAATTCACACCCACAAAACTGACGGGGCGGCTGACCTCGCGCGCCATCGTCCATGTGGAGTTACGCGACAGGATATCGATGTCGCCATCAGTCAGTGCATCAAAGCGCTGAGATGCCGGCAATGAGGTGAACTCTACAGCGTCGGCATCGCCAAGCACCGCAGCAGCAACGGCGCGGCAGTACTCGACATCAAAGCCCTGCCAATTTCCATCACTATCTTGGCTCGAAAATCCAGGCTGACCCTCAGAGACGCCACATTGGACGAACCCTTTTGCAAGCACATCATCAAGGGCGGAACTGGCCTGGGCAGGTGCGCTTGCCGCTGCGGTCAAAGCGCAAGCAATGGCCAAAACGCATAGATGACTGCCGGTGGATTTGGGCGGGAGAAACATTACCAACTCGTACGTCGTAAAGGAAAAGAGGCAGACCGCGCACAACCGCCCTTGTGCCACGTTCCACTCCCCTGTCAAAAGCTTTCAGACAGTGGGGGACAAGATAGGCCAAAAAACGGCCTGTTCCCAGCAAAATGGAACAATAACAAAGGATCACGCCGTGGCTGATGAGCAAAATGGGCGCAAAACCAAGCCTGATTTGTCAACCAAAGGGATCGATACGCAGCTTTCACACCTTGGGCGCGATTCGCACGCTTATCATGGCTTTGTGAACACGCCGGTGGTTCGGGCCTCTACGGTCCTGTTCGACAGTGTGGAAGCGATGGAGGCACGTCATGCCGATGACCCCAACAAGCCCAAATACACCTATGGGCTGAACGGCACACCGACCATTGATGCCTTGGCCGATACCATCAACACGTTGGAGGACGCTACCGGCACCGTGCTGGTGCCATCAGGACTAGCCGCAGTGACAATCCCCATTCTGTCCGTTGCAAAGCCAGGTCTGCGCCTTCTGGTGCCCGACAATGTGTACTGGCCAACCCGCCGCTTCTGCGATGACACGCTGAAGAGGTTGGGCGTTGAAACCGTCTATTACGACCCGCTGATTGGTGCGGGCATCGCTGATCTGATGATCTGTGAAGGTGGCTGTGCGCTTTTTGCTGAGGCGCCAGGGTCAAACACTTTTGAGATGCCTGATCTCAATGCTTTTCTGGCGGCTGCCAAATCCCATGACGTGATCACCATGATCGACAACACATGGGCGACGCCACTCATCTACAAGCCCGTACCTGCCGGATTTGATTATTCCATCCAGGCTGGCACCAAATATTTCGCAGGCCACTCAGATCTTTTGATCGGCTCTATCTCGGCAAGCGAGCGAGCCTGGCCTGCCCTCCACCGCACGCGACAAAACATCGGCGTCCAGGCTGGCACAGAGGAGATTTTCCTAACCCTGCGCGGCATGCGTTCGCTGCGCGTTCGCCTGGAGCAGCATGAAAAGTCGGCGCTCGAAATCGCTAGATGGTTGGACGATCAGCCTTTCGTGACCAAAGTCATGCACCCTGGCCTGCCCTCAGATCCGGGACATGCGCTTTGGCTTGATCTCTTCAAAGGGCGAGCAAGTGGGCTTTTTGGCTTTGAGCTTGCTGGAACACATGACCAAGGCCGCGCGATGCTCAACGCTGTTGAGCTGTTCGGGCTTGGTTATTCCTGGGGTGGCTATGAGAGCCTGGCCGTGCTGGCCGAGCTAGGTCATTGCCGCACCACACGCCCCTGGCCTGGTGGCCCGGTGATACGTCTGCAAATCGGCCTTGAGACCGTAGAGGACTTGAAAGCTGATCTGGTAATGGCGGCAAGGGCGGCGGGGCTACCAACGAACTAGTCCAAGTGCCTTAAGTGGCGGTATCACCTTCAGGCCGTGCGGCGGCACGGCGCTCGGCGAAGATCAGCCAGATGTTTCGCGAATAGATCAGAAGCCCCAATGATTGGCCGAGGATGAAGACTGGATCTTGCTGCTCAATGGCATATGTCAGCAGCATTAACCCGCCGCCAATGGAGAAAAACCAGAAGGGGATCGGTACGATCGAACGCTTGACGCGCTCAGAGGCTATCCACTGCACCACAAAGCGCATCATGAACATGAACTGCGCGGCCAGACCCCAAACGACCCACCAGTCAAACTGATCGACAAAAACGACCTGGAACCAAGCAATGAGCCCGTCGAGCATGATGCGACTTATCCTTCGTCTGCGTTGTGTGGCGTCATCTCGCTGACCACAGGGCGTTTTTTAAGGCGGCGCTTCAGCCACCAAACGCCGAAAAGATCGATGGACCCGATCAACGCGCGATCAAACACACCGTATTTGGAAACGCCGAACTGGCGAGGTCGGTCAATCACATCGACGAAATCAACATCATAGCCTTCACGCAGGACGAGCGCTGCCATGAAACGATGCCAGCCATCGAAATAGGGCAAACGACCAAACAGGTCGGCGCGTACAGCTTTCAACCCACACCCTGAGTCTCGGGTTTTGTCGGCCAACATGGCACCACGCAGACTGTTGGCGAACCGCGAGGCGAACCGCTTATAGGCCGTGTCCTTGCGGCCCACGCGCTGACCACCCACCATGCCAAAGGATGGGCCACGCTCAATGAGTGTGTCCACCAGGGCGGGCATAAACTCTGGATTGTTCTGGCCATCGCCATCGGTGCACACAATGATATCGCCAGTCGCGTGCTGAACGCCCGTGCGCACGGCTGCACTTTGGCCAGATGACTGAGCGTGCTGCAGCACGCGTACCTTTGCGGTAGTCTCTTCGCCTGCTCGCTGAGCCGCGGTGGCCGTATCGTCCGTGGACCCGTCATCAATCACGAGAATTTCCAATTCGCGACCGGCCAAAGCCTGCGCGATCTCGCCAATCAAAATGGGTAGATTCTCAGCTTCGTTTTTACACGGAATGACAACCGAGAGCTTCTGGCCCTGCACAGGCATAGAGGTATTTGGCGTTGGCACGAGAGGTCCGTGGGTTTGGAGAGAGGTCGGCGCAACACGCCGGATGCCGGTTCCCTACCGCTTTGTTGGACAAAGCGAAAGAGGGTGGTCGCCGATGGTCAGCATGCGTCCCTCACTCACCTGCGGCGAAAACATGCATGTTCAGCTCATCACCACCATTGATGTTGATGCCTTCAACACGCGCCAGAAGGCGAACCGTTGTTGCTGATGTGCTTTCCTCTGGAGTGAGGCCAGCAAGCTCTTGGAACATCTCTTCAACGAACGGCGCATCAACAAAGGCTGCCCGGCACCCGCCTGCCGCCAGGAAATCGGCGGCGGCTTCTGAGGAATCAAGCAGGCGCAGATCGGTGCGTGTCATGAGAACGAGGCTGGGTTCATTGTAGCCAAGCGTTGCAAGCTCAGGATCTTCACAACGCACGCCATCAAGCGCTGTCACAAGTTGCGGCGTCACCCATATGGTTCGCGCTGCAGGAACATGGAAACCAAAGGCGCCGGAGTACAAAAGCAAAGTGCCTGCTGTGATGAGCACGAGACTTGCGCGCGCGTGTGACCGCAGAATGAGCAAGAATGCACCAATCAACAGAACAAGCCCAACAACCATCAAGGCCACGCCAAAGGGGCTGATGCTATCGCCATATACGTAGAGAACGATTGGCAGGCCGATGGTTCCAGCAACTGGAATAAGCAGGAAAAGCGCTTTGGCGATCCCAGCCAGCCAGCCTTTTGGAACCTTTTCATAGACCATCATCCGCGCCGCTAGGATCGCCAGCGCGGGATAGATCGGCAAAATGTAGTGCGGCAGCTTGGTGGCGGAAAACTCAAAAATTGCCCATGTGGGCACGATCCAAGCGACCAAGAACCGCGTGCTCTTATCGCGCCAACTGGCAATGGCGAACGGGATAGCAAGGAAGGCAAGCGGCGCCAGAGGCCAGCCCAAAGCCGGGAAGAAGCCAAAGGTGTAGGCACCGGGCGGCACGAACGGTCGCTCGCGGCTCTGGCCGATTTTCTCAAACAAATCGCGCCCAATCGATTGGGCATAAAAATCACCACCTGACGTGATGCCAATCGCAATGAACCAGGGAAGCGTAAGGATCAGCATCCACATGAAGCCGAGCCCAGGTCGCAGGCGCCTTAGCCACATGATTTTGCGTTCAAAGAGGCTGGCGACCAGGGCGGTGCTGCCCACGACCATCGGCAGAATGGGCCCCTTGATGAGGATACCGGCCGCCACAGCGGTCCAGAACAATCCGGCGTGCCAGAATTTCACTGAGCTATCGCGGCGGCCCAGAAACGCTTTGGCGAGTATCCCCTGCGCGACAAGAATGGTCGCGAACAGCATCGCGTCGGTTTTGGCCAAACGTGCTTCAGCACCCAAAAGTATGGTGAGAGCGACCAGCAAGCCCGCCGCAAACGCAACAGGCGGTGCGCCGAACCCAAGCGCTAGCCAGTAGACAAGAAGTGCAGCCGCCACCGCGCCAACAAACGACACCGAGCGATAGACCCAAATCGGCGCCTGACCATCTTCAGCGCCGTAGAGCGTCACGGCTGCTGACTGCAGCCAATAGATGCCAATAGGCTTTTGATACCGCGCATCATTCTGAAAGCGAATTTCCACATAGTCGCCCGTGGCCACCATCTGCCGGGTTGCTTGGGAGAAGCGTGACTCATCACGGTCAATCGGCGGGATGGTCGTAAAACCAGGCGTAAACGCTGAGATGGCCACCAACGCAATACAGACCGCCGCAATGACGCGAAGGCGAGCAAGCCCTTCAAAAACCGGCGTTAGGGCGCGCGCCCAGCCGTCTACCCATACCCAGCGCGGCATCCAGTTTGGCGGTGATTGCTGTGTTTGGCTAGTTGGCTGAGGAGCGGATGCAGCGGCAGCCTCCTCTGCAGGTTCGTCTGCAACTGAAGTAGCCAGCGCTGATGCGGGTTCACTGACCTTGTCGTCTGTGCCGCGCGGATCAGCCCAAAGGCCTGCGCCACTGGCTGCATCTGCGGTGATCGCGGAAGCAAACGTCGGTGCTGAGGGTTTGGCTCTGGATTGCCGTTTTCGCGGTGCTTTGGCTGCTTTCTCGCCAGCGGAGCGGCTACCAGCAGGCGCATTATTGGTTAATGGCGCAGTTCTAGCCCGCGGTTTGCGAGGGCTTTTTGGCGGTGTGTCCGGCGATGGATTGTTGTCTTTGGGTGGTTTGGCCATCGCCAGAAGAAGCTCTTCGTTGGACGCTAAAATTTGCTGGTGGTGACCTCGGCAGGATTCGAACCTGCGACCGTCGGATTAGAAGTCCGGTGCTCTATCCAGCTGAGCTACGAGGCCGGCGTCAGTCCTGTCGGTGTTGCCCGCCGCTAGCTTTTCTCAGCCGACAACCTGCTGATCTAATGGGTCCAGGGTACCCGTCTGTCATATCTAAAATTATCAGAATAGGCGACGCGGCGGCGAATGCGCTCATTGGGTTCTTCAACGCGAAAGGCGATGCCGTTGCGGGTGCAATAGGCCATGGCGTCGTCTTTGGTGTCGAATTTCAAGCTGATCTGCGCATGCATGTCAGAAGATGATGTCCAGCCCATAAGAGGCTCAACTGAGCGTGGCTGTGAGCGACCATACTCCAAAACCCAGCCTTTGGTCTTGCCAAGGCCAGACTGCATGGCGGTTTTGGTGGGCCGGAAGATGCGGGCAACCATTGGCTTTTCTCTCCACCATCGTGCCGAACCAACTAGGCCGATCGGCAATGAAAATTTCGTGGTCGGGGCAGCAGGATTTGAACCTGCGACCCCCTGTTCCCAAAACAGGTGCGCTACCAGGCTGCGCTATGCCCCGATACGAAATTGTCTGCCACGAACTGTCTTACATTTGAGCGGGCGTCAAGCCTGGGATCCCAACCAAATGGTAAAAAAAGGTGTGACGATGTCCACTCCCCGCCAAACCAACACCTATTGGCGCTGTAAATCGGGATGGATGATCGTATCACCAGGCTTCAGGCCAATGCGGTCCGCTGTGCCGGCAACAAACTCTAGCACCGCAATAACCGGGCCACGCGAGTGCACTGAGCGCAACGACAAAGGTTCGGTTCCATGTTCAATGCGGTGCACCACCCCGTCTTCGGCAATAAACACCATGTCCAGTGACACATAGGTATCGCGCATCCAGAACGACGCCTCGCGCGCCTGGGCAAAGGGAAACAACATGGCAAAGTCGGGCGCCAGTTCACGCCGGTGCATCAAGCCCAAGCCCTGCTCTTGCGGTGTGCGGGCGATTTCTATGGTGAACTCGTGAGAGCCAGTCGAGGTCTCAACGCTGAGCGAGGATTCTTCAAATGCCCAGGCGATCCCCGCCCACAAAAGGGCGGCAACAAAGACGGGCAAAACAAGAGGCAAAGCGGAGCGCGGCATAACCGGTATATTGTGGATCAATGTGACGCCGGTATGGAGCTGCCGTTCACGGGACGCACTTCTGAAGCCATGCGGCCCTTGGGTCCATCGCCAAACCGCACCAGCACATCTTGGCCAGGGCGTAGTTCTGTCAGGCCATAACGGCGGAGCGTTTCCATGTGGACGAAAATGTCTTCGGTCCCCTCGCCTTGAGTTAAAAACCCGAAACCACGAATGCGATTGAACCATTTCACTGTTGCCGTCTCTAGACCTGAGGTCGGCGTGATCTGCACATGGGTGCGAGACGGAGGTAGCTGTGAGGGATGGAGCGCGGTCGATTCGTCCATCGACAGGATGCGAAGTGCCTGAAGGCCACGCGGACGGTCCAAAACTTCCACGACGATGCGCGCGCCTTCATAGGCTGTTTGGTACCCATCGCGCCGCAAGCAAGTGACGTGCAGCAAAATATCTTTCATGCCGTTATCGGGCACGATGAAACCGAAGCCCTTACCAACATCGAACCATTTGATGAGCCCTGCGACCTCGAAAACATCAAGGCCTGCGTCATCGCCCAGTTCGGCAATGAGCTCAGGATCAAGAGGGGGTTTACCCGTCATTCTAACCAGCCCTACCCACGCATTCCGCCACATACACGCGCTGAAATCACCGCGAATCAGCCGCATGTTTCAGCAAACATCAGGCGAAGCACTTTGATTCCTTATGTAAAGGATGCCCTCGACAGGCGCGAGCGGGCAAGCCCCTTAACCATATGTTTACGATAAATCGACGTTGAGCACGCTTGACGTAACGGATAGCGGTCAGACTCAAACCGATCGTGGATTGGAACAGGCCCACCGCGCTAGCCTTGCTCAGTTTTTAACTGTTTGAATGGCCAATTTTGACGGCTTGCAGTTTTTTGGAATCACCGGCTTGAACCCCAAACAGACCCACCCTATAAGGGCCGCCTGTCTGGCACATTTGAGACACACAATGTGCGCCCATCGTCTAGTGGTCTAGGACGCCGCCCTTTCA
Source organism: Pseudomonadota bacterium (assembly GCA_039814945.1). Classification (GTDB taxonomy): domain Bacteria; phylum Pseudomonadota; class Alphaproteobacteria; order Rhizobiales; family MH13; genus MH13. The sequence continues at coordinate 251,535 of JBCCAF010000004.1, forward strand.
CGGCGGAAACACGGGTTCGAGTCCCGTTGGGCGTACCAAGTCTTTTGCTGCGCAAAAGATGTCGACCTGGCAGGTGATCGTGCAGCGATCACCGAGAAGGTCTTATTTTTGCTCTGTTCCTGCAGAACAACCACGAGACGCGTCGCGATTGGCGGAAAGCGCGGCAGGCGTTTGCGCAGCAAACGCCGAGAGCGCATATCTTCAAAAACTGTCGCTGTGCTGCACCGGGCTGCCGAAGACCTGTATGGGTAACTAAGCGACCGCCGACACCATCTGATGACCTTTTAGCAGGTCTTCCAGTGTGTACTTATCCAGCACATCAACAAAACCGTCATAGGCCGCAGCGAAAATCCGATTCACTGGCGTAATCTGGCGCACGACACAATCCACTGGCTCGCCAAAGCAATCAACGACGATTCGCGTAGGTTCGGTAATACGCAGAACGCGGCCCAAATTGATGTCTTTTGGCTCCAACCCCAACTTGATGCCACCGCCCCGACCGCGAGCCGTCGATAAGATGCCCTCGCTGGCCAACTGGGCAACCAGCTTTTGGATGTTGTATTCACTGATCTTTTGCCGCTCGGCTATCTCGCTGGAGCGCACGGCCTGCGGCATCGCATGGGCGCAATCCAACAAAATTCGAATGGCATAGGATGTTTGTTTTGAAAGGCGCATAAGGGTCTCGCTTTACCGTTTGCGCAGTATGCCCTTATTCGCAGCCACAGGCAAAACCCTAGACAGACAGAAGCTACGGCACGAGCCAGGTTTGCGTCAGGTTGCCTGATCCATCCCATGCGAAACGCGCCCTGCGATGGCCCTGACTGGCCAAGTAAAGCCACTCCATCGCATGCATGTGTAGCGTGACCGCAACAAAGTTCTGTGCACCCTCTTCGGGGTCATCGCCCCCGGTAAACGCAACGGCTAGAGGCTTATCAACCACATCTCCGGGCGCAGGAATGACACGGTAGCATTCGCGGGAAAAGTCGCGCGTGGCGTCCCATGCCGTCTGACGCACATCACTGTCCCTATGGATCGTTGCCACAGTGTCCAAGCGCAGCTGCGTCTTTGCCCTTGGGTCATAGAGATGCACGGCGGCACGAGGATCTTCGGCCAGTTCTTCCAGTTTCGGTGAGCGAGCATCGGTATGAAAGCGCAGCGTGCGCGTTTGGGGATTAAATCCGCGATTAACGACTGTGCGTAAACTCGGCGCGCCATCGACGCCAATCGTTGCAACGGTGAACGTGTGCATGCCTGATCTGCGGTCTTTCACGCCACGCACCATCAGCGCCAAAGCATGGTCACGCGTCGCTTCCAAATCGTTGTAAAAGGGCGGGGTTTCTTGCTCGCTCATAAACAAATTTGGTGGCCTGTTCGGCCGTGAAAATCAAGGGTTGGCAACATCAAGGATACGCAGTTGCACCGTTTCACGGCCCTGCCAGCTGTTGATCGACAGTATTCCGGCGACATGAAGCGGCCCACCACTTCGCGCCGCCATCAAAGCATCGCCAAGCGGCGTGCCAGCGGCGCGAAAGGCAATGGCCGACAAGCCACCCTTCTGCCCTGCCCCCTGCCCGTCGGACAGTGTGACTTTGATGTGGTTGGTTCCCACCAGCCCGGCATAGGTCACGCGGTGACTGGCAAAGGCAAACACCGGCTCAGGAAACCCCGTGCCATAGGGCGCTGCGCTTTCGATGGCATGAGCCAGATCAAGCGATGCGGCGCTGGCTGTAAGAACAGCATCCACATCAAGGCTTCTGGTAGCAGCTGCACTTTCTGAGGCCTTGTCGAGCCCCTCCACCAACATACTCTGTGCGTCGCTCCACGCTGAATCCGCCAGTGTCAGCCCAGCCGCCATGGCGTGACCTCCGCCTTTGTCAGCAAGCCCAGCTTCGACCAGTGCGTGAACAGCCTGCCCAATGTCGATGCCAGGAATGGACCGGGCTGATCCGGTCCAAGTGCCATCTGGCGTTAGGGTGAAGGCCAAAGCAGGTCGGTGAAACCGTTCCTTCAAGCGCGCCGCAATCAAGCCAACCACGCCCTGATGCCATGTGTCATCACGCACCATGATGACCGGCGGTACGTCATCTTCGCGTTCAATCATCGCGATGGCACTTTCCACCGCTTCAGCCTCAATCGCCTGGCGCTGCGCGTTCAGTGTATCGAGTTCAGCTGCCAGCGCTCGCGCCTCATCGGCGTCCGCACTCATCAGCAGACGCGCGCCCATGGCTCCATCGCCGATCCGTCCGCCTGCGTTGATCCGCGGGCCGAGCACAAAACCGAAGTGATAAGGGCGCAGAGGACCTGACAACCGAGATGCCTCAATCAGCGCGGCAAGGCCCATATTGGTGCGCCCTTGCGCCACCTGAAGGCCTTTCACCACAAAGGCCCGGTTAAGGCCCGTGAGCGGCACGACATCAGCAACCGTGGCCAGAGCAACGAGGTCTAAAAGCTGAAGCAGGTCAGGCAGCGCATTCTGCTCATAGCCGCGTTTGCGCAGCTCACGGTTAGCAGCAACCAGCGTCATGAACGTCACGCCAGCAGCGCACAAATGGCCAAGACCGGAGGTATCATCAGGACGGTTGGGATTCACCAGAGCTTCGACTGGAGGACCGAGGTCACGCATCTGGTGATGATCGAGAACCAGGACGGGCGAGCCAAGCGTTTGCGCGTGGGCAAGCGCTTCATGGCTGGTCGCGCCACAGTCCAGCGTGATCAGCAGATCGATACCCCGATCTGCCAGACTGTCGATGGCGGCGTTGTTGGGGCCATAGCCCTCAGATACTCGGTCTGGAATGTGCACAAGCGGCTTGGCCTCAAGTGCTAGCAGCCATCGGGCCATCAGTGCGCAAGAGGCGGCGCCATCAACATCATAGTCACCGAACAAACCAACAGTGGCATTGGCCTCAACCGCATCAGCAAGAAGGCTTGCGGCCTCATCCATGGCACGCAGAACCGAAGGATCGGGCATTAATGTGCGTAGGGTGGGGTTTAAAACATCGGCGGCGGTGTGGGCATCTGCGCCACGCCCAGCCAAAACCTTGGCCAAGGTCGCGTTAACACCTGCGGCTTCTTGGATAGCAAAAGGACGCGGATCGTCCGGTTCCAAACGGCGCAGCCAACGCTGCCCGCCAATGGAGCGAGCAACTTTTAGAACCAGCGCGGCGTCATCAGTCGAGATGGAATTTCTCAAGCAGCGAATGCTTGCCCTTGATCCAACGCACAGTGCCGGACGCTGAACGCATCACGACGGTATCGGTGGTGATGATATGCGGGCCAAAGTGCACACCGTTGAGCAGATTACCCTCTGTCACGCCCGTTGCCGCCAGAATGACGTCGCCGCCAGCCAGTTCATCCACCCGATACACTTTGTTGGGGTCCGTCACACCCATGCGTAGGGCACGGTCACGCTTGTCCTTGGTGTCGAGAATCAATCGCCCTTGCATCTGTCCGCCAACACAGCGAAGCGCGGCAGCAGCCAGCACGCCTTCCGGCGCGCCGCCGATGCCGAGATAGATATCGATCCCGGTTTCTTCGGGCGTCGTGCAATGGATGATACCAGCAATGTCGCCATCCGGGATCAAACGGAGTGAGGCACCCAACTGGCGGATTTCTGCGATCAACGCGGCGTGGCGTGGGCGATCGAGAACACAGGCCGACACCTGTTCCACCGGCACGCCCTTGGCGTCCGCAACGGCTTTGATGTTTTCAGTCGCGGTTTTGTCGAGGCTCACCAAGTTCTCCGGAAAACCAGGCCCGATGGCGACTTTGTCCATGTAAACGTCGGGTGCATTCAGCAGGCTGCCCTTTTCAGCCAGCGCCACAACGGCCAGTGAGTTGGGCAGGTTTTTCGCACAAACGGTGGTGCACTCCAGCGGATCGAGGGCAATATCCACCTCTGGTCCGTCGCCGGTGCCCACCTTCTCACCAATGTAGAGCATGGGGGCCTCATCACGCTCCCCTTCACCGATGACCACTTCACCGGTGATGGGCAGCTTGTTGAGCTCACGGCGCATGGCATCCACGGCAGCCTGATCGGCTTCGGTTTCGTTGCCACGGCCGCGCCAGCGGGCAGCCGAGACCGCCGCGCGTTCAGTCACCCGCACCAATTCCAATGTCAGAATGCGCTCAAGGACGAGTTCGCCCGGCGTCAGAATGGAATTGGTCATGAAAGGTGGCTCCCTTGCAGCACGTGCTTACCGCTCGATTCGGATAATTTGCGGTGCAGCATTCACATGCCCGTCTGCGACGATCCCGTCCATGGCTTCGCGCACAGATAGTTCCATTGTCTCATGGGTGATGATGATTACCGGCTGATGGGAATGGGGTCCGGTGTCGGTTGGTTTGCGACGCTGCACGATGGATTGCAGCGAGATGCCGTGCTCAGCCATGCGCTGGGCGATGGCGGCAAAGGCGCCAGGCTTGTCGACCACCGACAGGCGCACATAATACCCGCCTTCGTGGGCTCGCATGCGGGCCTTTTGGTAGGGACGCAGCGTGCCGCGCGGCAGCCGCAATGGCTTGGGTTCCAGTCCGCGCGCCAAATCCTGCAAGTCGGCAAGCACCGATGCTGCGGTGGCATCACCCCCTGCCCCAGGCCCGGACAGCACAATCTCACCAAGCAGATCGGTGTCGATGGCAACCGCGTTCAACACGCCATTGATCTGAGCCAGTGTTGAATCCAGCGGCAGCATGGTTGGGTGCACCCGCTGCTCAATGCCCGTGTCGGTCAATTGGGCGACGCCGAGCAGTTTGATGCGGTAGCCAAGCTCAGATGCAGCGGCCATGTCGTCCGGCGTGATCGCGCGAATGCCTTCGATGTACATGTCGGAGGATTCGATCTCGGTCCCAAAAGCCAGGGACGTGAGGATCGCCAGCTTGTGCGCGGTGTCGAACCCGTCGACATCAAAGGTTGGATCGGCCTCAGCGTAGCCAAGGCGCTGCGCATCGGCCAGCACATCATCAAAGGCAATGCCTTCATTTTCCATACGGGTGAGAATGTAGTTGCAAGTGCCGTTGAGAATACCAGACACGCGGGTGACTTTTTGGCCGGGCACCGCATCGCGTAGCGCGCGAATGGCGGGGATACCGCCAGCGACAGCGGCTTCAAAGAGCAGCGGAACAGAGGATTTTTCTGCCAACGCCGCCAATTGAAGGCCGTGCGCAGCAAGCAGCGCTTTGTTGGCGGTGATAACCGGCTTGCCGCTTTCCAGCGCAGCCTCAACCACCGATTTGGCCGCGCCATCTTCGCCACCGATCAGCTCCACCACCAAATCGACATTGGGATCGCGTGCCAGATCAGCAACATCGGCATGGAAGGTCAGTCCAGACGCGTCAAAGCCGCGATCTTTGGAGGCATCGCGCGCTGATACAGCGGTGAGCCGCAGTGGGCGAGCGCCTTCTGCGCTGAGTTCCTGAGCACGGGTCAAAAGCAGATGAGCGAGCGCGGCACCAACGGTGCCGAGCCCTGCAACACCCACACGCAGTGGGCTGTCGCTGGATGGTAGAGTCATGCGCGGTACGTCCAAGCTGGCGGGTTACCCGCCAATAAGAGGGTGTGTCAGCGCATGCGATTGATTGGTTTGCTAACCGCGAGCGCTGAGGGCGACCACGTTATGCAAAGTCTCGTCGGCAGTTTCAAGGAAACGGCGCAGATTGCGTGCAGCTTGGCGAATGCGGTCTTTGTTCTCCACAAGCGCGATGCGCACATAGTCATCACCGTGCTCGCCGAAACCAACACCTGGCGCGACCGCAAAATCAGCCTTCTCAATGAGAAGTTTTGAGAATTCCAGGCTGCCAAGATGCTTGAACTTGTCTGGAATTGGTGCCCACGCAAACATGGATGCCGCCGGTGATGGGATGTCCCATCCTGCCCGCGCAAAACTGTCGACCAGCACGTCGCGACGCCCCTGATAGGTGGCGCGCATGTCGTCCACACAGTCCTGCGGCCCGTTGAGCGCAGCCGTTGCCGCCACTTGGATCGGCGTGAAAGCGCCGTAATCAAGATAGGATTTTACCCGTGCCAAGGCCGCAATCAGGCGTTCGTTGCCAACAGCAAAACCCATGCGCCACCCAGCCATGGAGTAGGTTTTTGACATGGACGTGAATTCTACAGCCACATCTTTGGCGCCTTTAACCTGAAGGATCGATGGCGGTGGGTTGCCGTCAAAATAGACTTCTGAGTAGGCCAAATCGGAAAGCACAATTAGATCGTTCTTGCGGGCAAACGACACCACATCGCGGTAAAACTCAAGATCGGCCACGTGCGCCGTTGGGTTGGATGGATAGCAAAGCACCAATGCCAGAGGCTTTGGAATGGAGTGCTGAACGGCGCGTTCGAGCGCATGGAAGAATTCAGGGCCAGGTTCACATGGCACAGAGCGCACAGCAGCACCGGCCATCAAAAATCCGAACGCATGGATCGGATAGCTGGGGTTGGGCACCAGAATCACATCACCAGGCGCAGTGATGGCCTGCGCCATGTTGGCAAAGCCCTCTTTGGACCCAAGCGTTGCAACAACTTCGGTATCCGGGTTTAGCTTCACGCCAAAGCGGCGTTCATAATAGCCCGCTTGGGCACGGCGCAAACCGGTGATGCCGCGTGAAGCGGAGTAGCGATTGGTGCGCGGCTTGCCGACCGTTTCGATCAGCTTTTCGTTGATGTGCTCTGGCGTCGGCAAATCCGGGTTGCCCATCCCGAGATCGACGATATCGGCACCGTTCGCGCGCGCCTTCGCCTTGAGCTGATTGACCTGCTCAAACACATAAGGCGGCAGGCGGCGAACATGGTGAAACTCGTTCATCTCGACCTCTAAGGTTGGGCACCAAAACGGTGCGGGGCAAAAAGACGCCCGCTAAGGGCGATTCATTAAACGATGTGCCGCCAAAACAGTGGCTGCTTTGCGGCGCATCATTGCATTGTGGGCGTTGTGTCTCACAAAGGTTCGACCGGGGCAATTGATTGAAAGGCCCGAAAAGCCTTTGTTTGGTATTGCCGCAAAGGCGCATGACCTATGCAAGATGCGATCTTGTCATTGTACAGGCTGCTAGAGCATGGTGAATGAAGCGTTAAGGGAACAAGGGTGCAAACCCGGTTTGGCGGTGATCGTCACCTTGGCTGGCGGGACATAAGGAAACGATCTGGCGATGGCGCAGACAGGCGACAGCACACCTTCAAAAGGCCGAGCGGCAAAAACAGCGCAGGCCAAGCGTGGCACAACCAAACGCGCGCCAGCTAGAAAGGCTGCAACTGGCAAAGCCGCCGAGTCGTCGGAGCCGAAGACCCGAACACGTTCGACACGCGCGGCCCAAACGACTCGAAAGCCCGCCACAAAGGCTTCAACAACAGCGTCAAAAGCAGCAAATCCAAAAACTGCTGCACCTAAAGCCACCAAAGCGCCAGCACGGAAGACCACAGCAAAGGTTGCGGTTCGCGCCTCAACTAAGTCGTCCGCCGCCAAAACCGCCAAGCCTATGCAAGCGGTGGTAACACCGGACAAGCCTGTCACACCGCCGACACCGGAAGCGCCTGCTCAAACCAAACGGCGCGCCGCCGAACCTGACGAACGGCCACTGGAAGACTATTCCATCAACGACCCGGAAGCGTTTGCTGAGAACCTTGGTAAGTTCGTTGAGCAATCAGGCCGGGTGTGGGCAGCCTATCTAAAGCCACGCGAAGAAGGCGAAGTGCGCGCCGTGCAGGCTGACGAGATGGGTGAGGTTGTTAAGACCTTGAGTCAGGTTTCTGAATATTGGCTCTCTGATCCCAAGCGCCTTTTGGAAGCGCAAACAAGGCTTTGGTCCGGTTTCTTTGATCTCTGGACAGGGTCGATGGCACGCGTGTCGGGTGAAGAAACAACACCGGTGGTTGAGCCGGATTCGCGCGACCGCCGGTTTAAAGACCCTGAATGGTCGCGCAATCAGTTCTTCGACACGCTGAAGCAGGCCTATCTGCTGATTTCCAACTGGGCCGACGATCTGGTGGACGAGGCGAGCGACCTTGATCCGCACACCAAGCATAAAGCGCAGTTTTATGTGAAGCAGATCGCCAGTGCGCTGGCACCAACCAATTTTGTCGGCACCAACCCAGAGCTCATCAAAGAGACGCTCGCCAGCAATGGCGAGAACCTGGTGCGCGGCCTTTCTATGCTCGCGGAAGACCTTCAAGAGGGTCATGGCGACCTGAAAGTGCGCATGACCGATACGCGCAAATTCAAGGTCGGCGAGAATATGGCCACCACGCCCGGCAAGGTGGTGATGCGCAATGATGTGTGCGAGCTGATCCAGTACACGCCGACCACCGACACCGTGCTGAAGCGACCCTTGCTGATGGTGCCGCCCTGGATCAACAAATTCTATATTCTCGATCTCAACCCGCAAAAGAGCTTTATCAAATGGGCGGTAGCGCAGGGACACACCGTTTTTGTGGTCTCCTGGATAAACCCAGACGCGACGCAGGCCCAAAAGGGCTTTGAGAACTATATGCGCGAGGGGATTATGGAATCCCTGACCGCCATAGAAGACATCACCGGCGAGCGACAGGTGAATGCCGCTGGTTACTGTGTTGGCGGCACGCTGCTCTCTGTGACCTTGGCCTATATGGCGGCGACCAATGATGATCGCATTGCCTCCGCCACGCTGTTCACCACGCAGGTGGATTTCACCCATGCTGGCGACTTGAAGGTATTCGTGGACGAAGAGCAGTTGAAAGTCATGGAAGAGCAGATGGCCCGCAAAGGCTATCTGGACGGCAAGAAAATGTCGTCGGCTTTCAACATGCTGCGCGCCAATGATCTGATCTGGCCATACGTCATCAACAACTACCTAAAGGGCAAGGACCCGCTGCCCTTCGATCTGCTTTACTGGAACTCTGATTCCACGCGCATGCCGGCAGCCAACCATCTGTTTTATCTGCGTAATTGCTATCTGGAAAACACGCTGTCGCGTGGCAAGATGGTGCTGGATGATGTGAAGCTGGACTTGGCCGATGTCACCGTACCGGTCTACAATCTGGCAACGCGCGAGGACCATATCGCGCCACCGCAATCGGTCTTTCTTGGCTCGCAATTCTTTGGCGGCGATGTGCGTTTTGTGCTTTCAGGCTCAGGGCATATTGCCGGTGTGATCAACCCGCCCGACAAGAACAAGTATCAGTTTTGGACCGGCGCTGAACCACGCGGGCGCTACGAGGATTGGGTTGCCAAGGCTGGCGAAACGCCCGGCTCGTGGTGGCCGGATTGGCAAGCGTGGACCGAAGCCTTGGACGGTGAGCGCGTGAAACCACCGAAAACGGGTTCCAAGTCCTATCCTGAACTGATGGATGCGCCAGGCAGCTATGTGCTGATCAAGGCCTAGAGGCACCCCCTACAAGAAGGCTTTATCGGTACCAATTGACCTCGGGACCCGAGTTATTTGGCAGTCGCCTCGCGACGGGCCGTCTTGGTGGACGTGTCAGACGCTGTGGGCTCGGCATCGTCACTGTTGGACGCAGTGTCTTTGTCTTTGCTGGCAGCACCGTTTGTCCCTGCCGATTGCCACGCTGGAAGAAGCGGTTTTGGTGTGCCAATGGGATCACGCCCACTGCCGCTGCGATAACGGTCCAAGGCGCTGGGGCGTGGTCTGCCCAGCGGCTTTTTCTCTTCATCAGCCTTTGGCTCTGTCTTCGTGTCAGTCGCGTCTTCGTCCTTGGATGCGGACGACTTGCTTGCAGTGGCACTGTTGGCGCGCGACGGCGCATCAGCAGGATCTTTGGTCGGCTTGTCTTTGATGCTGTCTTTGCTCGCGTCTTGGTCGCCATCCTTGGTTACCGCGCTCTTCTCATCCGCCCCCGTTTCATTGGCGTCATGTTCGATGACAACAGCCTCGTCCTCTTTTGGCTGCTCGGACGCCTTTTTGGTGCGCAAAGGCTCTGCCGGTTTGATCGTTGGTTTTTCAACGCGGTCAGAGCCCTTGGTCGATGAAGCAGCACGCGCCGCTGACGGCGTTGCAGCAGGGCGAGCACGCGGACGTTCAGGACGGGCGGCAGGCTGAGGAGGTGGTGACGGCGAGGCTTCGGTGGCCGCAGGTTGAGCAGGCCGGGCTGGCGGCTGCGCACTGACCGAGGGGGGTGGCGACGCAGGCTCTGGTGCAGCGATGGCTGGTTGTTCAGCCACTGCAATCGCTGAAGCTTGCTCTTTCAACGCAATTTCCTGGCCAAACGAGCGTAAGAACGTCGGCACGCCAGAGGCTGGGATTGGATGGCCAAACTGGAAGCCTTGACCGTATTCGCAGCCAAGCTTGGCGAGTTCCACTGCAACCTCTTCGCTCTCGATGCCCTCAGCAACGATGTCCATTTCTAGATCATGACCAAGCGCGACGATGGCGGCGAGCACCACAGCCGGTTCCCCAGGAACCATGTCGGTGACGAAGGATTGGTCGATCTTGATCGTGTCGAACGGGAAGCGCTGGAGATAGGCAAGCGACGAATAGCCGGTGCCGAAATCATCCAGAGACAAACCGATGCCCAGTTCGCGACACCGCGCCAAAACCTGTGAGGCGTATTCTGGGTTCTCCATGACCAGAGATTCGGTCAACTCCAGCTTCAGGGCTGAACCAGGCAGATCAGCCCGGGCGAGAATGGCACGCAGATCGTTCAACAAATCGTGGCGCAGAAGCTGCCGGGAGGAAATGTTGACGCTGGTGAAAAGGCCAGCGGCGTTGGGATCGTTGCGCATCCAGCGGTTGAGGTCGCGTGCTGCGCGTTCCAGCACAAAAAGGCCGACGGGAATGATAAGCCCCGAGCGCTCCGCAATTGGCACGAATTCAGCCGGCGCCATGCGACCATGGCGCGGATGATCCCAGCGTAGCAGCGCTTCAAAGCCAGCAAGCTTGCGATCTTCCAGGCGAATGATCGGCTGGTAAAAGACGGTCAGTTCATCATTGTCGAGCGCCTTACGGAGATCAGCTTCAACCGCCGCGATGGAGCGACCGTGCTCACGCAAAGAGGGCCGGAACGCCTCACAGCGGTCGCCACCAAGGCGCTTGGCATGGGCCATCGCGATTTCAGCGTCGCGCAGGCAGTCCTCAGCACCGTCAGCATTGGGATCGTAGGTGGCAACACCAATGGAAACGGTGAGATTGACCTCATCATCTCCGAACACCACCGGTGTTTTCAGCGCCCGTCGGATCTGCTCGGTGAGCCGGGCAACGGAAGCTGGCTTCTGTTCTGACAACAGCAGAATGCCGAATTGATCGCCACTGAAACGCGCCAAGGTGTCATTGGGTTTGAGCAGCCGATCAATGCGGCGCGCCACCATAGTGAGCAACGAGTCAGCCGCGCTGGTGCCAACAGCGTCATTGTGCTGGGAAAAATGGTCGATGTTCACGACGACAAGGGTTGGGCGCGCAATCTCTTCAGCGCGCGCACGTTCGAGCGCTGTCTGCGTGCGGTCAAGGAAAAGCTCACGATTGGGCAGGCCGGTCAAGCTGTCGTGGATGGCATCGCGCAGCAGTCGTTCCTGCGTTGTCTTCATCTCGGTGACATCGAGCATGGTGCCGATCAGGCGGAACACCCCTTCATCGGCGACCACAGGACGGGCGCGCAGTCGGAACCATTTGAAGTGCCCGTCTTCGGCGCGCATACGCAGCGTCTGATCGATACGGCCACGACCGGTTGCAACCACGGTCTCCACCACATGGCGGAAATGGTCACGCTCGCCCGGGTGGATAGCACTGATCCAGTCTTGAAACGGGCCAGCTAACGAGCCGCGTTTAAGGCCCAGAATATCTTCGGTGGCAGGTGAGGAATACACGCGATCCTTGGCCAAATCCCAATCCCAGACCAGGTCGCCGGACCCACTAAGCGCCAGCACTTTGCGTTCAGAGTCCGACACCAACCCTTCGGCCAGCGTGCCGCCCGCAAAGGCGTGTTGCATCACCGTGAAGCCAAGCAGAAGGACGAGCAGAACCAATCCACCGGCAAGCGCTGGCGAGACCAGATCGTTGACGATGTAGCCGGAGACGGCAAGCCATGCGGCCAGCAGCCAGGCCATAAAAACCGTCCAGCTCGGGATCAAATGCACGGCCCGGTCATAACCCTGTAAGGACATCGGCACGATGACAAGCAGCCCACCAATGCCAATCACACCCAGGCCCATGCGCGCGATGCCTGAGGCGATTTGCGGATCGAAAACAGCCAAGCCAATCAGCGAGGAAAAGAAAGCCGCCCAAACAAGGCCAATGCGGAAGAAGACGTTGTGGACCGCACCAAGGCTCAAATAGGCGTAGATCAGAAGCACCAAAGCTGCAGCCAGAACCACTTCAGCAATGGCACGGCTAACCTGCTCATCGCCCGGTTGCAGGTCGAAGATCTGGTTCCAGAAGCCAAACTCAATGGCGAGATAGGCTAGCACCGCCCAGGCCACGCCTGCCACAGCAGGGAACATGGCGGAGCGTTTGACGATGAAAAGGATTGTCAGGAACAGCGCAAGCAGACCAGCGATGCCAAGGACGATGCCCTTGTAAAGCGTGGTGGCGTTGACGCTGTCGCGATAGGCATCATCCTCCCAGAGAATAAGCTGCGGCAGGCCCGGCGTGCGTAGTTCGACAACGTAGGTAACAACGGCGCCAGGATCGAGCGTGATGCGGAAAACATCGGCCTCCTGGCTTTCCAATCGCTCTGGCGCAAGGCCTTGGCTGGGCGAAATGGCCACCAAACGCGAGGCGCCAAGATCCGGCCAGATGATCTGGCTGTTGGCAAGCCGGAAGTGCGGCGCAACCAAAAGGCGGTCGATCTGTTCGTTGGACGTGTTTGTGAGCGCAAAGACGATCCAGCTTCCATTGCCATCGCCTTCGCGTGCCCGCACCTCAATGCGGCGCACAATGCCATCAAGGCCCGGGGCCGTAGAAACCTGAATGCGGTCACCGACATCTACAAAGCGGTCGACAGCGCGGGTTAGATCCAGGGCCTCGACATCCAGCGGCACATTGATCGCATCAAGGGCAGCGGCCGGTGTCGTGACCAGGCAAATGAGGCTCAATAAAAGGGCATGCAGCAGGCGCAAAGAGCGGCTTCTCCCGATGGCGGTCTGATTACGTTATTGATTCAGACAAGCGCGAGTCATCATGGCGCGAAAAGACGTTCGTACCAAGGCCTGGTTCCCTATCGTTTCAAGGCCTTGTGCACAAGCGGTGTCAGTTGCCGAACATCGGCCTTTCGCCGCAGGCTGCCCGGTCAAAGCGGAGAGATTTTGGCAAAAAGACGGTGATCCTGCCAGCGCCCATCGATCTTGAGGTAGGCTTTGGCCAGCCCTTCTTCGTGAAAACCAACGCGCTGCAACAGGTTGATAGACGCCTGATTGTCGGGAAGACAGGCAGCTTCAATGCGATGCATGCCGAGCTCTCCGAACAAAAAAGGGAACATGGCGGGCAAGACTTCGCTCATATAGCCTTTGCCAGCATGGGAATGCCCCATCCAATAGCCCAAACTGCACGACTGGCTGACGCCATAGCGAATGTTGGAGATAGTCAAACCACCCAAAAGGTTCACGCCATCCTGATCAAACACAAAGAACGCATAGCCCTGCTTGTCACGGGCATCCTGAGCGTAGCGACGTAAACGACGCCGGAAAGAGGGTCGTGTGAGTTCACCGACCGGCCAGCGCGGCTCAAAGGGTTGCAAAAACGTCTGGCTTTGTGATCGCAACGCGGCCCAACGTTCAAAATCAGCCTCTTCAGGCGCTCGAACCGAGCAGCGTTCGCTCTCAAAGACTGGAGGCGATGGTTGCGAAAGAGAACGAAAGAACGTCACAGGCAGTCAGCGTGTTGGAGTATCAAAAGCACAGTTTAGGCGTAGAAAACTTACACCGGCTGTTTTTCCATTACCATCGACCAATCGGCCCAAAGGTCAAGGGCTTTGGCATCGCCCACGGCAGCCTTGGCAAACGTGCCTTGCTGCATGATCGCCAGCCACACGGTTTTCACATCCTGAAGACTTGTGGCTTCGATCTCTTGCTCCAGTCGTTTGCGGGGACGAAGCTCACCCAGAATGGCCAACTGACGAGCATGCCGCGCCGCAATGCCAGACAAGTTTTCAGACGCCATGGCCAGCGAGGCGCGGAACTGGCGCTTTGCTGCGATGAGCTCTTCCTCTTGCATATCATCGCCAAAGCGCAGGAGTTCTTTTTGCAGGCGTTCGATCATCAGGCCAACCGTGTCGGCAGACGTGGCGGTTTGTATGACGCCCAAGCCGCAATCACTGTAGATCATCTGATAGGCATCGACGGCATAGGCGAGGCCCGCTTCCTCGCGGATCGACTGGAAAAGCCGGGATGTCATACCGCCACCGAGCATCTGTACCGCAAAGGCGTGCGCCATCGACCCATCTGCGCCGAACGCAGGTGCAGGCCAGGCCAGTGCCAGATGGGTGTCGAAGGTATCGCGTTTTTCAAAAAAGCGGCCCGGTGCGAACTTTGGTGCGGTGCGGGTGGTTGATTGCAAGGCGGGAAAAGCCGGTGCCAGCTCTTCAAGAGCTTGCACCAAATCGGCATGCTGCAAGGCTCCGGCGGCAGAAATGATGATGTTTTGGGGCGCGTAGGTCCGCGCTTGAAACCCTTGTAAGCCCTCCGGACGCAGTGCCCTCACCTTCTCTTCGGTGCCCAGGATCGGCTGGCCAATGGCGTGGCCGTCAAAAGCGGCCAACCCGATACCATCGATCAGGCGATCGTCGGGCACATCCATGGCACCAGCGATCTCTTGAACCACCACATCCTGCTCCAGCGTAATATCAGCCTGGCGATAGCTCGGTGCGCACACGATATCGAGCAACACATCGAGTCCAATGCGCCAATCCTCAGCTAGCATACGCACGGTGTAGCTGGTCGCTTCGGGACTGGTCTCAGCGTTGATCTCACCACCGAGCGCTTCGATATCGGCGACCGTCTGGTAGGCCGAACGCCGCTTGGTGCCCTTGAAAGCCATGTGCTCCAGGAAGTGCGCAAGGCCATGTTCGTCAGGACGTTCATCGCGCGTTCCAGCATTGACGAACACGCCAAGCGCGACCGTTTCAACGCTGGGGCGCGTCTCGGTGACGACCGTTAAACCGGAGGCAAGCCGGGAGATATCGGTCAAGCAGTGCCCGCCGCAATACGCGCTTTGGAGACAACAAACGCTTCAACCGCCTCTTGATCGTTTGGCACCTTCTCCATGTGCTCCTGCCGGTCCATGAGATCGGCAAGGTGCGGCGGAAGTGATGGTGCTACCCCTGTTGCGGCTTCAACAGCGGCAGGAAACTTTGCCGGATGAGCGGTGGCCAGCGTGATGATCGGTGTCGATGGATCGAGATTCTCTTCGTCGGCAACATGATGAGCGACGGCGACACCAACCGCTGTGTGCGGATCAAGCAGATAGCCCTGTTCGCCAAGAACACGTTTCATGGTGGTGGCAACGTCATCCTCACTGGCGCGGGAGGCGGAGAAATCGGCGCGCATAGCTGCCAACGCTTCACCCGGCACTGTGAACGCGCCTGACTGCTTCAAGCTGCTCATCAGGCCGCCAAGCGCGTCACTGTCTTTGCCCATGGCAGCGTGAAGCAACCGCTCGAAATTGGACGACACCTGGATATCCATTGACGGTGATGTGGTCTGGACGACGCCATCAGCCTCGTAGCGACCTGTTTCCAGGGTGCGGGCCAAAATGTCATTGGTGTTGGTGGCGATGATCAGTCGATCAATCGGCAGGCCCATCTGCTTGGCAACCCAGCCAGCAAGAATGTCGCCAAAATTGCCGGTCGGCACGCAGAAAGACACTTTGCGGTCCGGCGCACCCAAAGCCACAGCAGAAGTAAAATAGTAGACGATCTGCGCCACGATACGCGCCCAATTGATCGAGTTCACGCCAGACAGCGCAACCTGCTCACGAAACGCGGTGTGCGTGAACATGGTTTTCACGATGCGCTGGCAATCATCAAACGTGCCGTCAACGGCAAGCGCATGGACATTGCCATCGGCAGATGTGGTCATCTGGCGGCGCTGAACATCCGAAACCCGGCCATCTGGATAGAGGATGAACATGTCCGTGCGCTCACGACCCAAAAACGCATCAATTGCCGCCCCGCCAGTATCACCGGATGTCGCGCCAACGATGGTCGCACGCTGGTCACGCTCGGCAAGCACATGGTCCATGGCGCGGGCCAAGAACTGCATGGCAACGTCTTTGAACGCCAATGTGCGGCCGTGGAAAAGCTCCATCACCATATGGCGCTCATCAAGCTGCACCAGCGGTGTGACAGCGGTGTGCCGGAAGGTGCCATACGCGCCATCAATGATGGTTCTTAGCGTATCATCATCTATTGTGCCGCCGACAAAAGGTTGAATGACCTCAAAGGCAACAGCCGCATAGGGCTTGCCCCGCATGGCGCGGATTTGGTCCTGCGACAGCGTAGGGATGCTTTGCGGCATGTAGAGCCCGCTATCGGGCGCAAGGCCTGCTAGCAAGGCGTCGGCAAAGGTCAGGCGCTCAGAACCGCCACGGGTGGAGTGATACAGCAAGGGGTGCTCGACAGATCGTAAATCAGGGGCTTCGGGATGGTGCGCGCATCTGTTACGCCACCGACGGCGCATCGTCCAGCGACCACTGAAAGAGCGAAATGGTATGAACGATTTCATCGATGCGTATTGTGAGCGTTTGGATGCCGGATTTTGGGCCGAACCCGTGAACGCGCTGACCAATGCGGCGTTTTTCATCGCAGCCTATCTCTTGTATCGACAGCTTCGGGGCACCGGCGACCACGCAGCGCTGGCGCTCACCGCCCTTGTCGCACTTATAGGCGTTGGCTCGTTTTTGTTTCACATCTTTGCCACGCGCTGGGCAGCAATCGCCGATGTTCTGCCCATCATGCTGTTTATGCTGGCATCGGTGGCCATTGGCTTGCAAAGGCGCTTCGGCTTGTCAGGCCAGTATGGGGCGCTGGGCGCGATTGTGTTCTTCCTGTCTGGTGTGATGATAGGTTTCTCCCCGCTCGTAACCGTCATACCAGGGGGCTCCGCTGGCTACTTGCCAGCACTTGTTACGCTGGGGCTGTTTGCTTTGTTTCTGGCGCGACGGGGCGATGCGTTTGCGCGCTTCTTCCTGCTTGCCGCGCCGGTTTTTGCACTCTCCCTCACCCTGCGAACATTGGATATGCCGCTGTGCGAAGCACTATCCCTTGGCACGCACTTCACATGGCATATGCTCAACGCCGTAACGCTCTACCTGGTAACGCGCGGGCTGATGCGTGACGGCGCTATCGGCGCGCGAGCTGAATAGCGCTGTGGAAGGAGCCGCCAGATCCGCCGAAGCGCTTGACTAGCCAGCCCGCCAGCTTGCGCACCCCAAGCCCCGAACGGATTTCAAAAGCTTCAAAGGCAAAATGGCGCCGTTTCAGCCCTTTAGCGATCAGACCCTTGCGCAGCGTTTCTAGCCCGCAATAGGCTACACGCGCCTGGCGCCAATCAACATCAACACGCTCAGCGAGACTATCGGCGGTCAGGCGCTGACATTTGCTGCTTTCAAACACATGCAGCGTGAAGCCTGAATGGTTTTGCGCGGCCTCGCGTAACTCATCCAAATGCGCGGCATCTGACGCATCGCGAACACAGTAAACCAGGTGCACTGGCCCCTTGTGCTTCTCCAGCTCGGCGGCAAATGCGGCAAACGGCGTGATGCCAACGCCAGCGGCGATCCAAACGGAAGGCTTTTCGCCTTTGTAAGCGCGAAAGTGCCCATAGGCGCGCGAAACTTTTGCACTCTGGCCGACTGCTAGGCGTCTTGCGAAGTTGCGCGTGTCGTCACCTAAAGCCTTCACCGTAAAGCGCAGCGCGCGATCTTTTTGCGGTGCTCCGGAGATGGTGAAGGGGTGAATTTCCGAAACGCCATCATGGCCAAAGCGCACAAACGCAAACTGACCGGCCTGGTGCCCAATGCCCCTGCCCTTGGGTTCAAGCGTGACGGCAACAGAGGAGCCTTCCTTGTCGATATCGGCGATGCGATAGGCTGCCCGCCCTTGAAAGAGGCCATAAGGCAGGAGCGCGTAGATCCAGGAAACAACACCGAGACCGCAGATGATAAGAATGCCCAGACCCACCGGATCAGTGTTGGCGATCGGTTTCATAATCAGCGCGAAGTGCGCCACCGAGGCGACGAAGAACGCCCCCATCAATTTGTGAGTCCAGCGCCAGAGATTGTAGGGGATGAACGTCACGATGGTGATGAGCACCAGCGCCACAAGGCCGTAGAGGCTCACCTCACCGAGAGTTTCTGCGAAATCGTGCAAGCGCGTTTCACGACCCAACGCTGGCAGATCGGCATCGATTGTGTCGTGGATGAGCACAGCCGCAAGCCCTCCAATGCCGAGCCATTTGTGCAGCACGTAGATGCGATCCAGCCCGCCAAAAATCATTTCCAGACCGGCCAGCCGGGTGGCAAGTATCTGCGCAAAAGCCATCGCAACCAGGGCTACGATGCCAATATATTGGCTGATGAGCGGGATCACATCGTAGCGCGCAACCAACGGAATGTAGCCGATGAGCGGCGAAAGAAGTGCGAGCACTATGATCAACAGGCCAAGTGGGCGCATTGTTTTGATCCTTTAAAAAGGTCGATCGATGGGGTGTTTGAGCTAGCTGGTCGCTAGACCATCGGCCATGAGTTCTTCGATGAAGACGCTCAGCAGTTGCGGACGTCCGGTGACACCGGCCTTACGATAGACAGCATTGCACTGCGCTTTGATCGTGCCGTCCCTCGTCTCACGAAGCCGCGCCATATCGGCAATCGAGAGGCCTTTGATGGCCATTAACGCCACATCCCTTTCTGAAGGCGTCAGCGCCCAGGCATCGAAGTGAGCTTCAAGAAGTTCGGCAAATGCGCCAGAGGCAATCTGCATTTGCTGTTCCAATCGTTTTTGCCGATCCAGCAGCGCAAAAAGCTGCCGACCGGTGAAAAGGAGACTGACGACCAAAACGCCGGTGATGAGATACTCCATCACGTCGGACTCGCCCCAATGGGCCAGGCTTTGGTTCCCGATAAGGTCACCCACTGCATCGAGCCCAAAGAACAGCGCGCACATGGCCTGCAGAACAAAGAGAATCCACAGGCCCGGATTTTGGCGAATGAGCGTATAAAAGTCGGTTGGCATCAGTATTTCCGTTGCAGGTGAACCGGCTGCACTGGTGAACGCAGCCGGTCGTTAGAGCTTAGTTGCCCATATCCTCGTCATCATCATCCTCATCGTCGTCCTCTTCGAGTTCGACCGAGAGGATCATGCCGGTTTCTGGCGAAATCTCCAACTCAAGAAGCTGCCCATCGGTCAGGACGACTGCTTCCAGCTCATCGTTTTCAGCCTCGATTTCGCGCACCTCATAGCCTGCATTAGCGAGGTTGTTCATGACCTCCTCCAAATTGGTGCCGACAGCATCGCTAACGGTCGGCGCCGCAAGCGCGACAACGGGGGCAATGAGAACTCCGGCAGAGGCGGCGATCAGCGTTTTCTTCAACAGGGTCATTTTCAAAGTTCCTTTCAACAACACGCCGGGCGGGGGTGCCCGTCGCTGTCCAGGAAGTGGGCTGTGCCTGTCGCGGTTCCCATTGCGCTGAGGTTGATCCTTGGCACAATAAACTTGGGTTTATGGCCCGGTTTGCTGGGGTTTTGAGGTTGGGCACCCTAGGGAAAGGCTGTTTTTCCTCAAGCAGCGCGATGACGGCAGCAAGGAGTGTGCTACGCCTGCCTCAACACTGATTTGGATGTCTGGGAGCAAACGATGGATGAAGATACGCCGGTGAAAGCCGATAGCGCGCAGAGCGACAAGGATCAGCTCAGCCAAGCGGCGCTGTTTTATCACGAGTATCCTCGGCCCGGTAAGCTTCAGATTTCAGCCACCAAACCACTTGGCAACCAGCGTGACTTGGCGCTCGCCTATTCTCCCGGCGTTGCGGCTCCCTGCCTTGAAATTGAAAAAGACCCGCTAACAGCAGCCAAATACACCGCGCGCTCCAACCTTGTGGGCGTTATCTCCAACGGCACGGCGGTTCTCGGCCTGGGCGCTATTGGTGCGCTGGCCTCAAAGCCGGTGATGGAGGGCAAAGCGGTCCTGTTCAAGAAATTCGCAGGGATCGATGTTTTTGACATTGAGGTGGATGAGCTCGATCCGCAGAAATTCATCGACACCGTAGCCGCTCTCGAGCCAACGTTCGGCGGCATCAACCTAGAGGATATCAAGGCGCCAGAGTGCTTCATCATCGAGGAAGCGCTGAAAGCCCGAATGGACATTCCGGTTTTCCATGACGATCAGCACGGCACGGCCATCATCGTCTCGGCGGCCGTGCGCAACGCGCTGGAACTCTCGGGCAAAGACATCAAACAGATCAAGCTGGTCACGGCCGGCGCTGGTGCCGCGGCGCTTGCCTGTCTGGGATTGCTGGAAGAAGCTGGCCTGCCGCGCGAGAACATCTGGATCACCGATCTTGAAGGCTGTGTCTACGAAGGCCGCAAGGAACTGATGGACCCGTACAAGGATCGCTACGCTCAGGCGACGGACCTACGCACGCTTGGTCAGGTCATTGAAGGTGCGGACGTTTTCCTCGGACTTTCGGCTGGCGGTGTTCTGAAAGCAGAGATGCTGGAGAAGATGGCCGACAACCCGCTGATTATGGCGCTGGCGAACCCGAACCCAGAAATTGATCCACAGTCGGCTCGCGACGTTCGCCCTGATGCGATCATCTGCACCGGGCGTTCGGATTACCCCAACCAGGTGAACAATGTTCTGTGCTTCCCCTACATTTTCCGAGGTGCTTTGGACGTTGGTGCGCGCACCATCAACACAGAAATGAAGCTTGCGGCGGTGGAAGCCATTGCGGCGCTGGCGCGCGAAGAGCCGTCAGAGGTCGCTGCACGCGCTTATGGTGGGCAGTCGTCAACCTTTGGCCCAGAGTTTTTGATCCCCTCGCCTTTTGACAACCGGTTGATCCTGCGGATTGCTCCGGCGGTGGCCAAAGCGGCGATGGAGACTGGCGTCGCTAACCAGCCGATCGCCGATTTCGATGCCTATATGGATCGGCTGAACCGCTTCGTGTTCCGCTCCGGCCTCATCATGAAGCCGGTGATCGCGCAGGCCAAAGCTAATCCCAAACGCGTCATCTACGCCGAGGGCGAGGATGAACGCTCGCTGCGGGCGGCTCAAATTGCGATGGAAGACGGTATCGATGTGCCGATCCTGATCGGTCGCCCCACGGTGATGCTCGACCGGGCCAAACGCTTTGGGCTCAAGCTGAAGCCGGGCGTGGACTGTGAGATCATCAACCCAGAAGATGATCCACGCTACCGCGACTATGTGGATGCCTACTTTGAGAGTGTTGGTCGCTCTGGCATCACGCCGGATGCGGCGCGCACCGTGGTGCGCACCAACACCACCGTCATCGGTGCCGTTGCGGTGAAGTTGGGCGATGCAGATGCCCTGCTATGCGGACTGCAAGGCGGATTTTCCGGCCATATCGGCCATGTGCACGATATTCTTGGCACCAGTCCTGGTGTTGCGGACTACTCTACCCTGTCACTGCTCATTATGGACCAGGGCGGTTATTTCATGACCGACACCTATGTGAGCTACGACCCACCAGCACGCGAGATTGCCGAAACCACCATCCGCGCCGCGCACCACATTCGCCGCTTCGGCATCGAGCCGAAGGCCGCCTTGGTCTCGCACTCCAATTTCGGCTCACGCCCAACGCCATCTGCGCTGAAAATGCGCGAAGCTTTTCAGATTTTGCAGGATTCAAGCATCGATTTCGAATGTGATGGGGAGATGCACGCCGATGTGGCACTCAGCCAAGTTCTGCGAGATCGTGTGATGCCCGACAGCCATTTGAAAGGCGAAGCCAATTTGCTGGTGCTGCCCAATCTGGATGCTGCCAACATCGCGCTCAACATGACAAAAGTGCTTGGTGAAGCGTTGCACGTCGGCCCAATCCTGATCGGCCCATCCAAGCCCGCGCACGTGCTGACCCCATCAGTGACCAGCCGCGGCGTGGTGAACATGACGGCCCTTGCCAGCGTTGATGCACAGGTTGGCGTGGATGGTGCCGGTTAGACCAGCCGTGCGATGATCGGCACAAGGATAGCAGTGACCAGGCCATTGAAGGCCATCGCGATACCCGCGAACAGACCTGCCACCGGGTTCACCTGAAAGGCGCGCGCTGCACCGATGCCATGGGCCGCCACACCGGCGGCAAAGCCTCGCGCGGCAGGATCTTTGATGTGCAGGGCGTTCATCGCCGGCGTGACCATGATCGCGCCGAGAATACCGGTCATGATAACGAAGACCGCTGTCAGCGATGCAATGCCGCCGAACTCCACCGAAATGCCCATGGCGATAGGCGTGGTCACTGATTTGGGCACCAAAGACCAAAGCACCGGCCCGTCGATCCCAAACAGGACCGCCAGTGTGTAAACGCTGGCAACAGCCGTCACTGCGCCGGCCATAAGCGCCGCGAAGATGGCCACCACATGCCGCTTTACCTCCGGCCAATTGGCGACCAGTGGAACAGCAAGCGAAACCGTCGCCGGGCCGAGCAGAAAATGCACAAACTGGGCGCCAGAAAAGTACGTGGTGTAGTTGGTGGAGGTGAGCAGCAACACGCCGGCAACACAGCCTGCGGCGAGCACAACCGGGTTGGCCAACGGATGGCGATTTGCGCGTTTGGAAAGCCCGTCACCGATGGCATAGGCGACAACGGTCACCGTTAGCCACAGCAGCGGCGTCGCTTCCAGAAAAACCCAAAGCTCAACAAACTCTTCGACCGGCAGAGCGTCCATCTAACTGACCTCGTCCGACGCGTTGGCAGACCCCATCCATCGGTCCACCAGAACGAACACGGTAGCGGTGACAATAAGCGTCAAAAGTGTCGATAGGCTGAGCGCCAAGATGAGCGGCCAGAAATCGTTGGCGAACACACCCAGGTGTTGGATCAGGCCAACAGCAGCTGGAACAAACAGCAATGAAAGATGGCCGAGCAGCGTGTTGGCCAGGGGCTCAACAACTTTCCGCAGACTGGGCAAAACCGCCAACAACACTGCCAGCAGCACCAACCCGATTACTGGGCCTGGAACACTGAACCCAGCAATGCGAGCAATGCCCTCACCTGTTAATTGCATGCCCAAAACAAGGGCGATAGCGTGGATCATCGAGGACTCCAAGGAAACAATGCGTTGGACGGCGACCCCAATAGCGCACCGATCGGCTGGACCCAACGTCTATTTGCTAGGCAGCGTTGGCTTCCTCATTTGCTTGTTCAGCTGGCTTGGCCTCGTCTTCGGCCTCAATCTCGGCCTTGGCCTCGTCAATTTGCTCAGTTGCGGCACGAATTGTAGCGGCCTTGCGCTTGGCTTCCTGTGCCCGGTTGGACGCGAGCTTACCGGTTTCAGCCACGCCCAGTTTTTTGACCAAGGCCAAATACTGGTTGGCCGGCAGCGCCGGAGCAAACAAGAAGCCCTGAGCCTGGCGGATGCCATAGCGACGCAAGTGCGCGACTTGTTCGATGCGCTCAACGCCCTCGGCCACCACATCCATATCCAGCTCATGTGCCAGATCGGTCAGTGTGTGCGTGATTGACTCACCAGTTCGGCTCTTACCAAGCTGGTCGATAAACATCTTGTCGATCTTCACGATATCCAACCCAAGCTCTTGCAGGTAAGCTAGACCGCCATGGCCCGTTCCCGCATCATCCAGCGCCAATCGGCAGCCAAGCCGTTGCAGCTTGCGCATGATAACTTTGGCTTGGGCCAAGCTCTCCAGCGGTGCGCGCTCGGTGATTTCCAGAACCACTTGATTGTAGGCAATCGTTGAAGGGCCGAAGATATCTTCCAGATCGTGAATGATATCCAGATCGGTGAAATGTTGATTGAAGAGATTGATCGCCACCTTCAAACCGGGGCGCTCTGCATAGTCTTTCTGAAGATCCTCAACGACCGTTTGCATGAGATGGCGCGTCATAGGGATGGCAAGACCGGTTTGTTCGGCCAAACCAATAAAGGCACCGGGCGAGACGGTTGTCCCATCCGGTTTGACCCACCGCACAAGCACCTCACAACCCACCAACTTGCCGCTGTCGATATCGATAACCGGCTGATAAAATGGTACAAATTCGCCGTGATTGATGGCCCGTTCAATCTGATTCACCCGGGCCGGCGTGTGGTGAATAAGGCGGGTGATAAGGATGACGATCAACGCGCCAATGATGATCGATCCAACCATGGCCCAGTTGCGGATGGGCGCTAAGCTTGCCTCGACAAGGTTGCGATCAATCGACACCTGAAGCCGCATGGAACCACCGGCCAGCGGCAAGGATTTTGCTTCAATATCGGCCCGGCTGGCACCTTCATAAGTGGTTGCGTCGCGCGAGAAGAGCACGGTGTCGCCGAGCGACAGAGTAACACCGGTTGTTGCTTCGGCTGGATCGAAGAAATGCGGAAGCATCTGGCGCGGAACAAACACAGCGTGCAGAGCAGTCTCGGTCCTAAGTTCCAAAAGAATCCCGGTCAAGCGGGTGTCGAGGATACGCACTTGAGCAAGTGTAACGGCGTCTTCGAACACCGGCGTGGGTTCACGGAACAGTTGGAATGCCTCTGCGCCCAAATCCGGTGATATGCAAAGGATCTGGCGATCAAAATCGAGCATCGCAATGGCGGAAATCGCAGGCGTCTCGAGCGTTACTGCTTGCATCCGTGCGATATCGAGGTTGCTGCAGCCACTGCCGGCTGCATCAGCAAGCCGCTCCAATTGGTCCGTTAGCGCCAAAAACTCCGCTTCCACGCTTTGGCTGGCCAGTGTTGCTTGACGATCAAGGTGCTCATCGGCGCTCAGTTCAGCTCGCTTGCCAGTAAGCCAATGGGTTCCAAGGACCGGAGCAAGGGCTAGAATGCAACCGAATGCAAAAAGACAAAGTTGGCGAACATCAAACTTCAAAGGGAACCTTTGGGCTTTGCGCCACACTTTCTGGTGCAAACGGGGGGCGAGGCACGCACGAGGTGCCGACAGGGGCAACTTGCATTGATGCACTTGCCATCTGGTAAACAAGGCGCACCCAATTGCACGAACCATGTCCATCCTCTGGCAGGATTGCAAACTTTCAAAGTATCGTGCGACATCAATCACATCGGACGCCAGTTGCTCTGCGCTTCGTTAAGTGCCATGCAACGCAACGACCAACAGACCCCTGCACATGGAGCTGCTCATGGAAGCGCTTTTCATCGGCCACGCCTATATCGATGTAACCTTTCTTACAGACACGCTTCCCACGGGCGACGATAAGACGATTGCCGATGATTATGCGGTGTCTTACGGTGGCAACGCGGTAACGGCTGCCTTTGCAGCGGCCAAGCTTGGCGTTCGCCCTGATCTGCTGTGCACATCCGGCGATGATTGGCTGTCGTTGATGTTCCGCGAAATGGCGCGCTCTTCAGGTGTACGTATTCACGAGCGCAAAGTGTCGGAAGCCTCCCTGTCGTTCATCATGCCCAAAGATGGCAAGCGGGCCATCGTGCGCTGCCGCGATGATGCCTATCTGCATCCGTTTCCCAGTCTCAATCTGGATGGCTGCAAGGTCCTGCATGTCGATGGTCACCAAGGTGATGCCGCCCTGCACTACGCCAAGGCTTGCCGCGAACGCGGTATTGCAACCTCCTTGGACGGGGGCGCAGTGCGCGAGAACACCGATGAACTGCTGAAATACATTGATGTTGCGGTGGTGTCAGAGCTGTTCTGCGAGACCTGGGGTTTGGAGCCGAAAGATGCGCTTGAGAAGCTGAAAACCTATGGCTGCCGCGTTGGCGCTGTGACCATGGGCGCAGACGGTGTCATTTTCTATAGCCAGGATGGCGAGCACCAGCATGTTAACGCCTTGCCCGTTCCGATGGACCGCATTGTCGACACCAACGGCGCTGGCGACATTTTCCATGGCGCGTACATCGTCTCAATGCTGCAATTCCCCAGCCGAACCTGGACAGAGCATTTCCGCTTCGCACGCGCAGCGTCAGCTTACGCCATCCAGCATCTGGGCAATGAAGACAGCGTGCCGACGCACGAGAACATCGACGTTACGCGCAAAGAATTTGAGCGCATTTCTGTTTAGGGCAGGCCGCTTAGCTGGTTGCAGGTGGCGGATTGACTCGAATGTTCAGCTCGCGCAGCTGCTCTGCTGGGGCTGTTGCAGGTGAGCCCATCATTAGATCCACCGCTTGCTGGTTCATCGGGAACAGCGCCACTTCACGCACCGACTTGGCACCACAAAGCAGCATCACGATGCGATCGACGCCTGCTGCCATACCGCCATGGGGTGGCGCGCCATATTGGAACGCACGGTAAAGGCCGCCGAACTGCTCTTCGACCTCTTCGCGGGTTTTGCCAGTGATCTCAAAGGCTTTGACCATGACGTCAGGCAATTGGTTACGGATTGAGCCAGAGGCAATTTCATAGCCGTTGCAGACCAAATCGTACTGGTAAGCTTTCAAGTTGATGAGGGCATCATCGCCGGTGACTTGCGCAGCTTCCAACGCTTCGAAACCACCTTGTGGCATGGAGAAAGGGTTGTGCGAGAAATCAACGCGTTTGTTCTCTTCGTCCCACTCGTAGAATGGGAAATCGACGATCCAACAAAGCTCGTAGCGATCTTCGTCCACCAGCTTCAATTCGGTGCCAACCTGAATGCGCGCGTTGCCCGCAAAGGTGGCAAACGTTTTGGGATTGCCTGCCACGAAGAACGCGGCATCGCCTGCTTCCAAACCCAGTTGCTGGCGGATGGCTTCGGTGCGCTCTGGCCCAATGTTTTTTGCAAGCGGTCCAGCGCCAGCAACTGCGCCCTCTTCTTCACGCCAGAAAATGTAGCCAAGGCCAGGCTGACCTTCACCTTGCGCCCAACTGTTCATACGGTCGCAAAAGGCTCGCGATCCGCCGGTTTTGGCAGGGATCGCCCAAACAGCGTTGGCGTCATCTTCCAGCATGCGAGCAAAGACCTTGAAACCCGAGCCACGGAAGTGTTCTGACGCGTCCTGCATCTCAATCGGGTTGCGCAGATCAGGTTTGTCGGTGCCGTAGAGACGGATCGCATCGGCATACGGGATGCGGCGGAACGTCTGCGAGACCGGCTTGTCCTCGGCATAGGCTTCGAACACATCGCGCAGGATTGGCTCCATCGTGTCCCAGACTTCTTCCTGAGTGACGAAGCTCATTTCCACATCAAGCTGGTAGAATTCGCCAGGCAGGCGGTCAGCGCGTGGGTCCTCATCACGGAAACAAGGCGCGATCTGGAAGTAGCGATCAAAGCCCGCCACCATCAACAGCTGCTTGTACTGCTGTGGGGCCTGCGGCAGCGCATAGAACTGGCCGTGATGAATGCGGCTTGGCACCAAGAAGTCGCGCGCGCCCTCTGGTGACGAGGCGGTCAAGATCGGCGTCTGGAATTCGTTGAAGCCCGCATCTTCCATGCGGCGGCGCATATCGCGCACCACTTGGGTGCGTGTCATGATGTTGGCGTGAAGTGTCTCGCGGCGCAGATCAAGGAAGCGGTAGCGCAGGCGTGTATCCTCTGGAAACTCCGGCTCGCCAAACACCTGCAAGGGCAACTCAGCGGAGGGGCCAAGTACTTCGATGTCTGTGGCGAACACTTCGATCTCGCCGGTCGGCAAACTATCATTGACGGTCTCGGGCGTGCGCGCCTTCACTTTGCCATCGATGCGCAAACACCATTCAGAACGCACGGTCTCGGCCAGTGAGAAAGCGGGTGAGTCCGGATCGATAACGATCTGGGTCATGCCATAGTGATCACGAAAATCGATAAAAAGCAGACCGCCATGATCGCGCACACGGTGCACCCAGCCGGAAAGGCGTGCGGTGTTGCCCACATCCTCGGCGCGCAGAGCGCCACAGGTGTGCGAGCGGTAGCGATG
Source organism: Pseudomonadota bacterium (assembly GCA_039814945.1). GTDB lineage: Bacteria > Pseudomonadota > Alphaproteobacteria > Rhizobiales > MH13 > MH13. The sequence continues at coordinate 279,478 of JBCCAF010000004.1, forward strand.
CAGACCATTGTCCGACATGAAAATCATCCTCGAAGGCAAAAAGAAAAAGCGCAAACGAGCCGTTTGCGTGGTTGGGCAGCGGCTTAGCGCCGTTGGCGCTGGTGCGTCAACCATGGGAAGGCTACCGCATCGCCATCGACGACCAAAGCAGCTAAGACGGCAGCTATGAAACTACTCAACGATACCGATTCCCTGGCGCAGCTTTGCGCGCGCCTCGCTGACGAGCCCTACATCACCATCGACACCGAGTTTCTTCGTGAGACGACGTTCTGGCCGCAACTGTGTCTGGTTCAGGTGGCGGGCGTGGAAGAATTTGCTCTTATCGACCCGTTGGCTGAAGGGCTGGACCTTGCACCGCTCTTCACCTTGCTGGCCGATGAAAGCGTGCTGAAAGTGTTCCATGCCGGACGGCAGGACATTGAAATCTTTCACTATCTCACCGGTGCCATCCCGCAAAATGTGTTCGATACGCAAATCGCGGCGATGGTGTGCGGCTATGGCGATCAGGTTGGTTACGACCAGATTGTGCGGCAGACGGTCGGTGCGACCATCGACAAGAGCCATCGGTTCACCGATTGGTCGCGGCGGCCCCTCAACGATGCGCAGCTTGCCTACGCGGCAGCCGATGTAACCCATTTGCGCGATGTGTATGAGCATTTGGCGGACATTCTGGACAAGAAAAGCCGAACGGGCTGGGTGGCCGAAGAAATGGCGACCCTGCTTGCGCCACAAACCTATTCGGTTGATCCAGGCGAGGCTTGGCAGCGGCTAAAACTTCGTGCGCGCAAGCCGATTGAGTTTGCCGCCCTTAAAGCGGTGGCCAAATGGCGTGAAGAAGTGGCCCAGGCGCGCGATGTGCCCCGGCGGCGCATCCTGAAAGACGACGCTATCTATGAGCTTGCGCAGCAGCGCCCTTTATCGGTGGAGGCATTGGGCCGTTTGCGCGCTGTGCCACGTGGGTTTGAAAAGCAGCCTTATGCGCGTGGTTTGGTGGAAGCGTTGCAGGGCGTATCAGCCCTTGCGATTGACGAATTGCCCAAACTGCCAAAATCCAAGCGCAACCCGGAAAGCGCGCCTGCGATTGCTGAGCTTTTGAAGGTGGCCTTGAAACTTGTTGCTGAGCGCGAAGGCGTTGCGCCACGCATCATCGCCAACGCCGAGGACCTTGAGACCATCGCGATCCATGGCGACACAGATGTGAAAGCGATGCGCGGTTGGCGGCGTGATTTGTTCGGCGAGATGGCCTTGCAAATTCGCTCTGGCGAGATGGCGCTGGGCGTGCGCGGCAAACGCGCTGTTCTGGTGCCGATGCTGCCGGAAGACGACGACTAGCGAACGGCCACCACAGCTTCGTCTTTGCCAATCAAACGACCAAGCGCATTCAGGCGCTTGGTAAGACGCTCGCCCTGCAGGCCGGAAAGGTGGCTCGGCAAGAAAAGCGCAAGCCGATCGGGCTCTGAGCCGTCCAACCGGGTTTCCGGCAACACACCTGCCATGGATGCTGTAAGCGCGTAAGCAACACGAAACAGCGCACCTAAAAGGCGTGCTCGCTCGGCCAAACGTTCTGAGAGAATGTCAGCTTCTGCGTCGCTGAAGGCACCATTGGACAGGCCCTGGTGACGATAGTAATTGGCCATCGCCAAATACAACCGACCAGAATGATCAACACCACTAAAGGCGGCGTGAGCAATGATGTTGTGGCTTTGAATGCCACGATAATCAGGATGCGCACGCCAGCCAATATCGGCAAGCAAGCTGGCGGCTTTGCGAAGCCGCGCCTCACCTTCGGTTTCATCAACCCCGAGCGCTTCAAACGCAGCGCCGGTCCAATCGGCCAGTTCGCGGGCATGTTGGGGTGAACGCGAGCGCAGAACCGCCAGTTCATAGGCAGCATCCAGCAAGGGATCGCGCTGTTTTTCAGCCTCTTCAAGATCATCAAACAACAGGCCCTCGCGCACACCAAGAGCAGAAAGCACCACTTGGTTGGGCTTACCGACCTCAAAGAGTGCGCGCAACACGGCAGCGCCGAAGGGCAGCAGCGCCTTACGGCTGCGCGAAACGGCGCGCATCGCCTCGTGTCCCTCATACTTACCGCGCGCAACATCTTGGCAGAAGTCAGAGAACACATTGGCCTCAACGGCGTACCCATGCATCACCGAAAGTGGATACTGCGTGATTTCCATGTGCAACTTGGCCAGGTTCCGCCACGTACCACCAACCAGATAAAGGGTTCGATCAGCGAGGCTTGCAGCCGTTTCATCACCGGTGAGCCGTTCCAACGCGAGCTTGTAGGCACGCTTAGCATCGCCACCCGCCTCTTCCTGTGTGCGGATGACGCCAAGCTTGTGCGAGACGCCTTCGCCAATATGGCCAGGTTTGACTTCCACAAGCTCCAAGCTACCGCCGCCCAGATCACCAACGATGCCATCTGGCTTGTAGAAACCAGATTGCACGCCGAGTGCGGCGGCACGCGCTTCTTCATCGCCCGATAAAATGGTCAGCGGCGCTGAGAGAATGCGTTCAGCGTTTTGCATAAACGCATCACCGTTGCTTGCTTCGCGCACGGCAGCCGTTGCGATAACCCGCAGACTCTTGATCTGCATCTGATCGGAAAGATGACGAAACCGCGCCAGAGTTGCCAACGTCAGTTGCACCGAGTCGTCAGAAAGCTGGCCGGTTTTGGCCAAGCCGCGACCCAAGCCGCACAGAACCTTTTCGTTGTACAGCGGGGTAAGCGCGCGAGACAGGCGTTCATATGCCACCAAACGCACCGAGTTGGAGCCGATGTCGATGACGGCTATCGGGCCATAGCCCCCCAGCCGTCCTTGCCCTTCGCTTGGATCAGGGCGCGCGGCGCGTGAAAAAACGCGGTTGGTTCGCTTGAAGAGATTTTCCACGGCCCGACAGACTCGGATTGGTCATAAAATAACGATGCGCGTTGAACGGTTCTTCGCCCTGCACGGGGTTTACCCGCTTGTGACGTCCGTCGGCCAACAGCTCCCAGCTTTGCTGGTTGTCTTTCAAACTTGCAACCATGATTTGGTCGAGTATCTGCGTATGAACGGTTTCGTTGTGGATGGGCACCATCGCTTCGACCCGTCGATCCAAATTGCGCGGCATCAGATCGGCTGAGCCCATGTAGATGATCGCCTCTTCGCTGGGCAAACCAGCTCCGTTGCCAAAGCAGACAATGCGCGAGTGCTCCAAGAAGCGGCCAACAATCGACTTCACCTCAATGTTGTCTGACAGGCCAGGAACGCCCGGCCGCAGGCAACAGATGCCGCGAATGATGAGGTTCACCTTCACACCCGCTTGGCTCGCTTCATAAAGCGCATCGATGAGCTGGGCGTCGACCAGCGAATTCATCTTGATCCATATCGCCGCCGGACGGTCGTTGCGGGCATGCTCGATTTCGGCACGGATGTGGTCCAATAGGCGCTGGCGCATGCGGGTCGGCGAAACCACCATCCGGTCCAGCTCAGCCGGTTCGGCGTAGCCGGTGATGAAATTGAAGATGCGCGCCACATCGCGAGCAATCACCTGATCAGCGGTGAAGAAGGACAAATCGGTATAAATCTTGGCCGTGATCGGGTGATAATTACCAGTGCCGATGTGGCAGAAGCTCATCAGATTGCCTGCCTCGCGGCGCACAACCAGGGAAAGCTTGGCGTGGGTTTTAAGCTCCAAGAACCCGAAGACGACCTGCACGCCTGCGCGTTCCAGATCACGCGCCCAGCGGATGTTGGCCTCTTCATCAAAGCGTGCTTTGAGCTCCACCAAAGCGGTAACGGATTTGCCAGCTTCAGCCGCCTCTATCAGAGCCCGCACAATGGGAGAGTTGTTGGAGGTGCGGTAAAGCGTTTGCTTGATGGCAACGACATCGGGGTCGGAGGCTGCCTGGCGCAAAAACTGCACCACCGCATCGAAGCTTTCGTAGGGGTGATGGACCACCAAATCCTTCTGGCGGATCGCGGCAAAACAATCCCCGCCATGCTCACGGATACGCTCTGGGAAGCGCGGTGTGTAAGGAATAAATTTGAGATCATCGCGGTCGATATCGACCAGCTCAGACAGCTCGTTTAGCGCCAATGCGCCCTCAACCTTGAAGACCTCATTGTCCTCGACATCCAGTTCCTTGGCGACGAGTTCAAGCAGCGAATGCGGCGTCGTTGCCTCGATTTCCAAGCGGATCACAGAACCACGGCGACGGCGCTTCAGAGCGCTCTCAAACAAGCGTACCAGGTCTTCAGCTTCTTCTTCGATCTCAAGATCAGAATCGCGAATAACCCGGAATGCGCCTGTGCCGGTGACTTTGTAGCCGGGGAACAGACGCGAGATGAACATACGCACCACCTGCTCCAGCATGATGGTGCGGTGGCCGGTGCCTGCTTCATCAAAGCGCGGCAGCTTTACAAAGCGCGCAATCTTGGACGGCACGCGGATCAGCGCGGTCATCGCATCATTGGCGCTGGTGGTTTTGCTTTCGCTCTCTTGGATCCGCTCCAATTGAAGGGCGATGGAGAAGCCAAGGTTTGGGATGAACGGGAAAGGATGCGCCGGATCCACAGCCAGTGGCGTCAGCACAGGGAAGACGTGGCTTAAGAAATAGCCGTCGAGCCAATCACGTTCACGCGGGTCAAGGTCATCTGGCTCAATGATGGTGATACCGGCATCAGAAAGTTCAGAGCGCAATCCATTGAAGGCTTGCTGCTGGTGACGCGCCAGATCAGCAACCTCTTCACCAATCGCTTCGAGCTGCTCGGCAGGGGTCAGCCCATCATCGGAGCGTTTGGTGATGTTCTCGTTGACCTGACCGACAAGACCGGCCACGCGCACCATGAAAAACTCATCCAAGTTGTTGGCTGAGATCGACAGGAACCGCAGGCGCTCAAGCAGCGGGTGGCGCGTGTTATCCGCCTCCTCAAGCACACGCCGATTGAACCCGAGCCACGACAATTCTCGATTGATGAACCGCTCCGGCGAGGCCATCAGATGATCGTAGATGGGCGTGTCGTCGTTGGCGCTGATGTTTTCAGCTTCGGTCGTGGCAACTGAGTTTGTCGGTTCGGTCATCGGTGTCCTGTTGGTTCCTTATCCTGATGGGGTAGATGAGTTCTGTGACAGTTCATAGGCGGCCAGCACTTCGCGGGCCAGCGGCTTGGTGATGGAGCGCCCGGCAGCAAGCGAACGTTCATCGATCAGCGCGATGAGCTTGGAGAGATTGGCATAGGATCGCTCCATGCGTTGCAGAAGATAATCGGCAATTGCCGGATCAACCATGAGCTGGCGATCCGTGAAAAGTTTCACGGCGATGGCCAAAAACAGAGCATCATCAGGCTGGCCAACCGTGGCACGCGACCCAGCACGAAGGCGCGACACGGTGTCGGGTCGTTTCAAGCCTAGATTCTCCGGAGCTTCGCGGCTGGTCACCAGCACAGGCATCTGCGCAGCACGCGCGGCTTCCAGTGTGTGAAACAGCGCATCTTCATTTTCGCCCGTCCAACGCTCCAAGCCATCGATGATGACACCAGTGTGGGTATCAAGGTCGGCAGGCACTGAACCGTCAAACCAGCGAACCACCTCGAAACGCTCGGCAAACAGATGCGCCAAATGGCTCTTGCCTGACCCAGCCTCACCAAGCAGCACACCAATTGGTGTTGGCCATGCAAGCTTAGACGTTAGCGCACGCGCCTCGGCATTGGCCTCACCCGGCACATAGTCCTCGCTGGCAAACGAAGGTGCAGGAACAATATCCAGAACCAGTTGATCGGCTGTTGCCATCACCCGCTCTCGTCTGACGAGGCCGAACGGCCGTTCAGGCCCTTGTAGAAAACGCTCTGCTGATAGTGGGCCACACCAAACCGGGTGAGAACGCCCAGCGAGGCTGCGACCGGTACAGCGATCAGCAGGCCGAGGAAGCCGTACAGCGACCCAAAGGCCAGCATGGCAAAAAACAGCACAACCGGGTGCAAACCAACGGCATCGCCGACGATCTTGGGCTGAAGAAAGTTGCCTTCCACAAACTGGCCGAAGACGAAGATGCCCGCCACGACCACGATCCACAGCGGCTCTGACCAGAACTGCACCATCGCCACCCCGACGGATGTGCCGAAACCAACAATCGATCCGATGTAGGGGATAAAGCTCAGCAACCCGGCGCCCAGACCAATCAACAGGCCGAAGTTGAGGCCAACAAGTGTCAGCGCGGTGGCATAAAACGTACCAAGAATGACCGCCAAAATGAACTGGCCGCGGATAAACCCAGCCATGACATTATCGATCTTCTTAGCAAGATCGCGGATCGTGTCGGCGTGGTCGCGCGGAAGCAGTCCGTCGACACGGGCTACCAGATTGTCCCAATCGTAGAGCATGTAGACAGCCACGATAGGTGTGATGATGAGCGTGGACAGCACGCCAACAACAGCCGCACCCTGATCAAGAACCCGGCTGGCAAGCGCTGCCATTGTGCCCGCATTGGCTTCAATAAAATCGCGGATCAGATCTAGGTTGAGGGTTCCAAGCCAACTCATGATGGCATCGAACGTCATCTCGGAGGGGAAAAACGATTGGCGTGTGACCAAGTCCTGCTCGCTTGCGGGCGCCATAATCGCATTGATCGCCTGGAAGTCCTCGTCCGCTAAACCGAAGATGGTGCGTAGCGTTTCGGGAATGAACGGCCGCAGCGCTTCAATCAGACCGATTGTCTGCTCAATCAGCAACGGCACCAGCAGAAGCAGGCCAACGACCACGATGACAAGGGCCAACGCGGTTATGGACAATGTCGCCCAAAGCCTTGAAAAGCCGCGCCGCTCAAACCAATCGGCTGCCGGATCAAGCAGATAGGCAATCGCCATGCCTGCCACGAAGGGCAGAAGGATGCTGGAGAAGACATAAATGAACGCGATCAGCGCCGCTGCCGCGAGGGCCCAGAAAATTGCCTGCCGTTGAATGGTCATAGATGATGCGTGCTCATGTATTGGGCTGATTGGTTCGGTGTGATTGCAGACATAAGACCTCTGGTCCACAGGTTCCAGACGTACAGTGCTTGTTTTGCCAGTTGTTTTCGCGCCTGGAATACGGCACCCAGTGGCCAAAGCTGAAAGAGGAATGCTTATGAGCGGGTCGGACGCGTACAAAGCGGCAGGCGTTGATACTGATGCGGGGGCTGCGCTGGTTGAGCGCATCAAGCCTGCGGTTCGCTCCACACGGCGCCCGGGAGCGGATGCTGACCTAGGCGGTTTTGGCGGACTGTTTGACCTCGCCGCCTGCGGCTATCGCGATCCGGTTCTGGTGGCCGCCAATGATGGCGTTGGCACCAAGGTGAAAATCGCCATTGAAAGCGGCATTCATAACACGGTCGGCATCGATCTGGTGGCCATGTGCGTGAACGATCTGGTTGTTCAGGGCGCGGAGCCACTGTTTTTTCTCGATTATTTCGCCTCCGGCGCGCTCGATGTGGATGTGGCGGCAAAGGTGGTCGAGAGCATTGCGGAAGGCTGCAAGCTTGCCGGGTGCGCATTGATCGGCGGGGAAACCGCTGAGATGCCCTCCCTCTATACGGGGAAGGACTATGATCTGGCTGGCTTCAGCGTCGGCGCTGTGGAGCGCGATGGAATCCTGCCGCGCAAGACCATCGCAGCGGGCGATATTGTGCTGGGTCTTGCCTCATCCGGTTTCCATTCCAACGGCTATTCTCTGATCCGAAAGATCGTTGCGGATGCCGGCCTGCCCTACGATGCCGCCGCCCCCTTCGATACCATCAGATCATTGGGCGATGTGTTGCTCACACCAACGCGCATTTATGTGAAAAGCCTGCTCGCAGCGCAGCGTGAAACCTGCGCCATCAAAGGTTTGGCGCATATCACCGGCGGTGGGCTGCTAGAAAATATTCCGCGTGTTTTGCCTGATGATTTGGCCGTTTCTCTTGATCTATCAGACGTTAGCGTGCCGCCAGAGATGGTCTGGGCGGCGCATACGGCCAGCCTTTCTGCCCATGACATGCTTGCCACGTTTAACTGCGGCGTCGGCATGATTGTGATCGTGGCAGCAGAGGATACCAGCGCCGTTTCAGCGAAACTCTCTGGGATGGGCGAGAGCGTTCTGGCTCTCGGCGCAGTGACCTCACGAACCGACGCACCTGTGACTATCGAGAAACCCCTGCCTCTATGAAACGGCGTGTCGCCATTATGATTTCCGGGCGCGGCTCCAACATGCAGGCGCTTGTTGAGGCCGCCAAAGCGCCTGACTATCCCGCAGAAATCGTTCTTGTCCTCGCCAACCGGCCCGATGCAGCCGGACTGGATTGGGCAGAGGGCTTAGGCATCGCAACCGCCATTGTCGATCACAAACGTTTCAAGAAGGATCGCCAAGCTTTCGAGCAAGCCATCCAGCTTGAGCTAGACAAAGTGCGCGTCGAACTCGTCTGCCTGGCCGGTTTCATGCGGCTGCTGACGTCTTGGTTTATCGACCAATGGCACAACCGTCTGATCAACATCCACCCATCGCTTTTGCCCTCGTTCAAAGGTCTTGATACCCACGCGCGGGCGCTGGAAGCTGGGGTGAAGCTTCATGGCTGCACTGTGCATTTCGTGCGTCCAGACATGGATGCCGGGCCCATCATCGCCCAAAAAGCCGTACCGGTGATGGACGATGATGACCCCGACAGTTTGGCAGAGCGCGTCCTGGCGGAGGAACACGCGCTCTACCCGCACGCGCTGGCTGAGATAGTCCGGGGACTAGAGGGCAATCTGACAATCAAAGATGAGCGCGTGATTGGGATCCTTCCTATCGAATAGGAGGATGCTCGCGCGGTGGCCGGCGCAATCCGCCCCCTTCCCCATCCGGACGACGGCGTGGCTGCTGGGCAGAACCAGAGCGCGCATTCTGTTTAGAGAAGCTATCATCGGGCGTTCCGGCAAAGCAGCGTGGCACAAACGGAAATGCGTCGGTGATCACATAGTGATAGGTGCCTTCGGGATATTCCGGCGTAACCCCAATGCGGCCATTGCAGGCATCCAGCGTACCCGTGCCTGGCACATACTCCCAATCAGCGGTGAAAGTGCCATCATAAGCCCCACCAGGCCCAGATGAGCGTGTACCAGGGCGCAGCGCGTAGCTTGAGGTCATCTCCTCAAGGCCAGATAAAGGGTCATCGGAGTCGGCATAGCCGAGCGGCCCGTAAATCGGGAAGCCATCGGCGGCATAGCCAATCAGGGTCGGTGCGCCAGCGCTTGCCAACCGGTCGTAAAGGCCATCAGGGATGCCATGATAGTGGTAGGCGCCGTTGGGCTGCACATGGGCGTTGTTTGAGTCCAGACCCAGCGAGCGGGTCTGCGGTCCAAAGGCTTCATAATTCCAGCCTGAGGAGCGGTCATTGTTCCAAAATTCCGCCGTAGCGGGGTCGAAGATCACGCCGTTCAGAGCGACACCGAACACATAGCGATCGCCACTGGTTGGTGAACCGCCGGTGCTTGGATTGGTTGGCATATCAAAGCGGTAGCTTTGGGTGGATATGCTGTTGGGATTGTTGGTATTGGGAAACTGACCCGGCGCGTGGTCTGGCAAGCCGTCGGCAACAATGGTGCGCACAGCGCCGTTGGATGAGATCGAGATGTTGGCTGCGGCCTCGACTGAACCAAGCAGCAACTCTGCCAGAAGCTCGTCCAACCAACTCGTGTCTTCTTCTACCAGCGCTTGGCCCGTGGCAGCTACCTCTTCATCATGGGTGCCGTGGGCAAACACATCGCTTGGCAAGGCGGTGGTCGCGAGCAGCACGGCGACCATGGAGGCCATACCAAGGCGTTTGAGTAAGACATTCTTGGGGTGGGTATCTGTCATAACGTTCGCCCTTTTTATCGGCTCGCTCACGGGTTTGTGAGCACACCGTGAACGTGAGCGAGACGCAGGCTTTGCACCAGTTAAGGCTGCGTCATGTTCCCAGTTTGTCCGTTACAAGTGCGTCATGACATTTTGGACAGGTTTGGGCGTGGAGATGCTTGGGTTGGAAGAGAGGTCTTGCGGTCGAGGAGGTGAGCAATGAGCGGCTTGGAGCCAAAATTGACTGTCATGCGGTCTTGAAAAACTGCTCAGGATCGCCGTCGTCGAGGCCGCTTAGTTCACCACAATAGCGCCAACCCGCCTTTGTGAGCAACTTGTGCATCGCGGAATTCGAGCGGTTGGTGGACGTCCAAACCTCTGGGAACATGCGTGAATTGTGCAAAAGCAAGCCCGCCCCAAGGCCCAGTCTCCTCGAATCGGCAGTGACGATGAGCAGCGAAATGAACGGCTTTTCAAAGAAGTAATTGTGGTCAAGGCAGCAGAAGGCCTGGATCCCATTTTGCAACACGGCCACGCTCAGGCCACCGCTTTCGGCCACTGACGTGATGTAGTCGGCCCTTTCTTTCGAACCCATGTGAGCTTCGTCTATTGCGACCGCGCTGGCGATCTCATTTGGCGCAAACGTTTTCCTGGTCTCCAAGGTGGCCTCCTTAAAACCGGCAAGGCTCTGACAGTAACGTGTGTCATCGCCAATGCCAGGTTCATCCGCACAATTGCTGCTGAACAAACTTTGAAGGCAACAAAAAGGGCGGCCACCGATAGGTCAAACCGCCCTTCAAACTGTTAGTATCGTTCGGCTTTAGCCAACGATTTCCAGCTCAGAGAACCAGTAGGCGATCTCTTCAGCTGCTGTTTCAGCGGCGTCGGAGCCGTGTACCGAGTTCTCACCAATCGACAGCGCGAACTCTTTGCGGATGGTGCCTTCATCGGCGTCTTCAGGGTTGGTGGCACCCATCACTTCGCGGTTGCGCAGAACAGCGTTTTCGCCTTCGAGCACCTGAACCACCGTTGGCGCAGACGACATGAAATCGACCAGTTCATCAAAGAAAGGGCGCTCGCGGTGCACGGCGTAAAAGCCTTCAGCGTCTTTGCGGCTCATCCACACGCGCTTGGCGGCGACGACGCGCAGGCCAGCGGCTTCAAGTTTGGCGGTGATCTGACCGGTCAGATTGCGGCGCGTCGCGTCCGGCTTGATCATGGAGAATGTGCGTTCGATGGCCATTGCGGCGATCCTATCTTGTATTGGGGGTGAAACTAGAAACCCGCGTGCACAAACCAGACGACCCCAGCGGCACAGCGAGTGCGCGGGCTATAGCCGCTGCGCTCCCCTGCATCAAGTCGCCAGTTTCAGCGCTTGTGTCTGGTTGCAAGTTGCCAGCACACGGTCGAACCAGTCTTGCAGCACCTCATCGCCGTCCATCGTGTCATAAGGCGAGGTTGCTTTGGCCCAGCAGAAGGATGCCGCCAACGCAATATCGGCAAAAAGCAGGCGCTCGCCGCCCAGGAATGGTGCGTCAGCTAGTCGCCGCTGATAGGGTTTGAGGAAGGTGGCGAACTTCTGGCGCTCTTTGTCGCGCCCACGCTGCACATCCTCCAACGACATGCCAAAGCGCTTTTCGCGGCTTTGCCGGAAATAGTCGGCGTCTTGCGGTGCCAGCTGATTATGGATGTCGAGAATGATCATGCGGCTGATGGTTGGATAGAGCCCAGTCACAATCAAATTGTCGATGAGCGCTGCGTTTTCCACGCCACCATCACCACCAAACACGCCTGGTGTGTCCGCGTATGTGGTTTCCAGATAGCGGCAAATCTCAAAGCTCTCGGTGACGGTTGTCTCGCCATCAACCAGCACCGGGACAGTTTTGTGGATGCCCTCAAGCGCTTTTGGTATCTGCGTGAAGGAGGTGGGTCTGCTTTCGAAATCCAACCCCTTGTAACCGAGCGTTAGGCGGGCGCGCCAAGAATAGGCCGAGAACAGCCGATCAGGTTCGGCCCCGCAAAGTTCATAGAGTGATCGCATCGCCCCAGCTCCTCTTTTGTGCATGTGTTGTCGATATGCCGCTAGACCATGCGGCGGCACAATGCTAGCTCGGCGCTATGCTAGAAATTTCCAATCTCACCTATCGGCTGGGCGACCGGCTTTTGTTCGATGGCGCGTCAGCGACCATCCAGCGCGGCGCAAAGGTCGGCTTTGTTGGTCGCAACGGGTCGGGCAAGACAACGCTGTTTAAGCTGATCCGCGGCGAAATCGCGCCAGAGAGCGGCGAAATTCGCTTGCCGTCGCGCATGCGCCTTGGTGGTGTGGACCAGGAAGTGCCTGCCGGACCGCAGGCGCTGCTGGAGATCGTGCTTGCTGCTGATACCGAGCGTGCCTCGCTTTTGGCCGAGGCTGAAACCGCGAGCGACCCGACGCGCATCAGCGACATCCAGCTTCGGTTGGCCGATATCGATGCGCATTCGGCAGAATCACGTGCTGCGCGTATTCTCCAAGGCTTGGGCTTTGACCATGTGGCGCAGCAACGTCCAGCCTCGGATTTCTCCGGCGGTTGGCGCATGCGCGTGGCACTGGCGGCGGTGCTCTTTTCGGCGCCAGACCTTTTGTTGCTCGATGAGCCGACCAACTATCTGGATCTTGAAGGCGCGCTTTGGCTGGAGAGCTATCTGGCCAAATACCCCTACACGTTGATGGTGATTTCCCATGACCGCGACTTGCTCAACAGTGCTGTGAACCAAACGCTGCACTTGGATCAGCGTCGGTTGCAACTGTATGGCGGCGCTTTCGATACGTTCGATAAGCAGCGGCGCATTCAGCTTGCCGTTGAAGAGAAGGCACAGGCCAAGCAGGCCGCGCGTCGCGCGCACATGCAATCGTTTGTGGACCGGTTTAAAGCCAAGGCCTCCAAAGCCAAGCAGGCGCAAAGCCGCGTGAAAATGCTGGAAAAGATGGAGCCAATGGCGCTGCGCCAAGATGAGCGCGTGGCTCCGTTTCATTTCCAAGGGCCGGAAAAACCCAAAGCACCGCCGCTCATCAATGGGCGTGATTTGGCGGTTGGATATGAAGACGACAAAGCCATTCTCTCACGCATGACGTTCCGCATCGATCCGGATGATCGCATCGCGCTGCTCGGGCAAAACGGCAACGGTAAGTCGACCTTCGCCAAGATGATTGCTGGACGTCTCACCCGGCAAGCCGGTGACCTGACGTTTCCGGGCAAGATGAAGGTGGCGTTTTTTACGCAACACCAGCTTGATGATCTCAACCCCAAAGAGTCGCCCGTCGATACCGTGCGCAAACGCATGCCGGAAGCTGGCGAAGCCAAAGTGCGCGGCAAAGCTGCCCAAATGGGTTTCGATCGGCTGCGCATGGATACGCCTGCTGGTCAGCTTTCCGGTGGCGAACGCGCCAGGCTTCTGCTGGGTTTGATCACGTTTGATGGCTCAGACATTCTGATCCTCGATGAGCCAACCAACCACCTTGATATGGAAAGCCGCGAGGCGCTGGTTGAAGCTCTATCGCAGTATGATGGTGCGGTGATCATCATCTCGCATGACCGTCACCTGATAGAGGCCACAGCTGACCGGCTGTGGGTGGTCGGCGATGGCACTGTGAAGCCATACGAGGATGATCTTTCGGCCTATCGCACAGCTATTCTGCGCGGCGTTGATGGCGGCAAGCAGAAAGCGGGCAAAACGTCCGGCAAGGTGAAGAAAGCTGCTCCCAAGGCAGAACCAGCGACGGCGAAACCCGCTCGATCAGGCAATGTATCACTGCTCAAAAAGCAGGTGGCGGAGGCCGATAGTCGCTTGAAAACGATCCGCGCTGAGTTGGCCAAGATCGATAAGGATCTGGCCAACCCGAAGCTTTATGCAATGAACCCGCAAAAAGGCGCCAAACTCTCCGCCCGACGTGCCAAAGGCGCCGAAGCGCTCGACAGTTGGGAAGCACGCTGGTTGGATCTCAATGCGGCTTTGGAAGAAGCTGGTGAGAGCGTTTAGCTCTTTTCCGGCGGAACGATCAAAAAGGCTTACTTGGCTCTGTTCCTTCGGAACAACCAAGGGCTTTCTTGGCTCTGTTCCTACGGAACGACCAAAGGCTTACTTGGCTCCGTTCCTTCAGAACAACCAAAGGTTTACTTGGCTCTGTTCCTTCGGAACAACCAAAGGTTTACTTGGCTCTGTTCCTTCGGAACAACCGCTAGTTACCGAAAACCGATAAACTCCACATAGTCTTGCAGCACAGTTTCCCACCACACCAAATCATCGCGGAACGTTTCCAACGCAACACCGTGGCGGGTGTTTATGGCGATCTGGATCACTGCATCGCCATCATCACGGATATAGGCTTTGCCAAAACGGCGCGTGGAATTCCACTCGTTCATCAAGGCGACCGTTAGGCCTTCCATCTCAAAGGATGCGGTGAAAGAGAGATCGGCGCAATCTGGCTCGCAATTGTAAACATCGACAGCGAAGTTGATGCCATCAAGCGTCGCAGCGATGTATTGCTCGCCATTGCCATCGCGATCCAGCCGCGCCGTGCCAACCTCAGCAATCAGCGGGCAAATCTCAGAGATGTTGGCAAAGACCAGCCCGGATGGCGCCGATCCGCTGCATGACGTTGCCGGGGCCGCGGTTGGGGCTTTTTGCGCAACAGGCGCCGCCTCGGATGGCTTTTCGTCGGATATCGGCGCCGCAGCGCCAACGCTTGCCGGCAAGAGACACGCACACGCTATCCCTGTTGCTGCGATTGCCTGCTGAAACGTGCGCAATGGTTTTGCCATGGATACTCTCCCTATGCCGACCCTTGGAGGGCCTCTTACCCCATGGCTAAAACGAGCATGCCAAAGGCCTGCTCGTCAAACGTGTTTCTGGCAAAAGTGTGGGAACTTACTGATCAGCGCGTTGCCATGCACCGGTATCTGACTGGCGCCAATAGGAAAGGGCATGACTCGCATCACGCAATGTCTTCCAAACGCCGCGGGCATCCTGAACGGCTGATGGGTTGCCGCCATCAAACATCATGATGGCGCGTTCGTAATCGCTCAGAGTGTGTTGTTCATCGGGCAAAGCGCCCTCAACAAAAAACCGAACCGCCGCGCCGTTGGGGTTGGCCGATGTTGCCGACAACCAGATGGGTTGCCGCTCTGGATCGCCAGCGCCTTCACCTGCATGCGGCAGAAAACTGGCCTCGCTAAACGTCCACAGATGTTCGTCTAAGTCTTTGATACGGCTGGGTTCACCAACCTCCACAACCACCCGCCAATTGCGCTCAAGGCATTTGGCAAGCAGTTGCGGCAAGGCGGTTTCCAAGCTGATGGTCTGCAAGTGATAGAACGCAACATCAGCCATTGCTTAGAAGCCTAGCTTTCTTCATGTACGGCGCGGATGTAGTCGTTGAGCAATCGCACGCCAAAACCAGACCCGAACGACTGATTGATCGCCGATTTGGGTGCTGACATCGCCGTGCCGGCAACATCAAGGTGCGCCCATGGTGTGTCGCCAACAAAGCGCTTCAAAAACTGCGCTGCGGTGATGGAGCCAGCAAACCGGCCGCCAGTATTTTTCATATCGGCAAAACTGGAATTGATCATCTTGTCATAGGCTGGGCCGATTGGCAGACGCCAGACTTTTTCGCCTGTGCGCTGGCCTGCCTTATGCAGGTCTGTCGCCAAATCGTCATCGTTTGAGAAAAGACCAGCATACTCTTTGCCCAGCGCCACCAAAATGGCGCCAGTGAGCGTTGCCAGGTCGATTATGACTTTGGGCTCGTAGGTTGTCCGCGTGTAGTGCAGTGCATCGGCAAGCACCAAACGGCCCTCAGCATCGGTGTTGATGATCTCGATGGTCTTGCCAGCCATTGATGTCACGATATCACCCGGACGCTGGGCGTTACCGTCTGGCATGTTTTCGACAAGGCCGATCACACCGACTGCATTGACCTTGGCTTTACGGGCCGCAAGCGCATGCATGAGCCCGACAACGCAGGCTGCGCCGCCCATATCGCCCTTCATATCTTCCATGCCGCCAGATGGCTTAATGGAAATGCCGCCAGTGTCAAAAACAACACCCTTGCCGACAATGGCCACGGGCTTGTCGTTGGTGCCGCCCTTCCATTCCATGATGGCCATGCGCGCGGGCTTTGCCGAGCCTTGGGCCACGCCGAGCAACGCGCCCATGCCGAGCTCTTCCATGGCCGCATCGTCAAGAACGGTTACCTCAACACCCAGCTCATCGAGGGCCTGGGCGACGCCAGCAAACTCTTCTGGTCCAAGAACGTTTGGCGGTTCGTTGACAAGGTCGCGAGCCAAGAGCGTGCCTGATGCTATGGCATCAGCCTCATGGAACGCAGCTTCAAGCGCTTCTTTGTCGGTGGTCAGAACCGTGACTGCCAGAGCCTGTGGCGGCGTTTCTTCTTCGCTGTTTTCCTCGCCATTCTCCGGACGGCTCTTGTAGCGATCGAAGCGGTAAGCACCCAGTTTCAGTCCAGCCAGAATGGTGGCGGCTTCATCCGCTGCCATATCGTCGACGACAATGGTTGCCTCCGTGGCTTTGGACAGTGCCGACGCCACCTTGCCACCAAGCATGAGATGGGGTTCAGGGTCTTTGGCCTTATCGGGGTTGGCGCCAACAAGGATCGTTTTATCCGATGGTGCCCCAGGCAAAGCGTACAGACTGACCGTTTCACCCCAGCCAGCCTTAAAGCCTGCCGCTTTGGCGCCAGCCGTCAGCGCTCCATCTCCCGCCTCATCGAGCTTGGCAGCAGAGCCGGAAAAAGACTCAGCGCTCATTGCAAAAAGAACCAGAGGACCTTTTGGCAGGTCATTGAGATTGGCGTCGGTCGCATGTGCAACAAAAGTGAAGGAAAGCTGGGACATTGAATCCTCATGGCGGGTAAAGCGTTTGGTGCCCGGTTGGACACGCTGTGTTGCATCCTGAGGTGGCCCATGATGCACGTTTTGGCAAGCGTTGCCCAAAAGGTTTGCCGTATTTGCCCATTCAAGCCAATGAGGTGGCTGGGCATCGCGGACGATCTTGTTTACAAAGACTTAACCCACTTTCTTGGTCGAACTTTAGCCATTGTGAGTGGCAATGAAGGTTGGGGATTTTTTAGGCCACCGCGTTCAACGGTTCAGTGGCCGGGCGCGCAGCGGCAGACTGAATGATAGGTTTGCGCATTTGGGCTGTGGCGTAGGGAGTGATCAACGTTTGAAGGTGTTTCGCGTCAGCTTGTTTGACCGCTACCTGTTTCGCCAGGTGGTGCTGACCTTCGTCGGCATGCTCATCGCCATAACGGCGGTGATTGTTTGTGTGGTTGCTCTGCAAGAATTGGACGTTGTCACCAACCAAGGGGCGGCGCTGGCGACTTTTGCGCTGCTGACGATTCTCAACTTGCCGCAAATGCTCAGCGTGGTCGCTCCGATAGCGCTGTTCTTGTCGTTGTTGATGACGCTCAACCGGCTAAGTGCCGAAAGCGAAATCGTCGTGGTGAACGCCTCTGGCGGCAGTTCGGCAAGTTTGCTGCGCCCGGTGATGGCTGGCGCTTTGGTGGTCAGCCTGATGGTGGCTGTTCTTGGCCATTTGATCGCCCCACCAGCGCAAAAAGCCTGGCGTTTCATGATCAGCGATGTGCGTGCCGATCTGTTGGCAACGGTCGTGCGCGAGGGCGCGTTTTCCTCGCTCCAGGAGGGTTTGACGTTTCATATGCGGGCACGCGAACCTGGTGGCGTTCTTGCTGACATCATGATCGCCGACACGCGGGATTATCCCCAAGAGGTCATTTATTTTGCCCAGCGCGGCACGATTGTGCGTGGCGAAGAAGGTGCTTTTTTGTCGGTCGAAGACGGGGTTATCCAAAATCGATCCCAGTCTGAGTCAGGTCGCGTCAACACCGCGTATCTTTATTTCGACAACTATTCGATTGACCTAAGCTTTGCTGATCGCTCGACCAACCCAGGCTATTTCAAACCGTCTGAACAATCGACCGCTTATCTGCTCAACCCAGACCCCGACGACCCAATTCTGCTCAATCAGCGCGGACGGTTTGTCACTGAATTGCACAACCGAATGGCGTTGCCGATCTACCCGCTTGCCTTTGCGATGGTGGTTGCGCTTGCCCTTGGCACCCCGCATTCAGGGCGTGCGGGACGTGCCAAACGCGTGCTGGCCGCCATCGGCGGCGGTGCGGCTCTGCTCGGCTCTCAATTTGGTGCATCGGGGCTCATCTCAGCAGCGCCTTTCACCTGGCCTGTGCTCTATCTCATCCCTATAGCAGTCCTGATTGTTGGATGGCTATCGATCTCGCAACGCGTTGATCTGAAACAGCTTGTTCTGGCCAAACTTCCACATAGGAGGAAGGGCACCACCCTTCCTCACGCGGCGGAGTAGGCTATGCGTTTGTCTGCGTCCCTCAACCGCTATCTCGCCCTGGCCTTTGTCAGGCATGTGGGCTTTGTCTTCCTCGGTGCATTCGCGTTGATGTTCATGGTTGATATCATGGAGTTGTCGCGTCGCGGTGGCGATTTGGATGTGCCCATCGCCGCCATTGTCGCCATCTCGGCGATGCGCTTGCCAGCGCTTGCTGAACAACTGGTGCCCTTTGCGGTGTTGATTGGTGCGTTGATGACTCTGGTTGCGCTTTCACGGCGCTCTGAACTCATTATCGCACGCGCGTCGGGCTTGTCGGCTTGGCAGTTTTTGGTGCCATTGATCATCGTCGCTGCAATGGTCGGAGTTGCTGCGTCGCTGCTTTACAATCCGCTTTCGGCCACCATGAAAGTGCACTCTGACGCCATTTTGACCGAACGGTTTGCAGGCAGCACAACCAACGTCGATCCTGATCGTGAAATTTGGTTCCGGCAGTCGACAGGTAATATCATGACGTTGGTGCGTGCCGCTTCTGCAACAGATGGCGGTCAAACACTGAACCAAGTCAGCGCTATGTTGTTTGATGAAAATGGTGACTTCAACCAGCGGGTCGATGCCCAGCGCGCAGTGCTGCAAGATGGCGCCTGGCACATGGAAAATGTGAGCATGACCAACACGCTGGGAGAATCACGCGCCGTTGATGTTTTCACGCTTGCCACACCGCTAACGGCCGATGATGTCCTAGGACGGTTCACACCAGCCACTTCTGTGCCAATTTGGAGCCTTCCCAGCCTTGCAAATAAGGCACAACAGGCTGGCATCGCTTCTGATCGCTATAGATTCCAATTTCAGGCCTTGCTCGCACGGCCCATGCTGCTTATGGCCATGGTGTTGGTGGCTGCAACAGTGTCTTTGCGGTTCTCTCGGCATGGGGGAACGACAAAGCTGGTTGTGGCTGGATTGAGTGCTGGATTTATCGTGTTTGTGATCAACGAAATTGCAGGCGACCTGGGCGGGGCGGGATTGGTCAATCCGATCCTGGCTGCATGGGTGCCCCCGATCGCAGCAGGCCTGTTCGGTATCACCGCCCTGCTTCACCTGGAGGACGGGTAAGTTTGGCCGGTATGATGCGCACATCTTTGGCAACGCGACTGCGCCAGGGCACAATGCTCGCCTTGGCGGGCACCCTCGTGCTAACGGGTGTCAGCGCGGGCTTGACGTTAGGCGTTAGCAATACAGCTCAGGCGCAGACTCAGAACGTACCTGGGTTCACACAGCCAAATGCCGACGCACAGATGTTCTTGGAAGCCGATGAGCTTCTCTACAACGAAGGTGCAAACACGGTCACAGCACTCGGCACGGTCACCATCTTTTATGACGGCTACACCGTGGAAGCCGATGAAGTCATCTACAATCGCGCTGAAGGCCGGGTGCTGGCACGCGGCAATGTTGTTTTGGTTGAGCCAAGTGGTTCGGTCCTGCGGGCAACGTCAGCCGATCTCAGTGACACGCTGACCGACGGGTTTGTTGATGCGTTGAGCGTTGAAACCCCTGAACGTGGTTTCTTCACGGCTCGCAACGCCACCCGCCGTGACGAAGGCACGGTGACAGAGTTTGAAGAGGGCACCTACACAGCCTGCGAAGCTTGCCCAGAAGGTTCAGGTCGACCACTGGCTTGGAAGTTTCATGCCGATACCATAACTTACGATGAAGAAGACCAGATGGTGTATTACGAAAATGTCCGATTGGACTTTTTCGGCATACCCATTGTCTGGCTGCCCTTCTTTGCCCACACCGACCCGACCGTTGAGCGCAAAAGCGGGTTTCTGCGTCCTGAATACCTCCATGATACTCGGGTGGGGTTCGGCGTTTCAACGCCCTACTATTTCGCGCTTGACCCTAGCTATGACCTGACGATCACGCCAACTGCCTACACCGGCCAAGGCTTGCACCTTGAAGCAGAGTGGCGGCAGCGACTGGAGAATGGCGGATTCAGTGTTCGCGCCTCTGGCATCCGGCAATTCGACAGAGATCAATTTGACAATCAGCCTGGCGATCAGGATTGGCGCGGTGGCCTGGCCAGCAATGGTGACTTTTCTCTGAATTCTCGCTGGAACTTCGGTTGGAATCTCTACTGGCAATCCGACCGACGCTATTTCCGCGACTATGCGATTGAATCTGAAGGCGCGAGCCAAGTCATTTCAGACATCTATCTGACTGGGCTTCACGACCGCAGCTACTTCGATGCGCGTGTTGAGCGCATTCAAGTCGCCACGATTTCTGAGGGCGATCAAAATCAGCCATGGACACTTCCAGTGGTCGACTACGACCGACGCTTCACGCCCGACCATGTCGGTGGCGAGCTGCAAGTGTTGGCCAACCTTACGACCACGGTTCGTGAGGATGTCTATTTCGAAAACGATGTTACGGTCGGCGGCATCAACAATGTCGATATTTACGAAGGTCTTGATGGCCAGATGAGCCGTGCGACCCTGGATGTTTCCTGGCGTCGCGAATTCATTGGCCCGCTTGGTCAGGTGTTCACACCGCAAGTTGGTTTTCGGGGCGATGTGATCGGCTACAATCTTGGCAATGAGTCCAATGTTGTCTTTGATGACGGGGAAAACTCGTTTGCGCGCGGTATGGCATCGGCAGGGCTGGAATGGCGCTGGCCATTCCTGATCACGGCGCCTGGCAGCAGTCATGTTTTAGAACCGGTAGCGCAACTCATCGTGCGACCTGACACAAGCCATGTGGGTGAAGTTCCCATTGAGGATTCACAAAGCCTGGTCTTCGACGCATCCAATCTTTTCGATTGGGACAAATATTCCGGTTACGATCAGATGGAAGGCGGCACCCGCGCCAATGTCGGTGTGCGTTACTCCAGTACGTTCGACAACGGCCTCTCGTTGAACGCTGTTATTGGTCAATCCTTTCACCTCGCCGGTGAGAACCCCTATGCTTGGACTCAAACTGGGACCAATATCCTTACACCCAATGGCGCTGACAGCGGTCTTGAAACCGACCAGTCGGACTATGTCGCGATGCTCACGGCGCGGCTGCAAAACCGACTTGCACTGACGGGCTCAGGTCGCTTTGATGAGGATGATTTCAGTCTGGAGCGTGGTGAGTTGATTGCATCAGCGTCGCATGGCCGTGTGGCAGGCTCGGCGACCTACGCTTATCAGGCAGCACAGCCCAACCGCGGCATCAATGAAGACCAGCATCAAATAGCAGGCGCTGCCTCACTGCAAGTGAACAGCAGTTGGCGCGTGGCAGGCAGCGTCCAATATGATTTGGAAGAGAGCCATATTCTAGGGTACGGCGCTGGCATTCAATATGTCTGTGATTGTTTTGGGTTCGGTGTGAATTACACCTACACCGCACCTGAGGCTAACGACGGCGTTTCGGACAGCCGCGTGACGTTGAACATCTCTCTGCGCACAATTGGCGGCGTAGAAACGCAAGTGCTCAACAACGACCAGTTCAACAGCGTGTTCGGAACAGAATAGAGCCTTACGGGCCGAATTTGGGCACATTTGGCAGGCACGGGCGTTTCAGGGCGGCGCAAGACCGTCGTTGGCTGGCGCATTTGCTTATTTTAGCGTTCAGCGTGCGAGTTTAGAAGGATTGCAGAATGACGGGTGCAGAGACAAAGCGCAAAGCGCGCCAAACGATGGGCGTAGGACTTGGTGCATTGGTTCTTAGTGGCGCGGTGTTGTTTGCCGCGCCGAGTTTCTTACCATCCCTAACGTCACCTGCCGCGGCGCAGTCGGTTTATACAGCGGTTCTCGTCAACGATGTGCCCATCAGCAACTATGACATCAACGCCCGGACGGCATTGCTGCGTCTGCAGGGTGCTTCCAGTGCGCAAGCATCATCGGGCGCCGAGAACGAACTGATCGACGAAGCTTTGCAGCGCGCTGAAGCAAGGCGTCTTGGCATCTCAGTCACGCAAGCTGAGCTTGATCAAGCACTACAAACCATTGCTTCACGCAGCGGCCTTAGCGTCTCGCAGCTTGGGCAGGCACTTGGCCAGCGCGGGGTCAATCTCGCAACTTTGCGCTCGAGTATCGAAGCGCAGATCCTTTGGGACCAAGTGATCCGCGCTCGTTTTCAAGCAACTGTACGCGTTGACGAACAAGACGTTCTGGCTGCGCTCGACAACCGGTCTGGCGACGAGGCCGGGTCAGAATTGACAACCACAGAGTACACGTTGCGCCAAGTAGTGTTCATTGTCCCAGAAGGGTCAGGGTCGAACACGCGCGACCAACGCCGCCGCGAAGCTACCGCGTTTCGCTCTCGTTTTGAATCCTGTGCAGCAGGCATTCCCGCCGCTCGCGCGCTCAATGGCGTGGTCGTCCAGAGCGAAGCTCGACGTTTTTCTGCCGATCTTTCTCCTGAGCTTGATGGGCTGTTGCAGGAAACCGCCGTCGGTCGCCTCACCCCTCCAGAAGACGGACCTGAAGGAGTGGTGATGTTTGCGGTCTGCAACAAGCGCGATGTACGTTCAGATGCCGAAGCACGCCGCGATGTGGAAAGTGAACTGCGCAACGAGGAGGGCCTTTTGCTCTCGCGCGGTTATCTGCGCGATTTGCGCGCCTCAGCCACCATTCTTCGCCCCAACAACTGATTGCCATCAATAATGACGACGCCCTCTGACGGTCGCCCGCTTGCCGTTTCCATGGGCGAACCGGCAGGCATCGGGCCGGATATCATTCTGCAAGCTTTTCAGCAGCTACAAAACGAGGCCTCAGCTCCTCACCTCATTGTTTTTGGCGACCCAGCGCTGCTCCAAAGCCGTGCAAAGCGCATGGACTTTCACGTGGAGATTTCTGCGCTTGATTCCATCGAGGATGCCAAGGAGCCATCAGACAACACCCTGTCCGTTGTCGATGTCGGCACTATAGCCGATAAACCTGGTGAACTTGATCAAAGCACAGGCGCCGTAACAGTGGCCGCGCTGCACGGCGCTCTAGAAGCGGTGAAGGCTGAACTATGCGCTGGACTGGTCACGGCGCCTATCCACAAAGCCAATCTCTATGCCACCGGCTTTGGCTTTCCCGGACACACCGAATTTCTCCAAGCATTTGCACAAGAGCATTGGCCTGACACACATCCGATAGCTGTGATGATGCTGGCGGGGCCAGAGCTGCGCACCGTGCCCGTAACAGTGCACATCCCACTCAATGACGTTGCGGGGTCGCTTACCACGCAGCGGATCATCGATGTCGGCATTGCAACGGCTCGTGATCTAACCAAACGTTTCGGCATCGCTGAACCGAGGCTTGCCATTGCCGGGCTTAACCCGCACGCCGGGGAAGATAGAACGCTGGGCAGTGAAGACGATGCAGTGATTGCTCCAGCGGTGGCAGCCTTGCGCCAAGCAGGCATTGATGCTGAAGGCCCCCTGCCCGCTGACACGATGTTTCATGCCGAGGCGCGCCAGACCTTTGATGCAGCGCTGTGCATGTATCACGACCAAGCATTGATCCCCGTGAAGGCGCTCGACTTCCATAACACTGTCAATGTAACGCTTGGCTTGCCGTTTGTGCGCACATCGCCAGACCATGGCACGGCGCTGTCGCTGGCTGGAACAGGCAAAGCGTCGCCTGCCAGCATGATTGCGGCGATCAGACTTGCCGATCAAATGAGCCAGCGTGCGCGAGACGCTGCGTGAGCCTAGATAACCTACCGAGCGTCCGCGCCGAAGTGGAAAGCCTGGGGCCAAGCGGATCGCGGCTGGGGGCAAAAAAGTCCCTTGGACAGAATTTTCTCTTCGACCTCAACCTCACCCGTAAAATCGCACGATCTGGTCTACCGCTTAGCGAAGGTACCGTCGTCGAAGTTGGACCAGGACCTGGCGGGCTCACCCGCGCATTGCTTCTGGAAGGCGCCAAACGCGTGATCGCCATTGAACGCGATGAGCGCTTTCGACCTATCCTTGATCGGCTGACGGAAGCCAGTGAGGGCCGCCTGGAGGTGATCTATGGCGATGCCACAAAGGTGGAACTCACAGGCCACATCAACCCCTCTGATGGTCCAGCTCAGATCATTGCGAACCTACCTTATAATGTCGGCACGCCGCTGCTCGTTGGTTGGTTGCTCAGCGAACCATGGCCGCCATGGTTTGCGGGACTGACGCTGATGTTCCAACGCGAGGTTGCCCAGCGCATCGTGGCGCAGGCAAATGATAAGCATTATGGCAGATTGGGCGTTCTGGCAGGCTGGCGTTGCCAAACACACTTGATGTTTGACGTGCCGCCATCAGCCTTTGTGCCGCCGCCTAAAGTAACCTCCAGCGTGGTGCATTTGCGACCGCGTGCCGAGCCTCTGCCCTGTCAGGGGAAGGATCTGGAGAAGGTTGCAGCGGCTGCGTTTGGTCAGCGGCGCAAGATGGTGCGTCAGTCATTGAAAAGCTTAGGGCTTGGCCAAGACGGCTTGGCTGACCTTATGGCGCGCGTTGGCTTGGGAGGCACCGAACGGGCAGAAACGCTGCCGATCGAAACGTTTGCGGCGTTGGCCCAAACCTACCGTGACCTAGTCAGCTGAGATCAACTCACCGACAAAATCTTCAAGCCCTGGCTGACGACCACGTCGCACCGTTTCAGCCACATAGATCGCGCGAAGCTGCTCGTAGGCTTCACCCAGGTCAGTGTTGGTGATGACATAGTCATAGTCACGCCAATGGGTCATCTCATCACGGGCGTTTTCTAAGCGCTTTTCGATCACATCTGGCTTGTCTTCAGCGCGGCGGATGATGCGGGCGCGCAGCTCTTCAAAGCTTGGGGGCAGCACAAACACCGTCACCGTGTCCTCCGGCATAGCAGCACGCACCTGTTCGGTGCCCTGCCAGTCGATGTCGAACAGCATGATATGGCCCTGGCCTAGCGCCCGCTCCACCGGCTCACGTGGCGTGCCGTAAAAGTTGCCATGCACCTCGGCCCATTCCAGCAATGCGCCCTGGTCGCGACGCTGCAAAAACGAGACTTCATCGATAAAGTGATAGTGCGTGCCCTCGATCTCCGAAGGCCGCCGCTGGCGTGTTGTGACGGAAACCGAAAGCTTGGGCGTTGGTAGCCCCTCATCCTGAAGCAACTGGCGCGCAAGGGTCGATTTGCCGGCACCAGAAGGTGAGGAGAGAACCAGAATATATCCGCGCTTGCTGCTCATGCTTGCCCCATCAAACGACTACTCGACGTTTTGAACCTGCTCTTTGACCTGATCGATCAACGCCTTCAAAGCCAGCCCATGCTGAGTGACGGTGATCGTCGAAGCCTTCGAACAGATTGTATTGGCTTCGCGGTTAAATTCCTGTGCAA
This sequence comes from Pseudomonadota bacterium, assembly GCA_039814945.1. Lineage (GTDB taxonomy): Bacteria > Pseudomonadota > Alphaproteobacteria > Rhizobiales > MH13 > MH13. The sequence continues at coordinate 304,998 of JBCCAF010000004.1, forward strand.
GAAAATCAAGTTTGCGTCCAACCGGTTCGCTGACCTTCAGCAAAGCACGCGCAGCATCGATATGGGCCCGCAAGCGGGCCAGTTCTTCTTCAATGTCGGCCTTGGTGGCCAACACCGCCGCTTCTTGATGAAGACGCTGTTCATCAAGCGGGTTGGCGTCTTCCAGTAGCCTATCAACTTGGCCTTTTAGCCGCGCCATCAAATGCTCACCGCGCGCATCGGGATGCTCGGCTAGCGCCTGAGTCTCGCGTTCAATCTCGGCAACAAGCCCGTCCAGAACAGCCAGCATCGCCTCGCCTTCGGCGGCACGTGCTTTGCCAAGCTCGGTGGCGCAGGCTTTAGCGCAGGCCAGAAGTGCTGCATCACGCGCTTGGCTTGCTTCCTCGCTGGTATCGGCTGCGGCAGGGTCCACCATCTCAACAACACCTGGCAGCGCCAACAGGTCGGATAACGTCGGCGCAGGATCGCCCCAAACGTTCGCACGCTCAGTAAGTGTTGCCCGTAGGCTGTCCAAAGTTTCGACATTGATGTGCGGCTGGCGCTCGGCATCGCGCTGCAAAGACATAGTCACATTGGCATTGCCGCGTCGGATAACGCCTTGAAACAGCGCCCGGATCGGCTTGTCGAGGTGATCGAATCCAGAGGGCAGACGCAGCTTGATATCGCTGGAGCGTCCGTTGACGCAGCGCGCTTCAATCTGGACCGAGAGTGAGCCGTGGATCGCTTCGGCACGCGCAAAGCCAGTCATGGAGTTCAGTGACATGGCAAGCGCTACTGTTCGGTGGCGGGCGCTTCGGTGGCTTCGCCGTCCTCGCTGCCCCCCTCAGCGGTCTCGTCAGCTTCTATGGTTTCTGCTTCGGCGGCTTCAGCCTCAGCAGCTTCACGTGCAGCCTCTCGCTGCCGCTCAATCTCACGCCATCGCTCGACGTTGCGATTGTGCTCTTCATACGTTTCAGCGAAGGCATGACCACCCGTGCCATCGGCGACAAAGAACAGATCGTCGGTGCGCGAGGGGTTGGCGACCGCTTCCAGCGATGCACGGCCCGGATTGGCAATGGGGCCAGGTGGCAGGGCTGGAATGGTGTAGGTGTTGTAGGGGTTGCTCTCATCGCGCAATTGACTGCGATAGATAGGGCGCGCCTCCATCCAGGCTTCACCACCAAAGATGCCATAGAGGATCGTTGGATCAGACTGGATGCGCATGCCCTGGTCCAAACGGTTGATGAAAACACCAGCGACACGCGTACGCTCATCAGCGCGCCCAGTCTCTTTTTCAACAATCGATGCCAACGTCACCAATTCTTCGATCGACTCTATCGGCAAATCGTCCACGCGACGTTCCCAAATGTCAGCAACGGCGGATTCTTGCGCAGCGAGCATCCGGTCAAGCACGCTCTGGCGTGTTGCGTCACGGTTGAACGCGTAGGTGTTGGGCAGAAGCGCGCCTTCAGCCGGAATGTCAGCGATCTCACCGGTCAAAAATTCAGTGGCGTTGAGACGGTTCACCATCTGTTGGCTGGTCCAACCTTCTGGGAAGGTCACCGAGTACACAACCGTGCGGCCCTCGACCATCATATCAAGAATGTCGGACATGGAGGCGTTGGCTTCAATGGCATACTCGCCAGCTTGAAGCCGAGACCGAGCCTGACGCGCAAGCACTCCAGCTGTGAAAATATGTTCGTTGGAAATCACGCCACGCGCTTCCAACATACCAGCGATCTGGCGGGTCGCCATGCCACGCTCAACGCTGATGTTGCGGTCAGTGCTATGCGGGCCCTCAGCGTTGAAACGCACATTGGCGAAATACGCCAAGCCGCCAAGGATCACGACCCCGAGCAGCGCCACGGAGAACAGGCCATTGAGCATCACCACGAAAGGTGAACGAGCACGCTTGGCATGCTTAGCATTGGGCCGCGCCACGGCTTCGGGCTTGATCGCTTGCGCTGCGCTGCGCGGCGTTTGGCTCACACGTGTGGCATCAGAGCTGTTGGAATCGTTCATGGAATCAATCCTGGCATCGCTTCTTGACTGGGTGTTGCGCCCAATATCATCATTTCGCCGCCACGCTTTTCCTTCGCACAGGCCTTGAGGCAAGGCAGTTATCAGGATGGCCGTCCAAAGCGGCATAATGTGGCGATTCCAAGGGAACCGTTTGTGTTTTGGTCGCGTCAGTTTGGCCTGACGGCCCGCCCGATGGCAGGTCCCGACTTAACCTCATCCACAGCTTATACGCACTCAATCCGCTGCATAAGCTGGAAACAACGGTGATCGCGATTTGGCTTAGTCGACCGCGCGAAGAACAAGCGAAGCGTTTGTGCCGCCAAACCCGAATGAGTTGGAAAGCGCCGTGCGGATCGGCTTCTGCTTGGCCGTGTGAGGCACCAGATCAATCGGTGTCTCCACCGATGGATTATCCAGATTCAGCGTTGGTGGTGCGACGCCGTGCTTGATGGCAAGGGTTGTGAAAATGGCTTCCACTGCGCCCGCAGCGCCAAGCAGGTGGCCAATGGCCGACTTGGTGGACGACATGGTGAGGCCCGAAGCGGCATCACCCATCAAGCGCTCGACCGCGCCAAGCTCAATCTCATCGCCCAGCGGCGTGGAGGTGCCGTGCGCGTTCACATAATCCAGCTCAGACGGGCTGATGTCAGCACGTTTCAAGGCGGCTGTCATACAGCGGAACGCGCCATCGCCATCCATAGAAGGAGCAGTGATGTGGTATGCATCGCCTGACAGACCGTAACCGATCACTTCAGCGTAGATCGTCGCGCCACGCGCTTTGGCATGCTCAAGTTCTTCAAGCACCACAACGCCAGCGCCCTCGCCCATCACAAAACCGTCGCGGTCTTTGTCATAGGGGCGTGAGCCTTTTTCCGGCGCATCGTTGAAGCCAGTGGAAAGCGCCTTACAGGCGGCAAACCCGGCAAGTGCGATGCGGCCAAGCGGCGATTCGGTGCCACCAGCAACCATCACATCGGCATCGTCGAGCGCTACCAGTCGGGCAGCATCACCAATGGCATGCGCACCTGTGGAGCAGGCAGTCACAACAGCGTGGTTGGGACCCTTAAGGCCATGTTTGATCGACACATAGCCACCGGCCAGATTGATCAAGCGACCTGGAATAAAGAACGGGCTGAGGCGGCGTGGCCCCTTTTCGTTCAAGGTCATGGTGCCTGCAGCGATGCCGTTCAGCCCGCCAATGCCCGATCCAATCAGAACACCAGTGCGGGTCTGATCTTCATAGCTTTCAGGTTGCCAGTTGGCGTCGGCCAACGCCTCATCAGAGGCCGCCATCGCATAGACGATGAAATCATCAACCTTGCGCTGCTCTTTGGGCACCATAACGCTGTCGGCATTGAACGTGCCGTTAGAGCCATCGCCACGCGGGATTTGGCAGGCGATCTGGCACGCCAGATCGTCCACCTCAAAACCCTCAGGACGGCCCGCGCCGGACCGTCCAGCTATAAGGTGATCCCAGGTGGTCTTGGTGTTCGCGCCAAGAGGCGTGACCATGCCAAGCCCGGTGATCACAACACGCCGAAGCTTGGTCATTGTCATGCGCGGGTTCCTGCATCCATCGTAAAAAAGGTCCTGCGAGAGCGCCGTGGCGCTCAGCGCTTAGTAGACGGCGTCTACTTGGAAGCGCCTTCGAGGAACTTCACTGCATCACCAACGGTGAGGATGGTTTCAGCCATGTCGTCAGGGATTTCGACGTTGAACTCTTCTTCAAACGCCATCACCAGCTCAACGGTGTCGAGGCTGTCTGCGCCAAGGTCATCGATGAACGATGCTTTTTGCTCCACCTTGTCGGCTTCAACGCCGAGGTGCTCGACAACAATTTTCTTAACGCGGTCAGCGACATCGCTCATGGGTACATCCTTTCATGATGTGGACTGTGACGTACCAGGCAGGGACGCCCAAGGCACGTAGGTTTTTCGTGTTTCGCTCGCGGCGCAACGGGTTTCGCGGCAGAACGCTTGGCGGCCCCATATCAACCTTGATGCCGTTCAGCAAGTCAGGCCGGTGCTATGGGTACAGGTTGGAGCCAGATAATTGTGGGTTGGGTGGCGATCAAATACCTTGTGCCACCCGGCTTAGATCATCGCCATGCCGCCATTTACGTGCAGCGTTTGACCAGTGATATAGCCCGCCTCATCGCTGGCAAGATACACAACAGCGCCTGCAACTTCAGTTGGGCTGCCTAGGCGACCAGCGGGAACTTTGGTCAAGATACCTTCGCGCTGCGCATCGTTGAGCACGTCGGTCATTGGCGTTTCGATGAAACCGGGGGCGACACAATTGACGGTGATGCCGCGCGTTGCAACTTCCTGCGCCAAGGCCTTGGACATGCCGGTGAGGCCCGCTTTTGCAGCGACATAGTTGCCTTGGCCAGGATTACCCATGGTGCCGACAACAGAGGTGATCTGCACGATACGGCCAAAGCGGCGCTTCATCATGCCTTTGACGGCGGCGCGCGACAGCTTGAAAGCGGCTGTGAGATTCACCTGAATGACCGCATCCCAGTCTTCATCTTTCATGCGCATGAAAAGCTGATCACGGGTGATGCCGGCATTGTTGACCAAAACATCAATGGGATTGCCGGCAGCCTCTTCGGCGCGGGCGATCAACCCTTCCACATCATCATTGTCAGAAAGATTGGCGGTCAGCGGGATTGCCAATTCACCCAGTTCAGCGGCCTTCTCAGCCAGCACGGCTTCGCGGGTACCAGTGATGATGGTTTTTGCGCCCGCAGCCACAAGCGCCTTGGCGATTTCGCCACCAATGCCGCCCGAGGCGCCGGTAACCAGGGCTGTGCGCCCTTCCAATGAAAACATGCTTTTCCCCATAGGCTTTTGTTAGTGCGCCAAATGATCGGCGACGCGATCAACATCATCGGGTGTGGCGACATTCATGATGGTCGCACCGTCAACCATGCGCTTGATCATGCCCGACAGCGCTTTGCCAGCGCCAATCTCAATGAAAGTGTCCACGCCATTGGCCGCCATCCACTCCACGCTTTCGCGCCAGCGCACACGGCCTGTCACCTGTTCCACCAGACGGGCGCGGATCGCATCGGGTTCAGTGATTGGGCTGGCAAGAACGTTTGCAACAACAGGTTTGACCGGTTGTTGGATCGCCGCGCTGGCCAGCGCACCGCGCATCACATCCGCGGCGGGCGCCATGAGTGCGCAATGGAAGGGTGCGGACACTGGCAGAAGAATGGCGCGGCGGGCACCAGCTTCTTTGGCCAATTCAATCGCACGCTCCACAGCAGCTTTGCTGCCAGAAATCACCACCTGGCCCGGTGCATTGTCGTTGGCCGCCTGGCAGACATCACCAGGCTCCCCCATCTGGGCGGCTTTGGAAGCAATCTCTTCAACAGCGTCCAGATCGAGGTTGAGAACAGCGGCCATCGCGCCCTCGCCCACCGGCACGGCAGACTGCATAGCATCACCGCGTGTGCGCAGGAGCTTGGCAGCTGTTGGGATATCAAACGCGCCACCGGCAGCCAGCGCTGAGTATTCGCCCAGCGAGTGCCCCGCCAGATAGTCAGCGTGCTTTGCGACGGTGACGCCTTTGGATGCCAGCGCTTTGGTTGCCGCCAACGAAACAGCCATCAAGGCAGGCTGGGTGTTGGCTGTCAGGGTCAGTTGATCTTCCGGCCCCTCGAACATCAGTGTTGAAAGATCTTGGCCGAGGGCCGCATCAACATCCTGGAAAACAGCCCGCGCTTCGGCAAACCCATCAGCAAGCGCCTTGCCCATGCCAACGGCTTGACTGCCCTGGCCAGGAAAAAGAAAGGCTGTCGCCATAGGTCGTCGTCCTTGCATTATCGATGTGCGGATAAGTCGAGCCGCACCGTTTGGCCGCTTAGGGCCTGTAGGTCAAGATGTGGGAGACTTGTCTCTCTTTGCAAACTGGCGTATGTCCTGCCGGTCTTTCACGATGAAAGGCTCCGGCCGGGGGTTGAACGGAAGGTCAGTGTAAGCTGGCAGATGGTGGAAGAACCATCGGCTTCCCGTGTTCCCGCTCTCGAACTTTTCTTGCCACGCTCCTCTCCCGATTGGGATGGATCATTGGTTTGAAGAGGCTTTGCGCCGGATGATCCAATGTTTGAGGAGTTTAGTGCATGGCACTTTACGAACATGTGTTCCTCGCCCGCCAGGATGTGTCGCAGCAACAGGTCGACGCTCTTGTGGAACAGTACACCGGGCTGATCACTGAAATGGGCGGCTCTGTCGCCAAGAACGAATATTGGGGCATGAAAAGCCTCTCGTTCCGCATCAAAAAGAACCGCAAGGCGCATTACACACTGATGAACATCGACGCTCCGTCCGATGCTGTCAGCGAAATGGAACGCCAGATGGGCATCAACGAAGATGTGCTGCGCTTCATGACCATCCGCGTGGATGCGTTTGAAGAAGGCCCTTCGGCCATGATGCGCAAATCCGACCGTGATGACCGTCGTCCTGGTGGTCGTGGTGACCGTCCTGATCGTGGCGAGCGCCGCCCGCGTCGTGACGAGGAATCCAAACCTGCTAGCGAAGAGGAGAAATCCTAATGGCTGCTCCAGCACGTCGTCCGTTTTTCCGCCGTCGCAAAACCTGCCCGTTCTCTGGCGATAACGCGCCGAAGATTGATTACAAAGATGTGCGCTTGATGCAGCGCTACATTTCTGAGCGCGGCAAGATCGTTCCTTCGCGTATCACCGCCGTTTCGGCGAAGAAGCAACGTGAACTGGCCAAGGCCATCAAACGCGCACGCTTCCTGGGCCTTCTGCCCTACGTCGTGAAATAAGCGACATACACCCCATGCTGGTGGCGCGGTGACGCGCCACCTAACCGCCCCTTCAACCACAGGGTCGCGGGACAGCAAGCAGGATGAAGACCCCTGCGTTTCGTGACGGCCAGTCCTTTTAGGGACCCAAACGCCGCACACGCTGCTCCATCGCGATCCGCACCATATAAGGATCCACTTCGATGGACGTTATTCTTCTTGAGCGCGTGGCCAAGCTTGGCCAGATGGGCGAAACCGTCAAAGTCAAAGACGGTTATGCCCGCAACTTCCTGCTGCCGCAGGGCAAAGCGCTGCGTGCCAACAAAGCCAACCTTGCCAAGTTTGAAGCTGAGCGCGCTCAGCTGGAAGCCCGCAACCTTGAGCGCAAGAGCGAAGCTGAAGGCGTTTCAACCACGCTGGACGGCGCAACCTACGTCATCATCCGCTCGGCTGGTGAAACCGGCCAGCTCTACGGTTCTGTGGCCGCCCGTGACATTGCTGAGGCAGCAACCGCTGAAGGCGTGAGCGTTTCGCGCTCCCAGGTTCGCTTGGAACGCCCGATTAAGAGCATCGGTCTGCATCCGGTCATCATTCAGCTCCACCCAGAAGTGGAAGTTTCGGTGACGATGAACGTTGCCCGCTCTGAAGACGAAGCTGAACGTCAGGCAGCCGGTGAAGACCTCACCGTGCAGGACTTTGACGGCTTTGAGTTTGAAGAAGAGGTCGATGAAGACGCGCCAGACGCCGATGACATCTTTGAGGTCGCACCTGAAGATGATGAGCTGGCAGGCGATGATGCCGGTGATTCAGCTGAAAATGACACGGATGACGAGTTGAATACATAGTACACAACTCAAACGTGCAAGAAAGCCAGGCCAAAACCCTGGCTTTCTACTGCTCTACCTAAAAATACCTGCCAACTTCCTTACGGTGAATACTTAACTTTCACGTCACGTTAACCAGAAACCTCATATTTTTTGGAGTGCAGGGCCGTGTGCCCTGCCTTTCCGGAGGTTTTTCATGTTCAATAACGTACCCATTTCCACTAAACTGGCGGGTGGAATTGTTGCCCTGTCGACATTCGGGTTGGTGTCAGGTGTCGTTGGCGTCGTCATGCTCAATGGCATTGAAGATAAAATAAACCAGATCACCGACTACGCAGCGCCGGTGGTCGAAACCACCGATGATCTGATTTACGCCGTTGCGGAATCGCACAAGGTCGCTGTCGAGATTCTCGCCGATGAAGATGTGTCGGATATCCAGTTGCGTTTGGGCGAATTTCAGACCGCTGTTGCCAGCTTTGATACGAACTACGAAACGCTCGACCATTTGCTGGTAGAAGCGGACATGCAAACCCTTCTGGAGAATGCCGCAGCCACCCGCCAACTTTACCTAGAGACTGTTGGATTGATGGTCGATCAGCACTCGCTGGAACTGGCCGAGGAAGCCGAAGCACGCCTTTTGGCGGATCGCTTTGATGAAGCCGGCGATGGCTTGCTTAGTCAGCTTGAAGGCCTTGCGGTCGCCAACGAGGCCGAGATGCAGCGCGCCGAGGACCAAGGTGACAGGCTGGTTGCTTCGGGAAGCGCCACGGCAGGGCAAGTGAACGATTTGCTTGGGCTGGTGTTTGAGCAGGACTATCCAGCCGTTGAAGCAGCTAAGAACATCCAAATCCGTGTTGAGCAACTTGAAGGGATCGCTACACGCTACCTGTCAGTTGAGAATCCAGATGCACTGGAGCCACTGCGCCAGGAGTTTATTGCTGTGGCGCAAGGCGCTGCACCGGCTTTTGACATATTGGAAACTCTCGCAGAAACTGAAGCTAACAGGGCCGAAGTCGATCAAATTCGCAGCCTCTTCAACAATTGGGTGGCGCGGGCGCTAGAACCAGAGCAGGTTTTTGACACTCACAATGACATGATCTTAGCCGAAGCACAGGCCGACATATCCGCTGAACAAATGGATGATTTGGCCGACGCTTTGATTGCTGAACTCAATCTGATTGCCTCACGCGGTGATGCGATCTCCTCCAGCATGGATGAACGGGCAGCAGAGCAAGTGCATTCCGCCACTTTGGTCGTTGGTGCGCTCTCTGCGATGATCCTTGCCTTCTCCGTGGTGCTCTTCATCATCATTCGCCAAACGATCACTGCGCCGCTGGTTCGGATGATCAGTGCGATGAATGGGCTTGCAAAAGGTGACCTTTCTATCGAGGTGGATGAAAGCCTGCGTCGCGATGAGATTGGCCAGCTGAACAAGGCCTTTGGATTTTTCCGCCTTCAATTGGAAGAAAACAAAGCGTTGGAGCGTGAGCAGGAGGCAGCGAAGGCTCGTGCGGAAGCTGATCGCAAAGCCACGCTTGCTGGCTTTGTTGACCAGTTTGAAACCGCAGTTGGCTCGGTGGTCGATTCTGTCTCCGACGCCTCACAAAGCCTGCAAGGCTCTGCCAACACTATGACGTCATTGGCTGAGCAGACCAGCGAACGTTCGGTGCGCGTGGCCCACGCCTCTGAGGAAGCGTCCAACAACGTGCAAACAGTGGCATCGGCGGCTGAAGAGATTTCAGCGTCCGTCTCCGAGATTGGGCGTCAAGCAAGCGATTCCTCCGATCGCGCAAGCGCTGCTGAGCGTGAAGCGGAACAAACCATGGAGAAGGTTCGTACGCTCTCACACGCGGCCCAGAGCATCGGTGATGTGGTCACGTTGATCAAAGAGATCGCCGAGCAAACCAACTTGCTGGCGCTCAATGCGACCATCGAAGCGGCACGCGCGGGTGAAGCTGGCAAAGGGTTTGCAGTTGTGGCCAGTGAGGTGAAAAGCCTTGCTGAACAAACAGCCAAGGCGACTGCTGATATCTCCGAACAAGTGGGCGATATCCAGGATGCCACCGAGTCTTCGGCCGTTGCCATTGCCGGGATCAGTGAAACGATCCAGGGGCTGAGCGTTATCTCCACATCCATTGCCGCGGCCGTTGAAGAACAGTCTTTTGCTGTTCAGGAGATCGCCAGCAATGTGAGTATGGCCGCACAGGGCACAACCGATGTAACGACCAACATTGAAACGGTCAGTGCATCAGCCGGTGAGTCGCAAGAATCAGCCAAAAACGTTCTTGGTGCTGCCAGCCAGTTGGCTGACCAAGCCGATGCATTGAAGCGCGAAGTATCAACGTTTGTAGAGAATGTGCGCGCCGCATAGGGCGGTCTATCCACACCCATCCCCAATCCCCACAGGATGAATCAAGCGCCGGGTACGCCCGGCGCTTTTTTTTATCGCTCTGGCACGTGGGCCACACAAGAGCAGCAGACTCAGCTATGGTGAGCGCCTGACGACATTGAGGCCCCTATGAATGACTTAGCCCCCCTGGCCCCCTCGGCTATGAAAGGCGCAGAAGCGCTGCGCTCGGCACCCCATAACGCCGAAGCTGAAGCAGGCCTTTTGGGCGCTATCTTGGTGAACAATGAAGCGTACTATCGCGTCGTTGATTTTCTTGAACCGCACCACTTTTATCTCGCGCCGCACCAAAAGCTCTTTGCCACGATTTCTGAGCTGATCCGCGGCGGCAAAGTTGCCACCCCCATCACCGTGAAGACCTATTTCACCGAGGCCGAAACCATCGGTGAGATGAGTGTGCCGGCCTACCTGCTACGCCTGCACGCCGATGCCACCAGCATCATCAACGTGGTCGATTATGCCGGGATGGTTTACGAGTTGGCGCTACGCCGCATGTTGATTGGCATTGGCGAGGACATGGTCAATGTTGCCTATGATGCGACGGTGGACACGTCGGCTGACGCGCAGATTGAGACGGCGGAAAAGCAGCTTTTCTCACTGGCTGAAAAGGGCCGCGCCGAGCAGGGCTTCATCGGCTTTGACAACGCGTTGGAGCAGGCCATTCATCTGGCAACCGCCGCCTATCAGCGCGATGGTCACCTGTCTGGCCTGCCGAGCTATTTTAACAATCTTGATGGGCGGATGGGTGGCCTTCAGCGCTCTGACCTCATCATCCTTGCGGGTCGTCCAGCGATGGGCAAAACCTCGCTGGCCACCAACATCGCCTACAATGTCGCCAAGCATTGGCGTGGCGGTGTCGGCCCCAACAATGAGGTTGAAACCGAGGCCGGTGGCATTGTCGGTTTCTTCTCTTTGGAGATGTCATCGGAGCAGTTGGCCACGCGTATTTTGGCTGAGCAGTCGGGCGTCTCGTCCTCACGCATCCGTCGCGGCGACATCAAGGCCAATGAGTTTGAACAGGTGGTGATGGCAAGCCAGGAGATGCACTCCATCCCGCTTTACATTGATCAGACCGGTGGCCTGTCGGTGGGCCAGTTGGCCGCCCGTGCACGCCGATTGAAGCGGCAAAAGGGACTTGATCTTCTGATTCTGGATTACCTGCAATTGCTGACCGGTTCGTCGCGTCGCTCCAGCGAAAATCGCGTCCAAGAAATTACTGAAATTACCACTGGTCTCAAGGCGTTAGCGAAAGAACTGGATGTTCCGATTCTGGCTCTATCTCAGCTATCACGTCAAGTCGAAGCGCGTGAAGATAAGCGCCCGCAACTCTCTGATCTGCGTGAATCAGGATCCATTGAGCAGGACGCCGATGTGGTGCTGTTTGTGTATCGCGAGGAGTACTATCTGCAGAGCAAGGAACCTAAGCCGAACACCGAGGAGCACCTTGCCTGGCAGGAGGAAATGGATCGTGTGCATGGCTTGGCCGAGGTGATCATCGGCAAGCAGCGTCACGGCCCAACGGGTACGGCCAAGCTGACCTTCGAGGCGGAGCTGACGCGCTTTGGCGACTACATTGAAGATGATCATGTGCCCGATCATTTCTGATCTGGAGATCAGCATATGAGCGCTGATCACAGCGGCGGACGCCTGACGGTCAATCTTGGCGCGCTGGTCGACAATTGGCGGATGTTGGCTGAGCTTGCGAGCCCTGGCGAATGTGCAGGCGTGGTGAAGGGCAATGCCTATGGGCTTGGCCTCGAGCCGGTATCGCGCGCGCTTTGGAAGGCGGGGTGCCGAACCTTTTTCGTGGCACTGCCGCAGGAAGCGTTTGAACTGCGAACCTACCTGCCAGAGGCCGCGATTTATTGCCTTGGCGGGCTAACGCCAACCGGTGCAGTTGACTTTGCCGGCCGTGCGGTGCGCCCTGTTCTCAACACCATGGATGAAGTGCACGAGTGGGCCGTTCTGGAGGGTGACCATCAAGCCGCGCTGCACATCGATACCGGCATGACACGGCTCGGCCTAACGATGGAGGAAGCCAAAGCGCTGGCTGCTGACACTGCTCTGCTCGAACGGCTGAACCTCGGCCATGTGATGAGCCATCTTGCCTGCGCCGACACGCCTGATCATCCGCTCAACGATGCACAGATTGCCAGTTTTGCGCAGGTGCGCGCGCTCTTCCCAGGCTTGCCCGGATCGCTGGCCAATTCCGCCGGCACGCTGCAAAGCGAACGATTTCGGTATGACCTCGCCCGCCCCGGTATCGCGCTTTATGGCGGCCAGTCGGTTGTTCCCGCACAGGTGGATTTGCACCCGGTCATCACGCTAGAAGCGCGCATCATGCAAATACGGCCCGCCAAGGTCGGCGATGTCGTTGGCTACGGCGCGACGAAAACCCTTGAGCGCGACAGCCGCATCGCGATTTTGGGCGTTGGCTATGCTGACGGCTACCACCGGCTTGTCGGCAATGATTCGGGCGCGCATGCCATGATCAACGATCAGCCCGCGCCGATGCTGGGCCGCGTGTCGATGGACCTCATGGCCGCTGACATCACCGAAGCGCATTTCGATGACGTTCGCGCAGGCATGTTCGTGGAACTGATCAATTCGCAACTCACCGTCGATGTGGTTGCCGGGTGGGCGCGCACCATCGGCTATGAGGTGCTCACCGGCCTTGGCCCACGCTATGCCAGAACCTATCTCGGCGGCTAGCCACGCAATTTGATCTTGTTTTGTTCTCATTGATGGGCTATGTCAAGCCAGCAGAGCAAACGCCTTTAAAAACATAAACCCGAGTGAGTATGGCCAAGCGACGATCCACTTTCATTTGCCAGAACTGCGGCACCGAGCATCCGCGTTGGATTGGCAAATGCGATGGCTGCGGCGCTTGGAATTCGCTGGTTGAAGAAAGCGCATCGGGCGGCGGCGGCGCCCTTGGTGGCCCAGCCAAAGGATCAGCCGTTAAAGGGCGTGCTGTTGGGCTTTCCTCGCTTGATCATGTCGAAGAACCCCTGCCCCGCCTGGCTTCTGGCATCACCGAGCTGGACCGCGTTACCGGTGGCGGCTTTGTGCGCGGATCAGCCCTTCTGGTGGGTGGTGATCCCGGCATCGGCAAATCCACGCTTTTGATGCAAGTGACGGCGGCGTTGGCGCAAAAAAACGCGCGCGTGATCTACATTTCTGGCGAGGAAGCGCTGGGCCAAGTGCGGCTGCGCGCAGAGCGATTGGGTGTCAGTCAAGCACCGGTCGCCATCGCATCAGAAACCAATCTGGAAGACATTTTGGCCACTCTGGAAGACGGGCCTCAGCCCGATCTTGTGGTGCTTGATTCCATCCAAACGTTGTGGAGTGCCAGTGTGGACAGCGCACCGGGCACGGTGACCCAGGTTCGCTCCTGCGCGCAGCAAGTCGTCCGCTACGCCAAACGCACTGGGGCCAGCGTTATTCTGGTGGGGCATGTCACCAAGGACGGTCAAATTGCCGGGCCGCGCGTGGTGGAACATATGGTCGATGCGGTGCTCTATTTTGAAGGCGACCGCACCCATCATTTCCGTGTGCTGCGCGGCGTGAAGAACCGTTTTGGTGCGACGGACGAGATCGGCGTCTTTGAGATGACCGGCACCGGCCTTCAGGAAGTTCAAAACCCGTCAGAACTGTTTCTGGGCGACCGGCTGGTGGAAACGCCAGGATCGGTGGTGTTTGCGGGGCTTGAGGGCACACGGCCCATCCTGGTGGAAATCCAGGCTCTGGTAGCGCCCTCTTCGCTTGGTACGCCGCGCCGTGCCGTTGTGGGCTGGGATTCCAACAGGCTCGCGATGGTGCTCGCCGTCTTGGAAGCGCGTTGTGGCGTGCGGTTTTCCGGCCATGATGTTTATTTGGCGGTGGCAGGAGGGCTGCGCCTCAACGAACCTGCTGCCGATTTGGCTGTGGCAGCAGCCTTGGTCGCTTCGCTTACCGGGCTCTCATTGCCCTCCAAGCAGGTCTATTTCGGCGAGATCGGTCTTTCTGGCGCCATTCGCTCAGCGCCTCAGGCAGTCTTGCGCATGAAAGAAGCCTCACGACTTGGCTTTGAAGAGGCGATCACGGCGCCGCTGGCTAAAGAACGTGATGCCAAAACGGGCCTGCGGCTCAATGCTCACACGCGACTGGAGTCTTTGGTGGCTGACCTCGCGGCTGCGGCGGCCTCGTCAGGAAATGCACTTCAACAGGCCGCGGAGTAGGCCAACATCGCGACTTGGCTGCGCCTTGATCTGGCGCTTTGAAAGCCTCTGAATGCGTTACTCGCGTAAAGTGAAGACCAAACTGATAGCCTGACCTTAGGTCATTTGGTTATTTGTGACGCCGCCGTGACGCTCTTGCACTTGAACGGCGTGCGGGATCGTGAAAAGGACGGTGCGGCTGTTGGCCTTCGCACCTTGGATTGCTTGAGCGTGCGTGAGGTTGCTCCCCCGTTTTTGCCGCGACCATCATTTAAGAGGCCTGATTCTATGACGCTCACCATTCTTGATGGGATCGTTTTGGCGGTCGTATTGCTTTCCGCTATTTTGGCCATGATGCGCGGCTTCTTGCGCGAAGTGCTGTCCATTGGCTCATGGGCGGCCGCCGCTGCAGGTGCTTACTTCCTCTACCCAACGCTTTTGCCGTTCGCCAAACAGTACATCACCGAAGACGTGTTCGCGACGGCTGCCGTCATCGGCATTTTGTTCTTCCTTATTTTGATCATCGTCTCCTACCTCACGATGAAACTCTCAGATGTTGTGGCCGACTCGGCCATTGGGCCGCTCGACCGCACACTCGGCTTTCTCTACGGCGCCGCACGCGCAGTTCTTCTATTCGTCATCGCGGCGCTGTTTTTCAATTTCTTCATTCCGGAAAATCCTCCCCAGTGGGTGGCCGATTCACGTTCCAAGCCGTTCTTGGATGAGTTGGGGGCAGAGCTGCTTGCCATCTTGCCAGATGATCCTGAAGGGCAGATCATCGACCGTATTCGTGGCAATGACGATGAAGATGAAACGGCTGTCCCCAGCACCGGCACGTGATGATCGGGTGCCGCTGCTTTGTGGATTGTGTGACCGCCGCTAACCTCATCACGCCACACGACGCCATCGCTGAAAGGGCCTGACCCATGGTCGCCTACACTGCGCACGATGATCACTTTCATGATGAGTGCGGCGTTTTTGGTGTTTTTGGACATCCCGATGCCGCCGCGCTGACAGCCCTTGGGCTTCACGCTTTGCAACATCGCGGCCAAGAAGCAGCTGGCATCGTGTCGTTCGATGGCCTGCAATTTTTCTCCGAACGCCATATTGGCCTGGTCGGTGATCGGTTTTCCAAACCGGACGTTCTCGGACGCCTGAAGGGCGACCGCACCATTGGTCATGTGCGCTACTCCACAGCGGGTGGCGCAGGCCTGCGCAACGTGCAGCCGCTGTTTGCTGAGTTCGCTGGTGGTGGGTTCGCGGTGGCGCATAATGGCAACCTCACCAACGCGCACAAGCTGCAAATCAAACTGCGCCAGCGCGGCTCTATCTTCCAGTCAACCTCGGACACGGAGCCGATCATTCACCTGATCGCCACCAGCCAGGAAAAGAAGATTGTGTCGCGCCTTACTGATGCTCTGAGCCAGGTGGAAGGTGCTTATTCGCTGATCGCGCTGACGGAAAAGAAGTTAATCGGTGTGCGCGACCCTCTGGGTGTGCGCCCACTGGTTCTCGGCATGATTGATGATGCCCCAGTGCTGACGTCAGAAACCTGCGCGCTTGATATTATTGGTGCGGATTTCGTGCGTGACATCGAGCCAGGCGAGATGGTGGTGATCACTGAGGATGGCGTGGAAAGCTACCGACCGTTCGATCCCAAGCCATCGCGCTTCTGTGTGTTTGAATATGTCTATTTCGCCCGCCCGGATTCCATGGTTGAGGGCCGCAATGTTTATGCGGTGCGCAAGGAGATCGGCGCGGAGCTTTCTCGCGAAGCACCGGCTGACGTTGATCTGGTGATCCCCGTGCCGGATTCCGGCACGCCAGCGGCTATCGGTTTTGCTGAAGCCTCGGGCATCCCGTTCGATCTGGGCATTGTGCGCAACCACTATGTTGGGCGCACGTTTATTGAGCCGACCGATGCTATTCGCAATATGGGCGTCAAGCTGAAGCTGAACCCCAACCGGCTGCTGCTCGAGGGCAGACGCGTTGTGCTTGTGGATGATTCCATCGTGCGCGGCACCACCTCAAAAAAGATCGTGCAGATGGTGCGCGATGCCGGTGCGCGCGAGGTGCATATGCGCGTTGCCAGTCCGCCAACGCGCGATGCTTGCTACTATGGGGTCGATACGCCCGAGCGTGATCAACTGATCGCCTCTAGCCAAACGATTGATGAGATCGGCAGTTCCATTGGCGTGGACAGTTTGGGTTTCCTCACCATCGATGGGCTTTATCGCGCCCTTGGCGAAGCGCGCCGCAATGGCGATGCACCGCAATTTTGCGATGCGTGCTTCACCGGCGACTACCCAACCCCCCTCACCGACCGCACAGAAAAGACCGCAAACCGCTTGCGGCTTGTCGAAGCTGACTGACACTCGGACCTTTCATGAACCAGCCTGCCAATGATGATGCTCAGCCGATGATCCAGCCCGGCTCCTCTGACGCGCGTGTTGTTGTGGTCACCGGCGCCTCTCGCGGGATCGGATACGCCATCGCCAAAGCGTTCGGCGCGACCGGTGCTCACGTTGTTGCGGTGGCCCGCACCACCGGCGGGTTGGAAGAGCTGGATGATGCAATCACAGCCTCGGGCGGCTCCACAACGCTGGTTCCGCTGGACTTGAAGGATCATGACGCCATCGACCGGATGGGCCTGGCGCTTTACGAACGCTTTGGCCGGGTTGATGTGCTGATCAGCAATGCCGCCGCTCTCGGTGTCATCACGCCGCTTGGTCATTTGAAGCCGAAGGAATTTGAGACGCTGATGGCCGTCAACGTCACGGCCAACTATCGCTTGATCCGCTCGATGGATCCGCTTCTACGGCAATCGCAGGCGGGACGGGCGGTGTTTCTCACTTGTGAGGCCGGGCAGTCGGCCAAGCCGTTCTGGGGCGGATACGCAGCCAGCAAGGCAGCGCTTGAGTCCATGGTGCGAACCTATGCGGCGGAGATGATCAACACGCCAGTTCGGGTGAACCTGTTTGACCCCGGCCCCGTGCGCACGGCACTGCGCGGCAAAGCGGTGCCGGGCGAAGATCAGGCGGCGCTGCCGCTGCCAGAGGACGTCATCGCGCCGGTTATGGAGCTCACCAGCCCCACCTATGCTGAAACAGGTCTGCTTTACCAAGGCGCCAACTGATCGGTTGCACTTTTGTTTTGTCGCGTTTTCGGACGCAAAACCGATGCCCACTTTTGCTGAAAACGCTTTAGCTAATTTTCCGCTTTTTGGCTTTCGCCTCATAGGGGTTGCTGCCCTTGCGCATCAGCACACGCAGCGGCACGCCCGGCAGGTCGAATGTCTCACGTAGACCATTCACCAGATAGCGTGTGTAGCTGCCTGGCAGCGCATCAGGTCGCGAGCAAAACACCGCAAAGGTCGGCGGACGAGCTTTCGCCTGCGTCATGTACCGTAATTTCAACCGTCGCCCCGACACAGCCGGGGGCGGATGCTGCTGAAGTGCAGCGGTAAGCCAACGGTTGAGCGCGGCCGTGGAAACACGGCGGTTCCACACATCATCCATTTTCAGCACCGCCCGCATCAAAGCTTCGGTGCCCTTGCCGGTGAGACCCGATAGCGGCACCAGCGGCGCGCCGCGCACCTGCGGCAACAGGCGGGCTAGCTCTTCCTGACACTCTTTGAGGAAACTGTCCTTGTGTTTGACGAGGTCCCATTTGTTCAGGCCAAATACCAGCGCCCTGCCCTCGCGGGCCACAAGGTCGGCGATCTGAAGGTCTTGTTTCTCAAACGGATGCTCAGCATCCATCAAGATCACAACGCACTCGGCGAATTGGATCGCGTGCAGCGCATCGGCGACAGAGAGCTTTTCCAGCTTCTCCTGCACGCGCGCTTTCTTGCGCATGCCAGCGGTGTCAAATAGCTTGAACGGACGATCCTGAAAGACCCAATCCACTGAGATGGTGTCGCGGGTGATGCCAGCTTCAGGACCGGTCAGCAGGCGCTCATCACCCAGCAGATGATTGACCAGCGTGGACTTACCCGCGTTGGGACGACCGACAATCGCCACCCTCAGCGGGTGGGTGCGCGGCGCGGCCTCGATGATATCGGGCGCATCCTCGTCCTCTTCATCCCACTCAGGTTCAAGCATGTCTGACGTAACAGAATGCGGTGTGCTTGCGGCGTTCTCAGCCAGGCGAGTGAAATGCCCATCCAGCGCTTGGAACAGATCGGCCATGCCCTCGCTATGCTCTGCGGAGATCGCCACCGGTTCGCCCAAACCGAGCTCAAAAGCCTCATAGAGGCCATCCATGCCCTTGCGGCCTTCCACCTTGTTGGCAACGAGGACCGTCTTGTCGCCAAAGCGGCGCATAAGGTTCGCGAACTCGGCATCGGTAGGGGTGAGACCAGCCCGCGCATCGATGACGAAAAGGCAAACATCGGCTTCTTCGATCGCGCGTTCGGTCTGAACGCGCATACGGCCTTGCAGCGAATCGGCGTCTGCCTCTTCAAGTCCAGCGGTATCGACCAGCGTGAATCTCAGATCACCCAGCTTGGCATCGCCCTCGCGGCGGTCACGGGTTACGCCGGGCGTGTCGTCGACCAGCGCCAAGCGCTTGCCAACCAGCCGGTTGAACAGTGTGGACTTGCCAACATTGGGCCGCCCGACAATCGCAACAACTGGCGGGGTAGGAAGGGCGGTGTTCATGTTTGGCGTCAGTTCAGACTTAGCAAGGTGCCGTCGGCAGCCAGCGCCAGCAAACGACCGCCTGCCGCGATGGGCCGCAGGAAGATGTCTTCACCGGTTGTGGTTGTGCCAAGCACTTCGCCGTTGGAGGGGTTCACCCGCAGCACATTGCCTTCGCTGGATGCCAAGAAGAGCACATTGTCGGCGAGCGCAGGGCCTGCCCACTTCTCTTGGCCTTCACCAGTGCCACCAGGCAGGCGTGTCGCCCACTGGATGTCGCCGGTGGAGCGGGAAAGCGCCATCAGGCGGCCTTCCAGATCAACCAAGAAGATAACATCACCCGTGACAATGGGGGTGTGGACGGAGCCAACATTGGTTTCCCACTGGCGGTTGCCGGAATCAAGACCCACCGAGATGGTGCGCCCGCCAACGCCGGTGGCGATAACAGAGCCGCTGGCGATCACAGGGCTTGCCACCAAATCACGCAGACCTGACAGCGCCTGATAGCGTGCACCGGTGACCACTGCATCAGCCCAGCGCGGCTCACCATCGGTGGCGTTGAGCGCAACGATCTCACCGGAGGAATAGGGCACGATGACCGTATTGCCGGAGACAGCCGGCGTACCAGATCCGAGCAGACCAGCGGTTGCCGGAACGCCGCGGAAGCGCCAGCGCTCTGTGCCATCGGTGGCTGAGAGTGCAAGAACCGTGTTGGACTGGGTGATCACATAGACCTGGTCGCCGGAGAAGGTAGGCGCTGAAAGCGCGGGTGTGTCCAGATCAATGGCCCAAGCGGTCTGGCCAGAACCCGCATCCAGAGCAAACAGTTGGCCAAAACCTGTGGCGGCAAACACGCGGCCACCGCCAAGGGCGACACCGCCGGCGCCTACCTGGCCGTCTTCGTCTTCTGGGCGCAGATCACGGCGCCAGCTTTGGCCACCGCCTGAAATCGCGACGGCTGTCACATTGCCGTTGGGATCATACACATAGGCGCGCCCACCGGCGACGACTGGCAAAGCGGCCATGCGCACACGGCGATTGCCGGAAACCACGCCAGCTTGCGCGCTCCAGGTTTGCGCACCCGACAGCGACACATGGCCTGGATTGTTGGCGGCGTTGCCGCCCGGCTGCGGCCAGTCGATCGCGCCAGACGCGCCAGGAATGGAAACGGCCGTGTTGGTGACACCAAGCACCGGATCAGCGGCGCTGCCAACCGCGCGACGCTCGCCTGGGATGGGCGGGTCTTCGCGGTTGAAGGGGTTCAAATCGTCGAATGTGTCACCAATGCTGCTGGCACACCCGGCAAGCAGAGGGCCAACACAGAAAGCCAAGGTCAAAGGTTTGAGGAGCGAACGCATGAAACTAAATCCTCGTTAGCTGCTGGAAGCGCTGGTGCCATCGCTGGCCAGCACGTCGAGCGCAACACGGGCGCGAGAGCGCACAGGTTCTGGGCTGGCGAAATCACCAACCAACTCTAAGAAAAGCGCAAGCGCTTGCTCACGATTGCCAGCCTTCATGGCGGCAAAGGCGCGAATCTCACGCGCCGAATAGGAAAACGGGTTGGTCGCTTCCGACAAAGGCAACAAGAGGCCCTCAACATCGGCGGCAGCGCCATGATCAAGCAGCAGGTAGCCAAGGCGAATGCGCGCGACATCACGCACCAGAGGGTCAATGCCTGCATCGTCCACTAGCGCCTGGAAACTGGCGATGGCGCCGTCATAATCATCTTGCTGCGCCAAGGTGCTTGCCGCACGGAAGCGCGCTAAAGCGGCATATCCACCAGGACCATCAGCAGCGATGGCATCAAACGCTGCGATGCCCTCTTGCGCGTTTTCCTCAACCAGCGCGATAGCGTCCAAGAAACTGTCGCCCGCCGCAGCGGCTTGTGATGTGGTGTAGGCGTCATAGCCACGCCAGGCGGCAACGCCGAGCACCAACACAATGGCCCCGCCAATGACGTATTTGCCAAAACGATCCCACATCCGCTTGGCGCGGTCTTTGCGGATGTCTTCTTCAATTTCACTGAAAATATCGGTCATGAATGCCTATTTGGGCCTTTGCTCATCGTGCCCCACGGTGTGCGGCGGACCATAGTGTTTGTTCGTTGTCGCTGCAATTGGCTGCGGGCCACACAGTGGCACCGATTTGTGCGCAAGGTTTACGCGCCAATGCGTGCTGCAAGGCGGCTATTTCTGCTTTCGGGCATAAACATGGTCAGGCCCAGGAAAAGATCGATCACGCACAGCATCGGCGTAGCCTGTGACGGCTTCTTCGATGTGCTCGCGGATGGAACCGAACTTTTGCACGAATTTCGGCGTCCAATCATTAAGGCCAAGCATGTCTTCCAACACCAGAATTTGCCCGTCACACGCAGGCGAGGCGCCAATACCGATGGTGACGGTTGGGATGTCTTCGGTGATTTTGCGGGCAACCGGCTCAACCGTGCCTTCAATCACCATGGCAAACGCCCCAGCATCGGATATCGCGCGGGCATCGCGCTCGGTTTGCGCCTGGTTCTCATCTGATTTGCCCTGCACCCGGAAGCCACCCATGGTGTTGATCGCCTGTGGCGTCAGCCCAATGTGCCCCATCACGGGGATGCCGCGGCGGACCAGAAACTCCACCGTTTCGGCCATGTGCTCGCCGCCTTCCATTTTGATGGCGCCAGCCCCTGTTTCCTTCATCACGCGGGCGGCGGCATGAAAGGCTTCTTCTTTGGAGGCTTCATACGACCCAAAGGGCATATCGACGACAACCAAAGCGCGCTGTGAGCCGCGCATCACCGCACGGCCCTGCACAATCATCATATCGAGCGTTACCGGCACTGTGGATTCCATGCCGTGCATCACCATGCCCAGCGAATCGCCGACCAAAATGAAATCCACATGCTCATCGAGGATTGAGGCGGTATGGGCGTGATAAGCGGTAAGCGCGACCACGGGGTCGCCATTTTTGCGCTTGGCAATATCAACCGCCGTGATGCGGCGCTTGGCAGACTGAACAGACATCGAAGAAGCTCGGTTTGGAAAACGGGGTCGCAGGCTCTTAACCGATTGGAGCGACGCCGAACAGCCATTGATGGCCCCAGAGCAGCAGGAATACCCATAGAGCGGTGCCCGCCAACACGGCGATGATGTCACCAGCCCAGCCTGATGGGGCCACTGGATCAGGCTCACCACGGCGTTTGACCGAAATGCGATCCATCACCGCCCAGATGAGAAACGAGCCGAACAGCACCAGATGCACACCCAGCCCATTGGCGAGCAGATGCGCCAACGTCCAAATTTTGATCGCCAGCAGCATGGGGTGCTTGACCAGAGCTTTGAGTTTGGACGGCCCTTGTGCGGCGAGGATGATCAGCGCTGGCAGCATCAGCACAATAGTAATATGGCGCGTCCAAACCGGCGGCGCCCAAACAAAACCCAAGCCCGTTTTGGCGGCAGAGTAGCCGTAAATGATGGCCACGAACGAAACGATGGAAACCAGCGAGTAAACGCCCTTCCAAGCGCCCTCGCCATAGGCTGCGATGAACCGGCCTCGCGGCTGCGGGGCAAAAATGCGCATTGAATGCATGCCCAAAAAGATGATCAATCCGCCGAAAAACGTGATCACGCCTGTCCCCAATCTCTTATTCTGTTGCCCGTGCGCATCAATCTGCGCCTTTGTGATCGATAGCACTGCCCGACACATGCACGTCGGGTTTACCCAACGTCCACGCTTGTGTTGCATTATGTTCTAGGGGCAGCAAGAGTTTGGCGTGCGGCTATTGTGGAGATTGGTGTGATGTTCTCTCGTGTTTTGATGACGGTGATGGCCTTTGGTGTGGTGTCGCTGATGGGACTGCCGCAAGCGCAAGCTTCGGTGATTGCCAAGGTCGATCTTTCTGAGCAGCGCATGCAGGTCATCGTTGATGGCGAAGTGATGCATGAGTGGAACATTTCCTCAGGCCGGCAGGGCTATTCCACCCCCACCGGCACATGGCGCCCGCTGCGCATGCACACCATGTGGCGTTCGCGCACCTACAACAACGCGCCGATGCCTCATGCGATCTTCTTTCAGGGTGGCTAC
Source organism: Pseudomonadota bacterium (assembly GCA_039814945.1). GTDB lineage: Bacteria > Pseudomonadota > Alphaproteobacteria > Rhizobiales > MH13 > MH13. Next base: position 327,913 of record JBCCAF010000004.1, read on the forward strand.
GCTTTCCATGCGACCAGCGCCATTGGCCGGCTTGGCAGCCGTGCCTCGCACGGTTGCATCCGCCTGCATCCAGATAATGCCCGCGCTCTGTTCGCCCTGGTTCAGGATTACGGACCGCACCGCACGCGCATTCAAATCACGCAGTGAAATGGATGTTCGCGCACGGCTAACGGCTCTGCGTGAAAGCTTGCTTGCCGAGAGCGAAGCCACGGCTGACGATCGTGCGCCAGTGACGCTGGACCAACAATCGGTTGGACGGTTGTCGCGGATGGATGCGATGGCCGGGCAGAATATGGCCGCAGCGACCGAACGCGCACGCAAGGCGCAGATCGTGAAAATTGATGCTGCGCTGCGCCGTCTTGATGATGGCAACTACGGCTATTGCATCGATTGCGATGAACCCATTGCACCCAAGCGCCTGGAAGCCGATCCGACCGCAAGTCTGTGCATCGCCTGCCAAGGCGCCCGCGAGGGCTAGCTTTCTATCAGCCTGGATTCCCGTGTCGAGCACGGGAATGACGGTACCTGGAGGTTAGGGCCGCATCAAAAGCACAGGCGCGTGAATGGTGCGGATCATGGCCGTTGTCGTGGACCCCACAATCAGCGTGCGCAGCGGTGAATGGCCGTATGCGCCCATGACAAGAAAGCCCTCTGGATTGGCTTTCATCGTTTCACCGATCACAGTCTCGGGCGCGCCGTCCTTTAGAACCACCTCGCCATCGCGGCTCTGCTCGGCAAGAAGCTGCTTGGCGCTTTCCACCAGTTTCTGGTGGCGCGAGTCATTGACGCCAGCAATGACCACTTCAAGAGCGATATCAGTGAACAGCGCAGACTTGGCCGCAAAACTCAGCGCCGCTGAGGAAGCAGCGCCGCCATCATAGGCGACAATGACCTTCGATGGATTGGTCTCCGACAACTCAACGCCACGGCTGGAAGCGATTAGTACCGGCTTGTGGCTGGCACGGATAACGCGCTCCACCTTCGAGCCAATATGGCCTTTGGCAAACTCGTGCGAACCGCCGCGCTTGCCCATCACAATCAGATCAACATCAACCTCGCGCTCGGCAACCGTCTCGACGATCCCGCCATGACGATGGGTTAGGATCACATTCTCAACGCCAAGGTTTTTCACATGGTCTTGGGCGCTATCGAGTAAAATACGACCCTTTTCGATGGCCAGTTTGCCTTCGGCTTCATCCAACCGTGTCAGCTCTTCCAGAAGCGAAGACTTCACGCCCAAACCAATCGCGCCGGAAAGATCCTTGCGCGATGCGGCGGCATTGCTGCGCTGGATGACGTTGAGAAGCTCAACGCTGGCATCCAGCCGCTTGGCGGCCCAGGCGGTGTAGTCACACACCCGCGCGGCGTATTGCGAGGTATCGATGCAGGCGAGAATGCGTTTCATCAAATTATTCCTTAGTGCCAGTCTCTAATGACCCGGGGACGCGGCATCCGCGCCTTCTTTGTCGTGCTCGCCAAAGCGTTGGACCATCATGGCGCTCTTTTCATTGAGACCGATCACATCGACGCTCGCGCCTTCGCGGCGGAACTTCAAAATTGCTTTGTCCAAAATACCAACGGCGGAAATATCCCAAAAATGCGCTTTGGAGACATCGATCACCACGCGGTCGAGCACCTCTTTGAAGTCAAAGGCATCGGCAAAGCGCTCAGTGGAGGCAAAGAACACCTCACCCGACACATTGTAGGTGCGCGTTCGGCCATCGCTTGAAAGCGTGGAATCCACATTGAAGAGGCCGCGCACTTTAGAAGCAAAGAAGAGGCCCGACAGGATCACACCGGCGGCCACGCCCTGGGCCAGATCATGCGTCCAGACCACAACCACGACCGTCACAACCATCACCACGGAGGATTGCCAGGGGTGGGTGCGAAGATCGCGAATCGATTTCCAGGAAAATGTACCGATGGAGACCATGATCATGACAGCCACCAGCGACGGCATCGGGATCTGGCTGACAAAAGGTCCAAGCACCACGATCAGGAACAGCAAGAACGTACCAGCCACAAAAGTGGAAAGGCGTGTTGAACCACCTGATTTCACGTTGATCACCGACTGACCAATCATCGCGCAACCACCCATACCGCCGAAGAAGCCGGTGACGAAGTTCGCCAGGCCCTGGGCCTTGGACTCTTGCGCCTTATCGGATGGCGTGTCGGTGAGATCATCGACGATCTGCGCCGTCATCATCGATTCCAGCAAGCCCACAGCGGCCATGGTCAGCGAAAACGGGAAGATGATCTGCAGCGTTTCCCAGGTGAACGGCACACTGGGGATGAAGAAATGCGGAAACGCATCAGGCAATTGTCCCATGTCGCCCACGGTGTTCACTTCCCAACCAAGCGCCAACGCCAGTGCTGTCAGCACCACGATTGCCACCAGCGGGGACGGAATGGCTTTAGTGAGGTAGGGGAAGAGATAGATAATCGCCAAGCCACCGGCCACCATCGGGTAGGTGAGCCAGGTGACATCCACCAACTGGGGTATCTGGGCGACAAAGATCAGGATCGCAAGCGCATTCACAAACCCAGTCACCACAGAGCGCGAGACAAACTGCATCAGAAGGTCGAGGCGCAGGAAGCCTGCAATCACCTGCAAAACGCCCATCAGGACGGTGGCGGCGAACAGATATTCCACACCATGGTCACGCACCAGTGGCACCACAAGCACGGCAATGGCGGCGGTGGCCGCCGAAATCATGCCAGGGCGTCCGCCTGTTAGCGCGCAGATGACGGCGATCGAAAAGGAGGCATAAAGGCCTACTTTCGGATCAACGCCAGCAATGATGGAAAAGCCGATGGCCTCTGGGATCAGTGCAAGGGCAACAACGATGCCAGCAAGAATGTCGCCGCGCGGGTTGGACAACCACTCGCGCCGCAGCGTGTTGAGGGAAAGCATTTTGGTCCTGACCGGCGGTTGAAAGTGCCGTCATCTGGTGGGGGGATCAACGCAATGCGCTGCGCCTGCTAGCAGATCAAACGACCCATGGCGAGGGTCTGCTTGCGTTGGCTTCAATCAAAAATTGAAGATCGATTGGAGCACGTGATGCCGACATGTGACAGTTAGCTGGCTACTTACCTAACGGCAAGTAAAACTGTTGCCAGGTTTAGACAAGGTGGATACTTTCTATATGAACGTCAAACCGGTTTCTGACGCTACCCAACTTAAAACATACCTCGTTATCGATTGGATTGTGCTTTCTAAGGACAACGACCTTGCTCAAGATGCGACCTTTTTTGGCGTCTGTTGCTCTTGCTGCTTTTGTGAGCGCTATTCCTATCAAGGTTAGCGCCGATGATTTCGTTATCGATGTGCCCGTGACAGACACCAATGGCGGCAACACTGTTGATGGTGATGACACGATCACGGTGACCGAAAATGGGTCGATTACGACGACGCCTGACAACACCTCAGGAATCGACGCCATTGGTACTGACAACACGGTCGATAACAGAGGTACGATTACCACTCAGGGGAACGCTTCTCACGGTGTCGCAATCGACAATGACAGTGTCGTTGTTAACTCGGGTACCATCACGACTTCGGGTGATAGCGCGTTTGGCATCTCATCACTGCTCAGAAATACCATCACCAACACCGGCACCATTATTACGACCGGATCGTCCACCTTCGGTATTTCAATCCTTCAGAACAGCATCGTCACCAACACCGGCTCAATCAGTTCATCAGGTAACAGCGGGTTTGGCATCGGCGGACAGAGCAATAATACGATTGTCAACTATGGGAGCATTGCAACGGAGGGTACGGTTGCTGCGGGGATTGATGTCGATAACTTCAACGTTGTGACCAACTTCGGCACCATTACGACACTAGGCACCACCTCGTTTGGCATATTCAGCTTGAGCAACAACACTATTACAAATGCGGGAACTATCGATACGCAAGGCAATAATGCGGACGGCATAGCGGCCGACGACGACAACACGATTGTTAACAGCGGCTCAGTGATCACCCGAGGCTCTTCATCTGACGCCATTTTGGCAGACGACGACAATGTCGTCCAAAACCTTGGAACCATCGAAACCATTCAGGATAACTCAGACGGTATTGATGCTGATCATGACAATGTGATTTTCAATGCTGGCACGATCATTGTTCGGGGCGAGTTTAGCGATGGTATTTTTGCCGGGCAGCGCAACACGATAAACAATACTGGCCTGATATCGACCCAAGACAACGGCTCTGACGGCATCCTCACCGGTGGTAACGACAACATCCTTCTCAACAGCGGGTCAATCAGAACAGAGGGTGGCTCCTCCGATGGTCTTGCCCTGCCAACTAACAATAACACCGTTACCAACTCAGGATTGATTGTAGCCAGTCAGGCACGCTCTGTATTTATTGATGGGAGCGACAACTTGCTCAATCTGCTTGCGCCATCGTTTCTCGGCGGTGACATTGATCTGGGCACCAACACAACCGTCAACATCACCTCCGGACCTTCGCATTCCTTCCTGTGGGACCTGTCTGACGGCACGATGGTCGGTGGAGCACCCAGTCTTTCTGGGCCAGTGCCAATCTTTTACAATGCTGCAACCCAGCAGGTGGCGACTTTCGATCCAACAGGGCTTGCTGGGTCGGCCAATGCATTTGCCGATCTGACGGCAGGCATTTCTTGATTGATTCAGTCTCGCTTTCCTTCAGCTAGCGCACCCAGCGCAAGCGTGCAGCCCGTCGCCTATGCCCCGACGGCATCAGCCGAACGGCGCTTCACGCAGGCGTTTGACGATCTGACCGCAACTTACTCGCCACAAGAGCCAGCTTTTTGGGCTTCAGGCTTTGGATCGCTCAGCGAGTATGACGGCAGTGCCACGACACTGGACCACGAAGCCCACCATGCCGGACTTGCGATTGGCTACGAGAGTAACGTTTCACCGGAGCTAGTGGTCGGTGCGCTTGTCGGCTATGGCTGGGGGACCTTCGAAAGCGAAAGCCGCTGGGCTGAGTCTTTCGACAACGCTGCTCATGGCGCGTTTGCCTCGCTCTATGGGCAAGCGCAGCGCGGTGACGTGTTTGCGACCGTCGCTATGTCGGGCGGATTCCTTTCCCATTCCGATGACCGGCTGGTGAACGACAACCTGGCCGCGCTTGGCGTTTCTTCGGCACAAGCCGATTACAACAGCTGGTGGCTGTCACCGGAGTTGACGGTGGGCTGGCATGCCGGGGCCCTTGGCGATAGCAATTGGCAGTTCACGCCGTCTGCGCGGGTGCGCTACGCAATTCAGTTCGTTGACGGATACACTGAAACCGGCCCATCGGCGGCCAACGCAACCGTGGCCTCGCGCACCGTATCGGCTCTGGAATCGCGCATACAGCTTGCAGCTACCCGACAGTTTGACCTTGCAATACTGACCGTGCGGGGCGGGTGGCAGTATCGCTCCACGGTCCGAACCGAAGATGCGAATGTCACGTTGATCGGGCAATCAGGTTCCGTACCGGTGGACGGCGAGGAAGGCAGTGCCGCGTTTGTCGGCGGTGAGATGTCTGTTGCCCTCGGGCCAACACTGTCGCTCGACCTTGCTGGCGAAGCAGCGATAGGCGATGGCATGACACGCTATGGCGGTATGGCAACCATCCGCGCCACATTTTGACGGATAGGTCAGGCAGCACAGCCGTTCGAAGTAACCCGTAACCCGTGCCTCCAGGCGACTGTGGTTGGGCAGTGAGTTAGCTGTCAACAAACGCAAACCGGCGCCGCATAGCATGCAGCGCCGGTTCACTTGGCTGTTGAAGAGCACTGGGGCGATTAAGCGGCCCGAATGGTCTCCAAGAACGTGTCGATGTTCTTGCGCAGCCCGTTGGCTTCCTCGGCGAGTTCAGTCGAACCGCTGAGAACCTGCGAAGCCGCAGCACCAGTTTGCTGGGTGGCTTCGTTCACACCGACAATGTTGGATGACACATTTTGCGTGCCCATGGCGGCTTGCTGAACGTTGGAAGCAATCTCCTGCGTTGCCGTGCCCTGCTCTTCCACCGATGAGGCGATGGCGGACGCAATGGAGTCCATTGCCTTGATCTTCTCAGAGATCGCCTCAATCGAGGTCACCGATGCTTCGGTGGACGACTGGATATCTGTGATGAGACCAGCGATCTGATCGGTCGCACGACCGGTCTGCTCAGCAAGACCCTTCACCTCAGAGGCAACGACGGCAAACCCACGTCCTGCATCACCGGCGCGCGCGGCTTCAATCGTCGCGTTGAGAGCAAGCAGGTTCGTCTGCTCGGCGATGTCCTGGATGAGGCTGACAACTTCGCCAATCTTCTGTGCAGCCTGCACAAGCGAGTTGACCTGATTGCCCGTAGCGTCGGCCTGTTCAACGGCCTCTCTGGACATGCTGGCCGACTCGTTCACCTGCCTGCTGATCTCACCGATTGAGGCGGAGAGTTCTTCAGCAGCACTGGCAACAGTTTGCACGTTCGATGTTGCCTCTTCCGAAGAGCTGGCAACAGTGGTCGACTTGTTGGTCGTGTCCTCGGCAAGGGAGGAAAGAGACTGAGCGGAGTGCTGCATCTCTTCAGATGACCGTGTGACCTTGCTGATCGACTCGGTTGCAGCTGTTTCGAAGCGTTGGATCGCATCATCAACCACTTTCTGACGCTGCTCTTTAGACTTTTGATCCTCAGATTGCGCGGCCCGCAGGTCACGACCCTCGATCATATTGTCTTTGAAGACTTGAACCGCTGCACCCATCTCGCCGATCTCGTCGGAGCGCTCACG
>JBCCAF010000006.1:0-230131 GCA_039814945.1 Pseudomonadota bacterium
GACGATGTTTAGCTATCTATCTCTCTCTTCAGATTTGTAAACAGAGCAGGCCAGCACAGCCCTCTCAATCGATTGATCCATCCATTTATCTATCTACCCCTCCATCTACGAAGCTGCCATGGCGTGGAAAGAACAGGGCGTGCCACTTGTTGTCTTCGGTGGCGAGCAGTATGGCGCTGGCTCATCGCGTGACTGGGCGGCCAAGGGCACCAGCCTCTTGGGTGTCAAAGCGGTGATTGCTGAAAGCTTTGAGCGTATCCACCGTTCCAACCTGGTTGGTATGGGCGTGATCCCGTTTGAGTTCACTGGCGATGACAGTCGCAAATCACTTGGTCTGAAGGGCGATGAGAAAGTCTCCATCCACGGCCTGTCTGGCGATCTGAAGCCACGTCAGAATGTGAATGCCACCATCGAATATCCTGATGGCACCAAGAAAGAGATCGAGCTGCTCTGCCGGATCGATACCGAAGTTGAGATCGAATATGTCGAGCACGGCGGCGTGCTGCACTATGTGCTGCGCAACCTGGCGCAAGAAGCTGCTTAATCAGCTTCGGCCAACCAGATAAGAAGACGCCGGGGCGAAAGCTCCGGCGTTTTCTTTTGTCCTCTTTAGCCCGTACAGCGTTCAGACAGGCTGCGCCTTTCGCATCAGAGCGTGCACAAACAGACCCCATCCCATCATGGTCAAAACACCTGAGATCATCACAAGCGCTGACACACCGATCTCCACAGCAGGTCCGGCAGAAAAGTCACCCCCAGCAATTGGTAGAGCCTGACTCGCGCCGGTGGCGGCCGCAAGGCTTAGCCCCAGCCAAACACCAAAAATACCAAGTGTGCTTGACCAAAAGGCAACCCTCTCCGCCATACCGGACCAATGACCAACGGACCAAACCACGCCGACAATCATCAAGGCCACCCCGCTCTGAACCGCAGCAAGATGGGCTGACAACCCCATGCGTGGATTGGTGAAAACTGGAATTGCCACGCCCTGAAGCAGCCCAAGCATGAACAGGACGGCGCCAGCCACAATCAACAGGCGACCATATCGGGTGACCAGATAAGGCATGCTGGCGGATCTCATTTGATGGCAAAGATGCGATGGATCACACCACCATCACCGGTTCGCGATTTTGAGACCGACACCAGATTGTTCAGCCACGCATAGCGTTCGTCGGCAACCTCAAAACGTGGGCTTGTGCGGAAGTAATAGCGATGCGCACCATCAGGATCATCGGCCTTGTCGAAATCAAGCGCATAGTCCCGCTCGCTTGGATCAAACGCCATAGCGCCATGCCAATGGGCATAAATAAGCGCATCATCGTCCGTCCTGAGGCAAAACCGAACATCCAGGTGACCACAGCCATCAGCCCTCATCCGTGACCAGTCAGCGCCTGTGTTTGGTACGACTTGGCCACGCAGGCGCGGTCCCTCAAAAGTACCGTCTTTCACATTGACGATCATACGGTAGCCCTCCGGCGTCGCGCCGACATGCAAGGGCGTGTCCAAACGCACGCGGGCCTCAAACAAGAACTCAGTTTCTATTTCAGACATCACGGGTTGACCTTTCTTCGGGGAGGCGACGGCGAAGGCGAGAGGGCGGAACGCCATAAAGGGCAACGAATGCCGCACGCAAACGACGCGCACTGGCAAAGCCAGTGTCAAAGGCGATCTGGTCAATCGTAGCGCTGGTTTCATCGAGCAGACGTTTGGCGTGCTGCACTTGGTGGGTTCGCGAGACCTGTGTCGGCGATACGCCCAGATGTTCGTTGAACAGCCGCGTAAGGTGCCGCGTTCCAATACCAAGCCGATCGGCAAGCTGCTCGACCGTGCCCGAACGCAGTGCGCCAGCATCGATCATAGCAAGCGCCCGCTCGACGGTGGTGCGCGTGCCCTTCCAAGCTGGACAAAAAGGTGCAGTCTCCGGCCTACATCGTAAGCATGGCCGATAGCCAGAAGCTTCAGCTGCCGCAGCAGACGGGTAAAACGCAACGTTGCGCTTCAGGGGCAGGCGCGCTTTGCAGACTGGGCGGCAATAAATCCCAGTTGTTTTCACACCAACAAAGACCACACCATCCATAGCCGGATCGCGGCGCTTCATGGCGTCGTAAAAAGTATCAAATGTCTTGAGCGACAGGTTCATGCCCCGGCTTTAGCGGGCTAAAGGTTGAGCCGAAACAGAAATGCGATGATCAGGTCTGATAGCGTCCGCTCAACGTGCTTTGAGAAGCTCTGTGAAACAACAATTCAAGTGTCCGTCACCATGTTGCAATGGCCGTTTTATATAAGTTCGTTGGCCCCCAAGACTGCTATTCACATTTGATGTCCTACCCGATCCGCAGCATTGCAGCTGAGCAGACGCTTGCCTTCCGCCGAACCCATATGTGGCCGGACAAACCGCTTGACCATGTCAAAGTGCCTGGTGACGAGACCGCGCTGCATCTTGGCGCGTTCGACGGCGAAGGCCTCATCGGCGTCGCGTCGTTCTTTCAGGAGTCGCCGGGCATAAGGCTGCGCAAGTTGGCCGTCGCGCCAAACTATCGTGGCGCAGGGCTGGGCTCTGATCTGGTCCAAGAAGGTGCACAGCTCGCCAGAGAACAAGGCTTCACCGAGTTGTGGTGCGACGCCAGGCAATCTGCCCGCGGGTTTTATGAAGCGCTGGGCTTCAAACTCGATGAAGCGACTTTTGAGAAATCAGGGCTAACCTACCAAATCGCCCGGCTTAATCTCTGAGCTCAACTGCCATAAATATCGAACCGCGATGGCGGCACGGCGGTAAAACCCTTGGGCGATTTGCTGGCGAGTGTCTGATAGAGCCGCGCAGATCCGCGCTGAAACGCGAACGAGCAACCCGCCAGATAGGCGGCCCAAATGCGGTAGGTCTCAGCCCCCACCAGCGCTTCGGCCTCAGTGCGTTTTTTGAACAACCGCTCGCACCATTCACGCGTGGTTTTCTGATAATGCTGGCGCAGCGCTTCCACGTCTTGCACCTCAAAGCCGGCAATCTCCATCTGCGCGAGCGTGTGGCCGATGTCATCCAGCTCGCCGCCGGGAAAAATGTACTTCTGCAACGCCCGCTGCTCAGGGCGGCTGGAAAATCTACGCTTCTTGCGTTTGGCCCCACGCGAAATGGCGTGGTTCATAAACAGCCCGCCAGGCCTTAAGAGTCGCTGCACAGTGGCGAAATATTCAGGGATGTTGACCAGCCCGATATGCTCGTACATGCCGACCGAGGATATCTTATCGAACGCGCCATGCATCTCGCGATAGTCTTTCAGGTGCAGGCTCACCTTATCGGCAATGCCAAGCCGCTCCACTTTGGCCTGCGCAAAGGCAAGCTGCTCTTCTGAGAGGGTTACACCATGGCCTTCAACGCCATAGTTCTGAACCGCATGGCAGAGCAGGCCGCCCCAACCGCAACCAATATCAAGCATCATTTCACCCGGCTTTAGGCGAAGCTTGCGGCAGATCAGGTTCAACTTGTTGACCTGCGCCGCCTCAAGGCTCGCATCCCAGCTGGGATAATGCGCACAAGAATACTGCATTTCTGGGTCTAGGAAGAGCTGATAGAAATCATTGCCCACATCATAATGAAACTGGATGAACCGCTTGTTGTCGCCGGCTTTGCGGCCCTGCCCCTCCGCATCACCGCCAAAATCGCGTGTCGCATCGGGATGCTGACCCTTGGCAAAAAAGAACGGCGCCAAGCTGCGCACAAGCGGACCTTTGCCGAGCGATTTGAAGGCACGGCGCTTGGCCCGGTCGTGAGCAAGCGGTTCAGCAAGATCGATCAACGACCCGCCTTCCACCTCAATACCGCCCTTGGCGTAGTGGCGCAGCAGTCTGTCCAGCGTCGGACGATGAAGAATGGACGACACCACGCCGGGTGACGCTATCTTGATGGCCAAACCTGGCACCGGGTTTTCACCCAACGGCTCCAGCGATCCATCCCACAACCGTAGCGAGAAATGCGCATCAATTTTCTCGCGCACCTGCGCTGCAATCCGTCGTGCAGCCACAAGTTGTGTTGCCTCACTCATCACCAACTGCCCCGTTGAAACAACCCTACCGACACCATCCACGCCTGTGATGGCGGATTTAACGCGGCATTTCTAGCAACATCGCAGCAGAAGCCCAACAGGATGAGTGCGCCCGACACAATGAGAACGACATTTCAGCCAACTGCCCATTTTTTTAGCACCTTTTAACGGTTGCATTTTACCATCCTTGGTTGGGGGAATACATAATGAGACTGCTAGCAATAACCGACGGGTCGGTTGCCGCCCTGGAGTCGATCCAGGCGCTCAACGGAATTGTACCCATTGATTTACACGTTCTGCCACGACCTATTCCAAAGGAACTCAAACGTTCCGAAGTGATTGTGCTGGCATTTGAGCGCTTCCCAACACGGACCATGGAGAAGCTGTTCGATTGGCTACGCGACCAGGGTGTCCAGCGCATTCCCGTCGTTCTTTGTCTTGCCAAAGCCGACATCGCTCGCTTTTCCAGCTCCATTCGCCAGATATCGGCGAGCATTGTGTCGACGCCTGTCGATCCGGAAGCCCTTCTGGATGCCGTGGAAACAAGCGATCGACAGTTCGGCCCGGCGCGCCGGCAGCAAACATCAGCCTCCGCGCGGGCCGTGCAGTCTTTGTCCAACGCCTTTGGTTCGCTGCTTGGTGGGGATCACAAAGACCCGAAAACAGCTGTCGAACAGCTATCGTCGACAAGCGCCGATATGAACATGGTGATCAAAACGCATGGTCTTGCAAGCTGGTTGGACGCCGTTGGCCAGCACCATTCCTACACCGCACGTCACTGCTTGACCGTTGCAGGCATTGCGGCCCAATGGGCACAGACACTGCACTTCAGCAAAGCCGATCAGGAGAAGTTCACGCAAGCCGCGCTTTTGCACGATATCGGCAAGATCAAGGTGCCGCTGTCGATTTTGGACAAGCCCTCCCAACTGACCGAAGAAGAACGCGAAATCATCAACCAGCATACGGTGGACGGTTTGGCACTTGCCAATGAAAGCCTCACTATCTGCAAGACGGTCCAGGACATCATCTACTCACATCATGAGTTGCTGGATGGCACAGGCTATCCGTGCGGCATAAGCGGGTCGCAGATCAGCGATATCGTGCGCTGCATGACGATCATCGATATCTACAGCGCGCTGATCGACACCCGCGCTTACAAAAAAGCCATGAGCCCGCAGGAAGCCTACGGAATCCTGAGGTCCATGGAAGGCAAGATTGACATGGATCTTTTGGGCGCTTTCAAAGAGATGTTGGATGAGCACATCCTCGCGCCTAAAATCGCCGCCTAGAGCGTTTTGCGCTTTGTCTAAGAAGTCTGATCGCCCGAAGCGCCAAGCAGCCGTCCCATGTCTATCTGGCCGTGAAAAACCTAGTGAAAGCGCCCGCGCTGGCGCTGGCGGGTTTGATGCAGCGTTTCCACCAGCATGGCGGTCAAAAGGCCGAACATCAAAAGCCCATTGGAAGCGGCCAATCCACCAAGAAGCCGCCATTCAATCGGCAGCAGCACATCGCCATAACCAAGCGTTGTGAACACCACCAAAGAGAAATACATGGACGCTTCGAAGGTCACGAATATCTGCAAAGAGCGCAGCGCAATCGCCCATATCCAAACAGATGCGGTGACCATAACAACGGTCCAAAGCATGACGAGACACAAGATCATAGCCAGCTTCGGCCCATGGGGCTCGCGTACGACCCAATTGTGGGTGCGCACCAGAAACACCTCAAGGCCCCACCAAGCGAGCGCTGCAGCCATTGCCGTCAGCACGATCAAGCCGCTTCCAAGAGTCAATTGAACGAGCATGCGTAGGGCCTTCACTTAAGGGGGCAGTCGTATCGATGCGGCCAGTATGCGCCCAAAAGGTAACCGAGGCCTTCCAAAGGCTCAGCCAGATGGCACATTTGCGATGAAGGGAAAACGGCCCATGTGAGCTGGCTCTTGCCGGCCAAGGCCAAACCCAAAAAACCCGCCAAGGCGATGGGCGCCGAGGCGGGTTGGAAAACAGTCAGTCTAGCCTGAACGGAGCAGCCCCACCTTGTGCATGCTGCGGGTGTCTGGCTCACATAGCGGTCGTTCCAAAGGAACGCAGCTACATATGTGCTGCTATGGTGCACGACGCCAAGAAATCAGGGGCTGGGGGCTGGAGGGTCTGATGACCCAGCGCCGCGCTACCAAGCAACACAGGCAATGGAGCCTGCCAGTTTGGCCGCCAAAGGGCGTGATCAGGGCTGTTTCTGGGCAATAATGTGGCGCTGTGGATAACCTTGCGCCGTCTGATCCTCAAGAGAAGCGCACACAGTGCGCAAACACCTTGCCAAATCAGCCTAGGCTTGAAACACTTTGTACACACGCCGGTCAAACCCTTTGAGAGCGCATGACGGACAGCACGCACGATACGAACACACCCGTTGAGCTTGATGCTCACCGGCAGTCGCGTTCCAAACCGCACACCGCACCCAAAACTCCCACAGACGATATCGTTTACATTGTTACGTCCAACAACGCCCCGCCTTCGGCCAATCCGCCATCGCAGATAGCCTTCAATAGGCGCGAACTGGATGTCATTTTGAATGTTTATGGGCGCATGGTGGCTGATGGGGAATGGCGCGACTACGCCATTGATATGCTCAAAGACCGCGCGGTGTTTTCCGTGTTCAGGCGCGCCGCAGAGGTGCCGCTTTACACCATCGAAAAAGACCCAAAGATGGCCCGCCGCCAAGGTGCTTACAAAGTGGTGGCCGCATCGGGACAAATCCTCAAACGCGGCCACGATCTGAAACAGGTTCTCAAAGTCTTCGACAAGAAGCCGAAGCTGGAACTGGTCTAGGGCTTACGATCCCGGCGTGTCGCGCACGAAATCGTTGCCGCGTTGGGCTGTGGCGGTGAAGGTCATGGCGTTGACCTTCCAGCCATCCTCGGTGCGTTCAAAACCGTGCACATAGGTGCCCCAAACTTCCCAAAGCGCTTCGCCACCATTTTCTTCCAGCGCACCACGCTCCATCTGGTTCCAGGCATAGCCATGCGACACCATCGTTGCGCTATCGGCTGAGTGGAACGTCACGCGGTGGTTGCCGCGCAGGTGGAACGAGGTTTTCTCCGCCGTCAGATTGCCCGACCAACCGGCGATCAAACCATCAGCGGGAATAGTGGCAGGCTCTCCGCCAACGAGTGAGGTAAAATCGACGGTGATCTCATCGGTGAAGAAGCCTCGGGTCGTCTCCCAGTCTTTGGTATCGACACCCGCATCGATGGCATCGGCGATACGAACCATCTCCGCTTGGTCGACAAAGGTTTCAAGGGTCAGCGGCGAACCGCCAAGGCGGACATCATCGGCGAGGGTTGCAGAGGCGCTCATGGCAAGCGCTGCGATTGTGGTTGCGGTCAGTTTCATGGATTTGGTCCTTGTAAAGAGGTTGTGGAGAACCGCGCTGACAGATGCGTTAGCGCGGCAAATCTCATCGGGTTTCACGAAGCGAAGTGCTGCGCCATCGTGTCGGCAGCACGGATCACGTCTTCGGGATTGTCGTAGAAGTCGAACTGGCTAACATCCTCCAGCCACTGAAGCGTTGCTTCACCGGCAAAGCCGCTCAGAAAGTCACGCACACCTTGTGGGATGGCAGCGGCCTCAGAGTGAACGATGGCGAGCGGCTTATCGAGCGCGGCGCCATGGTCGGCAGGGTGGTAGGTCAGCCAACCTTCCCAGCTGGTCTGGTTCCACTGATTGTCATACTCAGCAATCGCACCGCGATCAGCATCATAATAGTAGCCACCGATTGGCATCAGCACGCCTTCAGCACCTTCCGGTCCCGCGGCAGGAATAATCATGCCGCCTTCAGCCTGTGCCGAACGGCCAAGCTCGATGAGGCCGTTTACGCCGTCTTCGCCGCCATAAACGGCGTTCACCAACGCTTCGTTTTGAAGCCATGGGGCAACCAAGCCAACGCGGTTGATCAGCGGGTTACCGACAACGGCGTCGATCATGTAGCCAGCTGAGGCGCAGATGCCGAGACCATTGATGTTGGCCGCATCCACTTCAGGCAAGTCGGCGATGAAGGCGATGGCCGCTTCAATGTCTTCGATCTTGGCTGCCGGGTTTTCTTCAAAGCGCACATTCTGCGGCAGATCACCGGACTGGCCCCAGCCGCGAAAATCGAAGGTGAAAGCGGCAAATCCGCGTTCGGCCATTTCACGGGCATAGGTAGCTGGCATTTGCTGCTGAACCGACGTCCAAGCGCCGGTCACAACAACGGTTGGCAGAGCCGAACCGTCATGATCGGCGGGCAGGAAAAGTGTGCCAGCCATCTGCGAGCCGTTGCTTTCAAACGTTACGGTGCGGGTTTGAATGTCTGCCAGCGCCGTGCCGGTCATAAGCGCCGAAGCGAGGGCGGTGGAAGCAAGTGTCTTTGTTGTATTGGTCATGGATCTGTCTCCAGTTGGAAACACCAACCGTTTTGGTCAGTGCGATGAGGAGACAATGCCGAAAGGGATCAGCGCCCACAGGCGCGATTCTTGCCGTCGGTTAGGTCATTCTTGCGGTTGTGAGACAATCAGCTCGCGCGGTGCCGCGCCGGGGTCGCGCCAAAGGCCCGTTTGAAGTGCTTGCCGAAACGCGAGGTGTCCTCATAGCTAACACGTAGCGCGATCTCGCTCACGGGCAGCTTGGTGGTTTTGAGCAGCACGCTGGCAACACGCATCCGCTCACCGATCACGTATTGCAGGGGAGTGGCGCCCAGCGCGGCCTTGAACGCGCGGGCGAAATGGAACGCGCTCATCGCTGCTTCGCCAGCCAGCACCTCCAGCGAGATATCGTCCGCCAGATGGTCATGGATGTAAGTCACCGCCCGGCGCAAACGCGCATCATCCAGCGTGGCAGTATCGGGAACGACAGGCTGAACGCTTTGCGCCAAATGGGCGGCCAGCGCCCTATGCATGGTTTCACGGTAAAGCGCGCTTGGGGCATCGGCCACATCAAGCGCTGTGCGCGCCAATTGCAACGTCAACGGGTCAAACGCACCGAACTGCGGCGCGACCGCACCCGGACTGTCCAGTCCCACCTCGCGCAACAGGCTTTCATCAAGCTCCACCGACAGAAAACTGTGCGCTTCATCATAGGCGCAAAGCCCACTGGCGCCTGCAGGCAAGATGAACCCTTCATCCTTTGTCAGCGGTGTATGCGCGGTACGATCAGAGCCGACGGAAATCTGGTGGGCCGGTTGATCGGTGAGAAACACCCCAATGGAGAGTTTCGGCAGATCAAACACCCCGCCGCCCGCTGGCGTCTCCAACCGCTGGGCGTGCACGGGCGGACCGGTATCTTTGGTCTTTGAACGGCTCATGCGTGAAACATGACATCACAGGGTTCAACTTCAATAGCCGCACTTGAACCAAAAATCAGCGTCATCGAACGCAATGACGCCAAACTGGCCTTGTCGATGTGTACGGGAGACCCCTAGCTATCGCCATGTCCTCAGCTACCGACAACCGACCACTTGCCATCGCAACGATCCTGTTCACCGTCTTTGCCATGTCGGCAGGCGATGCACTGATCAAAGGCATGGGCACCGAGTCCACAGTCGGCATGTGGCAACTGTTCGCCGTGCGCTCGGCCATCGTCATGCCCGTGCTGCTGGGTGCGGGGTTGGTGTTTGGGTTGCGTGCCAGCCTACTGCCGCGCTCCGTGCTTTGGGTCGGGTTGCGCTCTGCGTTCCTGGTGATGGTGTGGATCGCCTACTACACCGCCCTACCCTATCTGCCGCTGTCAGCTGCCGCTGCCGCGCTTTACACGTTACCGCTTTTCATCGTCGCATTTTCCGCGCTGTGGGCGCACGACAAGGTCACGCCGCTTCAAGGTGTTGCCGCTCTGCTCGGATTTGTTGGCGTGGCACTGGTGCTTAGACCCGGCAGCGAGGCGTTCTCACTCTATGCCCTGCTGCCGATTCTGGCTGCCATGCTGTTTGCGGGTGCCATGGTGCTCACACGGCTGCACTGCCAAGACGAGCATCCGCTCGCCATGGTGTTCAGCCTACATGTGGCTTTCATAGCAACCGGACTTGCCGGGCTGGCGATCCTCGCCACTGTGCCAAGCCCTACCAATGATAGCTTTCTCACCAGCGCATGGCACACCATGACAGCGTCCGAATGGCGCTTGATGGGGCTGCTTGCGCTGTCCATCCTCATCGCATCGGTCGGCACGGCCGTTGCCTACCAAAAAGCGCCGACGTCGATCATCGGCACGTTTGAATTTGCCTATGTCGGTTTTGCGGTGTTGTGGGGTGTTTTGCTCTTCGCCGAGCGGCCAGACTTGCTGACCCTCGCTGGGCTGGCACTGATTGTCCTCGCCGGTGCGTTGACGATCCGCAAATAACGCATTCTCCCAGCGTTAAATCGAGCGAATATTCACGCGCTTAGAAAGCTCTTCACGGGTCTCCACACGTTCAGAATAGCGATCCGTCAGATAGGCCGAACGCCCGCGTGTGAGATGGGTGAACTTCATCAGCTCCTCCATCACATCGACCATGCGGTTGTAATAGGGCGAGGGCTTCATCCGCCCATCATCCTCAAACTCGGTGAACGCCTTGGGCACGGATGATTGGTTGGGAATGGTGATCATCCGCATCCAACGGCCCAAAATCCGAAGCTGATTGACCGTGTTGAAGCTCTGCGAGCCTCCAGACACCTGCATAAGCGCTAAGGTCCGCCCTTGCGTCGGACGCACACCGCCAATCGGCGCCAATGGCAGCCAATCGATCTGCGTTTTCATGATGCCGGTCATGGCGCCATGGCGTTCCGGCGAGCACCAGACATGCGCTTCCGACCAAACAGACAATGCACGCAGCTCCTGCACCTTGGGATGATCGCTCGATGGATCAAAACCCTGCTCATCATCGACCAGCGGCAGTCCGGTGGGATCGAACACCTGCACCTCAGCGCCCAGCACCTCCAACACGCGCTTGGCTTCAAGTGTAAGAAGCTTGGAGTAAGAGCGCTCGCGCAAACTGCCATAGAGCATCATGACACGCGGTTTGTGGTCCAGCGTATCGCTCAGCAACGCACCGTTGATGGGGTGAAGCTCTTCAACCTGGAGGTTGGGCAGATCAGCGCTCTGATCACTCATCTTGGCTACCTTTGAACTGGTACTTTCCGAGCCGAAGCCCCAACAGCCAGCCACAAAGGACCAGTGCAAGGAAGGCGCCCGCATATTGGCTCAGCAGGAACGCCGGCATATCGATAGGGCGGATACCGGCGAACGTGTCGGAGAATGAGCGCGCGATCGTCACCGCTGGATTGGCGAATGATGTAGAGGCCGTGAACCAATAGGCAGCCGTGATATACAGACCAACCGCCATGGCGACCGCACTTTCGCGCACCTTCAAGGTCACAAGAATGGTGAAAATCAGCCCGAAGGTCGCAACCCCTTCAGCAAACCATTGCGACGGTCCGGTACGTACGGTGGCGGAGGCCTGGAACACCGGTTCGGCAAACATCAGATGCGCCGCCCAAACACCAATCAACCCGCCGAAAACCTGCACGCCGACATAAGCCCAGCTATCGCGGGCATGTATTGCTTTCTGGATTGCAAACACCAGCGTCACCGCCGGGTTGAAGTGCGCGCCAGATATTGGCCCAAGCATGGTGATCAGCACCACCAGGATCGCGCCAGTTGGGATGGTGTTGCCCAGCAGCGCGATGGCAACGTTACCATCGGCCAGGCGTTCGGCCATGATGCCGGACCCAACGACGGTGGCCAGCAGAAACGCCGTACCGATGAACTCAGCAGCAAGGCGCCGCGACAAGGAAGTGGTCATGCAGGGGCGTTCTCTTCTGCTGACTGGCTTCCGATCTCCGTCAAACGCTGCTGCAACGTCAAACGGTCGATAGAATCCATGGGCAAGTTAACAAAAATGGAAATGCGATTGGTCAGCATGCGATAGGCTTCGGCAAAAGCTAGACGCTTCTCCGCTTCTGTACCTTCGGCAGCAGCCGGATCAGGCACACCCCAATGGGCGGTCATGGGTTGCCCAGGCCAAACCGGACAGCTTTCTGCAGCAGCGGAATCACAAACTGTGAAAACGAAATCCATAGTTGGGGCATCCGGTACAGCGAACTCTTCCCAACTTTTGGAGCGTGCAAAACTGGTATCGTGATTGAGCTTTTTCAGAAGATCGATCGAGTATGGGTGAACGCTGTTTTTGGGTTGCGAGCCCGCGGAGTGGGCCTTGAACCGACCCGCGCCTTCCCGGTTCAGGATGGCTTCAGCCAAAATAGAGCGGGCTGAATTGCCGGTACAAAGAAACAGCACATTGTGAACGTCGCTCATGATCATTGTCCTTCCAGAGTCAAAGATGAGGAATCGGGGGCACAAGCGTTGCAGACGGTCAGAACATCCATGAGGGGAGAGCAAATGGCGGGGTTTCCGTTGCAGCAATCCTCGATCAGAAATTGCATGAAGCGCTGCATGGATTGGAAATTGGCAAAGTAACGGATCGTGCGACCATGACGCTCGCGCCGCACCAGCCCAGCATGCAGCAACACAGCCAGGTTGGCTGACATCGTATTCTGCCGCACATCCAAGTGGCGCCCGATATCGCCTGCCATCATCCCTGGTTCACCAGCTTTCACCAGCAGACGAAACGCTTCCAAGCGCGACGGTTGACTGAGGGCAGCAAAGGCGTCCGAGGCGTCCAATATATCCATACATCTGGATATATCGATATTTTACATTGAGGCAAGAAAAAAGCCCCGGTGCGTACACCGGGGCTTATGAAACTTTTGTGATGGTCTCTGATTCGGGCCGCTAGTTGCGGTTGCCAAATAGCTGCAGCAACATGATGAACATGTTGATGAAGTTCAGGTAGAGGCTGAGTGCGCCCATAATGGCCTTGCGACCGGAGGCCTCTACGCTGTCACCTTCGTAGTACATCGTCTTGATGCGCTGCGTGTCGTAGGCGGTGAGGCCAGCAAACACCAGAACACCGATCACCGAGATGGCGAACTGCAGGGCCGAAGAGCCCAAGAAGATGTTCACGACCGACGCGATGATCACACCGATCAGACCCATAAACAGGAACGAACCCCAACCGGAAATGTCGCGCTTGGTTGTGTAACCCCAAAGGCTCAACGCGCCAAAGGCAGCCGAGGTGATGAAGAACACCCGCGTGATCGATTCAGCGGTGTACACCAAGAAAATCGATGACAGGGAAACGCCCATCACAGCCGCAAAGGCCCAGAAGGTAAGCTGTGCAGCCGGCACACTCATCTTCGAGATGCGGAAGCTTAGGAAGAACACAGCGCCCAGCGGGGCCAGCATGATCACCCAGCGCAATGGCGAGGTGTAGATGGCTTCACCAACAGATGTCAGGCCGATAATCGAACCGGAAGCATCTTGCACCACGGCAAGCTGGAACATGCCCATTGCGGCAATGCCAGTGATGGCAAGGCCAATGGCCATGTAGTTGTAGACCTTCAGCATGTAGGCGCGAAGGCCTTCATCAATGCCTGCGGCTGTCTGTGCGCCCTGTTGGACGTAACCGTCGCGAAGCGGGTTGTTCATTTTCTAACTCTCCAAATGGTCGTAAACGGCCAAAAAGGTGGGTCAAACGCCATGTTCTCCCACGAAACTCAGGTATTGGGAATAATATGTATATGAATGGCAACAATCTCAAGGGCAATCGTACCGGATTTCGATAATCCTGAAGAGAAAGCTAACTGCTACTCTTGTTCACACACCCAAAGATGCGATCTGGCGAACAGCATCCATGGCCATCATCCTCGGACGTGATCCGCGAATCCAGCTAAAATGCTTCTTTTTGCGCTGTTGGTGAGAGAGCAAACTGGATGGCCGGGTTGGTAGCGTGGCGCGTGACGCGCGGACCCACAGGGATGACGTTTCTAAATGCGCTCCGTCACAAATTCCGCAGCACGGGCGCAGGTTTTTGACCCAAAATTTGCCAGGTGCCGATCAACCCCAAACCGACCGTCAGAAGCAAAGCGATCCCGACAGCCCCAAAGGCCACAGACGGCAGGAAGGTGAACCCGGCGGTCATCACGTACTCCAGCACGGCAAAAGCCGCAAAGCTGCCCGCCGCCAAACCAAAAGTCGCTGCGGCGAGCCCCAGCAGAGCGTATTCCAGCAGAAACGCCCCAAGAATGCGCCCGCGTGTGGCTCCAAGGGTTTTCAAAATCACCGCGTCGTAAAGCCGGTGTCTGTGACCTGCCGCCAAGGCACCGGCTAGCACCAAAATCGAAGCAATCAGCGTCACAGACGCAGCACCGCGCACGGCCAGCGCCAAATCTTCCACCAAAGCATTCACCTCATCCAGCGCGTCAGAAATGCGCACCGACGTGATGCCGGGAAACGCCGCCGTCACGTTGCGCAGCAGCGCCAGTTCGGTCGCATCGTCCGCTTCGCTTTCATAGGTCACCGTGGCCAAATGCGCATGCGGCGCGCCTGCCAAAGCGTTGGGCGAGAAAACCATGGCGAAATTAATCTCCAGCGATTGCCATTCCACGGCGCGGAAGTTCGCAATCCGAGCAGAAATCTCGCGCCCAAGCACGTTGACGGTGAGCATGTCGCCGATCTCAAGGCCAAGAGCACGGCCTTCCTCATCAATGAAGGAGACGAGCGGTTCGCCTGCATAGTCTGCGGGCCACCATTCTCCTTCCGTCAGCTCAGTGCCTTCCGGCGCCTCTGCCTCATAGGTGATGCCGCGGTCACCCTGTAGCACCCACGCTGCCTCAGGTGGCGCTTCAAACTCCCCAGCGGGAATGCCCTGCAAAGAGATCAACCGACCGCGCAGCATCGGCACACTTTCAAGTGATGCTGTTGGGGCTTCCTCGGCAATCAGCGATTTGAAGCCGTCGATCTGGCTGTTCTGAATATCCAAGAAGAAGAAGCTGGGCGCGACATCTGGAATGGAGTCGGTCAACTGGCGCCGTAAATTGGCATCGATCAGCGCCAACGCGACCAGCAAGGTGAGCCCAAGTCCCAACGACAGGATCACCGAGGGCGTGAGCGCCCCAGGGCGGTGAATGTTGCCCAGCGCAAGCCGCGCCGCTGTCGATTTGGGCCGTGGGGCGCGTTTGGCGATGGCCATCACCGCAGAGCCGACAAGCCGCAGGATGACAAAGCTAGCACCTGCCGCTGCAAGATAGATCGTGGCAATGAACCGGCTGTCCGATACTAGGAACGCCACGACGCCAAGGCCAATCATCGCAGCGGCAGCGCCAAGCAAATAAATCCAGCGCGGAAAGCGCCGTGAATTGCCGCCGACATCCCGAAACAACGCCGTGGCGGGAACATCGCGCACCGTACCAAGCGGCCAAAGCGCAAAAGCCAGCGCCACCAGCACGCCGTAGAGGGCAGCAAGACCCAACGCGTCTGGGTAAAGGCGGGTATCGAGCGGAACGGGCAGAAAATCACCGAACAAAAGCTGCACCGCCCAGGGCACCAAAGCGCCGACAACCAGCCCGATGATAATGCCGAGGAATGCAATCGCCATGACTTGGAAAAACTGCACGCGAAACACGAATGGCCCTGCGGCACCCAATGACTTAAAGGTGGCAATCACTTTGCGCTTGGATTCAACAAATGCGCGCACAGCGTTGGCAACACCCACGCCGCCAACCACCAGGGCCGTGAGGCCGACTAGCGTTAAAAACTGCGCAAACTGATTGATCGCGCCGGTGAGACGTGGGCTGGCTTCGGTGCGGTCACGCACACGCCATCCGGCATCCGGGTGGGTTTCGTTGGCAGAGGTTTCAAAGGCATCCAGCCCCGCCTGATCAAGTGGCTCGGGGAAGGCCAGTGTGTATTCCCACTCCACCAAACTGCCCGGCTGAACCAGTTCACTGGCTGCCAGTCCATCAGCAGACACCATGGCGCGCGGTCCAAAGCCGAAACCGGAAGACAAGCGGTCCGGCTCGCGCTCAATAATCCCGCGCAGTTGAAACGCGTGCTCACCAAGGCGGATTGTCTCGCCGACCTCAACATCAAGCCGAGCGGCAAGCGTGCCCTCGGCAAGCAGACCAAACGCGCCAGCTTGTTCTGCCAGAGCCGTGTGAAGATCAGAGCGCAGTTCACCCGAACCATCAACAAACGTCAGTTCTGAAACCATCGGGTAGAGGTCATCGACCGCTTTGATCTCAACAACCGTCTGGTCTTGCCCATCGCCGGTACGCGCCATACCGCGCAGGTCGGCAATGGTCATCATATCTGCGCCCTGCGCATCAAGGAACGCACGTTCCTCCGGCGTCACCTCGCGCTGAATCAGCTCCAACTGCACATCACCGCCCAGGATTGCTCGGCCTTCATTGGCCAAGCCGCCGGTCATCGATTGGGCGAGCGCATTAACGCCCGCAATAGACGCCACGCCAAGCGCGATACAGGCCAAAAAGATCGCGAAGCCACGCAGCCCCCCGCGCAACTCACGCATGGCGTAAGCGAAACTCAGGGCAAGACTGGATGGCTGTCGACCGAGTAGGGTTGCGCCTGTAGCGCTGATATCGGCCATCAAATTACCCTCACCCACAATGGCGTCATCCTCGCCCTTGTGGCGGGGATCCATTTCAATGATCTGTCGGCGATCCGTGATGGCGCCAAGTGACCCAACGGAATGGATCTCTGTGACAGGCACAGAGATGACGACGAGAGGTGATCAACGCTCATCACTATTCGGCCGCCTCTGGCAGGGCCTTGGACCGCGTGTCCTCGACAACACAACCACCTTCCAAATGCACCTGCCGGTCGCATCGCTGCGCCAAAGCGAGATCATGCGTCACCAGCACCAAGGTGGTGCCGCGCTTGGCTGATGCTTCAAACAAAAGGTCAGCGATTTGTGTGCCTGTTGAGCCATCCAGGTTTCCAGTCGGCTCATCGGCCACCAGAATTGCAGGTTTAGGTGCCAGTGCACGGGCCACCGCCACGCGTTGTTGCTCACCGCCTGAAAGTTGGGTTGGATAATGCGCGGTGCGCTCGCCAAGACCCACGGCTTCCAGCTCCGCTTTGGCTGTACCAAAGGGATCGTCGTGCCCTGCCAGTTCCAGTGGCACGGCAACATTTTCCAGCGCCGTCATGGTCGGAATGAGATGGAAGGACTGAAAAACGATGCCGATCTCGCGCCCGCGAAACGCTGCCAGCTTGTCTTCGGAAAGATCCGTAAGCACGGCATCGCTGACGCGCACCGCGCCTGAGGTTGGTCGTTCAAGTCCAGCAAGCACCATCAAAAGTGTCGATTTGCCGGACCCGGATGGCCCAACCAAACCGACCGATGTGCCCGGCGCAACACTCAGCGAGGCGCCTTTTAAAATGTCGACGCGCGCCGCGCCGGAGCCAAGTGAAAGATGCACATCATCAAGCGCGATGATCCAATCCGAGGGGGGCGTTGTCACAAGAGTTTCCGTTCAAGCTGGAAATGAAGGGTCATGCGCCTTACGTCGCATGTACTGTGTCCGATCAAATAGGAACGCCGAGCCGATGCTCCAAGGTCTCAACTTACGCCAATCTGCAGCCACGATGTCTAAACTCTTCGTCATCTTAGCCGCATGCCTGGCGACAACCACCACGGCGCGCGCCGAACCGATCACCCTGATGGCGCTCGGCGACAGCCTAACGGCGGGCTACGGCCTGGCGCCGGGCGAAGGGTTTCCAGCGCAACTGGAAGCGGCTTTGCAAACCGAAGGCTATGATGTGCGCGTGCTGGATGCCGGCGTGTCCGGCGACACAAGCTCCGGCGGGTTTGCCCGGCTCGATTGGTCCATGGACCCGGCGACCGATGCGGTGATTGTCGAGCTTGGTGCCAATGATGCACTACGCGGTATTGATCCAAGCGTCACGCGCGCTTCGCTGGATGGTATTTTGACCAATCTGTCCGAACGCGGCCTGCCGGTGCTTTTGGCCGGTATGATCGCCCCACCCAATATGGGCGAGGCCTATGGCGCAGCGTTCAACCCCATCTATGGCGAACTGGCAGAAACCCATGGCGCCATCCACTACCCCTTTTTCCTCGACGGCGTTGCATCAATGCCCGAACTCAATCTTTCTGACGGCATTCACCCAACCGCTGAAGGCATTGGCTTGATCGTGGAGCGCATCATGCCGTACGTTGAAGATCTTCTTACCCGCGTCGCCGTAGACGATCAAAGCGACGGCTGACGCTCCCCTCTTTGAAACACCTTAAAGGATCGACCCATGGAAAAGCGCCCACTGGGACGCACCGGCATGGACGTGTCGGTGATCTGCCTTGGCACCATGACTTGGGGCCAACAAAACACCGAAGCCGAAGGCCATGAGCAAATGGACTATGCCCTCGGCCAGGGCATCAACTTCTTTGACACCGCTGAGCTTTATTCCATTCCGCCCAAAGCGGAGACCCAAGGCTCTACCGAAACCATCATCGGGTCTTGGTTTGCGGGCCGCAAAAACCGCGACAAGGTGATTTTGGCCACCAAAGCGGTGGGTGCCACATCGGCGACCTATTTCCGCGAGCATGGCAAGCCTGACTTGCCCACCCGCGCCTCCATCATGGAAGCCGTCGAGGGGTCGCTGAAGCGACTGCAAACCGACTATATCGATCTCTACCAGTTGCACTGGCCGGGCCGTCCGTTCTCGATTTTCGGTACCAACCCCATCGTCTGGGAACCAACCGAGGGCGCTGAAGTCGCCATTGAAGAAACGCTTGGTGCGTTCGACGAGCTGGTGAAATCCGGCAAAGTGCGGGCCATCGGCCTTTCCAACGAAAGCGCCTGGGGCACCATGAAGTGGCTGCACACAGCCGAGGCCAGCGGCAAAGCACGTATCGCCTCAATCCAGAACGCCTACAACATCGTCAACCGAACCTATGAAACGGCCTTGGCCGAAGTGGGCATGCGCGAAGATGTCGGCCTGCTGGCTTACTCGCCTTTGGCGCAAGGCTTCTTAACTGGCAAATACCGGGGTGGCGCTGAGCCCGCCGGTGCGCGCAAAACCCTTTTCGGCCGCGCGTCTCGGTATGAAGGCCCAGGAGCCGACGCTGCGTTGGAAGACTATTTCGCGCTGTGTGATGCGCGCGGACTGGACTATTCCCAAACCGCCATCCGCTTCACCACGTCCAAGCCATTCGTTGCCTCGTCCATCATCGGTGCGACAAGTATGGAGCAGCTGAAGCATGACATCGCCGCTTGGCAGATGTCGTGGGATGAGGATTTGGACAAAGCCATCAACGATCTGCACATGGCCCGTCCCAATACTTGCCCCTAAACTCACCAAGTCCCGGACGCGAACGCGATCCGGGACCTCGATGACAATTTGCTCAAGGCCCCGGCTCAAAGCCGGGGCTTGACGTGTCATCGTATCGTCCATTATAGGGGAAATATGGATACTTTAGTGGACACATCGGGCCAAGCGCTCGCACGGCGCATCCAGCTGGAGCGCAAAGCCCGACAGTGGTCGATGACCGATCTTGCCGGACGGTCTGGCGTGTCCAAAGCGGCCATCTCAAAAATCGAACGTGGCGAGATGAGCCCAACCGCAAGCGTTTTGGTGCGGCTTGCCAATGCGTTTGATCTTACCTTGGCAGGGCTTTTGGTACGTGCCGAGCAGCAAACTGGCGCCGTGCAACGCACCCATGATCAGCCCCTTTGGGAAGACCCTGAATCCCACTATGTGCGCCGCCAGGTGTTCCGCGCAATCGACAATCCTCTTGAGATGGCCAAGATCTACTTGCCAGCAGGCGCGTCTGTGACGATCCCATCGACCGGCTTTGATGGCATCAAGGAAGTTATCCACGTTCTGGAAGGCACCTTGACCCTCCAAACCCTCGGCCAAACCCACATTCTTGAAACCGGCGACAGCATCGGCTTGTCGAAAACCAGCGACGTGACGTTTGAGAACAATGCCGGAAGCGCCTGCACCTATCTGGTGGCACTGGCCCGCCAATAATCCCCCCTACGACGAGTGACAGTCATGCACATCATTCCCGGCGATCTTGATCACCCAGCCATCATCGATCTTCTAAAATTTCACCTCGACACCAACATCGCCGTCACGCCACCAGGCAGTGTCCATGCGCTCGATCTGGATGCGTTGAAAGTGCCCGAAGTCGCCTTCTTTGCCGGATGGCAAGACAAGGACTCAAGCGACGATCTTCTCGTCATCGGCGCTGTCAAAGAAATCGCGCCCGAGGCCGATGGCCGCCGCCATGGCGAAATCAAGTCGATGCGCACCGTCGAAGCGCGACGCGGCAACGGCATCGGCGCGCAGATGCTCAACCACTTGATCGCGCACGCCAGCGCAAAAGGCATTGAACGCCTGTCGCTGGAAACGGGCTCGTTCGACTATTTTGAACCCGCCCGTAAGCTCTACGCAAAACGCGGCTTCACCGTATGCGAGCCCTTTGGCGACTACACACTGGATCCGAACTCGGTGTTCATGACGAAGGTGCTATGAGCGAGAGCCTTACCTTTGGAGAAGGTTACACCCCCACGCTGATCGGGCAAATCGTCTCAATGCACGCGTCCTACTATGCCGATCTGGTCGGCTTCGGCGCAGCTTTCGAGGTCAAAGTGGCAAGCGAGCTTGCACCCTTTGTCGGTCGACTGAGCCACCCTCACAACGCGATATGGTGGGCCGCTATCGACGACACAATTGCCGCCAGCATTGCCATTTACGGACAAAGCGCGCCAGAAAAACCGGCGATCCTTCACTGGTTCATCGTCGATCCCAAACTGCAAGGTCGCGGCGTCGGTCGTCGCCTGATGGATTCGGCGATGGCCTTTTGCGACGAACATGGATTCCCGCAGGTCGAACTATCAACCTTTGCGGGCTTGGACGCAGCGCGAGCACTCTATGAACAAGCTGGCTTCGTCATAACCCAAGAGCACGCCGGGCAATCATGGGGTAAGAAAGTGGTGGAGCAAACCTTCGTTCGGCTCCACCCTTAGATCGATCAAACGGCTTAAAGAATGCTCTGGCCGGTCTTTGCCCAATCGGCCATGAACGCATCGATGCCTTTATCGGTCAACGGATGCTTGGCCAGGCCCTTGAGAACACTTGGTGGAATGGTCGCAACATCAGCACCGATCATCGCCGCTTCTTTCACATGGTTGGCGGTACGGATGGAGGCGGCAAGAATCTCCGTCTCCAGCGCGGGATAATTGTCGTAGATCGCGCGGATCTCAGCGATCAGCTCCATGCCATCGATGTTGATATCGTCCAGGCGCCCGATGAACGGTGAAATGAACGTCGCGCCGCACTTGGCAGCGAGCAACGCCTGATTGGCCGAGAAGCACAGCGTGACATTGACCATCGTGCCCTCGCTTGAAAGCGCTTTGCAGGCTTTCAGACCATCAAGGGTCAACGGCACTTTCACCGTCACGTTCTTGGCGATCTTGGCAAGTTCCTTGCCTTCTTTGATCATGCCGTCCGCATCAAGCGCGGTAACCTCAGCCGATACTGGGCCTTCCACCAGACCACAGATTTCAGCGATCACTTCCTTAAAGTCGCGGCCCGATTTGGCGATCAGCGATGGGTTGGTTGTAACGCCGTCCAAAAGACCCAAATCATCCAATTCGGCAATGTCGGCTGTATCGGCGGTGTCCACGAAAAACTTCATCACTTTGATCCTTACGCTGGTGATCTGCGGGCTACCCGCTGCTTTGCCGCTCGTCTAACGTGTCTGCATGCTCCCGTCATCCCCTTCCACACCGATTGATTCGTCGCAGCACTATGCAGCAGGCACAAACGTGTCGGTGATGGTGCCAGCGCCGATGCCCACGGCGCTGACGTATCAAGTGCCTGAGGGTCTTCACGTGGTGGATGGCAGCATCGTCAAAGTGCCGCTCGGCAAGCGGTTGGTACTCGGCACCGTCTGGGGGCAAAGCCGCGATGAGGTGAATCCAAAACGCTTGAAATCCATTGAAGCGGTGGTGGACGCCCCGCCCATCCGCGCGCCTCTGCGCCAATTCATTGACTGGGTCGCCGATTGGACGCTTGCCGCACCCGGCATGGTGGCGCGCATGGTCACGCGCGGCGAAGAGCTGATGCAACGCGATCCGCCAGTGACCGCAGTGCGCAAAATTGGCGAGCCACCAGAGCGCATGACACCGGCACGCACCAAAGTGTTGGAGATCATGGCGGAGCAAGGGGGGCAAGACGCGGCTTTCACCAAGCCTGGTTTGGCCGATTTGGCCGGCGTCTCCACCGCTGTCATCGACGGACTGGTGAAGGCCGGTACGCTGGAAACAATCCAAGTCCAGCGCGAACCTGGCCGCATAGAGCCCGACCCAGACTTTGATCCACGCACGCTCACCGAGGGCCAGGCCGATGCGGTGCATGCCCTCATTGCCGATGGCCCGAAAGATGGATCGTTGGATGTCGCGCTGCTCGAAGGTGTTACCGGATCAGGTAAGACAGAGGTCTATTTTGAGGCCATCGCCAACACGCTGCGCCAAGACCGCCAAGCGCTCATTCTACTGCCGGAGATCGCGCTGACCGCCGCCCTGCTTGATCGCTTCGCTGAACGCTTTGGTGCCATGCCCGGCGAATGGCATTCCGGCATCACGCCCAAAACCCGTCGTCAAACGTGGCGCGGCACGGCAGAGGGCAAGATCAAAGTCGTGATTGGCGCACGCTCCGCGCTCTACCTGCCATTTGAAGACCTTGGCCTGATCATCATCGATGAGGAGCACGAGGCAGCCTACAAGCAAGAAGAATGGGTCAGCTACAACGCCCGCGACATGGCCATTGTGCGGGCACGTTTCGAAAAAGCGCAGATGATTCTCGCCTCCGCCACACCCTCGGTGGAAAGCCGCATCAACGCCAAGGCGGGCCGCTATCGGCACATCCCGCTGCCAGCGCGCTACGCCTCCCGCCCCCTACCCAGCCTTGCAGCCATTGATATGCGCCGCACACCACCCGAACGCGGCAAATGGCTATCCCCGCCTCTGGTGGAAGCTGTGAACGACACGCTGGAGCGTGGCGAGCAAAGCTTGCTGTTCTTGAACCGGCGCGGCTACGCCCCGCTCACCCTCTGCCGCAGCTGCGGCCATCGCTTTGAATGCGTGATGTGTTCAGCGTGGCTGGTGCAGCACCGCTTCACCCAAACGCTCAACTGTCACCATTGTGGGCATGTGGAACCCATGCCGACAATCTGCCCGGAATGCGGCAACGCTGATACGTTGGTACCGTCTGGCCCCGGCGTGGAACGCATCGCCGAAGAGGTCACCACACGCTTTCCCGAGGCACGCACCTTGGTGCTCTCCTCTGATATGACCGGCGGACCCAAGCGCCTGAAAGCCGAGCTGGAAGCGGTCGCCGCCGGTGAGGTGGATATTGTGGTCGGCACGCAGTTGGTGGCCAAGGGCCACAACTTCCCAGGTCTGACACTGGTCGGTGTGGTGGATGCCGATGTAGGCTTCGGCCAAGGCGACCCCCGCGCAGTGGAGCGCACCTTTCAGTTGCTCACCCAGGTGACAGGGCGCGCAGGGCGCGCAGAAAAGCCAGGCATCGGCCTCATCCAAACCCACATGCCCGACCATCCAGTGCTCCAGGCATTGCTCGCCCATGATGCTGAACGCTTTTACGCGCTGGAAGAAGCCGCCCGCCAGCGCGCCCACCTGCCCCCGTTCGTGCGGTTTGTGGCTGTGATTGTTTCAGGCACCGATGGGATCGCCGTCAAAACCCACGCCAATCATTTGAAGGCGATTGCCAGGCCACCCGACGGCCTTGATGTTCTTGGTCCGGTTGATGCGCCCCTTGCCATGCTGCGCGGGCGTCATCGCCAACGCCTTCTGGTGCGTGGGCCAAGGGGGCGCGAGACCCAAAGTTTTGTCAAAGCCTGGCTCGCTAAGGCCGACCGCACACGTGGCGACATGCGCATCGACGTTGATGTCGATCCACAGAGTTTTGTTTAAACATCACCATGTGAACCAGCCCTGCCCAGCGCGCGTAGAGAAATTTAAGAACGCCCGCCTTTCCCCCCATTTTATCCTAGCGTTCTTCTCCGGAGCCCACCCCATGGATATCATCGCCAACGGCCTCAACATTTTTCTTGCCCTTGGCACCATTGGGCTGGGGCTTTTTGGTTTGCTGCGGCCTGTACAAACGATGGAATATATTGGCACGGCTCCGACTGATGACACTGGACTTGCCAAATCCGAAGTCCGCGCGGCCTCCGGCGGCGTTTGGGTTGGTGGCGCGGTTGGCGCGCTGCTGATCGGCTCACCGGCCGCCTACGCTGTGCTCGGCGCACTGTGGGCTGGCGCGGCCATCGGGCGCGGTATGTCGGTGACTTTCGACAAAGCCAACAGTGGCAAGCCAGTGATCTTTTTCGCTGTCGAGGTGGTCTTTGCCGCGCTCCTTTTGGCCATCAATTTGCCCGCTCTTTTCTAGTCCAGACGCCATAACAGCCCTGATTGCCCTCCAAAGGTAGGCTGCCCCGCGACATGTTTGCCCTTTAGGCTTGGTTGCGTCCCAGGAAACCGTGTGTTAATTCCCACGCGCTTTCCGGGAAAAGCGCCTTTTTCGCAAAGGCCTAAGCGCGGAAATTTTAAAGAATTTCAACATGTTACGTTGGGCCAGCTCGGCCCTCCCGTAACCTCGCCACATCCGACCTACCAGCTGGGGCTCCTTTGTCGTCATCATCCCTGACTTCCGGTGTTGCAGGACGTTACGCTGCAGCGCTGTTTGAGCTTGCCCAAAGTGCCAAAGGTGGCGCCAAGGCTATCGACGCCGTCGAGTCCGATCTCGAAGGCATTCAAACCCTCCTCAACGATAGCGCTGATCTGCGCCGTCTGGTCGAAAGTCCCGCCTTCACCAAAGAAGCGCAGGGCAAGGCCATGACCGCCGTTTTGGATAAGGCCGGCGTCAACGCTTTGACCGCGCAGTTTATCGGCGTGGTCGCGGACAACCGACGTTTGTTTGCCCTGCCGGGCATGATCAAAGCCTTCAAACAGATCGCAGCGGAAAATCGCGGCGAGGTGGAAGCGGAGGTCACGTCGGCCATTGCGCTGACCGCCACGCAGCGCAAGGAACTTTCTGCATCCTTGAAAGAAAAATTGGGAAGCAGCGTCACGCTCAGCGAGACCGTTGATCCCTCCATCCTGGGCGGCCTCGTTGTGAAGGTTGGCTCACGGATGATCGATACGTCGCTTAAGACGAAACTCAACGCACTCAAATACGCTATGAAAGAGGTTGGCTGATGGAACTTCGGGCCGCTGAAATATCTGCAATCCTTAAGGAGCAGATCGCGAGCTTTGGCCAAGAGGCTGAAGTCACAGAAGTTGGTCAGGTGCTGTCCGTCGGCGATGGGATCGCCCGCGTGTACGGTCTGGATCAGGTACAGGCCGGTGAAATGGTCGAATTCCCAGGTGGTATTCAGGGCATGGCCTTGAACCTGGAAAGCGACAATGTCGGCGTGGTGCTGTTCGGCGATGACCGCGGCATTAAAGAAGGCGACACGGTTAAGCGTACCGGCAACATCGTGGAAGTGCCGGTCGGCAAGGGCCTGCTGGGCCGCGTTGTTGACGGTCTTGGCAACCCAATTGATGGCAAAGGCCCCATCGAAGGCGCTGAAATGCGTCAGGTCGATGTGAAGGCCCCTGGCATCATCCCGCGCAAATCCGTGCATGAGCCAATGTCCACTGGCCTCAAGGCTGTGGATGCGCTGATCCCGATTGGCCGTGGCCAGCGCGAGCTGATCATTGGTGACCGTCAGACCGGTAAAACCGCGATCATTCTTGATACCTTCCTCAATCAGAAGCCGCTGAATGACGGTGATGATGAGAGCAAGAAGCTTTACTGCGTCTATGTCGCGGTTGGCCAAAAGCGCTCCACCGTTGCGCAGCTGGTGAAAGTTCTCGAAGAGCGCGGCGCGATGGAATATTCCATCATCATCGCTGCCACCGCCTCTGATCCGGCACCAATGCAGTTCATCGCACCGTTTGCCGGTTGCGCGATGGGCGAGTATTTCCGCGACAACGGCATGCACGCCGTGATTGCTTACGATGATCTGTCCAAACAGGCCGTCTCCTACCGTCAGATGTCCTTGCTTCTGCGTCGCCCACCAGGGCGTGAAGCATTCCCTGGCGATGTGTTCTATCTTCACTCCCGCCTGCTTGAGCGCGCTGCGAAGATGAACGATGATTTCGGCGCAGGTTCGCTTACAGCGCTGCCCGTGATCGAAACGCAAGGCAACGA
This sequence comes from Pseudomonadota bacterium, assembly GCA_039814945.1. Classification (GTDB taxonomy): domain Bacteria; phylum Pseudomonadota; class Alphaproteobacteria; order Rhizobiales; family MH13; genus MH13. The sequence continues at coordinate 26,207 of JBCCAF010000006.1, forward strand.
CGTGTCGGCGTTTATTCCAACCAACGTGATTTCGATCACCGACGGCCAGATCTTCCTGGAATCCGATCTCTTCTTCCAAGGCATCCGCCCAGCTGTGAACGTTGGTCTGTCGGTGTCGCGCGTGGGTTCTGCCGCGCAGGTGAAATCCATGAAGCAAGTCGCCGGTAAGATTAAGGGTGAGCTTGCTCAGTATCGTGAGATGGCCGCCTTCGCGCAGTTCGGCTCCGATCTTGATGCCACAACCCAGCAGTTGCTGGCGCGTGGTGCCCGCCTGACCGAGCTGTTGAAACAGCCGCAGTTCTCGCCGCTCAAAACCGAAGAGCAGGTTGTTGTCATCTTCGCTGGTGTGAACGGCTATCTCGACAAGGTTGACGTCTCCCAGGTTGGTGACTTCGAACAGAAGTTCCTCGGCCTGATGCGTGACAAGCATGCCGATGTGCTCAATACCATTCGCGATGAAGCCAAGGTGTCTGACGAGAACGATGCAAAACTGCGCTCGACCCTCGACGATTTCCTGAAAAACTTCGCTTAAGCTGAAGACGTAAGTGGAGGCTTGAGGCCGCAATGCCATCGTTGAAGGACCTGCGCAATCGCATCGCGACTGTGACCGCGACGCGCAAAATCACCAAGGCCATGCAGATGGTCGCGGCAGCAAAGCTGCGCCGCGCTCAAACATCTGCTGAAGCCGCTCGGCCCTACGCCGATAAGATGAGCGCCGTTCTATCCAACCTTGCCGCTGGCCAAATGTCCGGCGGTGGTGAAGGTGCCTCGCCGCTCATTGCTGGCACCGGATCAGACAAGGTGCATCTGCTGGTGGTCGCCACCGCAGAACGTGGCCTGTGTGGCGGTTTCAATTCATCCATCGTCCGCCTTGCCCGCCAGCAAGCACGCAAGCTTATCGAAGACGGCAAGGAGGTGAAAATCCTCACTGTCGGCAAGAAGGGCTATGATCAGCTCAAGCGCGATATGTCCTCGCGCATCGAAGGCACCATCGAATTTCGCGGCGTAAAATCTGTCGGTTACATCCAAGCTGAGGAAGTCTCCACCAAGATCATGGAGATGTTTGACGCTGGTGAATTTGATGTCTGCACACTTTACTATGCTGCCTTCAAATCGGTGATTTCGCAGGTGCCAACCGCGCACCAGTTGATCCCGGCTAAATTTGAAGTGTCCGAAGACCCTGTCTTCTACGAATATGAGCCGGACGAGAACGCCATTTTGGACGATCTTTTGCCGCGCAACCTGACAGTCCAAGTGTTCAAGGCACTGCTCGAAAACGCAGCCTCAGAACAGGGCGCGCGCATGGCCGCCATGGACAATGCCACCCGCAACGCGGGTGAAATGATTGATGGACTGACGCTCTCCTACAACAGGCAGCGCCAGGCCCAGATTACCAAAGAACTGATCGAAATTATTTCGGGCGCGGAAGCGCTGTAGGAGATGGGGAAGTGGACACGCGACCAAAAAATCGCACTTCTTGGCGTGGGCGTGGGAACGATTGGGCTAGTTGTTGGCGCTCTAGCTGTTTTCTCCACAACGCATATTGAAGGCGATGTTCGTGTCGTTCCATTTACAGACCAAGCGGACAACTTCTTTGTCTCTTTTGCATTTAGTTCGTTTGGAGTTACGGCAGTCGGTGTAGAAAAGAACGAAACTTCGATGGGTGGGAGCTTGGGTCTAGCTGCTTGTTTTAGCGACAGCGCAAACCCTATTCCATTCAGCAACACAGAATGGGCGTTTCTCTCCAATGCTGATGAGAAACGCTTTACGTCGCAGGAGCGCATTCAGGACAATTCTGTCGTGAACTTTATTCTCACTATTAATACCGACGACGCAGACTTCAGCGTTGTGGAACAATGGAACTTTGGTAATAGCGGAGTGGACCGCGTACAGCGGGTAGTTTTAGCCGCTGACATTGACTGCTCAAAAGCGCGCGAAGCGCTCGGTTAAGAGGTAATACAAAATGGCAGATGCAACAGGGCGCGTATATCAGGTGATCGGGGCCGTCGTTGACGTGCAGTTCGATGGTGAACTGCCGCCGATCCTGAACGCGCTTGAAACCGACAACAATGGCAACCGCCTCATTTTGGAAGTGGCACAGCACCTGGGTGAAAACACCGTGCGCTGCATTGCCATGGACACATCCGAGGGTTTGGTTCGCGGCCAACCGGTGAGCGATACCGGTTCGCCCATCATGATGCCTGTCGGCGCTGGCACCCTAGGCCGCATCATGAACGTGATCGGCGAGCCCATCGACGATGCTGGCCCGGTTACGCATGACGCCAAGCGCCCCATTCACGCGGCTGCGCCATCTTTTGCCGAACAGTCGACCGAAGCTGAAATTCTGGTCACCGGCATTAAGGTTGTGGACCTTCTGGCCCCTTACGCCCGTGGCGGTAAGATCGGCCTGTTCGGCGGTGCCGGCGTTGGTAAAACCGTTCTCATTCAGGAACTGATCAACAACGTTGCCAAGGCGCACGGTGGTTATTCGGTGTTTGCTGGTGTGGGTGAGCGCACCCGTGAGGGCAACGATCTCTACTGGGAAATGATCGAATCCGGCGTGAACAAAGAAGGCGGCGGCGAAGGCTCCAAAGCAGCTCTCGTGTTCGGCCAGATGAACGAGCCTCCCGGTGCGCGTGCCCGTGTGGCGCTGTCGGGTCTAACCATCGCTGAGCAGTTCCGCGATGAAGGCCAGGACGTGCTGTTCTTCGTGGACAACATCTTCCGCTTCACCCAGGCTGGTTCTGAGGTGTCGGCGCTTCTTGGTCGTATTCCATCGGCTGTGGGTTATCAGCCGACGCTGGCAACCGACATGGGCGCCTTGCAAGAGCGCATCACCACCACCACCAAGGGTTCGGTGACCTCGGTGCAGGCCATTTACGTGCCTGCCGATGATTTGACCGATCCGGCACCAGCCACCTCGTTTGCCCACTTGGACGCAACGACCGTGTTGAACCGCGCGATCTCGGAAAAAGGCATCTACCCTGCTGTGGATCCGCTGGATTCCACCTCGCGTATGCTCGACCCACAGATCATCGGTGATGAGCACTATGAAGTGGCACGCGGCGTGCAGGAAATGCTGCAGCGCTACAAATCACTGCAGGACATCATCGCCATTCTCGGTATGGATGAGCTGTCAGAAGAAGATAAGCTAACCGTGGCACGTGCGCGTAAGATCGAGCGCTTCCTCTCGCAGCCCTTCTTCGTGGCTGAGGTCTTCACCGGCTCGCCAGGTCTGTTCGTTTCGCTGGAAGACACGATCCGCTCGTTCAAAGCTGTTGTCGATGGCGAATATGATCACCTGCCAGAAGCTGCGTTCTACATGGTCGGCACCATTGATGATGCCGTGGCCAAAGCGCAGAAACTGGCTGAAGCAGCCTAACCGAGAAAGCGCACCGCAATGGCAGACGCCTTTCCCTTTGAACTGGTTTCACCGGAACGCCAATTGGTGGCCGGTGAAGCAACGCAGGTTGTTGTGCCTGGTGCTGAAGGTCAGTTCACCGTGCTGGCCAACCACGCACCGTTTCTCTCCACGCTGAAACCTGGCGTTCTGGAAGTGACGATGGCGGATGGTTCAACGGACCGGATTTTTGTACGCGGCGGCTTTGCCGATGCGAACCCAGAGGGCCTGAGCCTTCTGGCTGAAGAAGCGCAGCGCGTGGCAGACATGGACATGGCCTCACTGGATCAAGCGATCCAAGATGCCCGTGAAGATGCTGCAGACGCCAAAGATGATGCGGCCAAAACAGCCGCTGAAACCAAGCTGGCACAGCTGGAAGAAGTCAAAGCCGTTCTCTAACGGTTACGCTTCTGCGAGAAAATTCAAAAGCCCGGCCCAGTTGGTGATCCCAACAGCCGGGCTTTTTTGTTGGTCAGTCGCGGTCACGCCCGATGGAAAAACTGGCCACAAAGGGCAAATGATCGGAAACATCTTTGCGGTATTTGGCCTGCCCGATACCCATGTTCCAATGCATCGGAAAGAGCCGCAAACTCCCCCGAATGTATTCTGTGCTATAGCGACGGCTGACCGCGAATCCGTCCAAAAGATTTTCCCGGCCCGACGGGAGTATGTGGGAATACCGTTCCTGCAGGTCCCAGGAAGAGACAAAATCCATAAGATCGTCACCTCCCAAATGGTGAAAATTGCTGATGTCCTGCCCCGGGATCATGTTGAAATCACCCATCAACAGTATGTCCGGCTCACGGTCTCTCTCGCCCCTCAGATCCTTGATGTAGGCTCCAATGACCTTGCACTGCTGGTCGCGAATTCGTTGATTTGCCAGTTCACGGCCAGATTTCAAGTGCACACCAATGAGCCTGAAATCGAATTTCCCAATTTTGACATCGCACAGATAGGCCTGGCGCAGATTGTTGTCTCCCAAGTTCGAGCCTGGAAGGAAGTGGGAGTTCGTAACCTCAACACCTTTCTTGAACAGCACCCCGATATGCATGGGGTCATGGCCACCATCGGTGTCAGTCTGCGACAGAAAATCATAGCTGTATCCAACGCCACGATCAGTCAGCTGCTGGGCTAGGCTTGCGATGTGGTCCTCGTCTTTGATCTCGACGAGTGTAACCAACTCAGCATCGATCATCCCCAAGCCTTGGGCCTGTTTTTTTATCCGCTCATGAGAGAGATGCTCAAATGTCGCCAGATTCCAAGCGCCGATGGTTGCTGTCGTTTTGGCAAATATATTCGTTGACATAACTACCCCTTCTTCAGAAAATCTGAGAAATAAAATAATAGACATATGCAACAGAGAAATTGCAGTATTAATTTTCCAAAAGAAAGATATTACTGAACTTGGAAGTATGGCTGATTTGAGGGCTCCATAGGGCGTCGAGCCACTTCACATGCCCTTGAAGAGGTCGACGATGCTAACGGCGACGCGACCAAAACCGAAGCGAAAACCAAGCTGGCACAACTGGAAGAAGTCAAAGCCGTTCTCCAACGGTCTCTCGCCTGCTCAATCATTCAAAACCTGAATGGCAACCAGGCTTGGAAAAAGCGTTGCATGTCATCGACACCGCGCTAACCTTCGCCAATCAACTTACTATCACTGACGCGTGCTTGCTACGCATGATGCACCGATAACAAGCAAAGGCGTAAAGCATGCAACAGGCAGCGCCCGCAGAGATACCAGCGACTGCGCTCGGCCAATGGGTCCAACCGCTTCAAAACCGCCAAGCGCTCACCCAACTCGCCTGGTTCCTGACCTTCCTGTCCTGGGTGCCGGTGATCACTGGCACCAATTCCCACCCCATTCTTGGCCTGCTCGGCCTGTCGGATAGCTCAGCTTATCTGCTTGCCGAACACCGCAGTTTTGTGACCGAGCCTCTCGGCCTTTATGCGGTTTGCACTGTGGCGATGGCCTGGCTCGCATGGACGCTCCGGTCACGGGTCTTTGCCCTTGCCATTCTGCCTCTGGCGCTCAGCTGCTTCCTATATCTTTTCAAGGACAACACCGCAGCGAACTTCGCGTACCTGCCACTCTACTATCTCTATGTCGCGCTCTGCACGGTTATGAGCCTGTTGTTCGTTGGCCTTGGTCGCATTTTGTCGGTCTCTTTCCTGGCGTTCACCGCGCTGCTGTTCGTTGATGCTGCCATCTACAGCTTCACCGAAATCTATTGGATGGCGAGCATACCAGCCAGCGACCCGTGGCCGGGCGACCCCATCACTGTTCTCGGCCAGGTGCTGAATGGCTACGCCCCTTCGTTCGGCAAGGCAGCAGTGTTCGTTTTCGCCATCGCGCTCATGCGGCTCATCTTCATGGCCTATCGCGACAACCGTGCCATGGCCAAAGCGCTCGGTGCCAAGCGGGTTTGGGAAACGTTTAAACCGACCGTCCTTCTATGGTGGCCGGTGCTCGCCCTGTTCGTCGTGATGACCTTCATCTACTCCACGCTGTCAAACCGCGCCGAACACGCTTTGATGTGCCAGCTTGACCAGAGCTTCGTCCTGCAGGTTGAGATCCTCACCAGCCAGGGAACGCAGATCGAGCAGCGCTGCCTGCCACGTGGCGACGCCACGCTTGAAAGCACGCTGCAAAGCTATCTGGACGCGCAATACGCGCAGATGGAAGAGCAACTCAACCAAGCCATTGATGATGCGGTTCGCACGTCAAACCAAGCCACCGACAATGCCCCCGATGCCATTGTTGGGCGCATCGAGGAAAGTACGGCGGGTCGTCTGCCAGGCACGCGCCACAAGCGCTGCGGCTGGGACATTATCGTCTGCCCCATTGGTAACGGCCTACGCTCCATGGCCAACGCGTCCTACCAAAAGTCACGCACCGCTGCGATCCGCGACCTTGATCAAGAACTGAATGATCTGGCCACTGAATTTGAAGGTGACATCGAAGGCTATGAGACCGCGGCACGCGCATCGGTGGAGAACCGGCTAAACCAAGCCAAGCGCACGACCCAAACAGCCAACAGCGGCGCTTTTGCCATCTACCGCTTCGCCTCCTATCTGCTGCTGCTCTACAGCGGCATCATCCTGCTCAAAACCTTTCTGATGGTTTTTGCTCGTGTCCTGTTTGATCCGGCTGGCAAGCACAGCATGTCCGCGCCATTCACCGATGATCCAACCAAGCCCGGGCAAGGCACGCTGAAGGTCAAAAAGACAGAAATTTTGGTGCGCAAAGATGTCCGAGATGATCGCTTCTACGTTTATCGAAGCGTTCAAATCTCTGGGCCAAAAAAAGCGCGCAGTTTTGTCTTGGGGGCAAGATTTCTGATCACGCGGCTGCTGTCGCGTCGGTTCTCTTTCTTGCACGTGCCCGGCAAACGCACCGCGCGAACCGACCATTCAGTGAAACTGAACGTTGAAGCGCCCAACCAATTGATCGAATGGACATTGAAGCCCGGAGAACGCGTGTTCTTCCGCTTCCCTGATCTGGTGGGCTTTTCCGACACCGTTGCGTTCGGACGGCTGGCATCGATGAGTGTGACGACCCTCTATTTCGGCCGCATCTTCCACTACTACGCCAAGGGCCCGGGCACGCTTTATTTCAAAACCAAAGCCAAACCGGTGACGAGCGCCGAACGTTCCGGCAATCGCCCTTTTGATCCCGCACTACTTGTGGCCTGGACAGCGCCGATCCGCTTCTTCGTTGATGCCAAGCTTGACATCCGCAACACGTTTTTGAGCAGCTACAATCTCTGCTGGGACAAGAGCGGCCATTATCTGCGCGACACCTCGCCCACCCGGGAAGGCGGGACCACAACCGGCATCATCCGCTTCATCAAACATTTTTTACTGCCGGTCTAACGCGAAACGCTTTAACGATCACGCGTTTCAACACACGAAAAGCCCGGCAAACGTGGCCGGGCTTTTTATTGGCATTGGTCAGCGTTCAAAGAATGCCCTGCGCCACGATCATCAACGCCCCACTGGCCACCACGTAACCAGCGTCAATCAGCGTGGCCTTGCCGGATTTCTGGCTGAACAAGTCCATACCAGCCACAAACAGTGCCACCGTCAAGATCGCCGCGATGGCAACCACTAAGGCGCCTATGGTCTCGGTCATGCCAACAACCAGCGCCAGCAGAAATGTTGCCACAAGCTGGATGCTCATCGCCATCACCGGCGGTGAGGCAGGTGGCTGAATATTATGGCTGCCAGTTGCCGAGGCTTTGCCAAACAGACGCGGGCTAAACCACAGCATACCGAGCACAAACGCAGCAACCGTGCCCACCGCCACGGCAGGCCAGTTGACGAGGGAGATATCCATGTCGAGGTCTCCGCTAGCTCAAAGAGCCATCAAGCGCGGCCAAAATACCGACCCAACCGCCCTGGTGATTGTCGCGCGCCTGCTCATCGGCAAAACGAACATGGGTGAGCGTCACATGCGTACCCTCGCCTTTGGGGGCGAAGTTCAGCGTCACCGTGCCGTCATCAACCGAGAACGGGCTCTCCCAGGTGAAGACGATCCGCTTGTGCGGGTCGATTTCTTTGTAGGTGCCAGCATGGGGAATTTGATCCTCTCCGGCTTGCATCACCAAATCAAAGCGTCCGCCAACCTTCGGGTCGTTGGAGGCTTTGGGCACGCTCATGCCCGGTGCTGGCATCATAAATTTGCGCAACATGTCAGGGTTCAACCAGGCATTGAACACGTCTTGCTGCGGCGCGTTGATTGTGCGTTCAACGGTTAGGGTAAGGTCAGTCATCGTCCTTGGCTCCATTGGTTATCAGTTGGTCAAGCGCCTCTAACCGGAGGTCCCAGATAGAGCGCAAGGCTGCGAACCAATCATCAATGTGCGACAGCGGTTCCATCTGCAGTTCAATGAGATGTTCACGCCAATCGGTGCGACGGATAACAAGCCCTGCCCGTTCCAAAACCTTGATATGCTTGGAAACGGAATTGAGGCTCATCTCAAATTGGCGATGAATATCGGTGACCCGCATGGGACCATTCTGCGCCAAAAGCGTCAGGATGGACCGGCGCGTCGGATCGCTCGCCGCTTTGAGAATATCGCTGAGTGCGTTTGATGTGGTTCGTTCAACCATATGGATGAATAACTCCAAGGAAGCTCATCAGTCAACCTTTAGGATGAATGATGGCAACTTAGCAAACAATTCCAGGCACATCACACGACCTGCAGTGTGATGGCCGCCAGCGCCAGATAACGGCCAACTTTCGAGGCTGTCACCAACGCCAGAAAACTCCACAGCGGCTCGCGCATAACACCGGCAATCACAGTCAACGGATCACCAATGATAGGCATCCACGCGAGCAACAAGGACCATCGTCCCCAGCGATGATAGAAGCCGCGCGCTCGCGCCAATTGTAGCTCATTGGCTGGAAACCAGCGCCTATCGCCAAAGCTTTGTATGCCGATCCCAAGATAATAATTCACCACAGAACCGAGCACATTGCCGATGCTTGCAACAACCAACATACCAACGACCGAGTGCTCACCAGCGGTGAGGAACCCGATCAACACCAGTTCTGATTGAGCAGGCAAAAGGGTTGCCGCCAACAAGGCAGAGGCAAACATCACGCCATAGGCGGCGATATCGATCACGGGGGCTCCTGCAGAAAACTCGAAAAGTGCACAGAAGCAATCTCAGCCGCGCCAATCAGGGCTGGCCAAAGGTCTCGGGCATGAACGGCAAATCAGTGGCACCTGGCCGCGCACCAGCGGAGGTAAGCATGGCATGGATTTGCCCACGATGATGTGTCTGGTGATTGAAGAAGTGCAGCACAAGCGTCTGCTTAGGTTTTGAAACCTCACGCTCCAAGGCACCGGAAAACCAGGTCATCTCGCCAGCCATCCACTCTGGCGTAAGGGCGCGTGCCCAGGCGAGAATGCGTTGATCAAGCGCAGCCCGCTCGTCACAAAACGTTTCCCAGTCGGTTATCAAATCGGTCGACTGCGGGATGCCACCTTGGGGCAAGGGCGATCCGGTAAACCGGCTGAGCCAAGTCCTATCTCCCCAGAGCAAGTGCGAGAAAGTTTTCTCGATACCACCGAAGAACGCACCGCGCTCCATCTGACGTTCTGAGGGGCTCAGTGCACTGGCCGCGGCCACCAGGCTTTCGTTCTGCCAATGATTGTAGCGCGCCATCAAAATGGCATCGTCTATGCTAGGCATTGCAGTTCCTTTTTGCGCAGACTGGCTTGAGCCATACCGAGGTGGCACAACGCTTGGCAAGACAGAGATTGGCGAAGTGGCACTCGCGGACGCAACGGCAGCCACCGCCAAGCAAAGTGCCAAGCGCACATGAAATATTTACGCTTACGTAAACGTAATTCACACGCGACGAAAAACCCCGCCCAGTTTCGACCTTGGTCGGCTCGACCGACTCAGGGATCGGCGCTACAACCCATTCTGCAATTCGTAAGAATTGTCATGCTACGCGCTGAGCCATCGGGGGCCAACAGCGCTGGGCTTCAATCAACAGGTTCCAAGCAACCACCAACAGGTTTGACGTCAACGCGCCATGGCAAACACTGACACGCGGGCCAATCGGCCACTTTCCCCACACCTGCAGGTCTACCGACCGCTGTTCACGATGATGATGTCGATCATGCATCGTATCACCGGCACGGCGCTTTATGTAGGCACGATCCTGATGGTCTATTGGCTACTGGCCGGAGCCTCAGGCGTTGAAAGCTACAACACGGCGATGGACCTTTTCGGCTCCATCTTCGGGCGCCTCATCCTGTTCGGCTTCACCTGGGCGTTGCTGCACCACATGCTTGGCGGCATGCGCCATTTCATTTGGGACACCGGCCGTGGCTTGGATGAAGTGGGCCGCAACTGGCTGACGCGTGCCACGCTGGCAGGGTCTCTTTCTTTGACGCTGATCCTTTGGATCATCGGCTACGCCGTACGCTAGGAGACGAACCATGAGCGATATGCGCACCCCCCTCTCCCGCGTTCGCGGCCTTGGTTCAGCCAAGGAAGGCACTGACCATTTCTTTCGCCAGCGCGTCACAGCATTGGCCAATGTGCCTCTGCTTTTGTTTTTCGTTGTCATGGTGATCGGCCTGCAGGATGCAAGCCACGCGACGTTCGTGGCCATCATGGGCTCACCGCTGGTGGCGATCATCATGTTGCTCGTCATCATTTCCGGCGCCATTCACATGCGCTTGGGTATGCAAGTGATCATCGAAGACTATGTGCCCCACGAAGGCACCAAAATTCTGGCGCTTCTCGCCAACACCTTTTTCACCATCGTGATCGCGGCGGCATCCATCTACGCGATCTTGAAAATGAGCTTCGGAGGCTAACGCTTCATGGCGTCAACGGACACTTCATCGGCACCTGCAACCAACGGTTCGGCGTATCCCATCACCGATCACACCTATGATGTGGTGGTGGTTGGTGCAGGCGGCGCAGGGCTTCGCGCTGTTGTTGGCGCGGCCCAGGCGGGCTTGAAAGTCGCTTGCATTTCCAAAGTTTTCCCAACGCGCTCGCATACGGTTGCGGCGCAGGGGGGCATCTCCGCCTCACTTGGCAATATGGGCCAGGATGATTGGCGCTGGCACATGTACGATACCGTGAAGGGGTCTGACTGGCTGGGCGACCAGGATGCCATTGAGTATCTCTGCAAGAACGCGCCTGAAGCGGTCTATGAGCTGGAACATTGGGGCGTGCCGTTTTCGCGTACTGAAGAGGGCAAAATCTATCAGCGCCCGTTCGGCGGCATGACCACCCAATATGGTGAGGGCCCCGCTGCCCAGCGCACATGCGCTGCTGCCGACCGCACCGGCCACGCCATCTTGCACACGCTCTATGGCCAGGCGCTTCGCAACTCATCTGAGTTCTTCATCGAATATTTCGCCATCGATCTCATCATGGACGAAGGCGCCTGCCGCGGCGTTGTCGCGATGAACATGGAAGATGGCTCGATCCATCGCTTCCGCGCCCACAAAACTGTACTCGCCACCGGCGGCTATGGCCGCGCTTATTTCTCAGCCACCAGCGCTCACACCTGCACAGGTGACGGCAACGCGATGGTGCTGCGCGCTGGTCTGCCCTTGCAGGACATGGAGTTCGTGCAGTTCCACCCCACCGGCATTTACGGCGCGGGCTGCTTGATCACCGAAGGGGCGCGTGGCGAAGGCGGATACATCGTCAACTCCGAAGGCGAGCGCTTTATGGAGCGTTATGCGCCGTCTGCCAAAGACTTGGCATCACGTGATGTTGTTTCTCGCTCCATGACCATGGAAATCCGCGAGGGGCGCGGCGTCGGCAAAAACGGCGATCATATCTTCCTGCATCTGGACCATTTGGACCCGGACATTCTGCACGAACGTTTGCCGGGCATTTCTGAATCCGCACGCATCTTTGCAGGTGTGGACGTGACCAAAGAACCAATCCCGGTTCTGCCGACGGTGCACTACAATATGGGCGGCATTCCCACCAACTATCACGGCGAGGTGCTGACCAAAGTGGGCGGTGATGCCGATACGGTTGTGCCTGGCCTGATGGCCATCGGAGAAGCGGCCTGCGTGTCGGTGCATGGCGCCAACCGCTTGGGTTCAAACTCCCTCATCGACCTGGTGGTGTTTGGCCGCGCAGCTGGTGCACGCTGCGCTGAACAGCTGTCGGGCGGTGAGAAACACCCCGAACTGCCCGCCGACAGCGCTGAGATGTCGCTCTCGCGTCTGGATGCAGCGCGCTACGCCAATGGCTCGCGTTCGACCGCCGATCTTCGGCTGGAAATGCAGCGCGTGATGCAGAACAACTGCGCGGTGTTCCGCACCGGAGACGTGCTGGATGAAGGCGTGAAACTGATCAACGCCACCTGGGCATCGTCGGATGACATCAAAACCACCGACCGCTCGCTGATCTGGAACACCGATCTCATCGAGACTCTCGAGTACGAGAATCTCATCTCCCAGGCCGTCGTGACGGTGGAATCGGCGGCCAACCGCAAAGAAAGCCGTGGCGCTCACGCTCGCGAGGATTTCTCTGAGCGCGACGACAAGGACTGGATGAAGCACACGCTGGCATTTGTGGATGTGGACGAGAAGACGGTGAAACTGGATGACCGCCCGGTTCACACCTACACCATGTCCAACGACATCGCCTATATCGAGCCCAAGGCACGGGTGTACTAACTCGTTGAGCGGTCGTTCGGAACGAACGGCGCAAAACGAGAGGAAAATGATGCGAACATTGCTCTCACTTGCCCTCATCGCCTTCGTGGCTCCCGCCCTCGCCCAACCCATGAGCGGTGAGATCACCGCGGCGTGCATGCAGGCCATGGACGAAACGCAGACCATCTGCGCCTGCATCGAAGAGGATGCCATCGCCACACTCACCGATGATCAGCAGACCTTTCTGGTGGCGATCATGACCGAAGACGAAACCCTGATCGACGAGCTGCGCGGCACCTTCACCAACGAGGATGCACAGCTGGTGCAAAACCAAATGGTCAACGCTGCCGTGCAATGTACGTGACCAAGCGATCGGACCAACGGTCCGGAGCGGGAACGAGAATAAGCACTGGGCTAACCTTTTAAGAGAGCCAAGAACGGACACTAGAATGGTTCAACTGACGCTTCCGAAAAACTCGCAGATGAGCGAGGGCAAAACCTGGCCCAAGCCTGAGGGCGCCACCAACGTGCGCGCCTTCCGCATCTATCGCTGGAGCCCGGATGATGACGCCAACCCGGCCATCGACACCTATTATGTCGACATGGACGATTGCGGGCCGATGGTGCTGGACGCGCTTATCTGGATCAAAAACAATGTCGATCCAACGCTCACCTTCCGCCGTTCGTGCCGCGAGGGCATTTGCGGATCGTGCGCGATGAACATCGATGGCACCAACACCCTTGCTTGCACCAAGGGCATGGACGAGGTGCGCGCCGGCGCGGTGAAGATTTACCCCCTGCCGCACATGCAGGTGATCAAGGATTTGGTGCCGGATCTGTCGAATTTTTATGCCCAGCACGCAAGCATCGAGCCGTGGTTGCAAACGGCAACGCCGCAGCCCCAGGGTGAGTGGAAGCAGAGCCATAACGACCGCGCCAAACTGGATGGGCTTTACGAGTGCATTCTCTGCGCCTGCTGCTCAACCTCCTGCCCCAGCTACTGGTGGAACGGCGACCGCTATCTCGGCCCAGCGGTTCTTCTGCAAGCCTATCGTTGGTTGATTGACAGCCGCGATGAGGAAACCGGCAAGCGGCTGGACAATCTGGAAGACCCGTTCCGGCTTTACCGCTGCCACACCATCATGAACTGCGCGCAGGCCTGCCCCAAAGGCCTGAACCCAGCCAAGGCGATTGCTGAGATTAAAAAGATGATGGTGGAACGACGGGTTTAGAACTCACCTACACCAAGCCCCGGACATCGCGCGAGCGGGTGATCCGGGGCCTAGAGCCGAATGATCATCGAGGCCCCGGATATGCAAAGCATTCCGGGGCTTTGCGTTTCTCAGCCGTCATGGCCGGACTTGATCCAGCTATCCAGCACAAAGCAGATCAGACCGCCCGCAAAGCGGGCGGCCTTTTGATTTATAGCTGCTTTAATGGCGCAGGTTTCACCTCGGGAAAAATCCGACCGTACTTCAGATCAGAAAGCCGACCTTGGTTGATGCGATAGTCAGCCGCAATTTCGTGATAGCGATCGCCGCGCTTAATGCGCGCTTTGATGATCGCGATTTCAGCAGTCGATAGATGTTTCATGTGTGATCCTCTCATTCGTTTCAAGAAGAGGAACGGCCGTTCTTCAGTTACTCGTGTGGCAAAGCCAAGCTGATTATCCAAGCGCTGAAAATCGCAACAACGAGGGGGTCTCAGGTATTTCTCCCATATTTTCAAGCCCCTAGACAATCTAGCCGTCAGCAATGTGCTAAGCTTTGGACAAACTCGCCACAAAGGTGTGCGTCCACACCACTAGTTATGATGCTGGATGGAAGCCCAGCAACTGGTGAAAATCGCAGTAGACCGTCGGTCTAACTGCAATTTCAATGGCTTATGATCCAAATTTTCCAAGTATTGGACAATCTAGCCATATTTGATGTGCATCGACATCGCTTGTTTGGTGACATCCAACATCCACTTAAACAAGCGATGGAAATCGCAGTGCAGACTCGAATGTCGCTGGTAACCTCCCCATCAACAAGCTTGGGCTCTGAAGGGTGGGCGTCCTGGACAACAGCCCACAATTGAAAAGCTACACATCAAGCTCCTATATTGCGCTTAGGGTAGAGGTCCACAACTGATGAAAATCGCAGAAATCTGGTGCTCTATCTAATGAACCGGTTTGTTATGAATTAGTTATCTGTGATGTTCAGTGTAAACTTGGGACATCCTGGACATTACTGCCATATTTTTCTACGCTCAGCGATGCGTCAGAGTACATAAGAATCCAAACGGCATCACTCGCGCTCACGATCGGTAATAGTCGTGCGGTCCCAAGTTGCCATTTCCTTGATCATCTCGTCACGCTCTCGCTCGAACTTGCGTTGATCCCCCCACCAAGCTCCTCTGCGAAACGGTAAACGTCGGTGGAGTTTTTTAGCTGTGTAGCTCAACGTGATCGGCGGCCAATCCATCCGTTTCAGGACAGCATGCCAAGCACGATCAAGGTTGGAGATAGGCCGGCTTGGGTCTGTTTTTTTTGGAAACCAGAAATCAGAAGCAATGCCCTCTTCCAGCGCACTCTCGTGAGCAGTTTTCAAGCACTCAAATTCGGATCGATTTATTCTCGCGGTTCGCCAATCCCAACTATCCCGTTCCTCGGGGGTGTAGGGTACCCACCACACGTCAACAATCCTCAACCAGCGACCTTGCATGATGCGTTGCACTGGCATTGGAAAATGGATGCACAATTCAAGGCAACACTGGCTACGCCAGCCATGGTCCAGCGCGCGAATGCATGCCAGCAAGTCATCCAAGTCACTTGGTCTCAGTTCGGCAAAAAAAGTTTCGATTTCTCTCGATGTACTCTGTAGCCGCAAGGGTTGACGCGGCATCACGCTGTACATCGACACGCCGCCTAGGTCGTCAACGTTTTGAAACACGGCGTTGAGCAAAGAACGGAGCAATCGGGCATTTCCCGGTGTCAGCCCCGAATCCTCAATCAAGTCTGCCAGTCGTCCGTCGCTCAACTCCAATGGCGTTAGCTTTCGGATTTTGTCGCTCGGGTCGAACAAATTAAACGCATGGACGAGCCGATCCGTGTAAACCTGTGTCCATCCCCTTGCAGCGGAGCGCGAGACTATCAGCTCTACCAAATGGCCCAGTTCGCAACTGTTCAGGTATGGTCCAGTTTGCTCCTGAAATTGATGCCTCAATTCTTCGGACGCAGCGCGCTCTTCGTCAGTCGCCTCCCGACCAGATAACAGATCAAGCTCATGCTTGGCCCATCTGCGCGCATCTTTAAGAAAAGACGAAAGAGAAAAAGTGCCGCCACTGCTATATGTGATCTGCCCCGTTCTGAGCTTCCAAGAAACGTTCCAGACATCTCGCCATGGATCAAACGTTTTGCGCACTGGCCGACCATCCTTGTCGACCTTGCGAATGCCAAATGCGGCGCCGGAGCTTTTCTTGTTCCTCCAGCACCGCAGGCCAAATCCCCGCAAGGCCGTATCCGCAATCCAAACCTCCCCCGATTTTGGCGCGGCAAGATCGTCAACAAACGCCTTGGTTAGAAGCCTGCGTGGCATATCACCGTTTCTCGTGAAGGGCACATGTTGTGTTCTAGGCGATAGTTGACTGGCAGAAAATACAAGAAAAAAAGGCTGGATCCCCGGGTCAAGCCCGGGGATGACGCCTTGGGAGTGATGCAGGCTATGGAGGCCAACCGGAAAAGCAGGTCACCCGCCCTCAAGCCCAACCTCAGCCGTCATCCTCGCCCTTGTAGCGGGGATCCATTCCGATGAATTTTCCACAACCGCAATGGAAGCTGATAAGCCTCAGGCATGGGTCCCGGCTCACACGCACGGCGTGACGGCCGGGATGACGCTTGGCAGCGTGGATAGTTGCTCGCCTACTGGCCAATCAAACCGGCAGCGTACGCGATGGCGCGCTGATAATTGCCGCTGTCGTTCCACGCCGACAGAACACGGAAATTGGCCGACCCTTCAGCAAAAGAACCGCCAGCCTGCCAACCATTGCTGCGCAGCATGTTCGCTGCGGTTGCAAGCGCGTCTGCCGAATTGTTGGGGTCAGCCCGGCCATCGCCACTGCCATCCACGGCAAACCGGACCCAATTGCCGGCCAAAAACTGCATGTGCCCCCAGTTCACCAGAGGGGCCGCCGCGGCTGTTGCCGGAAATGAGCCCTTGATCGACAAGTTGCAGGGCCGCGATTGCATCATCTTCAAAGCGTGGATGACGACGGCAATAGGATGCCAAGGTTACAGCGCCGGAAACGATGGGTGTGTCGCCCGTATAGCCGCCCCAGCTGGTCTCATAACCCCAGATCGCCACCAGGATTGAGCCGGGCACGCCGTAGCGCTGTTCAATGGCCTGGAAAAACCCAGCGCTCTCTTGCAGCCTTCGTCCGGCGCCAGAAACAAAGGAACTCACGCTCGAAAACCGGCTGGTCAAAAACTGTTCAGGACTGCGATGGCGCGTACCGGATTGTGAGGATGGGTTTGATTCAAACCGCCATGTGATGCCTGAAAGCCGCGCCTGCTGCAGCGCCTGCATACCGCTCTGCCCAACGCCGAATGAGGCCGCCTGTTGCGCGAGCTGCTGTTTATAGGCTTCAAACTGCCCTTGGTTGGTGATGCAAGCCGCCGCCCAAGACTGTGTTGCTAACAGGGCCGGTGTTGCCAACAGCACCCCAGCAATAAACGCCATTTTACGGAGTGTGGTCCGTTTTGGTGTCATATCAATCTCCATCAATCCGGATGATCCACGATCATAGTGACAAACACATGTACGTCATCTCCCACTATTGATCGATACCCTATTTGAATCCCTCGCGATCAGCGTCCCCTCTGTCTGTCGTCATCCCGGTCGCCGCGCCGCGCGCGTGAGCCGGGATCCATTCCGATGAACGCGCCACAACCTCAATGTATGCCGATAAGCCTCAGGCATGGATCCGTGTGACACGCACAGGGATGACGTTTTAGAATGAGGAAAACTTGTACCCTTATCCCCGCCCTTCATTCCTCCCCCATGATCGGCTCACCTTCCATCACTTACCATGGGAAGCTTGGGGTCGTGCCCAGGCCGGTGGAGGGGTGAAGCGCCCATCGGTGTGGTCCGCACTCACGAGCGGCGAGCAAAGTTGCTCTGCGTCCCTTGGAAAGCGTGCTGTCCTTGTCGCCCTAGGCTTCTTCCTAAGTGTGACAGGCACGCTTTACAGAGGCCCAACCGCATCATGGGGGCAGAACCGAACACGCGTTGGCCTGTCAGTGTAGGTACGCGCGGCGTCGGCAAGACAGGCGAAAATCTGCTTGCTTGGTGCGTCGCGCATGGGTGGAACGATAGCTTGGCACCCAGAGCGCATGATCGATACGCCCAAAAACGCTTCACGCGGGGTGCCTTGCGGCATCGAACCTCACTACCAATCTTCTGCGATGCTTCACGGCACCCCGCGTTCCCATCTTTCTTTGGAGGCTTGTTCCGTTGCTACGGAACGACCACACGCCTCCTATGGAACAATCAACATTCCTCGTTGCTCCGGGCCTTCAGCCCGACCGCATGCGCTTGGTGGCGGCCCGCTCCGGGCCTTCAGCCCGACCGCATGTCGCCCCAACCTCTCCCAAGTGTCACCTCACGTAACGCCAACCTCTGCCACAATTGGTCTCTAGCCCTCGTCGCCGGGGCGCACGCGCAGCACATAAGCGCGCATTTTCTAGGCGACATTTTTCATGGCAACCACCTTCGTTGATGCATCGGGGCGCTTCATGCGCTCGCCCGGCTTCAAGTTTTTCACCCTCGGCGTGCTCTGCCTGCTGCTGCTCATACCGTCCTCGCTGATCTGGCTGCTGGTCTCCGAGCGCGAGGACCGCGCCCGCGACGTGGCCCGCGAAATCGCCCAAACCTGGGGTGGATCGCAGCGGCTGATCGGCCCGTTCATCACCGTGCCCTACGAGGTCGACGAGACCCGCATCGTCGATGATAAGGAAACCACGGTCACAGTTCGCAGCGAGGCGGTGTTTCTGCCCGATGACCTCACCATCACCGCCGATGCCACGACCGAAGTGCGCTCACGCGGCATTTTCGATGTCACCGTTTATGGCTCAGACATAACCTTTGAAGGCAGCTTTGCCGAACCCACCGGCAGTGCCGTCGCGCCGGCCGATGCCAGGTTTCGCTGGTCAGACGCGCGGCTGTCGCTGGGCATTTCATCGGTCCGCGCAATCCGCAACGCGGTGACTTTGCAGATGGACGGGGAAACCCGCGCTTTTGAGCCAAGCCTGGGCCTCGCAGGCACGGTGCGCGATGAATCCAATTATGCGTCGCCGCGCGGATCAGGCGGCAACCTCACCGGCATACACGTGCCGAACCTGTTTCTGGTGAACCCGCGCAGCTTTGCTTTCCGGATTGATCTGGCGCTCAATGGGTCTGATTCCCTGTTCATCGCCCCGGCGGCGCGCGACACCACCGCCTCCATCGTCAGCAACTGGCCGCATCCTTCCTTCACCGGCGCGGCACTACCAGAAGCCAGCACCATCAATCCGGAGGTCGGCTTTTCTGCCCAATGGCAAGTGCCACATCTGGCCCGCGCCGTGCCGCTCGCCTTCACGTTGGGCAGCAACAACTATCTCAGCCAGCTCAACCAGGATGCGTTCGGCGTGCGCTTTTTCCAGCCGGTGGATTACTACGCACTTGTCGACAGGGCGCTGAAATACGCCATCCTGTTCATCGGTGTCGTGTTTCTATCCGTCTTCGTGATTGAGGTACGCACTGCCAAGCGCGTGCATGTCGTGCAATATGTTTTTGTCGGTCTGGCGCTGGTGCTGTTTTACATCCTGCTGCTCTCACTGGCGGAGCATTTGGGCTTCCTCATCGCCTATCTGATTGCAGGCACAGCCACAGCGCTGCTGATCGGCACCTACTGCGCACGCTCGCTGGAAAGTAAAAAGTATGGCGCGCTGGTTGTCGCACTCATCGCCAGCATTTTCGGCGTGCTCTACCTGTTCCTGCGGCTGGAAGACTATGCGTTACTGGCAGGGTCCATCTTCGCCTTCGGCGTGTTGGCCGTGACCATGTTCACCACCCAAAAGATCGACTGGTCCGGCCGCGGCCAGAAGAGCGCCCCGCCAAACCTGCCCGACGAGTCGGCCTGACGAGCCGCTAACGCAGCCGTGATCAAACGCGATTGGCGCGGCGGGCGTTTAAGGATCATATAGCGATCACCAAAATTATCTTGGAGACCGATCATGGCCCTTCTCTCCCGCCGCAGCACACTTGGCCTGTCACTGGCCGCCCTTGCCGGGCTGGCTGTTGCATCCACCGCAAACAGCCAGTCCTCGCCAACCCCCGAGCTGGCCGGCAATGGCATCACCGCAACGCAAACCGCGATCTTTGCCGGTGGCTGTTTCTGGTGCGTCGAAAAAGACTTCGACCATGTGGAAGGCGTACTGGAAACGACATCCGGTTACATCGGTGGGCGGCTCGACAACCCCACCTATCAAACCCATGTCGGCGCTGGTGATCGCGAGGCGGTGGAGATCACCTTTGACCCGTCAGTCGTGACCTACGAGGAACTTGCCCACAGCTTCTTCCGCACCGTCGATCCGCTCGATGGCGGCGGCCAGTTCTGCGACCGAGGGCATTCCTACACCACCGCCATTTATGTGCTGAATGAGGATCAGCGCGCTGTTGCTGAGGTTGCTGCCGCAAACGCATCTGATGCATTGGGTGAAACGGTGGCCACCGAAATCCTCGACGCACCGCGCTTCTGGCCAGCCGAGGATTATCACCAGAACTACTATCGGGAGAACCCGCTGCGCTACCAGTTCTACCGCGCGTCCTGCCGCCGCGACAGCACTGTGGAACGGCGCTGGGGTGAGGATGCGTATGCAGGGGTGAACCATTAGCCTACCTAGCCTTTGGCATTAGGCATGCTTTCAGCGTTAGGTATGCTTTGGGCTCTTGCTTGCACCCTCGCGCGACCCGTGAGACGGTAAAACCATGGCAGATGAGACACCCAAAACCGACAAGCCCATTCGGCTGATCACCGCAACAAGCGCCGATGGCACCCATGTGCCCGCGGACCAAGTTTGCGTGAGCGTCAGTGCCGATGGTGTGGTCTCGATTGCCATTCCAGACGGTGACATTCCGTTGCACCCTCGCGCCGTAGCGTTAGTGGCAGCCGCCATGCAGCTGGAAGACGAAGCAACTGTGGCCTCCCTTGTCGGCACCTTGCAGGACTAAGCAGAAACCGGTATCGCTCTCGTCATACTTTTGTTGAGATTGGGACCTATCTCCCGCTCATCAAAAGCGTCTGGGGCGGCAAAATCAGACACTTGATTCGTGGGCAAACACGCCCATCCAAGTGCGCCAATCCTGACTTGAAAACGGTACCACAAGGGCGAACGATGTTTGATCGCAGTGTTTTGTTTGTCGGCGCAGAAGGCGTTGGCTTGGGCATGTTGGCAGAGGCGTTAGCGCTGGATTGCGCGCGCAGCGCCGCCGGCCCCATGCCTTTGCGCGTCTACTCGGCAACCACCAGCGATGCAGCCCAGTCCGACCCTGTGATGCTGCGCGCAATGCAACGCCTGAAGCTCGACACCAATGGCCTGTCGCTAAAACCGCTGGCGCTCTACGCCTTCGCCGGCGCACCGCGAATCGACCACGTGATTATGCTTGGTGCAAAGCTTCCTGCCGCCAAAAAACTGGCGCTTGGCGACACAATTGACGTGCGCACATGGGATGTCACGCCACCAAGCATCAGCGACAAAGACGATGCACCCGGCACACGCTATGTGGACTATCTGCGTTTGGCTGATGAGCTTCGCCCGCCTGTCAAAGCGCTGGTGGAAGAGCTGACCGCCATGGACGCCGTGGCCGACAATCCCTTGGCCAACTCCGCCTAGGGCAGGTCAACTGGGACGCGCCAGACTTCAAGATGGCCGGAACTTTTCGGTCGTCTGAGGTCGTAAGCCTGCCAGAAAGCCTTGGTCACATGGTGTGTTGTGCACACCTTAATCCCTTGGCTATACAATGCGAGTCGGGTCCAATCGGATCACGATTTGCATGCAATGGCACGGGAAGAACATTCATGGCTTTCAACGCGCGCGCAAGCGCATCACAGAGGGCTTCATCTGGCCGAGCCAAAACGTTTCTGGGGCCGCTCGCTGTTACCTGCGCATCCGCCCTGTTTCTTGCCGGATGCATGGGCGGTGGCAATCAGCTGCGCCCCTTGCCACCCGTGCCCACCACCACGGTCACCGCCAACAGCCTGCCCCAACCGATCACCTTTGGCCAAGAGCCAACTATCGAAAGCCAAAATCTGGATGATGTCGCTGGCACAGGCACGGATGCACGCGTCGATGGCGCGTTCGATACCGCAGCGCTTGAACCCGCGCCCCTGCCCCAACCGCCAGGCGGTGCGACAGATGTGACCGAGGATGATCTGATTGGCGCCTGGTCTGCTGCAACGCCGGTCGCCACATGCTCCATCAACCTGTCCCTGACCACATGGCAAGGCGGCTACCGAGCATCCACCCGCAACTGCGCCGATGTGCAAATGGCGGGTTTGACCGCCTGGTCGATTGAGGGCCAGCAAGTTCTCTTGCGCGACACCGAAGGCGCTCCGATTGGTCGATTGTATCGCACCGGGCCAACCCGCTATGCCGGGCAGATGGATTCCGGCGACGCGCTAACGCTCTTCCGATAGGGGCCGACCCTTTGGCTTCGTCTCGTCTCTCCGAACCAAAGCCAGCCGCCCCGCTTCTGCCTGCGCATTTGCGGGTGGAAGAGCGCTACAATGCACTGATCCTTACCAAAGAACTCAATGAAGACCCGGTTCAGCGCAAGGCCGCCAAAACGCTCGATCAGCTGAACGCTGAGCTTGCCGAGCTTCGCCTTGCCCGCAAATCAAGCGCACTTGGTTGGCTGTTCGCCAAGCGCAAAGCTGCTGCTCCACCGATCAAAGGGCTCTATCTTTGGGGCGGGGTCGGTCGCGGCAAGACGATGTTGATGGATTTGTTCTTCGATGTCGCCGCTATCAAACGCAAGCGCCGTGCCCACTTCCACACCTTCATGGCTGATGTGCATGAGCGTATTCACGCCCACCGTCAGGCTTTGAAGGCAGGCACCACCAAACAAGACGATCCCATCCCGCCGGTGGCACAAGCCATCGCCAATGAATCGATGCTCATCTGCTTTGATGAGTTTCACGTGGTTGATATCGCCGATGCTATGATTCTGGGGCGGCTTTTCACCCAGCTTTTCCAGCGGGGCGTGATCCTAGTCGCAACATCGAACGTCATTCCCTCTGAGCTCTACAAGGATGGCCTCAACCGCGCGCTGTTCATGCCGTTCGTCGAGATGCTGCACCGCCATGTCGATATTTTTGAACTGGATGCTGACAAGGACTATCGCATCGACAAGCTGGGCGCCGCGCCCACGTGGCACAATCCGCTTGGCCCTGTTTCGGACCATGCCATGGACGAGGCATGGGGCCGCCTGACCAACCATCATGATGGTGAGACCTACAGCGTTCGGGTGAAGGGTCGCGACTTAGACGTGCGTCACCAAGCGCATGGCGTGGCCCGCTTTACCTTTGATGAGCTGTGCGCGCAGCCCCTGGGCGCGGAAGATTATTTGGCGCTGTGCAACCACTTTCATACATTGATGATCGACGGTATCCCGCGCATGAGCGCCGAGAAGCGCAATGAGGCCAAACGCTTCATCACGCTGATCGATGCGATGTACGATACCCGCACCAAACTGATCGCGTCCGCCGATGCTGAAGCCCATGAACTTTACACGGCGACAAGCGGCAATGAGGCCTTTGCCTTTGACCGCACCGCCTCACGTCTTATCGACATGCGATCGGAGGACTATCTGCGCGCTCCACGCCGCGCCATGGCAGCGTAAAGCCGATCAAACGGCACAAAATAGCTTACGTATACGTAAGGCTTTGAAAAGAAACCACCCTTATGCGTTTGCCCAACTTGCTTTGACGGAATCTTGAGTATACCACCCAAAAGACGGCAAACAGGCATATTACCTTAACGTCACCTACGAATCAGTGGCGCGCAGACAGCGCCAGACGCTGGCTTTCTTAAGCGATTGAAAGCACCGGCGTCCTAACGGGGCAAGCGTCCCAGGGGGAATGAATGGCTCGCAAGAAACTTGCATTGATCGGTTCTGGTCAAATTGGCGGAACGCTGGCCCATTTGGCGGGTCTGAAAGAACTTGGCGACATCGTGATGTTCGACATCGCCGATGGCATCCCCCAAGGCAAAGCGCTGGACATTGCTGAAAGCTCACCGGTCGATGGGTTCGATGCCAAGCTTTCCGGCACAACGGGCTATGAAGCGATTGAAGGCGCCGACGTTTGCATCGTTACCGCAGGCGTGCCTCGTAAGCCGGGCATGAGCCGCGATGATCTGCTTGGGATCAATTTGAAGGTTATGCAGCAGGTTGGCGCCGGTATCGCGAAATATGCGCCGGGCGCTTTCGTCATCTGCATCACCAACCCATTGGATGCCATGGTGTGGGCGCTGCAAAAATTCTCCGGCCTGCCCCGCAATAAGGTTTGCGGCATGGCCGGCGTTTTGGACTCTGCGCGGTTCCGCTACTTCATCGCTGAAGAGCTGGATGTGTCCGTCGAAGACGTGAATGCCTTCGTGCTCGGCGGCCACGGCGACACCATGGTGCCTCTCACACGCTACTCCTCAGTTGGCGGTATCTGCCTGGACGATGTCGTCTCCATGGGCTGGATGAGCCAAGACAAGCTTGACCAGATCGTTCAACGCACCCGTGACGGCGGCGCGGAGATTGTTGGTCTGTTGAAAACAGGCTCGGCCTTCTACGCCCCGGCAGCCTCGGCGATCATGATGGCCGAGAGCTATCTGAAAGACAAAAAACGCGTCCTGCCGTGCGCCGCTGCATTGAAGGGCGAGTACGGCCTGGATGACATGTATGTCGGCGTGCCCACCATCATCGGTGAAAACGGTGTTGAGAAGGTCATCGAAATCGACCTCGACATCGCCGAGCGTGAAGAGTTCGATAAGTCGGTGAACTCGGTCAAAGGCCTGATGGATGCTTGTAAGGGCATCGACGCTTCGCTGGCCTAGGCAAGACGGGCACCAAGGCCTCAAAGGGACGGCGCGCATGCCATCACCTCAAAGCTTGAACACCTCCCGCAGCGCCATGGTTTCGCACCGTGGCGCTTGCGCGTGTCCAGTCACTGGCCCAGCGCCTTTCCAAAACCTTGTTGGCCGTCAGGCTGGCTTTTTCCCGTTCCTCTTGAACTGACGTTCCACCCAATGGCACGCGTCCAACCTAGGATATGACATGAACATCCATGAATATCAGGCCAAGGCCCTCCTGAAGAGTTTTGGCGCTCCCGTTGCCGACGGCATCCCGCTGCTTGATGCCTCCGACGCACCTGCCGCCGCTGACAAGCTGGGCGGATCGGTCTGGGTGGTGAAAAGCCAGATCCATGCTGGCGGTCGCGGCAAGGGCAAGTTCAAAGAGCTTGGCCCAGACGCCAAAGGCGGCGTGCGCCTTGCCTTCTCCAAAGACGAAGCGCTTGCCCATGTTGACGAGATGCTCGGCAACACGCTGGTCACCAAACAAACCGGCCCAGCCGGCAAGCAAGTCAACCGGCTGTATCTGGAAGACGGAGCAGACATTGAGAGCGAGCTTTACTGCTCCATCCTGGTCAACCGCGAGACCGGCAAAGTCTCCTTTGTCGCCTCCACCGAGGGCGGCATGGACATTGAAGCGGTCGCCGAAGAAACACCGGAAAAAATCCACACCATCGATGTGGACGTGGAAGCCGGTGTGGATGCTGCGACGGTTGCCAAGCTAAACGCCGCCTTTGAGCTGACAGGCGCCGCTGCTGAGGACGGCAAATCGCTGTTCCCGATCCTCTACAAAGCCTTCACCGAAAAAGACATGAGCCTGCTGGAGATCAACCCGCTGATCGTCATGAAAGACGGTCATCTGCGGGTGCTTGATGCCAAGGTGTCCTTCGACGGCAACGCGCTTTTCCGCCACCCCGACGTGATGGAGCTGCGTGACAAAACCGAGGAAGACGAGAAAGAAATTGAAGCGTCAAAATACGATCTCGCCTATGTCGCGCTGGATGGTGATATCGGCTGCATGGTCAACGGCGCGGGCCTTGCCATGGCAACCATGGACATCATCAAGCTCTACGGCAAAGAGCCAGCCAACTTCCTCGATGTTGGTGGCGGCGCCACGACTGAGAAAGTGACGGCGGCGTTCAAGATCATCACCGCTGATCCCAATGTGAAGGGCATTTTGGTCAACATCTTCGGCGGCATCATGCGCTGCGATGTGATCGCCGAGGGTGTCGTGCAGGCGGTCAAAGATGTCGGCCTGCAAGTGCCGCTGGTCGTACGCTTGGAAGGCACCAAGGTTGAAGAGGGCAAGGCCATCATCAACACCTCCGGCCTTAACGTCATCGCCGCAGATGATCTCGACGACGCCGCGCAAAAAATCGTGAAAGCCGTCGGCTAAACCGTCGCTGCACCCCGATCTCCTCTAAGGAAGTCTCTCTATGTCCATCATTGTCGACAAGAACACCAAGATCATCGTGCAGGGCCTGACCGGCAAAACTGGCACGTTCCACACCGAGCAGGCGTTGGCCTATCACGGCACGCAAATGGTTGCTGGTATCCACCCCAAAAAGGGCGGCACCAATTGGACCGCTGGCGAAGGCGCTGGCCCAGCATCAGGCAAAGAACTGCCGATCTACGCCACTGTTGCTGAAGCCAAGGAAGCCACCGGCGCCAACGCCTCGGTTGTTTATGTGCCGCCAGCAGGCGCTGCCGCTGCGATCACCGAAGCGATTGATGCCGACATCCCGTTCATCACCTGCATCACCGAAGGCATTCCGGTGAACGATATGGTGGGTGTTAAAGCCCGCCTGGCGCGCTCCAACTCGCGGCTTCTTGGTCCCAACTGCCCCGGCATCATGACGCCGGATGAGTGCAAAATCGGCATCATGCCCGGCTCCATCTTCAAAAAAGGCAATGTCGGTATCGTCTCGCGTTCAGGCACGCTGACCTATGAGGCCGTCTTCCAAACCACCAATGAGGGCCTTGGCCAGTCGACAGCTGTCGGCATCGGCGGTGACCCGGTGAAGGGCACGGAGTTTATCGACGTGCTGGAAATGTTCCTCGCCGACGATGAAACCACCTCCATCATCATGATCGGTGAGATCGGAGGTTCAGCTGAAGAAGATGCCGCGCAGTTCCTAGCCGATGAGAAGAAAAAAGGCCGCTGGAAACCAACTGTCGGCTTCATCGCCGGGCGCACAGCGCCTCCAGGGCGCACGATGGGCCATGCCGGTGCTGTGATTTCTGGTGGCAAAGGCGGCGCAGACGACAAAATTGCGGCGATGGAAGAGGTCGGTATTGCCGTTTCTCCCTCACCAGCCCAACTTGGCAAGACTTTGGTGAAGATTCTCAATGGATAGTGACATCGGTTGAAGTCATCCCCATCTGGGCAGAGATCAACCGAAAACCAGGCCGCGTGACAGGCATGCGGCCGACATAGGGAGCACGGGGACACCCCCCGGGGAAAACGCCGATGGCACGGCAGGATGCGAATGCGGCTTTCGCCGCCACGTCATTCCTTTATGGCGGCAATGCCGCCTATCTGGATCAGCTTTACGCCGACTACCAGAAAGACCCCTCCAAATTTGGCGCTGAATGGGCCGCCTTCTTCGCTGAATTGGGCGATGATGCTGCCGATGTCAGCGACAATGCGCGCGGCGCCTCTTGGAAACGCTCCGACTGGCCGATTGCCGGCAATGGCGAACTGGTCTCAGCACTCGACAGCCATTGGGGTGTCGATGAAAAAGCCGCCGCCAAAGCGGTTGGCAACAAGCTGAAAGCCAATGCCCAGGTCGCAGGCGTTGAGGTTTCCGACGAGCAGGTGCAGCAGGCAACGCGCGACTCGGTGCGCGCGATCATGATGATCCGCGCCTATCGCATGCGTGGTCACCTGGCAGCTGATCTTGATCCTTTAGAGCTCACAGAACCGGAAGATCACCCTGAGCTTGATCCGAGAAGCTATGGCTGGACGGAAGAAGATTTCAGCCGCAAGATTTTCCTCGACAAAGTGCTCGGCCTGGATTTCGCAACCATCCCGCAGATGATCGAAATCCTGAAGCGCACCTATTGCTCCACGCTGGGTGTGGAGTTCATGCACATTTCAGATGCTGAGGAAAAGAGCTGGATTCAGCAGCGCATTGAAGGGCCAGACAAAGGCATTGCCTTTACCGACAATGGCAAAAAGGCCATCCTCAACAAGCTGATCGAAGCAGAGGGTTTTGAGAAGTTTCTTGATGTCAAATACACCGGCACCAAGCGTTTTGGCCTGGATGGTGGTGAATCCCTGGTGCCTGCGCTGGAGCAGATCATCAAGCGTGGCGGCCAGTTGGGTGTAGAAGACATTGTGCTCGGCATGGCCCACCGTGGGCGCCTGAACGTGCTTTCCCAAGTCATGGAAAAACCGCACCGCGCGATCTTCCACGAGTTTAAAGGCGGCTCTTATGCGCCTGACGATGTGGAAGGCTCAGGTGACGTTAAATATCACCTCGGCGCGTCGTCTGACCGCGAGTTTGACGGCAACAATGTTCACTTGTCACTCACCGCCAACCCGTCCCACCTCGAGATCGTGAACCCGGTGGTGCTTGGCAAAGTACGCGCCAAGCAAGATCAGGTCGGCGATTTTGATGATACCAGCGAAGTTGTGCCGCTGGAACAACGCGCCAAAGTGCTGCCACTGCTGCTGCACGGCGATGCGGCCTTTGCTGGCCAGGGCGTTGTGGCAGAATGTTTTGGTCTGTCAGGCCTGCGCGGTCACCGTACCGCAGGCTCGATCCACTTCATCATCAACAACCAGATTGGCTTCACGACCAACCCACGTTTCTCACGTTCCTCGCCCTACCCATCCGATGTGGCGAAGATGGTCGAGGCGCCAGTGTTCCACTGCAATGGCGATGATCCTGAGTCGGTTGTTTACGCGGCCAAGATCGCCATTGAGTTCCGCCAGAAATTCCACAAGCCGGTGGTGATCGACATGATCTGCTACCGCCGCTTTGGCCACAATGAAGGCGATGAGCCTGCGTTCACGCAGCCGCTCATGTACAAAAAAATACGCTCGCACCCGACCACGCTGACGCTCTACAGCGAGAAGCTGGTCAAAGATGGTGTGGTCACGACCGACGACATGGATGCGATGCGTGCGGCCTACCGCGCCGATCTGGATAAAGAGTTTGACATCGGCCAGGCCTACAAACCCAACAAGGCCGATTGGCTGGATGGGAAATGGGCCGGGCTTTCGCAAGCCAAGGTTGATGATGATCCGCGCAAGGGCCAAACCGGCGTGGATATGGACGTGCTGAAGGATATCGGTGCCAAACTCACCACGGCGCCTGAAGGCTTTGAAGCCCACCGCACGATCAAACGCTTTTTGGCCAACCGTAAAGCGATGATTGATTCTGGCGAAGGCATCGACTGGGCAACCGGCGAGGCGTTGGCCTTTGGCACACTGGCGGTCGAGGGCCACCCGATCCGCCTGTCTGGCCAGGATTGCGAGCGCGGCACGTTCTCGCAGCGCCATTCGGTGTTGTACGACCAGCGCGACGAAAAACGCTTCATTCCGCTCAACAATTTGAGCGAGGATCAAGCGCGCTATGAGGTCATCAACTCGATGCTCTCAGAAGAAGCCGTGCTTGGGTTTGAGTATGGCTACTCGATGGCCGAGCCCAATGCGCTGACCTTATGGGAAGCGCAGTTTGGTGATTTTGCTAACGGCGCGCAGGTGCTGTTCGATCAGTTCATTTCCTCTGGTGAACGCAAATGGCTGCGCATGTCGGGCCTCGTTTGCCTGCTACCGCATGGCTATGAAGGCCAAGGGCCGGAGCACTCGTCGGCGCGGCTTGAGCGCTTTTTGCAGATGTGCGCTGAAGACAACATGCAGATCGCCAACTGCACAACGCCGGCAAACTATTATCATTCCCTGCGTCGCCAGCTGAAACGCGACTTCCGCAAGCCGCTTGTTCTGATGACGCCCAAGAGCCTGCTGCGCAACAAGCGTGCGACATCGCGCCTGCACGAGTTTGGCCCCGACAGCACCTTCCACCGCGTCCTTTGGGACGATGCGGAAGTGTTTAAGGACGAGCCCATTCAGCTGGTGAAAGACGACAAGATCCGCCGCGTCGTGCTCTGCTCCGGCAAAGTCTATTACGACCTTTACGAGGAGCGCGAAAAGCGCGGCGTCAACGATGTGCAGCTTCTGCGCGTTGAGCAACTCTATCCGTTCCCAGCCCGCGCGCTGATCACCGAGCTTTCCCGCTTCAAACAAGCAGAGATCGTTTGGTGCCAGGAAGAGCCGAAAAACATGGGCTCGTGGACGTTCATCGAACCGAACATTGAGTGGGTGCTGAACAAGATCGACGCCAAATACAAACGTCCTCGCTATGCAGGGCGTTCGGCAGCAGCAGCGACAGCAACCGGCTTGATGTCGAAACATCTGGCACAGCTCAACGCATTCCTTGAAGAGGCGCTGGGCGAGTAGCCGGGCGCCTGAACGAAAGACTTTCTTCCAGCAAAGGCTGGGCAATCGCGCCGGGACAATCGGCTGCATGGAGACTGAAAATGGCCAGTGAAATCCGCGTTCCAACCCTTGGTGAGTCCGTCACCGAAGCGACCGTTGCCAGCTGGTACAAGAAAACCGGCGATGCGGTGAACGCCGATGAACCCTTGGTGGAACTGGAAACCGACAAGGTAACGGTTGAAGTACCCGCGCCATCATCCGGCGCGCTGGGCGAAATTCTAGTGAAAGAAGGTGAGACGGTTGAAGTCGGCACGCTGCTCGGCATGCTGGAAGCCGGTGACGGCGCTGCACCTGCGGCCAAAAAAGAAGCTGCTCGGGCCGCTGCTGCTCCGGCAGCCTCCAGCGGCAAACTGGTCGAGGTCATCACGCCAAGCGCCGGTGAATCGGTCACCGAAGCTGAAGTTGGCGAAATCTCCGTCAAAGTCGGTGATGAGGTGAAAGCCGACGATGTGCTGCTGGAGCTGGAAACCGACAAGGCAGCGCAAGAGATTCCAGCACCCGTCTCCGGCACCATTGCTGAGATCGTCGTGAAAACTGGCGACATTGTCGAGCCTGGCCATCTGCTTCTGAAAATTACAGAAGGTGCAGGCGGCGCAGCGGCCGCGCCTGCTCCTGCGCCAGCAGCTGCTCCGGCCCCAACACCGTCAGCCGCAAGCTCCACCGAGATGTCCCCTGCCCCATCAGCGGCCCGCATGATGGCTGAAACCGGCGTCAGTGTAGCCGCAGGCACCGGCAAGCGCGGCCAGGTGCTCAAAGGCGATGTGATCAACGCGATCAACTCAGGCCAAACCGCACCTGCAACCTCCGCACCTGCATCGGTACGCGCACCGTCCAGTGCCGATGACGAACCACGCGAAGACCGCGTGCGCATGACGCGCTTGCGCCAGACCATCGCCCGCCGACTGAAAGACGCGCAGAACAGCGCCGCCATGCTCACCACCTACAATGAGGTGGACATGGGTCCGGTGATGGATATCCGCAAACAGTACAAGGAACTGTTTGAGAAGAAGCACGGCGTGAAGCTTGGCTTCATGGGCTTCTTCACCAAAGCGGTCACCCATGCGCTCAAAGAAATTCCAGCCGTGAACGCTGAGATCGATGGCACCGACATCATCTACAAAAACTTCGCGCACATTGGTGTCGCAGTGGGCACCGACAAGGGCCTCGTTGTGCCCGTGGTGCGTGATGCTGATCAGATGTCGATTGCTGAGATTGAAAAAGAGATCGGTCGCCTGGGTCTAGCAGCTCGTGATGGCAAGCTAGGCATGGACGCCATGCAGGGCGGCACGTTCACCATCTCCAATGGCGGCGTCTACGGCTCGCTGATGTCCTCGCCCATTCTCAATGCGCCTCAGTCAGGCATTTTGGGCATGCACAAGATCCAGGAACGCCCGATGGCTGTGAACGGCCAAGTGGTGATCCGCCCGATGATGTATCTGGCGCTTTCCTACGATCACCGCATCGTTGACGGCAAAGAAGCGGTCACCTTCCTGGTGCGCGTCAAAGAAAGCCTGGAAGACGTACAACGACTGGTTCTGGACCTTTGATACGATGATGCGGCTGGCCATCCTCGCCCTTATGATAGTGCCCTTGTTGGGCACACCTGTCTTGGCCCAAAAAGCTGAGCAACAAGGAACCGAGGATGCGAGCGCGTATCGTGTAGAAGCGTTTCTTCCAACGCTCCCAGACAGCTTTGACGTCGAAGGCGTCAACACCGACGGCTCGCGTTACGACGGCACGGCTGAGATGGCGTATGACGCCACCAACGAAACCATCAGTATGACCTGGGAAATCGGAAACGATACATTCAGCGGCACAGGCTCCTTCGTCGATGGCCAGCTTGTGGTCGAGTGGGGCGATTCAACGCCGGTCATTTACAGCATCACCGAGGACTTAAACCTGTCAGGAACCTGGGACGCCGGGCAGGCTACTGAGGAGCTCACACGCGAGCTCCTACTGTCTCCACCCATTCAATAAGCGATTGAAGGACCTTTCATGGCTGACGCTTACGACCTCATTGTTATCGGAACTGGCCCTGGCGGCTATGTCTGCGCCATTCGCGCTGCGCAGCTAGGTATGAAAGTGGCCGTCGTCGAAAAGCGCCCCGCCCATGGTGGCACCTGCCTCAACATTGGCTGCATTCCGTCCAAAGCGCTGCTGCATGCCTCAGAAGTTTTTGAGGAAGCCGGTCACACCTTTGAAACGCTCGGCATCAAGGTCACCAAGCCTAAGCTTGAGCTGGTTAAAATGATGGGCTTCAAGGACGATGTGGTGAAGGACAATGTCAATGGCGTTGCCTACCTGTTCAAGAAGAACAAGATCACCGACTATATCGGCACTGGTACCATCACTGCGCCCGGCAAAGTGACGGTGAAGGCTGAGGAGGGCAAAACAACCGATCTGGAAGCCAAGAATATCGTGATTGCCACAGGGTCGGATTCGGCCAGCATTCCAGGCGTTGCCATCGATATTGACGAGAAAACAGTCGTCAGCTCCACCGGGGCTTTGGAACTGGACAAAGTTCCGGGCCACATGGTGGTCGTCGGTGGTGGCGTGATTGGACTAGAGCTTGGCTCGGTTTGGCGCCGTCTTGGTGCAAAAGTCACAGTGGTTGAGTTCCAGGATCACATTCTTGGCGCGATGGATTTGGACACCTCCAAGCAGTTCCTGCGCATCCTGAAAAAGCAGGGCATGGCGTTCATGCTCTCCTCCAAGGTCACCGCCGTGGAGAAAAAGGGCCGCAAGCACCTTGTGACGGTGGAGCACGCCGGTGGCGAAGCCGATGCCGAAACACTAGAAGCCGATGTGGTGCTCGTCTCCACCGGTCGCGTGCCCTACACCAAAGGCCTCGGCTTGGAAGCGGCTGGCGTGGCACTGGATGAGCGCGGTCGCGTGGCCACCGATGGCCACTTCAAAACCAACGTGGACGGCATTTACGCCATTGGTGATGTGATCGATGGCCCCATGCTTGCCCACAAGGCGGAAGATGAAGGCGTGGCGCTCGCTGAACTGATCGCGGGCAAAGCCGGCCATGTGAACTACGACGTTATCCCGTCAGTCGTTTACACCGAGCCAGAAGTCGCCTCTGTTGGCAAAACCGAAGAAGAGCTGAAAGCCGCAGGCATCGAATACAAGTCCGGCAAGTTCCCCTTCTCTGCCAATGGCCGCGCCCGCGCCATGAACGCCACGGATGGCTTTGCCAAAGTGCTCGCCGATGCGGCATCAGACAAAGTTCTGGGCGTGCACATTGTCGGCAAAGGCGCTGGCGACCTCATCCACGAAGCTGCCGTGCTGATGGAGTTCGGTGGCTCATCCGAAGATATGGCCCGCACCTGCCACGCGCACCCCACTATGTCAGAAGCCGTCAAAGAGGCGGCCATGGCCGTGGAAAAACGTCAAATCCACTTGTAGTGGCACCAGCCTGGTACAGATGATGGCAAGCACCGTTCACGAAGTGGCACTCGCTCTGCCGCATCCTGCGTTCCCACAAGCAGATTGGGGCGACACGTTTGAGGTGCGCACCGCTCGCCGCTTCAACGATGCTGAGCACGCGGCCAAAACCATCATGGACTCACTGCCTGGTTGGGCTAAAGGCCTGATGGACATACGGGACAAAGTCGTTGGCCCACTGGGCCTGAAAACAGGCGAAGCCATGAAGGCCGCATCGGATGTGGAATGCGTCGGCTTCTTTCCCGTGATTGAAAAGTCACCGCAACGCATCCTGCTTGGTGAGGACGACCGGCACCTCAATTTTCGCGTGGCCGTCGATCTGCAAACCGATGAAACGGGCCAGCAGGTGAGGCTATCGACTTTGGTCAAGCGCAACAACGCGATGGGCACCGCCTATATGGCGACGATCATGCCGTTTCACAAACTGATCGCCAAAGCGATGCTTCGCAGCATCCGTTAAGCAAGCGGTTCAGCTCCGCGGAAAACCTGTCGCTCCAACGGCAACAATCGGTTCAAAGCCGCCAAAGATCATGCGCTTGCCATCCAACGGCAAAGCGGAAAACTGCTGCTCCATGCGCGGATCTTCAAAGACTTTCGCGTTGCCATCATCTCGCGTGGCTTTGTCCGGCCAGACAATCCAAGAAAACACAATGGTTTCATCTTCAGCTTTCTTCACCGCCATCGGAAAGCTGGTGATCTCGCCATCGGGCACATCCACACCCCAGCATTCGCACACAGACAGCGCACCATATTGGCGAAAAATGGCTGCCATATCTCGAGCCTTTGTGCGGAAATCGTCCTTGCGTGCGGTGGGAACGGTGAAAACAAATCCATCGACATACGCCATGATGACCTTCCTTTCGAAAGCCATCATCATACCATGACTAAAGCGTTTTGCGTTTAACTTGAGCCACAGAGCATCACATAACGCGTTGAAATCTTTGATTTCAGGCAGCGTTATGTGATTCAGGTTTAACGCGAAACGCTATAGGTCTCTACCGCTTACGCAGCCGCTCGATCTCATCAATCGGGTCGAACATCACCTTCACACGTTCGGTCAGCGCATCCAGTGATTTCAAGTGCCGATCGAGGTCAGAAAGCCGTTTGCGGGCGTAAAGTGCATCGCTTTCAACTTTGGTCAGCTGCTGCTCAGCACCATCATCGCGCTCGCCCTCATAGCCGGTATCAACCAACTGCGAGGCCTGGCCAACAAAATCTGAATAGCGACGTTCCAGCCCGCGCTGCTCTTTCATCATGCCAGAACGAACCTCTTGGATTTGCCGCACGATCGCTGCAACCCGCGCATCATCGCTGGTTTTATCGCGTGCCGAACTTCGCGCTTTGAACAAGACCATAGACGCAGTCATGCCACGCAAAGCGCGATTCGGGCAATCGCCAAACCGGTTCTGCCGCACAGTGCGCGCAGGCGAGACAAGCGATTTCATATTGGCACCACATTTGCCTGTCAGCGCCAGGGACGCGGAATTGATAATTCTGCTTTACCGGCACACAGTTGGCACGATACACCGCACGTATGGCTCCACTTCGGCGTACCCTCAAACGGATCAAGGTCGGCAACGACCCTGCGCTCAATCTTGAGCCGCAAAAGCCATCCGCCGTCGAGCATCGCGGCGTTAGCCTGAAATGGCTGCTGAGCACCGTCGTGACAGGGCTTGCCTCCACTGGCCTTATGATCGGGGCACTTTACGCTGCTGTCGATGGCCGTCAGCAGATCGCTGTGCCGCCCAATGTTGCCCAGAGCGAATTGTTGGCCAGCCTCGTCGATGAAGATGGCCGCATTGGCAAAGGCGACCGCCTCACCCGTATCGCTGAGCCCATTGCAAACCGCCAACTGATCGATGTGTCCACAATCCACCGCGAAGGCGATATGGATGTGGTACGCCTTCAGCCTTTCGTCCGTGTGATTGCAACTCTGGCTCTTGAGTCAACTGAGCTGAGCGAAGGACGCCCCCCCTTCAATCCGCTGAACCTTTTCGCCGGCAATGATGAAATTATCAGTGCCGATGCCGCATCCCTGATTTACGACGCGGAAGTGGAAGGCGAGATCGCCGTGCGCGAAACGCCGTTTCCCTTTGGTCAGGTCGAGCTTGATCAAAACGCTGTGCCAGCGCCTGAGCAAGTGGCCTTCGAAGTGGCCGATATCGCCCGCTTCACAGTTGGCGGAAATGCAACGCAGGCCATCGCCGCCAGTTTCGCGCCCTCGCTCGACCTTGGAACGGGTGGAGCACTTGCCTTTGCTGATCCGGCGCGAGCCTCCACGGCGTTTGCCTCCCTCAACGCTGCTGAAGCCGACGCTCAGTCAGCCTTGAATGCGCTCGAAAGCTTCGACGCTGTTCGCGTGGTGCCGGAAAACTTCTCCATCATTGGCAAGGTGGAAGACGAACCGCTCGCCCCCACAGACGGCTTGGATGAGGTGATTGTGGCCCTTCGTGATGGCGATACGCTGGGCTCTGTGCTCTTCGACAATGGTGCACGCGAAGGGTCCGTTGCGCCGGTGGAATCAGCTTTTGAAACCTTTCTGAACACCACGCAGATGCGTGAAGGTCATCGCCTGCGTATTGCGATGGCGCCTGCCGACGAAACCGGTGAGACCTTTGATCCGATCCGCGTCAGCCTTTACGATCAACGCTCGCACCTGCTGACCATCGCGCTCACCGAAGATGGCCGGTACCAAGTGGATGAAGAGCCACGCATCGTCGACCTCAACGCCTTTGCCGCCGTTGAGCAGGAAGCTCAGGGCTCCGCGCGTACCTATTCCTCGATTTATGAGACGGCGCTGGCCAACGACATGTCGATGGACATCGCCAATGAGCTGATCCAGATTTTTGCCTACGATTTGGACTATCAGCGCGTTGTGCAGCCGGGCGATACGATTGAAGTGCTGCATGAGCTTGATGACGATGGCGACGCGTCCGGAGATGTTGTCTTTGCCTCCATCAGCACCGGTTCAACCACCCACAAATTCTATCGTTTTACCGCCGAAGACGGATCGCTGCTCTACTTCGATGAAGAGGGTGTGTCGGCCAACAAATTCCTCATCCGCAACCCGGTCCCCAATGGCCGTTTCCGTTCCGCCTTCGGCATGCGCCGCCATCCAATCCTGGGCTACAACCGCATGCACAATGGCGTGGACTGGTCGGCTCCACGTGGCACGCCAATCATTGCAGCAGGCAATGGCACCGTCACCGATGCGCGCTGGAACTCCGGCTTTGGTCGATGGATACGCATCGAGCACGCAAACGGGTATGTCACCAGCTACGCGCACCAAACGCGCTTTGCTGAAGGCATCGCGCCAGGCGTTGAGGTGCGGCAAGGTCAAGTCATTGGCTATATCGGGTCTACCGGCCTCTCAACGGGCCCGCACTTGCACTATGAGGTGCTGGTCAACGGCCGCAATGTGGACCCCATGGGCATCCGTGTGGCACGCGAAGAAACACTTGCAGGACAGCGCCTGATCGATTTTGAACGCGAACGCGACCGGATTGATCAGCTTATGGAGCGTGATCGCGGTGCCACAATCCGCGTGGCAACGTCAGCCGACTTTTAAGCGCCAGATACGTCTCAGCGAGGAATGTACCAATCACGACGGTGATTGAAGGCGATCAACCCGTTAAGCACCACCGCGCCAAGCAGCGAGTACATCACCACCGACAGCGGGAACAGAAACGCGGCCACGGCAAACAGCACCGCGTCGAAGCCAAGCTGGATGTACCCCGCGCGAATGCCCAGATTGTCCTGAATCCAGAGCGCCACAACGCCTAACCCGCCAAGCGACGCCTTATGCCGGAAGATGGCGAGCAGCCCGATACCCGTCACCACACCAAACATGATCGTTCCAAGCACTAGGTCCAGCCGCTCAATGGCAAAGCCAAGCGGCACCAACTCTGTACCCAGTGAGAGGGCCGCGACGCACGCCATGCTTTTCAGCGTGAACTCCCACCCCATTGCCTTGATGGCAAACAGGTAGAACGGGATGTTGATGAGAAAGAAAATCAGCCCGAATGACACGCCGGTGAGATAGGAAATCACCACCGCAAGGCCCGCTGTTTGCCCGGTGATCAGCCCCAAATGGGTCAAGATCACCAGACCCATCGTGCACATCACAACGCCCGTCGCCAGTCCCTGGACATCCTCCAACGGCGTGTGTTTGACGGTGGATTTTGCGACCGGGACCGGGCTTGGCATGAAGCGTTAGCCGCCGAACTTTTTGGTACGGGCCGCCAAGGTACGAAGCCGCAAAGCGTTCAGCTTGATAAAGCCCTGCGCATCGGTTTGATCATACGCGCCCTGATCATCCTCAAAGGTCACCAGCTCTTCTGAGTAGAGCGATTTGTCGGACGCGCGACCGGTGACGATCACGTTGCCCTTGTAAAGGGTCAGGCTTACTTCGCCTTCCACATGGGCCTGGCTGAGATCAATGGCGGCTTGTAGCATTTCGCGCTCGGGCGCGAACCAGAAACCGTAATAAATCAGCTCGGCATAGCGCGGCATTAGCTCATCTTTCAGGTGAGCAGCGCCGCGATCCAGGGTGATCGATTCCATGGCCCGGTGCGCTTCAAGCAAGATCGTCCCACCTGGCGTTTCATACACACCGCGCGACTTCATGCCGACAAACCGGTTCTCCACCAAGTCGAGGCGGCCAATGCCATTATCACGGCCAAGGTCATTCAGCTTGGCAAGCAGCGTAGCGGGCGACAGGCGCTCACCATTGATGGAGACGGCATCGCCCTTTTCAAACCCGATCGTGATTTTGGTTGGTAGATCCGGCGCGTCCATCGGCGAGACGGTGCGCATGTGCACATATTCCGGCGCATCCACGTTCGGATCTTCCAGCACTTTACCTTCTGAAGAGGAGTGCAAAAGGTTGGCATCCACTGAGAACGGCGCCTCGCCACGCTTGTCTTTAGGCACAGGAATCTGATGCTTTTCAGCGAAATCGAGCAGCGCTTCGCGTGATTTGAAATCCCACTCACGCCAAGGCGCGATCACCTTGATGTCTGGGTCCAGCGCATAGGCATTGAGCTCAAAGCGGATTTGATCATTGCCCTTGCCGGTCGCACCGTGGGCCACGGTATCAGCGCCGGTTTCACGGGCAATCTCAACCAGCCGCTTGGAGATCAGCGGTCGCGCAATGGAGGTGCCGAGCAGATAAACGCCTTCATAAACGGCGTTGGCGCGGAACATTGGAAAAACGAAATCGCGTACAAATTCTTCGCGCACATCATCGACATAGATTTCCTTGATGCCGAGCATCTCAGCTTTCTTGCGCGCTGGTTCCAGCTCTTCGCCCTGGCCAAGATCAGCGGTGAAGGTCACCACTTCAGCGTCGTACTCGGTCTGAAGCCATTTCAGGATGATCGAGGTGTCGAGACCACCAGAATAGGCAAGCACGACTTTGTTGACGTCACCCTTGAGGGCCATGGCATTCACTCCAATACGAGAAATCAATGAGAGGCTTGCGTTTAAGCGCGCGTGAGCCACGCTGGCAAGCACAGATGACAGGCAATCCTAGAGGGCAACGCCTATCCGGCGCTCAGCGCCAAAAACCAGAACACGACCAAAAGCACAAACAGTTGCAGCATGTTCATACGCACCGACCACGCGTGCAGCATTTTCGCTGGCCCAGCCTGGATCGTCGAGCCAAGGGCCACTTCATCATTGAGCGCGTTGATGCGTGGCGTCATCACCTGACGGGCGAACAGGAAACCACCAGCGATCACCGCCAAGACAATACCGGCTGCCACATTGACCAAAAACCCTGAAACCGCCGCCAGCCCGGCCATGATGGTGAGCACCAAATAGTAAGCGGGGAAGATCGCGCGGGTAAGCGTGCGCGCAGGCGCTTTGTCGAGCACTCTATGAATGAGAGGCGCGACGGCAGCGGCAAACAGCACCATAGCACCGGCGCATAACGCAGTGAAGAAAAGCGCAGAATAGAGCGCAAGGTGGGCGGCAAACGCAGCGTCCATCAAACTGTCCTTTTATCGATCTGATGGATGCCTATCACGGCCTGCGATACTGGATGAACCCGGCATTGTGCCCCACCTTATCGTAAAGCGCGCGCCCAGCAGTATTTGTCTCGTGCGTGTGCCAGTAAACACGCGAAGCACCGATCTCATCGGCCTTGTCATAGACCGCCTGGATCAGAGCTTTCCCAATGCCCTGCCCACGCGCCTGCGGCACCGTGAACAAATCTTCCAGATACATGTACCACCCTTGCGTCCACGTGGCGCGGTGGGTCACGCCGTGCACAATGCCAACAAGCTGATCGCCCTCAAACGCGCCAAGCACAAACATTGGTTCAGCTTCATCGTGAAAGCGCGCCCAGGTGACGTCCGTCACCGCCGGGTCCAGCACTGCCTTATAAAAGGTCAGATAGCCCTGCCAGAGTGGCAGCCACGCCTGATAATCGCCTGGCGTCAAAGGTCGGATGGAAAAAGGCTGGCCTGTTGGGCTTGATGCGGTCACAACAACTTGCTCTGGATATCAGCCCGCGATAGGTGGGCACACGCCACATAGGACGCTCACCGCCGCTATGGCAACACCCACCACCTCTCCAAAAAGCCCTCTTGCTGTGCCACCTGCTGAGCGAACCCGTGCGCACTATGCAAAAAGGCTGGCGGCTATCGTCATGGGTGTTGTGATCGTGCGCCTCGCTGTGCTGCTGCTCACCCCACTCGATCTTTTCTACGATGAAGCGCAGTACTGGTACTGGTCGCAGGAGCTGGCACTCGGCTATTTCTCCAAGCCACCCCTCATCGGTTGGTTGATCGCTGCCAGCACGGCCATCTGCGGCAACAGCGAGGGCTGCGTACGCTCCGCCGCGCCGCTGTTCCATGGCATCACGACGATGCTGGTCTTTGGGTTGGCCTCCACACTCTACGCACCGCGCACAGCCTTTTTCGCAGCACTCGGCTATCTGTTCGCCATCGCGGTATCGGCCTCATCGCTGCTGATCTCCACAGATGTGCCGCTGCTGGTCTTTTGGGTGGCTGGGCTTTGGGCCTTTGTGCACTATACCCGCGCACCGAGCGTGAAACTTGCCATCGGCTTTGGTGTGGCCATCGCCATCGGCCTCAATGCCAAATACGCGATGATCTATTTCCCGCTTTGCGCCCTGGCTTATCTGACTTTTACGCGCGAGGTGCGGCCTCTGTTGAAGCGGCCTGATCTATGGATCGGCGTTGGTATCGGGTTGCTTGGGTTCCTGCCCAACCTCATTTGGAACATCCAGCACGAGTTCATCACCTTTAGCCACACCGGCGAGAACATTTCTGGCGGTGGCCTGACGTTCGACCCGCTGAGTTTTTTGGAATTCTTCGGCAGTCAATTTGCTGTCGCAGGTCCCATTCTCTTCGCCGCCCTGTTGTTCGCGCTTTTCAAGCGCTGGCGCAGCGACACGCCCAAAGCAGACCGACTGCTGCTCTTTTTCAGTTTGCCCATCCTCACATTGCTCGGGCTGCAGGCCTTCCAGTCCAGCGCCAATTACAATTGGGCGGCGACCGCCTTCCCAGCGCTCATCATCGTCACCACCGCGATCCTTATGGACCGCACACGCTGGCAATGGGTGCGTTGGAACCTGATCACCTGCTCCGCCTTGGCCGTTATCATGCTCGGTGGTGCTTTGGCAGCGCTGACCGTACGTCCCGACCATCCGATCATTGCCAGCACCAATCTTGAAGACATGTTTGGCTGGGCTGAGCACGCCGATGAGCTGAGCATACGCTTGGATCGCCTGGAGCCCGACACCATCGTCACCGTTGGTCGTCGCTATTCCGCAGGCTTTGCCTATTATCTGCGCGAGCGCGAGGAATCACTGCGCGCCTTCCGCCACGATAGCAGTCCAGCACGCAACCATTTTGAGTTCACTGCCCCATGGGGCATGCCTGGCCCTGGCGAACGCGCGGTTATCATCTCACCAGGCAACATCAGTCCCTTACGTGGCGCGCGGCTGGTGGGCGTTGTGGAAGCCGATGATGGCGCAGCGCCGTTCCGCTCCAACAGCTATCTTTTTCTCGCTGTGGGCCCAGACGAGTAGGTACATTTCGGGTGGCGCTGATCGCCCGCCCGCGTTAAACGCGATTCATGTTTGAATTTGTCCCATCATTGGCCACGCTCGCCGCTTTTTCGCTGGCAGCCATCGCGTTGACGCTGACACCCGGTCCAGACATGACGCTGTTCCTTGGTCAGACCGTTTCCAATGGTCGGCGCGCGGGCTTCATGTCGATGGCCGGAGCCTCTTCGGGCATCGTCGTGCACTCCCTGGCAGCCGCCATCGGACTGTCGGCGCTTATCGCCGCCTCACCGCAAGCCTTTGAGGTTCTCAAATGGGTGGGCGCGGCGTATTTG
The DNA here is from genome assembly GCA_039814945.1 of Pseudomonadota bacterium. Classification (GTDB taxonomy): domain Bacteria; phylum Pseudomonadota; class Alphaproteobacteria; order Rhizobiales; family MH13; genus MH13. Next base: position 68,233 of record JBCCAF010000006.1, read on the forward strand.
GCATATTTGGCCTACGAGGTTTTGCGCCACGGCTCAGGGCTCACCGGGGATGGCCCCGCGAAATCGAACTCGCTGCGAAAAGCCTATATGAAGGGGCTGACGATCAATCTGCTCAACCCAAAGATCATCCTTTTTTTCGTGACCTTCCTGCCGCAGTTTGTTTCACCGACCGATCCGCACGCCTCCGGCAAATTGATGTTTTTGGGCCTGTTTTTCCTGGTGATCGCCATTCCGATGGTCATTCCAATGATTTTGGGCGCCGAGCGGATCTCTGGCTTCCTGCGTGGTTCCAAACGCGCAACGCGTATTTTCGACTGGATGTTTGCAGGCGTGATGGGCGGTTTTGCCCTTAAGCTTCTGGCGACCCAGGCGCGTTAGTCGGCGCACTGGTGCTATACAGCCGCTCGCGATAGGCCCCTGCTGTGCGACCGGCGATGAGCCAATAGACAAACCCACCAACGATGCCAGCAGCAGCTGCAATCAGCACGCGTTGATCTGAAAAATTGATCTGCGGGCCAAGCACCTCCACCGCACAATAAAGCCCAACCAGAGCCCCACCCAGCGCGAACACCACCACGCTGCGAAGGCGAAACAGCTCCGTTGTCAGCACCACAATCGCTGAGGGGAGAAACGCTGTATGCGCGACCGCAAAGACGGCCAGGATCGCCGTGCCCCAGTAGAACGCTTGGTAAGCTTCATCGCCTTCCAAACCACGATAGAGCGCGAACGTGCCCACCAAGCCAGCGGCCAAAACAGCGAAAAGAAAAGCAACAACGCATAGCAAAAAACGCAGAAAGAGCAGCGTAAAAGACACGCGGCCATGCGCGACACTCTGCGGCTGATCAGCCATTTTCAGCAACGGCCTGCTGCGCCGCCAGACGCTCAGCGTCAAGATGCGCTGCATCATGCGGGTCGGGCACCTCACCCGCCAAAGCTGCGCTCATCGCCCGTTTCTTCCAGGCCGGGATGCGTTCTGACTCGCTTTTCAACTGCCCGCACGCTGCCAAAATATCGCGGCCTCTGGGCGTGCGCACCGGCGAGGCATAGCCAGCCCGGTTCACCACATCGGCAAAACGCTCGATCTGATCCCAGTCGGAGCATTCATAGGCTGTGCCTGGCCAGGGGTTGAATGGAATAAGATTGATCTTCGCCGGAATGCCTTTCAAGAGCCGCACCAGCTCTTTGGCATCGGCCAAACTGTCGTTCACGCCCTTCAACATCACATATTCAAACGTGATGCGCCGGGCGTTCGAGGCGCCAGGATAGGTACGGCAGGCCTCGAGCAATTCTGCAATCGGGTACTTTTTGTTCAGCGGCACCAACTCGTTGCGCAACTCATCGCGCACCGCGTGCAAAGATATCGCAAGACCGACGCCGATTTCATCACCGCAGCGGGTGATCTCCGGCACAACACCGGAAGTCGACAGCGTGATCCGGCGTTTCGACATGGAAACGCCCTCGCCATCCGACGCGATCAGCAGCGCCTTTTTCACATGATCGAAATTGTAGAGCGGCTCGCCCATGCCCATCATGACAACATTCGAGACGGCCCTACCGCCATCGCGCGGTGCCGTCATGCCTGCCGGTGTTTCCTGGTCAGGCCAGTCGCCGAGCCGGTCACGCGCAACCAAAACTTGCGCCAACACCTCATCAGCGGTGAGATTGCGCACCAACTTCTGCGTACCCGTATGGCAGAAGGTGCAGGTGAGCGTGCAGCCCACCTGGCTCGACACACACAAGGTGCCGCGATCACTTTCGGGGATATAGACTGTTTCCACATCCACCGGTTGCTCAGTGGCATCGCGGGCAGGAAAACGCATCAACCATTTCGCCGTGCCATCTTGGCTGATCTGTTCGGCCACAATCTCAGGACGTTTGATAGAATAGGCATCGGCAAGTGCGGTGCGCACATCTTTGGCGATGTTGGTCATCGCATCATAGTCATGCACACCGCGCACATAGAGCCAGTTCCACAACTGGCGCGCACGCATGCGGCGCTGCTTTTCCAGCACACCGACTTCTTCCAAAATGTTCAAAAGGTCGGCACGATCCTGCCCAACAAGCTGAGGTTTGGGCGCCACAAAATCAGCCACCGCGTCGATCATCGGCGCGTTGGGGTTCTGGCGAGCAAGGTCAAGTGTGGCGGCCATGGTGGGAGCGGCTTCCATCAATCATTGGGCAAAGGGGCAGAAGGCCGCGTGCATAACGCAAAAACCGCCGCCCGGCAAACCGGACAGCGGCTCAGAAGCAGGAATGTCAGCGTGTTAGGCTGGGCAGTCAGCCGCAGTGCGGTTGGTGCCTGCGGTTACGCCTGAAAGCGAGAACACGTACGTCACGCTGGTTCCGCGCGAACTTGTGCCAGACACCCGCATGTCGCTGCCAGCGCGCATCGCGGTCAAAAGGTTAGGGCCTTCTGCCGGATCGTTCAAAAAAGCGCGTGGCCCCTGCGTGAGAAACGTAAAGCTGGTGCCAGCCACAGTGGTTGTGACCTGCGAACCCTCAGCAAAGGAATAGCCAACCAAGATCAGCGGCTCTGCCGTCACGTTGGCTGCCGGGCGACGGGTCAGGTAAAAGAACACATCACCATGGCGGCTCTCAGGCATTGGATCATAAGAGCGCGGCTTGGATACGATGAAGCACCCACGGGAGCCTTCAATCGTTGTGGTGAAAACATCCCAATCACGTGATTGCTCAACAAAGGTTGGCTCTTGGGCCAACGCAATGCTGGGCATCAAGACCACGCCAGGGGCAATCATGCCAAGCCCAACAGCAACAGCCATCAGCGCATTGCGGGCACGGGGGAGAGAAAGCGGAAAGACAGACATCATAAACTCGCTCGGTCGCTTGTCAGTTCTGGGCCAGTTTTGGGATGGCTCCTGACGGTTAACACATGCCTAAGGCACACCATCAAAGGCGAAGCTGGTCCACAAGGTCCAATTCACCATGATATTGCGCCACAGGTCGTTAAATGCCGGTTAAGGACTGCCGCACATGGCTGCCATTCTTCTCCGGCTATCCGCCCGATGGCATCCCTAGCGGCGAGTGGGGCAAGAGTGTGGCCAACACATTGGGTAATTTTAACGCCACTCAAGCTGCGTCAAAGTGCCAACGTGCCGCCGGGCTGTTTACCTGTTGGAACAAATGGCCCAAGCTCACAGCGAGGCGGTAAGACGTGTTCGAGCCGCGACCTCAGGACAAATTGCAAAAGCGCCCTATGTTCTGCTTTTCGTCGGCAACCTCCATTCCTTCACCATCCCAAACGGACCCTTGAATGCCGCGCTCCCCGCAGCCTGACACCAGATCTGAAGCCTCTAAGGCCGATGCCAAGCGCCATGCCGTTTGGCTTGAGGCGGTGGCTAAGACACAAGATCGGGCCGCGTTCGCGGAGCTGTTCAACCATTTTGGCCCGCGCGTGAAAGCCTATCTCATGCGCCTTGGCTCTGATGACACCATGGCCGAAGAGGTCGCGCAGGACGTGATGGTGACCGTGTGGCGCAAGGCGGCGCTGTTTGATCGTACAAAAAGCTCTGCCGCCACTTGGCTGTTCCGCGTGGCACGAAATCGCCGGATCGACATGTTGCGCCGTAAGCGCACCATCAATGTCGACACCGAGACGATGGTGATCGAAGACGAAAACCTGCCTGATCCCAATGAAACACTGGATGAAGACAAGCGTCAGGCTCGGATTCGCAAGGCGCTCGCGCAACTGCCAGAGCAACAGTTGCAGCTGGTGGAGTTAGCGTTCTTTACCGAACTGTCCCACAGCCAAATTGCGGAGGAAACCGGCCTACCGCTTGGCACGGTGAAGTCCCGCATTCGCCTGGCTTTTGGTCGTTTGCGCCGCGTACTGGAAGAGGATGATCAGGTGGACGCGCCCACCGGCTAAGCTTGGGCATGATGATCAAGCGCAATGCAGTGCGCACCTCTATGGGGCACGATAGCCATATCGCTATCCAAGAAAGAGCCCTGATGATCGCCTTTGAAGACGCCCGCAAACGCCTCAAAACCCGCTTGGCTGAGCTCGATCACCGCCTTGTTGATATTGAGCACGATTTGGACGAGGCCAAACCTGCTGACTTCGAAGAAGCTGCCAGCGACCGTGAGGGCGATGAAATGCTTGAAGAGTTGGGCTCGGTTGGTTTGGTGGAAGTGCGGATGATTGAGGCAGCACTCAAACGCTTGGACGAGGGCACCTATGGCGCCTGCGTGTCATGCGGCGAACTCATCTCGGCAGAGCGCTTGGAAGCCGTGCCACACACACCGCTGTGCAAAACGTGCGCCGGTGCTGGCAAGCACTAAAAAGCACGAAGCCTTACGAGACTCAGGCTAAAAGTCTGACGTCAGGCCTTTGATTTCCCAATCATCGTAACGCACAGGGTCTAAGCCGCCGCGCCCATCCACTTCTTTGGGTGCGGCTTTTGCCTGCTGATCGGCCTGCGCCCGGCGCGCTTGCGCCTCAGCTTTCGCGCGCTCAGCGGCCGCCTTACGCCGAGCGGCCTTTTCATTCTGTTGATCGCTCATCGTTCAAACGCTCCGATGCCTATGGACCAAGACTTAGAGGTGTGGTCCTAACAGGTCAAACCTTGTTGGACGCTGTGTCGCACCCCATAAATGGAGAAGGACAAGCACCAACCAAAACGGATTTTGAAGCAATGAGCGTTATGCGCACCGGCATACTTTTGGCAGGCCTCACGGCCCTTTTTATGGGCGTAGGCTTCATGATTGGAGGCACAGGCGGCATGGCCATCGCCTTTGTGATCGCCGCTGGCATGAATGTCTTTAGCTACTGGAACGCCGACAAAATGGTGCTGCGCATGCACAATGCGCAGGAGGTCGACGAGCGTTCCGCCCCGCAACTTGTTGGCATGGTGCGCCAACTTGCCGAGCACGCCAATCTGCCGATGCCCAAAGTGTATGTGATCAACACGCCGCAGCCGAACGCCTTTGCTACCGGTCGCAACCCGGAAAACGCTGCGGTTGCCGCAACAACAGGCCTGCTGGAAACCCTCACCCAGGAGGAAGTCGTCGGCGTGATGGCCCATGAGCTGGCGCACGTGAAAAACCGCGACACACTCACCATGACCATCACCGCAACCCTGGCCGGTGCCATATCCATGCTGGGCAATTTCGCTCTGTTCTTCGGCAACAACCGCAACAATCCGCTTGGGCTTATTGGCGTTTTGGCCGCGATGATCGTCGCACCCATGGCCGCCATGATGGTGCAAATGGCCATCTCGCGCACCCGAGAGTTCGCCGCCGACAAGCTTGCCGCTGAAATCTGTGGACGACCCGATTGGTTGGCGTCGGCCTTGGCGCGTATTGGTCAATTATCGCAGCGCGGACGGATCGAAAGTGCGGAACGCAATCCGGCAACGGCGCATCTGTTCATCGCCAACCCGCTGTCTGGCTCGCGCTTTGCCGGGCTTTTCGCCACCCACCCGCCGATGGAACAGCGCATTGCCAAACTCAACGAACTTGGCATGAGCTGGGGTGATGACCCATTTGCGCTGGATGGCGAGCAAGCCCAAACGCAGGGTGCAACGTTCCGCGATACCAAAGGTCCATGGGGTTGACGGTGTTGAGCGGGCAAAACGCGCGCCGTCGCCCACAGGCCAATCCATCCAATCGCAAGCCCGTTCCCGGTCTACCAGCGCGCTCACAAGCCGCCGATCTCGTTTTTGGTGTCATTAGCGATCGCAAGGCGCTGGATGGCGCTTTTGAAGGTCAAAAATCGAGCAGTGAACATGCAGGCGCCGACCGCGCGCTCACCCAAGCGTTGGTGCTCACAACGCTGCGCCGCCTACCCACACTCGACTCGGCCATCAACGCGTGCCTCGACAAACCGCTCCACGCCAGCGCTGCCAAAACGATGGCCATTCTTCGTGTGATGGCCGCTCAGCTTTTGGTGATGGAGATGGCCGACCATGCAGCGGTCACACTGGCGGTAGAAGATGCTGCACGCCGCAAAGATACCCGCAAGCTCAAAGGGCTGGTCAACGCTGTTGGCCGTCGCATGGTCCGCGAAAAACAAACACTGATCGAAGCCGCTCCAGTGTCCGATTTGCCCGCCTGGCTGGAAAACCGCTGGCGCGAAACCTATGGCCCAAAAAGAACGGCTAAAATCGCAAAGGCGATGCAGCAACAACCGGCCATCGACCTATCGCTAAAACCGGACGCTGATATACAGGCATGGCTGGAAAAGCTTGTTGATCACGATCCTATTCCATTGCGTGGCCAGTCGCTTCGCCTGATCAAACCAGGCAGCATCGAACGACTGCCAGGCTACGAGTACGGTGACTGGTGGGTGCAAGATACGGCAGCCACACTACCGGCACGGGTTTTGCTGGACGCTTTGCCGAACCCATCCAACGCCCATGTTCTTGATCTCTGCGCCGCACCGGGCGGCAAGACCGCGCAATTGGCCAGTGCTGGATGCAAGGTCACGGCGTTGGATCAATCGGCATCGCGGATGAAACGCCTGGCAAGCAACATGACCCGCCTAGGCCTGACGGTTGAAACCCATATCGGCGATGCTCTGGCCTTTTCGCCCGATCAGCGCTTTGATGCCGTGCTGCTCGATGCACCCTGCTCGGCCACGGGCACCCTGCGTCGCAACCCCGACATCGGCTATTTGCGCCGTGACCGCGACATCCAGTCTTTGGCCAAGGTTCAGGCCAACCTTTTGAGCAAATCCGCTGATTTCATCAAACCAGGTGGCATTCTGGTCTTCGCCACATGCTCGCTGGAGCCCGAAGAAGGTGAAGCGCAGATCACACGCTTTCTACGCGAGCACAAAGGTTGGTCGCTTGACCCGGTCACCACCGATCTTGCCTCCAAAGGCGTCGTTCAGGCTGACAGAACACTGCGCACACTGCCACACTTGTCTGCGGATCAGGACGGCTCCAGCCAAGGTATGGATGGCTTCTTCATTGCGCGCCTGCGTGCGCCAGTTTGATCCAAAGCACTGGCCTGCCGTAAGGCAAACTGGGTCATGGTGTTAACCGGAAGTTCAACTTTCCTAACCGTTTAGCGAAAATTTGAGCTATTGCGTGCCGCTTATCACAGCGCGTGATCGCGTCCGGCATCACAACATGCACTCTCAATGGGACTGGGGGCAGGCACGGTGGCGATAGGAACGGCCTTTCGACCACTTTTTGGAGCATTCAAACGAACCGGCGCGTCGTTGGCGAGTCGGCGGCGTGCTATGGGCGCGAGCTTGTCCACCCTGTTGGTGGGCACTTGGTCACCGCGCCGCGCCTTTTTTCAGCTTGTTCCACGCGATATGCGCACCGCCGATCCAACCCGCGCCAGCGAATGGATTGAGGGCTATATTGCGCTGGCTGATGGCGTCATTGAGCTTAAGGGCCGCCGGCTTTTCGACATTCCGCCACCGACAGACGCGTTTGCCCGCGAACTTCATAGTTTTGAGTGGCTGCATCATCTGCGCGCCTATGAGTTGGCGTCCACGAGCGCCAAAGAAGCCCAAACCATCGCCGCCGATCACGCACGCGACCATGTGTTGGGATGGATTGCGACACGCAGCAAACATCCAAACTTTGCCCATACGCCCGCCATGGCCGCGCGCCGCGCTTTGGCGTTGACCAACCATGCCGCCTTTTTGCTCGATGAAGCCGATCCGCAGGATTATCGAACCATCATGGCGAGCATCTTGGCCGATACCCAGTTTGCGTTTACGCGCCGGGCTCTGGTCGACGACCCCACCGAACAGTGCATTCTGGTTCTTGCCTGCGCTTCGGTTGCTCATGCGCTCAGCGACCACATCGCGCTCAGGCAGCAAACGCGCGACGCTCTCACCGAAGCTCTTAAGATAACCTTCAACGCAGACGGCGGACCGCGCACCCGACGCGCTGGCGACTTACCGCCGCTTTTGGCTTCGATGCTGTCACTAAAGGCCCTGATGGAAGCACGCGGCCTCAACCCGCCACAGCGTTTGCTGCAATGGATTGAGAACGGTCAGCGCATGCTACGCATGCTACGGCACCCCGATGGAACACTGGTTCGCTTTCAGGGCACGCGCAGTATCGTGGCGCTGGAAACCGATCTCATCGCCACCATCCTTTTCTTCGACACCGAGCGCGGCCCGTTGCCCATTTTGGCGCAGCAAACCGGGTATGCTCGGCTTGAAGCGCCAGGCTCGGTCCTGCTGATCGATTGCGGGGGCGCACCGCCCCTTGAAGCCAGCCGTCAGGCGCACGCCTCTACATTGGCCTTTGAGTGGAGCTACGACGCCACCAAGATCATCACCAATGCACCTGAGATTGGTTACACGGTGGATGCCGATCTGTTGGATCAGCGCCGCACACCCGCACACTCCACCTTGTGCGTGGGCGGTGTTTCATCTTCCAGTTTCCCTGAGGCACGTGCCGATAGTCCGCTTATGGCCAACGGTTTGGCTGTGGCTGCCGAGAAGTCAGCGGACGCGCCAACACGTAGCTTTCGCGCCCGCCATACTGGATATCGGCAAAAGTTCGGAGTGGATCACGCACGCGCGCTCTCCCTGTCGGACAATGGCCGCATGGTCGAAGGTCACGACCAGCTGCTGCATCCCTCCGGCGCCATTGCCGCCAACAACCGCAACCCGTTTACTTTGGCGTTTCAACTTCAGCCGGGTGCGCGGGTACGAAGCGAGGGCGACCGGCGCATACGCATCATGATGCGCCACCACACCATCATGTTTGAGATCGAATCCGGCACAGCCAAGATTGTCGATCCGACGGACCGGCCCACCTATCGCGGACCAAGCCGGGCAAGGCGCATCGTGGTGGACGGTCCAAGCGCTGGACCTGCAGAAGTGCGCTGGCGTTTCATCGTTCAGATGGGCGGTGGTTTCGAAACCGCCACATCGGTGGAGGCTCCAATGGAGCAGGCAGAAGAGAATGAGGACGCCTCGTCCCCAGATTAGGCGACTGACCAGCTTTCACTGGCCGGGGTGGGCGTGCTAGCGCCAACCCCAGACAACAGACACCGTCAGCACCAACAGAAAGCGCGCACGCATGAGCGACCTGGCCCCCATCCGCCGTGCCCTCCTATCCGTCTCCGATAAGCAAGACCTGGTGCCGTTCGCGCGCCAGCTTTCTGATCGCGGCATCGCCATCCTCTCTACCGGCGGCACAGCCCGTGCGCTGAAAGAGGCAGGCATCGCGGTCACCGATGTGTCGGACGTGACAGGCTTTCCAGAAATCATGGACGGTCGGGTAAAAACGCTGCACCCCAAAGTCCATGGTGGCCTGCTGGCGGTGCGCGACAATACCGATCATCAAGCAGCCATGACCGAGCAAGACATCGCGCCCATCGACCTGTTGGTTGTGAACCTTTACCCATTCGAGGCGACCGTTGCCGCCGATGCTGACGACGCCACAGTGATTGAAAACATCGATATTGGCGGCCCAGCGATGATACGTGCGGCGGCGAAAAACCATGGCGATGTCACCGTCGTCACCGCACCTGAAGACTACCAGACTGTGCTGGATGATCTGGCGGCGCATGATGGCCAGACAAGCCTTGCCACCCGCACGGCGTTGGCTGGTAAAGCCTACGCGCGCACCGCCGCTTATGATGCGGCGGTGGCTGCCTGGTTTGCCCGCGACACGCCTGATGCTTTGCCACCACACATCACGCTGGGCGGCACAAAAGCGCTCGACATGCGCTACGGCGAAAACCCACACCAGTCCGCCGCGCTGTACCTGACTGGCGACAAACGCCCCGGCGTTGCCCGCGCTGAACTGGTGCAAGGCAAGCCACTCTCCTTCAACAACATCAACGACGCCGATGCGGCCTTTGAGCTGGCCTCAAGCTTCAGCCCGCAGGACGGCCCAGCAGTTGCCATCATCAAGCACGCCAACCCTTGCGGCGTGGCACAAGCATCTTCGCTGGAATCAGCCTATGCGCTCGCCCTGCGCTGCGACCCGGTGTCTGCCTTTGGCGGTATCGTGGCAATGAACACCCCGCTGACTGGCGCAGCGGCGGCAAAAATCACCGACATCTTCACCGAGGTCATCGTGGCCCCCGATGCTGATGATGAGGCCAAAGCACTGATCGCCAAAAAGAAGAACTTACGCCTGCTGCTCACGAGTGGCCTGGCTGACCCGCGCGCTTCCGGACACACCATCCGCACCGTCGCCGGTGGGTTCCTGGTTCAAGGACGCGACACGCTGGAAGCCGACGATCTGGAACTGACCGTTGCCACCAAACTTGCACCGACAGAGGCGCAAATGCGCGACCTACGCTTTGCTTTCAAAGTCGCCAAACACGTGAAATCCAACGCCATTGTTTATGCCAAGGATGGCGCGACCGTGGGTGTTGGCGCAGGTCAGATGAACCGGCTGGACTCCTCACGCATCGCGGCGATGAAAGCGGCCGAAGCTGCCCAAACCGCAGGTCTTGATCGGTCGCTCGCCATCGAGTCAGTCGTCGCCTCTGATGCCTTCTTCCCATTTCCCGATGGGTTGTTGGCCGCCGCTGAGGCAGGCGCCACAGCGGTTATCCAGCCGGGCGGGTCGATGCGTGATGATGCGGTGATTCAAGCCGCCGATGAAGCAGGGCTTGCGATGGTGTTAACGGGCGTGCGCCACTTCAGGCACTAGAAATAAGGGAGCTGGGGACTCTAGTTGCTGCCCTTGGCACCAGCTTCCAAAAACTGGGCAACCAGCGGAATGGGCCCTTCGGCGTTCACCACGGCGTAATCGCGCAGCTCATCATTGGACAAATAGCGCATGTCGGCTGGCGGCACGTCCAACGACATATCGATGAACGTGTCATCAACGCCCATATCGAGCGCATAGACCTTGATCATCGCGGCCACAGCCTCGTCTCCTGGGCGCAGGATCACCCGATTATCCGGCTCCAAATTGCCCGGATAAAACCGGTGCACACCGATCACATCATCCTCGGCATAGCGTTCAACGCCACCAAGAAACGCGAACGTGCAAGCGGAAGCGCAATCGCCAGGGCGCATTGTGTAGCCACCGCGCGGCAAGCGCTGCGCAAAACCAACCTGTGTGTTGAAGCCCTGTTCACGAATCTCCCGGCCCAAGCGAAGACCAGCAATCACATCGCCCCCGGGCGAGCTGAACACCACGGTAAGGCCTTGCCCTTCCAAACGGTAAGCTCTGATGAAGTCGCGAAACTGCGCGGCTGTAAAATCTTCAATATCCCCAACCGCGCGAATGTACCGGCACGTCTGGCAATCAACATCATCGTCCACCAGCAAAAAACGCATCGGCTGGATAGGTTGCGGCAGCTGGTCTTGAGCAAGCGCAGAGGCGGCCATTGGCCCGCCGAGCATCGCCAAAACGCCGGCAAGCACTGCAAGTGAGCGTTGGAAGATCATAGTGCGGAATCCCTTGCAGCGGCTCAGATGTGACGAGACTTGGCCAAAAACCGCCTGGGATCAAGCCTTCAACTGCCTTGATCGCGCACTTCAACGCGCAAAAGAAGGGCACCACCAACAACGAAAAAGAGGATGAGCACCGATATTCCAGCGCGCTGATCAAGCGTCAACGCGGTGATGGTCGCCACCGCCCATGGCCCAACAAAGCTGGTAACTTTGCCCGACAAGGCAAAAAGCCCAAAGGTGCGCGCACGCGCATGCGCCGGTGCCAGACGGGCCAAAAGCGCCCGAGAGGAGGCCTGCAAGGGGCCGGCGGCCGCGCCCATCAAACCACCCAAAAGCAGATAGAGTTTCTCCGGTGTCGTCGCAAAAAGCCCCTCGGCTGGCGCAACGGGAATGACAAAAAACATCCGATCAGCGCTGAGGCTGACCACAGAGAGGCTGGCCAGCGTGAGCACGACGAGGCTGGTTAAAATCACCGGCTTGGCACCCACTTTGTCTTCCAGCGGCCCACCGATCAGCGCACCGATGGTACCGGTGATGGTGAGCAGAATGCCAAAGAGACCAACTTCGGTGATCGTCCAGCCAAAGACGCCAGTGCCATAAATGCCGCCAAAGGCAAACAGCGCCACCAATCCATCGGCGTAGATCATATGCGCGATGAGAAAGGTGGTCAGCGGCTTGTCGCCCTTAAGGGCAGCCAGCCCAGCGCGCAGATCAGCCAGCCCTTGGCCGACGGCCTGCGACATCGGCATCATCTTTGGTCTGTCGGGCGTGAACAGCATCAGCGGCAGGACCAACACAGCAAACCAAATGGCGGTGAAGGGCCCAACGGCCCGGTCGCCCTCACGTGAAACCGGATCAAGGCCAAAGAGCGGCTCAATCCCCAGAAGCGTGCGCCCTGTTTCGGGCGAACCAACCAACAAACCGATGGCAATCAAAATGGTGACAACAGCGGCCATATAACCGGATGCCCAACCATGCGCCGACAACCGGCCCAACCGATTGGCGGGCACGAGACTTGGCATCATCGCATTGTTAAACACCCCGGCCATCTCTGCAGCGATGGTGCCGATGGCAAACAGAACCAAGGCCAGCGTCAAGCCATAAGGCACGCGCGGTTCAGCAAACCAGAGACCACATGCGCAAATCGCCATAATGAGACCAAGCGCTGCAATCCAAGGTTTGCGTGGACCCGCAGCATCGGCAATCGCACCCAAGGGCGGTGAAAGAAGCGCAATCGTTAGCCCGGCAAACCCGGCTGCATACCCCCACATGGCTTGACCCTCCGCTGGGGAGGCCGCAAGCGCCGATACCACATACGGACCGAACACAAAGGTCGTGACCAGCGTGAACCACGGCTGCATGGCTGCATCGAAAAAGATCCAGCCAAGGATGCCTTTCCGGTCCGCTGGGGGATCGGAAAGACTATCGGCAATTTCAGCCATATGGTCAGAGGCGTCGTTAAGAGAGGTCGTCAAGCAACCCGCCCGCCACTGAGAGCTTGGAAACCGTCAAAGCGCCACCATCAACAATATCGGCCATCGCCCGCGCCACACGCTCCACTTTTGCCGAACGTTCCGCTTTCCAGGCTTCCAACCCACCTTCATGCTGCAGAATATCGATGGTCAAACGACGCCGCACGGACGCCAATGACTGGCGAGCCCGATCAAGTGCCAACGCATCATAGTAGTCGGTGACCTGAAGGTCGCGAGCAGCAGCATCCACGCGCCCAAGTGCGAAGATCGCGCCAAGCTCAAAATAGGTTTTGGCAACCTGCTCAGTCTCAAGCCCGCACGCATCGCGCACCAGAATCATATCAGGCAAAATGGCGTAAACCGCCATGGATGCGATGCGCGCCGATAGGTCTTCGGGCACACCGCGTTCCATTAATTCTTGCGTATCACCGGCAATACGCTCTGCCACAGGCCGCGCCATGGTGCGCTCCAGAACAGGCGCGAAATCGGCAATGCCATCGCGATAGTGATCCACCACATCGGCCAATCCTTGCGAGAAGTCGACATTGGTGAGGAACCAGCCAATCCGGTCGATCACCAAGCGCTGCACGGCGCTGTAAAGCGAGAGCTGCAATGCCCCGGAGATTTTGGTGTCCAGCGCATCGATTTCTTCGTTGAGCGCCGTCAACTGATAGGCATCGCGCACAATCGCGAAGGCACAGGCAATATCGGCTTTTGAAGCACCGGTGGTGTCCGACACAATCTGAACAAGCGTCGCACCACCCCGATTGATCATCGAGTTGGAAAGCTGCGTTGCGATAATCTCGCGGCGCAAGCGATGGCCCTCAATCTCATCGCCATAAGGTTCGTGCATATGCGTTGGGAAGTAGCGATACATCTCCCGACCAAGATAAGGATCATCGGGCACATCGCTTTCCAAAAGCGATGAGAACAGATCGATCTTCGCGTAGGCGAGCAACACCGCAAGCTCAGGCCGGGTAAGCCACTTGTCTGCATCGCGCCGTTCGGTGAGCGCCATGGCGTCGGGTAGAAACTCAACCGCCCGATCCAGAAGACCTGAGGCTTCCAACGTGTTCATCAGGCGCGCTTGATAGCCAAAATCATTCTCGTTTTTGGCTTCGGTCAGCGAGACCGACAGCGTTTGCAGATAGTTGTTGCGCAACACCAATGCGGCGACTTCTTCAGTCATCTCAACGAGCAAAGTGTTGCGATCCTCACGCACCAATTTGCCAGCCGCTTCTGCAGCACCAAGCGCAATCTTGATGTTCACCTCAAGGTCGGAGGAATTCACGCCAGCGGAGTTATCGATGGCATCAGTGTTGAGCCGCACGCCATGCAAACCGGCCTCAATGCGCGATTTCTGGGTGATGCCGAGATTGGCACCTTCACCAATCACCTTTACCCGTAGCTCCGGCGCGTTGATCCGGATCGCATCGTTTGCCCGGTCGCCTGCTTCGGCCTGACTTTCGCTCGTCGCCTTGATGTACGTGCCGATACCGCCAAACCAAAGCAGGTCCGCCTCGGCCTTCAAGATCGCCGTCATCAACGCGTTGGGCGTCATTGTCGCGTTTTCCAAACCGAGCACTGCCAACGCTTCACTGGAAAGCGTGATCGACTTGGAGGACCGCGGGAAAATGCCGCCGCCCTTGGAAATGAGATCGGTGTTGTAGTCCTGCCAGCTTGAGCGACCCAGGTCGAACAAGCGCTGGCGTTCGGCAAAGCTCATCGATGGATCAGGGTCAGGATCGATGAAGATGTCACGGTGATCAAACGCTGCCAGCAACTTGATCGCTGGCGACAGCAGCATGCCATTGCCGAACACATCACCGGACATATCGCCGACGCCCACCACGGTGAAGGGCTCGGTTTGAATGTCGACATCCATCTCACGGAAGTGGCGCTTCACAGCCTCCCAGCCACCACGCGCGGTGATGCCCATCTTCTTATGATCGTAGCCCTGCGAGCCGCCGGAGGCGAAAGCATCACCCATCCAGAAACCGTGGGCTTCGGAGATGCTGTTGGCAGTATCAGAGAACGTCGCTGTGCCCTTATCGGCAGCGACCACGAGATATGGATCATCGCCATCCAATCGCACAACCGCGTCGGGCGGCTCGATGCCATCAAGCGACAGATTGTCGGTCACATCGAGCAGCGAAGAGATGAAAATCTTGTAGGCCTCGGTGCCCTCGTTAAACCACGCCTCGCGATCATCGCGGGAGGGAAGCTGTTTGGGCACAAACCCACCCTTGGCACCAAACGGCACGATAACGGCGTTCTTCACCTGCTGCGCCTTGGCAAGGCCCAACACTTCGGTGCGGAAATCCTGCGGTCTATCCGACCAGCGCAAGCCGCCACGCGCAATCATGCCGCCGCGAAGATGAACTCCTTCCACACGCGGCGAGTAAACCGAAATCTCACGCAACGGACGCGGCTCGGGCAGGCCATCGACATTCTTGGAGTCAATCTTGAACGCAAAGGTTGGCTTGGGTTTGCCATCTGTTCCAGGCTGGAAGAAATTGGTCCGCAAGATCGACTGAATGAGGTTGAGGAACCGACGCAGGATCGTGTCCTCATCCAAACTCGATACATCCTCCAACGCCATGCTGATGGCTGCGGCGATCTTCTCTGATTGTTGGTCGCGTTCCGCTTCGGTTTTGCGTGGATCAAGGCGGGCATGAAAAAGGTCAACCAGTGATGTCGTAATCGACTCATGCTTGATCAGCGTTGCCCAAACATAGTCTGGGCTAAAGGCGAGCAGTGCCTGACGCAGATAGCGCGCCAAGGCACGCAACATCGCTACATCACGCCAGGGCAGGCTGGCGCTGGCAATCAACGTGTTGAACCCATCATTTTCCGCCTGGCCATACCAAACAGCCAGGAAACCAGCCTTCAACGGTTCAGCAAGTGTTTCCAGATCGATGGACTCACCATTGGCGCGTTCAAGCAAAATATCGTGTATCCACACCGCCTCAGCATCGCGGCGCTCCACGCGGTAGGTCCGCTCATTGATCGCTCGAAAGCCCATCGCCTCAATGATCGGCATCCGATCAGACAGCGCGATGGGTTTGCCAACATGATAGAGTTTTAGGTCGACACGCTTGCCGTCCGTGTCATCGCGGCCACGGAAGGCCAGTTGTAGGCTTCGACTCTCGCCCAAGCTCTCCATCATCACCGCATCGTCCAACGCGGCTTCGCCGGAGAACGCCTCGCGATACGCTCCTGTGAACGCATCACCGTAACGGCTTAGCAGCAATCCGCCGCGCACGCTGTCTTGGCTGGCGCGCACCGCTGAACGGAAAGCATCAGTCCAGGTGCGCACAATGCCCGCAACACCTTCTTCCAACACCTCTTGGGCAATGTCCGGCGTTTCGCCTTCAGCACGCCCGATGATGAAATGGACCCGCGCCAAAGGCCCTTCAGGATACGCCACATACCAAGCTGACACGCGCCCCTCATATTGCTCGGCAAGCCAGTCGCCAATTTTCATGCGCGTGTCGGTCGAATAGCGCTCACGTGGCACGAAAACGAGCGAGGAAACGAAACGATCAAATTTATCGATACGTGAAAGCACCCGCACACGCGGACGCTCGCCCAATTGCAGGATAGCCGTTGAAAACCGGTGCAGCGTCTCCAAATCGAGCTGAAACAGCTCATCGCGCGGATAGCTTTCCAAAACATTGGCCAACGCACGACCCGAATGGCTGTCAGGATCGTAGCCAGAGCGCTCCATCACTTGGTCGGTCTTGCGGCGCAGATAGGGAATGTTTCGGGTTGAACGTGTGTAGGCGGTGGCGGAGAAAAGCCCGACAATGCGTAGCTCGCCAAACAGTGTGCCATCTTCCGCATACGTTTTCAGGCCGATGTAATCCATGTAGGTGCGCCGATGAACACGGCTGCGGATGTTGGCCTTGGTGACCAAAAGCGGCTCTGGCCTCCGCATGAAATCAAGCAGTTCCGGCGTGTGGGTAACGAAGGTTGAGCCCTTGCGCAGCACCATCAACTCCGGGTCGGACAACAGACCAAGGCCCGGCACATCGACCCGATCAAGCGAACCACCTTCGCCGTCATCGACAAACTTGTAGTCGCGCATGCCCAAGAACGTGAAGTTATCGTCCAGCACCCAATCGATAAATTGGATGCCCTCTGCCAACTCATCCACTGGCAGAGAGGGAGGGTCGGACTTGTAACCCATCACCACCTGGTTGACGCGGTGGCGCATGGCCTTCCAGTCGCGCACCGCCAAACGCACGTCTGCCAGCACGGCATGAATCCCGGTTTCCAGCGCGTCACGGTCTGAGACGCTGTCCATCTGCTGAACATGAAACAGGATCACACTTTCGCGGATTGCGGTTTCATCACCCAACGGACGTTCATGGCCGTGAACTTCGGTCAGGTGCCCGTTGGCGTCGCGATTGACCCACAGAACAGGATGAAGCACCAGCCGCAAATCAACGCTGGCGCCCTGCAACTCACTCATCACTGAGTCGACGAGGAACGGCATGTTGTCGTTGACGATTTCAACGGCGGAGACATCGCTCAACACCCCATCGCCAGAAACCGGCTTGGGGTTGAACACACGCACGAACGCCTGGCCAGACCGCCTGTCGGCCATCCGTTCAAACGTGTCACGTGCTATCACTGCCAGCTCAGCGGCCGAGTACGTGACGAGGTCTTCCGCCGCCCCTTCACGGAACAGTGCTGCAGCAAACTTCGATAACGCCTCCGCGCCATCAGCCTCCTCGCCAAGAACCTTCACGGCCCCCTCGATGAGCTTGCGTTTTTGCACCTGCGCTGACTGGCTCATGGCAGCTTCCCCTCAGTTTGCCGCGCGTTGTGTGTTTGCCCGCCGCGGGCAAAGGGAACGCCGCATGTCTTTGTTATGGCATCGCGTTGATTCTCTACTGCGACACCTTGGGCAAGACTATTGACGAAGCAATGAACGCTGTCGAGCCAAGAGGTTGAAGACACCAACCTTGAAGCAAGCCGATCACGCAATTATGTCCGCTCGCGAGGCGAAAACGGCACTTCAGCGTGCTAGCGTTGAGCACCACGTTCAGCAAAAACGGCGAGACCGACAACGCCATGGGCCAAAAACTTCCCGACTTTCCAGCCAATCGGTGGGCCGATGCGATGGCGCCAACGCTGGATGACTTTGCCGCCATGACGCGTGACGCACTGCGCGAACTGCCAGAGCCGTTCGCCGAGGTGGCCGGTCACGTGTCGGTGCGTATCGATGATTTTGCCGACCCCGCCATCATTGCCGAATTGGATATGGAAACGCCGTTTGAGCTGCTTGGCCTGTTCGTCGGCGAAGGCATCGCGCAAGGTGGAAGCACGGGCGAGTCCGGTCAATTGGACAATGCCATCTGGCTCTATCGCCGACCGATCCTAGATTACTGGGCCGAGCATGAGGAAACGCTGGGTGCGGTTGTCCGCCATGTTTTCATCCATGAAATGGGCCATCATATCGGCCTGTCGGACGATGATATGGACCGGATCGAGGCTGAAAACACCTAACTCAAGAACACCGTAAATCCGGCGGCAAACGCCATTGCGGCAAACATCGCCCAGATCGCGCTGCGGGTGGCGAGCATCACCAAGATAGCGACACCAACAGCGATGGCTTCACGCGTTCCGTTGTTGACGATGAACGTCACCACGATGGCAGCCAGCACCGAGGCAGACATCGCCTCCAAAAAGCTTGTCACGCGGGGAGATAACGTGACGAACCGCATAACAAATGCTCCGCCCAGCCTGGTACCAAGCGTCACCAATGTCATGACGGCAATGGCAAGGTAGGCCGTTTGCGCATCAACCGTCATGGCGTGGCCTTGCTTTCCGACGGAAACACAACACCAACCAATCCACCCGCCAAGGCAGCAACAATAATGTTCCATCCGGTCGGCAAGAGTGGCAGCGCAAGAACGGCCACCGCACACGCAACAATGACCGGCAAGGCCGCCTTGAAGTTTGGCACCATACCAACGGCGAGCGCAGCGAAGAACGCAGCCATCACCACATCAACGCCAAAGCGCTCCAGGTTGCCAAGCAAGGTGCCAGCAAAGACGCCGACTGCGGTGGCAATGGCCCAAACGCACCAGAGCACCAGCCCACCGCCCAAAATATGCGCAGCGTCACGCTCGCCTTCTTTCATCGCCTGATAGCTGTCAGCAAAATTGACGTCGGACAGGAGCATCAGCGACCCGAACCAATGACGCGGCGGTAGGCCGTTCACATAAGGAGAAATCGCCGCCCCCAATATGAAGTGCCGCGCATTCACCGCCAAGACCACAAGGGCAAGCGAGAGAAAGGGAAGCGGGCTTTGCCAAAGATCGAGAGCGGCAAACTGGGACGCTCCAGCAAACACAACCAGGCTCATGACCATAGCCTGGTCAATTGTCAGTCCGCTCTCAATAGCGGCCGCCCCAAAGGCAACACCAAAGGGGAACACAAACACTGAAACCGGCAGCAAGCGCTGACCGCCACGCACCAACCCATGGGCGGTGAAACGCGGGGTGAAACCGGGCGTTGGCGAAACATCAGACATATCTTGCCAGTGGCAGAGCTGGAGATGCGGGTCAAGCAACCTCAGGTGCGGTCTTGTGGCACTGCATCGGCCTTGCTAACACTCCGGCCAATCAGGAGATTTCACATCGATGGAAAAATTCACCACCCTCACCTCGGTCGCTGCGCCGATGCCCGTGATCAATGTCGATACCGACATGATCATCCCCAAGCAGTTTTTGAAAACAATCAAGCGCACGGGCCTGGGCAAGAGCCTGTTTTTCGAAATGCGCTTTCATGAAGATGGCAGCGAGAACGCCGATTTCGTGCTCAACAAACCAGCCTATCGCGGCGCCAATATTTTGGTGGCAGGTGACAATTTCGGCTGCGGGTCAAGCCGCGAGCACGCACCTTGGGCGCTGCTCGATTATGGCATTCGCTGCGTCATCTCCACCAGCTTCGCCGACATTTTCTACAACAACTGTTTCAAAAACGGCATTCTTCCCATCGTGGTGACCCCGGAACAACTTGATGCTTTGATGGACGATGCGCAGCGTGGCTCCAACGCCACGTTGAGTGTGGACCTAGAAAACCAGACGATCAAAGGCCCAGATGGCGGCACGATCACTTTTGAGATCGATGCGTTCCGCAAGCACTGCCTGATGAATGGCCTGGATGACATCGGCCTGACGATGGAAAAAGCACCGCATATCGACAGCTTTGAAGGCACGATGGAAGCCGACCGTCCTTGGGTTTGACTTAACGCTGAAAGACAGATCAGGCGTGTTCGATACCATCAAGGGTTGCTTGATGGGTAGGGTGCCGCTGGGCTATCGCTGAGAGGTCTTCCTCCGGCCATCGAGTCTGCCAGTGCCCGTTCTGCTTGCCGCCTTGCCTCTTGTCTGCGTGCTCATCGGCATGGCGGTGCTGCACACATCAGCGGTGATTGCCGGGCTCGCGGGCTTTGCGATTGCAGCAGGGCTGGCGCTGTTTGGCCCGTTCAATCTGGCAGACGCGGTCAACCTTCCGCTTGGCTCCGCCGCCGCAGGCACGCTTGCCGAGGCGGCACATTCCACCATCACAATCCTCTGGATCGTCTTTCCAGCGCTGGCGCTGTACGCCTACCAAAGCCACGTTGGCGCGATTGACCGTATCCGTGATGCTCTGGCGGGCCTCACCGACAACCGTCGCATTCAAGCGCTGCTGATTGCATGGTTTTTCGGCCTCTTCATAGAAGGCGCAGCGGGCTTCGGGACGCCCGTCGCGCTCGCCGCACCGCTGTTGTTGGGCATCGGCTACTCGCCGGTGCGCGCCGTTACATTGGCGCTATTGGGTCATGCGGCGGGTGTTTCTTTCGGCGCCGTGGGCACACCAACGCTGGCACAATTGGAACTCACCGGTCTGGGCGCCGAAGCACTTGCCGGTCACGTCGCACTTCTGCATGCCTGTCTTGGCTGGATTTTGTTGTTCGCCATGGTGCGCCTTGCCGATGATGGCCCGATAACACGCGCTGAGCTTGGCTGGACGCTGCTGGCAGGTGCCTGCTTCTTCGTGCCGTTTTTGGCACTTGCTTTTCTCGCCGGACCGGAGCTGCCGTCACTCGCAGGTGCGCTGATCGGCACGGCAGTCTTTGCGGTGATAATCCGACGAAATGGCGCCGACACACCCATTGCTCTGCGGTCGCTAACCGCCGACCTCACGCCCTATCTGATCATCGTCGCTCTTGTGCTGGCCACGCGGCTGATCGAGCCGCTGCGTGCCGCAACCAGCGAACTAACGCTGAACTGGAGTTATCTGGAGCAATTTTCAGGCAGCTTTGCGCCACTCTACCACCCAGGCACATTGCTCTGGGGTGGGTTGATCGTTGGCGCATTGATCACGAGCCGCACCGCCGCGATCTGGCCTGCAACGCGCGAAGCCTTAAAGCGGCTCATCGCAGTCTCAATGGCACTGTTCGTGATGCTCTCACTGTCGCGGCTGATGGTGCAGTCGGGTATGATCACAACGCTCGCCGATGCCGCGGCCACCACGGGCACCTTTTGGCCGTTGTTCGCACCTGCTGTCGGCGTGCTCGGCACCTTCATCACCGGCTCGGCAACAACATCCAACATCCTGTTCACCGAGCTTCAGGTCTCGGCGGCGCAGGCGCTTAGTTTGCCGACGACAACCATGGTCGCCGCCCAAGGTTTTGGCTCAGCGATTGGCAACATCATCGCGCCCCACAACATCATTGCAGGCGCGGCAACGGTCGGTTTGGTTGGCAAAGAGGGAAGCGTGCTGGCACGCACTGTGCTTTGGTGCGCGCTTTACACAGGGTTGGGCGGGGCCGCCATCTTGGTGGCGACCCGGCTTTTTTAATCCGCGCGTACTAAGCCGCACGCAGGTTCACTGCGGTCAATTTGCCGCGCTTTTCTTCGGCCAGTTCATAATGGAATGTCTGACCTTCATTGACGGCTTTCAGGCCAGCTTTTTCCACCGCGCTGATATGCACGAACACATCAGGTCCGCCATTGTCTTGCGCCAAGAAGCCATAGCCCTTGCGGTTGTTGAACCATTTCACCGCACCGCTGGAACCGTCGCCTGCGCGTCCTGCTGGACCGCTAGATTTACGATCTTGACGGCTCGGCTTCTTGCCTTGGGCCGCCACTTCGGTTGGGTTCAACGGATCAAACCCAAAGGTCTCGCGCTTGCCGCCCTTCTTCATGGACGGTTTGGTGGCTTGCGCATCGCGACGATTTTCATCGCTCGCAACCCGTCGCTTACCTTTGTCCTTCGGGTTCACACGATCACGATGACGGTCTTTTTTCTTCCCGCCGTTTTCAGCTCTTGGCTGGGTGGTGACCTGCACCTTCACGCGCTCAACCTCGTCCACATCGCCATGCACCAGCACGCTCTGTTTGATGAGGCGTTCAATATCGCGCAGCAATTTACGCTCAGCCGGATCAACCAGTGAGATCGCGATGCCACTGTTGCCAGCGCGAGCTGTGCGCCCGATACGGTGCACATAGGCTTCCGGCACGTTGGGCAGCTCAAAGTTTACCACGTGGGAAACACCATCAATGTCGATGCCGCGTGCGGCCACATCGGTCGCGATCAGGGCTTTCACATCACCACGCTTGAACGCTTGAAGAGCCTTTTCGCGTTGGCCTTGACTGCGATTGCCGTGGATGACGGCGTTCTTCAGGCCATAGGAGGCAAGGAACTTCGCCACCTTGTCGGCACCATGCTTGGTACGGGTGAAAACAATCGCACGTTCCACCTCAAGCGGAGCAAGCAGATCAAGCAACTTGTCACGCTTCTGCGCCGCAGGAATGTGCAAAACGGATTGCGCGATGCGGTCGATCGGTTTGGACTGCGGCGCAACCGAGATTTTGTCCGGGTTGTCCTGGAAATCTTTCGCCAAGGCTGCCAGCGGTTTGGGCATCGTCGCCGACAGCAGGACCGTCTGGCGCGGGCTCGCAACAGCACCCAGAATACGTCGCATGGCTGGGATGAAGCCCATGTCGAGCATTTGGTCGGCTTCATCAAGCACCACCAGATCGGTGTTGCTCAGACGCACCGCGCCGGTGCGCATATGGTCTTCCAAGCGGCCTGGCGTTGCGACCAAAATGTCAACGCCCTGCGCCATAGCTTTGGCCTGCACGGACGCGCTAGCACCGCCAACAATCACAGCCACGACAGGCTTCAAATTGCGGCCATAGGTTTTCACCGCGACGGACATTTGCTGGGCCAGCTCACGTGTTGGAACCAGGATCAGCGCTTTGGCGGTTTTGGGTTTGCGCGGCACAAAAGCTTTGTGAACGCGCTTATCGTCCAGCTCGCCTTCCTTCAACGCGGCTTTCTCAAGCGCAAGCGCGTGCAGCAGCGGCAGCACAAACGCCGCCGTCTTACCGGTGCCTGTTTGGGCGATGCCGAGAACATCGCGTCCGCCCAACATGGAGGGGATCACTTGGCCCTGGATGGGCGTAGCGGTGGTGTAGCCTTCACCCGAAACGGCATGAAGGATTGGCTCGGCGAGGCCGAGGTCCGAAAACTGTGTCAAATCTGTTCTTTCAAAAAGGTTGGCGCCGCTGCGCCTCACTTGGGCAAACAGCGCTTTGGAACACCGGGGCTCATACTCGTTGGTGAGCACGAAGAGTGCGCTTAAGCGCAGCCGGTGCTCGCATACGGATCGTCTGTATGCTTCAGGGGGATCATACCCAAGAACCGTTAAATCTTTGGGCAAACGCTTTTGCGATGTCGCTCATTTGGCGATGCGCCAATGAAACGTCAAGGAAAGCGAGGCGACAGGTGAACCATCGCCCGCTCGAAGTCAATCAAATTCACGGCAAAGACCAAGCGGCTGGCGCATAGCCCAATGGCCGAGCGATCTTACTATTCGAAGGTTGCTGGGTCTGGGCCCAGCCGATCATTGGCATCCAGGCCAGCGATGGCGGCCATGTCATCAGCACTCAGTTCAAAATCAAACAGCGCCATGTTTTGCGCCATGCGCTCTGTGTTCGTGGAGCGCGGGATCACCGAACAGCCAAGCTGCACATGCCAGCGTAGAATGATCTGCGCTGAGCTTTTGCCCAACCGCTCACTGATGGCGACAATCACCGGATCATCGAAGCTTTTTGATTTGCCCAGCGGCGTCCAGCTTTGTGTGATTATGTTGTGCTCGCCATGGAAGGCGCGCAGTTCGCTCTGTTGAAAACGTGGATGCAGTTCAATCTGGTTCAGCACCGGTGTCACACCGGTCTCACCGATGATGCGTTGCAGATCATCAGGCGAGAAGTTCGACACGCCGATGGAACGCAGCTTGCCCTCTTCCTTGGCGCGAATAAACGCTTTCCACGTCTCCACATAAAGTCCCTTATTCGGGCACGGCCAGTGGATGAGGCAGAGATCGACGGCATCGAGACCCAGACGATTGAGGCTCGCATCAATGGCCCTCAGCGTACTGTCGAAACCCTGATTGTCGTTCCACACCTTCGTGGTCACGAACACATCATCGCGCGGCAGACCCGAGGAACGGACGCCCTCACCTTGGCCAACTTCATTGCCGTAGATCGCAGCGCCATCAAGCAGGCGATAGCCAAGCTGCAAGGCTTGCGCCACAGTCTGGCCGGTCGTGTCTTCAGGCACTTGCCAGAGACCAAAACCAAGCTGCGGGATTGATCTACCGTCGAGGAGAGAAAGAGGGGGAATCGCGGTCATCAGGGTGTCTTTCTGGTCAGAGGGAAAGCCCACCGAGACGGGCATAAAAGGGCTGTGCCGCCGTATAGAGATCGGCGTAGATCGGCATCATCTCATCATAGAGCGCGACAGTTTGCGGGTCGGGATGCACATCCTCGACAAACCGCACCATAGCGCGCGTTGCTTCGGTCACATCAGCCGTGTCACCAGCGGCAACTGAGGCCAGTATGGCCGCGCCGACGACGCCGCACTCCAGCTCTTCGGGCACCGCATAAGGTACGTTGTACATGCTCGACTTGATTTCAAGCCAGAGGCGCGATTTGGCACCACCGCTCGACGCAACAATCCGCTCAGGCCGCCCATGCTCGCCCTGCAAAGCGTCCAGCCGATGGCGCACGGAAAACGCCACACCTTCCAGCACGGCACGGTGCATCGCCGGCAAGCCATGCGAGGACGTCAGGCCAAAGAATTGCGCGCGCGAATTGGCGTGATCACCAAAGCGTTCACCAGAAAGATAGGGCAGGAAGAACAATCCTTTTGATCCAGCCTTAGCTTGCGTGGCGGCTTCGGCAACCTCAGCGTAGCTGCGACGATTGTCGTGAAAGGCCCGCCTGGCCCACCGAACAGCATCACCGCCAGCATCCAGCAGGGTGAAGCTGCCCCACGTGCCACCCGCACCAATGACATTGGAAACATTGGGATCAAGAACCGGCGTATCATGCATCAGTGTGATGATGGTCGAGGTTCCCGTCACATCTGAGCCCGTGCCAGGCTCTGTCACGCCGGAGCCAAGCAGCGCCAACGGATAATCGCCAGCGCCTACCAGAACGGGAATGCCGGCGCTTAGGCCCAGCAGATTGGCGGCTTCATCTGACAATCCTGCAAGCACATCTTGCGGATTGCGAAGTAGTGGGAGCAACTCTCCGGGAATGCCCGTCAGCTTGATCATCTCATAGGACCAGCTACGCGTCTTCCAATCCATCAGGAAGCTCAGCGAGGCTTCCGTCACATCTTGCGCGCGCTCGCCCGTCAGTTTGTAGTTGATCCAATCCTTAGGCATCAGCAGGCTAGACGCCTGCGCAACGCTTTGCGGATCGTTCTCCATCAGCCAGGCAAGCTTGAACGCCGGCCAGGCAGGCGCCGGCATGTTGGCGGTGTGAGCCAGAGGTTGGTCGGCAGACACCCGCGCTGAAAAAGCTTCCACCTGCGGCACGGTGCGCTTGTCGTTCCAAAGCAAAGCGGCGTCGCGTGTTAGCGTACCATCATCATCAATGAGCACCGAGCCATGCATCTGGCCGCAAGCGCAAATAGCAGCAACACGATCCGGCGCATTCTCTACCTTGCCCAGCACCTCGCGGATACTTTCAACGGTGCCGGTCCACCAGTCGGCGGGTCGCTGTTCCGACCAGCCATGCTGCGGCACGATCTGATCATGCTCGCGGTTGGCAAAAGCCAGGATTCGCCCCGACCGATCAACAAGCGCCGCCCGCAGGCTGCCCGTACCAACATCAATGGCCAGATAGAGATCCCGCATGCGGTCCGTTTCCCCTAAAGGCGCTGCTCGGTTTCAGGATCAAAGAAATGCGCTTGCGTCATATCGACGGTAATCGGGCAGGACTCGTTCACCGTCACATCAAAGCGCGGGTCCACCTGCGCGGTGACTTTCTCGCCATTCATGGTGCCAAGCACCAAAGTGTGCGCACCCAGCGGCTCGATCACAATGGGATCAATGGTCAGTGTCGCGGTATGTGCAGACTGACGCATATGCTCCGGGCGAATGCCAAACATCACCTGCTCGCGATCACCCAAGCGAGTCGCTTCTTCAGGCGGCAAAGGCAGGGTTTGCTCGCCAAGTCTCACTGCCCCATTCTCGATGGCCGCCTTGAACACATTCATCGATGGCGAGCCGATGAAATCGGCCACAAATAAGTTCGCCGGTTTTTCATAGAGAACAATCGGCTCGGCAGCCTGCTCAATAACGCCATTTCGCATCACAACCACGCGGTCAGCCATGGTCATGGCCTCTACCTGGTCGTGCGTCACATAGACAGCCGTGGTGCCCAAACGCCGCTGTAACAGTTTGATTTCAGTGCGCATGTCCACGCGCAGTTTGGCATCCAAATTCGAGAGTGGCTCATCGAACAGAAACACTTCCGGCTGGCGCACAAGCGCACGGCCAATGGCGACGCGCTGACGCTGACCGCCTGACAAATTCTTTGGCTTGCGATCAAGATAAGGGTCGAGACCAAGCAGCTTGGCCGCATCGCCAACCCGCTCCTCGATCACTGCCTTGTCGGTGCCGTGCACCTTCATCGCGTAGCCGATATTGCCGCGCACGCTCATGTGCGGATAGAGCGCATAGTTCTGAAACACCATCGCGCAATCGCGCTCACCAGGGCGCGCAAACGTCACATCTTTGCCACTGATGCTAATCGCGCCGGTGGTTGGCAGTTCCAGCCCAGCCAACATGCGCAGCGTTGTGGTCTTGCCGCAGCCCGACGGCCCGACAAGCACAATGAACTCACCCTGCTCGATGGTCAGCGAGAGCGGAGGAATAACGTTCACATCACCAAAATTCTTGGTGACGTCTTTCAGTTCAACGTGCGACACGTGAGATTTCCTTCAAGGCCAGGTATCCTTCAAGCAAGGTAAGCTCTCCTTCAAGAACGTGCCCCCCGACCCGAAGTCATGGACTCAGGCCGGGAGGCACAAAGCATACAGCCGAAATGGCTTATGCAAGTCCCCTTACATGGGTGGCAGGCCAACCGATGCGCGATAAGCGGCCAGTTGGGTGTCGCGACCAAACTCGTCAGTCAGGGCATCCCAGCCTTCAGCGATCGCATCGAGCGCTTCTTGCGGCGTCACCTGACCAGCCAAGGCTTTGGAAAGTTCAATTTCCAAAATCTCAGTGTAGGAGAAGAAGCCTGGCAGACGCAGATCGAGCGCAACGTTTGGCGCATCAAGCGATGCCCGTTGCGCACCCAGATAGCTGGCAGCCTCTTCTTCAGAGAAGACCGAGGACCAGTTTTCCAGATTGTCATAGTGGCTGAAGCGATAAGGGTTCACGCCAGAGTTCGCTGTGACGATGGCCTGGCCTGACACTTCAGGGCTGATCACCTCGGCAACAAAATCCCAAGCAGCTTCAGGGTTTTCACTGTCGGCTGGAACCGCCAGCTGCCAACCACCAAAAGCCAAGAACGGAGAGTGGACGACCTCGTCAAACGTGTCCCACTCACCCGAGACATGGTTCCAGATCTCGGTTGAGCCTGGCAGCATGGCCGTGCGCACATGGCCTTCGATAGACCCTTCGGTGGAACCCAGAACGCCGGAATCTGCCCAGTCAATGTTCATCGCCACTGTGCCACCGGCATAAAGCGGACGCACATCGCCAGAACCATTGTTCAGAGCACCTGGAGGGTTGAAGTCCAGCCCGCGCTTGTACTCTTCCAGCGCACGCAACCAACCAGGGTTGTTGATCTGCGCATCCATTGTTTCTGGATCGAAGAACATCGAGCCGGGGTTGCTCGGATTGTTGGTGTAGCTGGCAGCATGGGAGAAGAAGTACCAGAACTGCTGGCCACCACGGCGGTAGGCTTCGGCGGTGCCGAACAGGCCATCATCGGGACGATGGAAGAACTCAGCCTGGTCATAATACTGCGCCCAGGTCACCGGTGCGGCGAGCGGATAGCCGTAGGCCGCATCGAAGGCTGCTTGCTCATCTGCGTCATCCAGCAGATCAGCCCGCAGGTTCAGCATATGCATGTCGCCGTCCATCGTGGCCGACTTCACTTCGCCGTTCCACGTCATCAGACGCTCGCGGTAAACCGGGTGGATATCGTCCCAGTTGGAACCTTCTTGCAGCTCAGCGGGCATGCTGGACAGGAAGGTGGAGAAGTCCGGAAGCCAAGCTGGAACAAAGCCGATGACATCAAAGTCGCCGGTCTGCTGGCTCATGGCTGTAAGGAATTTTGGATAAAGCTCACCAAACGGGAATTCGATCACATTGACCGTACCGCAGGTGCGCTCTTCCCAACCGACAGCAGCTGCCGCCAAAGCCGAGGCAATGGCAGGACCGTTCTGGGTCGACACATTCAGCGTCACGCCGGTGTAGTCTGGTTCACAGGCCATGGCCGTACCAGCGCCAAGCGCTGCAAAAGCCACGGTGGATAGTAGAAGTCTCTTCATGGTTTCCTCCCTTGTGAAGATTATTTTATTGAACCGGAGAGAAGGCCGGATCGCATCATCCGGCCCAAAATTGCAGCGATCACGACCATCGGGATGATCGCAATCAATGCCGCAACGGAGATCGCCCACCACTCATCACCGCGACTGGATTGTTGTCCGGCAAGAAGGATGGGCAAGGTTTGCCAGTCGCCCGACGTCAA
This sequence comes from Pseudomonadota bacterium, assembly GCA_039814945.1. Lineage (GTDB taxonomy): Bacteria > Pseudomonadota > Alphaproteobacteria > Rhizobiales > MH13 > MH13. The sequence continues at coordinate 97,128 of JBCCAF010000006.1, forward strand.
AAGCAGGGCGAACAGGAATTCATTCCAAATGAAAGCAAGAACAATCATTGATGTTGCCAGCAATCCTGGCAGCGACATCGGCAGCACGATCTGAATGAAAATGCGCATGCGCCCGATGTTATCGACTTGCGCGGCCTCCTCCACTTCCACTGGTACGGTGGAGAAAAAGTCGCGCATCAGCCACACCGCAAACGGCAAACCAAAGGCGGTGTAGGCAAGCACCATACCCAAAAAGCTATCAAGCAACGGAAAGCCCGCGCGGCCAACTTCAGCGTAAAGCAGGAACAGAGCAAAGGCCGACACAATGGGTGGGAACATGCGCTGCGAAACGAACCAGAACGTTACGTCATTGTTGCCAAGAACTGGGCCAGGTAATCGGTATTTGTTCATCCAGATCGAGACAACCAAAGCCAGCACAAGCACGATCAACAGTGCATAGGGCACGTCGATATCGAACGCGCCGTTGAGCAGAACAAAGCCGCCAATAGAGATCACACCGAACGTAAGCCCAGACGCCAAACGGATGCGGAACTCAAACCGCACCAGCGAATAAGCCGCCATCGCGCCGAGGAAAACCGAGAGCGCCGTCGCCACCACAGAGATGGAGATGGAAGCCACAATCGGCCCGAAAAAGTCGCCACGAATGCCCGAGAATGCATCGCGAAACGCTTGCAAAGTCGGCTGGAAATCAACGAACGGAATGTAGGTCGCGCCTTGCGAAACAGCCAAGGGTGGTTTGAAGGCCGTAACGAACACCCAATAAAGCGGGAAGAACGAGAAAAAGAGCCAGACCAGGCATCCGACAAGACCGATGGTGCGCAACGAGCGATTTTCCATCACGCGTACCTCTTCATCAGGCGGCGTGCCGCGGCGAGATAGATCGTGCCAAACACGATCACCACAATCAGGAAGACGAATGAAAGCGCCGACGTCATGCCCAGATTGAACTTCTTGAAGCCCTCATTGTAGGCGAACAGTGTCAGCGTTTCGGTGGCCGTTCCCGGTCCACCGCCGGTGAGCACAAACACCGTGTCGATGACTTTGAAACCCTCAATCAGCCGGATAAAAATCACGGCAACCGAAAGTGGAAGAAGCATCGGGAAGGTCAGGTCCCAAAAGCGCCGCCAAGGGCCAATATCATCCACCCGCGCGGCCTCAAACACTTCGCTGGGCATGCTCTGCAACCCAGCCAGCATGAGCAGCGTCACAAACGGCGTCCACTGCCAGGTTTCGATGGAAATCAGCACCATGATCGCCAGCGCCGGCTCGGTGAGAAAAGGCAGATTGCCAAAGCCCAGGCCAACCATCGCATCGTTCACCGGCCCCAAATAGGGGTGGAACACCATGCGGGCGATCAGCGCCACGCATACCGGCGCGATGAACATGGGCAGCAAAAACACCACGCGGTAGAGCGATGATCCGCGCACATTATGGTGGAGCGCAAGCGCCAGCAAAAAGCCCAGAGCATACTGGAAAGCGACGGACGCAAAGACGATGGTCGCCGTGGTCCAAGTCGATCCCCAGAAGCGCTGAGAGGAGAGAATGTCCACGTAATTGTCAAAACCGACAAAGCGCGGCGGAAGCGGCGGCACCAAGCGCACGGACTGGAAGCTAACGGTGAGCGCATAGATGAGCGGAAAGATCGTTATCACCAGCACGATGATAAACGCCGGCCATATGAAGGCGTACTTCACCCTGTCATGGCGTACCGCGTCCCCGTGCATCCTCGCTCCCTTCGTTTTTTTCAAAGGTTGCCCCGAACTGACGCAGAGTTCAACCCATTTTTGTAGTTCTACTATGAAAAACTAACATGTCACCGACTTTTGATGAACCAAAAATACAAAAGTTTTGCAAAATCACGCGAAAATAGCGCCGATCACCCGATTTTTGGGCAATATCGGCATCCCTCAGTTGCCATTTTTCGATCTTCAGGTAATTCTACTACAAATTTTGAGGAGTTCAGCATGCTGGTTACGCCAACAGCCCACACTATAGACCCCGCGACAGGGGGCCTTGCTGCCCATACCGGGCGCTATCAAAAGCAGCTGTCGGATTTGGATGGCCTGTATGGCGATGCACCCGCTTTCGCCAAAACACTCAACGATGGTGGTGACCGGATCGTCTATACCGTTGAAGATGTGCGACCGCAGGCCAGCGCGGGCGATCTGATCTTCGGCACAACGTTCATGGAGCCTGGTCGCATCGGCGATGAGTTCTTCATGACGCGCGGGCATATCCACGCCACCGCCAATCGCCCCGAGACCTATTATGGTGAGTCCGGCGAGGGCCTAATGCTCATGGAATCGCCCGACGGGCAGATCAGCATTTTAGAGGTCCATCCAAAAACCATGGTCTATGTGCCGCCGCTCTGGATTCATCGCTCCGTCAACACAGGCGACACCCCGCTTGTGATGAGCTTCTGCTACCCGGTTGATTCAGGGCAAGACTATGAGGTGATCGCCCACTCAGGTGGTATGGCAGTGCGCATCATGGCTGATGGCGATGGTTGGACCAGTGTACCCAACACGGCTTACCGGCCACGAAGCCAGACCGAGATCGACGCCATTTTTGCCACCCAGGCATAAAACCCCCGAAAGGCACCACATGACCCATTCCATTTTTGATCAACTGGCTTCCATAGGTGTGGTGCCGGTGATCGCTGTTGATGATGCAAAAGCGGCACTGCCTCTGGCTGACGCGCTTTTGGAAGGCGGTTTGCCGGTGGCTGAAATCACCTTCCGCACGCAGGCTGCGGCGCAAACCATTGCCACCATCGCATCGCAACGCCCCGACATGCTGGTTGGTGCGGGCACCGTTATCACACCGTCCCAAGTGGACGTGGCTGCCGATGCGGGCGCCAAGTTCGCCCTATCTCCGGGCATTGATGCCGATGTGCTTGAACACGCCAAAAGCAAAAACTTGCCCTTCGCTCCCGGCATCATGACACCAAGTGACCTCCAATTGGCGCTGAAGCTTGGCTGCTCGATGGTGAAATTTTTCCCCGCAATGCCAGCGGGCGGTCCAAAGATGCTCAAAGCCATCGCTGGTCCCTATGCCCATACCGGTATTGGCTTCAATCCGACCGGCGGCGTCACCTTAGACAACCTATCCGACTGGCTATCGATGCCACTGGTGCGCGCTGTGGGTGGCACTTGGATTGCTAGCAAAGCCGATATCGCAGCTGACAACTGGTCGCAGATTACTGAGAACGCCCGCCAAGCCGTTGCCCGCGCTTCTGAAATCCGGGAGAGCCTTTGATGGGCTACGAGCCGGCCAGCAAGCCGACCTTCTATTTTGTCGGTGTAACGACCGGAAAATCCTCCATCATGAAGGTGTTCCCGCGATGGGCGGAACATCTCGGGTTGGGCGATGTTGCCATGCGCGGCGTTGATTTCGTGCCGCACGACACGCCAGAGCGCTACCGCGAGATGGTGGCATTCCTAAAATCTGATCCGCTCTCGCTCGGCGCGCTGGTTACCACCCACAAGCTCGACCTTTATGATGCATGCCGAGATCAGTTCGATGAGATCGACCCGCTGGCCACCATGATGGCTGAAACCAGTTGTTTGTCGAAACGTGACGGCAAGCTGATCTGCCACGCCAAGGACCCAATATCCTCCGGTCTGTCGCTGGACGGTTTTCTGCCGGACAATCATTTCGCCGACACTGGCGCTGAAGTCTTCAGTATGGGCGCTGGCGGATCGACCATCGCGCTCACCTGGCATCTGATGCAGACCTCACGCGGCAAAAACAGACCTACGCGCATCGTTGTGTCCAACCGCTCGCAGCCGCGCCTTGATCATATTCGCAGCATCCACGAGGCACTCAATAGCGATGTCCCGGTCGAATATGTGTTGGCACCGAAGGCGGAAGACAATGATGCGATACTGGCATCCACGAAGCCAGGTAGCCTCATCATCAACGCGACCGGCTTGGGCAAGGATGCCCCAGGCTCACCACTCAGCGATAACGCCCGGTTCCCAGAAAAGGGGATCGTGTGGGAGCTGAACTATCGCGGTGATCTGGTGTTTCTTGACCAGGCAAACGCTCAATCTCAGGAGCGCAATCTGCAAGTGGAAGATGGCTGGACCTATTTCATTCATGGCTGGACGCAGGTGATCGCCGAAGTGTTTGATATCGCCATCCCAACCTCTGGCCCCGCTTTTGATGAGATTGCTGCCATTGCCGCAAAGGCCACAGGGCGCGCGCGATGAACAACATTTTGGTCACCCCTCGGTCACTTTCCAAAGACGGCCATCCAGCCCTTACTGCGCTTGAACAGGCAGGCTTCAATCTGGTGATGCCAAGCCCTGGCGAAACGCCTGGGGAGGATGCCCTTATGCAGGCCCTGCCCGGCTGCGTCGGTTGGTTGGCGGGCGTTGAACCTGTCAGTGAACGGGTGCTCGGCGCTGCCGACAGATTGAAAGTGATCAGCCGCAACGGCTCAGGCGTCGACAATCTGCCCCTGCAAGCGCTGGAGAATCGCGCCATCACCGTCTGCCGCACGCCTGGCAGCAACGCGCGCAGCGTGGCCGAATTGGCGCTCTCACTCATCTTGGCAGGGTTGCGCCACATTGTTTGGACCCACGAGGGATTGCGCGCCGGATCATGGCCGCGCCAGATTGGGCGTGAAATCAAAGGCACCACCATCGGCATCATCGGGCTTGGCGCCATCGGCACTGACCTTGCGCAGATGTGCTTGGACCTTGGCGCCACTGTTAAAGCCCATGATCCCTTCGCGCCCGATGATCGCCTTACGCATCCAAGCTTGCAGCGCGTCGATCTTGAGCGCGCATTCACCGACGTCGACGCCATCAGTTTGCATGCGCCCATGCCCGCCGATGGGTCACCACTCGTTACCCAAGCCCGCTTCGCAGCTCTCGCGCCACACACCGTGCTGGTGAACACCGCCCGTGCGGGATTGGTGGATGAATCAGCACTTGTGGCAGCGCTGGAGAGTGACCGGCTCGCCTGCTACGCAACAGACGTGTTTGAAACTGAACCACCCGCGCCAAGCCCGCTGTTAGAACATCCCAAAGTGATCCTCACCAGCCATATTGGTGGCTTCACCACCAACGCGGTGGACCGCTCAACGCGCGATGCGGTCGATAATCTGATGCGCACACTCGCGTGCCATGCGGATTAGTCGCCAATCCGGGTTTCCGACGCGCGGCGAACGCGCCCTATTTTGGCTCGGCCAGGCCGGATTCTGGATCGATACCGGCGAACACCGCATACTGATCGACCCCTACCTCTCCGACAGCCTGGCCAAAAAATACGCCGGGCAGGCAAACGATCACCAACGCATGGTGCCGCCGCCGGTCACGCCGGAGGCTTTGCCGGAGCCAGACTTGGTGCTCGTCACCCACGCCCACACCGACCATATGGACCCCGAAACGCTGGGGCCGTTGGCGCAGCGATTTCCGGACCTGCCCTTTATGGTGCCAAGGGCTAAGCTGGATGTGGCGCGTGAACGTATCGGATCCAAAGCAAATCTGATTACAGTCTCGGATGGGCAGACCCTCTCCCCCCTGCCCGGTCTTTCTCTCCACGTGCTGCCCGCCGCCCATGAAACGTTGGAGCGCGATAGCGAAGACAATGCGGTTTTTCTGGGCTATGGCATCCAAACGGAAGCCATGACGCTCTACCACTCCGGTGACAGCATTCCCTTCGATGGATTGGTCGAAGCGGTTCACCAACTCGCGCCAGACATAGCACTGCTGCCGGTCAATGGACGCGATGCAAAGCGTCTGGCAGCGGGCATCCCCGGCAATTTCACGCTGGAAGAAGCGATGGCACTTTGTCAGGATACGGGCATTGCTTGGATGATTCCCCACCATTTCGGCATGTTCGCCTTCAACACGTTGGATGAAGAGATCATCGATGCAGCCGCAGCCTCGCAAGCCCCGCAACTGGTCAAACCCGTGATCGGTGAGAGGCTAAAGCTTGAGCTCTGATACGCCTCATCAGCTCGCCACGACCGAGGTGGACGACAACCTCTTGGAAGTGATCACGCGCGGCTTGCCAGATTTGCGCAAATCCGAGCGACGCGTGGCCGAAGCGGTGCTCGCCGATCCGTCCAGCGTCCTCTCGATCACGTTGGCGGAGCTGGCGCGCCGATCTGATGTCAGCGAACCGACCGTGATCCGCTTTGCCCTTGCCATTGGGTGCGAAGGGTTCCGCGATCTGCGCGTGAAACTGGCCCGCTCGCTGGCCTTTGCACGCACAACATCCCATTCCGCCATTTCCAAGACCGACGATCTTAGCGCTCTGGTTGGCAAGGTTTTTGACTTCAACCTGTCCAATCTCAACTGGGTGCGCGCAAGGCTTGATCAGCAGACCATTCAGCAAGCTGTCGACGCGTTGCGCAAGGCCGATCGGATCGAGTTTTTCGGCTATGGCGCATCCGGGGTGGTGGCACTGGATGCGCAGCAAAAATTCCCGCTGTTTGGCGTGCCCTGCGGCGCACCGCTTGATGGCCACCAGATGATCATGACAGCCGCCATGTTGCAGCCAGGTGATGTAGCCGTGGCCATCTCCAACACGGGTGAAACCGAGCAGGTGCGTCAGGCAACACGTCTCGCCCGTGAACGCGGCGCCACGACCATCGGCATCACCGGCACGCAGAGCCCGCTGCTGGAGGATTGCGATATCGGTGTCCTAGTGGAAACGCTGGAGAACACCGATCTCTATACGCCCACCGTGTCGCGTCTTTCGGCAATGGTGGTGATCGACATTCTCTCCACGGCCGTCAGCTTGGCGCGCGATGAAAGTGACCAACAACGCTTTGCGCAGATGAAGGCCGTGCTTGCCAAAACCCGCGCAAGCAACCGCGATATGGATGACGACTAGCCAGTTCAGCTTTTGAACATTTGCGTAATCAAATTGACAAAGGTTCTATTCGTGCGCTAGCGGATGAACACTCTTTGTTACTGCACAGCCCCGATAAGGCCATCGCGTCATGCCCAAGCAAATACTCGTCGATCCGCAGGAAACTCGCCAGTCTGGCGCTCTTGAGCTGTCGCCGATCCCGGTCCACGCCTATGCCCGGTCTGTTGAGGACGAGCGCAACGCCCGCGGTGATACAGCGCTCATAGAGGCGCTCCGCCATATGATGGTCATCCGCGAGTTTGAATCGATGCTCGCCTCTTTCAAAGGAACCGGCGCCTATCAAGGCATCGATTACCTCTACAAAGGCCCAGCGCATCTCTCGATTGGCCAGGAAGGTGCAGCTGTCGGTGCGGCCATGGCGCTGAAGGCTGACGATTATATTCTCGGTTCCCACCGCAGCCATGGCGAGTTCATCGCCAAAGGTTTGGGCGCCATCAACGAACTAAACGATGCTGAGCTGGCAACCATTCTAGACTCTTATGAGGGCGGGAAACTATGCGACACCGTTGCCAAGCATGTTGGCGGGACCGACAAAGCGCTTGGCGAAAACGTGCTCTTGTTCGGCTTGCTCGCAGAAATCTTCATGCGCGAAAACGGCTTCAATGGCGGCATGGGCGGCTCCATGCACGCCTTCTTCCCACCCTTTGGCGCTTACCCCAACAACGCCATTGTCGGTGCCAGCGCAGGCATTGCCACCGGTGCAGCGCTGCGCCGCAAGCTGGCGCAAGACAATGGCATTGTGGTCGCCAACGCCGGCGACGGTTCCACCGGCTGCGGCCCCGTGTGGGAGGCGATGAATTTCGCCGCGATGTCGCAATACGACACCCTTTGGGATGAGGCCTATAAGGGTGGCCTGCCAGTGCTCTTCTTCTTCACCAACAATTTCTACGCCATGGGTGGCCAAACCAAAGGCGAAACCATGAGCTGGGAGCGATTGGCTCGCATCGGTGCAGGCGTCAACCCTGCACAAATGCATGCTGAGACGGTCGATGGTTCCAACCCACTAGCAGTGGCCGACGCCGTGGCGCGTAAACGCCAAGTACTCATCGATCGCAAAGGTCCTGCGTTGCTTGACGTGGAATGCTACCGGCTGGTTGGCCACTCCACCACCGACGCCAACGCCTACCGCACCCGTGATGAAATTAAGATGTGGACCGAGCAGGACCCCATCACCCAGTTCGCTGCGACCTTGACCGAAGCCGGCATCTTGTCGGAGGCGGACGTCGAGACTATGCGCGAAACGGTGGCCGAGCAGATTTTGGCTGTGACACGCGCAGCCGTGGACCCTGCCATCGCGCCGCCAGTTGATGTGGAAGCCAAACCGACCCGCATCGGCCAGCTGATGTTTTCAGGCACCGAGATTCCCGTGCCGAGCACGCCTGTGCCGCTGACCAAACCGATTGAGGAGGCCAGTGCTTTTCGCCAACTGGGGCGCAAGGCACGCTTCGGTCTGGATGACGAAGGCAATCGCTTGTCAGGGCTTAAAACCGTCACACTGCGCGATGGCCTGACCGAAGCCATTCTCCATCACATGATCAAAGATGAAAGCCTCATTGCCTATGGCGAAGAGTGCCGCGAATGGGGCGGCGCTTTCGGCGTCTATCGCGGTTTAAGCGATATCTTGCCCCATCACCGCCTGTTCAATTCGCCTATCTCTGAGGCCGCCATTGTGGCCACCGCAATAGGCCACGCGCTCGCCGGCGGACGCAGCCTCGTGGAGCTGATGTATGGTGATTTCATCGGTCGCGCGGGTGATGAAATTTTCAACCAGCTTGCCAAATGGCAGGCCATGTCCGCCGGACTTCTCACCATGCCAGTGGTGCTGCGGGCATCGGTCGGCTCCAAATACGGCGCTCAGCACTCGCAAGACTGGACCTCGCTCATCGCTCACATTCCAGGTCTTAAAGTCGTTTACCCTGCAACCCCCTATGACGCGAAAGGGCTCATGGCCTCTGCCCTTTCCTCCAATGATCCGGTTGTCTTTTTTGAAAGCCAGCGGCTCTACGATCAGATCGAGACCTTCCAGAAAGACGGCGTTCCGGCGGGCTATTATCGCATCCCGCTGGGTGAACCGGATATCAAACGCCAAGGCAATGATGTCACCGTACTCACCATTGGTCCGTCGCTCTATCCAGCACTAGCAGCCGCTGATGAACTGGCTGATGTTGGCATCGAAGCAGAAATCATCGACGCGCGCTCACTGGTGCCATTCAACTATGATGCTCTGCTCGCATCGGTGAAAAAGACAGGCCATTTGCTTATCGTGTCAGAAGCCTCTGAACGTGGCAGCTTCGCCATGACCATCTCCACCAACGTGACCCGCTTCGGATTTGCTGATTTGAAGGCGCCACCACGCGTGCTCGGTTGCCCGAACTGGATCGTGCCGGGCGCTGATATGGAAACCACCTATTTCCCGCAGGCACACGACATCATCGACGTGGTGACGGGAGAATTCTTCCCATCCAAACGCACCAACAGAAGCGGCGTGCGCACATGGGATGATCTCGACCTTGCTCGCCAGGCTCTTTAAGAGGACACCCAACCATGACCACACCCATCCTTGTGCCGCAGCTCGGCAATGAAATCACCGAGGCTGAAGTGACCGAATGGGTCGCATCCGAAGGTGATGCGGTGAAAAACGGTGATCTGATCGTTGTCATCACGACCACCAAGATGGCCATCGAAATCGAAGCGCCTGCCGATGGCACACTAAAAACCATCGCGGTGCCAGAAGGCGACATTGTCGAGGTCGGCGTAACTCTGGGTGAAGTCGCCTAACCTATGGCGCCGGTCATGCATCACATTGGCGGCGAAGGCCCTGCGGTTGTCCTCATTCACGGCTTTGGCGCTGACCGCCTTGGATGGGTTGCAACCTCCCCTGCCCTTCTTGACACGTATTCGGTATGGGCAGCCGAACTGCCTGCTCACGGCACCGCTGAACCTGGGCCAACAACACCCATCGACATAGCGCAAGCACTGACGGACATGCTGCCGGATAGTGACGACACTATCGCGCTGATCGGACACTCGCTGGGCGGTGCGGTTGCCGCCCATGTGGCTGCCTTAAAGCCCACCCGCATTGGCAAAGTTGCCTTGATTGCTCCGGCGGGCTTCGGCGATGGTGAGGTTGCCGCAAATTTTTTGAGAGGCTTTCCAAAGCTTCAGAGCGAAGAAGACGCGCTTGCCCTTTTACGGCAGTTGGTTGTGCGCGAACGGCTGATCATGCCGCAGATGGCGCAGTACGTGCTGAAGCATCTGGAAAAGCCGGGCCGGCGTGAGGCTCTGGCGCAAATCGCCGAGGCTGCACTAAGCTTCATGCCACCAGCTCTGCCCGATGATGCGCTGGTTGTTTGGGGGGAAGAAGATGCAATCAACCCGCCGGACAACGCTTGGCTCACCGGTCTGAGCAATCAAGCAATGGTTTTGCCAGACACCGGTCACTTGCCCCATGTGGAGGCTGCGACCAAGGTCAACCGACAGCTGGTCGCCTACCTTCAAGCTTAATCAGAGAGATCCAATGCGAGGATCGCTTTGGCTGCCGCCTCATCGGTCACCAGCGTTTGGCAGCCTGTACGCTTCAGCGTAGCTTTGATAGCGGCCGCTCGGCGTGCACCACCAGAGGCCAAAACACCGTGCTTGGCACGTGCAATGGTATCAAGATCCACCGACATGACGCGAGCATGAACTGGGTGATCGACCGTATGACCATCAGCATCCAAAAACTGGCAGAGCGTGTCGCAGATAGCACCAGACTCCAGCAGGCCAGAATACTCGTCCTGAGACAGGAATTGGTGGCTGAGCGAGGATCCGGCAACACCAATATCGCCGCAGCTCAAGATTGCTAGGTCAAGATTGGCAGCCGCTTGCTCAACTTGATCAAGGCCGCATTTATCGAGCAATCGTTGTTTGGTGTCCTGGCTGTCGACCACCAAGGGCGCCAGATAGAGCAAGCAGTCAGCGCCCAACTGCCCGGCCATGCGCCAAGAGAAATCGATCGGGTTCACACTGCTTGCTTCCAGCAAACCACCTTGCAAGGAAATCACGCGCACGCGTTCACGTCGCTGCGGCCTAAAAGTGGCAAGTGAAGCATTGAGCGTGCGTCCCCAGCCAACGCCAACCGACATACCATCGCTCAAAACATCAGATAGCCATTGACCAAGCGCAGCACCGACATCAATGGCGGTTTGTTCTGCGGTGCCACTACCGGGCACAACAATCGCCTCATCAAGCCCGAGCGCAGCTTCCAATTCCACAGCCAGCGCCGTGCAATCGCCCGGACTGGTGTTGATCCAGATCTGCACCTCGCCGCGTTTGCGCGCTTCATCAAGCATGCGCACCACGGTGGACCGGCTGACGCCGAGCGCTTCGGCAATCTCTTTTTGGGTCAAACCGCGGTTGAAATAGAGCCATGCCGCCCGCACGCGCAAAGATGCAGTATCGGAAAGCGTCACATGCCCAGCCCGGGTCAGTCTTGGCATGTCGCTACCCCAGGCTCTCTAGTCGTTGCAGAACCTCTGCCCGTTTTGGCGGAGCACAACCGGACCGCTCGCAGTTCATCGCAGCAGCCGTGACGCCATAGCGCAGAATGTCACCAAGTGCATCAAAGGTCAGCGAGGCCAGCGCATCGCGAGACGTTAGATCACGCAGAATCAACTCTGCCATCATACCACCCATCAGTGTGTCACCTGCGCCTACGCTATCAACCACCTCTGCCGGTTGCCCTGCAACTTCAATCGCGCCATCGCGGCAAAATCCCAAAGCGCCTTTATCGCCGCGCGTTACAACCACCAACCCAGCAGCCTCGTTCAGCCTTTCGGCTGCATAGTCGGCGGGCGATTGGCCAGGCGCCAACATCTCCAAATCTTCATCGCTAAGTCGAATAACACCAGCTTTGGCCGCGATTGCATTGATCCGTGCGCGCCACACATCAAGGTCCGGTGTCATGCTCGGGCGCGCATTGGGGTCGAGCGCGATCATGGTTGTGTCTGCATGCGCCAGGGCAAAAGCAGCAATGTTGTCAGCACCCGGCTGATCAATCAGGGAAATCGACCCGAAGGAAAGAATGTCGCCGGGCGCTGGATCAAAAGCTTTTGGGTCAGGCTCCATCAAGGCCGTGGCGGACAGCGCATTGAAAAACGCGTAGCGCGCCGCGCCCTCGCTGAGCGCAACAAAGGCCAAGGTACACGGATCATCAGTGCGCGGTGTCAGGCTGGTATCCACACCATAGGCTTGAAGATCGTCGATCAGTAGCTCGCCGAACAGGTCGGTGGATATCGCCCCCAAAAACCCAGCATTGGCCCCTGCCTGCGCAGCAGCTTTGGCCGCGTTGAAAGGCGAACCACCGGCACGTGGAGCGAACGCTTCACCAGCAGGGCTGTCGGTGGGCACGAAATCAATCAGCGCCTCGCCCATGAACCAGACTTTGGCCATGCTTACCCTCCCCTGCCAAATGCAACTGATCAGTCTTTTGCAGCACGGCCAAAGGGATCACAAGCGCTGGGCGTATGCCACCAAGCAAATGGTCAGGCTGAGTATTTCTGATGGTAGAGCTTGTTGGCGCGGTTGAGGTGATTGGCCATCGCTTCAGCAGCGGCACTCTCGTCCCCCGCTTCGATTGCATCGACGATTGCGTCGTGTTCCTGGATGGTCAGGCTCTCCATACCCTCTTGGCGAACCAGATCGATATGGAAGTGGGCCAACCAGTCAAACAGTGCCTGCGCGAGAACCGCAAAAATCGGGTTACCGCTAATCGTGGCAACGGCGCGATGAAAATTCCCATCGCAGTTCATGAAGTCTTCGGCATCATCGCGCGCCGCAGTTTGCAGCGAGACGGTTTGGCGTAAGAAAGCGATATCGGAGAGTGTGCGCTTCCTGGCGGCAATGCGGGCCATCTCAACCTCAAAGGTCAGGCGGGCCTCCTTCAAATGGGTCATCGATGTTTCAGAATGTGAAAGCACATGCCGCATCGTTTGCGACATCTGACCAACCATCTGATCGATAGAAGGCTTGGCAACTTTGGGTCGCTCGCCATGGCGAATGTCCACAAGACCCATGCGTTGCAGGTTTTGCATAGCTTCACGGATTGCCGGACGCCCAACTTCAAAGTCGGTCATCAGCTCGCGCTCCGACGGCAAAAAGTCACCGGGTTCAAGATCGCCGCCTTGGATGATGGTCAGGAGTCGATCCTGAACCTCATCGGATAGTTTGCGGCGTTTAATCCCTGCTGGTTTAGTTGTCATACCAGCCTCATAGGCAATTGCTCCGCCAGTCTCAAGCAGGCTGTGCATGTCGACGCTTGCCTTCATTTCTCAACTGGTATAATGACTATAACAGTAAAGAGGCGATGCCGCCATGCCAAAGCGCAAAAAGCAGGCGTGGATGAGCCCTCCAACAGTTTCCACGGGAGCCAATTCTCGTGGTGCCAACGGTGCCAAAAAGGCACGCTCGACGACTAGGGAGTGACACTATGAAATTCCGCACAAAACTGATCGGAGCCGCCTTTGCGGTGACCTCGACCAGCATGCTTTTTGCCGGCTCAGCCTCGGCTGCCACCATTTGCTTCGCCTTCCAGGACTTGGAGACCGAGTTTTGGGTTGCCGGTCATCAGGCGATCACAACCACGCTGACCGAAGCCGGTCACACCGTGATCGAACGCAACGCCAACGAAGATGCAAACCGCCAGCTTGAGCAGGTGCGCGACTGTATCGCCCAGGGCGTGGATGGCATCATCATAATTCCACAGGATGGCGACAGCGCGACAACAATCGTCGGCGAGGCACAAGACAATGACGTGCCAATCGCTGTGTTCAACCGTCCGCCATCAGACCTTTCCAAAGGCATCATCGTCGTTGCTGACAATGCCAGCATTGCTGCGCAGGCAGTGGATTTCGTGGCGCAAGAAGCCATCGCAGCCAACCCTGATCGTATGCTCACGCCCATGGTGATCGTGGGTGATTTGAGCGACTCCAACGCGGTGGGTCGTCGCGATGGTTTTTACGAAGCGATCAGCCAGTACGCCGATCACTTCAATCCAGCCATTGAGGTTGCCTCTGAGTGGGATGCGGCCACTGCCTTGGCCAATCTCGAAGCGGCTATCACGGCCAACCCAGATATTGACGTGCTTTTCACCTCTTCAGACTTCTTGTTCCCAACCATTCGCTCGGTGCTTGAACCGCGTGGCATGTGGGTACCTGCTGGCGAAGAAGGCCACGTGTTGATGGCTGGCCTTGATGGCGATGCCACGGCCTGCCAGCTGATCAAAGATGGGTATGTGGACTCAACCGGTGTGCAGGATCTCTACTTCGAAGCTGAAGCCGCTATGGATGCGATCCTTGCTGCGATTGAGGCCGGGGAAGCTCAGCCCAACGAAGTGATCGCAGATGCTGGTTTTGCCCTCACCTCAGCCAATATCGGCGAGCGCGAGATGGACATGTGGGGCTGCGTCCTTCTCTCCGAAGGCTTCCTCGACCGCTAGGAAACTTATCGTTCCTCCCGAGCGAACGGCATAATAGTCGCCGTTCTACCTGGCGGTGGCTTACGGGCCACCGCCAACGATTTTCCCACGGCAAGATGGCGACCCATGCATTCCACCCTACCGCCCAAAACGTCAGCGCCCGATATGTCGACACCAATGGCGCAGCCCGAAGGCAAGCAGCGACCCAGCCTTTTGCTACGCCTGCGCAATTTGGTTCTGTCGGACTATTTCATTCTTTGGCTGTCGATTGCGTATTTCCTTGTGCTGGCGCCGTTTCTGCCCACACTGACCAATCCAGCCAACCTATCCAATCTCCTGTCCAACACATGGCCACTTTTGGCGGTGGCCGTCGGCCAAACCTTTGTTCTGACCATTGCGGGCATCGATCTTTCACAAGGTGCCGTGATCGGTTTTACAAGCACTGTGATGGCGGTCCTGGTTGCCACCAGCGGCTCAGCGAATGTGTTAGAAGGTGCGCCGGTCTGGGGTCTGTTCATTGACGAAAACGGCGGCCTTTTCCACGGCCTGCCCATCAGCGTCTTTTTAAGCCTCATAGTGATGCTGGCGGTCGGAACGTTTGTTGGCGCGCTCAACGGGCTAGCGATAGCCTATCTGCGCATGCCGCCGTTCATGATGACGTTGGTTACGATGATTGTCGTCTCAGCGTTTGCAGTCTGGCTCACGCAGTCGGAGAACATTGGCAACTTACCCGAAAGCCTTGTCACGCTTGGCAAGGGCGACATCATCTCCGTTTACTTCGGCGAGCAGGATCGCTCGCAAATCCCGCGCCGTGAAATTTTCTCCGTCATCGGTTTTTCCGCCGTCATTGCCATCAGCTTGGCCGTCGCAGCTCACATCTTGCTCAACAAAACGGTGTTTGGCCGGCAAGTCATCGCCATTGGCGCCAACCGCAGAGCTGCGGAAATCTCCGGCGTGCCCGTTAAGCGCATCATCGTGATGGTGTTTGCCATCTCCGCCTTCTGCGCGACCGTTGGCTCGATCCTCTATTCCGCCCGCTTAGAAGCTGGTCGCCCGACGCTTGGCGAAGGGACCTTTCTGCTGGATGTCATCGGCGCAACGGTCATTGGCGGCACCAGCCTGTTCGGCGGCAAGGGCAAGATCATCTGGACCGTGTTCGGCGTGATTTTCTTCGTACTTCTGTCCAACACACTGAACCTGATGAACCTCTCCACCTTCCATATCGATATGGCCAAGGGTGGTGTGATCCTGTGCGCTGCACTGCTTGATGTAGCCCGAAACCGCTACTCTGCGGAGCGCGGATTATGAGCGCGCTTCTCGGCCTTCACGGCCTATCCAAAGCTTGGTTCGGCGTTCCAGCCGTCAGCGATATGCATCTTGAAGTGCCTGCTGGCATTTGCCTGGGCGTTATCGGCGAAAACGGCGCGGGCAAGTCCACGCTGATGAATATGATCGGTGGCGTGGTGCCACCGACCTCCGGCAGCATGACCTGGCGCGGTGATCCATACGCGCCCAAAAACCCTGCCGATGCCAAGGCCAATGGCATTGCGTTCATCCATCAGGAATTGAACCTTTTCACCAATCTGTCGGTGGCCGAAAACATCTTCATTGACGATTTTCCTTACCGGTTCGGCCTGATCGACAAGCGCAAGATGGCTGCGCGATCACGGGTTCTGTTGGAGCGCCTCAATCTTCAGGCAGAACCCGAAACTTCGGTCGGTAGCCTGGCACCGGGCGAGCGCCAATTGGTGGAGATCGCCAAAGCACTCCATCGCGAAGCCTCTCTGATCATTTTCGACGAGCCGACAACGTCACTCACCGCACGTGAGACGGACAAGCTGTTCGAAACCATCAAAGCGCTGAAGGCCGATGGCACGACCATCATGTACATCTCGCACATCTTGGCGGACGTGCAGGCCTTGTCCGATGAGATCGCCGTTTTGCGTGACGGAAATCTGGTGGCCAGCGGGCCAGTCGATCAATTCGATGTGCCAGCCATGATCAACGCGATGATCGGGCGAGAGCTTTCCGCCATCTATCCTCCGCGCACCAGCACACCAGACGACGACGTCATCTTAGAAGCCGATGGGTTAAGCCAGGATGGGGTTGTCGAAGACATATGCTTCAAACTGCACAAGGGCGAAATCCTGGGGCTGTTTGGCTTGATGGGATCAGGGCGCAGTGAACTCGCCCGCATGATCTTTGGCGTCGACCCAACCCAACGCGGCACGCTGTTTTTCAACGACAAACCGGTCGATGGCGACGCACGCGCACGCATTGGCAAGGGCATGGCGTTCGTCACCGAAAACCGGCGCGAAGAAGGCCTGATGATGGATGCAGCCATTGCCGACAATCTGTCGTTGGTGACCATTGATCAGTTCGGCCAGGCGCCACTGGCCATGCTCGACCAGGACAAGCTGAAAGAGCGCACACAGGCCGTTCGCGAACGCGTGACGATCAAAGCCGGCGATATCACAACGCAGCCCGCACGCGCTTTATCGGGCGGAAACCAGCAAAAAGTGGTGATCGGCAAGTGGCTGCTGGGTGATCCGCAGCTGTTCATTTTGGATGAACCCACACGCGGTGTGGACGTTGGCGCCAAGCATGAAATCTACAGCATCATTGACAGTCTTGCGGCATCGGGCAGCGGCGTGTTGCTCATTTCCTCAGAGTTGGAAGAACTGATGGGCACGTGCGACCGCATCATGGTCATGGCCCAAGGCGAGGTCACTGGCGAATTTAAACGCGAGGACTTTTCAGAGGCCGCGATCATTGCCGCCGCTTTCAAAGAGGTGGCCGCATGAGCGCGCAACGACCATCGGGCCCATTCGACCCAGCAGGCATGGCCGCTCGGCATTCCTCGATCATCATACTCTTCGCCATCATTATCGGCTTTGGCATTGCTGAACCTGCGTTCCTTTCGCTCGACACGATGGGCAACACTGTCAAGCAGGCGTCCTTCATCGGCATTGCCGCCGTTGGTATGGTCTTTGTGCTGTTAACCGCGGGCATCGATCTGTCCGTCGGTTCCATCATGTACCTAGGGCCGCTGATGGCCGGCATCGCCATGCGTGACGTGGAAGTCAGTGTCACCGGCGCGTTGGTTGTCAGCATTCTGGCAGGCGCGTTGATGGGGGCGATCAATGCCTTCTTCATCGTTGTTCTGCGGATCATCCCCTTCATCACGACGCTGGCGACATTGTTCCTGTTTAGGGGCTTTGGCTCTTACGTGACCTCTTCGCGGCAACTTGATTTCCCGGCTGAAGTCCGTGCTTTCGGGCTATCCAACGTGCTCGGCATCCCCATGCCGGTGATCGTCTTCGCCATCGTGGTGCTTCTGGCTTACGTCATCCTGGCGCATACCCCGATGGGTCGACAGATCTATGCCTTCGGCAATGATGCTGAGGGCGCACGCAAAGCAGGTTTGCCCACACGCCGCTTGCAAGCCTTTGTCTATATCGCCAGCGGCATTTGCGCCTCGTTGGCAGGCTTTGTGCTCATCTCGCAAATTGGGCGGCTTGATACCGGCTTTGGTGAGGGGCGAGAATTTTCCGTCATCGCCGCAGCTGTCTTGGGTGGTGCAAGCCTGTTTGGCGGTGTTGGCACAGCGTTCAGTGCTCTCATCGGCGCCATCACCATTCAGGTGGTGCAGGCCGGGCTCGTTTACACCGGCATCAATCTTTATCTGCAGCCACTTTTGCTCGGACTGGTGATCTTCATCGCCGTCCTTCTCGACGGATTGCGCCAAGCGCGCCTGGAAGACAGCAAGCGCCGCATCATACGTCCCCTTTTACCAGAACCAGCGCGTGGCGACCCGCCACCTGCTTCAACGACCAATAAGGAGTCCCATCCATGACACACGCCGTCGCCCTTCTGGGAGCCGGAGGCAAAATGGGCCTTCGCGTAACCAAGAAACTCGTCGATGCCGGCTATGATGTTCGCGCCGTTGAAACCGCCGATGTTGGCAAGGCTCGCCTTGCCGAAGCCAACATTCAAGCCGTCGACCAAGCCACTGGGATTGCTGGCGCGGATGTTGTCGTTCTTGCTTTGCCCGACAATATCATCGGCACGGTTTCGCGCGATATCATGCCGTCGCTAAAATCAGGTGCATTGCTTGTCATCCTGGATGCCGCCGCGCCCTATGCTGGTGACGTGCCAACCGAGCGCGATGACGTCTCCATCGTCATCGGCCACCCTTGCCACCCGCCGCTCTTCAACGATGAAACCGAATGGGATGCCCGGCGAGATTACCATGGCGGCATCGCACGCCAGTCCATCGTTTGCGCCCTCATGAAGGGGCCCGAAGAGGCATACAAACTTGGCGAAGATATCTGCAAAGCCATGTGGTCACCGATCACCAACTGCTACCGTGTCACCGTGGAACAATTGGCCATTCTGGAACCTGGCCTGTCAGAAATGGTGGCCATGCCTTTCGTGGACACGATGGTGGAAGCCGTCGATCTGTGCGCATCCAAATACGACATCCCGCGCGAAGCAGCTTTTGATTTCATGATCGGGCATTTGAACGTCGAGATCGCCATGTGGTTCGGCTACTCGCCCAAGGTGCCATCCGACGCAGCCCTTCGACTGATGCGCTTTGCCAAAGGCGTGGTGGTCCGTGAGGATTGGGAAGAGGCTCTCAACCCAGCCAAAGTGAAAGAAGCCGCCGAACTGATCGTCTACGGCAAGGGCGCTTAAGACCTGATGCAGGAGCCACGCCACCTCTCTGTCGGGGATATTTCTTTTTTCTACGAGCCAGGGCTGGTCCGACGACTGACAATGGCGGGCACTGAAGTGGTTCGCATGATCAGCGCACCGGTGCGCGACGCAAACTGGAGCACCTTTCCGCCAACACTGTTGTCCAGCTCGATCGACGAAACACCAGATAAGTTGCGTATCGAAGAGGTGTTTTCGGTTGCCGATGGCAAGCTGTTGGCAGACCTTGTTTTCGACATCCGCGCAGATGGTTTTGTGTCGGCCGATCTGACTTTCACTGGAAAGGAAGATGTCCAGACCAACAGAGCCGGGTTCACCCTACTTCACCCCATTGCTGGAACGACGGGCACCACCCTGACGGTCACGCATAGCGATGGTCGTGCGAGCAAGACGCGCTTTCCTGAGCACATTGCACCGGGCCAGCCTGCCATAGATGTTACTGAGCTTGCCCACACGGTGGGCGATGTGGACGTTAGCATCGTTTTCGAAGGTGAGACTTTCGAGACCGAAGATCAGCGCAACTGGTCGGACGCCTCTTTCAAAACCTATTGCCGACCGCTTTCGCTGCCGTTCCCTTACACGATCGCAAAAGGTGAAACCGTCACCCAGCGCATTGCGATCAATCTGGACCACAAACCCGAAGGCACCCGTCCGAGCGTGGCCGCAACACCTACGCAGAAAATCGAAAAGCCTGTGCTCTTGCCGCAAATCTGCTTGGCAGTCGAACCCAGTTGGTTGACATCCGCATCGCTACCGCAAGGTGTCGTTCCCATCTTGCGTTTTGCTGGCACTGACTCTTGGAACGATGAAAAGCTCGCTCAGATCGCGCAAACGCATCGTGATGTTGATATCGAAATTATCGTTCCACAGGGCAAAGCTGCGCCCGGCGTTTGCGAGACCGTGAAGGGCTGCCTTGAGCGGTGTGGCTTAAATGCAGGCCACGTTATCGCGCTGCCGCAAGCCTATTTAAAAAGCTACCAGCCGTCCGGTCCCTGGCCAGAAGGCCTTTCACCAAAGGCCTGCGCACAAGCCGCGCGCCAAGCCTTCACGAACGCGCACATTGGTGTGGGCATGCTGACCCACTTCACCGAGTTCAACCGCAGACCACCCGATACCTCGCTTGGCGATTATGTGACGTTCGCGAACACCGCCATCGTTCACACGGCTGATGATCTGTCTGTGTGGGAAACGCTGGAAACGTTGCCGCATATCTTTGCCTCGGCCAAAGCACTTTCAGGCGACCTGCCAATCCGTCTTGGGCTGGTCTCCATCGGCATGCGCTCCAACCCTTATGGGGCGGCTTTGGCACCGAATCCAGATGGTGCCAAGATCGTCATGACGGGCGATGACCCTCGGCAGAGAGAACCATTTGCCGCCGCCTATGCGGTGGCTGCATTTGCACTGGCTGCACAGGCAGGCGTTGAGGCCATCTCACTTGCCGCACCAACCGAACGATTGGGGATGATGAACGATGATGGTGCGCTCCTGCCCATCGGCAGGGCGTTGAATGCCTTGGCCACTCTTGGGTCCCAAGCCAATCTTCTAATAGACGAAAACAAGGCAACGCTCTCAAGCGCTATCGGGTCAGTATCGGCTGAGATCAGCGGCCAAGGCGCTGTGCACGTGTCAGACTTTGGAGGGCATAATGACTGATCGACCTCTACGCGGCGTGCTGATCGGCTGCGGATTTTTCTCCGACAATCATATGAACGCCTGGACCCGTCAGGATGGCGTGACGATTACCGCCGTGTGCGACCTCAATGAAGCCAAAGCCGAAGCAACGGCACAACGCTTTGGCGTGAAAACCGTCTACACCAACGCCCAAGAAATGCTGGCCGCCGAGGCTCCAGATTTCGTTGATGTGGCCACCACGGTCGGGTCGCACTGCGCGCTGGTTGAGCTAGCAAGTGGCTATGCCAAAACGATCATCTGCCAACAGCCCTTCGCTGAGACCATCGCTGATGGCGAGGCTATGATTGCGGCCTGCGAAGCATCTGGTAGCACGCTCATTGTGCATGAAAATTTCCGCTGGCAGCGCGCCTTCACAGTAATGAAAGCGATGATAGAAAATGGCGATCTTGGCAGGCTCCATTTCGCGCAATTTTCATTTCGTCACGGCTACGACAACTACGTCAATCAACCCTATCTGGCCGAAATCGAGCGCTTCACGATCATGGATGTGGGGCTTCATCTCTTCGATCTCGCTCGGCACTTTCTTGGAGAGGTGGGCACGCTTTCCTGCACCACCCAGCGCCTGAACCCAATTGTACGCGGTGAGGACGCTTTTACCGCGATGCTCACCCATACCAGTGGCGCAACCAGCATCTGCGACTGCTCTTTCTACAGCAAAGTGGACCCTGATCCGTTCCCTCAAACATTGGCGCGTATTGAGGGTGCCCAAGGCACATTGGTGCTTGGCCAGGATTACCGCCTTACCCTTCATACCGGCAGCGGCGCGCGCGAACTCGACGCGGCACCCGCCATTCCAAGCTGGGGCGCTGCACCCTGGCAGGGTGTTCAGGACAGCGTCATCCGCTTCCAGGGCCACGCCGCCGACGTTGCGCGCGGTAACGCTGACCCTGCGCCCTCAGGCGCTGACAATCTCAAGACACTTGCGCTGGCCCTTGCCGCTTACGACGCGGCAGAAACTGGGTCCAGCATCACAATGGCCGACTGGCAGGAGACCACTTCATGACCGCATCGATGTCCGTTACCGACCGCATCGAGGCTGATTACATCATCGAGACGGCGACAGACCCCCGTAAAGCAGCCGAGACCATGGCAGGCGAACAATCCTCTGGCACGTTTCTGCCCATCCCCGGTGAAACCGAAGAGCTGAAAGCCCGCTCTGCTGCCCGTGTTGAGCACTTGGAGGTTTATGAGACCGTCGACACGCCATCCTTGCCCGGAGCGGCGGTAGGGGAAATCTATCAGCGCGCCCGTGTCACCCTATCCTGGCCGCTGGGCAACGTTGGCCCGTCGCTGCCCAACCTCATGGCGACCGTTAGCGGCAATCTGTTTGAACTGAAGCCGTTTTCCGGCCTGCGCGTCATGGATATCC
Source organism: Pseudomonadota bacterium (assembly GCA_039814945.1). Lineage (GTDB taxonomy): Bacteria > Pseudomonadota > Alphaproteobacteria > Rhizobiales > MH13 > MH13. The sequence continues at coordinate 119,249 of JBCCAF010000006.1, forward strand.
GCATGCCGCAGGCTTTTGCGGATGCCTATCCGGGCCCGCAGTTTGGCATTGAAGGCACACGCTGTTTAACTGGCGTCTCCAAAGGTCCTTTGATCGGCACAATCATCAAGCCAAGCGTCGGGTTTTCTCCGCAAGAAACCGCCGAGCGCGTGGCCATCTTAGCCGAGGCTGGCATCGATTTTATCAAGGACGATGAGCTTCAAACCGACGGGCCCTATTGTCCGTTTGAAGACCGCGTAAAAGCCGTGATGGCGGTGATCACCGCGCACGCCGAGAAGACCGGCAAGAAAGTGATGTACGCCTTCAACCTCACCGGTGAAGTCGATGAGATGCGCGCACGGCACGATTTCGTGCGTGACCTGGGTGGCACCTGCGTCATGGCCAGCGTCAACTCGGTAGGGCTTGGCGGCATGATTGCGCTCAGCCGTCATACGCAACTGCCCATCCACGCGCATCGCAACGGTTGGGGCTACCTGTCCCGCCATCCCATGCTGGGCTGGTCGCATGTTGCCTGGTCGAAGTTTTGGCGCCTAGCAGGCGCAGACCATCTGCATGTGAACGGGCTGAGGAACAAATTTTGCGAGCCAGATGACAGCGTCATTCAGTCGGCCCAATCTTTGTTGACACCCCTGTTTGACGACAAGCCGTGCATCACCATGCCGGTTTTTTCCTCCGGCCAAAGCGCCATCCAGCCCGCTGAGACCTACCGGCGCATGCAAACGACCGACCTTATCTACGCGGCAGGCGGCGGTATCGTCGGGCATCCAGATGGCATCGAAGCCGGTGTGCGCAGCCTGCGCGAAGCCTGGGATGCTGCCGAGCAGGGTATTCCAGCTACTGACTACGCCAAAGACCACCCAGCCTTGGCCCGCGCCTTGGATGCTTACGCCCAATGAGCCAACCAAATGCGCCGCTGGTTGCCTGGTACGGTGATGATTTCACCGGCTCAGCGGCTGTCATGGAAGAGTTCGCCTTCGCGGGCATCGAAAGCGTTCTGTTCCTCGACATCCCTAATACCGAGCAGTTGGCGCGTTTCGCACATGCCCGCACTATAGGCCTGGCAGGAACAAGCCGCGCCCACAGTCCAGAGTGGATGGAGCAGAACTTGCCGGCGCCCTTTGCTTTTCTGCAAGGGCTGAGCGCGTCGCTCAACCTCTACAAGATTTGCTCCACGCTCGATTCTTCGCCAGAGATCGGTTCCATCGGCACGGCGCTGGCGATTGCCAAAAAACAGTTTGGGCAGAGAGTGATCCCGCTCTTCCCGGCTTCACCGAAGATGGGACGCTACCAGTGCTTTGGCACGCTATTCGCCAGCGCTGATCAAACGGTCTATCGCCTAGATCGACATCCGATTGTTTCTCGCCACCCGGTCACACCGATGGATGAAGCCGATCTGGCAAAGCATATTGCGCGGCAAACCGATGAACCTATCGGATTGATCACACTGACAAACTTGCGGCGCGCTCAAGAGATGTTCGCTAAACTGGCAAAAGACGGTGTTGGGTTGGTTTCCATTGACGCTGTTAGCCCAGCCGATCTCATCGCCTGCGGGCAGCTTTTCGCTGGTCTGCCGCATGGTAGCTTGCTTGCAGGCTCCCAAGGCGTGGCGGAAGCGCTGGTGGAATACTGGCGAACCAGCGGCGAGAACGTTGACGGAAGTACCCAAATGGAAGCGCTAGGCGAGGCAAAGAATATGGTGGGCCTGTCGGGGTCTTTGTCCTCAACGACACGCCGTCAAATCGATCAAGCGCTGGCCGATGGTTTCGTTGGCGTGCAGCTTGATACCGAGCGCTGCCTGGGGGCGGAGCGGCAAGCGGCAGTTGGTCAAAGTGTCGAGGCCGCACAGGCCATTTTGTCAGAGGGCAAATCGCCTTTGATCTACTCCGCGCTTGGCCGTGATGACCCTGCCATAGCCAAGCATAAGCAGGCAGCGGAGCGGTTTGGCTTAAGCGGCGAAATTGCAAATCAACAAATCGGCGAGGCACTGGGCGACGTGTTGGCTCAACTGGTCAACGCAGGCGCTGTAACACGGGCAGCAATCGCAGGGGGCGACAGCTCAGGCTACGCCCTGAAGCGCCTCAACATGTTGGCACTGACAGCATTGATACCGACAGCTCCCGGCGCCGGGCTATATCGCGCCCACCCTATGTCAAAGGGCGGTACGACGCTCGAAGTGGCTCTAAAGGGCGGACAGATGGGCTCACGAGACTACTTTGCCGAAATTCGCGATGGAAATCAGCACGCTTAGTGTGAACCGAAGTCGCCGCCACTCTCTGTATATCAGCGCCACAGAGGAACTTCACCGCGAACGAGCCCACGATACAAAACGCGATCTCCAACAACATCGCTGTGATCGGCCGCGTGAAGTGTGCAACGGTTGTCCCAGATCACCACATCGCCTTCCGACCATTGATGGCGATAGGTAAGGTGATCTTGGGTGGAGTGCTGATATAACTTTCCAAGCAAATGGCTGGCATCCATCGTGTTCTTTAAGCGTAGCCGTTTCATTCGCCCAAGTGAGCTGAGATAGAGGGCAAAACGCTTGGTTTCTGGGTGAAGCCGAAACAGCGGCTGCCAGGTTTCCGTATCATCATTCACGCCCGTTGCACCGTGAAGCACCTGTGCGCCCCGCAAGTCCTCTCTTAGGTCTTTTGGTAGTGTCTCAGCGGCAGCGTATTGATCGGTGAAGAGCGTTGCTCCGCCGCTTTGCGGAACACGCACGCCCAACAACGCGCTATAGCTCGGTGGCTGCTTCACATAGCTGGTGTCGGAATGGAACACACTTTTGGGTGGTGTTGCGCGGCCAACATTGGAGACGATGTTGAGGTCCTCAAAACCTTCAACTGGGGCCTCACCGTCAGTGAACATCAGAGGACCCAACTGTCTGAGAAGCGCCAGAAACTCCTCAACGTTTGAAATCGGCGTCTTTAGCTGGACAGCACCGTAGAACGCCACTGACCGACGGATATCTTTGGGATCGTTTTCTACAAACGGCAAGTCAGCAACGGCGCACGCACCATCACCCGAGGTGTTGCTAAGAAGGCCGGTGTGAGCCATCAACCTTTGTCTTCACCGGCTGATGAAAGTGCCACCAGCAAAGTTGCGTAAACATCTTTTTCAACGAGGTGGTCAGCGCTTGAATAGTCCAGGTGCTTCGTGTTCACACCGGGGAAAGCGATCACCTTGATGCCTGCACCCAAGGCGGATTCCACGCCTGCCGGATTGTCCTCAATGGCAATTGCGTCCCTTGCATCAACACCAAGCTCTTGAAGCGCATAGTGATAAATGGCCGGGTCCGGCTTGGAGGCGACACCGCAATCATCAGCGGTAATTAGGTCAAATTGGTCTGGGTTCAAATCGTTCAGATTATTCAACGTCAGCAGCAGGGAGGCGCGTGACGTGGTCGAAATGAAGCCAAGTTGTAGGCCTTGTGAGTTGGCAACATGGCAGGTGTCTTTCACGCCCTTGCGGGCCGACAGCTTCCCGGTCTTCAAAGCCTCTTGAAAGTGGCGCGTTTTCGTTGCGTGGATCGCTTGCGCATCAACCTCAGTTCCTTGGCCTTGCGCATAGCGCGCAACACGCATTGCACCGCCTGACGCTTGCAACATGTCAACATAGTCATCGCGTTCCCAGATCCATGGCAGGTCATGGTCGTTGAAGGCTTTGTTGAAAGCAGCGCGTTGCATCTCTGACGTTTCGACGACAGATCCAATCGACCCGAACAAGATCGCTTTCATGACAGATATCCAATTTCGAAGAGGTGACGGAAGACGCTAAAAAAGATCGAGTACAGATCGGAAGCGTTTGACGCTGTCCGACACGTGATACGCGATCCGGCCCGGCGGCACGGGAACTTGGACGGCGCTTGCTTCGATCATGACACCGAACCGCTTGGGGGCAGTATTGACCATCGATGGAAGCCAGAACCGCCAAGACTTACCCCAGTTTCGCCAGCTCTTTTCATCAGCTTCGGGCAAAAAACGAAGGGAATTGTCCCACATGCGATCGCGGATTGAATCGCCCTTGGCGACAAGCGCGTTGTAGATCGCGACCTGCTCATTGCGGTTGGACGGTTCAAAGGTGGCGCAGAAACAAAGATCATGAGCCCCAATTTGAAGATCAAATTGCGGACTGAGCTTGGCCTCATCAAGGGAACGCCAAGCAATGTGAACAAGGGCTTCTTCCCAGACCCGCCCAGGATGCAAACGCCCCAGCCCAGGGTCATAGCCAAGAGCGGCGTATGGCCGGTTTAGAGCCGTGGAAAGATACCGCGTGATGTAGTCAGCCAACTCACGCGCGGAACTGGGAAGCAGCGCGACATCTCTTTCGAAGCGATCACCAAACCCATTTCTTGAAGCGGTCACAGGAACCCGTTTCAAAGCTCGCGCGATTGTCGAGAAGGTTTCAGAGAGCCGGTCAACACCGGGTTCATGGTAGGATCGAAAAAAGGCTGCGTTGCCCAAATCATCGTGCGTGTGTTGCTCCATAATCGATCACTCCGCTGCAATAGGTTGCGGTGTAAGGAAGCCATCGTCCTTACCTTCATCATTATCGGCTTTGGCAGCCTTACGGGCTGCTTGCTTGGCAAGTTTGCGTTCATCCTTTGCCTTGCGCTTGGCAGCATTCTCGGCCCGTCGCTCCTTGCGCAGATAGCTGTGATAAAGCACCGGCACGCCGACCAAGGTTAGAACCGAGGCGAACCCCAAACCGCCCATGATGCTAACCGCCATGGATGCAAAGAACGGATCACTAAGCAGTGGGATCATGCCCAAGATTGTCGTGCCAGCTGCAAGGACTACTGGCCGCAAACGGCTGATCGACGCAGCAACAATCGCATCGCTTTGGAACTCGTGATCCTTTTTCTGCTCGTCTATTTCTTCCACCAGAACGATGCCGTTTTTGATCAACATGCCTGACAGAGACAGCAGCCCCAAAAGCGCGGTGAAACTAAAAGGAAGCCCTGTGAAAAGCAGGCCAAGCGCCACTCCGTTCACCGCCATGGGAACGAGCGTCCAGATCACCGCCGTTTGGCGCAGTTTGCCGAAGACCAAAATGGTCAGCAGAAGCATGGAGCCAAATGCAAGCGGCATTTGCCGGCCCAGGCTTTGTTGTGCGGTGCTCGCGCTTTCAAACTCACCGCCCCACTCCATGCGATAACCAGGTGGCAACTGCATGTCTTCAATAAGCGGGCGCACCTCGCTGAACACACTTGGCGGCATGATGCCTGGCGGTGTGAAGGACTGCACCGAGATGGTTGGCACGCGGTTGCGCCGCTCAATGACCGTGTCACGAACTTCCACGTCGAAACCGTCAACGACCTGCTCAAGCGGGACAAAGCCCTCGGTCGCGCGAGAGTACACCGGTTGATCAAGAACGAGGCCGTTGGCCGACTGCTCCTCGCGCGGTGTGCGAACCAGGATCGGGATTTGACGTTCCCGCTCACGGTAGACGCCAGCTTGAATGCCATCAGTTGCAAGGGCGATGGCTTGGGACACATCTTGGCGACCAATGCCAAGCGCCTGCGCGCGGTCCGTTGCAAAGATGGGCTGGACAGCCAGCTCACGCTCGCGCCAATCGATGCGCTCGGTGAGCAGCAAGTCTGTTTGTGTTTCAAAGATCAGCTGCGCTTCGTCCGCCAGAGTGCGTAGCACATTTGGGTCTGGACCAGAGAACCGCACTTCCACATCAGCGCCGACCGGCGGACCGTAGATGATCTGCTCGGTTCGCACCTCGGCCCACGGCAGTGTTTCAAAGCTGAAAGCATCCAAATCTGCACGCAACTCTGGAATGGCTTCAAAGCTCTCTGCACGGATAATGATTTGACCAAAAGCAGGGTCAGGGTTGGGTGGGGTGTAGGTGAGGATATACCGTGAGAACGGTCCGCCAGCGGTTGTGGTGAAGGCTTGCACATCTTCGCGCTGGGCAAGCCAGGCTTCCACTTTGACAAGATCGCCTGCCGTCTCATGAACAGATGTGCCCTGCGCTGCCTGATAGTTCAAATAGAACAAGGGCGTGTTGGCAGGCGGGAAGAACTGCTGGGTGACCATGCCGAATGCCCACAAACAGGCGACCGTGGTGCCAAGCAGCATGGTGATGACCAGCCAGCGGACGTAGAGCGCACCGCGCACCACCCCGCCATAAAGACGGAAAAACACCGTGTCATACGGATCTTTTCCGTCTTTCAGCCCACCAACTTTGAACACGTAGCTGGCAAGCAGCGGCGTGACAGTGACAGCAATCAACCAGCTCAGCATGAGCGAAATGCCAATGACGGCAAACAATGAGAACAAAAACTCGCCAGAGCTGTCCGGGCTCAAGCCGATGCCGGCGAACGCCATAATGCCGATAACCGTGGCGCCAAGCAGAGGGAACTGCGTTTTGCGCGCCACCTCGGAGGCCGCATCCTTGGCTTTACGGCCACGGCGCATTTCCACCTGCATGCCCTCTGCAACAACAATCGCGTTGTCGACGAGCATGCCCATGGCGATGATCAGGGCACCAAGGCTGATGCGTTCCACCTTCACATCAAAGATGTTCATGAAAAAGAAGGTGAAGCTGACCGTCAGAAGCAGCGAAACGCCGACAACCAGCGCTGAACGCCAGCCCATAAAAACCGCCAGAACGAGGATCACGATCCCCACAGACATCATGAGCGAATTGAGGAAGTCGCCATTGGCTTCGTCAACAACGCGGTGCTGCTCGTAAATGGGTGAAAGCTCAACGCCGACTGGAAGAATACTCTCCAGTTCGGCCAACTTCTCCTCAACACGCCCGCCAACCGCAACGATGTTTTCTGAGGTCAGACCAGCAATAGCGATTGTGAAGGCTTCTTCGCCATTGTGGCGGATGATTTGATCGGGCTGATCGACGCGACTGCGATAGACCCTCGCGAAATCGGTAAGGTTCAAGACCTCGCCATCGACGCCAAAGCTCAGCGATCCAATTGATGAAACGCTATCGTCAGCTTCAGGCGCATCAATCTCAACTTGCCGCCCACTGTTGGTGGCCTCACCGGTCGGGTTAAGGGCTGTTGAGCCACCAATCACCGAGAAGATGGTCGCCGGGTCAACGCCCAAATTGACGATAGATTGGGTGGAAGGCTCAACGTAGATCGCCTCTTCAGGCAGGCCAAACACCTCAACATTGGCCACGCCGCCAACGGTGAGCACCTCGCGGCGCAAGAAGGTGGCGATTTCCCAGATTTGGGCGTCACTGAAACCTGTCGTCTTCACCGCATAATAGAGGCCGAAAACATCGCCAAAACTGTCATTGATGGTGGGCGGAAAGCTGCCGTCGGGCAGGACAGCGCGCGCATTGTCGATCCGGTCGCGCAGATCATCCCAAATCTGGGGCAGATCGCCGCCATCATAGATGTCCTTCATCTCAACTTCGATAACGGATACACCAGGAATGTTGCGCGAGGAAATGATGTTCACCTCGCCCATTTGTTGAATTTCAGCCTCAAGAACCTCCGAAACCTCTATGGCAACTTCACTTGCCGAGGCGCCTGGATAGGGCGTGATGACGAGTGCTGATTTGAGCGTGAAGGTTGGGTCTTCCAGCTTGCCGACACCGGCATAACCAGCCAGGCCACCAAACAAACAGAAGAGTATCAACAGCCAAGTGTAGAGTGGCTTTTCAATCGAAAAACGAGCGATCTGCATCGGTCTATTCCTCAACTTTCAAGCCGGTGTATCGGCGCACGGTTTGCCCATCGCGCAGCAGGTGCGCGCCCACATTCACCACCTCAACATCAGAAGACAGACCAGTGACCTCAAAGCTGGTGCCGTCCATGCTGGTGACATCCACTTCAACAGCGCGCACGACCCCCTCTTCAGCACCGGCAGGTTCAAAAACCATGACGTAAGGATCGCGGTTTTCATCAGCAGCAATGGCCGTCGTTGGAAGGATCAACGACAGAGTTTGATGAGGAAGAGCTGCAGTGACGGTTAAAGAGCTGCCAGGCAAAAGAGCCATTGACGACACATCTGGCAGCGCAAGGCTGAACTGGTAGCTCTGACCGACACGTTCTGTTTGCGCCTGAAACTCCACGATCGATAGCTCGATGGGGGTGTCTGAGCCCAAAGGATGGGCTGTGAACGTCACCTGATCGACCCTTGGGAACCGCTGAAGCAACCGTTCTGGGACATCGATATCCACCCGCATTTGCGACACGTCGTGAATGCGGACCACCGGTGTGCCAGGAGCAACGATGACATGGTTGGCGGTAAGCCGCTCGGCGACAAGACCGCGGTAGGGGGCCGTGATCGTCGCATCTTCAAGAGCATCGCGGGCCTCACGCAGAGCAACATCTGCAAGATCTCGCACAGTCTCTGCATCGTCAGCTTGGGTGCGGGTGCCGACATTCTGGCGCGCCAGTTCCTGTGCACGCTCAAGATTGCGCTCAGCTTGCACGAGCTGAAGTTCGGCACGCTCAACGGCCCGCTCAAACGGTGCCAGATCAAGCTGCGCAAGAAGCTGCCCTGGCTCCACCACGGTGCCCTCTTCAATTGGCAGCGCGACCAACGTGCCATTGAGTGGAAAAGCCAGGTCTGCCGTCTCACGCGCGACAACGCGGCCGAAGAAATTGCGCTGAAGAATGGTCTGTCGGTCGGCGGGGGTCGCCAGTTCTACTGCCCGCAAAACTGGCGCAGTGGTTTCATCGACAACCTCTTCAGCCGGTTCTTCGCCATCAACCGGTTCTTCAACGCCCACGCCAATCAAGGCGAGCGCCTGCTCAACAAAGGACGGCGAAACATCCTCAGGTTCTTGTTGTTCGGTGGCTGCACCGGTGGGCGCAGTTTCTTGAGCAAGCGCTTGAGGCGCTAAAACCAAAAGGCACGTCAGGCCCGTGCTGATGAGCAATGTCTTGGATGGGGAGATGACTTGCATTGTGCTATGCCTCGCACTAACTCTGTTTTTGTCTACCGACCGGTCGGTTGGTTTATAGGTTAGGAAAAGTACGTGGCAAGGCCAGCGCGAAAAAAAGGTGAAGCTCTGGTGTCGACTGCTGACACAATTGTTGAAACGGCAACGACGCTGTTTATGGCGCAGGGCTACTCAGGCACGTCGATGAGCGCGTTGGCAAAAACGTCGGGCATCCAAAAAGCGAGCCTCTATCATCACTTTGAGAGCAAGGAGGCGGTGCTGTTTGCGTGCTTGCAAAGCGGCTACGCGGACCATGTCGGACAGATGCGCGAGACTGCCACCGACAGCACCCTATCTTATCGTGAGCGCCTGAAACCGCTTTTGGACGCCGTCTATGGCGCTATCGTTGAGTCAAACGCGGGCAAAATGGCGCCCATCGTCGCAGAAACAACCGGTCGTTTCCCTGAGATAGCCGAGCGTTTCAACGATGAATTCATGGCTGAGATGCAGGTCATCTTCAGAGCTTATGTCGAAGGCGGAATGCAGGCTGGCGAGTTCGACGCCATGGACCCGGAGACGCTTGATCACGCGCTTTTTGGCGTTGCAGTCCATCTCACGCTTTGCCGCTCCATGTTCAATGGGTTTGAGATCGCGGACACCAAATACGACATCGCAACCGTCAAAGCCCATCATCTGGCGATCATGAGTAAGCTATTCGGTATCGACGCTCAGACACTTTAAATCGAGCGGCGTGTGCGTTTCTCAAAGGTCTTTTGCGCACGCTCGTGTGCATCTGCGATTAGCGCAATGCAGTCCTGCCACGTTGCTTCGGTGGGTGAAAGAACGGCAACCCAGCCCATCCAAGCATAGACCGGATGCGGCATGATCATGTCTGGTTGAGCGAAGTCCCACGGTCCTTCGATAGTTGCACCCTTGCCAGGTCGCTGCGGTGTGTCGCCAAACATCGAAACATAGGTCGATTTCTGAACGCCTATGTTGAGCCGCCAGATGCCCTCTCGATTGAGGTTTGAGCCGCGGTCATTGTCGCCATCCTTTTCTTTGATGGTGGCAAAGTAGGTGCCGCGCTTCAAAGCCTCTCCAGGATTGTAGAAGTAAGATGTTTCGCCCCAGGCCTGCTTCAGGATGACGCCCGACAGTCGCGCGATGATATGATCATGCACGCTGCTGATTGCTATCCATTTGCTTTGCGACATGGCGTAAATAGTCCTCAATGGTTTTCCCTGGCTCGGCTGCAAAAGCCTCGCCGGTGACGTCACACCCCTTCATCCGATCAATGCGAAAAGCACGAAAACCCTGGCGTAGTTCACACCAAGCAGAACACGTCCATACGCGTCCCCAATAGTCGGTTTGAAGCGGCCGGATGACGCGCTCGCTCAGTTTGTCAGACAAGCTTAGATAGGTGAGTTTCACCTTCAACCGGTCCCGAATGGCGCGGCGTAAAAGTGGCATGTATTCGAGCCCGCCTCTAACACGCTCAAACTCGTACAGACCGAAACCCCAGCTATCGGGCGTTTTTCTACGGTTCGGTGCATGACTTGCGATTTTCTCATGCAGCGTTCTTGCAGCGGCCTGAAGTTCAGTATCCGCCACTTCCTGCACAATCGACATGCCAAGGCTGAGGGCTTCAAGTTCACAGAGCGATAAAGCCAAGGGTGGAAGAAAGATCGGCTCGCGCAACAGATAGCCCACGCCCCGCTCGCCTTCGATCGGCACACCGGACGCAATCAGCGTGCCGATGTCCCTGTAAATCGTGCGCTCAGAAACTTCCAAAGCTTCTGCCAAATCGCGAGCGAGATGAAGCCGCCCATCACGGACGATCTCCACAATCTCGCTGAGCCGCTCACTGCGCCTCATGTCTGTCGATCAGTTCACCGACACTTCAAGCTCGGTGTGATGCATCTTCACGGTTGAACCGTCGATTGCCGATAGAAAAGGACGGTTGGATTCGACCGATCCAATCGCAGCGGCAGCACCTTGGGCCGCTTCCATCGTCTCCCATTCGATATGCTCAATCCACGCACCATCCTCGCCACACGACAGGCGGCGGGAGATGAAACCAGGCCGTGTGGTCACGAAATCATTCATTGATTGAGCGGAGGCCGAAAACTGTTCTCGGCTTACGCCCTCATTGAGCTTGAAAGTTACGGTTTCAATCACGTGCTTGGTCATGGGCTTCATCTCCACTTCGAGTTCTTAGATGTGGAGATGGTAGATCAGCCCAACTGACAAAGTCTGTCAGTTGATCGCACGGCCAACGCGCCGAAGCCGCTTACATCACGCCCCATCTTTAGGCGTTTCTGACGATTGTTGACTTGATCGCGCGGCGCCCGAGTTTGGGTGTGTGCCGCGCGACCAACGGTTGGCCTTGCGCAAGCCACCGACGATCAATCCAAGGACCACCATGGCAAAAACCAGCGGCACCACATGAAAAGGTGACGTTACAAAATGATCGACCAACGATGATGGTGTCATGGCATGATGATGGCCTGGATGCGCTGCTGCGATCTGTGTTGAGGCCAGCGTCAACAGTACGGTTGTCGATATCAGAGTCTTCACATTAGTTCCTTTCGGTTTGAGTGTGCTTGGCGTCGAGTGCTTCGACCAGATCGACATCGGCCCGTTCCGTCAGCGACACGTAAACGAAGGTCATGGTCTCGCGCTCCTCAACCATGGATGCCGGATAGGGCAAATAGACCAGGTCGCGCTGCGCAAAAGCTGGCGATGCTGTACCCAGCTGCCATTTGCTTTCAATCACGGTATCAACGAGGTGCATTTTTAGCCCGTCGGTCCCCACACGACTGATGGGGATGCCAGCGAGCTCCATGAAAGAAGGTTTATCGTCTGCCTTTCGGAACCCCTCGATAAAGGAAGCTGCCAAGGATTGCAGACGATGCTGACGCTCCTTCTTTGGATCAACATGCACATGGCTGTGCATGTGGTCGTGATCATGTGTGTGATTATGACCGACTCCATGGTCATGGTCGTGATGGCCATGCCCGTCTTGGTGGTCATGATGGTGATCATGGCTATGAGTGTGTGCGTGCTCGTTTTGATGGTGATGGCGGCTCATGGCTTCAAATCCCAACCCTGACCGTCCACATCTGGCCCATGAGGAATGGAAACGGGTTTGTCGATGATCGACTTGTGGGAACCAAGCTTGCCGTGGCTCACAAGTGTGCCGAGCACATCAACGATAACCCGTGTGGCCAGCAGTGCTGTGATATCTGAGGTGTCATAGGGCGGAGAAACCTCCACCACTTCCAGCCCGCATATGCCTTCCTTGGCAACCAGCGAGACAAGTTCAAGCGCTTCACGCGGCAGAAACCCGCCGGGCTCCGGCCAACCGGTTCCAGGCACGAACCCACAATCAACGCTGTCGATGTCGAACGAGATGTAGACGGCGTCTGCGTCTTTCCACGCAAGTTCAAGCGCGCGTGCCGCGGTTTCCGCCAGACCCATCTCTTCGATGTCACGCATTGTAAAAATGTTGGTGTTGCGCTTACGCGCTTCCTCAACACCCTCGCGCGGCACCTGCCAACCGCCAATGCCCACCTGAACAAGGTTGACTGCCGGTACATTGGCAAGGTCCGTCGCATGGAACCAGGGCGTGGTGTGCATACGTTCATCCAAGTCTTTTTCCTGGATGTCGATATGCCGGTCGAAATGAACAATCCCGATCCGTTTGGACGTGCATTGGGCAATACCGCGCACGCATGGGAAGCCAATCGAATGATCTCCGCCGATCATAATCGGCAGCGCACCTGAAGATGCGACATGGCTGACGGCGCGGGAAACCTGATCAAAGGTCTTTTCGATGTTGGCGGGAATTGTGAAAACATCACCGACGTCACACAGCGTCATCTGCTCGCGCAGATCGATGCCCATTTCATAATTGTAAGGCGTGTAAAGCGCCGAGATTTTACGCACACCCTGCGGACCAAAACGTGTGCCTGGGCGATAGGTGGTGCCGCCATCAAAGGGCACACCAATGATGGCTGCATCATAACTGCCAACTTGCGTGGCATCTTCAATGTACGGCGCCTTCAGGAAGGTGTTGATGCCAGCATAGTGGGGCAACTCACCGCGGGCGAATGTCGGTATGGTCTTGTCTTCCAGACTGTCAGAGCCTGTTAGCCCCATGCGCAGCGCCCAGGCGCGCTCTTGTTGCCAAGCGGCGGACGGCAGCGTGCCTTCTTTCTGGGCAGACTTCCAGCCGCGCATCTGGAGCTTGTCAAAATCAGGGTGATGCTGACGCGCACGGTTACCCCTTCTGGTTCGCTCTGATTTTCGAGGGGCACGGCGTGGCCCCATTCCAAACAGTTCTTCCATGGTTTGCTCCAGTCTTCAGTTGGGACGTGCTTCTGCAGTGCCAAAGAGCTGTTCTGGCTCCGGCACCGTTGCACGGGTCTTTTGATCAAGTGGGAGGTCGTAAGTGATTGTCGCCCCGTAGCGCTCCGGCGCGTGAGGGTCGTGGCGCGTCTTGTCAAAAACAAGCACGCGGCTTCCAAGCTTGAAGGCTTCGTTGATGTCGTGGGTGACCATGAAGATCGTCATCCCGAGCTCCTGCCAGAGGTCGAGCAGCAAGGCGTGCATGTCCAGCCGGATACCCGGATCGAGAGCGCCAAAAGGTTCATCAAGAAGCAGAACGCTAGGTCGCTTGAGAAGCGCTTGCGCGATCGCCAATCGCTGCTGCATGCCGCCTGAAAGTTGAGTTGGGAAGCGCTTACGTGCGGCCGCCAACCCAATCTTCTCCAACGTTTCGCTGACTGCCTCGCGCGCTTTGCGGCGCGTGGAACCGAAGAGCCGTCCCGTCAGAAAACTGCGCTCAAACTCAGTGGCTAGGATGAGATTGTCTTCGACCGACAAATGCGGAAACACAGAGTAACGCTGGAACACGATGCCGCGGTCAGGGGTCGGCTCACCCGGCAGCGGCTCGCCATCAAGCAGGATCTCGCCACGCGTCGGTGTTTCTTGCGATAGCAACATGCGTAGGAAAGTTGATTTCCCACAGCCGGACGCGCCAACAATCGTGCAAAACGCTCCTGGCGCCACATCAAGCGAAACGCGCTCCAGCACGATGGCATCGCCATAAGACTTGCCAACATTGCGCACAGCAAGCTTGGGTAGGGCGTCGGTCTCTGCCACGGGCTCACTCATAGGCTCTCACCTTGCATATGGTGCCAAGGGAAAGCTCGGCGCGAGAGCATCAAAAGCAGCTGATCAAGGATGTAGGCGAGCAACGTGATCCAAAGCACGTAGGGCAGGATGACATCCATCGCGAGAAACCGCCTGACGAGAAAGATGCGATATCCAAGTCCGGACGTTGATGCGATGGCCTCAGCAGAGATGAGAAAAATCCAGCCTGGCACAAGCCCAAGCCGAACCGCTGTAATCAACTTGGGCAGCACTTGCGGCAGAACCAGTCGCACGATCATGTGCCAGGTGTTGGCGCCCAATGTCTGTGCCTTAATGACCAACTCTTTGGGGATGTCGATAACGGCCTGGGCGATGGATCGGGTCATGACCGGCGCTGTGCCCAGCGTAACCAACATGACCTTCGATGTTTCGCCCAGGCCGACCATAATAAAAAGGATAGGCAGAATGGTGATCGGTGGGATCAGCGAAATCGCCGCAACATAGGGCGCAAGCATCGTGCGCGCATGCGGCAAAAATCCGATCAAAATGCCCAGCACCAGTGCAATAGCAGTTGCCAAGCCCACCCCAATGCCGAGCCGCCACAGACTATCGAACGTGTCGACCCACAACAGAAGGTCTCCCGTTCGCCGGTCTGGAACAAAAGCCATGCGCCAAAATGTTGCCCCCATCTGCTCCAGCGAGGGCAGCAGCTTGTCGGCCGGGTTTTCCAGGCGGCGATAGTGGCTCGCCACCGCGTAGGCAATCACAGTCGCCGCAAAAGGAAGTGCGACAAGTGTGAAAGCTACAACCCGGCCAGGGGATCGATTGATCAGGCGCATGACTGCCGATGTCCGATCAGCGCAGCTTAAAGCGCGCCGTCGGCTGCCATCTGCATGTAGGTGGTGTCAAAGCGCAGCTGCACATTGTCAGCGTCACCAAAGATCGACCCATCCGGGAAGCTAACGCCGACGAATTCCGGTGATGGCGCACCTTCACCAAGGATACCATTGTCAAACAGGAACTCAGCAACGAATTGCATCGTTGTTGGAAGCTCAGGGGTGCTGGTGAAAGCCACCGCATCAGCAGGATCATAAAACATGGTGGTGGTATCAAGCTGGGCCTGGTAGCCAGCCAAATCGGTGCCTGATGCGGATGCCAGCGCATCGAGCACGTCCGTATCACCTGCCGCCATGAGGTCCATCATCTCATACCAAGCGCCAACCAACGCCTTGCCAAAGTCTGGATTGGCAGCAAGCGTCTCGGTGTTGACCATCATCACGTCAATAATTTCACCGGGGATGTTTGAGGAATCAAAAACCTGCGTGGAACCTGGCATGGCCGTGATTTCCGACAGGAGTGGGTTCCACGTCACCACCGAAGTAACATCGTCGGTGGCATAGGCTGCGATCATGTCAGCATCTGATGTGTTGACGACGGTTAGATCACGTTCGCTCAAACCAACGCCATCAAGTGCCCGGGCCAACAGGTAGTGTGAGACCGACAGTTCGACCAGATTGACGTTTTGACCGGCGAGATCTTCAACACTGTCGCCATCTTTCAAAACGATGCCGTCATTGCCGTTTGAGAAGTCACCAACGATCAGTGCTGTTGTGTCGACCCCACCGCCAGCGGGAATGGAAAGTGCGTCCATGTTCGTCATGGAGCAGCCGTCGAATGCACCGGCCGTGTATTGGTTGATGGATTCCACATAGTCGTTGATCTGAACGATCTCGACGTCGATGCCGTATTTATCGGCCCATTTGTCCATAATGCCGGATGTTTCCAAGTAACCCCATGGCATCCAACCCACATAGATCGACCAACAAACGGAGAACTCGGTCCGTTCCTGCGCCGATGCCGCTTGGGGTGCGCCCAGCGTCAGCAATGTTGCAGACACCAGTGCTGCGGTTTTGACTGTTTTGATCATTGATACGCGCCTCTTTGCTCATTCGGTGATGCGATCGCCTTGGTGAAAAGAGGTTTGAGCACGCACACCGGGAGAAGGTTCGCGCGCGCAAACCTGTGCAGTTATCTCCCGGGATTTTGTCCCGCCGTGTTCACCGACCTGATCGCCGGTTGGCATCTCTCGGACCTGCATCATTTGCTAAAATCAAATGATCGGAACCCTAGACGCCCGCTGCACATGTGCCTCACCAATCAACATTCGTGCCAGTTCACCGGAAGCCCGCCAGGACGGCGCTTTGAACCTGATAAAGTTTGGTACAGGCAGCTGTGGCGCCTCTATTTTAGGCGTTTGTGCAGGCATGCCCTTTTGTTATGCAGCTGATCCGCCTATGCCCGCGACTCGCGCAGCCGTCCGATGGCCAGTGTTTGGAACAGTTCACTGTGATGAGGTCCGGACATCGAAAAGCCGCAAGTGTCCAACGGATCTCCGGCCTACTTGCTGAAGCCGGGCTCGCTCACCGAAAAGCTGTTGGTTTACTTAAACAATCCGAAAAATCGTTGCGGGAGGGGCACCACGCAACATACTCGTTCCCACTTGCAAAGTTACAGCCGCCTTAAGTCTGTCCAATTGCCTGGCGTGCTTCGTTCCAAACCAATGCTGCTTCGGTGCGGTTTCTCAATTCAAGACGCTTCAAGATAGCCGATATATGAAGCTTCACAGTGCCCGTCGTGATACCCAATTCCGCAGCAATTTGCTGGTTCGAAAAACCCCGACTCATCACCGCAAGGACTTGCTTTTGCTTGACAGTCAAGCGTTGAAGCTCACGTTCACTGGCGGGCAAGTTAAAAGAAACCGGTTGGTCTGATTGTTGACCATCACCATGGTCAACAAGATCGCGCGCGGCAGAAAGAGCACGTCTGAAATCGGCGAAGCGCGCCTTCACGTCACTTGCCACATCCATCGTTTCAGGCAGATCATCAATAGCTGTCTCGAGCTCTTTGAGCCTCTGTGAGACATCGCTGGCCGCAATGTGGGAAAATCGGGTCTCGGAGGTTTCATTGGCTCGGACCTGTGAAAGCGCCTTCTGGAGAGCATCGATCGCTTCGCGGCGGTCGGTGATATCCAGTGCCACGCCGTCCCATATAACGGTGCCATCGCCAGCCTTACGTGGGCTGCCAATTGACCGCACCCACTTGTAACCACCTTTCGGGCTTTCAACTCGGACCTCTTCGTCAAAACGACCAAGCGTTGCAGCAGACTTTTCCAATGCTTCAATGAAGCGGCCTTTATCGTCAGGATGAAGCCAGCGATGATCCACCGCTTCAGCGTTCATCAGCACATCGGGGTCGAGCCCGAGCGCTTCACGTACACCATCACTCACATAACTGTATCGGTAGCTACCATCGGGGGTGCGCAGCCTCTGCATGGTGTGGCCAGCAACAGCATCACTAAGCAATCCAGCGACATCGGGAAAAGACGGTGGGTGATGATCTCTATTCATATATCTTAAGTTATAAGAACTGTATTCTTTTGCAAGTTATATATATCTAATAGCTAGATTTCTTTTCGAACGTGCGCCATCATTGGGCCAACCGAGCCCAAGAAGAGGCCGGACACGTCGCGGGAGAGACCGATGAATAAGATCATTATCGAGGCGCGCGTGAATGAGCTGGCCACGCGCAAAGGCAATCCACATGTGCCGTTTCTCCCCAAAGAGATCATTGCCGACGCCAAAGCCTGTTTTAACGAGGGTGCGGCGATCGTTCATTTTCATGGCCGCAAGGCTGATGGCACACCAGATCACGATCCCAATTTCTACCTTGAGACCAATGCTGGCATTCGGGCGCAATCAGAGATCCTAATTCATCCAACGTTGGGCTATGTGGCCAACGATGTGGATGCCAAAGGCCGCTTTGCCGCCATTGAAGAGATGATGAAATCCGCTGACACGGCACCGGATTTCGCGCCCATGGATGTCGGCAGCGTTAATGTCGATTGGTGGAACCCGGAAGAAGGCAAGTACGACACCACCGAGCTCATCTACAAGAACTCAACCGGCACGTTGATGTATTTTGCCGAACGCATTCGGCACTACAATCTAACACCCTATCTGGTGAGCTGGAATGTCGGGTTCACCCGGCAAATCGAGCAGTTCTTAAAAATGGGCGAGCTCGATGCCCCCGCGTACATCTGCTTCTGCATGACCGATGAGATCATTTTTGCCGGTCATCCGGGCACGAAGGCTGGCCTTGATGCTCACACCGCGTTTCTCCCCTCAGACTACGCCTGCGTATGGACCGCCGTTTCCTACAAGGGTGACTTGTTTGCTTTGACCGAAAAGATCATCGGTGAAGGTGGGCACATCTCCATTGGGCTTGGTGACTATGCCTATATGGATGGCGATCGGCACCTAACCAATGCCGAAGTCATCGCGAAGGTGGTTGCCCAAGCGCGCGCGCTGGGCCGAGAGCCTGCGACCGTCACCGAAACTCGGCAAATTCTCAACATGAAAACCCCACGCATCGCAGCTTAACTGCGGGCATCCACCATCTTCGGGAGGAAGAAACAATGACGATCAAAACTTTGTTTGTAGGCACCGCAATTGCTGGTCTGTCCATGACACCGGCGGTAGCCGAACAGTTTCAGATGCAAACCTTCTTAGGAGCCACGGCGGCAACGACCACAGCGTTTGAGCAGATGGCCGAAGACCTGGCAGCGGCAACCGATGGTGCGGTTGAAATCACCGTACTGCCTGGCGGCGCAGTTGTTGGTGCGGCTGAAACGATCGAGGCGATCCAAAATGGCATTCTTGACGGGCAATACACCGCACCAAGCTATTTCGCTGGCAGCGATCCGGCCATGGGGGTACTAGGCGACACCATTGGTGCTTACCCCGACAGCGCCACGCGCGACCGTTGGTTCACTGAAGGTGGCGGACTTGATCTGGCCCGCGCGCTGTACGAACAGTACGATCTCTACTTCATCTGCCCGATCTATTGGCCCTCTGAGCAGATCCCTTCGACAGTGCCTATCAACACAGTTGCCGATTTTGAAGGGCTGTCCATGCGGGCACCTGGCGGCCTTGCTTCCGATCTGTTGAGCCGCGCTGGCGCCTCGCTTGTCACCATGGGCGTGGGCGAGAGCGTTACAGCCATGGAAACCGGCGTCCTTGATGCTACCGACTTGGCCAATGTCGCGCTTAATGTGGCGCTCGGCATGCACAACCAGGCAAAGTATTCTGTTCTTGCACGTCATTCGATGGCCGTCACTGAGATGAGCGTTTCTCTGGACAGATGGAACCGCCTGTCGACCGACCACCAGCAAGCCTTTGAGGCCGCCTGCAACGCGATGTCTGCCAATTTGCGCGAGGCGTTGCCGCAGGCTGATGCAGAAGCTGAAGCCCAAGCTCGTGATGAGTTGGATGTGACGTTCATCGCCTTTGGTGATGAAGAAGCGGCGACTTTCCGCGCGCTGACGCAGGAGGTTTGGACCGACTGGGGCAGCCGAAGCCCGAACGCACAAGCCATCGTTGATAGCCACAAAGCTTTCCTTGAAGAGCTGGGCCTGAACTAGGACCAAGGCCTAGGTCGCACGATTCAGTGAGTTCGGGCCACCGGCCCGCGCTCACGTATACAAGAGGCGCCAGCTGGTGAACTTTCTTCAGACCTTTGCGTTGTGGCTCGGTCGCACGGCAGCCTGGTGCTTCGCCGCCATCATCGTGGTCATGGTTTATGAGGTTATCGCCCGCTATGGCTTTGGCGCGCCGACCGCCTGGGCGCACGAAGTTTCCGTCATGCTGGCCGGGTTTGCCTTCATTTTTGGCGGCGCATTCTGCATGGCTGAATCCACGCATATGCGCATCGGTGTGCTGGTCGACGGCAAGCCGAAATTTGAGGCTCTGTCGCACTGGCTTAGCATTGCGGCAGGTACGATCTATCTGTCAGGGCTGGCCTATGCCTCTTGGCGAATGGCAGAGCGGGCGATCTTCCGCTTCGCCCTTGATGGAACTTGGACGCCAGAGCGCACGGGAAGCACCTTCAACGCGCCGGTTCCAGCATTCTTGAAAGGCATGTTGCTGCTGGGAGCAGCGCTTTTCCTCGTTGTTCTGCTGCACAGCGCCTTCAAACGAAGGGCAACTTAGGGCGTGGATATTGGCACGGTCACCGTTTTGATCCTCGCCAGCATGGCAACGCTGCTCATGCTTGGCGTGCCTCTGGCCTTTGTGTCCGGCGCTATCGCTGTGGTTCTTGCGGTCAGCCAGTTCGGTTTGAACTCGTTGTTCATCGTCGGCAGCCGGACGGTCGACTTCATCGACAGTTTTGCCCTTATCGCCGTGCCGATGTTCGTGATTATGGCAAGCTTCATGGAGAAGTCCGGCGTCGCCCGTGATCTTTATCGCGCCTTGCACGTGTGGGCCGGGTCGCTGCGTGGCGGCATCGGCGTGGTCACCATCTTTGTCGCCGTCATCCTTGGGGCGACGACGGGGATTATCGGCGGTGAGATCGTGCTTCTTGGGCTCATCGCGCTGCCGCAAATGCTGCGTCTTGGTTACGACAAGAAGCTCGCCATCGGTATTGTGACGGCTGGTGGCTCGCTGGGCACAATGATCCCACCCTCAATCATCTTGATTTTCTATGGCCTGACCGCCGAGGTGAACATCTCCGAGCTTTTCCTGGCAACCTTGATGCCAGGATTAATGCTTGCGAGCTTTTACGTGATCTACGTGCTGGCACGCTGCTACCGCAATCCCGACATGGGCCCGGCGTTGAGCCAAGCAGAGCAGGCGATGCCGCTCTCTGAGAAGTTGGCCCTTTTCAAAGGCGTGGCACTGCCGGTCGCGGTCGCTGGTGGTGTCTTGTTCTCGATTTACGCAGGCCTTGCATCGATCACAGAGAGCGCGGCGCTCGGCGCTTTTGGTGCAGCGCTGGCCGCGTGGGTACGCGGCACACTGACCGTGCGGATGGTCGGCGAAGTGATGGTACAAGCCATGCGGACCTGCGGCATGGTTTTCTGGTTGGTGTTTGGCACCAATGCACTGATTGGCGTCTACAACCTGATGGGCGGCATAGATTTTGCCAGCACCACGCTCGCTGGCGTGTCCGAAAACCCCACCATCATTCTTGCGGTCATGGTCAGCGTTTTCATTCTGCTGGGGTTTTTCATCGATTGGATCGGCATCCTGTTTCTAACCATGCCGGTTTTCCTGCCGGTGCTCACGCAGCTTGAATATGACCCGATCTGGTTCGGCATCGTGTTCAATCTTTCGATGCAAATCGCTTATCTCACGCCGCCGTTTGGTCCGGCCTGTTTCTATCTCAAGGGAGCTGCACCAGAGGGCGTGAGCCTGCAGGATATCTTTTCCGCGCAGTGGCCATTCATTGGTTTGCAGGTGCTTGCACTTTTGATCGTGCTCGCCTGGCCGGATCTGTCCCTGTGGCTACCGCAGCTGGTCTACGGGTAAGCGCCATGGCTGATATTTCTGTTCTCTCCACGCTCCCCTCACCGAAGACCAGCAACCGGCTCAGTGCGAAAGACCAACTTGCCGCGCTCACCCTGATGATGCGCATCCGCCGCTTTGAAGTACGCGCCAAAGAGCTTTTCCTGGAAGGCGTCATCAAAGGAACGGCCCATTCGAGCGTTGGCCAGGAAGCGATTGCTGCGGGTGCGTGCGCGGCGCTGGAGCGGCAAGATTTTCTTCTCACACATCATCGTGGACACGGTCATACAATCGCCAAGGGTGCCGATATCCGCCGCATGTTCGCTGAGCTGATGGGCAAGGAAGAAGGCTATTGCGGAGGTATTGGTGGATCGATGCACATTGCCGATGTCGGGCGCAATATTTTGGGCGCCAATGGCATTATCGGGGCAGGTATGGGCCTTGGCACAGGCGCAGCGCTGGCCGCACAGCTCGATGGCAAAGGTCAGATTGGCGTCAGCTTTTTTGGTGATGGCGCGGCCAATGAGGGCATCTTCCACGAGGCTATGAACCTGGCGGCAATCTGGAAGCTGCCCTTGATCTTTTTTTGCGAGAACAACCAATACGGTCTGTCGACGCCGACTAAGATGGTGACGGCAGGCACAACGATTGCCGCGCGCGGTGATGCCTATGGTGTGCCGAATGTGCGCATCAATGGCAATGATTTGGGCGCGGTGCGGCAAGCCAGCGAAGAGGCGGCACTACGCGCACGCGCTGGCGACGGCCCGACGTTGATCGAGGCGCTAACGTACCGTTGGGACGATCACTCGATGCGGGCCAATTTACCCGCCTACCGCACCACTGAAGAAGAAGAAGCCTGGCGAACGGTGGACCCCATCATTCGTTTGCGTGACGCTCTTGTGAATCGCCAAGACCTGGACGAGCCGACCTACCAAACCATCCAGCAAAGCGTTGAGACAGAGGTAGAAGACGCGCTCGAATGGGCCAAAGCGCAATCCGAGCCGACGATGACGCAAGCCATGGCGCTGGTAAGTGCGCCCGCGATCGCCGTGACCCAGGCAGAACCGCCAGCAGGTCGCCGGATGGCCTCCTACAAACAAGCGATCAACGAAGCGTTCCACCTGGAGATGACGCGCGACCACGATACGATCTTTCTGGGTGAAGACATAGCGCACATCGGCGGTATTTTCGGGCTTTCCCGTGGCTTGCTGGACGCGTTCGGTCCGCAGCGGGTGCGAGATACACCCATATCGGAGGGCGCAATTGCCACGTGCGGCGTCGGTGCAGCGCTACAGGGCAAGCGGGTGATCGTGGAAGCCCAGCTTTGGGACTTTGTAACGCTGATGATGGACGCCATCATCAATCAGGCGGCCAAGGCGCGGTTTATGCTAGGCGGCAAAGCCAAAGTGCCGATTGTGTTTCGCGGTCCCCAGGGCGGTGGCATACGCCTTGCCGCGCAGCACAGCCAATCGCTAGAAATGCTGTTCGCTAATATTCCCGGCTTAGAGGTCTATGCCCCGGCTTCAGCTTATGACGCCAAGGGGCTGATGGCGTCTGCCATACGCTCTGATGGACCGGTGGTGTTTCTGGAGCACAAGCTCCTTTATCTGGGCGCTGAGCAGGCTGTTCCTGACCAGAGCTACACCATCCAGCCGGGTAAGGCGCGCATCGTGCGCGAGGGCGCCGACTGCACCGTCATCGCCACTCTGGCAATGGTTGAGCGCGCCGTGCAGGCGGCCGAGCGAATGGCGACCAAGGGCGTGAGCGTGGAGGTCATCGACCCGCGCACCGTCAAGCCACTTGATACCGAAACCATCATTGCGAGCGTTCGTAAGACCAACCGTGCGGTTGTTGTGCATGAAGCGCCGACCTTTGGCGGCTTCGGTGGTGAGATCGCTGCGATCATCCAGCGCGAAGCGTTTGACTGGCTGGATGCACCGGTAGAACGCGTCGGCGCGCCGGACATGCCGGTTCCTTACAATGATCGGTTGGAACGCGCGTTCATGCCCGATGCCAAGCACATCGTCCAAGCCATCCAAACCGCCTGTTACATGAGGTGAGCCATGCCAAGCCGCAAAGTCATCATCCCGCCGGGGATGGAAAACATCCACGACACCTATCACTACGCACCAGGCATCCTGATCGCCGACACGCTCTACATTTCAGGCCAAGTCGGTCGGGACGCTGACCTCAATGTGGTCGAAGGCGCAGAGGCACAGTTCACCCAAGCGTTTGAGAATGTCGGAAAAGTGCTCAGCGCCGCCAATGCCAGCTTCGATGATGTGGTTGAGCTGGAAACCTGGTTCAAAGACGACATGGCTGACCTCAAAACCTTCATGGCCGTCAAGGACCAGTTTTTCGCCAACCGTTACCCAACTTGGACCGGGTTTGCCGTCAAAGGTTTCTCGATGCCAGGCATCATTGTTGAGATCAAATGCAAGGCGGTCTTGGGGCTGGAGGACGCATGAACCGTGACCTAAAGGCGTTGCTCGCCTCGTCGGACGTGACGCTTGGGACCTGGACGCAGATCGCCGCACCCGAGCTGATCGATATCATCGGCCTGAATGGGTTTAACTTCACCATCATCGATTGCGAGCACGGCGTCTTTGGCATGGAGACCGCTGAGAATTTGGCGCGCGCGGCGGACGCCAATGACATTGCCTGCGCGGTGCGGGTACCGAGCAACGATCCCGTTATGATCATGAAAGCCCTTGATGCGGGCATTCGCCATGTCGTGGTTCCCAATCTTTCAACAGCTGAACAGGCGCAGCGTGCAGTGGCCGCCACCCGGTTTGGCCCCGAGGGCCTGCGTGGTGCTTGCCCGTGCTGCAGAGCCGGGGGACATTTCATCCGCAACTGGGAAGCTTATGTCGCCGAAGAGGAGGCACGCGTCGGTGTGATCGGGTTGGTCGAAACCAAAGAGGGCTACGAAAACATCAAAGCCATCTGCGCCACCGCAGGTCTGCGTGCCTTGATGTTTGGACCGTTCGACCTCTCCGTGTCCATGGGTTTTAACGGCAATTGGCGTCATCCAGACGTGCTCAGCATCGTCGAAGAAATGGTGCGCTGCGCCGTCGAGGCAGACATCTGCGTGATGATGCCAGTTTTCTCGCCAGATCCACATGAATGCCGAGCACTGATGGAGCGATGGCAGGCACTGGGCGTGCGTGCGTTCGTCATTGGCTCGGACAAAATCTTGATTGCCAACGCATTTGACCAATGGAGCCGAGGATTGAGAGCGACGTAAATCCCCCGCCTTACCGGTATTGGCTGTATCAAGCGTGGCATTCAGGTGACGGCCGAGCGAGTTTTTCCGACGTCGCTGGCAGTGGCACAGCTTGGATGGGAAACAGACATTCGAAGGTGCTTTGAGCCGACATCGACGGCATAGCGCCAAAGCAACTATCTCTAAAACCGAAGGAAGGTCAGATGCTATGAACTGCTCGACTTTTTGTGTTTCTCGGAGGTTGGTTTTTGAATGAACTCGCAAAACGCCTTGCTGCGTGGATCAGAACGCCCGGTTGCATTGCTGATAAGACCGATACGGCTGGAGAACACGAAACGATCGGAGCGAAGCGAGCGCAAACGCCCAGCTTCGACATAAGGCGTTGCGAAGTGTTCGGGCAGAAAACCAATCGACGGACCGTTAAGGATCAAGATCGCCGCCGCCTCGACTTGATGCACAGTGGCGCAATAGCTTTGATTGGGGAAAAACTGCTGGTCGAAGCGGTCCAGATAACCTCGCGCAATCCGCGGCTGATCGTACAGCGCTTCCACCGAAATGTTCCCATCATCAAGTCCGAACAGCGGGTTGGAGACCCCACAATACAAGGCGTTACGTTCGGTAAACAGATGTTCAAAGGCAAGACCCGACACGCGCCTGTGTTCGGCGCCAATCGCCACCAACAAATCACCATCATAGACTGCACGCTCCAGCATACGCGGTGAGCGGATAACGATCTCAACATTAAGGCTGGGATGGCTGGCGACGAAGTCTGCCAACCTGGCGCCGATACGCGCTTCATGCTCGCTGATCAAACCATCAGCCAGGCCAAGGCGTAGGGTTCCGCTGAGATCGTTCTTGATCAAAGAAAGATCGTCGCGAAACTGCTCTAGGCCCTGAAGCAATTCCACGCTCTTGGCATAAACCTGCTCGCCCTCACGTGTCATACGAAAGCCAGATCGCCCGCGCTCGCAAAGGCGCATTCCGATCCGCGTTTCAAGGTCTGACATGTGTTGGCTGATTGTCGACTCAGCCACATTGAGACGCGCAACGGCCAAAGAAAATCCGCCTGAGTCCACCACCGCCACGAACACACGCAACAGTCGAATGTCGATATCAGCAATGCGATGCGCCATCGTGGCTGGCCTTTCGATACTTCGAGAATCCCGAAGTGAGAATAAACAGATTGGAAGGCAAACCCGGCATCGATGCTCCTATGGTTAAAGCATGGAGACGATCAACCTAAGCCTCAACGATGATGCGGATGCACTGTTTAGCTCCGCCGGGTCAAGCCAAACCGTTGATGTGGGATCTGAGTTAACTTTCGTGGTTCGCTCACAAGGAAACGGACCGACGGTCCTGCTCGTCGGCGGAACACATGGCGATGAGTTCGAAGGACAGATCGCCGTTGCAGACATTGCACGATCGCTCGACAGTCTCGCTTTGACTGGAACCATTCTTTGTTTGCCGCGCCACAACAAACAAGCTTGTGCTGCTGGACAAAGGCGCGCGCCAGTCAATGACGTTGATCTCAATCGTGCCTACGGATCACTGGTTAAACCACAGTCCGTTGTTGCCGACTGGATAGATGCCAACGTCCTCAATCAACTCGACTGGCTGATCGATCTGCATTCAGGTGGCAACGACTTTGAATTCGTTCAATCGGGAAATGTTCAGGCAAAAATCGGATCGCAGGAAGATCATGCGATGCGCGCAGCCCTTGAGGCTTTTGGGGCGCCATACTCGATCGTCTTCGATGAAGTTAAAGACAACCAGATGCCACATACCGGGACGTTGGAAGCGGCTGCACGATCAAAAAACGTGAAGGCGATTTCCAGTGAACTTGGCGGTGCAGGACGTGTGTCCCAGCATTCTATGGAGACCGCGCGGCATGGGCTAACCAACTTGCTCGCCCATATCGGCAGCCTGCCGTCACGCGATCGGGAGCCGCAAACAACACCGTCCGTTTTACTGCGGCTCGACAAGCCCGAGCACTATGTTTGGTCAGCCAAAGCAGGCCTTTTTGAGCCTCATGTTGCACTCGGTGCATCGGTCGATGAGGGCGCTCTTATCGCGACCATTCACGATTACGATCCCATGCGCGATCCAATGGCCGTGCGTGCACCCGTCGATGGCGTCGTGGCCGCTTGGCAAGCGCGCTGTGCCTTCGATGTCGAGCAACCCATCGCAATCATTTGCCAACCCCTAAACGCGACAACAAAAGTGGAGATGACATAATGCGTGGTATCATTCTCGCCTCTGGGCTGATCTTTCTACCGGTCACAGCTCACGCTCAAAATGTAACGATGGCAACGGAGGCAAGCTTTCCTCCTTTCAGCCAAACCGAGGCTGATGGAAGCTACACAGGCTTAGAAATCGACCTTGGCAATGCCGTCTGCCAACATTTGGGCTGGAACTGCACATGGGTTCAACAGGATTTTGACGGTGCGATTGCGGCGCTCTTGGCCGGTCAGTTCGACATCATTTTTTCCTCTATGAGCATCACTGACGAGCGTGCGGAAGTGGCAGATTTTTCGATCCCCTATTATTCCACCCCGACGGCTTTCTTTGGCGCTTCTGACGCGTCGTTTTCCCCTCCTTCTGAGCTGAATGGACGCACGATCGGCATTTATGGAGGATCGACCCAGCAAGAATATGCAGAAGAGAATTATTCGGACGTGACACTGCGTCAGTATGAGAACATCGATCAGATGGGCGCTGACCTGCAAGCTGGACGTATCGATGCAATGTTCGTCGAGCAAATTGCAGGCCTAAACTGGTCAATATCCGACGACACTACGGGCTATGGCCAGATTGGCGAAATCGTCAGCGTCGCTGAATTTGGCGGAAAAGGCGCTGGTGCCATGTTCCGTCAAGGTGAGGATAATTTGCGCGAAGCCGTGAATGGTGCTTTGCGGGCCCTGTATGCCGATGGCACATTCGATGAGATATCTGCTCGTTGGTTACCAGAAGGCGCATCGGTCCGAGCTGACGACCTTTGGACGAACTAAGTGTGCGATAAGGCGGCCAGATAAAACGAGATTGGAATGGATCTAAGTCTCTTTGCCTTTGGAGATACGGGCTGGGGTGACGAGTTAGCGTTCGGCTTTCTCGTCACCATCGCCATGGCCGTCTCATCCTATGCGATCGGCACAGTTTTTGGTCTCGCTCTCAGCCTGCTTGAAAGCCGCCATGGGCGTGTCGTATCGAACCTAGCGTCAGGCTTCGGCGTTTTGTTTCGTTCTGTGCCCGAACTGCTCGTGCTGTTTCTGGTCTTCTATGGAGCGACGCTCGCCCTTTCAGGTCTGTTGGGATTGGTGGGGATTGAGTCCAGCATCCGCATTGGCCCTTTTGCAGCAGGTGTTGTCGCGCTTTCGATGGTCCATGCTGCCTACGCATCTGAGGTCTTCAAAGGCGCCATGATTGCCGTGCCGCCTGGTTACTTGGAAGCATCAAAAGCGCTGGGCATGTCGCCTTGGTTGACGTTCAGCAAGATCAAGCTGCCGTTGGCACTGCGTTACGCGTTTCCAGGCCTTACAAATCTTTGGATGGTGATGATCAAGAATACGCCGCTCGTTTCGGCTATCGGCGTTTCAGACCTTATTCGTCAGGCCAGCAGAGCTGGAGAAAACACGCGCGAGTACCTCGCTTTTTTTCTTGCAGCACTTGCGGTCTATCTCGTTCTTTCTGGCGTTTCGCTTTTTGCGCAAGAAAAGGGCCAGGCGCGCCTGTTCCGTCATGTGTCAGACCAACGCGCGTAGCCCCCCATGATGGATATCGAGACATTCCTAAGGTACTTGCCCAACCTTTTGAACGGGGCCTGGGAAACGGCGATCCTGACGAGCTTCACATTGGTTTTTGGATTGGCGATCGCGATCCCGGTGGCAATATGCCGTCTATCTCGCTCATGGCCGCTCAACGCCTTTGGGCTAGCCTTCGTTTTCTTCTTTCGTGGCGCGCCACTTCTTGTGCTGTTGTTCTTGATCTATTTCGGTCTCGCAGACGTTCCGCTTATTCGTGAGACCTGGGCGTGGACCTTTTTCCGCGATGCCTATTTTTGTGCGATCATTGCACTTTCTCTCAACTCCGCTGGTTATCTCTGCGAAGTGATCGCGGGAGCCGTACGCGCAGTCCCGCGCGGTGAAGTCGAAGCGGCCACAGTTGCTGGGCTCGCTCCAATCGATGTGGCACGATTGGTCATCATTCCTAATGCGGTAAGGCTTGGCCTGCGCAACTACGGCAACGAGATCATTTTCGTCATCAAGGGCACGTCCATAGCCAGCCTCGTAACGATTGTTGAGCTCACCCGCGCGGCCAACAACATTTACTTTCGCACATTTGACCCGTTCACGCCGCTGATAGCAGCTGGCGTCATCTATTTTGTGGTCATCTGGACGATCAGTCGTGGCATCCGCGCTTTGGAGCGGAACTTGACGCCACAATTGCGCACTCAAAACTAATCTTGAATGGCCGACAAGAACCGCGTCAGCGCCGGAAGTTCTGACCGATCAAGCATCTCACCTGCTGCGCCATCCTGAGCCACACGTCCCGACTGAACGAACAACACACGGTCGGCAAACGACCGCGCAAAGCCAATCTCATGGGTGGCACAGAGAATGGTAACGGCTTGCCCATCAATACCATCTTGAGCGACGCGCAAAAGAAGCTCCAGAACACCGCCAACGGCTTCTGGGTCAAGCGAGGCGGTCGGCTCGTCCAGTAGGAGAAGGCGCGGCCTTCCAATCAAGGCACGGGCAAGCGCAACACGCTGTTTTTGACCGCCCGAAAGTTGGAACGGATATCGATCGGCCAACGCGGCACAGCCAACCGAGTCCAACAGTGCGAGCGCCTCCTCGTTCAGCGATGATTGCCGAACGTTGCGCAGGCGCGCCTCTGCCCACGTCACATTGGAA
The DNA here is from genome assembly GCA_039814945.1 of Pseudomonadota bacterium. Lineage (GTDB taxonomy): Bacteria > Pseudomonadota > Alphaproteobacteria > Rhizobiales > MH13 > MH13. Next base: position 148,753 of record JBCCAF010000006.1, read on the forward strand.
AGCACCGTGTGCATTTCATAGAGGTTAAATGCTTGAAAGAGCATCGCCGATTTGCGTTGATGCAAGCGCCAATCGCGGCGGCGACTTAGTTGTCGACCGTGTGCAACCACCTCGCCTTTGCTGACCGGCAACAGACCAGCAGCGATCCGTATCAAACTGGTCTTGCCTGACCCAGAGGGTCCGATCAGCGCAACACGTTCGCCAGCTTTGAAGTCTGCTGTGACGTCGGTGACAATGGCATGCTCACCGATGTGTGCTGAGACGCCACGCAGGGCAAGGGCCGGTTCGTCAGCCATATGTCTTTGTAAGATAGTCGTCGATACGCTGCAGTCCCTGATCGAGATCGGGGGCATCAACGCCGAAACCGACCCGGATATGCCCATCAATGCCGAACCAATCACCAGCACAAACAAAAACACCGGTTTCATGACGCAAGGCTTCGACGAAATCGCTTGATCCTGTCTCCATTGGATAACGTATGAACGCCTGTCCACTGGCGTCCGGTCTTACCCAGCTCCAACCCGGGTGCTGCGCGACCCATTGGGCCACCTTGTCACGTCCGTTCTTTAAGATTGTTTGGCCGCGGTGGAGCAAGTGACTGCGAAGCGGCTCGATCAAAGCACGACGCGCCAACTCTTGCGCAAGCGGTCCAGTACCGATCGTGGTGTAGTCTTGGCGGCGATGCATCTCGGCGATCAATGCCGCCGGCGCCACACACCAGCCGATCCGCAGGCCCGGACAGCCAAAACTCTTCGACAAACCGCCTGTAACGATGACCTTCTCTCCCATACCCCAGCTGGTGGCGTCAGGTCCGCCATCGATTTCTGATCCTCTGTAGATCTCATCGACCAGGAGCCAAACGCCAGCTTTTTCGGTCGTCTCGACCAAAGCTTGCCTGCTGTCTGGTCGCATAGCCGCGCCGGTCGGATTATTGGGGTCGCAAAGGGTCACAAAAGACGTATGAGGTCGAATGGCGCCTGCTATCTCATCAGGGTCAGGCTGCCAGTCATTTTCTGGGCGCAGCGCAACTTGCGTCACGTCCACACCAAACGCGCGCGAAATGCCGTCGATCTGCATAAAGTTGGGCGTGATGACAACGATATGATCGCCACGCCCCGCCAAGGTCATCATCGCGATGAGATTGGCTTCGCTCGTCCCCGTTCCAACGAAGATATTCTCTGGCTTGGCGTTCGGGTGCCAATCGGCGATCGCCGTGCGTAGCGCAGGCGTGCCTTCGGTGTACCCATAGCCAAGCGACAGCGCGCTCAACGCGTCTTGCTCAGTATCGGGCACAAGATCGCCGACCGTCGCCGCATGTACGCCGCTTTCGGTCAAGTTTATGGCGACGTCGTTTTCGTAAAGCGTTTGGCTGCGCTCAAGTAGGAATGTGGGGACCTGCATCGTCAACTCACCAGCTTTGCGAGGACGGCTTTGGCAATGGCAATGTCCTGAACGGCAACTCCGGTTAGATCAGCAATGGTGATCTCATCATCAGATGTACGCCCTGGCTCATGGCCTGCTAATACACGCCCAAGTTCTGTGGTTCGGCCATTGATCGCCACACCTGCCTTGTTCGTCTGATAGACCTCTCCGCGCTCGTCAGACTGGGCAAAACTGTCAACAACAATGACATCGGCGCGCCGCATCAGATCCATTGCCAGTTCGTTTTTGTCAGCGGTATCTGATCCCATGGCCGTGATGTGCGTGCCCGGTTGGATCATCTCTGCTGTTAACAAAGGCTCGTGCGTTGGCGTCGTGGTGACAATCAGCTGGCAACGTGCGCTTAGCGTTGCGATATCGTCCACAGTTTCGACTTCAAATCCAAACTTTGCGATGTCATCGGCAGCCATTTCTGCATTGGGGCGTGACCTTCCCCAGATATCGAGCCGTCGACAAGGATGCACGCGCCTTAGATAGTCAGCCTGCAGGCGCGCCTGGACCCCGGAACCAACTATGCCGATCCGCTCAACGGCCTGCGGGGCCAGCGCCTTTGCGGCGACGGCTCCGGCTGCTGCCGTGCGATGGTTGGTCAGTTCGCCTTCTTCCAGCAACACCGCTTCAACAAGCCCTGTGGTCTGCGATAGCACCAGCATACACCCACCAAAGGGTGGCAAATCATGCGCCGGATTGTTAAAAAAGCCCGTGGCAATTTTGATCACGAAAACATCATCGTCATCAATCGCGCCATACTTGATGTGCATTTCGCCGTTCGCGCGCGGGAAGAGCAGTTCACCGACGGGCGGAACAGTCACTTTGCCTTGAGAGAAGGCAATGAACGCACGCTCTACTTCGCCAACAACATCGATCTTAGGGATCAGCGGCAGGATTTCTTTTAAGGTGACAATCTGGGTCATGGCTTAGTCCAGAAGGCCCGCGCGTCTGGCTGTGATCTCGAATGCTTTCACGAGCCCTTTGAAACAAGCTCGCGTTGCATCTGGACGCAAATCACCGTCTTCATCGACCAAGCCAAGCCCTGGGCCGATAAGCACGTTGCCGCCATAAATGGTCGCGCCTGCCTGCCCCATGGCAACCAGAGCCGCATCAATCGTGTTGGCACCGCAGTACATGTCTTCCAAGTTGAACAGGGGCAGCCCGCGCTCGCCATCCTTCCAGGTTCCGGCGTAGTTCAATTCTAAACCGCCCATATGGTAGCTTTTCGTGACCAAAAACCCGTCGGCCAATCGCTTCGAAGGAAACGCTTCGAGCTCCTCCATCAAGATCGTATACATGCCATCCACCGGATCAGTGACCTTTTGCGGCGTGTCGACCATGGTTTTCAAAAACGCGTAGAGACCAACGAGGCTATCGCGCCCAGGGTCATGCATCGAAAAGACGCCTTTGGAGTAAGACGAAACCCCACCTGAACGTGGTCCAATCCAGCCCATTGCCTTACGAATAGCGTTCATGGGTTCCGACTTGCCGATCATCAGACCGCCAATCGGAGCCCTTCCGGCCTTGTCCATCGAATAGATCATGATGTCCGCGTCAACGGCACGCGGGTCAAGACCGACTATCGGAAGGCAGGTTGCACAATCAAGGATGTAGGGAACATCGAAATCCCGCGCGATGTCCGCCATTCGGGCCATCAGGACAGGCGTGCCTGCCGCGTCTTTTTCGCCAAAACCCCAGCCCGGCGTATCATAGCCCACCGCATGGACCGCCGCGAGCATATCGGCATGGCGCTCGGCCGCCTTTGTCAGCGCAGCCATCGTACCATCCACATCAAGGCCCGTCATGACCGCCACGGTGTTCTGGCGGACGCCATGAAGTTCGTAGCGAACGCCTGGAGCGCGCACAAACAGCGTGTCGAGGTTGGCAAGGCTCTTGCCGTCAATACCCAGTTCGCCGCCCGAGACGGTCCGGTCCATCGCGAAATGACGGTACTTTGGTGGGAAAGCCCGACCGTACCCTCCGCCCCACTCTGCGTCCTCACCATAGATTTGCAGCGAGCGGGAGCGATACTGCTCGCCACGTCGCAGGGTTGGCGGCGCAACCAGTGTTTCAAAGGCAACCCGCAGTGACGCTTCGGCTGTGTTGGTTACGCACACATCATAGTCATCACCATAGACGTCTTTAACCAGTGCGCGCATTTGATCGGCAATTGCCACAGCCGGCAGAACGTCAACTTTGTTGGCTTCGACAATCGGATCGAGGACATAGCGTGGCAGGCGACCGGGGCAGCCGGATGAGCCTTGATAGGTACCGATGCTACCGGCGAAATCTCCAAGTCCTTGGGCTTCAGCGAACGCTGCTGCCTCCTGCTGGATGTCTGGGATTTGCTCAAAAAGGGATTGGTACCAATCGTGCAGATACATAAGTTTGCTCTCCATCTTGGAGAGGAACAAAGCACGCAGTGACACTCTTAATCATAGCGAAAAGCCGAAGCGAACTTCAGGCAACCGCCGACCACCCTGATCGAGATGGAATGTGCCAACTCAAGCGGTGCGCGTCGTCATGTGGGTCGCGAGCAGGAGACTGGTTTCACTGGTCATAACGCCATCGATCCGGCGAACTTTTGCGAGAACGGCGTCAAGATCCTCCAGAGTTTGGGTGCCAATCTCAACGATGAGATCCCACTTGCCGTTGGTCGAGTGGACAGCTTTGATGTCTGATAACCCGCCGATAGTTCGCGTAATGCGGTCGGTGCCGCGCCCTTCAATGCCAAGCATCATTAAGCCACGCACAGGATGCTCGCGCAGATCAGTGGCCAAAACCGCCGTAAAGCCGACGATCACACCATCTTTTTGAAGGCGCTCCAGACGATTGCGCACCGTCGCGCGGGACAGGCCTACAATCAGGGCAAGGTCAGATATCGACGCGCGAGCGTTCCGCCGCAGCTCTGACACAATCGCCACGTCTTGGTTATCCATATTGGTCAATCTCACAATCATTTTGGTTAATCAGCTCGCAAATTAAGCACTATGTTGGCTGTCGTCCATGCCAAATCGCTCTTACGCTTTTCGAAATTGGTGGCCGAGGATCAAACGATGCAACCCAAAGACTGTGTCCTTGTTGGCGCACCTATCGACAGTGGGAAGAGACGCCAAGGCTGTAAAATGGGGCCTGATGCCTATCGTACGGCAGGTCTGGACACAGTTTTGGCTGATCTAGGCTACCGGGTTAACGATCTGGGCAATGTTGCACCTGTCGCGTTTGAAACCCCGCCAACGTCATCGGGCGCCAAAACACATGCTCTGGCCGAAACCGTTGCTTGGACCAACAACTTGATCGACGCTGCAGCACAGGCTTCGCGCGACGGATTCCCTATTTTTTTAGGGGGTGATCACGCCATGTCTATTGGCACGGTTGCCGGTGTTGCCAAGCATGCGGCCACACTAAACAAGCCACTCTTCGTTCTGTGGCTTGATGCACACAGCGATGTCCATACGCCTTTGACGAGTCAATCTGGCAATCTTCACGGTACGGCGGTCGCCTACCATCTGGCGATGGACGGCTTTGACACTTTCCCCACCGTTCAGCATCCCATTCCGGAAGGCAACATTTGCATGATAGGGCTCCGTTCCGTCGACGAGCCCGAACGAACGTTCTTGGCCGAAAGTGACATCACGACTGTCGACATGCGCGCGATCGACGAACGCGGGATCAGCGGGCCGTTGATGCAATTTCTCGAACGGGTGGCTGCGGCTGGCGGCATGTTGCACGTTTCACTGGACGCCGATTTCCTCGATCCATCAATCGCGCCAGCGGTGGGAACCACGGTGCCCGGAGGCGCAACCTTTCGCGAAGCTCATCTCGTAATGGAGCTTGTGTGCGACAGCGGTCTGGCCACCTCGCTCGATCTGGCGGAACTCAATCCTTTCCTCGACGAACGCGGAAAAACAGCAACTTTGATGGTGGATCTTGCCGCTTCGCTGCTCGGCCGACGCGTGTTTGACCGCCCAACTTAATCCCCTCTTTTACTGACCTGCGAGGCTTCTAATGACCATCTCGACAATTTCTGATCGCGCTCATGTTCCGTTCGTCAGTGTTGAAAACATGATGCGATTGGTGCTCGACACTGGCGTCGAGGAGGCAATTGCGCAGATTGCTGGCTACCTAGAAAATGACTTTCGTCGTTGGCCATCGTTCGACAAGACGCCACGCGTTGCCGCCCACTCCAAGGAGGGAGTGATTGAGTTGATGCCGACATCTGACGGCATCGACTATGGCTTCAAATATGTGAATGGCCATCCACAGAACACCAAGGAAGGGCTGCAAACGGTAACGGCGTTTGGGCTACTGGCATCTGTCGACACAGGCTATCCAGTGCTGCTAACGGAGATGACGGTTCTCACGGCTTTGCGCACCGCTGCAACCTCAGCGGTTGCCACGAAACATCTCGGTCCGGACAATCCCAAAGTGCTGGCCATGATCGGCAATGGGGCACAATCTGAGTTCCAGGCATTGGCGCTCAAACGCGTATGCGGCATCGAAGAAGTTCGCCTCTACGATACCGATCCGCAAGCCACCGACAAATGTGCAAACAACCTTGCTGGCAGCGGTTTGACTGTGGTGCCGTGCAAAAGCAGTGAAGAGGCTATTGCAGGTGCGCAGGTCATCACGACATGCACCGCTGATAAGCAATATGCGACGATCCTCACCGACAATATGGTTGGCAGCGGTGTCCACATCAACGCGATTGGAGGTGACTGTCCGGGCAAAACCGAGCTTCACCGAGATATCCTGCTGCGCTCAGATATTTTTGTCGAATATACACCGCAAACCCGGATTGAAGGCGATATCCAACAGCTTGTCGACAACCACCCAGTAACGGAACTTTGGGAGGTCATTGCGGGGCAGGTTGAAGGGCGTAAGAGCCCCTCCGACATCACGTTGTTCGATGGCGTTGGGTTCGCGATCGAGGACTTTTCTGCGCTTTGCTGGCTGCGTGATGCGCTGAAAACCAGCCCTCGCTACGTGTTGCTTGATATCATCGCTGACCCCGACAATCCGCGCGATCTTTATGGCATGGTGCTTCGCGAGCGTTTGCGGATGGAGTCGTCAGAAACAGTTATGGCGATGCATGCATCATGATGCCAACCTCGTTTGAGTTCGTAAGTACACAAGGGATTCTGTGGTGCTATTAGCTGCTAGCAAAGTGCGTCAGAACTCAATGGTTTCTGGCGCTGACTGAAACCACCGTTTTTATTCACTGTGTTTTGGCGAAGCGGTTGGTGGGATTGCCGCCCCCACTCTCTTTGGCTGATAACTCACCGTACCGGGCGAAACGACAGCTAAATTACAAAGGAGGGTCGCCCAGAGCCATGCGCGCGGCACGCGCGAGCAACTCGGCGCCGATCGGGATCAGCGCATCGGGGAACACATAGTCGGGCGCATGCAGCGATGGTCCGTCGCCCGACCCGATAAACGCAAGCGCGCGTTCGTCGACACCAAGGCCGCCAAAGTCTTCGGACCCTCGGACCGGCAGCATGTCATCAACCCTTGGCAGTCCCAAGCTGGCCGCAGCGCTCGCCAAGATCTCCGTGGCCGCTGGGGTGGACGTCATGGCGACGAACACATCGTCCCATGTGATCGTGTAAGGCATGTAGCCCGCATGGCGCGCCACCAGGGCCTCGACTTGCGCCACCAGATCGATCATGACCGCATCATCTCGCGTTCGAAGCGTGGCAAGCAATGTGCCGTCGCCCGGCGTGATGCCGAACGCTTCTGCACCCATGTGCGCATGCGTAATTGTCACCATGGCAAAGCGATCGTCGGACGGGCCGTCGCCGCGACGTAGCCCCTGAAGAGCAGGCATCAGGCCACTTAGCGCGGACATTGGCGACACGGCTAACTCCGGCTCGGACGCATGCGAGGTGCGACCTTTCAGCTCCAATCGCATACCGCGCGATGCACAGGTGGTCGGTCCGGGATTCAAAGCGATCGCGCCCAACGGAAGCCCCGGCTTGTTATGCAGTGCGAAGGCAATTTTGACGTCGAGAGCCTTGAAGCGATCGGCGGCGACGACAGCGGCGGCACCAGATCCGTCTTCTTCAGCCGGCTGGAACAGGGCGACCACCCGCCCATTGCTGGGACGGTCGGCGGCAAGCGCACGCATGGCCCCCACCAGCATCGTCATATGCCCATCATGTCCGCAAAGGTGGGCAACACCTTCGATGCGTGATCGCGGCACCATGTTGGCTGCTTCTGTGATCGGAAGCGCATCGAGCTCAGCTCGCAGACAGACGGTCGATCCCGGAGCCGCGCCATTGAAGATTGCGGCGACGCCATTCCCGCCGAGACCACATAGCACATCGTCGGCGCCAATAGCCTTCATCTGTTCCGCGACGATTGCAGCTGTTTGTACCTCCTCGCGCGACACTTCCGGCGCTTCATGCAACGCATGGCGTAAGGCGACGAGGGAGAGTGCGCCGTCGGTAGGATCAACCTTCGTCATTCAACGGCTATTTCTTTTTGCTGTTTGGACAGCGCCGCACGAGCCGAAGGAAGATCGCGAATATGCGCGGCCAGTCTCAAGCACGCAGTGGCAAGATCGCCTTCTTCTATTGCGTCGAGAACGGCCAAATGCTCGCGCGCCGATTCTGCAATGCGCTCCGGTTCGACAAAGATGCGGTATTGGCGCAAACGCCGTAGAGCTGTATGGCGCCGCGCGACGTCCGAAAGGAAGGGATTACCGGACCAGCCGGCGATCGCCTCATGAAAATGCGCGTTACGCTCGAAATTGGCGACTGATTGCCCCGGTGTCTCGCGGCTGTGCAACAGCATCTCTTGTTCGGCACGAATCTGCGCAAGTTCATTCTGCGGAGCGTGAAATCCTGGCTCGTCGAAGGCTGCCGGTTCCGTGGCAAGACGAAACCGCACGCTGGCAGCCGTTGCTGCACGCCCGCTGAGAAGCGGCGCGAACCGGTAGCCCCCGCCTGGACGACGCTCCAGAACACCTTCGGCAACGAATCGCGACAGCACGCGTTGACTGAGTGCCCGGCTAGTCCCGTAACGGCGTGCAAATCCGGCAGCATCGAACTGCGCCTCGATATGTCCATCAAGCCGGTCATTGGCGACGCGCCAGTAAAGCGCCTCTTCCGCCGAGCCTAACGCCTGTGGATCATAAACGCTGATATCGGCAAGAAAAGCGCCGCGGTTTTCGTCACGCCGTACCGCACCGGCATCAGCCAAAAGGCTCAAAGCCCGCACAACTGGAGTTCGCGATACGCCCAACTCATCAGCCAGCGGCGCCGCAGCGATATGCGTGCCTTCCTGCAAGCCTCTCATGCGCGCGATTTCGACAATGCGTCCGGCAAGTCGGCGGTGAAGATCGCTGTATGCTGTGGTCATGGCGATAGTCATAGCAAGCCTCGTCAAGATTTGTAGAGCCCTGTTGGCTCGCCGTTAGGCTTTTGCAACTTCAGGGCAAAGATTGACTCAGATACGCATCCAGTACAATTTGGTTTGTATGTATGCGCCGTTTCCCCTTGTTCGTGTTGAAGGCTCACCGAGAGATCGGGGCCTGGCTTATGGGCGTGCTGCCGCCGAGCGCATAGCGGCAGGCGAGGAGTTGTACCGCGAAGCGATGGGCCGGCGTGGCTTTGACTGGTCGCAAGTCCAGCGCATGGCTGCTGATTTTCGCCCCACCATCGAAGCCACCGATGCGGATTGCATGGCTGAGATCGATGCGATCGCCGAAGGCGCAGGGATCGATGTTGAGACCGTGATCGTCGTCAATGCACGCTCAGAGATCTTCAATGGGCGCACGCCTGAAGCTGGCGCTCTGGAAGGCGGCTGCACATCGGGGTTGGCCTTGTCGCATGCCACCACAGATAGCCGACTTTTGCATGCCCAGAACTGGGATTTCAACGCGGCATGCATCGGCTCCTCGGTCGTGCTTCATCTCACCGACGAAGAGGGCCACAGCATCCTCACCTTCGTGGAGGCCGGGGGCTTGGCGCGCTCCGGTTTGAACACAGCAGGTATTGCGATTACCGCCAACAATCTGGAAAGCGAGCTGGACGTAGGTCGCACCGGCATGCCGCTTTCAATGATACGCCGCCGCGCGCTTATGGCGCGCACGTTCGCCGACGCGATCGGCGCGATCACCTCCGCGCCGCGTGCCGTTTCCAACAACATGACTCTGTCCCACGCTGGCGGTGATATCGCGATTAACTTCGAGACCACACCGGACGATGTGTTTGTGCTCTATCCGCAGGCCAATGGTCTGTTCGCCCATGCCAACCATTTCAACGCGCCGGAGGCGCGCGTGCGCGTGCGAGACGGGGCACTGAACGGGCGCACGCCCTGCACGCTCTATCGCGACAAACGTGTGATGCATCATCTTGCCGCCGATGCACCGAATGTGACCCGGGCAACCTTTGAGCGCGCACTGAGTGATGATTTCGGCCACCCCTTCGCGGTCTGTCGTCCGCCGGTCCGCTCGCGCTCCGGCCATCTGAGCACCACCGTTGCAAGTGTCATTTTCGATGCTGGCGCCGGCGCCCTTTACGTACGTCCAGCGCCGTGGGACGCCCAGACACAATGGGCTACCCATACGCTCGACGCGTGCGCGACCCAGGTCGCGGCGCAGTAGCTTCGTGGTCAGCGCCGCATGCCACCCAATCAAAACCAATAGGGAGAATTCACATGAAGCTCGTTGCCGCCGTCGCACTTGCCACTTCCGCACTTGTAATCATGCCCGGGCTTGCCGCCGCCGAAACCGTCCTGCGGGTTGCAAGCACCAGTGACATCACGTCCGACAATCCAGGCGTCGACCGATCTGGCTTCACCGACTCAGTCCATCTCAACATCGTTGAAGGCTTGGTGGGCTATAGGGACGATCTGTCCATCGGTCCGGTCCTGGCGGAAGAGATCCAAGTGTCGGGCGATGGTCTGACCTACACGTTCCCGCTTCGCCAAGGCGTTGTTTTCCACAATGGCCAGACTATGACGGCCGAGCACGTGCTTGCCTCATGGGAACGGTTCATGGACGAGGAGACGAGCTGGCGGTGTCGCGACCGCTTTGACGGGTCGGGCCGACTGGAGGTGACCAGCGTCGAGGCACCAGACGATGCCACCGTGGTCTTCACCATCTCCGAGCCCTCGCCTTTGTTTCTTAAAGACATGGCGCGGTTCGACTGTGGCGCGACAGCGATCCAGCACCCCGACGCCTGGGCCGATGGATGGCAGCGACCAATCGGCACCGGGCCGTTCCGCTTCGTCGAATGGCGTCCGGGCGAGCGGATTATTCTGGAGCGCTTTGAGGACTATGTTGCCGATGATGGTCCGCGCGATGGCATGACTGGTGACAAGACGCCGATGGTCGACCGCGTGTTAATCACTGTCGTGCCCGATTCCGCATCTGCCAAGGCTGCCATGCGCGCGGGCGAAGTGGACTTGATGGATATTTCAACCTCCGATGCCGACGAGCTGCGTGAGGCGGGTTTCGAGGTTCTCATCCAGCCAACCCCCGCCTGGGGCACTTTTTTGATCTCGCGGCATTCCGAACGCATGGCAAATCCGGCCCTACGCCAGGCGATGGCGCGCGCGCTCGATATGGAGCAGTTGGCCATGCTCATGGGTTATGAGGGGCACAATGCTTCCCCTATACCACCAATCAGCAGTTTCTACACATCCGGCCAGGACCGCACCTATGGCTACGACGTGGAGACCGCGCAAGCGCTGCTCGAAGAGGCGGGTTACGACGGTGAACCCATTCGCCTGATCACCTCACGGCGGTCGGCAACCATGTTCGACCAGGCCGTTGTGGCGCAAGCCATGTGGCGGGCGGCCGGGATCGAAACCGAGATCGAGGTCTTGGAATGGGGCACCCAGCTCGATCTCTATCGATCGGGCGAATATGACATCATGTCGTTTGGCTTCTCTGCCCGCCTCGACCCGGCCCTCAGCTGGGACATGTTCTCCGGCGAACAGCAACGCAAAGTCTGGGACAACCCAGAGGCTTTAGACAGGATCGGTATGTTGATGAGCGAAACCGATCCGGATGCACGTGCCGGTATTTCAGATGAGCTTATGGACATGTTCCTTGAGCAAGTCCCCGCTATCGGTCTCTACAGTCAGCCAACGGCCGTCGCCCTATCAGACCGCGTTGACGGGTTCGAGCTATGGCCAGGCGGACGCCTGCGCTTCTGGCAGACATCGGTCGGCGAATAGCGGCGGCCGGTTCCAGACGAAAGCCCACCGCTGATGTGGGCGCATGTGGCAAGGCGCACCGCGATGATGGTGCCGACCCTTTTGGTCGTTTCCATCATCGTCTTCGCGCTGATCCGAGCCATCCCCGGCGATCCCGCCGAGATCATGCTCAATGATCTCGACAGCGATGTCGCCATAACGGCGATGCGCGCCGAGCTCGGCTTGGACCGGCCAATTGTGGTGCAATATGTGATTTGGCTGAGCAATGTTCTCACAGGTGATCTGGGCAACTCGATCCGGACCGGCCAGCCTGTCGCTGAAGCACTGTTCGACCGGCTCGGCGTTACCGTCACCATCACCGCATTGGCCATCGGCCTAGCCGTTCTTCTAGCGATACCTGCTGGCTTAATCGCTGCATGGAAACAGAACACGCTTGCCGATGCGACGATCATCGGCGTGTCGATCCTCTTTCTATCGCTACCCAGCTTTTGGCTTGGCTTGATGATGATCTGGATGTTCGCAATCACGCTGGGCTGGCTGCCGGCCATCGGCTTTGTATCGCTCGCGGAGGATTTCGTCGGCGGGCTGCGTTATCTGATCATGCCCGTGGCGACCCTCGCGCTGGTCGAAATGGCAGTCGTTGCGCGCATAATGCGCGCCCAAACTTTGGAAGTGCTACGCCTGGATTATGTAACCCACGCCCGCGCCAAGGGGCTGCCAGAAGCGGTTGTGCTGACCCGGCACGTCGCGCGCAACGCGTTGGGGCCATCGGTGACAGTCATTGGGTTGATACTTGGCGGACTGCTCGGGGGCGCATCGGTGACAGAAACGGTTTTCTCGATCCCAGGCATTGGGCGTCTTTTGGTCGACGCGATCTACGCGCGCGACTATCCCGTCCTTCAAGGCTGTCTGCTGCTGATCGCCTTCATCTATGTGTGCGTGAATCTGTTGGTCGATCTTGCTTATGCCATTCTCGACCCGAGGGTTCGCCTTTGACCGTCGAAACCGAAACTCGGACAACCGCTCGGCAAGCGCATCTGCGCCGACCCTGGTTTCTGCGGCAAGTCAACGGCATAGTCGGTAGTGCTCTCTTGGCTGTCGTCTTGCTCGGAGCACTGATGGGCTATGTCTGGGTGCCCCATGATCCGGTCGAGCCAGATTTTCTCAAGCGCTTTGAGGCTCCATCCTGGGCACATCTGATGGGCACAGACCAGTGGGGTCGAGATGTTTTATCGCGGATTCTTGCTGGTGCACGAGCATCGGTCACAGTGGCGTTCGCAACGGTCGTGCTCGCCGTAAGCGTCGGAACAATTGTTGGTGGCCTATCGGGTTATTTCGGGGGATGGGCTGACCGGCTGGTAATGCTCCTAACGGACGCGCTGCTGGCCTTCCCAGGATTGTTGCTGGCGCTCGCGATCATGGCGATTGCCGGGCCGTCGCAACTGGGTGTGATCGTAGCACTGGCACTTTCCTACGCACCGTCCGTGTTACGACTGGTGCGCGGCACGGTCTTGTCGGTGCGGGAGCGTGAGTTCGTCGAGGCCTCGCGCGCGGTCGGCGATGCGGCGCTCTACACACTGTTCCGCCACGTCCTGCCAAATTGCACCGCGCCACTCATCGTGATGGGCACGGCATTGTTCGGCTCAGCACTGCTGGCCGAAAGCGCACTGAGCTTTCTGGGCCTCGGCATTCCACCTCCTGCACCGACCTGGGGCAACATGCTGGCGGAATCACGAGGCGATTTCATCATTGCGCCATGGTTGGCCCTTTTTCCCGGCCTTGCAATTTCCATCGCACTGTTGGGCATCAACATTTTTGGCGACGCACTGCGCGACCGGCTTGATCCGAGAATGCGCGGATTGGACGTACGGCCATGACTCTGCTGTCCGTCGAGGGTCTGACTGTTGCGTTCGACACGCCCGAAGGCCCACGGACCGTGGTGGAAGGTGTGTCCTTTTCGATGCCCGCCAAAGGACGCCTCGGCCTGATTGGTGAGAGCGGTTCCGGCAAGACAATGATCGGGCGGGCCATCCTCAATTTGCTTCCGCCTGGCGCCCGCTTGGTCGGTGGACGTGTTGTGTTTGGCGGCCAAGATCTTTTGAGCCTGAATCCGGCAGAAATGCGCGCAGTACGCGGTGCGCGCATCGGCATGGTCTTCCAGGAACCGATGACCTCACTCAATCCCTCGCTCACCGTCGGAAGGCAAATGATCGAGGGGCCTATGCATCAGCACGGGTTGTCTCGAACTGCCGCCGAACACGCCGCTCGGCAAATGCTGGAACGCGTCCAGCTGCGCGATCCCGCCGGCGCGCTAACGCGCTTTCCGCACGAATTCTCCGGCGGCATGCGGCAGCGCATCATGCTTGCCTCGGTGCTGATGATGCGTCCAGCTTTGCTGATCGCCGACGAGCCGACCACTGCTTTGGATGCCGTGATCCAAAAAGAGGTAATGGATCTGATGTCGCGCCTGGTCGAGGAGGAAGGCACTGCACTGATCCTTGTGAGCCACGATCTGCCGCTGGTGGCTCAGCACACCACGCATGCGGTCATCCTTCAATCAGGCCGAAGCGTCGAAACCGGCCAGACCGAACAAATTCTGAGCGCACCAAGCGACCCTTACACCAAGCGTCTGGTCGATGCTTTGCCAGCACCGCAAAAGGGGCGTGGAACCGCCACACCACCGGTGGTCGAGGCCCGCGGGGTGCGTGTCGTTTTTGAAGGCCGACGCAAGCTGCCCTGGTCTCGCCCTGTGCCCACGGTCGCCGTGGACGATGTGGACATAGACATCCGCGAAGGCGAAATCGTCGGTCTTGTCGGGGAGAGCGGCTCTGGCAAAACGACGCTTGGGCGAGCCCTGGTCGGTTTGGCGTCGATGAGCGCCGGACAGGTGCTGCTCGATGGCGCGCCTCGACCGCGCGACTTCCGCAGGCGCATGCAGATCGTTTTCCAGGACCCCTACGCAAGTCTCGATCCACGGATGACCGTCGCTCGCATCGTCTCTGCCGGGTTGCGCCGGTTCGGACCCACCGGTTCTGAAGGCGAGCAACGGCTACGCGAGATACTCGACGGCGTCCAATTACCACTCGACACCTATGGTGCTCGTATGCCGCACGAACTATCGGGTGGACAGCGCCAGAGGGTCTGTATAGCGCGGGCTCTGGTCACCCATCCACGTTTCGTTGTGGCGGACGAGCCCGTTTCTGCGCTTGACCTAACCGTACAGAAAGAAGTGCTCGCGCTGATGTCTGCGCTGCGTGAGCGATTGGGGTTCTCTTGTCTGTTCGTAAGCCACGACTTGGGGGTGATCGAAGCACTCGCCGATCGCGCCGTGGTCATGAAGGATGGACGTGTGGTCGAACGAGCCGATTGCGCCGATCTTTTCTCAGCACCGGGGCACGCCTACACGCGCCGATTGTTGGATGCAGTGCCAAGAATGCAGACGACGACGCTGCGCTCGATTTGATCGGACATGAGGCAGCATCTAATGATCGAAACGCCGACCTCTCATGCCATTGCCCTGTCGCGCGAACACGCAAACATCGTTGAAGACGTTTGTGCTTGCCGCTTGCGGAGCCACGCGCGCAGAAGACATCGGTTCTAGTGATTATCGCGCGGCAAGTGACGGCACACTTTTTGATAAGCAGTCGCCAGTTCCAGACAGCCGCCCTCGGCCAATTGGCCCACATTCTTGCGGTAAATCTCCTGCCATGGCGTTTGGTTATCAAGCGCCGTTGGAGACCATGCGGCACGGCGCGCTTCCCACTCATTGCTGTCAACCAGCGCATTTAGCGTGCAAGCGTTTAGGTCAAGACGCACCATATCGCCCGTCTGCAACAGTGCCAGCCCACCCCCGACTGCCGCCTCAGGCGAGGCATTTAGGATTGACGGACTTTCGGACGTCCCCGACTGCCGCCCATCTCCCACGGTTGGCAGGTGATGGATGCCTTGCATCAAAACAGCATCTGGTGGCTGCATGTTGACCACCTCGGCGGAGCCAGGGTAGCCAACGCAGCCCACACCTCTGATGAACAGAATACAGTTCTCGTCGATATCGAGGGCGGGATCGTTGATCCGGTTATGATAATCCTCTGGTCCCTCAAACACGATAGCGCGAGCTTCGTGAACGCCCTCGCGACCCGCGTGGGATAAAAACCGATCCTTGAAATCAACTGAGATAACCGAGGTCTTCATCAAGGCACTGTCAAAAAGATTTCCCGATAGGACAAGAAAACCAGCGTTCTCGCGCATTGGTGCTGCGACAGGTTTGATGACGTCCTGATCACGGCTTTCCCGACCTTCGAGCGTCTGGGCCATAGCCTGCCCGGCAACGGTCATGGCCTCTTGATGGATGAGACCTGCCTTGCAAAGCTCTGCCATCACCGCAGGCACCCCCCCGGCGCGGAAGAAACTCTCTCCCAGATATTCACCAGCGGGCTGCATGTTCAGCAAAAGAGGCACATCAAAGCCGATCTTTTGCCAATCCTTGACGTCGAGGGGAATGCCAGCATGGCGCGCGATGGCCTGAAGATGCGGCGGTGCGTTGGTCGAACCGCCAATCGCTGAGTTGACGACAATCGCGTTCTCGAAAGCCTCGCGCGTTAGAATATCGGAGGGTTTGAGGTCCTCATACACCATGCTCACGATGCGCTTTCCGGTCTCATAAGCCATCGCCATACGCTCACGGAACGGCGCAGGGATCGCCGAACAGCCAGGCAGAGACATGCCAAGCGCCTCGGCCATAGCGTTCATCGTCGACGCGGTACCCATCGTGTTGCAATGGCCCAGCGACGGGGCGGATGCGCAGACACGGCTCATGAACTCGTCATAATCGATCTTTCCCTCCGCCATCAGGCGACGGCTTTCCCAGACGATGGTGCCAGAGCCTGCGCGTTTGCCTTGCCACCAGCCATCCAGCATTGGGCCACCGTTGAGCGCGATCGCAGGGATGTCGACCGTCGCAGCTCCCATCAACATCGCCGGTGTCGTCTTATCGCATCCGGTTGTTAAAACGACCCCATCAAGCGGGTATCCATGCAACACCTCGACCAGCCCCAGATAGGCCAGATTGCGGTCAAGGGCTGCGGTCGGGCGTTTGCCGGTTTCCTGAATTGGATGGACAGGAAATTCCATCGGGATACCGCCGCCATCACGAATACCCGCCTTGATCCGGTCCATCAGGAAAACGTGGATCTTATTGCAGGGCGCGATGTCGCTGCCCGTCTGGGCAATCCCGATGACCGGCCGCTCGCCCTGAAGCTCCTCGCGGGTGTATTCTTGGTTCTGGTAGCGCTCCAGATACAGCGCGGTCATGCCGGGATTATTCGGATTGTCGAACCATTCCTGAGAGCGGAATTTTCGGTCGGCGCGGGTCTTTGACATCGGGCTATCCCTTCGGCGTGCTTTGCGCTTGTGATGAGGCTTAGATTTGGTATACCAAAATTGAGCGGACAGACAACAACGCATCGGACAAAGACATGGCGTCGCTGTCTTTTGAGATCTGGACTGTCATCTCGCCATCCGCGCGATGCTGATGATCTAGTTGTTACGCCCGCTTGATCCGCTGGCGCTTTCTTGGGGCGTCTAAACCCCCTTTTTCCCATGGAGACCAACTAATGATCCCCAACTCCAACACACTTGCTGAAGCTACGCTGGCCGGACGCGTTTGGCGGCCTGGCATAGGGCCGAGCGTTGTCACGGTGCACGGCGAAACCGTTGTCGACGTGACATGCAGCGAAGTGCCGACAATGCATGCATTACTGGAGCGCGCGGATGCAGCAGACTGGCTAAGCGGGGCACCTGGCGAAGAGATTGGGACGCTCGCCGATCTGGCGGCAACATCTATCGAAGGTGCGGGAGAAGAAGCGCTGCATTTACTGTCGCCTGCCGATCTCCAAGCGATCAAGGCCAGCGGCGTCACGTTCGCCGAATCGATGGTCGAACGGTTGATCGAGGAGCAGGCCGCAGGCAACGCGGATCTCGCGCAAGAAATCCGTCGAAAGGTCCAGTCAGTCATTGGTGACAGCCTAAGCGGGGTCGTCCCGGGGTCCGAGCAGGCCATGCAGATCAAATCAGTGCTTCAGGACGAGGGCCTCTGGTCGCAGTACCTGGAAGTTGGGATCGGCCCCGACGCCGAAATCTTCACCAAATCGCAGCCCATGTCGTCGGTTGGTTGGGGCGCGGCGGTCGGATTGCATCCGGTATCGCATTGGAACAATCCCGAGCCGGAGATCGTACTGGCCGTCGACAGCACAGGGACGATCAAGGGAGCGACGCTGGGCAATGACGTGAATTTGCGCGACGTCGAGGGTCGTTCAGCATTGCTTCTGGGCAAAGCTAAGGACAACAACGCGTCCTGCTCAATGGGCCCATTCGTACGGCTGTTCGACAACAGCTACACGCTGGATGACGTCCTCCGTGCAGAACTGGCCCTGCGGGTCGAAGGCGAAGACGGGTTCGTTTTGGAGGGCCATTCCTCAATGGCGAAGATCAGCCGAGATCCTACCGATTTGGTGGCGCAGACCTGCGGGCGACATCACCAATATCCAGACGGCTTTTTCCTGTTTCTTGGGACACTTTTTGCACCGATTCAGGATCGTGATGCCCCGGGACAAGGGTTTACCCATAAGACCGGCGATGTCGTATCGATCCGCGAAGAGAAACTGGGCGACCTGACAAACACTGTCCGGCGCTCGACGGATTGTCCTGAATGGCGCTTCGGCACATCGGCTCTGATGGGCAATCTCGCCAGGCGAGGTCTTTTGACAGGTTAGCAGTGGAAGAGCGCGCGCCATATCGCTCGCGCTCTTCGCAGGTTACCGTTTGGCCAGATCGGACGGCAACAGCGTATCGGGCAAGTTCTGATAGCAGACCGGACGTAGGAACCGACGGATCGACAGAGTGCCCACCGACGTTGCACCAAAGTTGGTCGATGCCGGATACGGGCCGCCATGCACCATACTGTCCGCGACTTCGACCCCGGTGGGGAAGCCGTTTACCAGCAGTCGCCCTGCTTTGCGTTCCAGTATCGGTAACAGCTGCTTGGCGTCGCCGGTGTCGCCTTCGTCCATATGCACCGTACAGGTCAATTGCCCCTGAAGGCTCTTTGCCACAGCCAACATCTCGTCCGTATCGGCGACGCGCACAACAAGGCCAAGCGGGCCAAAGACCTCCTCGCCCAGTGTGTCGTTGGAAAGCCATGCGGCACCAGTTGTCTCGTACAGGTAAGGCGTCGCGGTGCGCTGATCGCAGCTTGACGTGAGCACTGTGCGAACGCCCTCGGTCTCTGCGATCCGTGCCTGTCCGGAGCGATAAGCCTCAGCGATGCCATCAGTCAGCATAGTTTGCGGGCCGGTCTTCTCTAACGCTTCGGTTACGGCATGAACCATCTTATCCGCGCCCGGTCCGTCGATCACGATAGCGATGCCAGGATTGGTGCAGAACTGGCCAGCGCCCATCGTCAATGATCCGGCCCAGCCCGCGCCGATCTCTGCACCGCGAGCGTTCAAGGCGGCGGGCATCAGGAACATCGGGTTGACGCTGCCAAGCTCCCCGAAGAACGGGATCGGTTCGCGGCGACTTGCACACAGATCGAAAAGCGCGCGACCGCCCCCAAGGGAACCGGTAAAGCCAACCGCCCTAATCAGGGGATGCTGCACGAGTGCCGTGCCCACATCGCGCTTGCCGCCCTGGATCAACGAAAAGGTGCCTGGATGCACGTCGCATTTTCTGATCGCGGAGTGAATAGCCTCGGCCACGATCTCTCCCGTGCCTGGGTGCGCACTATGGCCTTTCACGACGACTGGGCATCCAGCAGCCAGCGCCGCTGCCGTATCGCCACCCGCTGTAGAAAAAGCCAGAGGGAAGTTGGAGGCACCAAACACGGCAACAGGGCCGATTGGGCGCTGAACCATTTTTAGATCAGGCCGTGGCAGGGGTGCGCGATCAGGCAGTGCCGCGTCATGACGACGATCAAGATAGGCACCGTCGCGGATATGGCTGGCAAAGAGACGCAGTTGTCCCACTGTCCGGCCCCGCTCCCCTTCAAGACGCGCTTTCGGCAAGCCGGTTTCTGAGGTTCCAATGGCTGTGATCTGCGCCCCACGTGCGTCGACTTCGTCTGCGATGGCTTCCAAAAAGACAGCGCGGCTTTCTCGGGTGCTGTAGCCAAAGCTGGCAAAGGCCTGTTCGGCTGCCTCGCAGGCGGCATCAACATGTGCCGGGGTCCCTACGGAAAAGGCGTAGGCTTCCCCATGGGCAGGGTCAGAGTGAAAGTGCTGTTCACCCGCAACCCAGTTTCCAGCGATTAGGTGTTTGCCGTGTGGGGAAAAGGGAGTGTTGTCGTCCACGATAGAAGGCTCCTTATCGATGGGTTGAGGCCAGGATCATTCCGCCTTTCTCTGACGAAGGTCCGGTTTGTTGTCTTGAAAAGTTGACTGACGGGGAAAGTGCCATGGCCGCCATTCGCAGCACCAAGCTTAGCTTCCACCCGAATGGTCAGAGCCGGTGTTTAAACGCTCAATCTCAAGCAGCAGGGCGCTGTGATCAGGATCGCCTTCATGGGTGGTAAGGCCCTGAAACAGAGAGGTGACCTGTTGCAACACTGGAGCGTGAAATCCCATTTGTTGGGCCGCGTCGCACGCATTATCGAGGTCTTTGAGATGCGTCACGGTTCGACCACGTGTGGTGAAATCACGGTCCACCATGCGCTGGCCGTGAAGCTCCAGCACACGACTGTCGGCAAATCCGCCTAGGAGAGCTTCGCGCACGCTTGCAGGGTTTGCGCCGCCCCGCGCGACCAGAGCCAAGGCCTCGGCCACAGTTGCGATTGTTGTCCCAACGATCATTTGGTTGGCCAGCTTTGCTAGTTGGCCACTGCCGCAAGGTCCCACATGAACCGGACGGCCCATCACCGACAAAACAGGTTCAGCGCGCGCAAAACACGCCTCGTTTCCGCCGCACATGATGGCAAGGGTGGCGTTTTCCGCACCCAACGTGCCACCCGAAACAGGGGCATCGACATACGCCACACCGCGTTTGGCCAGGCGCGCGGCATGATCCTGCGCCTCAGCCGGCTTGATGGAGCTCATGTCAATGAACAGCGCACTGTCAGCCATGCCATTCAATGCTGCATTCGGCCCGTCGAACAAAACGTTCTCGACGATCGGGCCGTTCTCCAACATCGTTACGATGATCTCGGCGTCCGCTACAGCGTGACGCGGCGTATCTGCTACACGCGCGCCTCGCAGCGCTTCGGCCTTGGAACGGGTTCTGTTCCAAACGGTCACATTGTGACCTGCGTCAATCAAGTGTTGCGCTTGATGGCGCCCCATCAGGCCGATCCCCAGAAATGCGATGTTTGTCATGCTAGCGCCCCATTCCATCAAACTCGTCGCCTGCAAACGCCACGACGCGAGCAGGTGCCCCATCCGCTCCTTCGATCTTCAACGGTAAAGCACACAAAAAGGTGCGCGGACCGTCTAGCGCCGCGGTGCCGATCAGATACTCGATCAGCGTCACGCCTGCGCGCAAAAGCACATCATGCGTCAAATGCTCATGGATCGACGGGACGATCCCATCGAGCGACAGTCGGATCGTGTAGTCTTGCGGGAAGTCGAAGGCGACGGCCTTTGGCACACGTCGGGCCAGCGCTTGCGCCCCCTCGCGGGTGATGAACGGTGCATCGCGCCAATACTCCGCCGTGGTCCAATCGCGCTGCGTGTCCCACGCGGTGCTGAGCAGGATGATCGGTTCGCCAGCATATCCCGCCAGGGCAGCGTCGATCCGCGCACCATCAATCTCCTCGTTTGGGGCGACATCGCGCAGATGGGCAACGAAGGCGGGCCCTGCGACATCTTCAGGGAGCGTTGCGTCAATCGTCGGCGCGTTTGGCATCATATGACGCTGCGCATCCACATGGGTGAAGGAATGGCATGACAGCGACAGGCGCGTGACGTGAAACGGGGCGGCATCGCTGTAATCACCGGAGACGGTACGTGGCGTGGGCCAACGGAAATGTGTCGCCGTCACGGGCATGGAAAGATCGATGATAGAGAAACTCATGAGGCCCAAACTATGCAAAGAGGTCCGGCAGGAAGGTGGTTAGGAGCGGTACATACGTCAGCAACAACAGTGCCACGAACAGGGCCGCAACAAACGGCAGGCTTTCGCGCATGACGCGCTCGGGTCGCTCTTCGGCGATATGGGCCGACAAGTAGATGAGGTAGCCTACCGGAGGGGTCGTCAGGCCTATCATCAGGTTGAACACGATGAAGATGCCAAAATGTACCGGGCTTATGCCCATCTCAATGGCGTTTGGCAGCAGCAGCGGCACGAGGATGACGAGGGCCGCCAGTGGATCGAGGAAGAGCCCAATAACCAACACGAAAAGATTGACCAGAAGCAGAAAGATCAACGGATTCTCGCTGACTGTGAAAATGGCCTCTCCAACCGCTTGGCTCAGCCGCAGGTCCGCCACGATCCACGCAAACAGTGTCGAGGCCCCGACGATCACCAGGATCATCGCCGTGCCTTTTGCAGCCTGCACAAGGGCTTCGTAGAAGCCACGCAGATCCAGTTCGCGGAAATAGAATGCGCCGGTCACGAATGCATAAAGACAGGCCATGGCGCCAGCCTCGGTTGCCGTCATCACGCCACCAAGGATGCCGCCGACGATAATGATGGGCGTCAAAAGTGCGACAAAAGCTTGTGCCCCAGTCCGCACCACATCCGCCATCGGTACGCGCGCACTGCTTTCAAAATCACGGCGGCGCGCGATGATGGCAACCGCTGTCATCAAGCACAGACCGATCAAGATGCCGTGGATAATACCGGCAAGAAACATCGCACCGACCGATTGTTCGGCAAGCACTGCGTAGACGATGATCGGGATAGAGGGCGGAATGATCGGCCCGACAACCGAACTGCATTGCGTGATGGCTGCGGCAAAGCCTGCTGAATAGCCTTTTCGCTTCATCGAGGGGATCATCACCGACCCCACCGCAGCGGTATCGGCTACCGCAGAACCCGATATGCCGGAAAAAAACAAGCTTGAGACAACGTTGACCTGGGCCAGACCACCTTTGAAGTGTCCAACAAGGGCGCTGGCGAAATCAATGATGCGGCGGGTAATGCCACCTCGGTTCATCAATTCGCCCGCCAGGAAGAAGAACCCAATGGCCAGCAGCAGAAACTGATCCATCCCGTTCATGAACATTTGCGTGACCAGCACCATCGGCATTTCTGGACGCATAACCATCAACGTGATGACGCTCGACGCAAGAATCGCGAAGACGAGCGGAACGCCCAGCACTGCGAAGATGACCATCGATCCAAAGAGCAGAAGCGTTTCCATCAGGCTTCGCCACGCCGTTCGGCGAAACCGGCAGCCAGAGATGACAAGATCGAGCCCGCCCAAAGCAGCCCGCCAACGATAGCGCCCGTCCAATACCAAGTTTTGCCAATGCCAAGTGTTACATAGCGGTCCTGTCCGAATGCCCCGTCCAGCTGGATCGCGCCATGCACCAGCAGAGCAAGAAGCGCCAGCATGATAAATGTCTGCATCACTTTCAAAGCCATGAGCCAGCCGGTCGACAGCAAATTCTCCACAAGCGCAATTCTCATATGTTGTGCTGTGGCAGCGGCGATCAGAACCAGCCAGACATAAAGCAGGCGGATGAGTTCTTCGGACCAGACAAGCGAGGAATTAAGCCCATAGCGACTGATCACCTGCAGGATGCCCAACACAGTCACCATTAGGATGAGAAGCGCCGCGGCTCCATCGATGGCGCGGCGCAGGGCTTTATTGAATAGGATGAGTGCAGCCATGGGCCTCGCCTTGATGAAGGGAAGCGTACGGGCCGGACAATCGCCGGCCCGCCGCGTATCTTATTGAGCCGCCGCGTCGATCGCATCAAGCATTTCGGTCCCGAAGTTCTCGATATAGGCGGCGCGGGTTACCTCGCTGACAGCATCACGGAACGCGGCACGATCCGGGTTTTCAACGACGTTCATGCCGTCGGCTATCATAGCGTCAAGGCTGGTTTGTTCTTCCTCGTCGTTCAACGCGCGCTGGAAAGATGCAGCTTCGACTGCCGCTTCGCTCAAGGCGCCCTGAAGCTCTGGCGAAAGCGCGGACCAACGCCCTGCATTCATCACCAATGGCGAGGTCGTATAGGCATGCGCGGTCAGGCTCATATATTGCTGAACTTCGTTCAGCCGGTTGGCGTGGATGTGATTGACGGGGTTTTCCTGCCCATCAATCGTGCCGGTCTGAAGCGCAGAATAGACCTCGGCGAAAGGCATGGGGGTCGGATTCGCGCCGAGAGTCTCGAACGCCAGCACATGGGCAGGGTTCGGTGTCGTGCGGATCTTGAGATCCGCCAGATCAGCAGGCCCGTTGATCGCACGTGTATTGTTGGTCAGGTTGCGAAAGCCCAGTTCCCAGAACGCAAGGCCCTGAAGACCCGCATCTGACATAGAGGCCATCAACGATTGACCCACCTCGCCGTCCAGCACTGCAAACGCATGGGCGTCGGACTGAAACAGAAACGGCAAGTCCAGCAGGTTCAACTGCGGCAGGCTTGCCGTAAAGAATGGGTTGCCCACTGTGACGATGTCGATGGTGCCAAGGCGCACGCCTTCCAGCATGGACGGGCTGTTGCCAAGCTCGCCATTACCGAAGAGCTCAATCGTCAGTGCGCCGTCGCTTTTTTCCGAAGCAAGCTCCGCAAAGCGTTCAGCGGCCCTGGTTACGGAGTCCGTGGTTGAACCGTAATGCGCAAGGCGCAGTGTTGTGTCCTGCGCGAGGGCAGGAGCCGCGATGCAAAGGGCGGCTGCAAGCACTGCGCCCTTAGCGAGGATGCGTCTGTTGATCATAGTCTTTTCTCCCAGTTTTGATTGGGGCTTTCGCCCGGTCGTCAATAGAACAGGTTGACCAGCGTCAATGAGATCGCCGGCACGTAGGTCACCAGCAGCAGCACCAGAACCAGTACGGCGATGAAGGGCAGGTTTGTGCGTGTGGTGGCCCAGACATCGGTCTTCGCGATAGAGCATGCCGTGACCAAAACAGACGCGACAGGCGGCGTTTGCTGGCCAAGGGCAATGTTCAGCGTCAGCAGGATCCCGAATTGTACCGGATCAATACCCAGCTGATTGACCAGTGGCATGAAGATGGGGACTGTCAGGATGATCGCAGCGGCACCGTGCAGCACCATGCCGACCAGCAGCAGAAAGATGTTGATTATCATCAGCACTGCCAGCTTGTTCGTCGTCAGGTCCGTGATGGATGCCGCCAGCTTTTGTGGCATCTCGGTTTCCGTCAGATACAGGCCCAGCACCGCCGATGTGGCCACCAGAAGCATCACGATCGAAGTTTGCACCACGCCGTCAACAAGCGCGTGATAGAGCTTCGGCAGGTCAATCTCGCGGTAGATAAAGACGCCGATGAAGAGCGCAGTGATGACGGCCAGTGCAGCGCCTTCGGTTGCTGTCACGAATCCGCCGAAGATGCCACCAAGAATGACAACTGGCAGGATCATCGCCCATGACGCTTCGCGCGTGGCATGCCAGAGGCGACACAGGTCGAAGCCTTCTTCGCGCGGCAGATTATAGCGAACGGCGAAGTAATAGCACATCGCCATCAGCAAAATGGCGCCCAGCAGGCCGGGGATAATACCAGCCACAAAAAGCTGCACGATCGAGGTACCAGACAACGCCCCGTAAAGTATCATCGGGATCGATGGTGGGATGATGATCGCCAGAGATGCCGTCGAGGATGTCAGCGCCGCCGCAAAACGCGGCTTATAACCCTTTTTCTTCATTGCCGGTATCAGGACCGACCCGGTTGCCGCGACGTCGGCGACAGCGGAACCCGAGATTTCGGCAAAGAACAGCGACACACCGACATTGACCATAGCAAGGCCGCCGCGCACGAAGCCGACCAGCGCTGAGACAAAGGCGATCAGCCGCGTGGATATTCCTCCGGTGTTCATCAACGCGCCTGCCAGCACGAACAGCGGAATGGCAATGAGGGGAAACTTGGTCGCGCCGTCGAAGACCGATAAGGCTGCATTGAGAAAGCCCAGCGAGCCGTTCAGCAACCACACACCTATAAGTGCAGAGGCCATGATCGACAGAGCAATCGGAACACCGATACCGATCATCACAAACATCGATAAAAGGACGAGTGCCTCGGTCATTTCAAATCCTCTTTGGTGGCCAGCTCTGCTCGCGCGCGTGCGATCTCTTCCTCGATCTCACGGGCTTCAGGGTCGCGCCCCTCGCGGACGAACGAGAGGCGTTCGGGCATCGACAGCCCTCTTGCCAACATCATCAGAACTGCCGCCACAGGCAGCACACCTTGCACCACGGCACGCGGCATCCAGCGCACCGAGGTCATCGTGTCGTCGCCGAAAAGTTCGAGGATATGCCAACCGGCCCATACCGTGATCGCCAGCACCGCGAAGACGATGCATTCAACGATTGCAAACAGCGCCAGCCGACCTTTCAGTGGCAGTGCATAGAGTAGGCCGTTAAAGCCCATATGCGCATCGCGGTTCATAGCCAGCGCAGCACCAAAAAACGTGATCCAGGCCAGCAGCACGGCAGCAACTTCATCATACCAGATCAATGAATTGCCGGAATATCGAAAGGCGATACCCATCAGGACCACGATGGCAAGCGCAATCAGAATGGTCAGGGTAACGACCTGCAAAAACACATCGAGCGGACGCACAAAACTGCGCATGACAGCACTCCTCAACGGAAAGTCGTGGCGATAAAAAACGCCTCAAGCGCGCATCGGGGCCTGTGATTGGCAGCCCCGATGCGCTGACCTTAGGTTAAGGGCCGTCGGCAAGCGACATGACCTGATCGATCATGTCCTGACCATTTTCGACTTCGGATGCGAACCTTTCATAGACAGGTTGAGACGCCGCCACAAAAGCCTCGCGATCTGCAGTGTTGACCTGCATGCCTGATGCCTCAAGCTCACCCAGCAGGGCCTCATCAGCCGCCGCGCCCTCAGCGCGTGCCCACGAGACGACCTCTTGCGCTGTTTCAGCAAGGATCGTCTGGATCTCAGGGTCCAAGCGCTCAAAGGTAGCCACGCCAACAGTTGGGTAAGCTGGCGAATAGACGTGACCGCTCATCGACAGATAGGACTGAACTTCGTCCAACTGGCCTGCCGAGATGTTCGTCAGCGGATTTTCCTGGCCGTCGATCACGCCGGTTTGAAGGGCGACAAAGACTTCCGAGAACGACATTGGCGTGGGGTTGGCCCCGTATTGCTGGAACATCGTGACACGCCAGGACGAATTGGGCGTGCGGATTTTCAGTCCCTCCAGATCGGCGGGTGTGGTGATGGGCCGCTCGTTGTTGGTGATCTGGCGGAAGCCGTTCTCCCACACCGCCAGGGTGCGATAACCTTCGGCCTCTGCTGCCGGCACAAGGACGTCCTGGAAAAAGGTCTCGTCGATCCGACCCAAGTGATCACGATCTGCCACAATGAAAGGCAGATCGAAGATGGCGAACTCAGGGGCCACCTCCGGCATAATAGAGGAGGGCAAAGTGATGTGTATCGTGCCCAGCTTGATCTTCTGCATCATGTCGCGGTCATTGCCCAACTGCGAGGACGAGAACACTCTGACCTCGCCGAGATCGCCCAGCCTTTCATTGGCGCGGGCTGCGAACTCGCTGGCTGTGCGCTCTTGCAGCGAACCTGGAGCAGCGGAGATGCCGAAGATGATATCTTCTGAGGCCAGTGCGGCGGTCGTTCCCAACGCAAAAGCAATACCGGTCAGCCCGGTGGTGATGGTTTTTTTTAACATTTTATTCCTCCCTTGGAATTTGCATTCAAACAATTGTCAGGCCCAGATTGTTGTTGG
Organism: Pseudomonadota bacterium; assembly: GCA_039814945.1. Classification (GTDB taxonomy): domain Bacteria; phylum Pseudomonadota; class Alphaproteobacteria; order Rhizobiales; family MH13; genus MH13. The sequence goes on from JBCCAF010000006.1 coordinate 176,232, forward strand.
GTCCAATGCCTTTCGAAATAAGTCTGGTAATGCTTCTGGTTGCGGCACCGGCCGGTCCTCAGCGGCGGTCCGAATTGCCAGTTTGCGACCCAGCGCCACCGCGTTGCGCGTGGCACCCAGATCAGCCTTGCCCTTGCCGGCGATGTCATAAGCCGTGCCATGGGCGGGCGTGACGATGGGGAACGGATAGCCCGCGATCAACGTAACGCCGCGATCAAAGCCTAGTAGCTTCATCGCAATCTGACCCTGATCGTGATACATCGTCATGACCGCATCGAACTCGCCCTTTACGGCGCGCACAAAGACTGTGTCCGACGGAATCGGCCCGGTGACAGCAAGCTGCTTTTCTTGTGCGCGGCGCACGGCAGGAGCGAGGATATCGTCGTCCTCGTCACCAAAATTACGCCCGTCACCCGCATGCGGGTTCAGCGCAGCGACACCAATGCGAGGGCGGGTGTACCCCGCCCCTTCCATAACTTGCACCGTTAATTCCAGGCTTTTGAGAATACGATCTTCGTCCAGCGCATCCGCGACCTCGCGCAGCGGGATATGTGAGGTGACGCGCGCGTTCCAAACTTCGTCCAGAACGTTGAACTCACGTCCGCTTACTGTCGTCTCAAGGGTCTCGTTGATGAAGCCAATCTCATCCACGTACTTTGGCAGAGCCAAACGCATCGCGTGCTTGTTGAAAGGCGTGAAGAAGCAAACGTCTGCGAGCCCGGCGTGACAGGTCAGCATCGCACAACGGAAGTTTTCCAGAGCTGCCTGACCGCTCCCGATCGATGACCTGCCCTGTGGCACCACTTTTGGATCACAGTTTTCAAGGTCCACCATGAAGGTGCCCTCTGGCAGTGGATCAACAAGCGCTTCCACACCCAGAACAGTCAAATCCAGCGTGACACCCGCGTCGGCTTCACCAAGTGCCAGAAGTCGCCGATCGCCAATGACGATCATGTCGTTCTGATTGGCCTCCGCGTCCGCCAAAACCTTCGCCGCAAGCTCAGGACTGATGCCACCCGCATCGCCGATGGCGAAGGCCACTCGTGTATTTTGCGTCATGTATTTTCCCTATTTGTATTTTGTATACAACATTTTTCCCTCGCGCCGCAAGCGATAGTTTTCTATTGTCTGGAAAAAGCAGCATCGATGGTTCAAATGGACGGCATGGTCGACGAAATCATTAGCCTCGCCCCAATCGAAAAGCAGACCCTGCATGACCAGGTGGCCAGCCAATTGCGCGATCTGATTATCGAGGGTGTCCTGGAGCCAGGATCGCGCATCGACGAGACGGCTCTAGTCGATCGGCTTGGTGTGTCACGAACCCCCTTCAGAGAAGCGTTGCGGACACTCGCGGCGGAAGGTTTGGTTATGATCCGTCCGTCCAAAGGCACGGTGGTACGTAGGCTGCAACGCGAAGAGGTTTACTCGATGCTAGAAGTGCTGGCCGAGATCGAGCGTCTGGGCGGGCGTCTGGCTTGTGAAAGGGCGAAGCCAGCGGAAATTTCTGAACTGTTGAACATCCACGACCGGATGATAGCCCTTTACGAAGCGCGCGATCGCTTGCCCTATTACAAGCTGAACCAGCTATTTCATTCTCGCGTCGCCGAAGTGTCGCGCAATGCCACCCTGATCGAGGTGCAGGCAAACATTCAGTCCCGGCTCAAACGGATTCGCTTCGTGGGCAATCATAAACCCAAGGACTGGGCCGATGCTGTAGCCGATCACGAGGAAATGGCGAAGGCGCTGCGTGCTGGAGACGGGCCGCGGCTTGGGGACGTTATGGCGAAACATCTGATGCGCACATGGGATCGTGTGGAAGACTCGCTCTGAGCAAACCATGACCATCACATCGCTGGCAGAACAGATCGCCAACCACTTGCGCCGCGAAATCCTTCGCGGAAAGTTGCCACCAGGTGCACCGGTCAAGGAACGCGATAATGCCACTGACCTTGGCGTCAGTCGGACGCCTATGCGCGAGGCAATCCGTATTCTGGCGAAAGAGGGGCTTGTTGATCTGCGACCATCGCGCAGCCCGCTTGTCGCACGTCCCTCACTCCGCGAAGTGAAAGATGCAATCGACGTTCTGACGGCGCTCGAAGTCCTGTCCGGTCAACTTGCCTGTCGAAATGCCACGCTCAAGGAAATCGAAGGACTCCGCCAGATCCACACCCAAATGTCCGACATCTACGATACCGCCGACCCCCTTGACTTGTTTGAAGTGGATATGAGCTTTCATCTAGCCATCGCCCAGGCATCGCATAACGCACTGTTGGCCGAAACACATCAAGCCTACCTCGCCCGGCTCTGGCGCGTTCGTTACTTAACCGCGAGCCTGCAACACAATAGAGAGCGTGTTCTGGATCAGCACGCCACCATACTCAACGGGCTGGAAACACGCGCTGTCGCGCAGGTGACGGCTGGGATTGGTCTGCAGTTGGACGGGTTGGTAGAAAGCATTGCGCAAGTGCTTAAACACGAAGATGAATCAGGGTCAGTTAGTTAGTCTTGGAGGTGGTTGAATCTTCCAAGGACTAAGACTCATGCGCTCTTACATGACGCATAACGCCTACACATCATGCCTGGGCGACCCTTGGCATTTTCATTGGCTCTGACTTTTGCTGGCCCTGGATCATCTCATGTAGCATGGCGCTTTTCAGTGCTGCGCTAGCGGCGTCGCGCCAGAGATTGTGGATCTCACCAGGGTCCTCAGCCAGATCAAAAAGCTCACCGTCATTGCCTTCGCGATAGACGGTGATTTTGTAGCGCGCATTTATGTAGCTGGTGACATGCGGCATGGTGGGGTTGTGCCGGTTCTCGCAAATCGCGAAGTCACGCGCCGCACTCTCCTGTCCCGTCCATACATTAAGCTGTGAGACGCCCTGCAAGTCATCCGGCTCGCCCAATCCAGCCGCATGCAAAAAGCTTGGGGTGAGATCAACCAAGCTTTGGATTGCATCGCTGACTTCACCTTCGGGCACACGACCGGGCCAGGACACGATGAACGGAATGCGCAGCATGTCCTCGTAATGGAATGGTCCCTTGGCCACCAAGCCATGCTGGCCGAGAAAGTGGCCGTGGTCAGTGGTGAACACGATCAGCGTATTGTCGCTCAAGCCACGGGCGTCCAGATCATCCAGGATCAGGCCGACCTCACGATCGAGAAAACTCATCATGCCGTAGTAGACGGCCATGTCTTTTTTCAACTCTTCGCGTGGATAGAGGTGGCTGGCGCAGCCATGCGCCTCATGGGGTTCATGCCAATCACCAAAATCGGGGTTCTCTTCCTGCGTCTTGGCAAAGTGCGGCGCATTGCGCTCATGCTCACCCTGGGAAACGCTGCCCGGCTCCATATCCTCTGGGTCATACATGGATGCCCAGGGCTCAGGCGCGGCATAAGGGGGATGCGGGTCCGGGAAGCTGGCCCACAGGAAAAACGGCTGATCATCCTTGTGCGCTTCATTGATGAAGGCACGAGACCGCTCGCCGATCCACGGCGTATAATGCATGTCTTCGGGCAAATCCCAGTGACGATCTTGCCGTGCCCAGTAAGGCGCATTTATGGCTCGTTTCGGTGCGTTGGGCGCGTCCTCACCAGGCAGTGGCTGGAAATAGTTTTTCCAGTCTTTCAAACCCCTATCTTCCATCCAAGCGGCATAGTGCTGCCCAACATGGGTCTCATCGGTGTGACTTCGCACCAACTCCACATGGTCAAAGCCATAGTGGGGACCATTGAAACCACGCCAGAACGGAATGTCACGCAGGGTTGGCTGCTTCTCCAAGCTATCGCCTGCCAAAGGCTGGAAGTGCGCTTTGCCGATCAGGCCAGTTTTGTAACCAGCCTTGGAAAGGTGCCCGCCAACGGTTGGCACATCTTCCGGCAGCTTCACGCCGATGGTCCATGCGCCATGGTGAGACGGATAGAGACCGGTGATGATGCTTGCTCGCGATGGCGTGCAGACGGGGCTGGGGCAATAGGCTTTGTCGAACCGTGTGCCTTGTGCGCACAGCCGATCAAGGTTTGGGGTTTTGATAGCATCGTTAACCACACCGAGCGCCGAAAAGTGCTGCTGATCGGTGGTGATAAGAAGAATGTTGGGTTTCTTCATCTCGTGCCTACCCCTTCACCGCGCCGGCCAGGCCATTGACGAAATAGCGCTGAAGCAAAATGAAAAGGATCACGATGGGCAGGATGGAAATGGTTGCGGCTGCTGCCATGCCGGACCAGTCAATGAACTGTTCTCCCTTGAAGGCGTAAAGGCCAACGGAAAGCGTGCGGATGGCGGGGTTCGCCAGCGTGATGACAAGTGGCAGCAGAAAATCGTTCCATGCATGCAGCACCTGCATGATCACCACTGTCACAACGATGGGCCGGGCGAGTGGCAGCATCACGTACCAGAAAATCTGGAAGAAATTGACGCCTTCAACGCGGGCGGATTCTTCCAACTCATTTGGTAGTTGACTGAAATAGCCAGCAAACAGCAGCACAAAAATCACCATCGCATGGCCCGAGGTGGCGATCGTCAATCCGACAAGATTGGAGGAAAGGCCAAGGAAGCTCAAAAGCTCGAACACCGGAATGATGGTAAAGCCCTGTGGGATAAACACAGTCGCGACGAAACCAAAAAACAGAACGTTACGGCCCGGGAACCGATAGCGACCGAGCACATAACCCAGCGTCGCGGTACAGAAGGTGACGATGATCACTGAGCCCACGGTCACGAACAGCGTGTTGAAGAAGTAGCGGCCCATATTGGCTTCCACCCAGGCGCGGCGATAATTGTGCCACTCAAACACATCTGGGATGAGGCCGGTGCCAGCGAATATCTCACCGGTAGATTTCAGGCTGGTCGAGATCATCCAGAGAAACGGGTAGATCCAGATCAGACACAGGCAGGTCAGGCCGAAGCTTACCAAGGCAATCTGCAGCGTTGGTTTGTGATCCCCAAACACGATGCGTTTCGGGCTTAGAATGGCCGGCGCCTTCATATCGGCGCCCTCCCCGCAGGTCCGCCTCTCGCGCGTCGTGCGATGACCGCCTGAACGACGGTAAGTGTGAGCACAACGACGCCGAAGAAAACGCCAGCAGCGGCGGCATAACCAAGCTCTGGGATCGACCCGTCACCTGTCGCAAATGCCTTGCGATAGATGAATATCTCCATGACCTCAGAGGCAAAGAACGGCCCACCATTGGTCATCGACATAATAAGAGGAAAGACATTGAGCGCCGCGACTGCTGAGATGAGCAAGATCATGATCGCAAAGGGCCAAACAATCGGCAGGATAATGTACCAGATCAGCCGCGCACCTTTGCAGTTATCCAGACGAGCGGCCTCGTAAATATCTGACGGCACGGTTTGCAACGCGGCAAGCCAGTAAATCAGTGTGATGCCCAGCCACTTCCAGACATAGACTCCGATCACCGAAGGCATGACTGTGTCAGAGGAACCCAGGAAATCGATGGGTCGGGAGATCAACCCGATATCCAGCAGAAGCCCGTTGATCGGACCGTTGAAGGGCGAAAGGATAAACGTCCAAACGATGCCGATAACCGCCACCGGTGTGACGACGGGCAAGAAAATGAAGGTACGAAAGAAAGTTGAGAGCTTGAGGAGCTGATTGTTCAGGATGACCGCCAAAACAAGAGCAAGGATCATTTGCGCCGGCACGGTGCCAACCAAGAAGATCAAGGAGCGCGAGAATGCAGACCAGAAGAACGGATCACCAACCAGACGGGTGAAATTTTCCAGCCCGATGAACACGCGCTGCGCGTTGAAGCCCGACCAATCGTGCAGGGCGAAATACAGCGCTGCAAAGATCGGGTAGAAGACAAACATGCCTCCTAAAATCAAACCCGGCAGCAGCATCAAATACTGGTTGCGGTAGCGGTAGAGAGCGCTTTGACGCAGCACGGCATGCCCTGAAGACTGGAGGGAAGAAAGGGCGTCAGTTGCACCTGACGCCCCGTTTGCTGATGGTTTCAAGCGACAGCTTAGGGAGGTAAGCCCTAGGGTCTAGGCCCTAATAGTCGCCAGCGCCGAAATCGACATCCGGGTTCCAATTGGAGAACACCAGATCGGACCGATCAACTTCTGCTCCACCAGCTTTGGCTTCTTCAAACGCCGCATCCAGCGCTGCGTTGTAGCGATCTTTCAGCGCGCTCATTTCTGCGCGCACGCCCGTCAACTCGCCTGCAACCAGTCCTTGAACTGTGCGGGCAAAATTCACTTCTGGCGCCTGGAACGCGCCGATGACCTGCGCCATGTCGCTGTTGCCCACAACAGGGTTTGGACCAACGCGGATCTGTTCGTTGAACATGCTCAATGCGAACTTTGAACGCGGGGAGATGTCCGCATTGTCCAGTGCTGCTGGGAAGATTGGCGGATCACCTGCACCAACGATATTGGCCCAAGCAGTCTGGCCTTCCAACGTGCCAAGATAATGGAAAATCTCGCCAACAATGGCGCCATGAGGTGAATTCTTAAACATCCACATGGTGTTGGGTGCCAGTGCACCTTGTCCAATGGTTAGCTTCCCGACAGGGCCTTCATCGGGCACCGGACCGGAGGCCACGCCAAAGTCAAACTCTGGGTGATTGCCTTCCCACCCACCAATGTTCCACGGCCCTTGCATGATCATACCTGCAGCGCCCTGAGGCATGAAGGCACGCGCCTGTGGGGCATTCATGCTCATCACGCCGGGGAAAATACTGCGATCGGATTGCATGGCAATCAGCAGTTCAACAGCTTCAATGTACTGATCACTATCATAGACATAATCGCCAGTGCGGAAATCGATATCAGCTTCCACAACGCTGTCACCGCCGGCGCTGGCACCGGCCATACGGCCCATATTGCGCACCGTCTGTGCCCAGCGGCCAAGCTGTGAGCCGCCGATGATAAAGCCATAATAGCGGCCTGCCCCAGCTTCCGTGATCTTGGCAGCTGCATCACGGAAACCAGACCATGTCAGCGGCTGATCTTCAGGATCGTAGCCTGCTACCTCCATATAGGCGCGGTTGAACAGGAGGTGCGTGCCGTAACGCTTGTTGGACGTGAAAGGCAGGCCGTACGTCTTGCCGTTGAAAACGTTGATGCCCGGCAAAAACGCTCCGTCCGGGAAGCCCGCCTTCCATTCATCAAAGTTGGGGATGAAGTCATCATAGGGCTGCACCCAGTCCTGCGCGACCGCGTCGGCTGGGTTCACGTTCTGGGGGAGCGCGAAAACATCATGAGCAGAGTCGTTGCGCACACCAAGGGGTACGACCTGGGCAATCTCGTTCCAGGGCAGCGGGTCATACACAATGTCGATGCCGCGAGCCTGCGCGTAATCTGCAAAGAATTGGCGATAGAAGACGGCCTTCTGGTCACCACTGTCAATCCACCGCAGCGTTGAACCTGGCGTTATCGTGTTGATGGATGCTGGCACGCCCATCGCTTGCGCAGAGCTGGCGCCAAGACCGGCACCCAACCCAAGTGCTGCTGCACCAACAGCGGTAGATTGCATAAATGTGCGGCGCGATAAGCCGCCTTTTGATGAGCTCGACATTGATGGTTCTCCCGGTTGAGCTTTCTTCTTTTGGGATAGTTTGACAGATCAACTTGATAAATCACAGTTGACAAAAATACGATTTTGATAACTTTTACTGATCAATATGTTCAGCAACCTCGATAATCTCTCGCGCTTCGTTGCCGTCGTTGACCATGGAACTGTGCACAAGGCCGCCGAGCAAATTGGGCTCACGCAACCGGCCATAACCCGCAGCATCAAAAGGCTGGAGGTCGAAGCAGGCGCGCCACTTTTTGAGCGACGCTCCAGAGGTGTGCACCTGACATCGCTTGGCGAAAGGGCCCTTGTGCACGCTCGGCACATCTTGCGGGAATGCGCCTTTGCCAATGAAGACGTTCTAACCCTGCGGGAGGGGGAAAGTGGCACCATGCGAATCGCTGCGGCACCGGTCTGGATGTCTTCGATCTTGCCGGGCGCGGTAGCGCAATTGCAGCGCACCTATCCGCGTCTTGTGATCTCATTGAAATCGGTGAACTACAGCGATGCTCTGCCCTTGCTGCAGAATGGTGAAACGGATGTTTTTTGCGGCGGCTTTCAGCGCAATGACAGTCTTTCATCGTTTCTGGTACGCAAGCCGCTGTTTACGTCTCATCTGACGGTTGTTGCGCGGCAGGATCATCCGATCCTTGCCCTTGAGCGTGTCGAAGCAACCGATTTGCTTGCCTATTCCTGGCTCTCCTACCAAAGCGAAGTGGCCTATCTGGACATGATCATGGAGGCGATTGCCAAACAGACCGGCAGCCAAGGCCTGGCAGCGGTTCAATGTGAAAGCATGCTGACCGCTTTGGAGTTGCTGCGCAAAGGTGATTACCTCGCCTTTTTACCCTCAAGCTTCATCACCTCCTCGCACGGAGCTGGCTTGAGTGCGGTTTCCACGGAAACGGCACAAGCCTCGTTTCAATCCGGCATGATCTATCGCCGTAATCTTGGCGGAAGCGGGCCCTTTGATCGGCTCACAGAGCTTGCTGACCAGCAGATCAAGGCCCTTGGGTTTCTGGATGAGACGTTGCCTGGCTAGTCAGCAACGATGCGAAACCCAGTATGACCTGTGGAGGTGTCAGCATGGACGCCGGTGCGCGCAGCGATGCGATAGCGATAACAATAAGACGCGTGACAGAGGTACGATCCGCCCTTAAGAAGGCGGACGCCTTCTGTGATGGCGGCCTTATTCAGGGTTGCCGCAGCCTTGCGTTGTGAGCGGACGCGAAATGTGTCGGCTGACCATTCCCAGGTGTTGCCGACCATGTTGTAGAGGCCCAGCGCGTTGGGTTTGAAAGATTTGGCCGGTGCGGTTCCGGCATATCCATCCCGCGTGGTGTTGTGGCTTGGGAAGGTGCCTTGCCAAATGTTGCAGGGCGTGAACGCGTCGCTGGGTTCCTCTTCACCCCAGGGAAAACGTTGCTCCTTTGCGCCACTACGTGCAGCATGTTCCCATTCGGCCTCGCTCGGCAGTCTTCCGCCAACCCACTGTGCAAAGGCGTTCGCATCGTTCCGGGAAACATGGGTCACAGGATGATCGGCCATGGATTCCCAATCTGAGCCAGGGCCAAGTGGCTGCGCCCACGTCGCTCCCTCCACTTTGCGCCACCACGGCGTTTGAATGGGCGACTCATGCTGATCGGGATTGTCGAGGAAGGCGAAGAAGACCAGTGACCAGCCGTATGTTTCTGCATCCGTTTTGTAGCCAGTGTCTCCGATGAACTTTGCGAACCAATCGTAGGTCACGGCAATTGGATCGATGCGGTACGGTTTCAGGCGCACCTTGCGTGGCGGCCCTTCTCCGTCGATTGGCAACTCGGTTTTCGATGTGCCGACATGGCTCGCCCCTCCCGGCACGCTCACCAGACGGTCGGGCAGCGCGCCGTTGGTTTTGATCGTCTTTCTTGTCGCTCTAGAAGATGCTGTTGCCCCACGGCCGGGCACGCAACAACTAAGCTTTTTCGCGCCAGTTTCACTCATACCTGTTGCGGTCTTTGTTTGGGTCGAACCAACGCATTGGCTCTGGTGGATTGGTCGTTTTTACCCAGTCACGGATGATGGAGGTGCGTTCTCGCGTCAAGGATTGGTGTTGCGCAATAGCTGTAGAATCCCATCCCTCGAGCAAACGAGCAGACAGCCGCGTAACGTGCTCCGCATAAGCCGGGTCATCGGCGAGATTGGTGAGCTCGTCGGGATCATTGGCCAAGTCGTAAAGGGTCGGTGGTGCGCTGCTGTACATTACCAACTTCAGATCACCTGAGCGCACCATTCTGTGTTGAAGCGGCGGCAGATTGATATTCATCAGGCCGCCATAGTAGGAACTGGTGGTTTGGTCCAACCAATGGTCGTTGGTTTTCAAATTTGTGCCAGTGTGACCTGGCAAATCCGGTGCATTGGCTTCCGCGAGCAAAGTCACTGATAGATCCGTCAGGTTGGCAACGCGATCATCGACCTGACCTGGTTCATAACCTCGACCACGTATGATGAGCGGCACTTTCGCGCTTTCTTCATACATCGTGCTTTTCCACCAAAGGCCTCGTTCACCAAGACTCTCACCATGATCTGAGGTGTAAATCGATAGCGTGTTGGGGTGATCTGCCACCGCATCAAAAATCGACCCAGCCAACCTGTCGATCATTTTGACCAAGGCGTAATAGCCTGCACGGCTCTTACGAATTGCTTCATGGCTCACCGCATCGACTCTGCCAGCCTTGCGCCAATCGCTTATCGCAGAGGGCTCACTTGCGGGCTTGCCAAGGCGCGGACCGGGTAGCGTTTCGGCGAAAGCGTCATAGTCGCCACGGCGAGCAATATAGGGCGGATGGGGACAGAAAAGACTGATCAAAAGAAAGTAGGGACGGCCCGTTTCCTCGAAGTTTTCCTGAACCTCTTGCAAGATCTTATGGGCATTCTCAATCACCGCATGGTCATAGGCCTGGTAGGACGTTTCTCCGGCGCCGGAATGCTCCAACTCGGGCCCACGGTTGCCCCGCCCCTTTGTCAACGATCCAATATCAGGTGGTGGTTTACCAGGATAGCTAGCCCCGATATCGCCTATGGGACGATGGGCAAACCCGTGGTTCTGATCGGGCCCATAGAAGTGCATCCGCCCCACCAAATGGCAGTCGTACCCGGCTGATCCCATGGCATGGGCAATGGTGGGGATGTCTGAAGCCAAATAATCATCATTGGTCAACACGCCCGATTGATGGGGCTCCAAACCTGTCAAAAACGCCATACGTGAGGGCACACAAAGCGGCGATGGGCAGTAGCAATTTTCGAACCGCGTGCCCTGGCTGGCCAACCGATCCAACGCAGGTGTTTGCGCAAATTCATCGCCAGCGCACCTCAGGACTCGCGCCGCGTGCTGGTCAGTCATCACCATGACAATATTGGGTTTGGAATCCATCAGATAGCTCGTCTATCTAAAATTGGTCTAGACAATTTTGCTTTTTTCTCATATTGGATGGACCAATAATAAACAAGTGATCGAAACGTTCACACTGGGAGAATACAATGCATACCATCGCTTCACTGACGGGCCTGTCCCATCGTTTTCGCGGCCTTGCCCTTACGGCGGCTGCCCTGGGCGCTCTGACTATTGGCGCCATCGCTCTGCCGGGTGCAATCGGCATTGAGCGAGCCAACGCCCAGGAATTTCCATCCGAACCCATCAGCGTGATCGTACCCTTCCGTCCAGGCGGCCGGACCGATGTTGTCGCTCGCCTGATGGCTGAATCCATCGAAGAGAACGGCTGGTTGTCGCAGCCCATGGTCGTCATGAACACAGATGGTGGTGCTGGCGCGAATGCCGTGAACCAGATGCGCCGTGGCGATGCTGATGGCCACACCATCATGCATTGGCATCACCAGTCGCTGATCGCGATGGCCATGGAGCTTGGCGATTTTGACCTTAGCGACTTCCGCTCTATTGGCTACACAGGTGGCGGCAGTCCGGTTTGGGTCGTGAATGCAGACTCCGAATTCCAAACCATCGAGCAATTGGTCGATCATTTGAAAGCCAATCCGCGCGGCCTAGTTGAGGCAGTGGGCATTGGCACTATTCCCCACTTTGTTGGCGGCATGTTCGCCAACGCGGCCGGATTTGAAACCCGCTATGTGACAGCCAACAGCGGCGCCGATAGGCTTCGCCTTGTGTTGGGCGGCAATGCTGACATAGCTCTGTTCGCGGCATCTGAGTATCTTGCTCAGGGCGATGGCTTGCGCGCGCTGGTCTACTTCGGTCGTGAGCGCTTGCCAGAACTACCCGACGTTCCAACCGCCACTGAACTTGGCTTTGATGTGCAGTGGGCCAACCCCAATTGGTGGCTTGCACCGGCAGATACGCCTGATGATGTCGTTGCTGCCCTTGCGGGTGCACTTGAGCAGGCAATAGCTGATCCTGAGGTGGTGGAGTACTTTGTTGGCCACACGCTGGAGCCTTACTGGACAGACGGTGATGATGCGATGGGGCATGCGCAAGGCATCTTAACGGCTCTAGAAGAAGTGGCCGCAACCATTCAATAGTCACAAGCAACCAAACACTTTTGGCGCTTGCTCTGTGATGGAGTGAGCGCCAGACGCCGTGAGTGGGAGAGACGAGCACGTGATGGCTTCTGCCCCCGACACACCTGTACGCACGCGAACGCGCGCTATTGGGGATTTGGCACTTGCTGCCTGTGTCATCATGGGCGCCAGCATTCTTTTCATTGGGGCGTCCAGCTTACCCCCGCCGCGCTTTGAGCCATTGGGCTCAGCTGCGATGCCACGCATTCTAGGTGCCATACTGATTGCCCTAGCCGTAACTGTGGCCGCTCGCGCCATTCTCACTTTGGCAAGATCTAGCAATCAAGGCAGCCGTGAAGCTGCCATTCAGCTACCCCATCGAGGGATCATCGTGTTCGCGCTGTTGGTCGCGTACATCGCGGCGCTGGACTTTGCCCGTGTGCCCTTTGCCATCGCGACCACGCTTTTCGTCATGTGCGCTGGCATGACAATGCATCAGATCAGTGTGCGCAGCGCACTTGTTCACTGTGCACTAGGCTTAGTTTTGAGCCTCTCAATCGACTATATTTTTTCCACCTACCTCTTTGTTCGGATCGGCTGAGCATGCTTGAAGCATTCCAACAGCTGTTCGAATTTCAGAACATTCTTCTGCTGGTTATCGGTACCGGGCTTGGCATCGTTGTGGGCGCGATCCCGGGCTTAACCGCTTCCATGCTGATTGCGCTTACCCTGCCACTGACGTTCCACATGGACCCGGTGGGTGCGGTGACGCTGTTGATCGGAGAGTATGTTGGCGGAATATCAGGTGGTCTCATCACCGCAGTGCTGCTGCGCATGCCTGGTACACCAGCTTCCATCGTAACCACATTCGACGGTTATCCGATGGCGCAGAAAAACAAAGCAGAGCGCGCGTTGGCGCTTGCCATCACGGCCTCCGTTGTCGGTGGCGTGCTCTCGTGGTTTTTTCTGGCTGGCATGTCCCCTACCCTTGCGCGTTTCGCACTACAGTTTGGACCCTGGGAATACTTCACGCTCGTTCTGATGGCATTGGTCATGCTGGCGGTTCTTGCCCAAGGCTCTTTGGCGAAAGGTCTGCTCGCAGCGGCGCTCGGGATGGCTTTTGCGCTGCCGGGCATTGATAGCTCCATCGGTCAAGCGCGCCTGACGTTTGGGAGCGACACGCTGCTTTCAGGGTTCGGCTTGTTGCCAGTTCTTATTGGCGCTTTCGCCATCAGCCAAATCCTTCGAGATGCTTCGGCCCCGCCGATCAAAAAATCCATCGAGGCCCCCAAACAACGCCTACCGATATATGCATCTGACATCCGAAAGCATGGGCCAAATATGGTGCGCTCATCAATCATCGGTACATGGATTGGCTTGTTGCCAGGCATAGGCGCCAACATTGCTGCCCTTGTCTCCTATTCCACCACCAAGCAACTTTCTCGCGAACCTGAGAAATTTGGCAGCGGGCATGAGCCAGGTGTCGTTGCAGGTGAAGCCGCCAACAACGCCTCTATCGGTGGCGCGCTGATCCCACTCATCACCATGGGTATTCCCGGCAGTGTCACCGAAGCCATCCTGATTGGCGCGCTAACCATCCACAATCTGCAACCAGGACCGTTGCTTTTCCAAAATGCGCCCGACATCGCCTATGGGATCATCGCAGCCTATTTGATCGCCAATCTCATCATGCTGCTGATGATGTGGTCTGCGGTGAAATACATTGCGCAGGTGGTGAACATCCCCCGCTCTGCACTTCTAAGCGTTATTCTGGTGTTCTGTGTGGTGGGCTCTTATGCGGTCAACTCCAACTTTGCTGATGTGTGGGTCATGGTCGGTTTTGGCGTTATTGGTCTTGGTCTGGAAGCGGCCAGGGTACCGCTTGGACCTTTTGTTATTGGCTTCGTCCTCAGCCCTATTGCCGAAGAGCAGTTGCGCGCATCCCTCATGATGACCGACGGCGATGTCAGCGCCATTTTGCAGCGCCCCTATGCCTTGCTGTTTTTGGTAGTCAGCGTACTCACGGTCTTCTGGCCCGCAATCATGGCGCGCCTGTCAAACAAAGCCAGGAGCACGGCATGAACAAGCTGGACCTGCCCCGTCTCAAATTGCCAAGTGGGGGGCGGCGCTACCTACAAATCGCGCAGGATCTCGCTGAACGTATCAATCGCGGTGACTATTCCACTGGCGACAAGCTCCCACCGGAGCGCGAGCTGGCCAGCCAACTGCAGGTAAGCCGAACAACAGTTCGTGAAGCCCTGCTGGCGCTGGAGATCATGCGCTATGTCGACATCCGCGTTGGATCGGGCGTTGTCGTCCTGTCTGAAGCAACACGCGACAGAAATCGTGGCGACCTCATCGACTCCGATGCTGTAGGTCCATGGGAAGTGCTGGAAGTGCGCCGCGTCGTTGAAGGACAAGCCGCCTTTTTGGCTGCAACACGCATGAGCGACGCGTTGCTTCTCTTGCTGGAGGCCAACATAGCCCGCATGGGCAATGCGCTAGATGATGTGCCAATTTTTGATGCGGCAGACGAAGAGTTCCATCGCCTGATTGCGCAGGGTGCGGAGAACAATTTGATGCTCTCTTACATCGAGCATCTCTGGCAGATGCGCGAAAGTGCACTCTGGTCCACCTGGTACGGCAAGACCCGTCGCCGAGAAAACCGCGAGCGTTCACTCGCTGACCATCGCACCATTTATCTGGCGCTCAAGCGCCGTGATCCATCGATGGCGCAAACAGCCATGCATGCTCATCTTGATGTGCTGGCTGGGCGCTTCTTCGAACTAAAATTGTAATGAGGACCAACGCATGAATGAGAAGCCGGATATTGTTCTGATCATCACCGATCAGCAGCGCTACGATACCATCGCCGCGCTCGGGGCTTCGCACATGGACACACCAAACCTGGACCGGTTGGTTGAGGGCGGCGTGACGTTTTCAAACTGCCATGTGACGGCGCCAAGCTGCGTGCCGTGCCGTGCGAGCCTGTTCACCGGCTACTATCCCCATACCAACGGCGTGCTCGCCAACGGCCAAGCATGGAACAAAACTTGGGTCTCTGACTTGCAAGATGCAGGCTATCACACGGTGAATGTCGGTAAGATGCACACCATTCCTTATGACGCACCTGCCGGGTTCGATGAGCGCTTCGTGGTGGAAAACAAAGACCGCTATATGGAAGGGCGTTGGTTTTTTGATGAATGGGACAAGGCGCTGGCGTCCCATGGACTGAAAAAACAACAGCGTGAGGAATATCGAAAGCGCCCCGATTACAAAGACAGGTTGGGAGCTTTCACGTGGGACCTGCCTGAGCATTTGCAATCGGACAATTTCGTTGGCGGCATGGCGCGCTGGTGGCTTGAAACCAAGCCAATTGAGAAGCCGCTGTTCATGACCATCGGCTTTCCCGGCCCTCACCCGCCCTATGACCCAACGCCGGAGATGGCTGAAAAATATCTGGCGCGTGATGTGCCACTGCCCGAGGTGAGCCAAGAGGAACTAGACGGCCTGCCGCCACCTTTTGAGGAAAAAAGACGTCATGATGTGGAAGTTGATCATGATTCCGTCAGTTGGAAGCTGGAACCAACGCGTGACGAGCTGCATCGTATGCGCGCCTATTACTATGCGAATATGGAAATGATCGACCGAGAGGTCGGCGCCATCCTGGACACTCTGGAAACGCGTGGCAAGCTGGATAACACCGTTATCATTTTCACCTCAGATCATGGTGACTGTCTGGGTGATCATGGGCTTGTGCAGAAATGGGCGCCTTATGAGGAGGTGACCCGGGTGCCATTGATCATCTGCGCGCCGGAGCGTTTCACAGGTGGCCGCAAAGTGGATGAGCTTGTTCAACTTTTTGATCTTGGACCAACGATACTGGAATGGGCCGGTGCGGACATTGATAGCAGTTTTGAAGCGGAAACACTGAACCCAGCGCTAGACGGCGATGCCTTTCAGGGCCGAGAGTATGTCTATTGCGAGCAGGGTGGCGATGTGAACCTGACAGGCGCCCGCTTTCTAACGATGGTTCGTTCGCCGACACACAAGCTGGTGCACTTTCAAGGTGAGGAATATGGACAGCTCTTCGACCTTGAAGAGGACCCGGGTGAAACGCAAAACCTATGGGATGATGCGAACCAAACACCGGTGAAACAAGAGATGCTTAGCACGCTTTTGAACTGGCACATTGATAGCACCGTTCACACACAAAACGCTCGCAAGCGTATCGTTGGTTAGCAGATGCGTCTGTGAGCTTGCGACGTTGCAGGGACGGTGAAAACTGAGGCGCCTGGAGTGCGCATCGTGGTGGCACGCGAGCTATGCGGGCCAACGAACCTATACAGTTCTTGGTTAGACGCTCGCCACGTGCGCTAACGCGACTTGATCGGCGACACGCATAAAGCCACGGGGGGTAGTATCGTGGTCGGCAATCGACACATCGAAACCCAGATGCGTCAGGGCTTGTTGATAAAGGCCAACCAGTCCGCTGCGTCCAAGCAGGATGATTGGCACACGAATAGTGCCGTAGATCTCCTGCGCCTCGCGAACTTCATTGCCAATGAGGAGGCCGGAGAGCCGCGATGCCACGGCGTCCGCATGCAGCTCTTCCAGCAAAACGCCCGCGCGAAGCGCAAAGATCGACGTAATGGGGTGAGCCAACCCTGCACCGTCTTCGACGCCCTTCAAAAAAGCTTGAGGGCAGTGTTCCTCGCCCTTGGCAATCTGGCCGGTCAGCGAACCGCGCAATAACAGCTCATACAGCTCACCGGTTACAATGGTGCGGAAGCCGGTCACGGTTTCACCGTCCAAACAAGCCCATTTGGAGTGCGTGCCCGGCAGCACCGCGAAGCGTCGACCCGTATGGGCATCAAGGCCGCAAAGCTGAAGTTCCTCGCCACGCATAACGTCTGGCGCTGGTTCCAACTGGCAGAGACCGGGCAAGAACCAGAACGTTTTGCCAAAAACGGACCGGCGAACGGCACGTTCCATCAAACCATCAATGCGGGTTGGGCACGGCTGATAACTCGTTTCAACCCAGCCAGTACGACTTGTGACCATCCCGCTAAGAAAAATATCGTCGACTTGGTCAAGCCAGTGACCAACATGCTCTTTCAGCACGTTTTCAAACGAGCGCCCATTCAGGTTCTTCAGTCCGTCTTCTGCTGAGACACGATCAACAATGCGGTTCTCATCCAAGAGATACGCGCGAAAGCTGCTTGATCCCCAATCAACACCAATGAATGACATGGCCCGCCTCGCTATTCGGCTGCATCGGCAGAGATGGCCGAAGCTGCATGCGCGATGTCACTGGCAAACTGGTCTATTTCATTGAGACCAAACGGGGTTGGCTGGAGCGCTGGAGCACGGTCGTGGATCGTGGTGATACCAATCTGCTGCGCGAAGAGGCGTTTGCCGTAACACAGCATCGCAGGAACAGAGCGCGACATGAACACGATAGCAGGCAGGATCTGGCGATGGATCGATTCTGCTTCAGCTACCCGGCCCGCGCGCCAAAGCTCGAAAAGTGCAACGTGCGGCGCCAGAAAGTCCGGCGCTGGAATAAGCCCAGCCCCACCTGAGCGCAGCAAGGCTGGAAATTCAATGCCGCCATGGCCACCGAAAACCTGATAGGCACCGCCGGAACTTTCGATCACCTGGGCAATATCGACCGAAAAACCCTCGCCCTTGAGGATAGAGATGTTGGGGTGAGCTTTGTGAAGCGCAATCAGCCCATCAGTGGAGAGCGACACATCCAGATTGACCGGGTTGTTCTGTACCGCCACGTCGATATCAACCGCCCCAGCCACCTGACCAAAAAAACTGATCAGATCAGATTGTGAGGTACCTTTGATGGCAGGCGGTTGAAGAATGACCCAGTTCGCACCCGCGTTTGCTGCAGCTTTTGAAAAAGCGATCTGCCCAGCCAGCGAAGGCTCGCCAACCGTTACGGCGTAAGGCACGTGCCCGGCGATCATATCACCGACCATTTCCACCAGATGCAGACGCTCATTGACGTCCATCTTGTGCACTTCAGTAACCAGCCCGAGCACCGCGATACCGTGAGCGCCGGTAGCAATGCAGTGTTCAACTTGGCGACGCATGGCCGCTTCATCGAGCCTGCCTTGCTCGTCCCAGAAAGCATAAAGAATGGGATAGATGCCCGACCAGTTGGCCATTCTAACCCTCCAACAGATCAAGTAGCGCGTCGGACGGGACCACCCCCAACCCAGGTCCGGTTGGGATCATGTAGTGACCGTCTGCACACGCCATATCACCCTCGGTGAAGGCCAGGTTCCGGTCGAAGATCGAATGCTGATACTCGTGATAGGGCACACGTTGCGCAACCGCTGTTGCTTGCAGCGATGCGGCTGTGAAGAGACCGAGCGATATCGATGCGTGCGGGATGATTTTGGTATGGAATGCCTGCGCCATTGTGCAGATGCGAGTAAACTCGGTCACGCCCGTATGACCGATTTCTGGCTGGATTATACCCATAGCGCGCGCCTCGAAGCGCGGACGATACTCATACGTTGTGCGCCACTCCTCGCCCAGGGCCAGCGGCACGCCGATGTCCTGCGCCACGCGCGCTTGGCCTTCCAGATCTTCGGGCTGCACTGGCGCTTCGGCAAAGTAGAGATTGTAGGGTTCGAGGCGGCGAATGAGACGGATCGCTTCCGACGCCTCAAACTTCCAGTGCAAATCGACCATCAGATCGATGTCGGGTCCAACCGCTTCGCGCAACGCTGCCATCTCTTTGACGATGCCATCGTCTGACATCGCCGCAGCAAACTTGATCGCATTAAAACCTTTGGCGACCCATTCCACAGCAAGGTCACAACGCTCAACCAAGGTCGCCTTAGGCAAACCGCTCACATAGGCTGGCAATGTGGTGTGGCGACGTCCGCCAAGCAACTGCGCAATCGAAAGATCAGTCAGCCTGCCAAACAGATCCCAAACGGCGATATCAACGCCCGCAAGCGCATCAACATAATAGCCGCCAAAGAACCCACGCACGCGCATCAGATCGTACAGATCCTCGTGCAATGGCGCTGGATCAGATGGATCGCGGCCCAACATGACGGGCGCAAGCAGATTGTCGATGATGGCTTTGACCGCTTCCGGTGCGGCGATGCCATAGGTTTCACCCCATCCGACCTTCCCACTCTCACCAGTGATCTTGATGATCACGCTCTGGTCATCGGCAGGATAGATAGACCTGTTCCCATTGCGGATCAGATAGCCCTTATCGTTGATGAACTCGCCGTCGCGCAGTGGCCCGAGATAAGGCACGTCGCGGGCAATACGCACGATAAAGCATTCGACCTTGGCGATGGCGTCCAGAGTGGCTCGGGTCATTCAGCAGCAACTTTCAAGGCAAGGGATGCAAACGTCAGTTCGGGCGCGAGTTGGTCAAGCAGTGCATGCAGTTCGGCTCGGTCTCCGACGTCCATAACCGGTCCTTTGCCGCGTACATGGGTGCTACCCAGCACACCGCGCAGACGCAAAGTTTCTTTGGTCATGTGCATGCGGAAGATCGCCTGAAAGTTCAGCGCGGGCATGGAGACCATGAACAGTCGCCGTGCTTCAGCTTCATCGCCAGAACACCAAGCCCGCACCAAGGCTACGTGCAGATCAGCCAGTTCGCTGGCGGGCATCGTTCCCAACGATCCGCGCGCCAACTCATCGGTGATGTAACGCCCCCCTGCGCCACCAAAAACGCCCTTGATGGCATCTCCGCAGGCGTCCTGGATCAAGGAAAGATTCTGCCCACACGGCATGGTTTCTTCTTTGACGTACTGCACGCCCGGTATTGCATTGGCGACTGTTGCGACCGTTTCGGCGGACAGTCCCGCGCCTATGGGTGACGGCGCGTTTTGCAACATGATGGGGATCGCACTGACCTTGGCCACTTGTCTGAAGAAGGTCGTATGCGCGCCATCATCGGTGCCAAGCTTAGCTGGCGCCATCACCATCGCGCAGGCAGCACCCGCCTCTGCGCCTAGGTGAACATGATAGGCAGCGGTCGCTGGACTGTCTGCGCTTGCCCCAACAATGAAGGGAATGCGTCCCTTCAGTTTTGCACCGAGGCGGGCGACCATATCAGCACGCTCATCATCGCTTAGCGTATCCACTTCGGACGCAACGCCAGGATAAACACATCCATCAGCACCGGCTTCCAGGATGAAATCAACCAGGCGGTCAAAGCCTGCATGATCAATTGTGCTATCGTCACGAAAAGGCGTGCAAAGAACTGGAAACGTGCCCTTCAAGGTCATTTCACCGCCCCCGCCGTCACGCCCTGAATGAAATAGCGCTGCAGCGCCATAAACCCGAGCACCACGGGCAACGCGGCCAGTAGCGAGGCTGCCATAGCCCCACCCCAATCGGCGTTGGACTCATTGAGATAGTTCAGAAGAAGCCCCGGACCAACCGTTCGCTTATCATCGGAAATGATAAGCGTGAGCGAATAGAGCAGGTCATTCCAGCTCCACATGAAAGAGTAGAGGAAAACCGTCACGATGGGTGGAATGGAGATAGGAAGGACAATGGTGTGGAAGATGCGCAGATCGCTGGCACCATCGGCTCGTGCCGCTTCAATCAACTCGTTGGGCACCTGACTGAAGTAAGAATAGAGCATGTAGGTCGCGACCGGCAGCGCGAACACGATGTAGGAAAGCATCAGCCCGAGCCGCGTATCGATCAGCCCCCAGCTGGTAAAAATCGGGTAAATGGTGATGAGCAGTAGGCCGAATGGGAACATCTGCGCCGATAGCATGAACAGCATCACCGGCTTGCGCCCGAAATAGCGGTATTTGGCAAACGAGTAGCCTGCATAGACAGCGAGTGTCGCGTTGATGGTGGCTGAGGACAGTGACACGATCAGCGAGTTGGAAAGGTGGAGGGGGAGATCACCTTCAAACAAGGCGGTGCGGAAATGCGTGAGCGTTACCGATTGCGGAAAGAGCGTCGGGGTAAGCGAATAGAGCTCCGCGTCAGGCTTCAACGCCGACACGACCAGCCAATAGACTGGGAAGAACAGAAACAGGGCGATAAGCCCTGCGACAAGGCCAAACACCAGCTTCGCCTGGGTGGAAGAAAGGTCGAGCATTAGTCGCTGCCCTTCATCAACTGGCGCAAATAGAAATAGGCTGGCGGCAGAATGGTTGCGACCCAAAGCACACCGACAGTGGCCGCCATGCCGATGTCCCACTGCTCGAATGCGCGACGATAGACTTCCACTGACAGAACAGTGGTTGCCCTCACGGGTCCTCCACCGGTCAGCGCCCAAATGGTATCGAACTGTTGCAAGTTGCCGATCATAGCAAGCACGATGACCACCAGCATCACTGGTCGCAGATGCGGCAGGATGTGGTCTTTGAGCACCGGCCAATTGCCGGCGCCATCGACGCGAGCGGCTTCAATCTGCTCGCGATCCAACGAGGCAAGCCCTGCCAAGAAGAACGCCATGAAAAGCGGGATAGAAATCCAGACCTTGGTGATGATGATCGCCGCCATCGCGCCGCCGGATGTGGAGAGCCAAGCCTGTGGAAACTCCACCATGCCGGTTTCCAGCGCGGCGTAGTTCAGCAGCCCATAGCGGGAATTGAAAATCCAGCCCCAGAGGAACGCCGTCACCACCGATGGCATGATCCAGGGTAGCAATGACACCGAGCGTAAAACTGAACGTCCACGGAACGGTTGGTTGAGGATCAGTGCCCACGCCAGACCAAGGACAATAGAAAAGAACGTGGCGAAAAACACATAGATCGCCGTGACCACGAAAGACTGGCGCACCGAGGAACTGGAGAGTGCTTCGCGGAAGTTTTCTAAGCCGTTCCAGACCGGTTCAGGCGTTTGCAGAGTGTACTCATAAAGCGACAGACCAAGTGCCTGAACAAACGGCCAGAACACCACCAAGCCAAAGGCAGTGAGCGCTGGAACCAGGAGAAGAACGCCGAAGCGCCCTTCCCCAGCTTTCAGCCCACCGTGCTTGGCATGGCGAGACACCGGCAATCCCGGTTTCGATGCGCCGAGAGGTAGTGCGGTATCGCTCACGCGGACACCATCGCTTTATCGAACGGACGCTCGGCATCCAGCGGTTTATTGGCGTAATCCATCACGCGGGCATCATCGAGCTTGTCGATTTTGGAGTGCCCATTGTTTGGACGGTCAAGAAACGGTGCGTTGTCGGCGCGGTTGTAACAGCACAGCAGAACATTGCGTGTGTGATCGGATGTGTTGGCGCTGGAGGCATGCAGCGTGTTCCCATGGAAGAACAGTGCATCGCCTGGATCCATTTCAGCATGGACCAGTTCCAGCTTCTCCAGCGCTGCATTAACGCGCACCATATCGGCACCGACCTGGCCATCATTCACGCCATGCTCGATACGCCCAAGATGGTGTGAGCCCTTCAGCACCTGAAGACAGCCATTTTCCTTGCGGGAGGGATCAAGCGCAATGAACACGCTGGCCATGTGCGGAAAAAGGTAGCCGTTGCGATACCAGTAGCCATAATCTTGATGCCAATCCCAAGCGCCGCCAACTTTGGGGCGCTTTAAGGTAAGTTTGGAGTGGTAAAACGCCATCTGACCGCCCATCAGGGTTTCCAGATTATCGACAATTCTACGACTGCGCGCCACAGCGGCGAACATATCGTCACCGAGATGGTGCCAAAGCGCCAACTCTGTTGTCGCGCCTTGCGCATCGGCAAGCCCGTAGACGCTCTCTGCGATCTTGGGATCGTTATTGACCACGCTGTTGAGCGTATCGACCTCTTGGTCGCTGAACAGACCCTTGCGGATGATATACCCGTCGCGGTGAAAGGCTTCGATTTCGGTGTTTGTGAGATGAAATGGGTTGGTCATGATATTGGCTCCGGTTTGGTTCGAAATATGAACGACGCGAAGCGGGCATCCTTTCAGGTGCCGTGTGTCGTTGCGGGAAAACTCGTAAATTCAGATAGTCGGTAGAAAAGTGGCGGGGGCGACGAAGACACATTTCCAAAAGAAATGTCTGGGAGATGCCGCCCCCAACCAGTGGGAGACACTGTGTGCCGGAAAAGCCTAGTTCATTGCTTCTTCCAGACGTGATTGCATGTCGTTGGCAGCCTCTTCGGCTGACTTTTGGCCCAGAATCGCGGCCTGATATTCCTCACCGATGATGGTGGCGATCTCCGCTCCATTTTCCAGTGAGGCGATCGAATTGCGGCGTGGCGCAACAGCCGTTGCTGCCCAATCTGCCAGATACTGATCGGCTTCCACAGCATCAGAGGCGATACCGCTTCGCGTGGCCGGTAGCACCGACTGACCAACCGCGTAGTCGATCAGCTGCTCATCGGCCAAAAGATGCATCATCCAACGTGCGGCATCGCTTTCAGCGTTGCCATTTTCATCACCGAACAGCACCAGCACATGACCCCACTGGAGTGATACTGGCGTGTCGCCTGCGTTCAGAACTGGAGCGCGAATGGGCACAACCGCCGGATCGATTTCTTCACCTCGGCCAGAGAACTGGCGTGCAAAGGTGCGTGCGACAGGAGCATCGATGTAGAAAGCTGTTGCGCCCTGGGCGAACAAGCGTCGAGCGTCAGGGCGATCAATTTCAGGAGCAGCCAAACGCTCCTGCACGGCGCTCGCCATAAACTCGAGCGCAGCAATGGCTTCAGCCGAGTTCACGTCCGGCTGGCCATCAGCGTTCAATGGATCACCACCAAAAATCCAAACCCAAGTCATGTAATCGAGCAAGATGGAGTTGGCGTTTTTTGTTGCCAAGCCAAGCGGCACAGCGTTGGGAACATTGTCGCGCACGGCTATGAGCGCCTCACGAAACTCTTCAACGGTCACCGGAATATCATCGACGCCAGCAGCATCGAGAACTTCGCGGTTGGCAACCATACCGATGGTGCCAGTGATCCAGGGCAAGGCAACCTGACGCCCATCAACCTCGCCCATGGCAAGGAAGCCCTCATCAAACATTTCCAGCAGCGTTTCGCGGCCGATAACCTCGTTGAGGTCCTGCATACCTGCAAGATTGGCGATGATTGGTAGCAACCGACCCTGACTTTGGCCAACATCGGGCGCAGTGCCGGAGCGCGAACGCAACAGATAGTTGCGGTTCATTTCACCCCAAGCATAACCCTGGGCTTCAACCTCGCCGTCAAAGCTTTCGATCATGGAGTTGATCGCAGCTTCGCCAGTCTCTTCGGTGACCGTCCAGCTCATGAACTCCACTTGCGCATGGGCGACTGTGGCACCTGCGCTGAGCACGGCCCCAACCAAGGCTCCGCGCATTAGATTGGTAACGATAGACATGGATTCCTCCCGGTGGATTGGACGACCGGATTCTTTTTGAAACTCGGTTCCATGATATGGCTAGCAAGGGTTTTCATCACGCGCAATAGTTTTTTGAAACTACGTTCCAAAAAAATCCGATCAAATATTGATCAGACAACACCGCCATCAACAATGAAGGTCTGCCCGGTGATCATGCGGCTGTCGTCAGCAGCCAAAAAAAGCGCCATACGCGCGACATCAGGGGGCAGCAGGAACTCTTTCAGGCATTGTCGCTCCAGATAGTCGTCAAACTTGCCCTGATAGATCGCCTTAGCGCGGCTCACTTGCCGCTCGGTGAGAATCCAGCCTGGCGCGATGGAGTTGACCCGAACGTTTGCACCCCCAACTTCGCGGGCCATACAACGAGTGAGCCCCAGGATTGCGCTCTTGGCCGTGGTGTAAAATATAAGACCCGGCGCACCCTGCATCCAGCTGTTGGAGCCCATATGGATGATGACACCGCCACCAGCGCTCTGCATGTCGGGGAGAACGGCTTGCGCAGCAAAAAACTGATGCCGCAAATTGACGTTCATGCGTTCATCCCAGTAGTCCGGCGTCACATCGCTCAGCGGCTTGCGATCATCATTGCCCGCATTGTTGATGAGGGTGGTTATTGGACCGATCTCTTCGCGAAGCGCAGCAATAGCGCTTTGAAGCGATTGGATATCGGTGACATCCGCCTGCGCAAAGCTTGGCGCATTGCCCGTCACTTGGGTGCAAGCATTGATCACATGGTCGGCTGCTGCGGCATTGCGGTCAATGAATCCAACCTTCGCGCCCTGCGCACAGAAGGCTTCAACCAGATACATGCCGATGCCAGAACCACCACCGGTGATCACTGCACCGCGCCCCGCCAGAGACGGGTAACTGGCCGCTTCTATCTCAACTGGATGCAGCTCTTCATGATCCGAGCGTTCCAGCATCAGGCCGCGTCAGCTTTCGCATCATTCAGAGGAATAGCGGCGCCATTTGAGCTGAACAGATAGACCGCATCGCGGTCAAAAGTCAGGTCCACAGTGCTGCGGCTCGGCAAACGCTGCTCGCCTGGCAGGCGGACCATCACTGGGCGCTGATCGGCGGCAACATCAACAAGTGCAAACGTGTCTGAGCCCAAATGCTCCGTGGTAACGATGGTGCCGCCGACAGTCGCAATGCCATCTTTGCCGACGCGCACATGTTCAGGCCGCACACCAACCTCGCCAACATCTGCAGGCATATCGGGCAGCGTAATGCGACCGCTAGGCAATTTATGCTCGCCACCTGCACTGGTGACGGGCAGGAAATTCATTTTGGGCGAGCCAATAAAGCCGGCAACAAACCGGTTGGCTGGACGATCATAAAGCTCAATCGGGCTACCGACCTGCTCGATGCGCCCTTCGTTCATCACCACGATCTTGTCGGCCAGCGTCATCGCTTCGACCTGATCATGGGTCACATAAATCATCGTCGTGCCCAGCCGCTCTTTCAGGCGCCCAAACTCAATGCGCATGTCGACACGCAGGGCGGCGTCGAGGTTGGACAGTGGCTCATCGAACAAGAAAATTTCAGGCTCGCGAACAATGGCGCGGCCAATCGCAACACGCTGACGCTGGCCACCGGAAAGAGCCCGTGGCTTGCGGTCCAAATAGTCTTCGATTTTCAAGATGCTGGCGGCGTTGTGCACGCGACGCTCAATCTCATCCTTGGGCGTTTTGGCTAGCTTCAGGGCGTAGCCCATGTTCGCTGCCACGCTCATGTGCGGATAGAGCGCGTAAGACTGAAACACCATCGCGATGCCCCGCTTGGAAGACGGCACGTCGTTGACGATCTCGCCACCCACGGCAAGCGACCCTAAGGAGACCTCATCAAGCCCACAAATCATGCGTAGCAAGGTGGACTTGCCGCACCCAGATGGGCCAACGAACACCACAAACTCTCCATGCGCGATGGACAGATTGATGTCTTTAAGCACCTCCACATTGCCATAGGCCTTGTGCAGCCCGGTGATTTGAAGATCAGCCATCGGCGTTTCCTTTATGCAGCCTGTTCAGCCCGCGAACGGGATGTCGTGCTGTCCTTTGATGTCGGTTTGAATGGCGAAAATACTACCCGACAGGGGCGCATCATCCAGCTGCTGGGCTGAAAGGCGAATACGGGCAGAGGTTACATAGAGCGTGGTAAGGTCCGGCCCGCCAAAGGTGCAACTGGTGGGGCGCGGAATGGGAAGCATGATCGTGCGATCCACGGTGCCATCCGGGCGATAGCGCCGCACACCCCAGCCATCCCAAAGGGCCGTCCACACGCCGCCTTCGGCATCCACACAGAGACCGTCTGGCACGCCCTCATTTGGTTCGATTTTGGCGAACAATCGCCTCTCGCCGAGGGTCCCAGCTTCCAGGACGAAATCATAGGCCCAGATGATGCGCGGCCCACTGTCAGTGAAATAGAATGTCTTATTGTCCGGGCTCCAGCCCAAGCCGTTAGAGATGTGCACACCTGACACCATCTGAGTGGCCTCACCGGACGCATCGTAGCGCCATAGCGCGCCCTGGTTAGGCTCGGTGTTGATCGCTAACGAGCCAAGCCACAAACGGCCCTTGGCATCGCATTTGCCATCGTTGAATCGGTTGCCCGGGCGGTCTGCCTCAGGTTCGGCAAGTGTC
This sequence comes from Pseudomonadota bacterium, assembly GCA_039814945.1. Lineage (GTDB taxonomy): Bacteria > Pseudomonadota > Alphaproteobacteria > Rhizobiales > MH13 > MH13. The sequence goes on from JBCCAF010000006.1 coordinate 203,263, forward strand.
ACCACATTGCCACCTGGCTCTAGCGCACGAATGCCAGTTTCGGTCGCGCAGATGAATCCGCCTGAGCGCTTGGGGATCGCAACCCCAACCAATTCGGGCATAGGACGGGCATGGCGTTCGGTTGTTTCAACATTGGCGGAGATAACCGAAGGCGCTAAAATATCCACCCAGTGCAGCTGGCCCGTGGGCGCATCCCAGAAGGGACCTTCGGCCAGAAAATCCGTACCAGGAATAGCAACCTGGATATTGTCGCGCACCAAGCCGAGCGGGCGCGGATTGACTGCAATAGACATGGCCAATTCGCCAACATTCCCCGCTATACGCCTCGCCGCTTCAATGACATCACGCCCTAGTGCATGCAGCTTTTCTTCCGGCAATCGATAGGCGGGGCCAACAATACCAACGGCACCGATGGGCCGGGCACGGTGATCAAGAATGGGGGCTGCAACAGCATTCACATCATCATGCTGCTCTCCACAACTGACGGCATAGCCGCGGGCCTTGATGATGTTGAGCTGCTGATCAAGATCACCCGGTTGAATGATGGTTTGGTCGGTGAAAGGCGTCAAATCGGTATCGGAAATAAGGTCGCGGCGTTCGGCAGCGCTCATATGTGCCGCCATCGCCTTGCCCAACGCCGTGGCATGCACGGCAGCGCGTGACCCCACACCGTTGGCGAGCTTTATCTGATGGGGTGTGTCGCGTTGATCAATATAGAGGACCTTCCCGCCATCAAGGATGCCAAGACGCGCGGCTTCTTTGGAGAGCGAGGAAAGGCGCAGAAGCTCCGGCTCCGCCGCCCCCTTTAGATCAAACTGATCCCAAACCCTGTGCGCAAGCTGAAACGGCCTTGAGCCAAGCGTGTAGCTCTGGTCGCGTGCCGTGAGGCGCACATAGCGCTCATCGATCAGCGTCTGAAGAATGCGATGCAACGTGCCCTTGGGCAGACCTGACCCCTCAAGCAGCGTCGTGAAGCGCATCGGACCGCGCGCTTCAGCTATCAGATCGAGGATCCGCAAACCGCGCACCAACGCCTGCATGCCCGGCTGCGCGCCCGCGACATCGGTCGTTTCATCGACGGTATTCAATTTGGTCCTTGGCATGAAGCGCGTTTCCCCTTAGCAATTTCATTAAATTGGAACTTAGTTTCAAGTCAACGAGTTTTTGGAATCAGTCCATGCGCATCACCACCGTTCAGCATCAGCTTGTCAAAGTACCCTTCACTGAAGTGATCCAATGGGGATCGGGCGTCCGCGATGGCACCACACGATTGATCTGCCGAATAGAAACAGAATGCGGCACGCAAGGGTGGGGAGAAACGCAGTGCCTGATCGATACGGTGCCTGCCGCTTTTGAGCGCGTTGCGGAGCTTTCTGTTGGCATGCCGGTTTCGAATGCCGAGCAGCTTTTTCGAAAGGTGATGGGTGCGGGATACTATCATCATAAGCGCGCGGCTGTGATGGCTATCGCCGCATTGGAAATGGCGATGTGGGATGCCTTTGGGAAGATCGCCAAGCAACCCCTTTGGGCGCTGTGGGGTGGCCGTTGGCGTGAGGAGGTGCGCGCCGCAGCCTACACGTTCACAAGACATCCAACTGATCTGCGTGAGCAATTGAAGACGTTCGCCGGAGAGGGCTATCGCGACTTCAAAGTCAAGATTGGCTTCGATGAGGACAGCGATTTGGACTTGGCCCAAGCGGCCAGAGAAACCATCGGAAATGACGGGTTGCGACTGGATGTGAACGGCGCCTGGAACCCGGGGACCGCCAAACGCCAATTGGAAAAACTGAAGAGCTACGACCCGGCCTATGTCGAACAACCGTTGGAGCTTGATGATCTTGTCGGCACCGCCGCTCTACGAGCATCACAACCGGTTCCCATCGCGCTGGATGAGAGCGCCTATACGCTGCAAGATGTTGGCACCATCACCAAACTGGGCGCCGCTGACTACGTGCTGCTCGATCCGCACCAGGCTGGTGGCCTATGGCAAGTGATCAAGGCGGCTGGGATCTGCGAAGCGCACGGCATCCAAGTCGGCCTGCACTCCGGTGCTGAATTAGCGTTCAGTCAGGCATCTTACATTCATCTGGCAGCATCGATCCCGAACATGAGTTTGGCTATCGATACGGAGCGGGCATATCTAGCGAGCGATGTATCGGACCAACCACCGTGCCTGAACCAAGGCGCCTTCGAAGTCCCCGGTGCGCCTGGTCTGGGCGTTGAGCCTGACGAAGCGCAGCTAGCCCGCTTCAAGGTTGATACAATCACTGGAGCCTATCTGAATGAGGCAAAACCAGACTGGTTTCCGACAAAGCCGCAGTACTGAACCGGCTATCTGAGATCACTTTTCCCGGCCACCTAAACTCATGGCTCTCCAAAGACACCATATGGCGGGTGCACCGCCGGTCGTTTCGCGACACCCCTTCAAAAAGGGGCAAAGGACGCATCTTCACAGAGCCCTAGTGAAACAGGCAGACAAAATCAGACTAAGCACTGTCCATGCGCGGTGCTCGCCAGCTGCTTCTCAATCACGTTACTGCGAACAAGGTCAATCAGCCGCAACAATACGGCCATAAAAGAGACCCTGGGGTATTGCGGAAAACCTCAGGTCATCGCTGCGCCCTGGCAGCTCGCTTACTGTCTGGGTAGTTGCTGGACGCTTTTGCAGCAGGCGGCAGATTCGGCGACCACAAGAAGTTTAGCCTGCTCTGTGCATAGGGAGGATACCCATGAAAAAGGCGTTGTTTGCGGCCGTTTTGGCCTCATCAATCTCCGTTCCAGCCATTGCTGTGGCTCAGGACGACCCCATTCGCATCGGCATTTTGGTTGCGCTGGAAGGCGCGTTTGCCGAAGGCGGCGCTGATGGCGTGCGCAATGTTGAGATGGCATTGGAAGAGGTTGGCTTTGAAGCTGGCGGGCGCACCATCGAGTACATTGTGGCACCATCCGATACCACGCCCGACACCGCCGTGCGCCAAGCACGCAAATTGGTTGAGCAAGATGGCGTGGACATCATCCTTGGCCCACTGTCCGGCTCCGAAGGCATTGCACTGCGCGATTACGCAAAAACAGTGCCGGATGTGACGATCATCAACGGCATTTCCGGTGCCCTGGAAACAACCTGGGTTGATCCAGCGGATAACTTCTTCCGCTTCAACCTGGATGGAGCCCAATGGGGCGCAGGCCTCGGTTCCTATGTTGTCGAAGAAAATGGTTGGACACGTGTTGCAACCGTCGCAGCTGACTATTCGTTCGGCTACACCAACTTCCTCGGCTTTGCTGTTGATTTCTGCCGCGCTGGTGGCGAAATCGTGGAACGTTTCTGGGTGCCGCTTGGCTCGTCAGACTTTGGTGGCGTGATTGCTGCTCTGCCAGATGATGTTGATGCGATCTATCTGGGCGTGGGTGGTACAGATGCCATCAACTTCCTCAACCAGTACCAGCAGGCCGGCTCGGAAACGAACCTGATCGGCGGTACCATCATGGCTGACCAGACCGTTCTCACCTCACGCGGTCGCGCCAAAGATGCGTTGATCGGCACGCCAACGTCCGGCCCTCTGGCGGTGGATAACACCGATCCGGCATGGACAGAGTATGTAGCCCGCTATCAGGCAGCCTTCCCTGAAGATGAGCGCTTCCCAGCTCCATCGCTGTTCGGCGTGGGCTACTACGTGGCCGCTCTTGCTGCCATCGAAGCCCTCAACGAAGTTGACGGCAACGTTGAAGATGCACAGGCCTTCCAAGCTGCGCTGGGTGCTCTTGCGCTCGAAACACCGCTTGGCGTGGTTGAGCTGAACGAGAACCGTCAGGCAACTGGAACCGTGTTCATCAACGAAGTTGTTGAAGATGGCGAAGGCGGCCTCACCAACCAGTTGGTGGCAACCCAAGAAGGCGTGAACCAAACGCTCGGCATGACCGCTGAGGAGTTCCGGGCGATGGGGCTTCCCTCGCGCGACACGCCAGACTGCACCGCGCTAGGCGGCGCTGGCTAACGCAAGCAACACACGACAAGGCCGGGCAATTGCCCGGCCTTGTTCATTTTGGCCAACGAAAATGCACTAGCTGCGCGCCTTCAGATAAGCGGCCAAATACGAGCTTTCTGCACTGATAAGCAGGCCGCCCAACGACCTGTCTCCTAACCGCCTAAGCCTTGAACAGATCCAACAAGAGATCTGAGCCATTGGGGAGGGACCGAGAATGTCATTGATCACGTTTCTTACCCGCGTCCACTTCGCCGACGGGGTATTGGAAGACGCTTTGCCAGAAGCGATGCGCAGGCTGACCACGCGACGGCCCCTATTGCTTACCGATGCAGACGGGCGTTACGGGCAAACGCTGACCCGCATTGAAGACGCCATGTCACCCGACGTGGTGCTCACGTCCTTTCCCAAGTTGCCGCACAGCGTGAGTGCTGACCGACTAAGTGCAGCAACCCAGGTGCTAAGCGCTGGCGAGTGCGACTCCATCATCAGCATCGGCGGCAAAACGGCTATGGACTTCGGTCGGCTGTTAGCGGCAAAGCACACCGGCGCTCGTGCGCACCCGCTGATCGCTATCCCCACCACCGTGGCGACTGTGGGCCTTGGCCCCGTTCACATGCCAGGCATCACCAAACCCAGAACAGCCGCCCTGCCTGCCGCCATCCTCTGCGATGCGACAATGACGTTGGACTCCGATAAACAGACACTGGCCGCCAACGGCTTCAATGCCTTGACCAATTGTGTGGAGGCCTTTTTGGCCACCGCCTACAACCCACCAGCCGATGGCATCGCCTTAGAGGGCATCCGCCGCTCAGCCCTCTTTTTGGAGCGCGCAGTTGCCGAGCACGGCAACCTAGATGCACACCGCGAGCTTTTGGCCGTTGCCCTCAACGCAGGCCTTGCTTCCCAAAAAGGTCTTGGCGGTGTGGAAGCGTTGGCACGCGCTACACAGGCAGCCTGCGACATCAACTTGGCCCATGGGCGCCTTCACCCAGCGGTGATGCGCCCGGTGCTTGCGTTCAACGCCCCCGCGGTTGGCAGCCAATATGAACGGATCGTGGAAGCAATGGCCCTACCCGGCCAGAACCATGTGGTGGATGCGCTATCCACCATAAGCAGCCGCCTGGGTTTACCTGAAACACTGACCAGTCTGGAGATCGATTCCGCACGCCTTGACCACGTTGCAGAGCGTGCAGCGGCCGACCCGGCCAACCTCACCAACCCGCGCCACGCCACACAGGCAGACTATCGCGCACTGCTCGACCAAGCGCTCTGAAAGCGTATTCGGGCGAAACGACCTTGACCTTCCTTGCGGGCTAAGGGAACCTACTTAAAAAAGAAAAAGTATCAGCAAAATGCTGAAAGGGTGGAAACAATGAGCACAGCGATTGCTGTCTTTCACGGCGCATTTGGACGCGTATGCCTTTATTCCATGGATAAAAAGATGGCACCGCACGGGCATCGTGAAGGCCATCTTATCTTCCATGTGGCCGGCCCTGCCGGACAGATGGTGACGGAGGACCACTGCTCGCCGATTTCTCCTGGTCAGGCAGCGGCGGTTAGCCCTTGGCAGGCGCACTATTACGAACCCTTGGACGACAGTGCTCCGACACTGGCGCTTGTGCTTTACATACGGCCTGGCTGGTTTTTGGAGGTTGCACGCCAAGTGTCCGCCTCCATGCGCTTTGGCCGCCCCGGCATCGAAGTCACAGACCATTTGGCTCGTCTCGTTGCTGAAACGGCGCGGGTTATGCTGGATCACGATATGGATGATCCTCTGCTTGAAGATCGTTTATGCACGCTGACGCAAGCAGCCTATGACCAGTCATGGCAGTGGACTGAGAAGGGTTCATCTTTCACCGGCCCAACCGGCGCAGCACCTGATTTTCGCATTCGCAATGCCGTGCGCCTTATCCAGCACAATCTGGGTGGCGAGTTTGAGCTCAACTTCATCGCCCGTGAAGTTGGGCTGTCTCGCCCCCATTTTTACAAGCTGTTCCGCAATCAGATTGGCCTCACACCCAACCTCTATCTCAATGCTTTGCGTATGGAGCGGGCGATTGAGCAACTCAGCGCTACACAGGCTCCAGTGTCTGACATTGGCCTGGACCTTGGGTTCTCCAGTCAAGCCAGCTTCTCACGCTTTTTCATCTCCAATGGCGTGGTTCCGCCATCCAATTATCGCCGCTCTGTGCAGTCCATTGATGTGGCCAATCCCTTCTGATTGCCTGCGGATAGATCAGCTGTGCAACTGACCAAAAAACGCGCAAATTCATGAATTTGCAGCCTTTGTTAGGGTGCAGCGCACAATCGAAACGGTCCAAAACACTGCGCTCTGCAATGCAACCGCAGCTGCGTGATCTTTTGCCGACGAAAAGCGCAATCAACAGACTGTCGGGTATGACCCCGGCTAGACCACCGCGTTAGCTTCGTCGCAAAGGAGAGCGCTGCGCCGATGATTGCTTTTGCATCCCGACGTCCAATTTGGTCCCTCATCATTCTGCTAGCAGCGGCGGTGGTGTTATGGCTGATTTTTGCGCCCTGGCCCCCGGGCTTAGAAGAAGTGCTTGGCCGCAAACGCATCTTCCTCAATGCCATTTTTGGCGGCGTGACCCTTGGTGCACTCTACTTTCTGGTGGCGTCGGGCTTCACGCTCATTTTCGGCCTCATGCGCAACGTCAACCTAGCGCATGGCTCGCTGTATCTGCTGGGCGGGTACCTCGGCTTTGAGATTTCTGAGTTCACAGGCTCCTGGCTCCTGGCTTTCCCGATTGTGTTCATCATTGTCGCCATCGTCGGCATCGTTCTGCAGCACCAGGTGTTCCGCCGCATGGACGGCGAGGATCTACGTCAGACAATGGTCACCATCGGCATATCGGTTGTCTTGGCCGACTTGATGTTGTGGTATTGGGGCGGTCAAAGCTACACCATTTTCGCGCCAGATTTTCTGTCCGGCCCTGCCACATTGCCGATCATATCGTCCATTCGCGACTCGGGCGAAATCGTCTACCTACGCTACCCAGCGGTGCGTATCGCCATCCTGCTGGCGGCCATTGTGATCGGCATTGGCATGTGGCTCCTGCTCAATCGCACCAAGCTTGGCATGTTTGTGCGCGCGGGTGTGGACGACCGTGAAATGTTGGCCGCTTCGGGCGTGCGCATTCAGTACATTTTCCTTGGTGTGTTTGCGTTCGGCGCGGGCCTGGCGGGCATTGCAGGCATTGTGGGTGGCACGTTTCAATCGCTCAGCCCTGGCGAGGACACCCGCTTTCTGCTTGCTTCCCTTGTCGTGGTGATCGTTGGTGGCATGGGTTCGATCCCAGGCGCTGCTATTGGCGCGCTCATCATCGGGCTTTCTGAACAGTTAGGCCTGGTTTACGCGCCCACCTATTCGGTGGTTTTCACCTTCCTCATCATGGCAATTGTCCTCGCCTTCCGCCCGCAAGGCCTGTTGGGAGACGCACGCTAAGCCATGGCTGTGATCGAAAACCCCAATATCTCCCGCGACGCCTCCAGAACCTCAAGTTGGTATGAGCGCGTTCCCGCCGCAGCATGGGTGTTGGGTGTTGTCTTGCTGCTGATGCCAGCGGTGGCCAATGATTTTGTGCTGTTCCAAGTGTTCGGTTGGACGTTCATTTTGGGCATGATTGCCCTGTCGCTCATGTTCCTTGCCGGCTATGGCGGCATGGTCAGCCTGATCCAGATGTCGGTTGCAGCCATGGCGGGTTACATGGTGGCCATCTTCGGCGTTTCGGGCATCGCAGAGCTATCACTTGGCATGCCCTGGTGGATTTACATCCCGGCAGCCATCCTCGTGGCGACCATTTTTGGCACGCTTGTTGGCGCGCTGGCTGTGCGCACCGAGGGCATCTACACCATCATGATCACGCTGGCGATTGCCTCGGCGTTCTTCTATTTCACTCGGCAAAATTACGGCATTTTTAACGGCTACACCGGGTTCAACCTGGTGGTGCCACCACAGCTGTTTGGCGTGGATTGGCGCAATCCAGTACCCTTCTACTACCTCACTCTGGGCTGCGCGTTTTTGGCCTATTTGGCCGTGGTGTATGTATCGCGCGCGCCCTTTGGCCTTGTGCTGCAGGGGGTGCGCGACAACCCGCGCCGCATGGCAGCGCTGGGTTACAATGTGATCGCACACCGCATCGCAGCCTACACCTTTGCCAGCATTATCGCTGCTGTTGGTGGCATTTTGCTGGTTTGGCAAAACGCGCAAGTGGCCCCAGGCACAGCAGGCATCCCAGCGGTCATCGACATCCTGGTTATAGCCGTTATCGGCGGCATTGGGCGGCCCATTGGTTCATTCATTGGCGCAATAATCTATGTGGTGCTCAGCACCTTTGCGCCCGACTTCCTGTTCTCTGTTGGGCTATCATCCGAGCGTTTCAACTTGCTGATCGGCCTCGGCTTTCTGGCAATCGTTTACTGGTCGCCTGATGGTGTGCTCGGCCTTTGGGACCGTTGGAAGGCGCGGCGCGACCGTCGCAGCGATCCACTAACAGGGGGGGACGGGACATGAATGTCATCGCCGTCCCCGCACCATCCAACGGCATTGGATCGGTTAGCTCGGGCAACGCCTTGGAGCTGCGCGGCGTTACAAAAATGTTCGGCGCACTGGCCGCTATTTCCGATATCACGCTGACGGTAAGCTCCGGCGAGCGGCGTGCAGTGCTGGGATCCAACGGGGCTGGCAAAACGACCCTGTTCAACTGCGTCACCGGTGACTTTTTCCCCACCAGCGGCACCATTCGCCTGTTTGGTGAGGATGTGTCGCGCTTTCCAGCTTACGAGCGCATCCGCCGAGGCCTGCGCCGCACCTATCAGATTAGCTTGTTGTTTGGTGGGCTTACTGTGTCCGACAATGTGTACCTGGCTTGCCGCGGCGTTTCGCGTGGGCGGTTTTCGCTGTTTCGCACCCGCCGCAATGATCCACTGCGTCTACGGGTGGAGGAGCTGATTGAAGCGGTAAACCTGACCGATGTTTTTGACACGCTTGTTTCTGAGCTCAGCTACGGCCAACAGCGCCAACTGGAAATCGCACTTGCGCTCGCCGGTGCGCCGCGCCTGATCCTGTTCGATGAGCCTGCCGCTGGCCTTTCGCCGACAGAGCGTACTGAGCTGATCACCATCCTCACATCGCTGCCCGGTCACATTGGTTACGTCATCATCGAGCATGACATGGACGTTGCTCTGCGCGTGGCGGAAAGCGTGACCATGATGCACAACGGCCGTGTGTTTAAAGAAGGCACGCCTGAGGAAATCGAAAACGATCCTGAAGTGCAGGCGCTTTATCTCGGACACGGAGACGAGTGATGGCGCCAGCAAGCCGACGCGGCCCCGCCGCTCTGGAAGTCAGCGGATTGAATGTCTACTACGGCGCTTCACACGCGCTGCAGGGCGTTGATCTGCGGCTGGACTCCGGCGTGTTGTCAGTGGTTGGCCGCAATGGCATGGGCAAGACCACGCTTTGCAAAGCCATTTTGGGCCTTGTCCCAGTTGCCAGCGGCTCAATCACCTTTGATGGTGAGTCACTGGTCGGCAAGGACCCCACTGAAATCTCGCTTTTGGGCGTTGGGTATGTGCCGCAGGGCCGCCGATTATGGCCCTCGCTTACAGTCGACGAACACCTCAAAATGCTCGCTAAAAAGGGCGGTGCATGGACGGTGGAGCGGGTTTATTCCACCTTCCCGCGCCTTGCGGAGCGCAAGAGCAATGGTGGTGGACAACTATCGGGTGGTGAGCAACAGATGCTGGCCATCTCGCGCGCACTTTTGGCCAACCCTCGCCTGCTGGTGATGGATGAGCCGACGGAGGGTCTTGCCCCCGTCATCGTCGATCAGGTCGAAGAAATGCTCCTGCGGCTGGGAGAAGAAGGCGACATGGACGTGCTCGTTATCGAGCAGAACATCGGCGTTGCCTGCGAGGTGGCTGATGAAGTGGCCATCATGGTCAATGGTCGCGTCGCACAGAAAGCGCCTGCTGGCCAACTGGCAGGCGACCGCGAGCTCCAACAGCGCCTTTTGGGCGTGGGCCGCCATGCCCATGACGACACGCCAGAGCCGGAAACCCACGGTGCTGGCCCAGATGCCTCACCCGCTCAAGCCAGCCACGCCACCAAGATTTACAACTCCAACCCCGCCATTCCCAACCGCTGGTCAAAGCCGGTTCCCGTTGACCAGCTCGAACGGTTGGCGCGCGTTGCCACCGCATCCATTCCCACCACAGCCAGCGTTGCCCAGGTAGACATACGCCCCCTCACCTCACCGGGTGAAAGCGTGATTCTGGTGGCCGGTACGCTCGACACCAAGGGCGAAGAACTGCGCTACATGCGCGACATTATCCGAGCCGCCGGTTTGGCAGTACGCATGGCAGACCTTTCGACCTCCGGCAGCCATTCAGGCGCTGAGATTCCAGCACACCAGATCGCTGCGTTCCATCCACGTGGTGCCTCGGGCGTGTTCACAGGCGATCGCGGTACATCGGTGGCTGGCATGGTGCTGGCCTTTGAGCGCTGGATCGAACGTCAATCAGGGATTGCGGGTGTTTTGTCAGCAGGCGGCTCTGGCGGTACAGCTATGGTGGCACCAGCGATGCGTGCGCTGCCTGTTGGTGTGCCTAAGCTGATTGTTTCTACCGTCGCCTCGGGCCAAGTGGCCCAATATGTTGGCCCATCAGACATCACACTCATGCACTCTGTTGCCGATGTGCAGGGCCTTAACGCACTCACGCAGGAAGTGTTGGGCAACGCAGCCAACGCTATGGTTGGTATGGTGCAGGGCCGCCGCGAGACCATTGAAAAACGCGCCAGCAAGCCTGCCGTCGGCCTCACGATGTTTGGGGTAACGACACCGGCAGTCCAGCAGATTGTCAGTCATCTCAACGATGAAGCCGATTGCCTGGTATTCCACGCCACGGGCATTGGTGGCCAATCGATGGAAAAGCTCATCGACTCGCGCAAAGTGGCCGGGGTTATCGACATCACCACCACGGAAATCTGCGACATGCTGGTCGGAGGCGTGTTCCCGGCGACCGAAGATCGCTTCGGTGCCGTTATCCGCACGCGCATGCCCTACATCGGCTCCGTTGGCGCAACCGACATGGTGAACTTCGGCGCACCAGAAACTGTGCCCGACAAGTTCAAGCATCGCACCTTTTACGAGCACAATCCGCAGGTGACGCTGATGCGCACCACGCCCGAAGAGTGTGATGCGATTGGCCGTTGGATTGGCGACCGCCTGAACGAAATGGAAGGCCAGGTGCGTTTCTACCTCACCGAAGGTGGCGTGTCGGCGCTCGATGCGCCAGGCCAAGCTTTCTATGATCCAGACGCCAACAAAGCGCTGTTCGGCGCGCTGAAATCGACCGTGCGGGCGACATCCAATCGTCAGTTGATCAGCGTGCCTGACCACATCAACGATCCATCTTTTGCCGCCACTATTGCTGATGCCTATCGCGCACTGCATGGCGGCCGCCCTGTAAGAGGAAAACGAGCAAGCAAATGATACCGCGCAATCAAATCTTGGAAAAATTTCGCACACTCATCGCCAATGGCGAGCCCATTATCGGCGGTGGCGCCGGCACGGGCTTGTCGGCCAAGTGCGAAGAGGCAGGCGGCATCGACCTGATCGTTATCTACAACTCTGGCCGCTACCGCATGGCCGGTCGCGGCAGCTTGGCCGGCCTCATGCCCTATGGCGATGCCAACGCTGTGGTGATGGAGATGGCAGGCGAGGTTCTGCCGGTTGTGAAGCACACACCCGTTTTGGCAGGGGTGTGCGCCACTGATCCGTTTCGCCTGATGCCGGTGTTTTTGGATGAGCTTAAGCGCGTTGGTTTTTCCGGCGTGCAGAACTTTCCAACCGTCGGGCTCATCGACGGCACCTTCCGCGCGAACCTGGAAGAAACAGGCATGGGTTTTGGCCATGAGGTTGATATGATCAAGCTGGCCAACGAGCGCGACATGCTGACCACACCCTATGTGTTCAGCCCAGAAAGCGCCGAGGCCATGGCCAACGCCGGGGCTGACGTCATCGTGGTGCATTTGGGTCTGACCACCGGCGGCGCCATTGGCGCAGATACCGCCTTCACTCTGGAGCAATGTCCAGGGCTCGTGGACGAATGGGCCGAAGCGGCACTTAAAGTGAACAAAGACGCGATCATCTTGGTGCATGGCGGCCCGGTCTCAATGCCGGAAGATGCCGATTTCGTGCTGAAAAACTCGCAAACCTGCCACGGTTTTTACGGCGCCAGCTCCATGGAGCGGCTGCCAACCGAAGTGGCACTGACAGAACAAACACGCGCGTTCAAGCGCATCAAGGGTCGCTGAAACAAGCAGCGGAATGGGAGATAGACCATGACCGGACAGTTGATAGGACAGCTCATTTTGTGGCTGATCGTGGCGGTAATCGTCATCGCGATCATCTATTGGGTGATGCAGTGGCTGTACAAGCGCTCCACCAAAGAAGTGGCGTTTGTCCGCACCGGTTTCCTAGGCGAAAAAGTGGTGATTGATGGTGGCGCGTTCGTCTGGCCGATTCGACGACACTCCGGTCAACATGAACACCCTGCCCTTGGCGGTCAGCCGCATCAAGGATGAGGCGTTGATCACAAAAGATCGCATGCGCGTCGATGTGGAAGCTGAATTCTACATTCGCGTACGCCAGGATCGTGAGTCGGTGGCGATGGCCGCGTCCACGCTGGGCCGCCGCACGTTGGAAGCAGAGAACCTGCACGGGCTTTTGTCGGGCAAGTTTGAAAGCGCCATGCGCACCATCGCCGCTGAAATGGAAATGGCGGGCATGCACGAAAACCGCAACAGCTATGTGGAGCGGGTTCGTCAGGTGGCGCAGGAAGATCTGGCGAAGAACGGCCTTGAGCTGGAATCAGTGGCAATCATCGATATCGACCAGACTGCGCTTGAATACTTCAACCCTTCCAACCGCTTTGATGCTGAAGGTTTGACCTCGCTGATCAAAGACATTGAGGAACGCCGCAAGCTGCGCAACGACATTGAACAGGACTCAATGATCAAAATCCGCGCGCGTAATTTGGAAGCAGAAAAGCAAGCGCTGGATATTGAGCGCGAAAGCGAAAGCGCGCGCCTTGCACAGGAACGCGAAGTTGAGTTCCACCGCGCACAGCAGCGCGCTGAATTGGCCAAAGAGCGAGCCGAGCGTGAAACCGAAGCCGAAAGCGCGGAAATCAGTGCCCGAGAAGCAATCGAGAAGGCGCGCATTGCAAATGAGAAGGGTATTGCTGAAGCGCGGATCGCCTCCGAGCGTGAAATTCGTGGCCGTGAGATTGCTCGCCGGAAGGATATTGAGTCTGAAGAAATCGCAGCGCGTGAAACAACCGAGACAGCGCGCATCATTCAAGAACGCGCGGTCACTGAGGCGCGTATAGCCAACGAGAAAGAGACCCAGGCGCTAGAGATCACACGCCAAAAAGAAATCGAAGCAGAAGAAATCTCTGCACGTGAAGAAACCGAGCGCGCCCGCATTGCTCAAGAAAAGGCCGTCACCGAGGCACGCATCGCCAAGGACCGCGAGACCCAGGAACTGGAGATCGAACGGCAGAAATCAGTGCGCCAGGCTGAGATTGAAGCCAACGAGGCGAACGAAAAACGCCGCATGGCACAAGACCTTTTGTTGGCCCAAACCCGCATCAAGGGCGAAGAAGACATCAAGCAGCGCGAGATTGCCCGCCAGAAATCGCTTGAGGAAGCTGAGATCACCTCTCGTGAGGCGACCGAGCGGCTTCGCATCCTACAGGCGGCGGATGTTTCCGAAGCCCGGATCGCAGAAGATCAACGCGTGCGCGAGTTGGAAATCGACCGCAAGCAGGCTGTTGAAGCTGCTGAGATTGCCGCAAGCGAGGCCGTTGAGGCGGCACGTATCGCCCGCGAGAAGCAGATTGCCGCGACCCGCATTGCTGCCGATGAGGCAACGCAAAACCTGGAGATTGAGCGCAACAAGGCTATCGATGCGGCACGGATTGCCGCTGATGAAGCCATCGAGCAGGCCCGCATCGCCCAGAGCAAAACGGTGGATGCTGAGCGTGCGACGGCAAAAGCCAGCGTGAAGCAAGCCGAGATTGCAGCAAGCCAAGCGGTCGAAACAGCCGAGGTAAGCAGCGACCGGGAAATCCAAGCCGCAAAGCTGGAGCGTCGCCGTTCGCTGGAGCAGCTGGAAGTTGCCCGTATACAGATGCTGCGCGAAGCTGAGATCGCCAGCCAAGAAGAGGTGGAGCGCGCCCGCGTTGCCTCTGAGCGTGGACTGGACGAAATCCGCATTGGCCACGAAACCGAGCGTCGCCGCTTGGAAGTGGAGCGCGAGCGCGATGTGGAAACAGTACAGATGGAAAAAGCCATCGTGCTGTACCAAAAGTCGCTGGAAGAAAGTGCTGCCCGTGCCGAGGCCGATGCAGCGCGTGCTCAGGCCGCCGAAGCAGAAGAAAAAGTGCAGACCGTGCGCGAGACCGAAGCGGCCAACCGCAAAAAGTCTATCGACGTGCTGATGGCGGAAAAAGCTGCCGCAGAAGCCAAGCATATGGCCGAAGCACAGAAGATGCGCGCTGCGGTGGAAGCCGAAGCACAACGCCTTATCAACGAGGCAGAAAACGTGCTTACCGACCCTGCCCGCGCATCGCTGTTCCGCCGCAAAATGCTGGAGCATGTGGAAGGCATTGTCGCCGCCAGCGTCAAGCCGCTGGAAAAAATCCAGGACATCCGCATCATGCAACTGGATGGCGGCGGTGTAGGTGGCACCTCCGGCAGTCCTGGCAGCGGTTCTCCAACAGATGAGGTGATCAACTCCGCCCTACGCTACCGCGTTCAGGCCCCGCTGATCGACGATCTGTTGGCTGATATCGGTATTGATGGAGCGAACCTGTCCAAACAGGGCGGGCTGATCCGCGAAGCGTCCGACATGCAGCGCGTGGCCAATGAAGTTGCTAAAGGAAAAGCTTCCTCTGGTGATGGCGGATCAGACAAAGGCCAAGGCAAGGATTCCGCCAAAGACTCTGGCAAAGATGGGGGCAAAAAATAGATGGCTCGCGTCTATATCTCCTCGGTCATTGATGTGCCGGCAGCCAAGGTCTGGGAGCGCGTACGCGACTTTAACGGCCTGCCACGCTGGCACCCATCCATCCGCGACAGCCGTATTGAAAATGGCGAACCAGCAGACAAGGTGGGCTGTATCCGCGACTTTCACCTGCAAAACGGTGAGCGTATCCGCGAGCAGCTTCTTGGCCTGTCGGACTACGACATGTTTTGCACCTATTCGATCTTAGAAAGCCCGATGCCGCTGACTGACTATGTGGCAACGCTGCGGCTTACCCCCATCACCGATGGTGACAAGTGCTTTGCTGAGTGGAGCGCGGAGTTTGAATGTGATGATGCCGAGGCAGAAGGCCTGGTAGACGGCATTGGCGATGGCGTGTTTCAGGCCGGCTTCTCAGCCCTCAAACGGCAGCTGGCGGTGTAAACGTACCATGGTGAAAGTGGTCAAAAGCACGATCATCGCAGCGCCTGTTGAGGATGTGTGGGCAATTCTACGCGACTTTAACGGCCACGAGGAATGGCACCCAGCCGTTGCGCAAAGCGCGATTGAGCGGGCCAATCCATCGGACATGGTGGGGTGCGTGCGCCGCTTTAAGCTGGCCGATGGATCGGAGCTGCGCGAGCGCCTGCTAACGCTATCGGATATCGATATGGCGTTCTCCTACTGCCTAGAGGACACACCAATTCCGCTTCTCAATTATGTAGCCCATGTCCGCCTGACACCGGTCACCGATGGCGACTGGACCTTCTGGAGCTGGGAAAGCCGCTTCGATACGCCCAAGGGGCGTGAAGCGGAACTGAAAACACTCGTATCGGAAGGCGTCTACCAAGGCGGCTTTGACGCGATCCGCGAAACAATGGGTCTGACCCAAAATTCTGCCCAGGAGACGGCACAATGACGGATGTGCAGACCGTGCCGACGCTCGCCGACGCTGCGCGCCAGATGAACGCTGACAGCGCTTATATGGGTGGCGGCACCGTGCTTATGCGTGATGTAAACGCCGGTGAGGCACCGGCTCGTTTGATCCGTGCCACAGACCCCGCGCTGACTGATATTCGCACCATGGGCGACCGGATCACAGTCGGCGCCGGCGTCACAATGGCGCAAATCTTGAACCAGCGTGAACTTGATTTTCTGCACCCCGTGGCGCGTCAAATTGGCGGACCACAAGTGCGCAACATGGGAACGGTTGGTGGCAACATCTTTGCCCCGCACCCTTATGGTGATTTCGCAGTCGCACTTCTGGCGCTGGGTGCGCAGGTCACAATGGCGGGTGGGTCAGGCAGCGCACGGCCTATCGATGATGTGTTGCGTGAGCGCGAGCGGCCCTCTGGTTTGGTGGCTTCTATCGAGATCCCGCGCCCTTCAACGGGAACCTTCGGGTTTTTGAAAGTCAGCCGCGTGAAGCCGAAAGGTGTGTCTGTGCTATCGATTGCTGTGCATGCCCCGCAATCAGGTGGGCGTACTTCCGGAGCACGCGTGGCTTGGGGCGCAATGGGCGATCGTCCCATGCGCGGTAGTGGCGTTGAGCGCGTTCTAGAAGGCCAAATGTTGGATGAATCGACGATCGAGCGTGCCGTTCAAGTGGCTGTGGAAGGCCTCAACCCACCGACCGATCCGTTGGCCACCAGTTGGTATCGCAGCCAAGTGGCAGGCGTGCATCTGCGCCGCCTTCTGCAATCCATGGGAGGCCGCTGATGGCCCAGCAAACACCCAAAAAGAAGCCCGTCAACCTGACACTGAACGGCATGCCCACAGCTGCCTTCACGGACCCTGGGCAAAACCTGCTGGACTTTCTGCGCCGCGGCGTGGGTGATTTGACCCCTAAATATGGATGCGGCCAAGGCACCTGCGGGGCCTGCACGGTGACCATTGATGGGGAAACACAGCTGTCCTGCCTTGTCCTGGCTGAAACGGTGGATGGCAAAACCGTGGGCACCGCTGGCGGCCTTGCTAATGGCGCACAACTCGACCCGCTGCAAGAATCCTTCATGGAGAATTTCGCTGCGCAGTGCGGCTACTGCACACCTGGCATGTTGGTTTCCGCCCGCGCTTTGTTGGAGCGCAACCCGAACCCAACGCGTGAGGAAGTGATTGAGGGCATCTCCGGCAATCTGTGCCGTTGCACCGGTTATGAGCCGATCATCGAGGCCATCCTGCAAGTGGCGCATGGCCCCCAAAACCCTAGTGGGGCGGCATCGGCATGACCAACACATTTGAATTCCGCAAAGAGTTCTTTGCTGACGAGCGCGACGAAAACCTCAACGAGATCGGCAAACGCGCTCGCCGTCAGGATATCGAAGGTCATGTGACAGGGCGTTCGCCGTTCTTCGATGACAATCTGTTCGATGGCTTGCTGCACATGCGCTACGTGCGCTCGCCGCACCATCATGCCCGCATCCGCCGCATCGACACGTCGCAAGCGCAAGGGATGCCCGGCGTGGTGCGCATCGTGACCGGGGCGGATGTACCCACCAACCTCAACACGCTGCTGGCGCTGCTTGATTTCGGTTTGGATGATGAACCGGTTCTCTCGGACAAAAAGGTCGCCTATGTCGGCGAGCCCGTGGCCGCTGTGATTGCCCACACAGAAGCTGAAGCCCGAGCTGCCGTTAAAGCTGTGCAGGTGGACTGGGAGGTGCTGCCCCATGTGCACGATGTGGAAGAGGCGCTGAAGCCCGGCGCGCCCACCGTATGCGATGTATATCCCGGCAACGCCTTTATTTATCACGGCAAATACGACCACCAAAAGCTGCGCTTTGGTGATGTGGATGCGGCTATGAAAACCGCAGACCACGTGGTGGAGTCGCGCCACCAGATGTCGCCGATTGAGCAAGCACCCATTGAAACGTGCGGCGCGATTTCTGCGCCCGAACAGAACGGTCGCTTCGTTTGCTACACCGGTACGCAGGCGCTGTTTTTCTCGCTGGGCACGGCCTCCAAGGTGTTGAACATGCCATCCTCGCGGCTGCACTTTATCGGCGGCACCGTGGGTGGTGGCTTTGGCGGTAAGGTCGATTCCATCCACGAGCCGCTTTCCATCCTTGGCACCATGCTCACCGGCAAGCCCTGCAAGTCGCAGTGGGATCGCGAAGAGGAAATGCAGGTCGGTGCGCCGCGCGGGGCGGAGCGCTGGTACATCACCGATGGGGTGATGAATGATGGGCGCATCGTCGCGCGCAAATTCCGTGGCTATTTTGATTGTGGCGCCTATACGCGCTTGTCGTCCTATGCGGTCATCAAGTCGGTCGGCCACCTGCCTGGCCCTTACACCGTTCCCAATGTGTATGCCGATGTGTACTGCGTCTACACGAACCGCACACCGGCGACCGCCATGCGTGGTTTTGGCATTACCGGTGTCGATTTCTCCATCGAGTCGCACATGGATTTGGTGGCTGAGAAGGTGGGCATGCACCCCATCGATCTGCGTATCTTAAATTCCTATCGCGATGGTGACATGAAAGCCCACAGACGGGTGGCGAAAAACTGCGCGTTCATTGAGTGCTGCCAGGTGGTGGCCGAGAAGGCCGGGATCACCATCAAGCCAGAGTCCAAAGCGGCCTCATCGCTGCGCGATGGCGGCGGCGCGCGCGCCCAAATTCCTGGCTTTACCGCAACGGACCAGAACGGCGCAGTCCAAGGATTTGAGAGCACATCCTACGCCCGCAAGGGCGGTGGCAACGCCACAACGAGCAGTGTGCCGTCCACACCGACACCTACCGCGCCGGTGTCGCAGCCCGCATCCTATCAGCCTGCTCCCGCTTCAGCCCCCCCAACAGCACCTGTAGCTCCCCCTGCTCCAACCACGCCACCTCCCAATGCGGCGCCAACGCGCAAGCGTTCCTCCACCCGCTTTTCCTCCATCTCCGGCTTTAGGAGACGCTGATGACTGTTCACAAAGGCCGCGGCTTTGCGGCGATCAACTATCCCATCGGCATGAACCTTGGCGGCGATCCCTCGCAGGCGCTGGTGCACTCCAATCCAGACGGCAAGTTCACCGTCGCTCTGTCCGCAATCGATCTTGGTCAGGGTATGAAGTCGGTCACCCGGCAAATTGCCGCTGAAACGCTTGGTGTACCGCTGGCAGATGTCTATGTGGACACCGCTGATAGTGACACCGGCCCGCATGATATGGGCTCGTTCGCCAGCCGAGGCACACACCGTATGGGCAATGCCGTGATCATGGCCGCACAAGAGGCCCGCTCGGTGATGCTGGAAGCAGCCGCCGAGGAGCTGGAGGTGGACCCGGCCGATCTTGTGACCGATGGGCAAGGCAACATCCATGTGAAGGGTGCGCCATCGCGTTCGATCACCACAATGGCAGCCGCGCAGGCAGCCCAGTTCAAGCAAGGCCGTACCATTGCGGGCCGTGGTATCTTCCTGATTCCCTTGTCCGAGGTGGATCCTGAAACAGGTGAGATGTCGCCCGTCACGACCTTTGCCCATGCAGCCATGCTGGTGGAAGTTGAGGTGGATGATGAGACCGGCGAAGTCGCCGTGACCGACATGCAATCGGCCTATGAGGTTGGCAGGGCTCTGAACCCTGGCATGGTGGAACAGCAGCTTCGAGGTGGCGCCTGGATGGGCATGAGCCATGCGGCATGGGAGACCACCGAACCCTATTATCCGCAGCGCGATCATGGCCCAGTCGACTTCAACGACTATCTGATGCCTGGCCCCGGTGACCTCGCCCCACACCATATTTCGGTGTTGGAGCGCCCCGCTGAAGATGGCCCCTATGGCGGCAAAGGACCCGGCGAAATGTGTGCTAACCCGGTTCTGCCTGCGGTTGTGAACGCGGTTTATGATGCCGTGGGTGTGCGCCTCTATGAGCTACCGGTCACGCCAGAAAAAGTGTTGCGCGGCCTGCAGGCAAACGGCGGGGCCAAGCCACGTCAGATGATCTCGCGCCAAAACCCCGCTCAACAGGCCGGCTAACCATGCCCGTTCGCCAGCTCCCTGCCGGATTGAATGGACCGCAACCGCTGGCCGAAGCTTTGCATGATGCGCAGTATATTGCGTCCGATGACCTGGCGACCGCAACTTTCCTGGCACTGTCCTTACAAAAACCCTTGTTGCTGGAAGGCGCACCAGGGGTCGGCAAAACCGAAGCCGCCAAGGCACTGGCCTCGATCATGGGGCGCGAGCTGGTCCGCTTGCAGTGCTATGAGGGCATTGATGCTTCGGCTGCCATGTATGAATGGAATTTCCCCCGCCAGATGCTTGCGATCCGCCAGGCAGGGGATGATTATGTGAACCTTTATGGCGATGAATTTCTGATCGCCCGGCCCATCCTGCAAGCACTGGAACAACCACGCGACCGCGTGTTGCTAATCGACGAGATTGACCGCGCAGACCACGAGTTTGAAGCGTTTCTGCTAGAATTCTTGTCGGACTTTACACTGTCGATCCCAGAGCGCGGCACCCTGCGCGCGCCTGAGCCACCGATCGTTATTTTGACCTCCAACCGCACACGAGAGCTGCACGAAGCGCTGCGTCGCCGCTGCGTCTACCATTGGATCAGCTACCCTGACCCTGCGCTGGAAGCCAACATCGTGATGATGCGTGCCTCGACGGTTGCGCAAGATACAGCTCACAAAGTGGTTGCCGCCGTCGGGCAATTGCGCGAGCAACCCTTGGCCAAGCCACCTGGCGTTGCCGAAACAGTGGAGTGGGCAGAAGCTGCCACCCTGTTGCACGAACAAGGCGCCACATGGCCACGCGCTTTCGCCCGCGCCATTGGCGTGGTGCTGAAGGATCAAGATGATCTGGAATTCATGGCGCCGCAGGTCGATGCGCTGTTGGAACGGGTGGCTTCATGAGCGTGAGCCTCCTGCCCAAAGCAGCAACACCGTTTCTGCAATTTTCCATGGCCCTGCGCCAAGCGGGTTTTTTGGCAGCACCGGAACAATCGGAGATGTTTTTGGCCTCCGTTGGCCTGCTCGGCCCGACCTCCGTGCTGGACATACGCCGCGCGGCCCATGCTGTGTTTGGCCCGGCGCCCGAACGCCGCGAAGACTTTGATGTGGTTTTTGATAGCATCTTCCTTGGTCGCAGCTTTGCAGCGCCCGCGGAGGGTGAACCAGAAGACGTGCCCAATGCCTATGATGGCGGCGAGTTTGAGCTTCTGCCCGACCCCGACGAGGAAGAGCCATCAGGTACAGATGCCACGCAGGCTGAACGGTTGAACCAGCGCGACCTGGAAGCCGAAGATGAAGACGCGACCTTGCGCCTGTTCGCCAAAAACGCGCCGCGCGCCCTGCCCCGCCGTACATCACGCCGCACACGCGGTGGCAAAGGGCGCCTTGCCGATGCACGCCGCGCCTTCCATGAGATGCTGCGCCGGGATGGCGAAATCGCTCAATTGCCTACCCGTACCCGCCGTCAGCGCCAACGCCGCGTGTTGATGCTGATTGATGTTTCCGGTTCCATGAAAGCGGGCACAGATAGCCGCCTGCGCTTTGCTCATGCACTGGTACAAGCTGGCGAACGCGTGGAAGTGTTCACCCTTGGCACCCGCCTTACCCGCGTGACCCGCGCGCTCAAGCATCGCAACCGCGACCAAGCGATGACGCTGGCTTCTGGCCTTGTGGCCGACTGGGATGGTGGCACACGGTTGGGCGAAGCATTGGCGGTGTTTCTTTCAGTGCCGCGGTTTGCATCTTTCGCTCGCAGTGCACTAACCCTCATCGTGTCTGATGGCTTGGAGCGCGGCGGACCAGAGGCACTGGTTGCTGCAATGGACAAGTTGCGCGGCCTTTCCTGGTCCACGCTTTGGCTGTCGCCGTTGGCCGCCGACCCCGCCTTTCGGCCCGACACTGAAGCAATGCGCCTGATCCTGCCCATCATTGATGAAATCGGCGATGGATCCTCAGCTCACACGCTTGCTCATGAGGTCATTTCCTATGCCAAGGGGGCTCGGTGATGCAGGTTATCGACGCCCATTTCCATGTTTGGCAGCAGGCCGATTTACCCTGGCTTTCTGGCCCTATGCAGCCACGCATTTTCGGCCCCTATGAGCCGATCCGTCGCGACTACCTGATGGCCGAGTATCTACAAGATAGCCGCCAAACAGGCGTTGAGAAATCTGTCTATGTGCAGGCCAATTGGCCGGTGGACCAGGCCGAAGGCGAGGTCGCGTGGGTAAGCAAGGTTGCGCAGGAAACCGGTTGGCCGCACGGTATTGTTGGCTATGCCGACATGACCATTGATGATGTTCGCCCTGCACTCGACAAGCTGACGGTTTATCCACGCATGCGCGGCATCCGCCAGCAGTTCCACTGGCATGAGAACCCGCTGTTCCGCTTCGCCTTAGACCCGGATGTCTGCCGAAACACCACCGTCCAGGCCAACGTCGCCAGGCTTGCTGACTATGGATGGTCGTTCGACCTACAGGTGTTTGCAGGTCAGATGGATGGCGCGTGCGAACTGGCCGACGCGTGCCCGAACGTGACGTTCATTTTGCAGCACGCCGGCATGCTGACGGATACCAGCGCTGAGGGCCGCGCGCACTGGCGCACCCAAATGGCCAAGCTCGCCCAGCGGCCAAATGTGGTTTCCAAGCTTTCTGGCTTTGGCACCTTCATTCATCAGCGTGACGTGCAGCACATCACCTGGCTGACTCGCGAGACGGTAGCCATGTTTGGCGCAGATCGTTGCCTATGGGGTTCGAACTTCCCCATCGAGAGGCTGTGGACCGACTACTCGTCACTTCTGGACGCACATCGCACGGCGGCAGGCGGACTGAGCACCGGCGAACAAGCCGCCGTTTTCAACACAACTGCAAGCCGGGTTTACCGGCTCAACTAGAATAACAGACTGACCTTGGGAGGACGCAATGGCGTTAGAAGTGAAAGTGCTCGATTATGGCGATATCGAGCTGGAATCCAGTTTTCTGGTCCTTGCCCGCGACTGTGGTCGCACTCGCCGCGTGCCTGTTTATGGCTTTTTGATCCTTGGCGGTCAGTATCCTATCGTTGTTGATACTGGCTATCGCGATAACGCGATCATGGAAACGCTTGGCATGCGCGGCCTGCAGTTCCATGAAAACATGATCGAGAAGCAGCTTGCCAATCACGGCGTGAAGCTTGGCGATGTGCGCTATGTTCTGCACACCCATTTGCACATCGATCACGCGGGCAAGGATGATCACTTCCCCATGAACACCACGGTGGTGATTAACCGCCGCGAGCTGGAGTACTCCGTCTCCGGCTTGATGCACCCGCAATACCCAAAACCCGACATCATGCACCTTGTCGAGCGCCTACACACACCGGGCGCCCTGCGGCTTGAAGACTTGGAAATCTCCGGTCCCATCGAGCTGATCCCGGGCGTCTATTTGGAAGCTGCCGGTGCGCATACCGAGGGCTCTATGAACGTGCATGTGGACACCGCAGAAGGCCGCGCCACGCTGTGTGGCGATGTGATCTATGATTTCAACGATCAAATCATCAATCCGATTCACACCTTTGGTCCTGAAGAAATTCAGCCGACGGGCAATCATAGCGGCTCGAAGCGCAACGAAAAGGCGCAGGTTCGTAAGCTCATGCATTCGGGCGCAAAGTTCCTGCTGCCGGTGCATGACAAACCCGCACTGATCGAAAACGGCCATGTTGTTGGTCGTCTGGACATGGCGGTGCCGGGCCCGGTTAGTCAGTCTGTGCCACGACGCGATTGGTTCCCGATGTAATGCCCCAAGCAATCACGAGGGCACCAAAAAATAGGGCAAAAGCCATGACACATGAAGCACTCGACCCTGCCTTTGACGCGCTGATCGACGAACACGCCCCAGTGCGCCAGGTCGGATTGGGCTTCACCTTCACCGAAGGGCCAATTTGGCACCCGGTGGAACAGCATTTGCTGTTCTCAGATATGCCAGAGGACGTGCGCCGTAAGCTTGATCAATCCGGCGTGCATGAGGTGCTCAGGCCTTCCAACAAGGGCAACGGCATGACTTATGATGCCGGGCTCAACCTGTTGGTTTGCGAGCACTCCACCAGCAGCGTCGTGCGGTTCTCACCCGATGGCACACGCACGGTGTTGTGTAGCCATTTTGAGGGCCGTGAACTGAATTCACCCAACGATATCTGTGTCATGTCCGATGGATCGATCTGGTTCACCGACCCTTGGTATGGCCGCATGCCTGGCTATGGCGTGGAGCGGCCGCGCGAGCTGGGCTGGCAGGGTGTATTCCGCCTTCCGCCCGACCACAGGCCCGGTGACGATCCCCAACTGGTGGTGGATCGCTATACGTTCAACATGCCCAACGGGTTAACGTTCTGCCCCACCGAGGATCGTCTGTTCGTCAACGATACAGAGCAAGCCAACATCCGCGTCTACGATATAAACGGTGATACGCTTGCAAACGGGCGCATTTTTGCCTCCGGCATCAAAGATACCCTCAAACCTGGCGTGCCCGATGGCATGAAGTGTGACGCCGAAGGCAATATTTGGGTCACAGCGCCTGGCGGACTTTGGGTTTACACCATCCAAGGCAAACTGATCGGCAAGGTCACCATCCCGGAACTTGCAGCCAATCTGCACTGGGGCGGTCCAGACTGGCGCACGCTGTATGTGTGTGCATCAACAAGCGTTTATGCGATTGAAACCAAGGTTGGACCGCGCAACGAACCGTTCATGCGCGCGCGCGGACAGGCGACTGCTACAGTAACCAACACCTCATCTCACAGTGCCTCGGCAGCAAGCGGCGAAGCGCTGCAACTGGATGCATCGCGCTGCGCTTTGATCATCCAGGACATGCAAAACGATGTGGTAATGGATGGCGGCGCGTTTGCTGGATCCGGCTCACCAGCCCACTGCCGCGAGCAAAATGCTATCGAGAACGCCGCACGCTTGGCCGCACATTGCCGGCAGCTTGGTGTGCCCGTGATCCACGTACACTTTTTGGTGCCTCCAGGCGGTCCGGGCCTGACCCTCAACGCCCCTTTGTTTGAGGCAACCATCGACAACAACGCCCTTGTGAAAGGCACCTGGGGCGGATCGCCGGTGGCGGGACTTGAGCCGCAGGACGGTGACTATGTGGTGGAGAAAAACCGCATGTCAGCCTGGGAGGGCAGCCAGTTGGAAACCATCCTGAAAGCTGAGGGGCGCGACATGATCATTGAGACAGGCGCGTGGACCAACATGTCGGTTGAGCACACCGCGCGCACCGGCGCTGACAAGGGCTATGTGATGGTGATCCCTGAGGATGGTTGCTCGACTATGAATGCCGAGTGGCACAATGCGTCGATCAATTACGCCATGCAGAACGTGGCGCTGGTGACCAACACAGACGAGGTTCTTGCCGCCCTACGGTAAGGCCAACGACCGTGCTGAACATTAAAAAGGGACTGTTATGTTTGAGGGACAATCGGCCATCATCACCGGTGGGGCGCAGGGCATCGGCTACGCGGTTGCCAAGCACCTGTATGCGCGTGGCGCCCATGTGGTGCTGTGGGATTTGGACGGTGATCTGGCAAACAAAGCCGCTGGTGAACTTGGCGCACGTGCGCAGGGTGCGGCGATCGATGTGACCAATGCTGATGCTGTTGCAGCGCTTGCTGATGGCGTTGCCGGGCAACTCGGCAAAATCGATATGCTGGTGACATCGGCTGGCATAGCTGGTTCCAATGCGCCGGTCATCGACTATCCGGTCGAAGAATTCCATCAGATCGTATCAGTCAATTTGCAGGGTGTATTTCATTGCTGCCGCGCAGTGCTAAGGCATATGGCGAATACGGGCTATGGCCGGGTGGTGAACATTGCTTCCGTGGCTGGCAAGGAAGGCAACCCCAATGCAGGCGCTTATTCTGCTTCCAAGGCCGGCGTGATGGCGCTAACGAAGACGCTGGGCAAGGAACACGCAACGCAGGACATCGCGGTAAACTGCGTGACGCCCGCAGCAGCACGCACACGTATCTTCGATCAGATGAGCCAAGAGCATATCGACTACATGTTATCGAAAATTCCCCGCGGTCGTTTTCTGGAAGTGAGTGAAGCAGCCAACATGATTGCCTGGCTCTGCAGCCGGGAGAACAGCTTCACGACTGGCGCTGTTTTCGATCTTTCAGGCGGACGAGCCACTTACTGAGATCCGGTGACGCAGTTAACAAGGACGCTAGCCCTAACAGCTGTCATCTCGATCTGCTGATTTTGGCCGAAGAGGGAACCTAGAAGGCCTTGGTCTGGCTGGTAGACCAGACTGATGAGGTCACACCGATGCTTTACGCGTCCGTTGAGCCGGGGGTGTGCGCCGTTTTATCGTGGCCACCAGTGGTATGTCATGTCGAACATTCCATCTTCGTTCAAAGATTAAGGTGTTACGCCCACCTGTCGAGCCCACCGCTCAGAGTGAATACTGACCTGTCTTCCTAATGTCGGATCAGCAGCCTCTCCAAATGGCTGCTAGAACCATCCGAAGCAAGATGCCGCAACTTCTCCATGTAGCTTTGGCTTCCGCTCTTCCCTTTCGGCAAGTGGAATACAGTTTGTCGCCAGTACAGGCGCTGACCGAGAGCCGGTTTGACCGCGATACTGCACAAGTTATCGGCAGCACCATCGTAACGGCCCACCATCTGGCATCAGGGACAGGTGCCAGCGTTCCCGCTGCACTCGATCCAATTCAGCCCAAGCATCAGTCCCTATCGGTTGCCGGTGAAACTGGATTCGGTGCGTAGAGCTGCGGGTAAAGTGATCGGCGCGCAGCCTCGTCCATAGTCTGCTGGAAGGTGTGAAGGTCTTTAAGGCCCCTTGCGCGCTGGGCGGCCGGGCGGGCTTCTATCTCCTTCATCAAGCGGTCGAGGTTGGGGTAGC
>JBCCAF010000019.1:0-84720 GCA_039814945.1 Pseudomonadota bacterium
GCGCTTCCAACGCGAGCTTGGCCTTGAACTCTGGGTGATGTTGCTTCCGTTTCGACATCTCTGATCTCCTTCGTGGTGAAGATCAACAGACAACAAATCGCAGCTTACGTCAGTGTCCGAATTTCCGGGGGTAGCTCAGGTCGCCGTCCGGGATGACAGCTTAGGCTGTCACTTCACCCAGCCCTGAAGCTCGCGCCTGGTTAGCGCTTCGATCACGCGCATGCCGTTTTCGCTATCGTTAAGGCACGGGATGTAGCTGAAGTTTTCGCCGCCATGCTCTTCAAAGATCTCATGGGCTTCCATGGCGATCTCTTCCAGCGTTTCCAGACAATCGGACACAAAACCCGGATTAAAGACGGCGATGTTTTTCACGCCTTCACTCGCCAGCTTTTCCACTGTTTTATCAGTGTAGGGCTGAAGCCACTCTTCCGGGCCAAAGCGCGACTGGAAGCACGTCATCAACCGGCCTTTTTCCCAACCAAGCCGCTCTTCCAAGAGCCGCGAGGTCTTGTGGCAGTGGCAGTGGTAGGGGTCACCTTTGCCAAAATAGCTTTCTGGAATGCCGTGATAGGACGCGATCACCTTCTCAGGCTCAAAGTCCAATGTTGCCAGATGCGCTTCAATTGAACGGGCAAGCGCATCAATGTAGACAGGCTCATCGTGATAGGCAGGTACCGTGCGGATGGCTGGCTGCCAGCGCAGCTTCATCAAATGCTCAAAGGCTTTGTCGTTTACCGTCGCTGTCGTAGCCGAGGCGTATTGCGGATAGAGCGGGAAGAGCAAAATACGGTCACAACCTTCCGCGCGCAGCGCATCGACTCGGCTGGCGATGGACGGATTACCATAACGCATGCCCCAATCGACAACCACATTGTCATGATCGGCAAGCGCCTCACCCAGCAGGTCTGATTGCGAGCGTGTGTAAGTGCGCAGATAGCTCTCATCCAGCTCTTCGTTCCAGATGGTCGCATAGTCTTTGCCCTTGCGACCGGGGCGCACCATCAAAATGATCCCGTAAAGGATCGGATACCAGAGCGCTTTCGGCCATTCGATCACGCGACGATCTGTGAGGAACTCTGCGAGATAACGCCGCATCGGCCAATAATCGGTCGCATCCGGCGTGCCCAGATTGACCAGCAGCACACCCACCTTGCCAAATTTGATCGGCGGATGCCCATCAGGCAGCGCCGAGTTTTCGCCGGAGCGATTGGGCCGCGCCGGTGCAATGGTCGCATCGGCAAACGCTTTGTAATCCTGCGTGTTCACGGTGGGAAACTCCTCACGGCCTGTCTGGGCAGATTGTCTTTGGTGCATAAGCATAGTCCCATACGCGGCAGCAAGGCATTTGGATGGATCAATCGACGCACCGTGCCATTGATATGAAGCAATCGCCACGCTTGCGGCCTGACGTAATTCTGTCATGCTACCGTCACACTGGGGCGAGACAGCTCTGGCAAGTCATAAGTGTCATCTCTTCACCAACCATCCATACCACGTGCCTTGAGGGAGGCTTTTCATGCATCACACCCCAACCCGTTTGTTGGCCGCGCTCGGTCTTTCGACCGCGCTGCTGGCCGCCCCTGCGTTTGCGCAGGACTCCACCACCGTCAACGTCACCTTCCTGTTGGTAAATGACGTTGATACCGTTGATAACATGTCCGATCAGGGCGGCTTTGGTCGCTTGGCAACTGTGGTGGCAGAAGAGCGCGCTGCCAATGAGAACCTTGTGTTCGCGTTTGCCGGCGATGCCATTTCGCCATCGCTGCTCTCTTCGTTCGATCAGGGCGAGCACATCACCGAGCTGTTCAACATGATTGCGCCGGACATCTTCGTGCCGGGCAACCATGAGTATGACTTCGGTGAAGAGGTTTTCCGCACCCGCATGGCCGAGCTGGAATCGCCACTGCTGGCGGCCAATCTGCGCAACGAAGATGGCACCATGCTTGATGGCTTCTCTGACACCATGATGATGGATGTCGATGGCTTCATGATCGGCATCATTGGCCTTACCGCCGAAGATGCTGTGGTGAAATCTTCGCCGGAAACACTGCAGTTGGGCGGCGCGCTTGAAGTTGGCTTGGAACAGGCAGCTGCGCTGCGCGATGCGGGCGCAGATATGATCGTCGCCGTGACGCACAACCATGTCGGCATTGACCAGGAAATGTACGATGATGGATCATTCGATCTCATCCTGTCGGGCGACGACCATGATCTTCGCATTCTCTACAATGGCCGCAACGCCTTGGTGGAATCGCGCGAGCAGGCCGATTACGTGACCGCCATCGATGTAACAGCAACCATCCGCGATGGCGACCGTCGCCGCGTTGGTTGGGAGCTAGGCTTCCGCCCAATCTCAACACTTGGCATGGAACAAGAGCCCACCGTTCAGGCCCGTGTTGATGAGTTCAACGCGATCCTTGATGAAGAGTTGAACGTGACCATCGGTTCGATCACCGCTGAACTGGATTCACGCCGCGCATCTGTGCGTTCCGGAGAAGCCACCATGGGCAACCTTGTTGCCGATGGCATGCGTGCAGCCGTGGGCGCGGACATTGCCATCACCAATGGCGGCGGCATCCGCGCTGACAAAGTGTATGAGCCAGGCACTGAAATCACCCGTCGCGACATCCTGTCTGAACTGCCGTTCGGCAACGTCAACATCATGATTGAACTGACCGGTGCTGAAGTTCTGGCCGCTCTGGAAAACGGCTTCAGCCGTGTTGAAGACGTGTCGGGTCGCTTCCCGCAGGTTTCCGGCATGATGATTGAAGCTGACATCACCCGCGAACCAGGTGACCGCGTGACATCTGTGATGGTCGGCGATGCAGCCCTCGACATCAACGCCACGTACAGCGTTGCGACCAACGACTTCATGGGTCGTGGCGGTGATGGCTATTCGGTGTTTGCTGATGCCCCGCGCATCGTGCGTGAGGAAGACGCCAAGCTGATGGCCAATGATGTGATGGTGCATGTGCGCGAAATGGGCGAGTTCGCCCCGGCCATTGATGGCCGCATCACGCTGACCCGCTAAGGCTAGCCCCTTCAAAACATAAGAAGGCCGGGAGCGATCCCGGCCTTTTTGGCACACCGTCATGGCCGGGCTTGACACGGCCATCCAGACATCAGTTCATGTCTTGGATGAAGGTGTTAAACGGCCACCTAAGGACTGGATGGCCGCCTCAAGGGCGGCCATGACGATAGGGTCTAAGCCGCCATCAGCGCAAAGGTGCGGCCTGTGTTGCCAAACCGACCAGGCGCCAAGCGCTCAAGCTGCGGGCGCAAACCCGTCAACGCCTCAAAGCGCGCCAACACATCCTCGTCGATCCAATCACCCGCCTCGGTTTCCACCTGCAAAACCGGTTGGGTTTCATCCTTGGCATGCGCGATCAGGCGAGCGTCCAACACATCTTCATGCTCGCTGACCAGTTGCGCGATGTCGCTTGCATGCACCTTATGTTCTTGAACGGTGGCCACCGGCTGAGCAAAGCCCAGCCAGCCTTGAAGGCCCGGTGCACGATAGCGATGCGGCACCTGCTCAAGGGCTGACAACACCCCGGTACGTAGCGGCGCATCATTGGCCAATGGGTCATCAAGAACCACCTCGCCAACCATGCCATGTGGCACGTCACTGTCTCCGCCCGCTTGCAGGATCGAGACGTTAATGTCGCCAAGCAGAACGTAAGCATCTTCACGCGAACTGCGCACAGCGTAAGGCCCAAACTCTGGGTCCGTCATGGCATCGCAAAGTGCGATACCGTGCTGCGCGGCAACTGTGTGAACGATGGGAAACACAGCACCGCCCCCCACCAACGCGTGGGTAAGAACCGGTGCGTAACCAGCCTGGCAAAGTGCAAACAAACGGTCAGGCGACCCCACGAAACAGGTGGCGACAGCGCTATCGTCGGCCAGCATCTGCTCACCGCTCAGAACCCGTGCACCGATTTCTTTGAGAGCTTGATCGGCCATGGCTTGCAATGCGCCATAGGCTGGGCCGAAGCCGTTGAGCACAACCAGGCCAGGCCCGATGCCCGCCATCTCCAGCCCATCTTTCATGCGCGCAACGGCACGACTGGACGGGTTATCGACCAGAGCTTCGCTCTCAATCCATGTTTCCCGGGCTTCAGCTTCCTGACCCATAACAGGCTCTACTCCACACAACGCAACTTTCCCGGCCAGTGTCGCCGCAAAGCCTTACCAAGTGGTGGACTGAAATTAACCTTTAGGACGAGATGTCCTAGTCGTCCCGCAGTCACTCGTCCCATGGGATGGGCTTGCGGTCTCGGAAGATATCACCTGATGGACCACCTTCGCGAAGCGTGGCCAGAAACAGCGCGGTATCCGCGCCTTCCTCAGGTGTTCGGTCGGCGCCAGCTCCGCCCATAGCGGTGCGTACCCAGCCCGGGCACATGGCGTTGACCAGAACCCCGCGCCCAGCTTCGCGCGCTGCTTTGATGGTGATCGCGTTCAAAAACGCCTTGGTGATACCATAAGCACCCGGGCCAAGACCGTTCAAAGACCCCCAACCGGAGGAAACATTGACCACCCGGCCATAACCACGCGCCGCCATCCCCGGCATCAACTCACGCATCAGTTGCAAAGGGCCAAGCGCGTTCACCCGCGTGGAGGCTTCAATGTCATCCCACGGCATGGTGAGCATATCACCATCGGGCAAGATGCCAGCATTGTTGACCAACACATCAATGGACACCTGATTGCGCCCCAACTTGGCAAGGCTTTGTTCAATGGAGACAGGATCTGCAACGTCAAGATCAACCGAGCGTGTCTCAACGCGGTGTTGGCGGTGCAGAGCGATGGCCAACTCGCCCAGCGTTGCACCGTCACGGCCGGCAAGAACGACGTTCAAGCCTTCTGCTGCCAAACCTTCAGCGATAGCTTTGCCGATGCCGCGATTGGCGCCGGTCACGAGGGCGGTTCTGATCATAACGTGCTCTCCAAATGTGGTGATAACGGGCAATTCTATTGATGACGGTCAACGCCTATCGCCTCTTTGATTGGCATTGAAGCCTACCCAAAACAAGGAGCAGCACCCTGACCAGCAAACACCCCAATGTCGCGCTATTAGAGACGTTGGATCCACGTGATCTCACCTCAGCCAAAGAACTTTTTTCGCCCGATGTTGTCTGGCACTATGTGAACCCCAACCTTCCAGAGATGGAAGGCGCCTATAAGGGGCTTGATGGGATCCGCACGTTTTTTGAACGCCTTGGCGGTATATCTGATGGCACCTTTATTGTGGAGCCAATCTCCGCAACTGCCCACGGGGACGAGTTGGTGGTGACGCACACCAAGAACACCATGACCATGAAGGGTGAAACTTTCGCTATCCACGCAGTGGTCATTTGGCGCTTTGTCGAGGGGCGCATTGTTGAGGCTTGGGATTTTCCATCTGCCTACACGTTTGCCGATGGACCGCCTGTAACAAAGGATCAGTGAGCTAAGGCCAACCATGCGCCAAAACGAAATCAGACCCTCGACCGGCTGTGCCAAAAGCAACCCGTCCAGCAGACGTTTGATAGGTTTCTGTCAATTACAACGCTGGCATGAGCGAGGCTTGAGGCTTAGTCCCAAGGGGTGCCATCGGTTGGGACTAGGTAGGCTGAAGACATACCACTCATAAAGTCACGCGCACGGTGCTCAGATCAAGGGCGCAAGCTCGTCCAACCTTGGCGTGCCTAACGTTTGATCTATACAAGGTATCAAAGCGCGCTGAACGAAACGCGCCAGCCGAAGAACAAACGTGCTTGCGAACCCATGACACAGAACCATCACCCCGACGCCCGCCCGGACATTGCCTCGATCTCGACCAGCACTGAGTTGCGGCGCTGGTATTGGCGCAAGGATGAGTTGGTTGAGCGAGCACGCCAACTTGGCCTCAAAACAACATCTGGCAAATTCGTAATCCTGGATCGCGTTGCCCATTATCTCGACACCGGTGAAGTGCAGTTTCCAGGTGACCAGAAAAGCATCGCGAGGTCTCGGTTCGACTGGCACGCGGAGGCGCTATCGCGCAGCACCGTCATCACCGACAGCTACAAGAACAGCCAAAATGTGCGCCGTTTTTTCAAACAAGAGATTGGCGAGACGTTCAAGTTCAACATCGCGTTCATGGAATGGATGAAGGCCAATACCGGCAAAACACTGAATGACGCCTGCAAAGCGTATCTGGCTCTTCAAGAGGAGAAGCGCGCGCCTCGTTTCCGCACGCAAATCAAGAGCCACAATCAATTCAATCAGTTCACCAGAGACATTTTGGATGACAATCCAGACCTTGGCATGGCCGATGTTCGCAGGATCTGGGCGCTGAAAATTCAGCAACCGTCTGAAACGGGGCGGCATGTTTACCAGCGTTCTGACCTTGATCTGGAGACGCCAAACAGCTGATCGCGGATGCCTGCCAGCCTATCGACAAACCAGCGATACGGTGTGATCGCAATATCACATTGCAACCAGCCATACGCTTCTTTGCCAAACGGGAGTATGCTGCGCCCGGGGGTGGTAGAAAAGAAAGAAGCGATATGAGCATCACTCTCGACATTCAGCAGCCACAGCCGTTCGATTTGGTCGGCTCAAAAATCCTGATCGCGGGAAACGCCACGGCCTTTGAAGGCACGCTTAGCATTCGTGTTTCCGATGGTCATGACGAGTACACCTCGTTCACAACTGTGGGCTCACTGGGCTTGAAGCAATTCCAAGGCTCCATCGATATCCCAGATACCAACAGTTTCACACTGAACCGCCTGTTCCTGACGCTTGCCGATGATACGGGCAATGAAAACGGGCCTTCGGTCGTGATCCCAGTGCTGTTTGGCCCAAAAATTCTACCTGGTTACGGTGGCTGGCAGCCCTACACGGTGCAACCCGGCGATACGCTGACAAGCATCGCGCAGCAGCAATATGGCAGTGCCGACTTTCAACCCATTTTCCAGGCCAATCAAAACGTCCTCAGCGATCCCAACGTGATCATTGTAGGACAGGGTTTACGCGTCCCGCGAAACGATATCTGAGACGAAAAAAGCCCGCAGATCAGTGCGACCTGCGGGCTTTTTGATAGACGCCGAACCGCCTAGTTCAACAGATCAGGCAGGATGGTAACGATGCCTGGGAAGAGCCATAACAGGCCCAACGCAATCACCTGAATGCCCACAAATGGCAGCACGCCACGGTAGATGTTGCCGGTCGTTACCGAGGGCGGCGCCACCCCGCGTAAATAGAACAACGCAAAGCCAAACGGCGGCGTCAGGAACGACGTCTGCAGGTTCACCGCGATCATGATGGTCACCCAAGCCGGATCGAGCGTGCCGCCATAGATCACCGGCCCAACAATCGGGATCACGATGTAGATGATTTCCAGGAAGTCGAGCACAAACCCCAGCACAAACAGGATGAGCATGACGATGAGGAACACCACAAGCTCATTGTCGAAGGCGCGAAGGAACTGCTGAATGTAGTGCTCGCCACCAAAGGAGATCAGCACCAGATTAAGCAACTGACTGCCGATTAAAATGGTGAACACCATCGATGTGACCTTGGCCGTCTCACGCACCACGGGCGAAAGCACATTGCCACGGAACAGCACCCAGCAGCTGTAGAGCAGCCCCAAAAACGCGAAGTGGTAAGCACCCTGGGCGAGCACATAAGCAACCCAGTCTTCAAAGGCGACGGACTCGCGCGTGATGCGCAGGTCAAAGTTCACGCCAAGCAGGATCATGACCACCAGCGCAAGACTGGCATAGATCACGATTTTCGACTTGCCGTCTTCTTCCTTCAGCTTACGGAAAGCCGCCAGCATGATGGCACCGGCGGCGCCCAGGGCAGCAGCAGGCGTGGGGTTGGTGATACCGCCAAGAATGGAACCAAGCACCGCAACGATCAAAACAAGCGGCGGGAACACAACGCGCAGAAGCTCGTTTTGCGCCAACCGACCCATCGCTTCGCGTGCGCCGTAAAGGGCAAGCAAGGCCGGGATCGCCAAGATCATGAACTTTGCGCCAGGCCCCGTAAGCGGGCTGATGAACAGCGCATCGAGCACAAAGGCGAGCACGACGCCAACACCCCCGATGATCAACGGCCTTGCGCTGGCGCTGGCCGAAACCCCGCGCGCAATGATCAAAATAAGTGCCAGCATCACAAAGATGGTGGTGACGCCTGAACCGATTGGGGCGGTGTTCTCCAGCGCCTCTGCGCGGGCAACCGCCATTTCCTCTTCGGAGCGCTCGTGGGCCTCTTCACCACTGCCGGAAGCTTGAATGGCCTCGCGCTCAGCCACGGCTTGATCCCAGGCATCCTGGCCATGAAGCTCAATCATCGCCACCTGACACTGGTCAGAAACATTGGTGCGCAAGCTGGCAACTTCGCCGCTTTGCGAGAAGTTGGAAACGGTGAACGACTGACTGCCGATCATGCCGCCACTTACCGCGAGCACCACCACAAAAATCAGACCAAGCGGCGCAGCCAGGAACCATGTCATGCCACGGCGGCGACCAATGGCTTCGGATGTGCTGCCGCCGCCAAGCTCAACGGCAGGCGCTTTGTCCGGGTTCACCAGTGCAAAGCCAAACGCGTAGACGCCGTAGAGCATCGCAATAAAGATGCCCGGCAAAAGCGCCGCCTGGAACAGCGTGCCCACAGACAGAACCGCCGGTTCGCCCAGATACGTCAGCGCATCGGTACAGCCAGCAAGCTGCGCACGGGTTTCTTGGCCCGCAGCATAAAGGTCACCCACCAACGTGCCGAGCAGAACGATCACGATAGACGGCGGAATGATCTGCCCCAAAGTGCCAGATGCCGCGATCACGCCGGTAGCAAGCTCGGGCGAATAATTGTTGCGCAGCATGGTCGGCAGAGCGAGCAGGCCCATGGTCACAACCGTCGCACCAACGATGCCGGTAGAGGCAGCAAGGAACGCGCCCACAATCACGATGGAAACGGCCAACCCGCCAGGCAGCGGGCCAAACACGCGGGCCATGGTTGTCAGCAGATCTTCGGCGATCCGTGAACGCTCCAGCGTGATGCCCATCATCACAAACATGGCCACAGCCAGCAGCGTTTCGATGGATTGACCGGCGATCACACGCTCGTTCATCCGGTTGACGATGAAGGAGATGTTACGCTCCATAGCCAGCTGCCAGCCACCAGGAAACACTGGCTCTTCTATGCGCGGTAAGTCCGGGTATCGGAAAACCGATATCGCGTCGCGCACCACGCCCTCGGCAACCAAAGCGCGATAGGGATCAGAGCTGGTGTCGATTGCCTGGTGAATAAGCAGGCCGGCGGAGTCGAGCCCGGCAATGATCGCAAAGGAAATCACACCGGCCCCAGCGATGGAAAACGCCACTGGGAAGCCGGTCAGAATCGACGCGAACAATGTCAGGAAGACGATGATTAGGCCGACTTCGACCCCGTCCAATCCAAAAAGCATGGTGTTGCCTTACCCCCTGGTCGCTAGCCAGCGACCGAAAAAATACCAGTCGCTCGCTTAGGCCGAGCCAGAGTGGGCTTCGTGGACGAAGTCTTCGGCTTCGTCGCCCATCACATCTTTGTCGAGATATTTGCCCGCGCTCTCTTCGCCTTCCACATACTCAAGGTAGGAGCGCCAGAAAAACGCCATCGCGTGGATCAAAACCATCACGCAGAACGCAACGAGCAGCACCTTGAACAGGAAGTAGGCATTGAAGCCGTTGGGGCTGAAACCGATGGTCTCCACGTTCCAGCGCAAGATGCGCGCCTGCATCAGCATGCGGTCAAGCGTGCTGGAGGCCGAGGGATTGGGCACCACCAAGTGCCGCCACATGAAAAACCAGGCGTAAAGGTATGTAATCACCATAGCCGGGATCATGAAAAACAGACACCCGAACATGTCGATCAGGCGCTTTGTGCGGTGTGAAACCGCCGAATACACAAGGTCGACGCGCACATGGCCGCCCTGCACGAATGTGTAGGTGCAGCACAGGCAAACAATCATGGCGTTGTAGAGCTTCAGCTCTTCTGACCACCAGGAAAGGTCCTGGCTGAACGCTGAGCCCAAGGGCCCAAGCTGAATTTCAGCGACGCGGAAAATGCGCTGCAGGAAAACAATCATCACCTGCTGCAGCACCATGATGAGGCCAACCCAGGCGGCGGTGCGCCCGACGATGTTGGCAAACGCTTCCAGGCCGCGCACGCAGCCCCAAAGAATTGCGCGTTTCCAAAAAATACCCAGCGCGGTGATCACCAGAAACACCGTGAGCATCACGAAGAAAAATTCGATCGACCCACCGTAGTAAATGAAGCGCACCAGTGCCTCGGGGTCGCCCCAGTTCAGCCAAGCTTGCGGATTGATGATCGCCAGAAACAGATGATACGGCGCAAGCGCGATGCTTTTGAGCAACCAAATGATGAAGTCAATCATGGCAGTTCACTCCCCGCGCCATCCCCAACGCGTCCGCCCCGAATGATACCGGAGCCAAAAAACCCGCCCGGCCGAAGCCGGGCGGGAAAACCAATTACATAGCCGCGTTCACGCGGTTGCGCTGACGCTGATATTCACCATCAGCGATCCCATACCAATCAGCCGACTCTTGCAAAGACGCAAAGTAGCTGTCGGCGATCTCCGCATACATTGGGTCGCTCATATTCTCGGCACGCACTTCTGCGGCACCACGACCAAATGCATCCCAAACATCATCAGGGAACTGACGAACCTGAACGCCACCAGCCTGCAAGCGGGCCAGAGCAGCGCCGTTTTCAGCCAGCGAAAGCGCCGTGTTCTGCGCGTGCGCAGCTTCACATGCAACTTTACAGACTTGCTGTTGCGTGGCTGTCAGTGACTCCCAGATTTCCAGGTTGAACACCATGCTCAGTGCCGAGCCTGGCTCATGGAAGCCAGCGGCATAGTAGGTGTTGGTCACTTCCTGGAAGCCCATGCGCTCATCGGCGTAAGGACCGATCCACTCGGCGCCATCAATCTGACCCGACGCAAGCGCCTGATAGATTTCACCGCCTGGGATGTTCTGCACAGACGCGCCAAGACGACCGAGAACCTGACCACCCTGGCCTGGCATACGGAAGCGCAGGCCCTGCAGATCGTCAGCAGAGTTGATCTCATTGTTGTACCAACCACCTGGCTGCATGGCGGTCATGCCAACCATCAGTGGCTTAAGGCCAAACAGGCCGGACAGATTGTCATGCAATTCCTGGCCACCGCGACGGTAGTACCAGTTGGCCATTTCCTGCGCCGTCATGCCGAAAGGTACCGACGTGAAGAAGGCAAAGCCAGGATGCTGGTTGAGGAAGTAGTACTCAGCTGAGTGGTAGACATCAGCCTGGCCAGACGACACAGCATCAAACACTTCAAAAGCGCCAACCAGCGAACCGGCAGACATTTTGTTGAAGCTCAGCTGACCATCGGTCATGGCCGTGATGTAATCGATAGCGAGCTGGGCTGCGTCATCGAAGATAGCAAAACCATCGGGCACCGAAGTAACCATGGTCAAAGTGCGGTTGCCCTGCGCAATGGCAGGTGCGGCCAGCGTGGTTGATGCGGCAGCGCCTGCACCAACAAGGCCAGCTTTTTTAATAAATGAACGACGATCCATATAGAGTTCCTCCCGAACTTCTTTCAGCGGATAGCTTTTTCAGCCAGACACAAGTAGCTATGCGCTATACGCATAACCCCCATGCAGCTGGATGCACTTAAACCGCAAACCTCTTCAGAGCACAAGGGTCAATGACCATACGCCATTAGGCGAAAGACCTTTAACCAAATCACATGGTAAATCAGGTGGTTATGCTCAACTTTCGGGCAATACCAACTTCTGCCTGATTCCCCAGCACACTGGACATACGTATGCAGACTTCACGCCCCCTCGTCCTTGTTTCTTCCGATGAACGCGAGCTTCACGGCTTCACCTGGCACGCCGCCATCAACACCTATTTGAAGTCACTGGCAGGCCCGGCAGGGGTAACGCCGGTCATCGTGCCCTCGCTCGGCGATGCGGTTGTCAACGATACGCTGTTGAACGCAGCAAGCGGTGTTTTGGTCACCGGATCGCGCACCAATGTGCATCCCGATCTCTACGATGAAGCGCCAAGCGAGGCGCATGAGCCCTTTGATCCGGCACGCGATTCCACATCGCTGCCCTTAATCCGCGCGGCCATCGATCGCGGCCTGCCTCTGCTTGCCATCTGCCGTGGGCACCAGGAACTGAACGTTGCCATGGGCGGCACGCTGGAAACAGAAATTCAAGAACAGGAAAACCGGCGCGACCACCGCGGCGGATCGGTGGACCTGCCGCAGCATGAGCGTTTTGCCCAAAACCATCTTGTCAGCCTAACCCCTGGCGGCCTGCTTGCTGATATTCTCGGTGAGGATGACATTCCGGTGAATTCTGCGCATCGCCAAGCTATCGCCAAGCTGGGCGATGGGCTGACCATTGAAGCAAAGGCTGATGATGGCACCATCGAAGCCATTGGTGTGGCAAACGCGAAAGCGTTTGCATTGGGCGTTCAATGGCACCCGGAATATTGGGCAAGCCTGTCAGAAGACGCCGACGCGCCATCAACAAAAATCTTCCAAGCTTTTGGCGATGCAGCTCGTGCGTTTAACAGTTAGCGGCCTAGCGAAGCCATCAACAACAGCGCGCCAAACGCCACAACAAACAACGCACCAAGCAGGCTGAGCACCAGCGGTGCAAACCGCATCAACAGTGATGTGCGGCCGCCACGCGTCAAAAAGCTGGAAAGCCCGCTTGCAAACACCGCCAACGTGCCAACGGTAATCGCTGTGCCAATACCCATGGCATAGGCAGAAAGCGCCCCGGCCCAGAGCAACCCTTGCGACATGGCCAGCACCAGCACCAGCAAGGCACCTGTGCAGGGCCGTGCGCCGGCGCCAAGCACCAGCATAAGCGATTGCCCAAGACCTGCTGTGCGCGAGACCTCATCGGCATCTGGCATATGCACATGATCGCAGCCGCAATGGGCATCGTGCATATGGTGTGGATCGGCGTGAGCATGCGCTTGGTGGTGATGCGCGTGGTTATGGTGGTCATGATCATGATGGTGCGCATGATGGTCATGGTGGGTATGGGGATGACCAGCAGGCGCCAGGGCGACCGGTTGTGGCAGCAATCCCTTCACCGTGCGCCACACCAGATAGAGCCCAAGCCCAATGATCAGCACGTAAGAGAACCGTTCCAGCGTGATCGTCGCATCGGTGAGGAACGCACGTGACAAGCCGAACACGCCCGCCAGAACACCCACCAACAACACCGCCATCGTCGCTTGAACCAAAGCAGCCCCAATGGCGAGCATGGCACCACGGCGTGCGGTGTCTCCGCTTGCCAGCATGTAGGAGCTGATCACCACCTTGCCGTGCCCAGGCCCCGCAGCATGCGCCACGCCATAGGCAAACGACAGGCCGAGCAGCGACCAGAGCGCTGCTGACGATGTGGCAACCTCGCGCAGCGCGCTGGTCAGCCCATCATAAAACGCGCCTTGCGCCTGCGCCGTCTGGACGATCAGCCAGTCAAAACCAAAACCCGGTACAGGCTCAGCAGGCACCACCGGACCGAACGGATTGGCAAACGCGGGCACCGCCATCGTGGCCAGCAGAATAAGCACGCAAAATCGGATCATGTGCAGACGATCCGTGCACGGTTGGCCAATTCCTCGGTCACCGACAGGAGTTCCTCTGGCACGGCTTCATCGGCAGGGATGAGTGAAAGAATGCTCGCATAGCTGTCGTCCAAGGGTGGGGGTTCATCAACGGAAAGGGCACATCCGCTCGGTGCATTGGCCATTTGGATTGGGTCGTTCTCTACCAGCGAAAAGGCCACGAAATACTCCGGGTCAAAAATATCCAGGATCACCAAATCATGGGAGGCAGCTTCCACCGAAGCTTCCAACGGCAACGTGAAGTGAAGCGTGGTGTGCACCCCATCATGCTCCAGATAGTACTCTTGCGGAGGCGCGAAAGTTTCGCTGAACAAATCACCCAACCGGTCGGTGGTCGCCGCGCCTGCCATGCTGGTAAAAAAGTGAAAATCCGACAGCGACGTCACATTCACCTCAGCAAGCTCAGCAGTTTCCTCGCGCGAGTACAAACCATCGCCATTGGTATCCAGGCCAAGCATCAAATAGGAGGAAAACGCCTCATCAAACCGCCAAGCATGCTTGATGGCGGTGATCGACCCGGCATCATCGAACATCACCTCTGCTGCCGCCTCCACCCAAACATGGGGGTGCGCCAAGGCGGGCGACGCGCCAAGCAGTGTGAGGGAAGCAACGAGTGGGCCAGCGAGCCGACTCATGGATGAAATGCCATTCATAGGGTGCCTTATGGTTCCAAGCTTGGCACAAGTATGGCGGCCTAGTGCCTGCTACGCAAAAGACCATGGAGTGCAGGCAGGGCAGCCCCTAGCAAAACAACGGCAATACCAACAAATGCGATGGGTTCAAGTGTTTGGTTAAAGATGATTGCCGCCGCGACCGTTCCGACGCCAGGACCCGCCGCCGCAATCAACCCAACATGCACGACCGGTAAGCGCGACAACGCAAAATTGAACACGAAATAGCTGATCGCCGTCATGCCAAGACCCAAATAAGCAAACGCGATCATCTCACGCGGTGCAACAACCGACGGCAAGTCCATACCAAGCACAAGAACCACCGCCCAGGCTGCCAAACAGGCGCCGGTCACCTGCAAAGGTGCCAGAACGAACCACGGCATGGTGGCGCTGGTGTTGATGGCGCGGCCAATGGTGATGCCAGCAGAACCAATCAAAAGACCCAAGCCAGCCAGCGCAAAACCCAATGGCTGATTGTCACCGGTACGCTCGCGCACAATCACCAAAACAATCATGCCCGCAAAACTGACCAGAAGGCCGATCACCACCCAAACGCTAAGCTTCTCCTTGAGAAAGAGCCGCCCCATCACAGCAACCACGCCCGGCATCAAAGCAGCGAGCAGAACGAAGGTCACGCTGTCGAGCCGAGCACCCGCATTGGTCAGGATGATCATCAGCAATCCAGGTTGCACGGCACCCAGCGCCAATCCTTTGGCATAGGCTGACAGCGCAAGCGGCACTTTTGGAAAAAAGGCTCGCGCGATCCAAAGAGCCAACGCGCCCATGGTCATTTGAATGAGCACAATGATCGGTGGGGCGTAAGACGTAACCAAGTATTTCTGAACGACCAGGCCGACAGGCCCGGCACTGAACGCAAAGAGGGCACCCAAAATCGGCAGCGCAAGTGCATCATTGGCGCGATGGGTCATGGCAACATCTCATGGTAAGGAGGGGAGGTTATGATTCTCGTCACTTTGTAAGTTACATGAAACGAAACAGCAAACTCTCTTTGGCACTTCACACGCTTGGACACCTGGCGGTCGATCCGGATGAGCCGCGCACATCGGCAACCATGGCCAAACACAACGACACCAACGACGTGGTGGTCCGCCGTGTTCTTGGGCTGCTGCGCAAGGCCGGACTGGTGGTGTCAGAAAAAGGGCATGCAGGCGGATGGAAGCTGGCCAGACCGGCCGAGGACATAACCCTTGCCGACATCTACCTCGCCCTGGGTGAGCGCTTTATGCGCCAAGAAGCCAAAGGCGAGGAGAACCCCGCCACCTGCCTTATTGAGCGAGCGGTGCGCAGCGAAGTCGAAACTGCTTTGAATGAAGCTGAACAGGTTCTGATCGAAAAACTGCGGGCCACGAACCTATCGAAAATCGCCCACCACTCAAAAGGCTGATCAGCGAGCACTGGTGCATCTGGAGAATTGATCGGCCAGAAAATCGATGAAAGCGCGCAGCTTTTGGGTCATGTGCCGCCGCTCAGCATAGACGGCGTAAATGCCCACACCCTTCAATTCATAGTCTTCGAGCACCGGCACCAAGCGTCCCGCCTCGATATCATCTTGCACGGTCAGATAAGGCACTTGGCAAAACCCAAGACCAGCCAATGCCGCCATACGGATCGCGTGCGGGGCATTGATGCTCATCACCGGATCGATGCGCACCGAGCGCCGCCCCTCAGGGGTATCGAATGTGTAAGCCCGTTTCACCCTGTGATTGCTGTCGGCAATGGTTGGCAGACGGCCCACATCTTCCGGTGCTTGCGGCGTGCCATGCTCGGCCAGAAGGTCAGGCGTTGCGCAGACGACCACGCGATAGTGCGCCAGCTTGCGGGCAATCAGACTGGAGTCGGCGAGTTCAGAAATACGGATCGCAACATCAAAACGCTCCGCCACCATGTCGATGAAGCGATCCTCAAACACCACATCCAACTGCACCTGCGGGTAGGCAGAGGCAAACGCCATGATGGTTTGACCCAACAAACCCTCTGAATGGGTGCGCGGCGCAGAAATGCGCAGCGGTCCGCGCGGCGTGTCGCCCTGCTCGCGCATGCGCTCTTGCAAGCCATCAATGCCAGCCAGCAAATCCAGCGCTTCATCAAAGTAGGTCTGCCCAACTTCCGTCACCGCCACCGACCGCGTGGTGCGGGTGAGCAATCGCACGCCCAGAAAATCTTCCAGCTCGCGCACATCTTTGGAAAGGATCGCCTTGGAACGACCCGTTGCGCGCGCCGCCGCTGAATAGCCGCCCTCGCGCACCACATCCACGAAGGAGCGCATGCGGGTTAATGTGTCCATGGGCTTATCTCCAGCATCAATCGTGCCACTGATTTAAGGCAGTGGTGGAGCGTTTTCCATGGTGTGTCTGTCGCTAACTTAGCGCCTGCGATACAGGTCTATCAGCTGGTCACGCCACTTGCGTTTGTTCACACAAGGTTTGCTTGGCAGCAGAAGAGAGGAGCCCAAAAAGCACATCGCTGCTGAGGTGATAGGGATTGGCGTCTGAACTGGGATGCGAAATCCCATAAAGCGCCTGATTGATGGACTCGATACTGGCCACATTCATCGCCCAATCGGGAAAATGGCGTTCGTCAATGACCGCAGACCGGCGCACCTTGGCATTGTAGTGGCCTTTGTCCTTCTCGATCTTGGCAAAAAGCTCCATCACAATCTTTTCTTCGCCTTCGATGAACTGAATGAAGTGATTCTTCGTGCACAACAGTACACCCGTAACATTCAACCTCTGGTTGTTACGATTAGAGGCCTTATGAATTCTGCGCAGTTCTTCTTGTGGGTCTATTTGCGGCGAGTGACGGCGAATGCTGACATAGGTAAGGCCTATAAGATCCATAGAGGTGCCCTTTTTTGCTGCTTTCTTTAAAACTCTAAAAATCCCCTGCATGCGTATTTTCACATAAAACCGGTTTCATGATTGTTAACCGGCGTTCTTTTTCGATTTTTACTCTAAAAAAGCACCGCGATTACAGTTGATCCAGGTAAGGCGACGTTTTTTGCAACCAGTTGCAAAAATACTGGCCGAGCGGGAAAAGGGGCGTGACAAGCCGTTCGGCCTGTGTCCTAGTAGGGTCAAGTCCACGGCGTGGGCTTAAGCAAGACGCGGGGAAAGCCGCGCTGAACTAAGGTTCTTTGGGAGAAGACATATGACCAAATCTTTGAAACGTGCCCTTCTGGGCACGGCCGCAGTTGCCAT
Organism: Pseudomonadota bacterium; assembly: GCA_039814945.1. Taxonomy (GTDB): domain Bacteria; phylum Pseudomonadota; class Alphaproteobacteria; order Rhizobiales; family MH13; genus MH13. Next base: position 17,564 of record JBCCAF010000019.1, read on the forward strand.
GCTTGCCGGCGGGGCATTCACCGCAGCACAGGCTGACCATCACGTTGTGACCGAGCTGCACTTCCTTGTGCCTGGCGGCGCAGGCGGCGGCTGGGATGGCACGGCACGCGGCACCGGCGAAGCGCTCACAGGCGCAGGCCTATTGGAATCAGCATCTTACGAAAACATGTCCGGCGGCGGCGGCGGTGTGGCGATTGCCCACCTCATCGAAACAGCCGAGCAGCAAGAAGGCACGTTGATGGTCAACTCGACCCCCATCGTGATCCGTTCTTTGCAGGGCGTGTTTCCACAATCCTTCCGTGACCTAACACCGGTTGCTGGCACGATTGGCGATTATGCAGCCATCGTGGTGCACAACGACTCCGACTATCAGTCGTTTGAGGAGTTGTTGGCTGACTACAACTCAGACCCACGCTCGGTTGGCATTGCCGGTGGTTCGGTGGCTGGCGGTATGGACCATCTGGTTGCTGCGCTGGTGATGCGCGCCGCCGGTGGCGACCCCACCGAAGTGAAGTACATTCCTTATGATGCCGGTGGCGATGCCATGGCGGGCCTTCTTTCGGGCGAAGCGCAGGCGCTTTCCACCGGTTTCTCTGAAGCTGTTGAAATGGCCCGTCAGGATCAGGTGCGCATTCTCTGCGTCACGTCACTTGAGCCAGTGGCCGCTGCACCAGATGCGCCAACATGCGACAGCGCAGGCGCCCCTGGTGCTGAGTTCGTCAACTGGCGCGGTTTCTTCGGCGCACCAGGCCTGTCCGATGAGCTATCCCAAGCTTATCAAAACAAGCTGTCTGCCATGTACGACACGCCAGAATGGGCTGAAGTGCGCGACCGCAACGGCTGGGTTGAAATCTTCAATCCGGGCGCCGAGTTCACCGGCTTCCTAGAAGAGCAGGAGCAGGTGATCGGTGATTTGATGCGCGAGCTTGGCTTCCTTTGATAGCCTAAACAGTAAGCGGCGTCGGGGTTTTATCCCGGCGCCTTTTCTTGATCTGAGTTCTATATCTGAGGTTTGGGTATCTCATGTCGCGTGACCGCGTAGGCGCTTTGCTGCTGCTCGTTTTCTTTGTGGCTTATGGCTATCTCAGCACAAGCATCACACTGCTGCCGTTTCAGCTAAACCAAGCTTTTCATGCGCGCACCGCGCCGCAGTTTCTCACCTTTGCCGGTGTCTTGCTGGCGCTGTTCTTGCTGATCAAGCCTGGCGATGATCGCCCCATTGATACCACCGGCATGACGTTTAAACGCGTGGCGGTGCTCTGCGGTTTGATGATCTTTTACGGCCTCACGGTGCGCTCCTTGGGCTTCCTTATCTCCACCAGCCTTTTCCTGATGGGCGGCTTTTGGGTGATGGGCGAGCGGCGCTGGCTGGTGCTGATCGGCGCATCGGTGCCTGTGGTTGTTGGCTTTTGGGTTTTGATGACCCAGGGGCTGGATGTGTTCGTCGCCCCCTTCCCTGAGTTTTTGAGGTAGCGATATGCTGGACGGTATTCTCTCAGGCGTGGGTGTTGCTGCGCAGCCGATCAACCTTCTCATGGTGATGGTGGGCTGCTTCGCGGGAACCTTCATCGGCATGCTGCCTGGCCTTGGACCGATCTCAGCCATCGCGCTGATGATCCCGATCACCTATGGCTTCGATCCTTCGACTGGCCTCATCTTGATGGCGGGCGTCTACTACGGCGCGATCTTCGGCGGCTCCACATCGTCCATTCTCATCAACGCACCCGGCGTTGCTGGCACGGTGGCTTCTTCTTTCGACGGCTATCCGCTGGCCAAAGCGGGCCATGCAGGCAAGGCATTGGCGATTGCTGCCTATTCCTCGTTCTCCGGTGGCACGATTGCTGCGATCTTCCTGCTGATCGCTGCCCCTGCGCTGGCGCGGGTCTCGTTGTCGTTCCAATCCACCGACTATTTCGCGCTGATGGTGCTTGGCCTCACCGCCGTCGCCGCTTTCGCAGGCAAGGGCAATTTGGTCAAAGCGCTGCTGATGACGATTTTGGGCCTCATGCTCTCCACCGTCGGTACCGACCAAGCCCAAGGTGTGCCCAGATTCACGCTCGGCATGCTTGATCTGATTGACGGCATCTCATTCCTGCTGCTCGCCATGGCCACCTTTGCGCTGTCTGAAGCGCTTATGGCCGTGCTCAAGCCCAAATCGGCCGCTGATCAGGCCAAGGAGTTGGACGCGCAAAAGAACCTTGGGTCCATGAAACTATCAGGCGCTGAAGTCAAAGAGATCGCACCCGTGGTCGGTCGATCCTCCATACTCGGCTTCTTTATCGGCGTGCTTCCAGGCGCCGGCGCGACCATCGCCTCGTTCCTGGCGTACGGCGTTGAACAACGCTTGGCAGGCCCAAAAAAGGGCAAAGAGTTCGGCAAAGGCTCGATCCGCGGTCTCGCCGCGCCGGAAACTGCCAACAATGCCGCCTGTTCGGGTTCCTTCGTGCCGCTGCTGACCCTCGGCATTCCAGGCTCCGGCACCACGGCGATCATGCTCGGCGCGCTGCTTTCCTACGGCATCCAGCCTGGCCCGCGCCTCTTCATCGACAACCCGGAAGTCTTCTGGTCGGTGATCATTTCTATGTACATCGGCAACATCGTGCTTTTGGTGCTGAACTTGCCATTGATCCCGTACATCGCACGCGTGCTCGCCCTGCCCTCTGCGGTGCTGGTGCCCTACATTCTGTTCTTCTCGCTGATCGGGGTTTATTTCGTCTCGTTCAACACCTTCGACATCCATTTGATGGTGCTGTTTGCGATGATCGCGCTGATGCTCCGGCTGCTTGACTTCCCGATGGCGCCGATGCTGCTTGGCTTCATTCTTGGTGGCATGATGGAAGAGAATTTGCGCCGCGCACTTATCATCTCCGATGACAGCTGGGCCTTCCTATGGGAGCGGCCACTCACCGCCTCCATCCTCGCCATAGCGATCCTGATCTTGTTCGTTCCGATCCTCACGCCCTACATCGCGAAGATGAAGGACAAGGTCTACGATAAGGCTGGCGAAGGCGGCTGAGCAGGGCAAACCAGCTCTGCTGCTTCAGGGCCACTGTTCAGTGGTCTACCGCTCCTATCGAGAGAACACCCCAAGCATAGCATCGCTACTCCGCTGCTTCGGCATAGTCGGTCATCGGCGGGCAGGTGCAGGTTAGGTTTCTGTCGCCCCATACGTTGTCGACGCGGTTCACCGGCGGCCAATATTTGTCTTCCCGGAAAGCACCAACCGGGAAGCATCCGGTTTCGCGGGAGTATGGCCGGTCCCACTCCTTGACCAAATCTTCCATGGTATGCGGAGCATTCTTCAAAGGATTGTTCTGCGCGTCGATCCGCCCATTCTCGATATCCGCAATTTCCTCGCGGATCGCGAGCATTGCGTTGCAAAAGCGATCCAGTTCCGCTTTGGTTTCCGATTCCGTCGGTTCGATCATCAGCGTGCCAGCAACAGGCCAACTCATCGTCGGGGCGTGGAACCCGCAATCCATCAACCGCTTTGCAATGTCTTCCACAGTCACGTCAGCGGAATCAGCAAACGGACGCGTATCGATAATGCATTCATGGGCGACACGCCCTTTGGGGCCTTTGTAAAGCACGTCGTAGGCGCCTTCGAGCCGCTTTGCGATGTAATTTGCGTTGAGAATGGCAACGCGGGTTGCCTGCGTCAGCCCCTCGCCGCCCATCATCAGACAGTAGGCCAACGAAATGGGCAGCAGAGAAGGCGAACCATAGGCCGCTGCCGATACAGCACCCTCTCCCGTGTTTGGATCACCGGGAAGATGCGGGATGAGATGGTTCTTGACCCCGATAGGCCCCATGCCCGGGCCGCCGCCGCCATGCGGTATGCAGAATGTTTTGTGCAAGTTCAAATGGCTAACATCGCCACCAAGATCGCCGGGGCGCGACAAACCAACCATGGCGTTCATGTTCGCGCCGTCGATATAGACCTGCCCGCCATGCTTATGAATGATGTCGCACACTTCGGTGACGGTTTCTTCAAAGACGCCATGTGTTGATGGGTAGGTGATCATACAACCGGCAAGATTGTCCGCGTGCAGTTCTGCCTTAGCACTAAAGTCTTCCAGATCGATATTGCCAGCTTCATCGGATTGCACAGGGACTACGGTCCAGCCAACCATCTGCGCTGATGCTGGGTTGGTGCCATGCGCCGACATCGGAATGAGGCAGATCGTGCGATCTGTATCACCGTTGGCGCGGTGGTAGCCAGCGATACTAAGCAGCCCCGCATACTCGCCTTGCGCTCCCGAGTTGGGCTGCATGGAGATAGCATCGTAGCCAGTGATCTCACAAAGCTTGGCGGATAGATCGTCGATGATTTCAGTGTAGCCTGCGGCCTGGTCTTGCGGCGCAAAGGGGTGAAGCAGCGAGAATTCTTCCCAAGACACCGGCATCATTTCGGCAGCTGAGTTCAGTTTCATCGTACAAGACCCAAGCGGGATCATAGCGCGATCAAGTGCCAAGTCCCGATCAGCCAGGCGCCGCATGTAGCGCATCATCTCGGTCTCGGCCCGGTTCATGTGAAAGATTGGATGGGTTAGATAGGCCGATGTCCTGATCAGGCTGTCCGGGAGGGTGTAGGACGGGGTGTAATCCTCGTCCTTGCCGTCAATCCCAAAGGCGCGCCAGACAGCCTCAATCGTTTCAGGGCGGGTTCGCTCGTCCAACGTGATGCCGATCTGCGTTTTGCCGACCCGTCGTAGGTTGATGCCTTCATCGACAGCTGACTTAAGAACCGCCTGTTGCAGCGGGCCAACGTCGACAGTGATCGTGTCGAAGAATGTTGCTGGCTCAACGGCAAACCCGCCACGCTTCAGTCCCTCAGCAAGGCGCACTGTCTTGCGATGGATCCGTTGGGCAATGGCTTTCAGGCCATCAGGACCATGAAAGACAGCGTAGAACCCGGCCATGACAGCCAGCAGGGCTTGGGCCGTGCAAACATTGGAGGTGGCCTTTTCTCGCCTGATGTGCTGCTCGCGCGTCTGAAGTGCGAGGCGGTAGACTTGGTTGCCGTGACGATCGATGGAGACACCGACGATACGTCCCGGCATAGCGCGCGCATATTGCTTTCTGGTCGCCATATAGGCCGCATGCGGGCCGCCATACCCCACCGGAACCCCGAAGCGCTGGCTTGATCCAACAGCGATGTCGGCGCCCATTGCGCCTGGTTCTTTGAGCAGAGTGAGAGACAGGGGATCGGCAGAAATGACACCAATTGCTTTGGCTGCGTGCAATGTCTCAATAAGGGCCGTGAAGTCTCGTAGGTGCCCATACGTTCCTGGGTACTGGAATATCGCGCCAAAGACAGTTTCAGCGTCCAGATCGTCAGGGTTCCCGACAATCACATCGATGCCAAGCGGTTCAGCGCGTGTCTTAATCACCGCAATGTTCTGGGGATGGCAGTTTTCGTCGACGAAGAACCTGTTCTTTGCCTTTGTCTTGGCAACCCGCTGCGCCATCGTCATGGCTTCGGCGCACGCTGTTGCCTCGTCCAACAAAGATGCGTTGGCAATCTCCAGACCAGTCAGGTCGGACACCATCGTTTGGAAGTTGAGAAGCGCTTCCAGTCGGCCCTGTGAGATCTCCGGCTGATAGGGCGTGTAAGCCGTGTACCATGCCGGATTTTCAAAGATGTTTCGCTGGATCGCCGGTGGCGTCACGGTGCCATGATAGCCCTGACCGATAAGCGAGGTGAGAACGCTATTTTTCGCGGCAAGGTCAGCCATATGGTGCAAAAGCTTGCGTTCTGACATCGGCCGCCCGAAATCAAGCGGTTTCTTCTGCCGGATAGCCTCTGGAATCGTTTCGTCTATCAAGCCAGCGAGATCAGATACACCAACCACAGAAAGCATTTGCGACATTTCCATCGGCGAAGGGCCAATATGCCGCCGATTGGCGAAATCGTAGGGCAGGTAGTCAGTGGGTACAAACGACGTCATGGCGGGTTCCAGCTTTTAGGCAATCATGGCTTTGTAAGCAGCTTCATCCATATAGGCCTCAAGCTGCGCGGGGTCAGACGGCTTGACCTTGAAGAACCAACCTTTGCCCGTTGCATCTTCGTTCGGAATTTCTGGGTTTTCGGCCAACGCATCGTTGACTTCGACCACCTCACCGTCCAATGGCGCGGCGATCTCTGAGGCGGCCTTGACGCTCTCGATGACGGCCATCTCGTCACCCTTTGAGACGGCGTGTCCAACATCCGGCAACTCAATAAACACAATATCGCCAAGCTGAACGGCTGCATGTTCGGTTATCCCGATAACAACCAAGTCGTTCTCGGTCTTCAGCCACTCATGATCTTCAGTGTATTTCATCAGGATGTCCTCAATGTCAGCGCTTGAAGTTTGCAGGTGTGAAGGGCAATGGCGTCACGGTGAGTGGAAGGCGCTTGCCCCGCAGCTCCCCAAAGACTTGTGTGCCAGCTTGGTCAAACGGCTTGGCAACATAGCCCATGGCAACCGGGCCGCCGACGGTTGGCCCAAAGCCGCCTGAGGTGATCTGGCCAATCGGTGATGGGCTCTCTTCGCTATCGAAAAGCTCCACGCCCTCGCGCATCGGCGCGCGCCCTTCTGGTCGCAAGCCCACACGTTTTCGCGTAGTGCCCTCAATCATCTCGCTCAGAATAATATCTGCGCCCGGAAAGCCGCCTTCGCGTGCTCCGCCCTTGCGCCTTACTTTTTGGATGGCCCAATTCAATCCGGCCTCGGCAGGGGTCGTATCGGTGCTGATGTCATGACCGTAGAGACATAATCCTGCCTCCAGCCGCAGACTGTCGCGGGCGCCCAAACCTATGGGCTCCACATCCGCATGGTCGAGCAAACTTCGCGCTAGGTCCGTGGCCACTTCTGCTGGAACAGAGATTTCAAAGCCATCTTCGCCTGTGTATCCGGCACGGGCGACGTCACAGTCCTCACCGTTCAGCTTCAGCGTTGCGACATCCATAAAGCGCATGTCACGCACATCAGTGTTGAAGTTTGCCAGCACCGTCTCAGACGCCGGGCCTTGAAGCGCCAGAAGCGCCCTGTCGGTGAGTTCGCGCACGCGATCGTTGCCGATTGAGCCTTTCATCCAGGCGATATCCTGCGCTTTGCAGGCAGCATTGACCACCACAAACAGATGATCGCCCCGGTTGGCAATCATCAGATCATCCAGGATGCCACCGGCTTCGTTTGTCAGCACACCATAGCGCTGGCGCTCCTCGCCCAAGCCAAGAATATCGACCGGGACAAGCGCTTCCAGCGCCTCTGCTGCAGAGGCGTAGTCTTTTCCTTTGACGACCACTTGCCCCATGTGGCTGACGTCAAACAAACCGGCTTTCTGACGCGTGTGGAGATGCTCTTTCATCACGCCCAGCGGGTATTGTACCGGCATCGCGTAGCCAGCAAATGGCACCATTTTAGCGCCAAGCTCGATATGAAGGTCGTAAAGTGGCGTCTTCAGTAACTCGGTCAAATCCACAACCCCAGCCGCGCACGTCGGTTTGACCTGAAACCAAACACGAGCATTTCTGTCCGTGGAGCAAGACTCTCCACTCGAAATGCCCCCTCTGTCTTGGTGCCTGAGATCGTTATCCCTTCGGCGGACGCCCTTTAAGCGCCACTCTCCAGAGCTTAGGTGTCGACGATGGTCCGTTTGCCTGAGAGTTTCCGGGGCGGTTGCTCCTTCGGCACTGGTTCAACCAGTTCTCCCAAACGTCGATCAGCCTTGCCAGTTAACGTGCGTACCTTGAGAAAGACAAGACATCTGCTTGTGGGTAAAGGGCAATAAACAGGGCTGTTTTGAACCTTTTTGTCCGCTCAGGTCTTGCTCGAATTGCCGAAGCGATCATGGCTTGCCGATGTGCGCGATCCAATAACACCCAGTCGCCAACCGTGGCGTCGCTGCGCGGTGGAGGTGTCGATGTTGCATCGGGAGTGAACCGCCCCGGGTTTGCCGGGGCATGAACTCTCCATTGTCAGAGCCTTAAAATATGCCTGCCAAGCGGTCTTTCAAGATTGACGAGGTAAGCGAAACAAGGCGCGCGAACCTACGCGACAAGGCCTATCCGACATCATCCATCTTGCGTTGAAGAGACGCCTGACCAGCTGGGCTCAACGCAAAGACACCGCGTTCAATCCGCTCAAACCAACCATAGTGATCGTCAGCCATCATACGGGTTGCGCGCTCCACGCCTGTGGCTTTGGCCACCGCCGCGCCACGGCTCGGTCCGTTGACGCTCAAATGCGCCGCACAGCGCATTGCATCCTGCCGATAGGCGGTGACCAGCGTCACGCGCGTGGAACCCCCAATGTTAGGATCACCGACCCGCCGTGCAAACTCGCGCAGCAGCCTATCTTTGCGTTTTTTGAACTTGCGCGGTGCATAAGGCGCGGGGTCAAGATGCACCTCCACCAGGGCATCCGACAAACGCACAGTGATCAGACCCAAGCCTAGTCTTCGGGCAAGACTGACATTGCTTTTGAGGGCTTGTTGAAAGCGCCGCCCAGCCCCGCGCGCCACGGCAACATACACAGCATCGGTAATCGATTGCCGGGCCACAGCTTGATGAAAAAGGCTGAGCGAAAATCCGGTTTTCAACTCAACAATCACGGGATCTTCATCGCCACGGCATGCAACAACGTCGGCAGCACCAACCTCCGCCTTCACCTCATACCCTTGTTGGCTGAGAAACGCTTTGACCGGTTGATAGAGGTCTGTTTCTGCGATTCGTCCCATGGCAACACGGTAGGCCCGCCGCAAATCCGGAGCAATTGGTCTCGGCGAATTGGCCACCCAAGCCAATGGGCGTTTCTGATTCCGCCAATTGATTCAAATTTTAATGGTTTTCTTCGTCGGTATTTTAAACGTCCTCACTAGTGTGTCGCCAACAGAGCGTAGGGATCGACATGTTTCGACACACATTTTTTGCACAACAAACTCCAGTGCTTTCTGGCGTTTGCGCAACATTGAAGAAATTCATCAAGCAGGACTCGGGCGCCGTTGCCATCATTGCAACGCTTGTGATGCCGGTCCTTCTTCTCCTCACGGCTTCCATGCTGGATTACACCAACGCACAGCGCCTGCGTTCAGCATCAGCCTCGTCTTTGGATGCTGCGTTGCTTGCAGCTGCCAGAAGTTTCTCAGCCGGGCAACTTGAAGAAGCCGACATCGAGACATTCGTGAACGACTACTTCACAGCCAACATGGTCGGGAAAAACCTCAATGCCGCCTCTATCGGCACTGTCACAACCAGCTTTGATGATGATACCGGGCAGATCAGCGGATCGGTCCACGCAACAGCCAATGCCCTCTTCACACAAATCCTCAACCCAGATGGTGTGGAGGTTGGTGTCAATGCAGACGTTACTGTGAGCAGGCTCAACATCGAGCTTGCGCTGGTTTTGGATGTCACCGGCTCAATGCGAGGATCGAAGCTGCGCGCTCTGCAGGAAGCGGCCAATGAACTGGTCGATATTCTCATTCCTCAAGCAGGCTCCGCCGTGGGCTTGAATGAAGTGCGCATCTCGTTGGTTCCCTATTCAGATCTTGTCAATGTCGGCAGCTATGAAAGCAATATCACCGGATACGACTCCGGCGAGTCGTGTGTCTATGAGCGCCGGGGAGGCCTGGCGTTCCGCGATACTGCGCCAGTTGGGCCAGCAGCTGGAGCACCTGAGGATGATAATGGGGTCGAGGACTACCCGCCCAACGGCAGTGGATTTCGGTCGGCTAAGCCTCGGTCCAATCCACGGCGCAATTTCAGCGGTTATATCTGCAACAATCCAGAACTCTTGCCACTCACCGCGGAAAGCCAAACGCTTTCCACGCAGATCAACAACTTCACCGCTGCCGGCTGGACCGCAGGACATATCGGCGTCCAATGGGGTTGGTACACACTATCGCCCCAGTTTAACACCGTTTGGCAACCAAACGCCGCTGCCTATGACGATGACGAGACCCTTAAGGTGATGGTGGTCATGACCGACGGTGCTTTTAACACGTGGTACCGTCCAGGACGCGTCGACTCCTTTGGTCAGGGCGAACGGCTCTGCGACGCGATCCGCGACGATGGCATCCAAGTGTACACCGTTGGGTTCATGACTGGGTCGTCTGAGGAGAACTTCCTTCGCGATTGTGCCTCCAGCGCCGATCACTATATCGATGCCGCCTCACGGTCTGACCTTATCGACGCGTTCCGCAACATCGCCCAGCAGCTTCAGGACATCCGCTTGGCATCGTAACCCGCACGATACGTAGGCCCCGATTGCCAATTGTAGGTTTCGACGGTCCCAGTGGCCGTCGAAACATCAAGCCAACAGTGCCCGATGGATACTGGCGGCAACGGGCTTGAACTCTACCAGCTAAGCCATGGCCTGCCCGCAATGGGCACCGGAGAGGAACGCTAGCTCAATGCGTGGGCCAAGCATGCCATCACCGGCAACGCCTAAAGTTCCATCGGCACTGTGCAGATAGGGCTCGCCCAACGCCTCCTCCACCAGCGCATAGCGCCAGCGATGACCTGCGCCATAGATCGGTTGGGGCACGTCCACACCCATTTCATCCTGGAAAAGGCGTAGAAGAATCGGCACCATCGCTTCGCGCTCGCGCTCAATATGCTCAGCGGAATAAGCGGCTGAAGCCTGGACAGTCCACAGATCATGATCACTGGCGCGGTCAGGTCCGCGCGACGATTGGCGGCACGCCATGGAAAGCTGACTGGCCTCGCCCAGTTCTGGCACATCCGGCAGATCGAGCGGTTTATCAAACGCCGCCAGCAGCGTGTAACTCGGCGCGTAGCTGATATCGGCCAAGCGCTGAAAACCCTCACCAAAAGCCTGCAACAGGTTCAGCGCTTGCGGCGCCGGCGCTGTCACCACCACCTTGTCAAAAGGCCCGTGATGATTTCCATCTTTGTCCGAAAGCACATGGCCCTCGGCCACCTTGCCGATATGGGCAACCTCAAAACCGGTGATAACGGCGATGCCGTCCTGGCCCGCAAAGCCCGCTTTCACCAGCGCCGCCATTCCCGGCTTGCCGATCATCGCACCTTGCTTGACGCTGTCCCAGACATGCACCGCGCCTTTTTCGTGGAGCTCGGCGATATACTGCGAGAAGGCGGGATCACGCACAGTGGCGTACTGGGCGCCATGGTCAAACGCGCCATAATCGGTCCGCCGTGTGGAAAGTCGCCCGCCAATGCCGCGGCCTTTGTCGAACACCTGCACGCTATGGCCTGCCGCGGCCAGGGTGCGCGCGGCAGCAAGGCCAGCCATACCAGCACCAATCACTGCGACATCAAGGGACATGAAGAAGGCCTCGCCTTTATTGCTCTGCAATCCATATAGAGCTTTTTCAGCAAAAGTGGGCACCGGTTTTGCGTCAGAATATGCGACAAAAAAGTCATAGAGCGATGAGCACAACGTCATCAGAAAACGCCAAGACGAGTACAGACCAGACGCCGCAGCAAACGTCACAGGCTTGCACCGTTTACTACGACGGCACGTGCCCGCTGTGTCAGCGTGAGGTCTCGCTCTACCAGGGCCTGGATAGCGCCAACGCCATTCGCTGGCATGATGTGAGTTCTGTTGGCACCGGCACTGATGATCTGACCACCGGCGATGCTATGGCGCGTTTCCACGTTCGCCGTGCCAATGGCACGCTGGTATCCGGCGCCCGTGGTTTCTTTGAGGTGATGAAAACCATCCCAAAGCTACGCTGGCTTGGCCAAGCTTTGTCGGTGCCGCCCATCCCCTGGGTTGCCGAGGGCGCTTATCGGCTGTTCTTGCAACTGCGCCCTTTGCTGAAGCGGATTGTACCAGCACCCAAAGTGAAGCCAAGAAACGACGCTTCTGGCAAAGATGGCTGAGCTTTTCCCGCCCTCACGTCAGGCTGCCCTGGATCGCCTGAATGCGTTCGCCCCCAAGGCAGGTCGGGCGTATGCGGCTGGCCGCAACAGTGATGTCGGTCCGGGCAATCCAACCGCCGTTTCGATGCTCTCACCCTATTTGCGCCGCCGCATGATCACCGAGCGCGAGGTGGTCGAAGAAGTGCTCAAACACCATTCGCCTGAGGCCGCAGAAAAGTTCATCCAGGAGGTGTTCTGGCGCACCTATTGGAAGGGGTGGCTGGAAATGCGACCCGCTGTCTGGGAGCACTATTTGGCCGAACGGGAGGCGGAGCTGGCCGATCCACCGGCAGACTATCAGGCTGCCATCAAAGGGCGCACCGGCATCGACGGCTTTGATGATTGGGCGCAAGAATTGGTGCAAACCGGTTGGCTGCACAACCATGCGCGCATGTGGTTTGCGTCCATCTGGATTTTTACGCTGCGCCTGCCTTGGGCGCTTGGTGCGGATTTTTTCTACCGTCATTTGCTGGATGCTGACCCCGCCTCCAACACGCTTTCCTGGCGTTGGGTGGCCGGTTTGCACACCAAGGGCAAAACCTATCTGGCGCGCGCCGATAACATCGAAAAATACACCAATGGCAGGTTCCGCCCGAACAATCTGGCACCCTTTGCCGAACCACTGATCGAAGCATTTGAAACCCCAGCCCCACTGCCGCCACGCCAAGCCCAAACCCGAGTGCCGGATGGGCCTTATGCGCTGCTGCTCACCGATGATGATCTGCATTCTGAAAGCTGGCCGGGGTTTGACACCAACCCGCCACAGGAGGTGATCGTTCTGAATCCATCGCCACCAGAAGCGAGCCTGAACAGCGGTGACATTGCCACTCGGTTTTCCAAAGACGCCATGCAAGATGCGATCACGCGGATCGACCGCCCGACGGTTTTTTGTGAGCAGACTGCAAGCGGACTGATGCAGACTATGAGCGGACTAACAGCGGACGGTCTGCTTGTTCCGTACCGTTTATGCGGACCGTCCGCATCAATTCTGAACCAAAGTCTGGTTAAAATAGAAGCGCAGGGCATCACCGTTCATGAACTAAAACGCAGCTGGGATGATCACGCCTGGCCGCACGCAACGGCAGGCTTTTTCAAACTGAAAAAGAAAATCCCAGCACTTCTCTCCAAAGCTGGGCTCACCAGCTAGGCGGCCTGCTCCACGTCCAATCGGCCCTCTTCCACAGCGTGGCAGGCAATGGCCCGACCGCCCATGTCAAAGGCCTGCGGCACCTCAGCTTTGCAGCGATCATTGGAAAACGGGCAACGAGGGTGAAACACGCAGCCGGAGGGTGGGTTGATCGGATTTGGGATCTCGCCTTGCACCGGCTGGCGCTCACGCCCCACCTGCGCAATGGAGGGCACAGCATCCAAAAGCATGCGGGTATACGGGTGCGCAGGATTGGAGAAAAGGTCTTTGGTGTCAGAGACTTCCACCAAGCCGCCCAGATACATCACGCCAATGCGGTTGGCCATGTAGCGCACGACGGCAAGGTTGTGGCTGATAAACAGATAGGTGAGGCCAAGCTCATCTTGCAGGTCGCGCATCAGGTTCAAAATCTGCGCCTGCACAGAGACATCGAGCGCCGACGTTGGTTCGTCACACACCAGGAACTCTGGATTGGAGGAGAGTGCCCGCGCGATGCAAAGGCGTTGGCGCTGACCACCGGAAAACTCGTGCGGGTACTTCACCGCATCGCGCGCATCCAAACCCACCAGCTCCAGAAGCTCGCCAACCCGCCGGTTGATCGCCGCATCATCATCCATCAAGCCAAACACACGGATCGGCTCGGAGATGATTTGATCGATCCGCCAGCGCGGATTGAGACTAGCGTAAGGATCCTGAAAAATCATTTGCATACGGCGCCTTAGCGCCGCGCGAGCATCTTCATCATGGTTCTGATGGATCGACTGACCATCCACCGTGATGCTGCCATCGGTGGGATTCAACAGGCCAATCACCATCTTGGCCACAGTGGACTTGCCGGACCCCGACTCGCCAACCAGCGCAAAAGTTTCGCCCTTCTTGATGTCAAAAGAGACACCGGAAACCGCGGTCAGATTCTGCTCCGGCAAGCGTTCAATCACGCGGTTCAGCCAGGGTTTGGACACGTTGAAGCGCTTCACCAGCCCATCGACTTGAACAAAAGCGTCGCTCGTTACATTGCTCATTCTGCCGCCTCCTGAACCAAATTCGCATGGGCTGGATCGTGCAGGAAACAGGCCGCAAAAGACTCATCCACCGGCATCAAATCAGGCCGATTGGTTGCGCACGGCTCAAAGCAACGCGGGCACCTCGGGTTGAAAGCACAGCCTTCCGGAAGACGGTCCAGGCGCGGCATGGACCCTTCGATCTGCGCCAACCGATCCCCTTCCGTATCGAGGTCTGGGATCGCACCCATCAGGCCGACAGTATAAGGATGATGTGGGTTATGAACGACATCTTCCACCGGACCGATTTCAGCAATCCGCCCGGAATACATCCTGCCACGCGATTGGCCGTCTCAGCGATCACACCCATATCGTGGGTCACCAAAATAACCGCCGTGCCGCGCTCCGCGCAGAGGCGCTTGAGCAGCGCGATCACCTGCGCCTGCACCGACACATCCAGCGCGGTGGTTGGCTCATCAGCGATGATCAGTTCCGGCTCAGCAGCCAGTGCCAAAGCAATCACAACACGTTGGCGCATACCGCCGGAGAATTCGTGCGGAAATGCATCTAGGCGTTCTGATGCGGCCGGGATGCCAACATCTTCCAGCAGCGAAACCGCACGCTCACGTGCCTGCGCATCGTTCATATCCATGTGCGTTTGGATCGTCTCGGTGAGCTGACGACCAATGGAATAGAGCGGGTTCAGGCTGGTCAGCGGGTCCTGGAAAATCATGGCGATCTTCTTGCCGCGAATTTTGCGCATCTCTTCCAGTGGCAAACCGTCGATGCGCTGGCCGTCCAGCGTCACCGTGCCACCACCGATGCGTCCAGGTGGTTCCAGCAAGCCAATGATCGCGGCACCGGTGATCGACTTGCCGGCACCAGATTCACCGACGAGGCCGAGAACTTCGCCGCGATGGACATCGAAAGACACGCCATCAATGGCACGCAAAAGCGCGTGACGGGTGGGAAATTCCACCACCAGATCGCGAACTTCCAGAAGCGGTTTATCAGCCATCTATCCGCTCCTAACGCAGTTTCGGGTTCAGCGCATCGCGCAGCCAGTCGCCCAGCAGGTTCACAGACAGTGCCAGCGCCAGCAGCGTGATCGCCGGGAACAGCAAAATCCACCATTCACCGGAGAACAAGAAGTCTTGCCCCGTGTTGATCAGGGTGCCCAGCGATGGCGTGGTCTTCGGCATGCCGACACCCAAGAAGGAGAGCGTCGCCTCGGCGATAATCGCAAGCGCCAAACCGATGGTGGCGATCACCAGCACCGGGCCCAACACGTTGGGCAGCACATGGCGCATCATGATGGCGAAAGGCTTCACGCCGATCACCCGTGCAGCCTGCACATATTCCTTGTTGCGTTCCACCAGCGTTGCCCCGCGCACGGTGCGGGCATATTGCACCCAGTCGGATAGCGCGATGGAGACGATGAGAATCCACACCGCCAGATCGTTGCGCATGTCCGGAGGCACCAAACCGCGCACCACACCGAAGACCAACAGGGCAATAAGGATTGATGGGAAGGTGAGCTGCACATCGGCCACACGCATGATGACCACGTCGGCCCAGCCACCGCGATAGCCTGCGACCAAGCCCAAAACGATGCCGATCATCATGGCCAGCGCCACAGCAGAGATGCCGACAAACAGCGAAATGCGTGAGCCGTAGAGAATGGTGGAGAAGATATCACGGCCCTGATCGTCAGTGCCCAGCCAATAGACACTACCGGTGAACTGATTGGGCTCCATGGGCGCCGTAAAGCCGTCCATCAAGTTCAGCTCTGCCGGGTTAAACGGGTTTTGCGGTGAGATCAGCGGCGCAAAAATCGACGCCAGCACGATGATCAGCACCACCACAGCGGCAACAATGGCAACCGGTGACCGTGTGAAAGAATACCAAACATCAGAGCGCGTGATGCGCGTGATCAGAGACGGCGCGTCGGCCTTGGCTGCCTCAATCTTGTCGGCAACGGCTTTCGCATCGACGGCGCGGGCGTCGGCTGCCGCGTCAGATTTTTCCATGGATGTATCGCTCATAGCCGCGCTCCTATTTCGATGTTGGGCGCTCGACCCGCAAACGCGGATCAACAGCGAAATAGAGAAGATCAACGATCAAATTGACCAGCACAAAGAACACAGCGATGAGCATCAGATACGTCGCCATCACCGGGATATCGACGAAGTTGATGGCGTTGATGAACATCAGGCCCACACCCGGCCACTGGAACACCGTCTCGGTGATAATGGCGAAGGCAACGATAGAGCCGAGTTGCAAGCCGGTGATGGTGATCACCGGGATCATCGTGTTTTTCAGCGCATGGCCAAAGTTCACTGCCCGCGCCGATAACCCACGTGCACGCGCAAACTTAATGTAGTCGGTGCGCAGCACTTCCAGCATCTCTGAACGCACCAAACGCATGATAAGCGTCAGCTGATAAAGCCCAAGCGTGATGGCGGGGAGGATCAGCGACTGAAGCCCTGAGACGGTCAAGAAGCCGGTCGTCCATCCACCGATCTGCACCACTTCACCGCGCCCGTTGGAGGGCAGCCACTGCAGCTCGACAGCGAAAATCCAGATCAGCGCAATGCCGATCAAAAAGGTTGGAAGCGACACCCCGATCAGCGAGGTCGTCATGATGGCCGTGGCCATAAAACCCTTGCGGCGCAGTGCGGTGTAAACACCCAGCACCAAGCCGCCAACCAGTGCAAACATGCCGGAGACGAAGGCCAACTCCAGCGTGGCGGGTAGCCGCTCGCCAATAAGCTGCGAAACCGGCACGCCAGCGCGATAAGAGATGCCAAACTGGCCGCCAACGGCACCCCAAAGGAAATTGAAATACTGAACAATAAAGGGATCGTTCAGTCCCAGGCGCTCACGCAAATTGGCAATGTCTTCAAAGGTACGTTCTTGCCCAAGCAAGCTTTCAATCGGATCGCCAACATAGCGAAACATCAAAAAGGCAATCAGGCCGACAATTAAGAGAACCACAACCGATTGGAAAACGCGGCGAATGACGAAAGCGATCATGGCTTAGCCCTTGCCCCCTGTGGTTTCGCCCAAGGCTTCATCTTGGCACTGGCTCAGTTCAGCAAGCAGCGTGACACCATCAAAGCCGTAGGCAATCCTATCAGCGTCATGCATCGCGACAATGTAAGCATTGGCGTCAGAAACCAACTGGCTCAATTCCCCCGCCCACTCTTCGCTTTGAGCGTACATCGCATCAGAGGCCGCCTGCTCCTGAGGATGATAAGAGAGGTGGAAGGCCGCGTAGTCCGAAACCTGCACACACAGTGCAAGCGCAGCGATGGTTTCCAACATATGCGTCCCCCGAATGAAAAATGGCGGGCCCCACAAGGCGGCCCGCCATCAGAAAAAAGCTACTCGACGCTGACCCAGCGAAGAATGAAGAAATTGTCCGAACGCGGAGAGACCTCTACGCCATCGCGCACGCCCCAAAGGATCGGCTGCGAATACATTGGCACATAGGCCACTTCTTCCTGATAAATGCCGGTGATCTCGTCCAGCATGCCCTGGCGCACGCCCTCATCGACCTCTGACTGCACCGCTGGCAGAAGCTCATCAACGCGAGCGTTGGAGAAGCCGCCAAAGTTCCAAGATCCCAAGCGCGCCTCTTCATTGGGCGTGGACACCAGGAAGCGGACCGGGTGCTCATGATCGAACGTACCTGGCGACCAGCCAAGCAGGTACATGTCGAAATTATCTGCCCGCAGTTCCGGCCAATAAGTGGCAACCGGCATGGTGTTGAGATCGACCGTGATGCCGACCTGCGCCAGCATCCCGACCGCCGCCTGGCAGACGGCAGCATCGTTGATGTAGCGATCGTTCGGGCACATCAGCGAGAAAGTGAACCCATCCTCGTAACCAGCCTCGGCCAGCAGCGCGCGAGCACCATCGGGGTTGTAATCCAATCGATCAGCGTTGGCGCTGGAGAAACCGCGCATACCCGGCGTCACCAACTGCGCAACCGGCTCAACCGCACCACGCATGATGGTGGTGTTGATCGCATCGACATTGATCGCGTGATAAACGGCCTGGCGCACGCGCACATCAGCGAATGGGTTCGGCGACCCATCATAGGTCAACGTTTCGGCTTCATGCGGAAAACCAAGCATCATCACGCGGGCTTCTTCGCCTACAATGACGTTCATGCCATCGGTGTTTTGCAGGCGCTCAACGTTTTGGATTGGCACCGGATTGATGAAATCAACATCGCCCGCAATCAACGCGGCAAGCATCGTCGCATCGGACTGAATGGGCGTGTAGATGGCCTGCGTGATGGTGTGCTCGACCTCGCCCCACCAACCATCAAACGGTTCCAAAACGGTGCGCACGCCTGGTGACCGGTCGACCATCGCGAAGGCCGCCGTCCCGTTGGTGTTGAGCGTGGTGTAGCGCTCTTCGTCAGTCGCGGGCGTTTCAGCTCCGTTCTCAACCGACCAATCACGATCCATGATCATGAAGTTGGCAATGGAGCCTGGGAAGATCGGGTTGGGCGCCGACGTCATAAAGTCGATGGTGTAATCATCCACCACGTTCACCTCGGTCACCGTGGCGAACCAGGAGCGCACGTCGGATGTCTCACCCGAAGCACGCTCGTAAGAAAAGAGCACATCGTCGGCGGTGAAATCCGCGCCATTGTGGAAGGTTACGCCTTCGCGCAGATGGAAGCGCCAGCCTTCATCGCCTAGCGCTTCCCAGCGTACAGCAAGCGCCGGTTCAACAGCCATCGTGCGATCACGGCGCACCAGGCCTTCATAAACATTGTTGAGGAAACCCAAGACCGGCGCCGAAGAGGCCGCGTGCGGGTCCATTGTGTTCGGGTCAGACGTTGTCGCCCAGCGGAAAGTTTCAGCTGAGGCTGGTGCTGCGCCTAGCGCTATTGCGAGCGCAAGCGTTGACACAACCAAACGCTTTTTTGAGTGGAACATAAGTTGGTTTCCTCCGAAATCCGGCCACACGCGAGGATGCGGGGCCTTTCTATCCATCAATAGGGCAAGGCTTGGTCACCTCGCGCCCTGCCCCGGATAGTGGGACATCAGGGTAGCGGGGCAAGCCAAATCCTTGCAGGCCCCGCCACTGTAACGACATCAGGTTCTAATCAGTGATCAATTGAACGTGAGGAACTTGAAGTGCGGCTGATCTTCAGGCTGCACAGGGAAGTCGATGGTATCGCGCATGCCCCAGTTCAACACTTGGTTGTGGATGGGGATGTAGAGCACATCTTCCTGAACCTGCGCCCAGATATCGCCAATCGTAGCGTTGCGCGCTTCAAGGTCGGTTTCCGATGCTAGCGAGACGATCATCGCATCGACGTCTGCATTGGAGTAACCGGTGTTGTTCCATGAGCCATAGTCGCCTTCGGTCGAGTGGACCAGGAAGTTAAATACATACTCACTGTCAAACGTTGGAACGCCCCAACCCAGCAGATAGAACTCAGTTTCCTGGTTCTGGATCAGCGGAAAGTGGTTGGCGCGGGTCTGCGCTTCCAGATTGGCGGTAATGCCGATCTGAGCAAGCATACCGACCACAGCCTGACAGATCGCTTCATCGTTGATGTAGCGGTCGTTCGGGCAGTTGAAGATGATTTCAAAGCCGTCCTCATAGCCAGCGTCAGCCATCAGGCCGCGCGCAGCGTCCACGTCGGTTTCTGGCGCAGCATCCAGCGCTTCGGTCCAGCCATTGACGAACGGAGGCATGATAACGCCCGTTGGTGCCGACTGACCGCGCATCACGACCTGCTGGATCGCATCACGGTTGACAGCTGTATTGACGGCCTGACGAACACGCACATCAGCGAACGGGTTGGCACCCTCAACGCTGTCGGTGTCCAGATCATCTTCACCCTGCTGCATGCCGAGGAAAATCACGCGGTTCTGCGGAGCGGTCACAACCTGCAAACCATCGGTGGACCCCACACGATCAAGATCCTGCACCGGAATATCTTGGATCAGATCCACTTCACCCGACAGAAGGGCTGCGACGCGCGTCGCCTGGTTCTGGATCGGTGTGTAGATGATTTCAGAGACTTCCAGCGGGAACTCGCCAATGCCCCAATAATCAGGATTGGCCGTCAGCACCGTGCGCACTTCTGGCTCACGGCTGGTCAGGCTAAAAGCGCCCGTGCCGTTGGCGTTGCGAGCTGCAAAGCTGTCTTCACCAGCGGCGATGTCCTGCACAGCAACCACCTCATTGGCCTCAGCCCAGCCCTGATCCATCATGAAGAGGTTTGTCAGATTGTTGGGGAACAGCGGGTTTGGGCCTTCGGTGCGGAAATGCACGGTGTAATCGTCAACCTTGATCACCTCTGCCAACGAAGCCAGAAGCTCTTTCATGGCCGAGGTTTCGGTGCGCGCACGGTTGATCGAGAACACAACATCGTCGGCGTTGAACTCAGCACCATCGTGGTAGGTCACACCTTCACGCAATGTGAATTCCCAAATCGTTGGATCGCTCTCGAGTGGTGCCCAGCTTGTTGCCAACGCCGGAATAATCTCGCCAGCCATGTCACGCTGCAAAAGCGGCTCATAAATCTGGTGGGCGAGCGTATGGGTCGGCCCTTCGTTCTGCGCATGCGGGTCAAGCGTCAACGAGTCGCCAACACGTGCCCAGCGCAACGTTTCTGCGTTGGCAGCACCTGCAAGCATGGTTGCGCCCATAAGCACCGCAGCGGTGCGGATGAGTGTGGATTTCATATACGTAACTCCCTGTTGCATCGCCGCGATCTTCGTGACCAGCGTGCGATCAAGACTTGCATCTAACCGCAAGGCGCAGGTCTTGTCACCCATGATGGCAGGAGAGATCGCCTAAGCATTGGGCAGTGGTGAATATCTTTTCACAACCCAAATGATTGACGTAACGTCATTTTTTAGGTTGAGCGAACCATGCAGGCTGGAAGCGCTGAACCTCATCAAGGAGCCTCACCATCTGCTGCGCTTGATGATCGATGATCGCTCGGCCGTCCTCAGCATTGGCTTTGTTGGCCTTGCCAACGGCGCCGAAGCCGTTGAGATCATCGCCCATCCATCCAAACCCAACGGGACCATAGGCGCGCAGCAGATCAAACCGCTGCGCGAGGTCACCTTGCAAGGACGGGAAATCCCGGGCTTCGCTCTGGTCCACCAGATCAGGCCGCAGAGCCAGCATGATCGCCGTTTCAAGCCGCCCGCCATGAATATCGAGGGCTTTGTCATCGGGCGTGATAAGCCCATCAGGCAGGCCAAGCCGCATCCAGTTGGTGGCAACGCACAGCATGCCCAGTTCGGCCCGTATGGCGTGGCTCGCATCCACCATCACGCCCACATTGCCGCCATGGGCATTGATGATCACCAGCTTGCGCACCCCAGCGCGCGCAACCCCACGCGCAACATCCATAATCAGCTGAAACGTTAGGTCGCGTCCAATCGACAGCGTGCCGGGTTTGTTGGTGTGTTCCACCGAGTTGGTGATGGCCAGAGTTGGCAAAAACAAGATCGACGCCATGTCGGGCAAACGATCTGCAACAGCAGCCACCATCCCATCAGCGATGCTGCTGTCGGTGCTCACCGGCAGATGCGGCCCGTGCTGCTCGGTCGCGCCCAAGGGCAAAATGGCCACATGGTCACGCAACGCATCATCTTGAAATGCGCTGGAGGGAAGCTCGGTCCAATAGTGAGCAGGCATTCGAACTCTCGAGACTTTTTGACATGTGTCTAACCATGATCGCCCAACGGCTGCTACTGGCAAGTCCCGACTTTTTGTTGAGGCCCAATGGCCAGATTGCAGTGTACAGTATCTCTCAGCGATATACTGAACCAGTATGGTATTAGGGGGTACCAATGTCGTTCAACCATCGTAAGACGGTAACCTACCGCTTGGTGCAGGCCTCGAAGGCCTATCGCCAGCGCTCAGCGAGCATTCTGGCCGAACTGGATCTGCATCCCGGTCAAGATCAAATACTGAAGGCACTTGCAGACGAGGACGGCCAAACCATGGGCGCTCTTGCCCATGCGCTTTCCGTTCAACCACCGACGATCACAAAAATGGTTGTTCGCCTTAGCGCGCAAGGCATGGTTGAGCGCCGGCCAAGCGCCAACGATGGTCGTTCATCGACGGTTTTTCTCACCGAAAAGGGCCAACAGCTCATCGGCGATTTGGACACGCGGCTTAAGCGCATGGACCGAGATGCAATCAAAGGCCTTGAAGGCAAAGAGCGCAAACGCCTGCGCAAAGCGCTGATCCAGTTGGAGCACAATCTCAGCGCAGACATCGAGGATGACGCCGCCCCATCGACCAGTTCCGACGAAAGCGAATTGGATGACGGCGACACCCCAACCTGACCGTCGCCACGATGGACCTACCAAGTGGGTGGTGATAGGCAGCAGCCATGAGTCCGCCGCCTGCAGATCCCAACACCTTAAACACCGGCACAGCACAAACTGCATCCATCGGCGCCATCGCCTTGATGGTCATTGCCGTTGGTCTGTTCGGCTTTCTGGATGCAACCGCCAAATACCTCACGCAGAGCCTGCCGGTTCTTCAGGTGGTGTGGATGCGGTTCGTCATGCACGTGGTGCTCGCGGTCTTTTTTCTGCAAATTTGGAAGGGCTTTGATCGCTTCGTCACCAAGCGCCCTCTTCTGCAGATAAGCCGTGGGCTTTTTCTGCTCGGTACGACGGCCTTCAATTTCTGGGCGCTGCTTTACCTCCAATTGGCTGAGACATCATCCATCATGTTCGCTGGCCCCATCGTCGTGGCCGCGCTCGCGGTACCGCTGCTCGGCGAAAAAGTTGGCCCACGCCGGTGGGCGGCCATTTTGGTTGGCTTTATCGGCGTTTTGATCGTCACGCGCCCCGGCTTGGACGGACTGGGATGGCCAGCGCTCATTTCGGTCGGTTCAATGGTCAGCTTTGCACTCTATTCGCTGGCAACCCGCGTTCTGGCGCAAACAGAAAACGAAGCCGGGCTGGTGCTTTTCACAGCCCTTATCCCAGCGCTGGCCATCGCACCTTGGGCCATCGCTGTTTGGCAGTGGCCCACCGACGCCCTTAGCTGGGCATTGATGCTGGCAACCGGCATTTTTGGTGGCGGCGGCCACTGGCTGTTAATCAAAGCCCATCAGGGCGCGGGCGCATCCACATTGGCGCCATTCATGTACACACAGATCGTTTGGATGGTGCTGCTTGGCTGGCTGATCTTTGCCGATATTCCAACATTATGGACGGTGCTCGGCGCTGGGATCATTATCGCGTCAGGCCTCTACCTGCTCTACCGCGAAGAAGTGGTGCGGCGGCGTGAACAGGCCCAATCCGGCGCCGGAACAACGACCTCACGAGATATTCCAACCTGATGCAGGCCCACCATGATGCACACCATCGAAGCTTTTGATCGTATCGGCGAAGAAAACGCCTTTGCCGTGCTTGCCCGCGCGCAGGCGTTGGCGGCATCCGGCAAGTCAGTGATCAATCTGGGCATTGGCCAGCCGGATTTTTCCACGCCCGATCACATTGTCGATGCAGCGGTCAAAGCGCTGAAAGATGGCCATCACGGCTACACCGATGCACGCGGCATCCCGGCTGTGCGCGAAGGCGTCGCGCGCTATACTGAACAACGCACCGGCGTAGACGTGTCACCAGACAATGTACTGATCGTGCCCGGTGGCAAAGTGACCATGTTCACCGCGATCCTGATGTTTGGCGAGCCAGGCGCGGATATTCTCTACCCAGATCCAGGGTTTCCGATCTACCGCTCGATGATCGAGTTCACCGGCGCCAACCCTGTCCCTATTCCGATCACCCAGGAAAATGGCTTTGCGTTCAAGGCCGAGGATGTGCTGGCCAGCATCACACCTGCGACACGGCTGATCATCGTCAATTCTCCCGCCAATCCAACCGGCGGCGTGACGCCAAAGGCCGAAATCGATGCGTTGGTGAAGGGGCTGGAAGCGCACCCCCATGTCGCGATCCTATCTGATGAGATTTATGAGCGTATGACCTATGGATCGGATGGTCCAGCCGATACGCATGTGTCCCTGCTCACCTATCCATCGATCCGCGACAGGCTGATCCTCTTGAACGGCTGGTCGAAAACTTGGGCGATGACCGGCTGGCGCATGGGCTGGTCGATTTGGCCAGATACGCTCTACGACAACGCCCGCAAGCTAGCGGTCAATTGCTGGTCCTGTGTCAACGCACCGGCCCAATGGGCAGGCCTTGCCGCCCTCGATGGCCCGCAAGATGCGGTCAATGACATGATGACCGCCTTCGCCGCTCGCCGCCGCTTGGTGGTGGATGGCCTGAACGCACTGCCCAATATCTCCTGCATTGAACCCGAAGGCGCATTCTACGCCTTCCCGGATATCTCCAAGACTGGCTGGCAGGCGAAAAAACTCGCCAATGCTTTGCTTGATGACACCGGCGTTGCCCTCATCGGCGGGCCAGATTTTGGGATCTTGGGTGAAGGTTTCATCCGCGTCTCATACGCAGCATCGGCCGAGCAGATCGAAGAGGCGTTGGGCAGGATGAAGGGCTTTTTGGGGCGCTAAACGCCTTAAACGAAAAGCTCCATCGCCAGCCCGGTCAAAATCGGTACGGGCGCGGACACGATCAGCCGTTCGATGATCACCTTCTTCGGCACAGTCGCCAGCTCCCAAATCAAAAGCCGGTTGAGGCTGACAAGCGCCCAAGCTGTCACGTAAACCACCACAATGGGCACCGACGCGCCTGCCTTGATCGCCGCTGCACCAAGCGCAAACCCCACCACAGGACCACCAGGTGTCAGCACACCAATGACATAGGCAATAGCGTAACCCGCTGCACCCGCCCCGTCGCCAAGATAGGTTTCAGCAAGCTCCGGCGGCATCAGCGCCGCCACAAACCCGGCTCCCAAAATGCCCACCGTCAGCGCGGGCAAGATAGCCAGAAACTGGTCTTTGACTTCGGTGAATCCTTGGCCAACCAACGCCTTATCGCGCCGTGCAGCCATAGCGATCATCACCGCTGCGATGACATAGAGGACAAGAGCGAATCCAAGAACGATCATGACCGGTCGTCCGCGTCTTCTATATCGGCAACGTCTTTGGCGACGTGCTTGTCAGCGGCGCGCTGCGCCTCGCTTCGGCCCGGCAACATGCGCGCAGCCAGCCCGCACAGGATCGGCACGGGCAGCGAAATCAAAGTGCGCAGGATGACGAACTCTGGGCCGAAAAACGAAAGCTCCCAGACGATAGCGCGGTTGATGCCGATGGTCAGCCAAGCCGTGATGAAGGCAATGGTCGAGCCACGATCCGCGCCGGACAAATAAAGCGCGGTGGCAATCGGAAAAATCGTCATCGGACCACCAGGAATGATCGCGCCAGCAAGCGTGGCCACGAAAAGCCCCCTTAAGCCCGACCTCTCTCCGATCCAGCGCGCGACTACTTCCTTGGGTAGCAAGATGCGGAGAAATGCCGCCACCAAAACGCCCGCGGCAACCTTCGGCAACACGGTGAGCCAGAGCACTGCATCGTCGCGCAGGATCTCGACGAACCGCTCCCACCCATCGCGCACATAAACACCAACAGCCGCACCGACCGACAGCACCAGGATAAACAGAAACCCGACATCCTTATGCAGCGGTTTGTGCAACGGCCCCGCCATCAAGCCACCAACACGATGAGCACAATGGAAAGGCCGATCAATGTGATGCCCGCCACCTCGCGCGTGCTCACTGGCTCCTTGAAATAGAGCCAACTGGTGAGCGTGGAAAAGATCAGTTCCACCTGGGCCAACGCTTTCACCAAAGCCGCCGTTTGCAAGGTAAGTGCGGTGAACCAACCAATGGAACCCGCGACACCTGCCAGCGCCACAAGCCCACTCTCGCGCCACAGCCCAAGCGTCTTGGTGATCTGTCCAGGCTCACGCCAACGCAGCCAAACACCCATGATCAAAGTCTGAACCAGCGTCGCAGCAGCAAGCGTCCAACCGGCGCGCACAAAGGCGCTGGAATCGCCCAGGGACAGAGACGCGCCACGATAGCTGACCGACGCAATGGCAAAGCCAGCACCGGCTGCCACACCAAACAGCACCGCCTTGTCGGTTAAGTTCAATGCCCGCTTCAAAGCCCCGTTGCCGTCTTCGTGCTGCTTGAACGCCATCAGCGCCACGCCCGCCATACCGACCAACACAGCGAACACGCCCCAAAGTGACAATAACTCACCAAGCACAATGGCGGCGAACACAGCCGCCTGAAGCGCTTCGGTTTTTGAGTAGGCGGTACCGATGGCAAACGGTCCGTGGGCAAAACTTGCCAGCAGCAGATACGTCGCGCCGATCTGTGCCACGGCGCCCGACAGCAAGAACGCTACAAATGTCAGCGACGGCACCCCAGGCACCCAGCCTGTCACGCTAGAAACGACCAGCGCATAAGCAAGCGCCAACGGAAAAGCGAATACAAACCGCGAGAAGGTCGCACCACCTGTGGAGAGCCTGCCGGTCAGCCGCTTTTGAAGCAGCGAGCGCAAGTTCTGCAAAAAGGCCGCAGCGATGGTGATGGGAATCCAGAGAGGCATATCTTTGGATGTCTATCACCTCGCAGGCCGCACACACCATGGCCTCAGGGGCATAGCTGCTATTCAAGCCATCGGCTGTACGCAACTCTAGCTCAAGTCTCGATAGCTGATGAGCTCAATGCTGTGACGGGAAATCGCTTCGGCCACACGCGGATCGGTAAGCACGGCAAGGCAACTTGCCCGATCTTCGGCAACATCCTCATAGCCGTCATGACCGTGGCCGTGCATCTCGTCGGACAGCACAGCAGGATGATCAACGAAGATGGATGTGCCCTCGGTAAGCCCAGCGAGCATGCCAATAAACGCATCCACCCGTGGCGCAGCATCGCGCGGAAAAGGCGGGTATCCAACAACACGAGGCAAACCATCTGTGCCAAGCGGATCATCCAGCAACCCGTAATGCCCAGCGAGCGCTCGAACCATTGCGCCTAAGCGGTGATCGACATCTTCAAAATGCCGCGTCATGTGCGAGCTGATGTGGTTGGCCTGCGGAAACAGCTTGATCCCCAACTCGATCTGGGCGCGAAACTCGGCCTCCACCTCAGAAAGATTCCAAGCGCTACCTTCAACGCTTGGTCGATCATCGCCAACACCGACTTTGAGCAGCGGATGAAAGAAACCCTGATCATCCACCAGGCTCGGCGCGTTGGTCAGCGGGCGCCATTTCACGCGGTCCCATTCGCTGGTCAGAGTCAAATGGATCCCGATATCGACACCAGGCAAATGGGCAAACCGCTGGGCCGCGTCGCTTATCCATGCGCCCGGCATCATGACCTCAATGGATCGCGCAATACCGTCGCTAACGGCAAGTTCGCAACCCTGATTGGCGGCGAGACTTGTGCCTGCATCGTCAACACGAACAAGCAACTTGGCGTTGGTGGTCGTCAGAGTGTCACTCCGCGGGTTTTGGGATGTCCTCTTGAGGCGCTTGCTCCTGGGACGCCTCGCCTTTGGGTTCTTCTTTACCAGCGCTCAACCGCGCCAAGAAGATACCGCCACCGGTCAGCACCGCGCCCACCACATCAGAGATCAAGCTGCCTTCAATCAGGAACAGCGCAGCAATCAAGAACATGATGCGTGGCACCTGTGGCAAACGCCCGGTGAAGAAGTAGCCCTGCACACCACCCGACAACAAGCACACGCCAATCGACGCCGTCACCAACGCTCGGGTGATTTCATACCAGGTACCATCGGCCAGCAGCGCCGGATTGTAGAAGAACATGAACGGCACGATGAACGCAGCCAGACCGATCTTGAACGAGGTCACCGATGTGCCCATCGGGTTGGCGCCGGATATCCCCGCCGCCGCATAACTGGCGAGCGCCACCGGCGGCGTAATCGCCGACACCACAGCATAATAGAACACGAAGAAATGCGCTGTCAGCGGGTTGATACCAAGCTGAATAAGCCCCGGCGCCACTACCGATGCCGCCACGGCATAAGCCGCCGTCGTAGGCATGCCCATGCCGAGTAGGATCGAGATGCACATGGCAAAGAACAGCGCCAAAAGCTGGCTGGTGTCGGCCAAGCCCAAGAGCAAGGACGAGAACCGCGCGCCAACACCGGTCAGCGAAATCACGCCCACAATGATGCCCGCACACGCACACACTGCGATGATCTGGATCGACATCACACCAGCCAGATCAAACGCCTTGTAAATATCGCGCGGTGTCATCTTGTTGGGCGAAAGCCAGGAAACGACAGCAGCAGCAGCGGTCGCCAAGGTGCCTGCGCGGATCACCGAATAGCCCATGAACAGGGCCACGATCAGAATGATGATCGGCAGGAACAGATAGACATATTTGGCAAGCTCACGGAACTTCGGCAGCTCATCTTCACGCATGCCGCGCATGCCAAGTTTACGGGCTTCAAAATCGACCATAAAGAAGATCGAGCCGAAGTAGAGGATCGCTGGGATCACCGCCGCGATAGCAATGTCGGTGTAAGGGATGCCGGTAATCTCGGCCATGATGAACGCGCCAGCGCCCATGATCGGCGGCATGATCTGCCCGCCAGTGGAGGCGCCGGCTTCAATCGCACCGGCTGACTTTGGTGGATAACCCACCTTCTTCATCAGCGGAATGGTCAGTGAACCTGTGGCGACCACGTTGCCTGCCGAGGTGCCGTTGATCATGCCCATCAGGCCAGAGGCAAAGATGGCAACCTTCGCCGGACCACCACGTGAGCGACCCGCCGCTGCAAAGGCAAAGTTGACAAAATAATCGCCCACTTTGGACGCCTGCAAGAAGGCAGCAAAAATGATGAAAAGAATGATGTAGGTGGAGGACACAGCAGTCGTCGGCCCAAGGATACCTGCATCGGTGTAGACCTGGCTGAAGAACCGCTCCCAGGTGATATCAGGCGCGTTCAAAAAGCCAGGCAGCTTGTCACCGACAAACACATAAATCAGGAACACCACAGCGATCACGATCAACGTCAAACCGGCAACACGGCGCGTCAATTCCATGATCAAAAGCGTGCCAGCAACGGCAGCAATCGACATACCAATCGGCGCAAACGGCGTGCCGGTCGCATTGCGCATCGCAGTGCCATAGATGGTGATCAGATAGGTTGCGACGGCAATGCCGCAGATGGCGAGCACAAAATCGGGCGCGGAAAACTGATGGCGCGGCAACCGGTGGAACCAACCCAGCCCAATCGCACCAACGGTAGCCACCAGAAGCGGCACCCCGAAATGATAGATTTCGCGGCTGCGGATCGTGGCATCCATGCCATTCCACATGGCGCCACCGGCGATTTCATTGGCAAAGGAAATGGCAGTGTAGAGCGCGTAGAGCGCTGGTAGCGCAAGCGCATAGGACAGATAGCCAAGCATCGTTGTCGGCTTCTTGTCATCGCGGCTAAACGAGCCACCAGCGTAAAGCAGAAACCCAAGCACCAAAGCGCCTGCAACGTGCAGAATGCGGAAATTCCAGGTTTCCAACGGGAATTGCGGCAGGAACGGAATGTCGATGCCAGTCCAATCAGAAATAGAGACACCGTTGAGAGCGGCCATATGGAAAGCAGCGTAAAAAGCCGAGACAAAGGCGATGACTTTAAGCCCATGGCCTTCAAACAGACGCCGATTGCTTTCAACCGGTTCTTCATCCACGCCTTCGGCAATCACCACCGGATCATGCAGCACCGGCTGGGCCACCATCGCGGCCTCATGGATCGCCTCATCGCTCATGCGATCAGGATGCTCGTTACCCTCAGTGGGTTTGCTATCACTGTTTGGCGTGTCGCTGTCTGCCATGTCCCTAAAGGGTCCCCTGCCCATCATCGCGCACTCTTCCAGGTCTTGCTGCCCGGTTTAAAAACCCGCGTTTTGACTCATCAAGAGTCGAGATATGAAACGGGCCGCCTGTAGCAGGCGGCCCGAGAATTTTGGCCTCAGGCCAAGTTTACATCGCCGAGTGGATCATGTCGTCGGCAATATCGGCGCCGGCGTTTTCTTCAAACCACTGGGCAGCACCTGGGTGCCACATCATCACGGTGTTTTTGTCCCAATTTTCAGGGATCGTCGTACGCGCTGCACGGTGAATGTTCACCATCCGCTCATTGTCCGACATCACCGTGTCAACCACCGCATAGACAAAGCTATCTGGCAGTTCACAATTGGCGATGGCGAAGTTCCACATGGAAACCGAACGCGCATCACCTTCCAGCGTCGTGTAAGTGTCGGCCGCAATGTCAAACTGCGACACTGGGAACGCTGTCATGATCGCGGCTTGCTCATCTTCCGTGAACTCAATGATGTTCACATCGGTCTGAACTTCCAGCTGCGACACGGCAGGCACAGGAACGCCAGCAGCGAACGCAATCACGTCCAGCAGACCATCCTGAAGCTGCGAACCAAGGTCCGACCAGCCGCCATTGCGACGATCAAAGTTGACGCCCAGCTCTTCCATCATGCGTGGGAAGTAGGTGTCCGACGTTGAACCAGCAGGACCGAAGCCGATGCGTGCGCCATCAGGAATGTCGGCAACCGTGGTGATGCCCGAAGAGGACAGCGCAGTCACCGAGAAGGGCGTCTGGTACATGGGGAACATCGCGCAAGCGCCGGTCATTTCCAGGCCTGGTGCGATGGGGTTGGTGCCAGCGAGCGACTCAGCCGCTGGACCCATTGTGGTCATGCCAAACTGCGCATCGCCGGTGTGAACCAGCGCCATGTTCTGCATTGGGCCGCCGGTGACTTCGCCGCCGCCGGAAATGCCAAGCTCTTCAGCAACCAGGTTTGCCCAGCCGGAGCCGTAAGCGAAGTAGGTGCCGCCCTGTGAGGCTGTGCCCACAGTAAAGCTTTCAGGCCAGCCTTCACGGTCCTGAGCGATAGCAGTGCCAGCCACAGCAACCGACAGGGCTGCAGTGGTGGCGAGAAAAGTAGCAAGTTTCATGAAGATAATCCTCCCGTTAAGCCGATGGTTCGGCTCTGTGTTTGCTTTGGTGAGCAGCAGTAAACGGAACCCAGCATAGCAACAGCAATACCATGTGCTACGCGAAAGCTCGTGTTTGCCCTCCCCAGAGCGGAGGCTGCATGAGCCCCACACGATGATAATGCAATGCAGCTATGCGATGCGTGTGTGCCGGTGCGTAGAAAAATGCGTGTTTGGGTGGGAAACGGGACACCGCACGCGGATTCATGGGTGGAAATCCACCCATCGGGGCACTTGGACTTACCCGGCCTCTAAAAAGTCTTGCCGCGAAAGCCCGTGTTTCTGCATTTTTTCATACAGCGATTTGCGCGAGATACCCAGCGCCTCATAGGTCGCTTTCAGGTTGCCACCCTGTGCCGCGATGGCCCCCGCAATGAGGTTTTTCTCGTGAGCGGCCACCTGCTCGGCCAGCGTTGAGACAGTGCCAACGGGCGCATCCTCAGACGCGGTGATCTCCATATCGAAGTCAAGCGCAAAGCGATCCGCCGCGTTGCGCAATTCGCGCACATTGCCCGGCCATGGGCGAGAGGTGAGCGAAGCAAGCAACCCACCGGGCACATCAGGCACCACACGTTTGTAGCGGGTGCAAGCCTCATGCACGAGCTGCATGAAGAGCTTGGGAATATCCTCTCGCCGCGCTTCAAGCACCGGCATGCGCAAGGTCACCACATTGAGCCGGTAGAGAAGATCGCTGCGGAACCGTCCACCGGAGGCTTCGGCTTCAAGGTTCTTCTTGCTGGCAGCGATGAACCGCACATCCAGCGCGATCGGATCGTTAGAGCCGAGCCTGGTGATCTGGCGATTTTGAATCGCGTGCAGCAGTTTGGCCTGCATGGGTTGAGATAGGCTATCGATCTCATCAAGCAGCACGGTGCCGCCGCGCGCGTGTTCAAACTTGCCGTATCGTGCGCGCGTCGCGCCTGCAAAAGCGCCAGCCTCGTGGCCAAAAAGCTCGCTTTCAATGAGTTCAGCAGGCAGCGCCGCGCAATTGATATGGACAAACGGCGCTTCACTACGAGGGCTGGCGCGGTGTAGGGCGCGCGCTGCCACCTCCTTGCCGGTGCCTGTTTCACCAATGATCAGCACATCGGTATCAGCGGCCGCCACCGCACGGATCTGTCGGCGCAGCTCCACCATTACATCACTGCGACCGGCAAGCCGCGCTTCAATGGCATCACGCCCACCAACCTGGCTGCGCAACGCACGGTTTTCCAGCGTCAAACGACGCTTATCGAGCGCCCGGCGCACCGTTTCGACCAAGCGGCTCGGTGCGAAAGGTTTCTCCAGAAAATCATACGCCCCGTCGCGCATGGACTGAACCGCCAGGTCCACATCACCATGACCGGTGACAAGCACCACAGGAAAAGCCGGATCGATGTCGAGGCACCGCCGCATCAGTGTCAAACCATCCATGCCTTCCATACGGATGTCAGTGACCAGAATGCCAGGAAAAGTGCGGCTGACATTGGCAAGCGCCGCCTCGCCATCCGATAGGCACTGCACATCAAGCTCCGCCAATTGCAGGCTCTGCTCAACGGCCAGGCGCAGATGCTCCTCATCATCAACAAAGAGGACAGTTTCAGCGCTCATTCGGCGGCCATTCCGGTTGACGCTGGCGCCTGCGCCGCGCGCAACTCGATGGAAAACTCAGCGCCGCCATCTTCGCGGTTGCGCGCCCGCAGGCGTCCGCCAAAGTCCTCGACAATGTTGTAAGAGATCGAGAGACCCAGCCCCAAGCCCTTGCCAGGGCTTTTGGTGGTGAAAAACGGATCAAACAGCTGCGCCAGCGCGCCCTCATCCAACCCACCACCGCTATCGCGCACATGGATCAACACATGCTGATTGTCGGCCTCCTCAATGGCGAGCTCAAGAGAGGGCGTTGGAAAACCTTCCATAGAATCCAGTGCGTTGTTGAACAGATTGATGATCACCTGCTGCAAGCGCAATTGACCGCCCATCACCCAGATGGGCCTGTCAGGCCGCGCGTAAGCAACCTCGACGCCGGTTTTCTTGAACCGCGCCTCCATCAGCGCCATCGCATCATCGATCGCCTGCAGCACATCCACCGACCCGATATCCTCCTGCGGACGGCGCGCAAAATTGCGCAAATGGCCCGAGATCGCCGCCATACGGTCGGCCATCTTGGAGATACGCGAAACGTTCTCCCGCGCATCGGACGGGCGATCACGATCTAAAAATGTAACAGCATTGTCGGCATAGGTTTTGACCGCAGCGAGCGGCTGATTGATCTCATGCGACAGCGCAGCCGACATCTGCCCCAAAGCAGCAAGTTTTCCAGCTTGCACCAATTCGTGCTGGGTCTTGCGCAGTCGCTGCTCGGCGGTACGGCGCTCCTCCACCTCCACGCGCAAATTGGCGTTGGCATCGTTGAGGTCAGCGGTGCGTTCTTCCACACGGCGTTCCAAAAGGTCCTGTGCTGCGCGCTGCGCTTCCAGCCGCTCCAAAATGCGCGCGCGCCGTTGCAACACACTCATCAAAGCCAAGCCAACGAACAAAACGAACAGCACAAAAACCGACAGCGCAGTCAGCGCCTGCGCTTTGGCTGGACCGGCGGGCACAAGGATCGAAACGCGCCATCCGACATCCTCGAGCAAGGTGGAGGCGGTGACGAAGTCCTCGCTCGTGCCTTCATCCTGCACCCGCAAAAAGCTCAGCACGTCCGTCAGCGGTTCGCGAATGTTGGTAAGCGGCGTCAGCTCTTCCAATGGATATTGCTGGGTATCGGCCACTTCAGCCAGCACAGCCGGCGAAAGGTCGGAAAGCGTGCGAAAATGCCAAACCTCACGGCTCGCCATGAACACAATGTCGTTGAGGTCACTAACAATAATGTCGCTGGTGCCACCGCGCCATGCATCTTCAAAAGCATCAACGGTGAACTTCAGCGTCAACACACCAATCACCGTCTCATCTTGCCAAACGGGCGCAGAATAAAAGTACCCGCGCTCTAAGGACGCAGTCCCAAGCGCAAAGTACCGCCCCAGCCCTCCGACAACCGCCTGGGTAAAGTAGGGCCGGAACTCATAACTGCGACCCAGAAAAGATCGCTCTTTCAAGTAATTGCTGCTCGCAATGGTCAGGCCGTCAGTGTCTAGGAGATAAATGTCGGAGGCTCCCAAAGCCTCAGCGGTGATACGCAACTCCTCATTGATCTGGCTTTGCAGCGCATCATTCTGCGGATCAGCGAGCAGCTCTGCCAAGATCAACCGCTCACCAATAAGCGCCGGTAGCGGTTCAAAGCGCCGCAACGCGCCGCGAAGGCCCTCCACAGACAGCCGCAACGTGGCTAAGCCTTGATCGCCCGCACGTACCAAGAACAGCCGCTCCACGCTTGGCAAAGCTGCCAAACCCAGCGCGATCACCACCAACAATGCAACCCAAAGGCGCCCGCTATCTGATTTCAGAAAGCCGCGCCCAGATGAAACCTCTGCCATGGCCTAAGTATGCGGCGGTTGGACTGCCTTGCCTAGCTGGCTTTTGGTTCTGACTTAACGAACACAAGCACCAGAACAGCGCTCAGCAAGGCAAGGCCAAGTGCGATCCAGGCGAGCATGCTGTAGGCCTCCAGCGATGCAACAGTGTGCAGCACCTGATCATTGAGGCTAAGGCCCTCTTCGCCAGGCACGGCAAAGCCCGGCAAACCATCGGCATTTCCATAGGCAACGGCGCCCAACGGGGCAAAAGCGGCCACAGCAAACAATCCGCCAGCCCGCGAAACAGCATTGTTGATGCCCGAGGCAACGCCCGATTGCGCATCGCTGACAGCGTTGATGATGGCGGTCGAAAGCGGCGGGATGCAGAGCCCCATGCCCAGACCAAGCACCACCAGCGACCCGCCCACCAGAAGCAGTGAGCCGGTGTCCGCCGCAAGGCTGGTCAACCAGAACGAGACCCCTGCAATGCTCGCGCCAATCGCCAAGGGCAGTCGCACGCCGATCTTATCGACCAGCGCACCGACCCGTGGTGTGATGAGGGCCATCACAGCGGTAAACGGCAGGAACACCGAGCCGACCGCTAGCGCGGAAAAATCGTAAGCGCTTAGCAGCGTGACCGGCAGGAAGAAAAGCAATCCACCAAGCGCTGCATAAAGCAGAAAAGTCGCCGCGTTGACCGCCGAAAAACCGGGGGCGCCAAACATGCCAAGTGGCATCATCGGATCGGCTGTTCGACCCTCATGCCAAAGGAAAAGACCACAGGCGACAAGGCCAAGCACGACAAGAGCTACAAGCACCGGCGTGCCAAGCGCAATCTGACCCAGCGCTCCACCCTCGCCCATCAATGTCAGTGAAAAGGCGAGCAACCCCAGCGCTGCCACTGCCAACGTCGCGCCTAACCAATCAAGCTTCTGGGTCACGGTGCGATGCGCATCATCGGGCACCCGTGCCCAGAGCAACCAAAGCGTGAGCGCAGCAAGCGGCAGATTGATATAAAAGGTCGAGCGCCATCCCAGCGCATCAACCATCGCGCCACCGATGATCGGACCGATGGCAGCCGACACGCCGGACGCCGCAGCCCAAATGCCAACCGCACGACCACGCTCCTCGCGCGGATAATAGGTGGCGATCAAGGCCAGCGAGGACGGCACCATCAGCGCAGCACCCAAGCCCTGCACCACGCGGGCGCCAATCAGCTGCCCACCATTCAATGCAACCGCGCACGCCAGCGAGGCCAGCGCGAAGATGGCGATGCCAAGGCCAAACACCCGGCGACGACCAAACACATCGCCCGCACTGCCCCCCACCAGAATAAAGGCGGTTAGAACCAACGTGTAGCCATTGACCACCCAGCTGATCGTCGCCAGCGACGCATCCAAATCGGCGCGAATGGCCGGTGCAATGATGGCGACAATCGTGCCGTCGATGAAACCAAGTGTGGAGCCAAGAATGGCCACCACAAGCACGATAAGCTGCTGACGCTTGGAACAGGCAACATGCCCGATATCGGCAGGCGCTGCCACGGCGCCCGGTTGGGTAATCCCGCGCATCGATAGGCGCCTTTTGCTCGCTAAGTTGGCGCAAGACTAGTACGCCAAGCGCGTCCTTCCAAGTCGCGATACCATATCATCGCAGCACATAAAAAACCCCGCCCGATGGGCGAGGTTTTCACAATCAGTCAATGGCGTTGTTGCTCAGTAGCGCTCAGAGATCTGCAGCGTGGCTGGGATGCCGCTGCCGCGATTGTAAGAGCCAATCCAGATGTCGTACTGACCGGATGGCGCGTTGCCGATACGCAGTTGAGCGCCAAGGTCTACGCCGCCATCATCATCAAAAAACCACTGGCCCGATGGTCCATTGACCAGCAAAACGGTGTCAACGTTGGATTGGATGATGAAGGTAAGCGCCGATGCACCGGAGGTGCTGTATTGCAAACGGTAATCAGGACGGCGAGCCACCCAGCCCCAGGCACCAATGCCACAGTTGGAGACATCATTGCGACCACCAGCTGTGACGCTGCGGTTCCACGGATCGGGTAAAAAGCCTTCAGTCAGGTTGACTGTGCCAAAGTGCGGACTGCCCTGCCACGTTGGACACGCGGCCTGAGCATCGTTCACAAAGGCAAAAGAGGCACCAAATGTTACAGTGGCAAGCGCCATGGCGCCGCCAAGTACGGATAAAATCATGCGTTTCATGCGTGTTCCCCTGAACTACTGCCGGGCCTTTTGTAATCCCGACATTCCCTCCAAGACCCCACATACAAAGTCTTCAAGGCTGACGTGTCAAATATGGCCTGATCAAACCACGCGGACGATGGCTTGCTGGCCAACCGTTACCAAGCACATCCGTCAAAACGCGGTAGTGACATGTGTCACATCTTTTCATGGAGTTTCTAAAAACATGTCCACGGACCAGAGTGGATGAGGCAACGCATCGCACTTGCAAAAAACACGCAGTGACGCAGCTAACGTCCGGCTCATGAAACCTCAGCAAACAGCAAGGCAAACACGATGCCCGAACCGCACCCTTTTTCTTCGTTTCCACCTGGCGGGTTGGCAGTCATTATCGGCGCCCATGGAGGCATAGGTGCAGAGGTTGCAACCCAGGTTCGTACCAGCGGGCATTTCGCGCAAGTCATCGGCACATCACGCAGCGGTCAGCCTTCGCTGGACCTCACGCAAGAGGATGACATCAAGGCGCTTGCCGATCAGATTCGGTCGACAAGCCTTGATCTTCGCCTGGTTTTTGATGCCACCGGCTATCTTCATGGAGCACAGGGAGGCCCGGAAAAAAGTTGGTCTGCCATCGACCCCACCACCATGGCCTACCAGTTCACCATCAACACAATCGGTCCGGCACTTCTCATCAAGCATCTGCTGCCGCTGCTTCCACGCCAAGGCAAAGCGGTGTTTGCCACAATTTCCGCCAAGGTTGGCTCAATTTCCGACAATCAGCTGGGCGGATGGTACGGTTATCGCGCCGCCAAAGCAGCGCTCAATCAGATCGTCAAAACCGCGTCTATCGAGCTTGCGCGCAAGCGATCTGAGGCAATCTGCTTGGCCTTGCATCCAGGAACAGTGGCAACAAAGCTCTCCGATCCTTTTGCAAAACAAGGCGTAAAACTTCAGAACCCCAAAGAATCCGTAACGTCAATGCTGTCAGTGATCAACACGGCAAGTGTAGCGCAGTCCGGCAACTTGGTGACTTACAATGGAGAGGTGTTGCCATTTTGACCATGGCAAACACAGCGGGCTTGGCCCGGCTCTCAACAACCTTACGCTGCATGGCTGCGATCGCCCTTTGCTTACGCTTTGCGCAGTAGAGAACAAGACAGCCTGCATTTTGTGCGGTGCACAGCCCTTGAGCACCCCCAACCCCTGTGGTAGCCCTTCGTATCCTTTTGACTGCGACGGATCGAGAAAACTCGGCCTCCGGTTTTGAGGATGGCACGTGTCCGCTGAGGGGTTGGGCAAAAGACCAGAGGAACTTGTTTTGGTTCATCGCCAAAACTCCTGACTCGTGTCTGCGTAAACAAGGGAAGGACCAACAATGAAAAAACTATCGATCGCTGCAACAGCAGCATCGGCAATCGCGATGGCTGTCGCGGCTGTACCCGCTCAGGCTGGCGAACTGCTGGACACAATCATTGATCGCGGTGAATTGATCTGCGGCGTTAACACCGGCACAGCCGGCTTCGGCATTGCCGACAGCCAAGGCGTATGGACCGGCTTCGACGTAGAATTTTGCCAGGCAGTTGCCATCGCAATTCTCGGCGACTCCAGTGCAGTTCAGTACGTTCCACTGTCATCAGTCCAGCGCTTCCCAGCTCTGCAAGCTGGTGAAGTTGATCTGCTGTCACGTAACACAACCTGGACCCTCACCCGCGATGGTTCGCTCGGCGCAACTTTCGCTGGCACATGGTTCTATGACGGCCAGGGCTTCATGGTTCGCGCCGAAGATGGCATCGAGTCGCTTGAGGACATGAATGGCGCATCTGTCTGTGTTGAATCCGGTACGACAACCGAGTTGAACTTGGCTGACGTCTTCGCATCGCGCGGCATCGATTATGAGCCAGTTTTGTTTGAAGCCCTTCAGGAAGTGCTGACAGCCTTCTTCGAAGGTCGCTGTGACGTCTACACAACCGACGCGTCTGCGCTGGCTGCTGTGCGTACAGCAAACGCTCCAAACCCTGACGATTATGCGATCTTGGAAGAGCTGATCTCCAAAGAACCACTCGGACCAATGCTTCGCCGCGGCGATGATGAGTTGTTCGCGATTGTTCGCTGGGTTCTGTTCGCTGCTCTGGAAGCAGAAGAGCTTGGTGTAACGTCGGAAAACGTCGAAGAGATGCTCGGCTCCAACAACCCAAGTGTCCAGCGCCTGCTGGGTGTATCGGGTGAAATGGGCTCGTCCATCCTCGGTATTTCCGACAGCTGGGCGTACGACATCATTGCCGAGTTGGGCAACTATGGTGAGATGTTTGAACGCAACATCACACCACTTGGCCTGGAGCGCGGCCTGAACGCGCTTTGGACCCAGGGCGGTATTCAGTACGCACCGCCAATCCGCTAAGCGATTGTATTCGGGCCGCCGCACACTGTGTGGCGGCCCGTTTCTTTTGCGACGGACACCTGGCTTATATTTTGCAATCGAAAATGCGTTTCCTCGTTCGGTTTGATTGCCGCTCAGCATCGCTGGGGTTTTCAAAAAACCGGCTTGGTCTCCACCATCTAATAATCAACTCTTGCCCGCACGGGCACCTGCAGTGCGACGACTGAACACCGTCGCGTGTTCGCTCCATAAAGCGCACAAGGAACAGGCGAAGTATCGATCATGACGGACCATGCGCACTCAGGGCTTCCTACACCGCCAACTCCGACGGTCAAAAAGCCCCCAAGTACCAGCATTTTTTATTCCGAAAAATTCCGCTCTATTCTCTATCAAGTGCTGCTGATCGCGGTTGTCATTACACTGGGTATCTTCCTGGTCTCCAACACGCTCGCGAACTTGGCTGCACGCGGCATCCAATCTGGCTTTGGCTTTCTTGATGTGCGTGCTGGCTTCGACATTGGCGAGGCGATGATTGCCTACACCAATGACGACAGCTATGGACGTGCGCTGGTGGTCGGCATCCTCAACACGGTCAAGGTGGCGTTTTTCGGCATCATATTGGCGACGATCGTTGGGGTGATCATGGGTATCGCCCGTCTGTCATCCAACTTTCTGATTTCAAAGTTTGCGTCCGCCTATGTCGAGATTTTGCGCAACATCCCCTTGTTGCTGCACCTCTTTTTCATCTACGGCCTGCTCATCAACATCCTGCCGCGCCCCCGCGACAGCTGGAACCTGCTACCAGGCGTGTTTCTCTCCAACCGCGGACTAAAATACCCGGTGATGGCCGACAACCCGATTTGGATTTGGGTTGCTATTGCCATGTTGGTTGGAGCGATTGGTGCCTACTTCCTGGCGCGCCGAGCTGATAAAATTCAAGCAGACACGGGTGTTCGTCCCAAAACGCTGCTGCCGTCCCTCGGCCTCATCTTCGGCTTCGGTGCTGTCGTATGGCTCATCGGTGGCGCACCCTTGTCAGTCAATGCTCCAGAACTGCGCGGCTTTAACTTCCAGGGTGGCCAGTCACTGTCGCCGGAGTTTCTGGCCCTTCTGCTCGGCCTGACAATCTACACAAGCGCGTTTATCGCTGAAATTGTGCGCTCAGGCATCCAAGCCGTAAACTACGGACAGACCGAAGCCGCCAAAGCAGTTGGCCTCAACGCCGGCAATACGTTGCGCCTCATCGTGCTGCCGCAAGCTTTGCGGGTGATTATCCCGCCAATCACGAGCCAGTACCTCAACCTGACGAAGAACTCGTCTTTGGCGATTGCTATCGGCTACCCCGACCTCGTTTCGGTGGGCAACACAGCCCTTAACCAGTCCGGACAAGCCATTGAGATTATCGCTGTCTTTATGACGGTGTATCTGACGCTCTCACTCTCTACGTCGTTGTTTATGAACTGGTACAACGGGCGCATTGCGCTGACAGAGCGCTAAGGGGCGGAGGAAAAACCATGGCTGATATTTCAAACACCGGTGTTAACTTTGTACCCACTGAGCCGCGCCCCGCGCCGGCCTCCATTCGCCCAGGTCCCATGACTTGGATGAAGGAACGTCTGTTCAACACCTGGTACAACACGCTGTTCACTTTGGTGGCCATCTACGTTCTGGCTACATCAGTGCCCAGTTTAATCGACTGGTTCTTTACCAGCGCACTTTGGTCGGATGCGCCAGCCGACGCGTGCGATGCCGTCACCGGCGCATGCTGGGCGTTTGTGTACGAGAAATGGCGCTTCATTCTCTTTGGGACGTACCCATTTGAGCAACAATGGCGTCCCGGTGGTGCTGTCATCATTTTCCTCGGCATGGTCATCATCTCTTGCTTCAAACCTATGTGGAACAAGAGCCTTTTGGTTATCTGGCCTGTCGGCTTAATTATCTGCTGGATTTTGCTGGCCGGTGGCATTTTTGGGCTCGATAGCGTTCCCAACAATTTATGGGGCGGTCTGCCCATAACGCTGATGCTGGCCGTGATCGGTTGCGGTCTTGCATTTCCCGTTTCCATCGCTCTGGCGCTTGGGCGTCGCTCAAAGATGCCCATCATTAAGGCGTTTTGCGTCGGCTATATCGAGCTTATTCGCGGCGTGCCGCTAATCACAGTTCTGTTCATGGCCTCGGTCATGTTCCCGCTGTTCATGCCCGAAGGCATCACCATCGACAAACTGCTACGCGCGCAGGTGGCCATCATCATGTTTGCCGCCGCCTATCTGGCAGAAGTTGTGCGCGGTGGCCTGCAGGCGATCCCCAAGGGTCAATATGAGGCCGCCGATGCGATGGGACTGTCTTACTGGCAAGCGATGACCTTCATCATTCTGCCGCAGGCGCTCAAGATCACGATCCCACCGCAGGTCAACACCTTCATCGGCATGTTCAAAGACACTTCACTGGTGCTGATCGTCGGCATCTTCGATCTGATGTTCACCATGCGTGTGGCGATCAACGATCTTGAATGGCGTGCCTTCTACATCGAAGGCATGGTTTTTGTCGCCATCCTCTACTTCCTGTTTTGCTTCTCCATGTCGAAGTACAGCCAATGGCTGGAACACGAACTTCACAGAGGCCACAAGCGCTAGTAGCGCCCGGTAGCCCTCAACCGTTTTCGCGTAAGGACCAACAAACAATGGCAACCACCGCTCCTGCATCCACCGCCACATCCTCTATGGGCACCAGCGAAGTCATCACCATGGCCAACGTCAACAAATGGTATGGTGATTTTCACGTCCTTAAAGACATCAACCTGTCGGTAAAATCCGGCGAGCGCATCGTTGTTTGCGGCCCGTCGGGCTCGGGCAAATCCACCCTTATCCGCTGCCTCAATCGCCTTGAAGAGCATCAAGAAGGCGATATCGCTGTTGATGGGATTGAGCTGACTGACAACATCAAGAACATCGACGCGGTACGCGCCGAGGTTGGTATGGTGTTCCAGCACTTCAACCTCTTCCCGCACCTCTCAGTGCTCGACAACTGTACGCTGGCGCCAATCTGGGTGAAGAAAACCGCCAAAGCCGAAGCTGAAGCGCTGGGCATGAAATATCTAGAGCGCGTACGCATCGGCGAGCAGGCCCTGAAATATCCGGGCCAGCTATCCGGTGGCCAACAACAGCGCGTAGCCATTGCCCGCGCGCTCTGCATGACGCCAAAGATCATGCTGTTTGATGAGCCGACCTCCGCGCTTGACCCAGAGATGGTGAAAGAGGTGCTCGACACCATGGTCGATCTGGCCAAAGAAGGCATGACCATGCTGTGCGTGACCCACGAGATGGGTTTTGCCAAGGCCGTCGCGGACCGGGTGATCTTTATGGATCAGGGCGAGATTGTTGAGCAGAATGAGCCCAACGCCTTCTTCGACAACCCACAGAATGAGCGCACCAAAGAGTTCCTCAACCAGATTCTGTAGCGCCCTTATGCCATGGCCACTCGTCTGGCGGACATGGCCATCATGGCATTGTACTGTGTGTGGCTCTGACGATGTCATTGATCCGTCACACACCCGTCCTAAGCCGCGTTTATGAAAGGCGCCCCTACAGCACACGCCCGCGCACGAAACAGCCTGACCGCGATAAACGGTGGTGCAGGCATCACGCTGACCGATTGCGCAAAAACCTTTCCAGATGGCACCCGCGCGCTGCTGCCGCTGTCGCTGGAGATCAAACCGCGCGAAAAAATGGTCATTCTCGGACCGTCAGGCTGCGGCAAGACAACCCTGCTGCGCATCATTGCAGGCCTGGAAACGCCAGACCTGGAAGGCTCGGTCTATTTCGACGAAGATGATGTTACAGGCCAGCCCATTGAGGCCCGCCAGGTCGGCATGGTGTTTCAGTCTTACGCCTTGTTCCCAACGCTCACTGTGGCCGGCAACATCCTTTTTCCTCTGCGCCTGAAGAAGGTGGAGAAATCCATTCAGGAGGCGCGGCTGGCTGAGCTTGCCAGCTTCGTTGGCATTGAAGGCCTTGAGCATCGCCACATCCACGAGCTGTCGGGCGGCCAAAAGCAGCGTGTTGCACTCGCCCGCGCGTTGGCCGTTGAGCCGCGTATTCTCCTGCTCGATGAACCGCTCACCGCTCTTGATGCAAGTTTGCGCGAGCGCCTGCGCGCTGAGCTTTCCGGCCTGCTTGATGGACTTGGCGTGACCGCCATTTACGTGACCCATGATCAGTCTGAAGCCATGGCATTGGCAGACCGCATCGTTGTGATGGATCGCGGCGCCATCGCCCAAGTCGGCACACCGTTTGAGATTTACGAAAAACCCGCCTCTCCCTTTGTCGCCAAGTTCATTGGCGCAGCGGCACTTATTCCAGCACACGCCCATGATGGCGGCATTCATGTGCGCGGTGAACGGATCGCCAGCCACTCAGACAAGCACGGCGATGTATTTTTGGTCGCACGGCCTGAAGATTTAGCGCCTACCAAGGATGGCCCATTGCACGGTGAAGTGACGGCAGCCACCTACTTTGGTGATCGCAAACGGCTGCATATCACGCTGACCGATGGACCACCGATCATTGTCGACACGCCGCCTGACACTGCGCTTGAAGCCGGCGACACCACCAACCTTGGCCTGACGTCGGGCACGCCACGTATTCTGACCCCTTGAAGGTTTTCCAAAGGAAACCGGTTCAGCGTCATAGACCTGTGATGAAGCCTTAATAGGCCGAGCACCAACCAATCCTACCAAGATCCTGGAGTCTGATATGTCCGCTTCGCGTTCCCTCAAATCCCTCGTCGCCGCCTTGGCGCTGACACTTGTCGCACCGCTTGGCGTGCAAGCCGCTGAAGGTCGTTTGGTTGTTTATACCTCGCAGCCCAACGCTGATGCGCAGGCGACGGTTGATGCCTTCACTGCCGCCCATCCCGGCGTCGAAGTGGAATGGGTGCGCGACGGCACCACGCAAATGATGGCCCGCCTAGCGACCGAATTTGAAGCCGGCAACCCGCAGCCAGATGTGCTGCTGATCGCCGATATGGTGACCATGGAAGGCCTGAAACAGGAAGGCCGCCTGATGGCCCATCCTGATGCCGACACCTCCGCTTATGATGACGGCCTGATGGACGCCGAGGGCTACTACTTCTCCACCAAGCTCATCACCACCGGCATCGTCTACAACACCGCAGCTCCATTCCAGCCTGACAATTGGCTGGACCTGTTGCGCGATGAAGCTGTTGGCCAGGTGCGTATCCCATCTCCGCTGACATCAGGTGCTGCGCTCATCCACTTGGAGACGTTGACCAGCAACCTCGATATGGGCTGGGAATATTATGAGTGGCTGGCCGCGCGCGACACGATTGCTGCTGGCGGCAATGGCGGCACGTTCAACGCTGTGGCCGGTGGCGAACAGCTTTTCGGCATGGTCGTTGATTTCCTCGCCATCCGTGAGAAGGCCAATGGCGCCCCGGTGGAATTCGTCTTCCCAAGCGAAGGTGTGTCAGCCGTCACTGAGCCAGTGGCAATTCTCTCCACCGCACAAAACCCGGAAGCCGCCAAAACCTTTGTCGACTTTCTGCTTTCTCCAGAAGGCCAGCAGCTTGCCGCAGACCAGGGCTATGTTCCGGCTCACCCGGCGATCGAACTGCCTGCCGGTTTCCCACCACGTGAAGAGATCACTGTGATGGATTTTGATCCGGCGATGGCGCTGGCCAACTCCGAAGACAATCGCATCCGCTTCGCGGACTTGTTCGGCCAGTAAGAGCGAAAGAGACGATATTGACATCGGCAGGCGCGCCACTTCATTCCGATCTTAGGGTTGCACCATGAGCGACCAGACGATAGGCGCGCCCGTCCTGCCTCGCACACG
Organism: Pseudomonadota bacterium; assembly: GCA_039814945.1. GTDB lineage: Bacteria > Pseudomonadota > Alphaproteobacteria > Rhizobiales > MH13 > MH13. Next base: position 62,449 of record JBCCAF010000019.1, read on the forward strand.
CCATCACGTGGAACCCAAAGACCCGGCCAAGAGCTTGAGCCAGCGGGTTCCTTTCGCTCTTTCACGCATGGATGCCTCCACCCCTTATTGGGTGCTGGTCATCGCCGTGGTGCTGCTGGCGCTGTTCCCGCTGGGCCGCCTGCTTATTGCCGCCTTCGCACCGGGCTTAGACGCATTCTGGACGGAAATCAGCCGCACGGCCTCGGTGCGCGCCACGGTCAATACCTTCGACGTAGCGCTGTGGTCATCATTCTTGTCGCTTGGCCTAGGAGGCCTGTTAGCCTTCCTGGTGGGTGCTACAGACATACGCAGCAAGCGTTTTTTGTCGGTAGCGTTCCTGCTGCCGCTGATGATCGCACCGCAGGTCACAGCACTCGCATGGCTGCAACTGTTCGGCCCATCCTCCGCACTTTTGCAGTCCATTAGCATGGCACCGCCGCCGGGTTCAGCCAACCCGATCTATGGCCGCGAAGGCATCATCTTGCTGCTGGGTGTCCAGCATACAGCGCTGGCCTTCATCACCTTGCGAGCTGGCCTGCGCGCCATTCCCGGCGATGTGATTGAGGCCGCACGCGCCTGCGGTGCCGGATCTTGGCGCGCCTTTTCCTTTGTTGGTCTGCCGATGATGGCACCGTTTCTGGCTGCCGCCTTTGCGCTGTGTTTTGTCTCCTCGATTGGCAATTTCGGTATTCCAGCACTGCTTGGCATGCCGGAGAATTTTCTCACCCTGCCGACACTCATCTACCAACGACTGGCAAGCTTTGGGACGGGCATGATCCCGCGGGTGGCAACGCTAGCTGTTTTGGTGTCTTTCATCGCGGGTATCGGCACGATCATCACCGCTTTCGTACTCGCTCGCTACGCCACCCGAATTGAGGCCGACAAACCGCTCACGCCGTTCGCGCTGGGCCGCTTTCGCCTGCCCGCTGAGATCGGTGTTTGGTCACTGAACGCACTGCTGTTGGTTGCCCCTCTAACAGCGCTTGTGGCCGCATCGCTTTTGCCCTCCTACGGCATGGCGCTGAACGCTGAGACCTTCACGCTCAACAACTACATTGAGGTGCTGTTCCGCCAGGATGTCACGACGCGGGCGTTCATGAATTCGTTCATGTTGGCCGGTGGTGCTGCCCTCATCTTGATGGCGATTTCGCTCCCCTCCGGTTACGCGCTATCCCGGCTTTCCGGCCGCCGCCGCGTCCTGTTCGAAGCGCTGGTCGAAACGCCTTACGCCTTGCCGGGCATTGTGCTCGCCATCGCGATGATCCTGCTCTTCATTCGCCCGCTGCCCGTGATTGGCGTCAGCCTTTACGGCACCTATGGCATCATCTTGATCGCCTATCTGTCGAGCTTCTACATCCTGGCACTACGGCCAGTAACGGCAGCGTTCAGCCAGCTCGACCCAAGGCTTGAGGAAGCCGCCGCCATGTGCGGCGCAGGCTTTTGGCATCGTTTCACCCGCGTGCTCGTCCCTGGCGTTCTGCCAGCGGCAACGGCCGGGGCAGTTCTAGTGTTCCTGACCGCGTTCAACGAACTCACCGTGTCAGCACTGCTCTGGTCCTCTGGAACAGAGACGCTGGGTGTTGTCCTCTTCAATTTCGAAGATGGCGGCTACACCACGCTTGCCTCTGCCGTCGCGGTCGTCACGGTGCTGGTCGTTCTGGCACTTGTGATCACGCTCGACAGTTTGCATCAACGCCTGCCCAAGGGCACGCTTCCCTGGCGTTAGCCACGCACGCTTCCCTGGCGCTAAGTCCGTGCTAAACAGCGCGCATGACACAGCAAAGCCTTCTCCGCTCGCTCTTTGATGAAGCCGTTCGGGTCGCCGACCCGATGATCTGCGTGCCCGCACACCTACCACCAAAACCTGATGGCAAGCTGCTCGTTATCGGCGCTGGCAAAGCCTCAGCACGCATGGGCGAAGCGCTGGAGAAAACCTGGGGCCCGTGCAACGGCTTGATCATCACCCGCTATGGCTATGAGCGACCTTTGCAAGGCATTACGCTCAAAAGCGCTTCGCACCCCGTGCCTGATGAAGCCGGTTTGCAGGCCACCAGAGAGCTTCGTGCTTTGCTGGACAAAGCGGATGAAAACACCTTCATTTTAGCGCTGATCTCTGGCGGCGGGTCATCGCTGATGATCGACCCGGCAGGGCAGATGACGCTTGCTGAAAAGCAAGCGGTGAACCAAGCGCTGCTCGCGTCAGGCGCGCCGATTGATGAGATGAATGTCGTGCGCAAGCATCTTTCACGCGTCAAAGGTGGGCAGCTTGCTGCAAGCGCCTACCCAGCAACACTTCACGCCCTCATGATCTCCGATGTGCCGGGCGATGATCCGGCTTACATTGCCTCCGGTCCAACCGTCGGGGACACCTCCACGCCAGAAGATGCACGCGCCATCATTGACCGGTATGGCATCGCGCTACCCGCGTCCGCCAAAGCCGTTCTTGATAGCGAGACGGGCGTCATTCCACCGGGCGATAAACGCCTGTCGCGTACAACCAACACCATCATCGCCGCGCCATCTCAGTCGCTGGACGCCGCCAAAAAGATCGCGGAAGCCGAAGGCCTCGACGTCACCATTCTCGGCGACGCGCTGGAAGGTGAGGCACGCGACCTAGCCCGTGAGCAGGGCGCATTGGCGCTCAAGATGCAAGGCGAGATCACCAAGCCGCATCTGCTTCTCTCCGGCGGCGAGTGCACCGTGACGCGTACCGGCGATGGTGTCGGCGGTCCCAATGCTGAATACGCTCTATCGCTCGCAATTGCACTGGATGGCGCGCCAGGCATTCATGCACTTGCCTGCGACACTGATGGTGTGGATGGGGCAGCCGAGGTGGCTGGTGCGATGGTGGCGCCCGATACGCTTGCCACAGCGCAGGCCAAAGGCATCGACCCTGCCGCAAGCCTCGCGAACAATGATGCGCATAGCTTCTTCGCCAGCATCGCTTCCCAAGTGATCACCGGCCCAACGCTGACCAACGTCAACGATTTCCGCGCGATCCTCATTGAGCCTGCTTAAACGTCGACCCTGTCGACTGCGCCGGATGTTTGCGCCAGCGCAACCGACTTGATGACGGCGTAAACCCCCATGCCAGGCTGCAAACCCATCTGCTCCACCGACCGGCGGGTAACCTGCGCCACCAGACTGTCCTCGCCGCAGGCAAGCATCACATCCACCGCCGAGGGGTTGGTGCCAGAGGCGCGAAGCTCGGTGATCTGACAGGCCAGCACATTGAGCGCACTCAGGCCCTCAGGCGGATTGAGCGAGAGCATCACGTCGCGGGCCGCTATCTCCACCTGGAGCACCCAGCCCAGCGGTGCATCGACTTGCGGCACGAACAGCCGCCCACCAGCCAGTGCCAGCTCCGACAGACCATCGGAGCTGTTCTTCATCACCAACCGGGCACGGACCGTGCGGGCCAACCCTGTCCCACTGCCGCCGAGCAGCGCATCGGGTGCGCCCTGATCAACGCATTTTCCATCGGCGATGATGGCCACTTGGTTGGCCAGCCGCAGCACCTCCTCGCGGGCGTGGCTGACGTAAAGGATCGGCACGCCGACAACATCGCGCACCTTCTCAATCAGCGCCAGCACATCGGCTTTACGCGCCTGATCGAGCCCCGCCAATGGCTCGTCCATCATCAGGAGTTTCGGCTTGGAGAGCAGCGCCCGGCCAATCGCCACGCGTTGCGCCTCTCCACCGGACAACCCAGACGGTTTGCGGCCAAGTAACCCATCGAGCCCCAAAAGCTCGGCCATTGCCACGGCGTCCGCACGCTTCACTGATCCATCGGAAAAGCGCGCGCCATAGAGCAAATTTTTCAAAACCGGAAGATGCGGGAAGAGCCGTGCATCCTGAAACACCAGGCCGATCCGTCGTTTGTGCACCGGCAGATTGGTGCGGCTGGCGCTATCAAACAGCACCTGATCACCCAGCTGGATATGCCCGCCATCGGGCGTCACCAAACCGGCGATTGCCTTGATCACAGAGCTCTTGCCGGCGCCTGAGCGACCGAACAAAGCAGTCAGGCCATCACCAGCACTGATATCCAGGTCGAGCGAAAAGTCACCCTGCTTTTTCTGGATGGCGATCTGAAGCGTCATGATCGATCCATCCGCGCTGCGCTCGCCCGCCGCGCCAAGACTTCAGCCATCAGCACCGCCCCAATCGAGACCGCTATGGAAACCAGGATCAAACGAAACGCGCTTTCTTCACCACCAGGCACTTGGAGGAAAGCATAGATGGCCGAGGGAATGGTCTGCGTGCGACCGGGAATGTTCGACACAAACGTGATCGTCGCGCCGAATTCTCCCATCGCTTTGGCGAAGGCGAGCACCATGCCAGCGATGACGCCGGGCAATGCCAATGGCAGGGTTACACTCATCATCACCATGAAACGGTTGGCGCCCAACGTGGAAGCAGCCTCTTCCAATTTTGGGTCGATGGATTCAAACGCCAAACGGATCGCCCGCACCATGAGCGGAAAGCCCATCACCGCACTGGCAAGTGCGGCGCCGGTCCACTCAAAGGCAAATCGGATACCGAAGGTTTCATCCAAAAACGCGCCGATCGGCCCTTGGCGACCAAAACCGATGAGCAGAAGATAACCAGTGACCACCGGCGGCAAAACAAGTGGCAGATGCACCAGCGCGTTGAGCAGTCCGTGACCAAAGAACCGCCAACGGGCGAGCGCATAGGCGGTGAACAGACCCAACGGCAAGCTTGCCAGCGTCGCCACCAACGCCACCTGAAGCGAGAGGGCAACAGCCTGCCATTCGCCTGGACCAAGCCACTGTGTGATGTCCACTAGCCGCCCTCACCGGAAGAGATGGGTGAAAAACCGTTCTCAGCCAAAATTTCCTGAGCATCTTGGCCCATCAAAAACGCCAAAAATTGAGCAGCCTGAGCGTTGTCGGAGTACGCAACACCTGATGCAGTGTACCGAACGGCGGAATGGCTATCCAATGGGAAGGTTTCGGCGACGAACACAGCCTCATCGGCCTGCGCATCACTGGCATAAACAATCCCGAGCGGCGCTTCACCACGCGCAACCAGAAACAGGGCAGAGCGCACATTGTCTGACTGGGCAAGACGCGGTTCCAACGCCTCCCAAACACCAAGATTTTCCATCGCCTCGCGCGCATAGATACCAGCTGGCACAGCATCCACCAGCGCGACGGCAAGGCGACCATCCTCTCCCAAAATGGCAAGCACATCATCAGCCGAAGAAAGGTCAGGTGGCGCATCGAAAGCCAGTGTTGACGGTGCAATAAGCACCAGACGATTGCCAGCAAACCTGCCACGGGTTTCAGCGTCGATGAGCCCGCGCTCGTCCAAATAGTCCACCCAGATCGGGTGAGCCGACACGAACACATCCGCCGGTGCGCCCTGCTCTATCTGGCGGGCCAAAACTGAAGTGCCCGCATACGAGAACACAACCTCCACACCCGTCTCCTGCTGGAAAGCTTCGCCTATCGCATCAAACGCGTTTTTGAGGCTAGCCGCGGCAAACACGGTAAGCGGTTCAGCCCGCAAAGGCAGCACCATCAAGGCTGAGACAACAAGTGCCGCGAGCGCACGCATCAGGGCGTTCCTGCAACCCAATCTGTCAGTCCCAGTTCGCCTTGCAGCTTCTTGGTCAACCCGCCTGCCATAATCCGGTGCGCTTCGCGGATATAGGCCGCCAAATCATCGTCGCTTAGCGGATTGTCCTCCACAACACGGATCCAGCCACCGCGCGGAAAATAGGGGGCTTGGGCAATGCCTGTTTCCTGCGTGAGCATTTCAAAGCTCATCGGTGCAACCTTCAGCACGATCCCATGCTGCCCATCTTTATCGCTGTCACCATCTTTGCCCACCCAAAAGGTCGATAGGGCAAAAACCTTGTTCTTGCTCTTGGCGGCCTGGTCGCCAACTTTCCACACATGGGATTCGCCCCACTGCACCACCATGGAAGTGGCAAGCAGGCCTTTGCAAAGGGCATCGAAGGCGGCACGATCCATCATCGTGCAAGCTTAGGAGAAAGCGTCGCGTAAATCGAGTGTGCCGCGCTCACCAACATCGTCATAGTGTGCGTCGAGAAACTGACTGGCAGCCTCTCGCCCGACATCGCGCAACCGGGTGAAGAATGCCCAACTGGTGTTGAACTTCGAGCCTGCCCCCAAAGACGCCAACTCCTCGCTGGCATCAATGCGATGAACGCGGTTGCGGCGATAATCGCCGCCGATCAGTTTGCCATCATCGATCAGGCGATTGACAAAATCGATGGCGCGAAACTCGCGCAGCAGAGAGGCATTGAAGGTGATCTCTGAAATGCGCTCCAGAATTTCCTGGCTGGTTTTCGGCGTTTCATTGCGCTCAATCGGATTGATTTGAATGAGCACGATATCCTCGCATTCGGTCTCGGTGAAAAAGGGATAGAGCGCCGGATTACCGGTATAGCCCCCATCCCAATAGGGCTCACCATCAACCTCCACCGCCTGAAAGGCATAAGGAAGGCAGGCCGAGGCCAGCACCGCATCGGCGGTGATATCCCCACGCCGAAACAGCTGAATCTTGCCCGAATGCACGCGGGTTGCTGCAATGAAGAGCTTGAAATCATCGCACTTGGCCACCCGGTCGAAATCCACCAGGCGCTCAACCACATCGCGCAGCGGGTTGATGTTTAGCGGGTTGGTGTCATAGGGGCTAGTCATCTGGGCGGTGGCCGCCGGGTTTGCCCAAGGCGCTAGAGGAAACAGCTTGGCAAAAGCCTCTGCGCCACCGCCATTGTTCATTGGCCACATCCAAAAACTCAAGAACCGATCAAGCACTTCTTGCTGTTGATCGGTGACTGAAAACGACCCATTGCGCGAAATCGCCCGCCAAAAGGTTTCCAGCTTTTCGCGCGCGCCGTCAGCACCTTGTTCGTACCAACCATCAGCAAGCGCGACAGCGTTCATCGCACCGGCGCTGGTGCCAGAAACGCCCTCAAAGCCAAGCCGCCCATCGTCCAGCAGCTTGTCCAACACGCCCCACGTGAACGCACCATGCGCCCCGCCGCCTTGAAGCGCGAGGTTGACCATTTTTTTTGGTTGCGTCACGAGCCGAGCCTAGATCGTCGCCATTACATCGCCGTCCAACCACCATCGGCCGGCAGCGCCGCGCCGGTGATCTGTGCGCCCATGTCCGATGCCAGGAACACAGCAAACGTGCCCATCTGTTCCACGGTGACGAACTCTTTGGTCGGCTGACGATCCAGCATCACGTTCTTGATCACGTCTTCGCGTGACATGTTGTGCGCCTTCATCTGGTCAGGAATTTGCCCTTCCACCAGCGGCGTCAGCACATAACCGGGGCAGATGGCGTTGCAGGTGCCGCCACACTCAGCCAGCTCCAATGCGATGGTTTTGGTGAGGCCGACCAAACCATGTTTGGCCGAGACATAGGCGCTTTTGTAGGGCGACGCCGTCAGGCCATGAGCCGAGGCAATGTTGATGATCCGGCCCCACTTTTTTTCCTTCATGCCAGGGACGGCTGCGCGGATGGTGTGGAAGGCCGATGACAAGTTGATCGCCATAATCGCATCCCATTTCGACACTGGAAAATCTTCCACTGGCGCGACATATTGGATGCCAGCATTGTTGACGAGAATATCCACGGTACCGAGCTTTTCAGCGGCGGTTTCGACCAGCTTCACGCAGGCCTCACCGTTCGACATATCGGCTTGCACATAGATGACCTCACTGCCGGTCTCTTCGGCCAGATCAGCGGCGATTTTATAGTCTTCTTCGCGGTCAAGATGGCTGTTCAGCGCCACCTTTGCACCGGCCTGCGCCAGGCTTTTTGCGATACCAAGGCCAATGCCAGACGTGGAGCCGGTAACAACGGCAACATGGCCGGTAAGATCAAGGGTCAAAGCCATGCTGGCCTCCAAAAAATCATGAGTGTGTTTGTCGCGGACCATACGCGCCTGCCGTCATTTTGCAATGCAGCATACTCCATTACGTCATGGCCGGAGGTCCGCGTGTCACGTGCCACGCTACCAACCCGGCCATCCAGCTCTCAGACGTGCCTTAGGCACTGTAGTACCGGCCAAGGATTCAAAACTGGATCCTCGGATCAAGTCCGAGGATGATGCTCTATGGATGCTGCAAAGTTTTCGCCGGATACGCACACACATCCCGCACCACGCAGGCGTGGCATTGGGGTGAGCGGGCCTGACAGACCTGTTTGCCAAACTGCAGCAACCAGAAATGGCCATCCCGCTTCGCCCAATCAGGTGAACGTTCTTCCAGGCTTTGAGCGGTTTGCGCTTCGGTCTTGCCGCGCGCCAAGCCGATCCGATTGGCCACGCGATGCACATGCGTATCGACGGCGATCACATCCTCGCCGAACGTGAAACTCATCACGATATCCGCGCATTTGCGCCCAATGCCCGGCAAGCTCAAAAGGCCAGTTCGCGTGGACGGCACCACGCCACCATGCTCATCCAGCAAGGCGGTGCAGAACTTGCGGATGTTGCGCGCCTTCATGTTGTAAAGCCCAGCAGGTTTGATCGCCTGCGCAATGGTCTCATCGTCCAACGCCAACATGGCCTGCGGAGTTTTGGCGATGGCAAACAATTGGCGTGCCGCTTTGGCGGTGTTGGCATCACGGCTTTGGGCGGAGAGCATGCAGGAAATGCAGGAGCGAAACGCGTCCGGCTGCCCTTTCGGACCTTTGGCGGAAGCTGTGCGGCCTGGCATCGTGGTTTCAAGCGCACGGTAGACAGAATCCACCTCATCTTCGGTGAGCAAACGGCTGGCAGTGACGGCATGAGAAAGCTTGGGCATGAGCGCCAAGATGGCGCAGCGTGATTTCGCTTCAAGCCAAACGCACCATCAAAAACAGACGATCAAAGACCTGATCGATCCATCCAATCGATGTGCGGCTGATCGGCTACCAACCCAAACGGATTGTGCGAGCCATCGTTGAGGTAATAGCCGCGCCGGACCTCTTCGAAATCCACGGTCTTAGCCACGCCCGGCATCTGATAGAGACGCCGCGTAAAACGCCACAGAGCCGGAAAATCTGTCAGCCGGTAACGCGTGCAGCGAAAATGCGTGGCGTACACACTGTCGTATCGCACCAGCGTGGCAAAGAGGCGCAGATCCGCCGCTGTGATGCTTTCACCGAAAAGATAGGTCTGGTTCGACAAGCGCTCCTCAAGCGTGTGCAAAGTGGCATAAACGGACGCCGTCGCGTTCTCATATTCATCCTGCCGCTGAGCTTTTCCGGCGCGATAAACCGCGTTCGACAAACCGTCGAACAGTTTTGGCAAGAAGGCTGCCATCTCCGCGGCATGTTCAGCCGGGAAAAGGCCCGGCCCGCTGCCTGCCTTGTCCAGCGCTATCATGATGTCTTCGGATGAATTGGAGAGCACGGCCTGCTCGTGCGTGTCCCACAACACTGGCACGGTGGCACGGCCCGTGTAGACCTTGTCCGTCGCCGTGTAGAGCTCATGCACATGGCGATACCCGGCATCTGCAAGCGGCCCATTTTGCTTGATCGCATAACCTTCCACACGCGGTCCGCCAGCAACTTGTAGCGGCATACTGCCCGCAAATCCCTTCAACTGCCAGGCAAGCACCGCGCCGTGCGACCATGGACAGCTGAAGGAGGCCGCCAACACGAAACGATCCGGCGTTTCAGCAAGCGCCGCAATGGCAGCGTCATCCAACCGCGATGGCAGCGCGCTAAGCTCACGCCTATACGCGCCATCTTGCATCGAGCGATCGGCATCATCATGCCATCGGCCATCTATCAGCATACCCATACGCTTAGAACGCCTTGTCTTTTTGTTGCGATGCCACTGCACCAGCCCTATACCTAAACCATGCTTGATCGACCCGCACCATCGCCCGGTTTGACCGGATATCTTTCCACCATCATGCCGCGCCGCAAATCGGTGGCCGTCAACGTGGGTGGTGTTGTCGTCGGAGGCGATACGCCGGTGGTTGTGCAGTCGATGACCAACACCGACACCGCCGATATTCGTGCCACAGCCAACCAGGTGGCGGCGCTCGCCAAGGCCGGGTCGGAATTGGTGCGCATCACCGTCGACCGTGACGAGGCGGCCGCCGCCGTGCCGCACGTGAAGGAGAAGCTCGACAAATGGGGCATCAATGTCCCGTTGGTTGGCGATTTTCACTATATCGGCCACCAGCTGCTTCAGGATCATCCAGCCTGTGCGGAAGCGCTGGCAAAATACCGCATCAACCCCGGCAATGTCGGCTTTAAAGCCAAGAAAGACGTGCAGTTCGGCGCGATCATCGAAGAAGCGATGAAGCGCGACAAAACGGTGCGCATCGGCGTGAACTGGGGCTCGCTAGACCAGGTGCTGCTCACCAAGCTGATGGATGAGAACGCTGACAACGGCTCTCCACTCACAGCCCGCCAAGTGACCCATGAAGCGATGGTGCAGTCAGCTCTGCTATCGGCTGACTATGCCGAAAAGCTTGGGCTGGGCCGTGACAAGATCATCTTGTCCGCCAAAGTCAGCCAGGTGCAAGATTTGGTGGCCTGTTACACCGCGCTTGCCGCACGATCTGACTATGCGCTGCATCTCGGCCTTACTGAAGCAGGCATGGGCTCCAAGGGCATCGTCGCGTCGTCTGCTGCGCTCGGTATTCTGCTGCAACAGGGCATCGGCGACACGATCCGCATCTCGCTAACGCCTGAGCCCGGCGGGGACCGCACCAAGGAAGTGCAGGTCGCCCAAGAGCTTCTGCAAACCATGGGCATTCGCTCGTTCGTGCCGGTGGTCGCCGCATGCCCGGGCTGCGGTCGCACAACCTCCACGACGTTCCAAGAACTGGCGCAGGACGTACAGACCATGATCCGCGAAAAGATGCCAAGCTGGAAAGAAAGCTATCCGGGCGTGGAAAGCCTGACCTTTGCTGTTATGGGCTGCATTGTGAACGGCCCCGGCGAGAGCAAGCATGCCGATATCGGCATCTCGCTGCCTGGCACCGGCGAACAACCCGCCGCGCCAGTTTTCATCGATGGCAAAAAGGCCATGACCCTGCGCGGCCCCAACCTATCCTCCGACTTTAAGGACCTGGTTGAGGACTATATCGAAAAGCGTTTTGGGACGGGGTCTTCCCCCCACCCCTAACCCCTCCCCACACGTGGGAGGGGAATGAGATCAGCGCTACAGCGCCTCCCTCCCCTTGATGAGGAGGGATTGAGGGTGGGGTGATCTCATCGCCTCGGCAGCACAAACCACGCATCAAAATCCAAGATCACGCCATCCCCATAGCCATCATCGGTTTTGTAGGGAAAATCGGCGCAGGCGTGATTCTTGGTGGCCACCAACCGCATGCGCGTTGCGCCGATATCCGACCGCCCAGCTATCTCAGCGCGATCCATCACTTCGCTCCACGCATAGACCGTGTCGCAAGCAAACAGCGGTGCCACGTGCCGCCCACCATTGATCGCCGCCAGGTGAAACGCGTTCGCACAGCCGTTGAAAGCAAGCGAGCGCGCCAACGAAATGACGTGCCCACCATAGATAAGCCGTCGCCCAAAGCGGCCCTGCCCTTCGGTGTGCTGATTGAAATGGACTTTGGCGGTGTTCTGGTAGAGACGGGTCGCGAGCATGTGGTCACTCTCCTCCACCGTCATACCGTCAACATGATCGATCTTTTCACCAACGTGATAATCGTCCCAGAAGAAATCAGACCCTGACAGCGCTGCATCCCATTTGGAGATATCCAAAGCAGGCACCGCTTTGCCGAGGTGCGCTGCATCCACCACCGAGATGAGCTCTGGCACCACGGGTTCGGGCGCAGGATTGGCTGCATCGCGCTTTCGCACCATCACCCACCGCACATAGGAAAGCACCGTCTCGCCGTGCTGGTTGGTGCCGGTCGCGCGCACATAGACCGTGCCAGTTTTGCCGTTGGAGTTTTCTTTCACGCCGATGACTTCGCTGACAGAACTCAGCGTATCACCGGGATAAACTGCAGCGTGAAACACGCCCTCGGCATAACCAAGGTTGGCCACGGCATTCAGTGAAATGTCCGGCACCGTTTTGCCAAACACGGCATGAAACACCAGCAGATCATCCAACGGGGCTTGGCGATAACCAATCGCCTGCGCAAAACTGTCCGCCGATTGCACAGCAGTGCGCGTACCATAGAGCGCGCGGTAGAGACTGGCATCACCTTGGGTCAGCGTCAGCGGCGTGGCATGGGTCAGCACGCGCCCAACGGTAAAATCTTCAAAGAAATTACCCGCATTCGTCTTCGACATGCTTCTGCCAACTCCCAAGCTGTGCCATCTGTTGGTCTGATGTGAACCGCCATGCTGCACTGCGGCAAGGCCGACTTTAGGGTGGCGCAAACCAAATGGCCGACATGCAGCACTCCGTTGCCCACCAAGGTGAAGCCGACGATGGCCGCCTTTTCGCGCCAGCCGCTGCCCGCAACGCCGATGCGATTCTGGCCACGCTAACGCCACACCTGCCCTCTTCAGGTTACGCGCTGGAGGTCGCGTCAGGCACCGGTGAGCACGTGATCGCGTTGGCCAAAGCCACCCCTAACGTCATCTGGCAACCCACCGACATTGCAGTGGAACGGCTGGAAAGCATTGCCGCCTGGACAGCTCATAGCGACCTACCGAATATTGCACCGCCGCTTAGCTATAATGCGGTCGAGACGGTATGGCCGGGCCCACCGATGAATGCAGTGTTTCTCTCCAACCTCACGCACCTCATCTCAAACGAGGCGTGCGAACGCCTTCTTACCAATCTATCGAACGCTCTGGCTCCGGGCGGCCTTCTGGCCATCTATGGCCCATTCAAACGTGGCCCCGACTATGCCAGCGAGGGCGATATGCGTTTTGATGCCAGCATCCGTGCCGAGCGGCCTGAAGCTGGCTACAAGGATATCGGCTGGGTAGAAAACCAACTGGCCACCCACCGCCTAAGACACCAAGACACGGTCGCCATGCCGGCGAACAATCTCCTGACGCTCTGGAAAGCACCCTTATGATCCGCACCACCGCCTTGCTTCTTGCTCTCAGCGCATCGCCAGCGCTTGCCCAAACCCTCGACGTTATTTCGCTCACCGGCGGCAGCGATCTCACCATCACCCGTGACGGCGAAACCGGCGAACAATCCTTGGTCGCAGGGGAAACCGTTCTTTTGAGCGCGCCAGTTATCACGCGCGACCTTCTTATTGAGAACGCTGACGGCGAGCCAGCAGCAGCCGTTCTCTACGCCGATAGTGGCGAAGCAGGATGCGCGCCTGCCGCCTGGGTGGTGACAGTGGAGTTTGGCACACCTTGGGCCCGCGGCCCGATTGGCGACCCTTGTCTGCCCTATTTGGCCACGGCACGTCCGGGCATCATCACCTTTGTTAGCCAGCCCGATCTAGCGCAAACCGGCGATGCGATCATCTTTCCCATCGACGAGCAGATCATGCGCTTGGGGCCCATCGTCTACGCCCCACAAGCAGACCGTGGTTGGGATGCGTTGGACGGCGAAGTGGGCGGCTACAACGATCTCAGCACGCTTGATCTCTACGCCGCTCAGCCGGTGTACGATGCGCTTTGGGATAAGTGGCAGGAGGAACTGTCTCTTTTTGCGCGCCACATCGGCACCCGCACAATCCCGGTGATAGAAGGCGACTTCCTGCTGCAAACAGGCTGCTTGCCCAGCCAGTGCGCCTTCGCGATTGGCATGCTTGCCGTCGATCCGGCCCAAGAAGTCGTCTATTCGGCCTTTCTCAATGAAGGCGCGCCAGATATCCGCCCACCGCTGGAAGACTGGAGCACCGACGCGCGAAGCATCTATGAGCGCTGGTCCTCTGGAGAGTTCCGGTGAGCCGCACGCTGATTTCCTCAGGCTCACCGTTTGAGAAGCAAGCCGGATATTCCCGCGCCGTCGTCGATGGCAATTGGGTGTTTGTCTCCGGCACCACAGGCTACGACTACACTGCGATGACCATGCCGGAGGGCGTCGAAGCGCAAACCCGCACCACATTTGCAACCATCAAAACCGTGCTGGAAGAAGCTGGCGCATCGATGGCTGATATCGTGCGCGTACGCTACTACGTCACCAAACGCGCCGATGCGTCTGCCATGATGACAGTGGCGGGTGACGTGTTGGGCAACATTCGCCCAGCGGCAACATTGGTGATATGCGATCTGCTGGAAGAAGAGATGCTGGTTGAGATCGATGCAACGGCGAAGCGCTCAGCTGGGTAACACTGTAGCGACGGTTTACTTCTTGCCGCGGTTAAGCCGTTTCAGCATCGGATCGATCAGGTCCGGGCGATAATCCATAATGAACTGCATCACCTTGCGTCCGCCGCCATAGACGAACAGCGAGGGGATCCAAAGACCCTTTGCGCCGAACATAAAGCGGGTGAAGCGGCTCTGCGGGATACGGCCATCAAGCAAGATGAGCCACACGCCGCGCACCACCAACTCGCCGACATGCTCCCACTCAAATTCGGTTGTGCCAAAACCCAAGCGCATCCGGTGAATGGTCACGCCATCGGTCGTCGCCAAGGGTTTGCGCAGCACAATCGCGCGGGCAAACTGGAAGCCGGGCCAGATAAAAACAGCACCCAAAGCCAGAAAGACCAAAGCCAGGATGGCCGTGAGCGGTGTGGCTGTCGCGCTTGGCGTCACAAACATCAAATAGTGCGGTAAAGCCACCAGCGCGAGCCCGAGCGTGATGAGAAACATCGCCAAAATGCTGCCCTTGATGGGTGATACATAAAGTGTGGTGAGCTTCTCAGCCGATGATGTGGCAGGTTTTGCGTTCATGCCGCAGGGCTTAAGACGCAGGCGCGCCCGCTGCAAGCGCCTCTTCGATGATGGGAAGAAATGTCTCTTCCACATCGCGCGCATCAAACACGCCGATATGCTTGTAGAGGATCACACCATCGGTGCCGACAATGAAAGTTTCCGGCACACCATAGACACCCCATTCGATGGAGGCCCGACCATTGGGATCAACGCCAATCCGGTCATAGGGGTTGCCGAGCGTTGCTAAAAACCGGCGCGCATCAGCAGGCTGATCTTTCTGGTTGATCCCGATGATCTGGAAGCGATCATCGCCGGAAAGCTGCATCAGCATCGGGTGTTCCTGGCGACACGGCGCGCACCAGCTGGCAAACACATTGAGCAGCGTCACCTGGCCTTCAAGATGGTCCGGCCCAAAGCCTGGTACACCGCTATCCTCCAGCCGCGCCAACGCTACAGCAGGAACCTGCTGACCGATCAACGCCGACGGAATTTCGTTGGCCTGACCACCAAAAACCAGCTGATAGCCAAACACGCCGCCTAACGCCAAAAACACCAGCAATGGCGCAAGCGCCAACCAATTCACCTTGCGCTTTGGCAAAGGGGGTGTCTGCGGAGGTGTCTGTTCGACGGTTTCCTCGCTCATGACATCTCTTTCGCGCGCGAGACGTCAACACCCTGCCCTTCAAGCTCGGCCAATTGGGTGTCCAGAGCTTTGCGGTCGCGCCAAATCCAAAACGCGATACCGGCAAAGCCGATAATCCCAGCTGCCCAAGAAAACGCGATAAAGCCAAAATGCTGATCAATCACCATCAGGCTGTGCTTCCTTGGGGTAGCGTGGGCTGTTCGGGTGCAACACGGCGGGCGGCACGCATTTGCATGGCGCGGATACGGCGGCGCTTCAGCTCATTCTCCATCGCCGCAAAGTGCAGATAGAAAAACACCAGCGTGAACCCGGCAGCGCAGATAAGCAGCGGATACAGCATCGCCGGATAAATCGTCGGTCCGTCCACCCGGAACACTGAAGCTGGCTGGTGAAGCGTGTACCACCAATCGACGGAAAACTTGATGATCGGAAGATTGATCGCGCCAACAAGCGTGATGATCGCCGTCACTTTGCCAGCCTTGATCGGCTCTTCGATGGCTTGCCACAGCGCGATGATGCCGAGATAAACCAGGAAAAGGATAAGCACGCTGGTCAAGCGCGCATCCCACACCCACCAGGTGTTCCACATCGGCTTGCCCCATAGCGATCCGGTGATGAGACAAATAGCGGTGAACGTTGCACCAATGGGGGCCAAGGCCTTGGCTGAAACATCGGCCATTGGATGTTTGAACCCGAGCGTTCCAATCGCCGAGAGCGCCATCATCGAATAGGCCATCATGGCAAGCCAGGCCATCGGCACATGCAGATACATGATGCGAATGGTCTCGCCCTGCTGATAGTCAGCCGGTGCTGTGACAAACGCGCCATAAAGCCCAACCGCCAGCGTGATCAAGCCGAGGCCAAGAAACCATGGCTTCACCGCGCGCGAAAAGCGCATCACCCGCGTTGGATTGGCGTAATCGAGAATACCCATCTATGTTCAGCTCTGTTCCTTGATTGGCAGGCGCTTACCACGGCCACCATAGGTATCCAAATTGAGACGCCCCCAATTGGGCTTTACCCATCCCCGATCTTCAATGTGGCCGCAGCTCCCAACGTTCCAATCACCGCATAGATAAGGCTCGTTGCGGTCAACAGCGCGAAGGGTGGCCAGAATGGGTCCGGTTCGACGATGGCAGCACGGGTGGCAGCCACGCCAAAGATAAGTACCGGAATGGAAAAGGGTAGAATGATGACCGCCATCAAAAGCGCCCCGCGACGCAAGGTCACAGCAAGCGCAGCGCCCACCGCTCCCAGAAACGATAATGCGGGCGTACCCACAGCCAACGTCGCCGTCAGCGCCAGGATCGCGCGCGGCTCCAACGCTAACAACAACGAGAGCAAGGGCGTTACCAACACCAGCGGAAGGCTCGACCCGAGCCAGTGAGCGATCACCTTGGCGATCACAAAGCTGGAAACCGGGCTGTCAGTAAGACGCAACAAATCCAGCGCGCCATCATCCTTGTCCGATTGAAAAAGCCGCTCCAGCCCGATCAAAGTGGCAAGCAGCGCCCCGATCCACATGATCGCCGGACCAATGCGCGAGAGCAGGTTAAGGTCTGGTCCGACACCGAACGGAATGGTGACAATCACCGCCAGAAAGAACAGCGTGCCGGTCAGCGCCCCTCCGCCAACGCGGGTTGCCAAGCGTACATCGCGTGCAATCAAAGCCCGGAACGCACTCATACCGGTTCACTTTCCAACCAATAAGACTCAGCATCTTTCACGGTGTGTTCGCCGTCTTGGCCGTGGGCGGGGTAGTCACCCAAATCAAGCGTTTTGAGATTGCTGAGGTCCAGCGATGTGTGCGTGGCGGCAATCACGATGCCACCCGCCTGCCGATGCGCCTCAACCAGCGCCAAAAACCGTGCGGTGGAGGCGACATCCAGCGCCGCTGTCGGCTCATCGAGCAGCCAAACAGGGCGCGGTGCCACCAACAACCGAGCGAGCGCCACCCGTCGTTTTTGGCCTTGAGAAAGGATCGCTGCTGGCAGATCAACCACATGCCCAACGCCAAGCTGATCAAGCGCCTCGGCAATTGAAAGACCAGAACCGCCAAAATAGGCGATCCAAAATTCAAGGTTTTGCCGAACGGTCAGCGCACCCTTCAGCCCATCTTGGTGGCCACCCAAATGCACCAAAGCGTTGCGCGGCAGGTCAGCATCAGCGCCTTGCACTGACATGATCAAATCACCTGCCGTCGGCTCGGCCAGCCCAGCAAGCACCCGCAAAAGCGAGGTTTTGCCCGATCCATTGGTTCCAACAAGCGCAACAGCATCCCCGCCAACAAGCTCGATGGAAAGCTCGGCGACCAACGCCCGTTCACCGCGCGAAAGCGCCAACCCATCCATCTTCAATCGCGCTTCAGCCCACAAGGCGTGTGCCTCCACCAAGCAATGCTTGCGTATGGGAGGCAACTGAGATTGGTTGCCGCGCACAAAGGATCAGAGTTTTCAGCACCTAACACCAAGGCTTGGGAAGTTCATGTCTACGCGTATTGCTATCGTCTGCCCTATCGCAAGTGGCGGAGGCATAACAGAGGCGTTCTTCAATAGCCTTGAGATGCTGCAACGACAGGGTGCAACACCCATCGCTATCGTGCCAGAGCAGTTCAGCTTTCTGGAACGCTTGAAGGCAACGGGCTTTGACATTCACACCATCGCGAACCTGGAACGCGGCGGGACGTGGAACTTTTTGCTCCAAACCGCGCGACTTCGACAAGCCATCAAACGTGCCAAACCAGACATTCTGGTCCTCAACAATGGCCGTCACGTCGCTGCTCAGAAGCGCGCCAACCCGGGCATTCCCATCGTCGCGATCTACCATGGCGGCAAAACGCAGCGATACGCCAAAGCCGACCGCATAATTACCATCAATGATGACCAGCGCGGTTACATGATCAGCATGGGTTACCCAGCCAACCGCGTGGTGGTGGTAGACAATGCTCTTCCGCTAGAGACATTGCCACCCTACGTAGCGCGTCAATCACGCTCAAACCCACCGACGGTTGGCACTCTGCGTTTGCTGGAACCAGCTAAGGGGGTCGATACCCTTATCGAGGCAATCGCTGAACTTGCCGGGCGCGGTCTACGCCTAGAGACGCGCGTCGGCTCCAACGGATCGCAGAAAGAGAAACTGATAGCGCTGGCAAAACGGCTTGGCATCCAAGACCTCGTTCATTTCGATGGGTGGATAGAGGACAAAGATGCTTATTTCGACGCAATGGACATCTATGTGCTGCCGTCGCGAGCAGAGGAGTGGGGCATCGGTGTTGTTGAAGCCAACGCCGCACGCCTACCAGTGATTGCAACGAGCACGTTGGGACCAAAGCGCATCGTAGAGCACGACGTCACAGGGCTATTGGTGCCGAAGGAAGATCCAGCTGCAATGGCCGATGCAATCGCCGCTGTTGTTAGCGATACAGAGCTTGCAGAACGCCTGGCAAAAGCTGGCTATGAGCGATGCGCAGAGCGTTATCTTCTGCCAAAAATCGCGCCCATTTTCTTCCGCGAGATCATGCACGTTCTAACAGCAGACCAAACCTAGGAGGCGGAGCTGGTGCTCAGCTTTTTAAGAAAAAGTGGTCGAAATCGACAGTAGCGACGTGATCG
This sequence comes from Pseudomonadota bacterium, assembly GCA_039814945.1. Lineage (GTDB taxonomy): Bacteria > Pseudomonadota > Alphaproteobacteria > Rhizobiales > MH13 > MH13. The sequence goes on from JBCCAF010000019.1 coordinate 81,484, forward strand.
AAACCGCGTTCATTCATCCAAGCTTTTAGCGTTGGCGCGTTGTCAGCAAAGCTCTCGATTTGAAACAAGCACGCATTGTTGGCGATAGTCGCCTCCATGCCAGCCAACACCTTCATTTCGCTGCCTTCGACATCGATCTTAGCAACCACAAGTGCGTCCTTCAGCGGCGCCATGCTATCTATCTGGTCGGCTTCCACAACCGTTTCACCGGCAAGGCCACCGTCACCAGCTTCTGTCATTCGCGATCCACCTCGATTGGCACTATCGGCCATGAAAAAGCGAATTTGCCCTGGCGCATCTGATGCGGCTTTTTCAATAAGCGTGATCTCATCCAACAGACCGTTGATGAAAAGGTTCGCTTTCAGTTGAACCAAATTCACTGGGTCTGGCTCAAACGCGATCACCTGATCGGCCAACTCCTCGCGCACCAGCATCATGCTGTAGAGTGCGCCGTGCGCACCAATATCCAAGAACACGGTTTGCCGACTGGGTGTTCGTGTTGCTTTGATCTGCTGTTTCAGCATGTCGACTTGGGCTGGCTCCCAAGTGCCTTTGATAAGAAGATTGCGATCTACCGAGTTTTTTTGATCAAGCAGAAACAACAGCCCCATGCGCTTTTCCACCAGGTAGCGATGTTTGAACAGCTTCGCGTAACGACGCAACAAACTTGGAATCAAACGCCGCAGGAACGGAAAACGCGCAATCAGCGGTGCGGGTGAGATCATGAAAGAACGCGTCCTTTACGCATTAACAGGCGGCAATAAGCCCAAAGTCACAACACCAATCGTTTTTGGCATAAGACTATCTTTGGCCGCGACCTTTGTTGCCCTTTGAAAGCCTTATAAAACCGGCTATCTGAAGCGCAACCTGCCAAAATCGGGAACGCAGGAACCAGGTGCAGACCAATGAACCGGATCTACAGGCCGGAAACCATGGCAGCGCCGGTGAAAACCCGCCAGACACAGTTTTTCACACGATAGGACGCCGATGTCGCTCGATAGCTTCAAGTCTCGCCAGACCCTGACCGCAGGCGGTCAAACGGTCACCGTTTACAACCTCTTGGAAGCCGAAAAGAACGGTCTCACTGGGGTTTCCAAGCTGCCTTACTCTTTGAAGGTTCTGTTGGAGAACCTGCTGCGCCACGAAGATGCCAAAACGGTGCACAAGGCCGACATCGAAGCGATGAGCACCTGGGCCACCGAGCGCACCTCCACGCAGGAAATCGCTTACCGTCCGGCCCGCGTGCTGATGCAGGATTTCACCGGCGTGCCGGCCGTTGTGGACCTTGCGGCCATGCGCGACGGCATTGTCGCTCTGGGCGGCGATGCGGAGAAAATCAACCCGCTCAACCCGGTTGATCTGGTCATCGACCACTCGGTAATGATCGACGAATTCGGCAACCCACGCGCATTTCAGATGAATGTGGACCGCGAATATGAGCGCAACATGGAACGCTACACGTTCCTGAAATGGGGTCAGAAGGCGTTCAACAATTTCCGCGTCGTGCCTCCTGGCACCGGTATCTGCCACCAGGTGAACGTTGAGTATCTCGCCCAAGTTATCTGGACCGATGAGAAAGATGGCGAAACAATCGCCTATCCTGATACGCTCGTCGGCACCGACAGCCACACCACCATGGTCAACGGCATGGCCGTGCTTGGTTGGGGCGTTGGCGGTATTGAGGCTGAAGCAGCGATGCTCGGCCAACCGATTTCCATGCTCATCCCTGAAGTGGTCGGCTTCAAGCTCACCGGTGAAATGGTCGAAGGCACCACCGCAACCGATCTTGTGCTGAAAGTCGTGCAGATGCTGCGCGAAAAAGGCGTGGTTGGTAAGCTGGTTGAATTTTATGGCGACGGCCTGGATCGCCTGCCCCTGCCAGACCGGGCGACAATTGCCAACATGGCCCCTGAGTATGGCGCGACCTGCGGCTTCTTCCCGATCGATGATGAAACGCTGCGCTATATGCACATGTCGGGTCGCTCCGAAGAACGCATCAAGCTGGTTGAAGACTATGCCAAAGCATGCGGCTTCTGGCGTGACGCGAGTGTCGAGCCCATTTTCACCGACACGCTGGAATTGGACATGGGTACAATCCGCGCTGCAATCTCCGGTCCCAAACGTCCTCAGGATTTCGTGGCACTGACCGAAGCGTCTTCTGCGTTCAGCAAGGAGATGAAGGACACCTTCAAACGTCCGGCGGACAAGGAAGTGCCCGTTGAGGGCGAAGACTACACCATGTCATCTGGCAAGGTGGTCATCGCGTCCATTACCTCCTGCACCAACACCTCCAACCCGTATGTGATGATCGGTGCTGGCCTGGTGGCCCGCAAAGCCCGTGAAAAGGGTCTCGACCGCAAACCCTGGGTGAAAACCTCCCTCGCACCGGGCTCCAAAGTTGTGTCGGAATATCTCGAAGCAGCTGGCCTGCAAGAGGATCTCGACGCCATCGGCTTCAATCTGGTCGGCTATGGCTGCACAACGTGCATCGGTAACTCTGGTCCGTTGCAGGAAGAGATTTCCAAAGCCATCAATGACGGCGATCTGGTCGCGACATCAGTGCTCTCTGGCAACCGCAACTTTGAAGGCCGTATCAGCCCAGATGTGCGCGCCAACTATCTGGCCTCACCGCCACTGGTTGTTGCCTATGCCATCGCTGGCGACATGAACATCGATCTGACGCGTGAGCCCATCGGCAAGGACAAAGAAGGCAAGGATGTTTTCTTGAAAGACATCTGGCCAACCCAGGCTGAGATTTCGCATCTGGTCCACCAGACGGTGACCCGCGAAGCCTTCCAGAGCAAATATGCTGAAGTCTTCGAAGGCGATGAGAAATGGCAGGGCGTGGAAACCACCGACAGCCAAACCTACGATTGGCCACCGGCCTCCACCTATGTGCAGAACCCGCCCTACTTCCAAGATATGGACAAAGAGCCAGGCAAGATTTCCGACATTGAAGACGCCCGCGTGATGGCGATTCTGGGTGACATGATCACCACCGATCACATCTCTCCCGCTGGTGCTTTCAAGGAAACCACACCTGCTGGTCAATATCTCACAGAGCGGCAAGTACCGGTGCGTGAATTCAACTCCTACGGCTCGCGTCGCGGCAACCACGAGATCATGATGCGCGGCACCTTTGCCAACATCCGCATCAAGAACGAGATGCTGGAGAATGTTGAAGGCGGTTACACGCTTGGCCCGGATGGTGAGAAAACCTCCATCTACGAAGCTGCC
>JBCCAF010000027.1:0-32891 GCA_039814945.1 Pseudomonadota bacterium
ATCGGCAAAGGCTGTTTCACGTAGACGCATGAACCGACGAATATACCAGGTGCGCAGCGTGTCTTCAGCCGCATCAATATAGACGGAAAAGTCAAAGAAATCAGAGACAAAAGGTACCGCGCGGTCCGCTTCGGACGGTGAGGGCTGGCGTGCCTGAAGCACATTAAGGCCTTCGACGATCAAAATGTCAGGGCGGTCCACTGAGGCCGTCTCGCCGGGTTTCACATCATAGGTAAGATGCGAATAAACCGGCGCTTCAACATGCTCATGGCCAGCTTTCACAGCGCTCAAGAAGCCAAGCAGCGCTTTCACATCGTAGCTTTCGGGAAAGCCTTTGCGGTTCATCAGGCCTTCGGATTCCAACACCGCATTGGGCAGCAGAAATCCATCGGTGGTGATGAGATCAACCTTCGGCGTGTTGGGCCATCGGCTCAAAAGCGCTTGAAGCACACGGCTTGTGGTGGACTTACCCACTGCGACTGAGCCAGCAACGCCAATCACGAACGGCACTTTGGCACCATTAGAACCCAAGAACCGCCTGGTGGCTTTAAACAGTTGCTGGGTTGCCGCGACATACATCGCAAGCAGACGTGAAAGCGGCAGATAGATCGCCTCGACTTCCTCAATGGACAGCCGATCGTTGAGCGAGCGCAGGCGATTAACCTCCTCGGCACTGAGCACCATCGGCTCGCCTTCACGCAGCGCAGCCCACTCATCGCGGGTGAAACTACGATAGGGAGAAAGATCGGAACGGTTCATCTGATCCATGTCGACCGCCTTTTCTGTGCGCAGCGCGTCCACACGAAAACTCACTATGAGCTGCGCGCGGCCTTTTCCGCCAGACCGGACTGGCCGGTGCGGCGGGCAAGCTCAGCGAGCACGTTGTCTAGCGGAATATCGGCAATGCGCAAGACGACAAGAAGATGATAGAGGACATCAGCGGCCTCCTTCGTCAGCTCGTCATTGTCGCCTTCCAGGGCGGCGACGATGGATTCGACGGCCTCTTCGCCCAGCTTGCGAGCGGCTTTGGGCATACCTGCAGCTAGCAGTGAGGCGGTATAGCTCTCATCCGCCGTGGCGGTTGCGCGTTCTGCCAGTATGACTTCAAGATCGCTGAGAGAAAATCCGCTCATGCAGGCCTCATATCTATGCCGGCATCGATCATGTGATCTTTGACCTGCCCGACGGTGAATTTGCCAAAGTGGAAGACTGACGCTGCCAAAACAGCGGTAGCATGACCATCACGAACGCCTTCAACGAAGTGATCCAGCTCGCCAACGCCACCTGAAGCGACAACAGGAACGGTCACAGCATCGGCGATGGCCCGGGTGAGCGGCAGATCAAAGCCAATCTTGGTGCCGTCGCGGTCCATGCTTGTGAGCAGGATTTCGCCTGCACCCAATTCGACCACCTCTTTGGCGTATTCCACTGCGTCAATACCGGTTGGCTTGCGACCGCCATGGGTGAACACTTCAAACCAGGTGGATCCGTCCTCACGTGTGGACTGCTTGGCATCGACGGCAACGACGATGCACTGCGAGCCAAACTTTTCAGCGGCGCGGCGCACAAAATCGCGGTCATGCACCGCCGCCGTCATGATGGAGACTTTGTCAGCGCCGGCTTTCAGCAGCGCGCGAATGTCTTCCAGCGTGCGCACGCCACCGCCGACCGTCACCGGCATGAAGCAATGCTCGGCAGTTTGCCGCACCACATCCAGCAGAATGCCGCGATCCTCGTGGCTGGCCGTAATGTCGAGGAAGCAAAGCTCGTCAGCACCGGCAGCATCATAGGCCTGAGCGGCTTCCACCGGATCACCGGCATCAACCAGATCAACGAAGTTCACGCCTTTGACGACGCGACCGTCTTTTACGTCCAAACATGGAATTACGCGGGGTTTTAGGGACATTTGCCTCTCCACAAAGCCCCGGACAGTGCGAACGCGCGTGATCCGGGGCCTAGAGCCCTATTGACTTCGAGGTCCCGGCTCAAGGCCGGGACATACATTGCAGACTTTACTCAGCCGCTTGCGCAGAAGCGGCACCGGGCAGAGCACCATTGATCACATAGGCAAGAATTTCGGCGACCTGGCGCGGTTCACGGGCCACGGCCAAAGCGGCGGCGTCCACCTCTTTCAAAGCGTGATCATGCTCTGGGCGCTGCAAAACGATCATCGGCTTGCCAAGCGCTGATGCGATACCGGCATCAAACGCGGCGTTCCACTGGCGATACTTTTCGCCAAAGCGCACGACAACAATGTCCGCATCACCAATCAGCGTGCGGGTGCGGATGCCATTGACCATCGCACCCTTGTGGTCATGCCAGTACTTGTCGGGTTCAGCGCCGAGAATTTCCACACCGCAATCATCGCTGGCTTCGTGGTTGGTGATCGGTGCGGAAAACTGCACGGGCAAACCTGCTGCCGTGGTCGCGCTTTCGATTTCTTCACGCCAGTCGGTGTGAATCTCGCCGGAGAGATAGACGTTCCAGGTCTTCATCAAGACATCCTTTGCGTGCGTGATAATGGTTTTAGGTTGGGGCGAGCCTTAGGCGCCGCGCTTTTTCATGATCGTATAGGTTACAGCAAGCCCGACGAGCGTCACGACCGCCAAAGGTACGGTGAGAATGGCCCAATTGATCATGCTCATCAGCGATGCGGCAAAGCTTTCCAGAAACGTACTGGACCGCGTGCAGCCACTCACGTTGGGCATGTCCACGGTGCAGCCCATCGCAAGCGCGATCAATTCGCCGATAAAGGCGCCCACCAGCGGAAACAGACCGATGATCAGCACCAAACCGATTGACCAACGCCAAGCCCAACGCTTGGCTTCCGCCTCGCTCAACCGCTCTTTGGAACCTCGTCGAAAACCCATCACACGACCTTCAAGATTTTAAGCGCTTTAGCCGGATCAATACGCCCATCATAAAGCGCACGGCCAGAAATAGCACCTTCCAGGATCGCTGCGTCCGGCTGCGTCATCCGCGTGATGTCATCCAACGAGGCGAGACCGCCTGAGGCAATCACTGGAATGGAAACTGCCTTGGCAAGATCAATGGTGGATTCCCAGTTGATGCCGGTCAGCACACCATCGCGGTCGATATCGGTGTAAACAATCGCAGCAACGCCAGCGTCTTCGGAGGCTTTGGCCAAGTCCACTGCCAACATGTCGGAGGTTTCCGCCCACCCCTCTACCGCCACTTTTCCATCTCGGGCATCAATACCGACAACGATCTTGCCAGGATGACGGCGCGCAGCCTCGCGCACCAAGTCTGGATCACGCACTGCAATGGTGCCGAGGATAACACGAGCGATGCCTTTATCCAGCCAGGCATCGATGGCTGCATGGTCGCGTATGCCGCCACCAAGCTGCACCGGCATGGTGACGCTGGCGAGGACTTTATCGACTGCATCGCTGTTCTGGCTGGATCCGGCAAAGGCGCCATTCAGATCAACAACGTGCAGATAGGAAAAGCCCATCGCTTCGAAGTCAGCGGCCTGCGCGCCCGGATCGGTGTTGTAGATGGTGGCCTGATCCATCTCACCTTTTTTCAGGCGAACGCAGACACCGTCTTTGAGGTCGATAGCAGGGAAAAGGATCACGGTTTCCACCTCAAAAAATTGCCAATCAAAGCCAGGCCAAGTGTCTGGCTTTTTTCCGGGTGGAATTGCGTGCCGATAAGATTGTCGCGCCCAACAATGGCGGTCACCGGACCACCATAGTCGGCGCGGGCGATAACATCGGCCTCATGGGTCGCTTGCAGATGATAGGAGTGCACGAAATAGGCGTGCAGCCCGTCCTCACCAGTGCTGATACCATCCAGGATTGGGTGATCGCTGACGGTTTCCAGCACGTTCCAACCCATGTGGGGGATTTTGAGGCTGGTGTCGCTGGGCTCAATGGCCACGACGTCACCGGAAATCCAATCAAATCCAAGCGTCACGCGATGCTCTAAGCCGCGCGTCGCCATGAGCTGCATGCCGACACATATCCCCAGGAACGGAACGCCACGCTTTGTAACAGCGTCAAACAAAGCATCACGCATCCCAGGAACGGCTGAAAGACCTGCGGCACAGTCGGCGAACGCACCGACCCCCGGCAACACCACGCGATCGGCGGTGCGCACCAAATCTGGGTCTTCGGTAACATGCACTGTTGCGGCCAAGCCCTGTTCGCGGATAACGCGCTCAAACGCTTTGCTGGCCGAGCGCAAGTTGCCCGAGCCATAGTCGATGATGGCAATCGATTCGCTCATGAAACAGTTCGTTAGCTAGAAAAACCTGGAAGGGTCGGTGGCGTCGCGCTGGAAGGTCGATGCAAAGGCCCGGCTGATGGGTGTGATGGCACAACAGGCTGAACCGCATCGCGATCAGCAACCCATTGCGTGAAGAAAACACGCTCTGCCTCGTCTCGGTTGCGCGCTTCGAGCACTGCAATTTCACGGTAGCCTTTTACCGCCATACTTTCCAAACGCAGTTGCCCAGCTTCGACAAAAACAACAATGGCAACAGCGACCGACAGGCCCGTCGTCACCAGGTCAGACACCGCAAGGCTGAGCACCTGAATGCCAATGACCACCACCAGATAGGCAAGCAGCACCCACCAGAGGCGACGTACAAGCATCCAAATAAGCGGCACGAACAATGCAGCCAACGACCAGCCATGGCGCACGAACACCAGGCTTTGGGCATCCTCTTCCAGGGTACCGGCCATCCTAGGCGGTGCAAAGACAGAATAGGTTCGCATCTAGAGCGCTCCCTTGGTCGTCGGCAGGTCACCTGCAACGCGGGGATCAACAGCCAGCGCATCGCGCAAGGCCCGAGCGACAGCTTTGAAAATGCTTTCGGCGATATGATGGCTGTTGGCGCCATAGACGCTTTCAACGTGCAATGTGATGCCAGCGTTCATGGCGAAAGCTTGGAAGAACTCACGAACCAATTCGGTATCGAACGTACCGATTTTCTCTGCTGTGAACTCAACTCGCCAGACCAGGAAGGGTCGGCCGGACACATCAATGGCGGCACGTGACAGCGTTTCATCCATTGGCAGATCTGCAGAGGCGTAGCGGCGGATGCCTCGCTTGTCGCCCAGCGCATCGTTCAATGCCTGGCCAAGCGTGATGCCAACATCTTCCACCAAGTGGTGGTCATCAATGTGAATGTCACCGGTCGCTTCGACGGTGATGTCAATCAGTGAATGCTTGGCCAACTGATCAAGCATATGTGTGAAAAATCCGGCCCCATTGAGCGTGATCTGCGACGCACCGGTCCCATCAAGGTTGACCGTCGCTTTGACAGACGTCTCATTGGTGGTGCGCTCAAGCGTGGAGGTGCGAGGCATGGTCGAACTGTTCTCTTGGCTAGAAGATGCTTCCCTCTAACAGGCTGTGCGCCGGTATCCAAGCGTCGAACCGCACGCTGGTGAACGGGTAAAGACGCCAAGGCTGCTTTGCAATCGGCACGCGGACCCTTACATGCGGTGAAGGACACCATTGAGAGCGAAGATACTCCCATGCATTCACCTGATAGTGCGCTGCCCTCCATGCACGCCACCACCATCGTCACTGTGCGCAAAGGCGGCAAAGTCGTCGTGGCCGGAGATGGCCAAGTTTCCCTCGGCCAGACCGTCATCAAAGGCAATGCCCGCAAGGTGCGTCGTCTGGCCAGCGGCGATGTCATCGGCGGGTTTGCTGGCGCGACCGCCGATGCTTTCACTCTGTTTGAGCGGCTGGAGGCCAAGCTTGAGCAGTATCCTGGCCAGTTGAAGCGCGCCTCGGTAGAACTTGCCAAGGATTGGCGCACCGACCGCTATCTGCGCCGCCTGGAAGCGATGATGATTGTCGCCGATAAAGATGAAAGCCTGATCTTGACTGGCACCGGCGATGTGCTGGAGCCGGAAGATGGCATTATGTCCATCGGATCGGGCGGCAATTATGCCTTGGCGGCGGCCCGTGCTCTGGCTGACAGCGATCATGACGCTGAAGAGGTCGCGCGGCGTGCGCTGAAGATTGCTGGCGATATCTGCGTCTACACCAACCACAATGTCGTTTTGGAAAGCATCGACGAATCCTAGGATGACGGCCATGGCCACTCCACCGCCCATTTCTCAGACGCATGACCGCATCAGCGCTGGTGTTGAAGCGGGCATCATAACGCCCGATCAGGCCTTAGCGCTGCGCAGACTTCCCTTGGATTCGGGTCCGGAACGCTTCTCCACGGTCGCGTCACGTGATGAGCCCTTTGCCTTGTTTCGAGGGTTCCGCGATGTGTTTTTGGCGATCGGCATCGTCATCCTTGCTGTCGGGTTGACCAGTGTCGCCAGTCAAATCCTGGGTATGCGGTTTGATCTGCAAGCTGGTTGGACGGACGCTTTGTTCGGCCTGATATTGGCGATCATCGCTTGGATCGTCGCTGAATGGGTCACAGGGAAGCTGCGCATGCCATTGGCAAGCTTGGTGACAGCCCTGGCCTTCAGCGCGGCCTTTGCCGCAACACTGCTCAGTCTTAGCGAAATGGCTGGCCTAAGTTCCGGCACTGGATTGAGTATTGATCTTCTCGCACCGATTTTGGGGGCGCTGGGTGCCCTGATTTTCTATGTTCGCTTTCGCCTGCCGGCCGCGCTCCTCCTCATCGCTGGTGGGTTGTCGAGCACGATTTTGCGGATGATTGATCCCACGTGGTTCGATTCACCCGACCTAACCTTTCAATTTGCATCGCTTGCCGTTGGGTTGGTCGTTTTTGCAGTCGCCATCAGCTATGAGCTGCGCGATCCAAAGCGCATACAACGCCAATCGGAGAACGCGTTTTGGCTGCATCTTCTGGCCGCACCGTTGATCGTGTTTGCTTTAACCGGCGGCGCGACGTCGCTTGATATCAGTTCAACCGGTGAGGCACTGCGGATGTTTACCGTGGTCTTTGTGCTTGGATTGCTCGCCCTTCTCATCGACCGACGTGCCTTTATCGTTTCGGCGTTGCTCTATCTGGCAGGAGCCATTGCCTACACGATCAGCCAATCAGGCGTTGCACCCGATACGCAGTTTGCCATCACAGCTTTGGTGCTGGGTCTGTTCGTTGTTGGGCTTGCGCTTGGCTGGCAGCCTATGCGCAAAGCGTTCCTGAGCGTTTTGCCAGAGAGCCTTTCATCGCGTTTGCCCAATCCTGTCGGCCCGGACGCGCTGGGCGGCTAGCAGATGGAGTTTCGATTCGCGCCCGTAACGCCTGACGACAAATCTATCCTGCGCGAGTGGCTCAGCACGCCATCCTCTCGGGAATGGTGGGGTGATCCGGACCATGAGATCGGCTTAATCTACGACGGCGAGAAAACCGGCGAATCCAGCGGCTACATTGTTCATGGTGATGATGGACCGTTCGCCTACATCCAATCCTGGCCGAGCGACAAGCAACCAGCCGAGGCGATCAAGCGCGAGCCATGGGTTGCTGAGCAGTCTGCGGGTACGTTGGGGGTTGATATCACCATCGGTCGACCCGATCTGCTTGGAAAAGGACTTGGGACCGAGGTGGTGCGGCAGTTCTGCCAAAAACTCTTCGCTGAAGGTGCGCCGCGCCTCATCATCGATCCCGATGCCAGCAACCAACGCGCCGTGCGTGCCTATGAAAAGGCGGGCTTTTCCCGTTTCGACCAATTCACCAACCCGGATGGGTCCATCACACTGTTGATGGAGATGGTCCCACCTGAAGGACAGACCACTTTATGAGCAATTTAGCTGCGACTTTCTCTCCCCGCGAGATCGTTTCCGAACTTGATCGCTTCATTATCGGCCAGCACGACGCAAAGCGCGCCGTGGCCATCGCCTTGCGCAACCGCTGGCGGCGCCAGCAGCTGGACGAAGGCTTGCGCGAAGAGGTGATGCCGAAAAACATTCTGATGATTGGACCAACGGGCGTCGGTAAAACCGAAATCTCCCGCCGCCTGGCAAAACTTGCCAACGCACCGTTTATCAAGATCGAAGCGACCAAATTCACTGAAGTTGGCTATGTCGGACGCGATGTGGAGCAGATCGTGCGCGATCTGGTGGAAGCGGCGATTGGCTTGGTGCGTGAAACACGCCGCAAAAAGGTGGAAGCCAAGGCTCACATCGCAGCTGAAGATCGGGTGTTGGATGCGCTTGTTGGCGAGAATGCCTCGCCTGCCACGCGCGATAGCTTCCGCAAGAAACTACGCGAGGGCGATCTGAACGACAAAGAGATCGAGATTGATGTGCGTGACGCTGGTGGCGCTCCAATGTTTGAGATTCCGGGCATGCCAGGCTCGAATATGGGCATGATCAATATGTCTGACATGCTCGGCAAAGCCTTTGGCGGGCAGAAAACCAAAAAGCGCCGCGTTTCCGTAGTGGACAGCCATGATCTGCTGCTCGCTGAAGAATCCGACAAGCTGCTGGATGATGAGGAGATCACCCAGGAAGCCATCGCGCTGACGGAAAACCACGGCATCGTGTTCCTTGATGAGATCGACAAGATCGCATCAAGTTCGGGACGCGGCGGTGATGTGTCTCGCGAAGGTGTGCAACGTGATCTTCTGCCTTTGGTGGAAGGCACAACGGTTTCGACCAAATACGGCCCGGTGAAGAGCGATCATATTCTGTTCATTGCGTCCGGTGCGTTTCACGTTGCCAAACCGTCTGACCTGCTGCCGGAACTTCAGGGTCGCCTGCCGATCCGCGTGGAGCTGAAAGCGCTGACACGCGAGGATTTCCGTCAGATATTGCGCGACACAGAGGCGAGCCTCATCAAACAGTATGTCGCGCTGATGGGCACCGAAGATGTGACGATCACCTTCACTGATGATGCCATCGACGCGATTGCCGACGTGGCAGTTGATCTGAATGGCTCGGTGGAAAACATCGGTGCACGTCGCCTGCAAACGGTGATGGAACGGATTTTGGATGAGATTTCCTTCACCGCGCCGGATCGCGCAGGCGAAGAGATCATCATCGATGCTGATCACGTGCAGGAGAACATCGGCGAGCTGGCGAAAAACACCGATCTGTCGAAGTTTATCTTGTAGTTGGCAGATGCCTTAGCGTCGTCCCGGGCAAGCTATGCGAGACCCGGGATCTGCAAGCGACGTGAAGAAGCAGATCCCGGATAGCGCTTTGCGCTTCCGGGATGACGAATGGGGTGATGGTTAGCAGGATTCCGACCCATCACCCTGCCCCACGCGTTTGCGCGCGGTAGGCTCCAGCGCCGGTGCCGTGCCTTCAATCAGCATCGCGATGACGTTTTCCAGATACATGCAGTCGTTGGCAGATAGATCACCGATCCGCTGGGCAAACAGGTTGGCAAGCCGTGTTGCATTGGGGCTGAGATCGACCGTATCCACGACAACACGCGGGTGAGACAAGAACGCTAGTGTTTCCAACTCATCGGCGTCATCCCAGATGAGATTGAAATAGCCGACAATGCGCTGAACAAAGGCCCAGTTGGGCAGGCCGCGCTTGCCGTGCTCAAGCGCCGACAGATAGGCGCTGGATACATTCAGCGCCTCGGCCATTTCCGCCTGCGTGACACCACGCGCTTCGCGCAATTGACGCAGTTTCTCGCCAAGTGGGGTGAGGGTGGTGGCTTTCATGTTCCCAAAACCTTTGGCACCTACCCTAGGGCTTGGTCTTCTTGGCGCGCAAGCGCACGTATAGCGCACCCTCCCCGCCATGGCTTGCATGCGCGGGTTCTACCCCAAGAACAGCAGCGCGCAGGTCGGGCGCGGATAGCCAACTGGGAACAGCTTGGCGAAGAATGCCTGATCCGACCGCCCAAGGCGGTGCATCGGGGTGCGGATCGCGGACTCGCGTGCCTTTACCGGTGATCACCAAGACGGTGCGATGCCCATTGGCATGGGCACGCCAGATGAAAGAGCGCAGCACATCATGCGCCTCGTGCTGACGAAGACCATGAAGATCCAACCGTGCATCGATGGGCGTGCGGCCACGGGCGATGCGGGTGCGTGTTTTTCTGTCGAGATCCACCAAGGGTGGCTGCCCGGTGGTTGGCGGTTTTTGCCTGGCCGACGGAGCCGACAGTGTGTCGAGCTTCTTGGTACCAGCCTTCTTGGCCTGCGGGTGGCCTGGCGCGTGGCGCTTCATCGCGCCCTTGTTTGGATGTACTGGGTGTGGGTGCGCAGAATTAGAGCCGATTTGGCCGCTTTCCAAATACTCGGCCAGCGCCTGCGAGTAGAGTGCGCGCTGCTTGGCATCCAGCGGATCAACGGTGCGCTTCACCCGATCCCAAAGGCCTGTTTCGCCATCGCTTTGGTTAGCACTGGTGCTCGGCCTCTTCTTGCTCATGAACCATCAGCGCCGTTGGGGATAAGGATCGTAAAGCGCACGGGTTGATTGACCGCTCCGGCGATGCGCCCAGCCTCGTCGCCCGATCCGATAAAGATGTCACCACGCGCCGGGCCAACAATGGCGGACCCAGTGTCCTGAGCGATCATGAGTCGGCTAAGTGGCCCTCCACTGCCGGGTAATGGGCTGTGCGATTGTGCAAAAACGGGCGTTCCAAATGTGTGCAGATGCCGATCAACGGCCAGGCTTCGTCCAGGCGTTAAAGGTACACCCGCAGCCGCGACCGGGCCAGCTGAAGGATCAAAGTCCTCGGCCATGGCAAAGAAGATGAAGGATCGATTCGTTGCCAGAACGGCATCGCGATCCTCTGGGTTTGCGGCTGACAACCAAGCGCGCAAACTGTCCATCGTGACGTCTTCCAGAGCGAGTTCGCCCCGCTCCACCAATGTGCGCCCGATTGGCGTGTAGTGATGGCCTGATTTGCCGGCAAAATTAATCCGCTGAACCGATCCATCCGTCATCGCCAGCCTGGCGGAGCCTTGGATATGGATAAAAAACGCATCGACAGGGTCTTGCAAATAGACCAGCTCCAAATTCTGACCGTCGAGTGCACCATTCATGATGGCAGCACGGTCGGGGAATGCCTCAAAACCGGTGTCGGTTGATCTGCCCCACGTGACCTCATCGTCGATACCGAGGCTTTCGGCCGAACTGCCCAACTCCATCAGATCAGACGGGCGCGCATAGAGTGGATGCTGAAAATCCACTGTGCGCTCGAACGAGGCACGCACCTGCGGCTCAAAATAGCCTGTCAGCAAGCCGCGTGCTTCAACACGATACGGGGTAAAATTGGCTTCAAAGAAAGCGCGCGCTTCGCCTGCGAAGCTGTCCGGTAACGACGCGCAAACCGCAGCAAGAGCCGCTCCATCAACACCGCTTGATCGTGTGCGGGGTGCGCGCTCGGTAACATGCTCACAGGTGCGCCGGAAAGCTGTGAGGGCAGCGGTGTGATCATCCTCCACCCATCCCTCAAGATCATCGAAGGCAAGCGGCGTGAGATGTGCAGGGAAACTATCGGCCATTGCAGGTGTGGCCACCAACGCGTTGGCCAGACACAGGACGAGCCCCACCACCATAGCGGCTGGTCTTTTGGCACACATCTTGGCAGATGTTTTGGTATGGCGTTGGACCGCACATCCCATAAACGACCGACGCTTAGGTCGCTTCGGTTGCGACCAGCTTCCAGTTGGGATCGCCGGTGCTCACATCACGTGCAAAGGTCCAGATGTCCGTCATCTCAGTCACTTCGGTTGGATCACCATCAATCACGCGACCGTCGGAATCCTTGGTCACAGAGATCAGCTGGCTTTTGAAGCGCATGGTGATTTGGGCAATCTTGTTGGCCAGCTCCGCCTCAACGATGTCGGACTTGTCCAAACCGATGAAGGTGAAGTCAACGTTTTCGCCAGCTTCATTGCGGTCATCGATGGCCTGAACGAAGCCTTGATACACTTCCTCATCAAGCAAGGGCTGCAACGTGGCTTTGTCGCCTGACGCAAACGCGGTCACGATCATCTCGTAGGCCATGCGGGCACCGTCGATGAATTCGCGGGCATGGAAGCTGGGGTCTGCAGACAGCAGCGTCTTCAGTGCGCCTTCAACAGCAGAGCCGGGTTTGACCACGCCACCGATTTGATCTTCGGGATCAGCAGCCTGCCGCGCACGCGCCGTTGGAAGGGTCACGACCTTGTCGCCACCAGTCTCAGCCTCTTCACGGGCTGTGTAAGGATCAAACGGCGGACGCTCTTCGCCGGTGCGCTTGCCCAAGACGGAGCGCAAACGGAAAAAGATGACCACCGCAATGGCCAGAAAGAAGAGGGTATAAATATCCACCGGTGTCCACGTTTCGGCCCTTGGGAAAAGCGCTGATTGTTGCGCAGGCCGAACCTTCTTGTTGGGTTGGTTTAATTGGAACTCATATGTAGGTGCGTTTCAAGCAGCATCCAGGGGTGTACGCAAGCACGATAGCGTGTTCTGCAACGCTCCCATCGTCGCATCTATGGCCATAGTTACCCCGATTGGAGCTTGTAACCACCTTATCATGGCCCCATGTTGGCCATCATGCCTTTTGCTCTCATCTTTTTGTTGTTTGTTTTTCTGGAGGTTGCCGGTTTCGTCGCAATGGCGGAAGCGGTTGGCCTTTTGGGTGTTTTTGCTCTCATTGTGCTGGGCATTGTCGCCGGCGCCTTTGTTATCCGCACTATTGGCCTTGTCAGCGTGCAGCGCATGCAACAGCGCGCCCAGGAGGGCGAAACGGTTGGCCAAGAGCTTGGTGGGCTGGTTTTGGGGTTTTTGGGCGGTATTTTGCTGATCGTGCCGGGATTTCTTACCGACCTCATCGGCATAGCCCTCCTCATCAAGCCCATTCAGATGCTGGTTTGGCCGCGCTATGGTCGCCAGATGGCTGGGCGCATGCCCGATGTGCGTCAAGGCCGCCACTGGCAATCACCCAATCAAGATCATCGTTCCATGGACGACACGGTGGTGATTGATGCGGATGCTGAACCCAATGATGGTTCGCCCAATCGCTCGCAGAAAGAGCGCAATCCCTGGGGCTCTTAAGCCTAAGAGTCTTTTCGCGGACCTGATTCGTGGCACATCGCTTGCCGCCCAGCAGCCAAAATGGTAGCCACCGCCCACGTTTTGCGCGCATGACGTCATACGCGCCTCTTAAGACCTCCCTAAACTCAAGGAATAATAAGCCCCATGGCAAGCAAGAAGGCATCTGAGACGACGGCAGCCGACGAAACCAAGACTGACGACGCTCCCGCCGATACCAAAGCAACCAATGGCGGCGGTGCCGCCGCAGCGGCAGCAGCCGCAGCAGCTGCAAAACCTGCCGGTGCCGCGCCGCGCTTCCAGGCTCTTGGTCAATACATCAAAGATTTGTCCGTCGAAAACCCGAACTCGCCGGAGTCGATGCGCGCTGGCAAGCAACCAAAAATCGATATCAATGTTTCGGTGGGCGTGAACGCCAAAGCTGAAGGCACCAACGAGGTTGTGCTGAAGTTAGATGCCAAAGCCGGCACTGGCAAAGACATGCTTTTTGCGGTTGAACTTGCCTATGCTGGTCTGTTCCGCGCAGAAAATATGACGCAAGAGCAGATGCAGGTTGCGCTGATGATTGAAGGCCCTCGCCTTCTTTTCCCGTTTGCGCGCGAAATTCTTGCCAACGCCACGCGCCAGGCTGGCTTCCCGCCGCTGATGCTTGATCCGGTGGATTTCCTGGCGCTTTATCGTCAGCGCGCAGCGCAAGCACAGGCTGCTCAAGCAGCCGCTAGTTAAGCGCACTTTAAAACTCTGAAACTTAGAAAACCGCGCTCTTACCAGAGCGCGTTTTTTTACGTTTGATCGGACGTTTCGCCCACCAAATGGGGATAGCGGGACCAAACCGCATCCTCGCCCAGTGTTCCAACAAAGGCCGTATGTGCCGCTTTTTCGTCCTCACTCAACCGGTCGGGCAGAGGCGATGGCCGCGGTTCTATGATGGTTGCTTGCGTGCGTCGCTGGCGGCTGGTGTCGCCAAAGCTCATGGCCTTTTGGCGCGCGCCAATCAGCTCAACATACACATCGGCTAGAAGCTGGGTATCAAGCAACGCGTTGTGTTTCTCACGAGCTGACAGATCAATCCCGAAGCGTTTGCAGAGCGCATCAAGGGAATTGTCAGATCCGGGAAACTTGCGCCGCGCGATAGCAACGGTATCCACCATACGCTCGAACGACATGGCGGCCAAATTGCAGCGCTCCAACTCCGCATTGACGAAGCCGAAGTCAAACATCGCATTGTGGGCCACAAGGCGTGCGTCGCCGATGAAATCGACCCATTTCTGGGCTATCGCCTCAAAAAGCTGCTTGTCCTTGAGAAACGCATCGGACAGGCCGTGAATCTCTTCGGCTTTGGCAGGCATCGGGATCGTAGGGTTCACATATTCGTGGAACTCAATGCCAGTGGGCACATAGTCCACCATTTCTACGCCCGCGATTTCACAAATGCGGTCACCGTCTTTGGCGCGCAGGCCAGTGGTTTCAACATCGAAGATGATTTCGCGCATACCTCGCCCCTCCTGCTTTATCCCTTGTTGCATGGAATCATGCACCAGTCGGCCGGTGGATGGAATCAACCTTGTCAGCGTTATGCACGCAATTCAGCAAGAATGCGTCTGACATCAGCCCGCGCGGCATCAACGCCATTGTCGGTGGAAATGAGATAGTCGGCGCGCTCGATTTTCTGCGCCTGCGGCATCTGGCGGTCCATCAGCATGTGAGCAGTGGCATCATCCATGCCGGGACGCGCAAGCAGGCGGTCAAGCTGTGTCTCCGGCTTGCAGTGAACAACAACGACTTTGTCCATGCGAGCATCCCCACCGGTTTCAATGAGCAAGGGGATATCAAACACCATAATGGTGTGACCTTCGGCGTCGGCCTTTTGGAAAGCAACCTCCTCACGGGCCTGAACAAGCGGATGCACAATCGCTTCAAGCTTGGGGAAAAGCGTTGGATCAGCGGCCAGCGCTGCCTTCAAGGCCGTGCGGTCAACGATCCCTTCATGGATGGCGGATGGAATAAGATCGCC
The DNA here is from genome assembly GCA_039814945.1 of Pseudomonadota bacterium. Taxonomy (GTDB): domain Bacteria; phylum Pseudomonadota; class Alphaproteobacteria; order Rhizobiales; family MH13; genus MH13. The sequence continues at coordinate 14,933 of JBCCAF010000027.1, forward strand.
AACTGGGACCACTCCCTCATTCTGATAGATAAGGTGTACCGCCTCATCGGCATCATGAACCGGTATGCCTTCTTCGGCAAAAAGCTTCGCGGTGGTGGATTTGCCGGTCGCGATGGAGCCAGTGAGACCAAGCTTTATCATTTTAAGTCTTTGATTTCACTTGTATATCATCAAGAACCAGTTGTTTGAGTGCGTCCGTTACCTTTGGGCGCACGCCAAACCAGCGCTCGAAGCCTGGAACGGCCTGGTGAAGCAGCATGCCTAATCCATCGACGGTCGGGTGATCGCGCTCCCGCGCCGCGGCAAGCAGCGGTGTGTCGAGCGGCGTGTAGACGATGTCCGTCACCGTTGCACCTTGGGCCAAGCGTTCGATGGGAACATCAAGGGCGGGCTGGCCTTCCATGCCGAGAGCTGTCGTGTTGATCATAAGGCCAGCTTCGCCGGCATGATCCTCAAAGCTTGAAAGACCGCCAAAAATGATCCGCTCATCGCCGAAGTGACGCTTGAAATGCGTGGCGAGCGCTTCAACGCGATCCACCGAGCGGTTGAGAACGATGACACGATCGATACCTTCCACGAGCAGAGCATCCATGATGGCGCGCGCGGCGCCGCCTGCGCCAAGCACCAGAGCCGTGCTTGCCTTAGGATGCCTTGACCAATCGGGCGCTTGATCGGCAAGGTTTGCCATGAACCCCTCGCCATCGGTGCTTGTTCCATGGAGTTTGCCGTCATCGATCCACAGCGTGTTGACGGCGCCCAGCCGAGCAGCATGGTCAGCAACATGGTCACACGCAGCCAATGCGGTTTCCTTGTGCGGAATGGTGACGTTGGCGCCAACCAGTCCATGCTCAGCAAAGGTTTCAAACCAATGGGATGCGCCGTCGGGGTCAACAGCGATGGCGGTGTAGGTCGCGTCCAGACCATGCTCAGCGATCCAGGTGCCGTGGATAAGTGGAGATCGGGAATGGCTGATCGGCCAGCCAAGAACGGCGGCGTGACGTGTCATGTGGTGGCGGTCTCCAAAAGCGGGTCGATACCGTAGGTTCTTAAAGCGGACAGAAGGGGCAAGAGCGGCAGACCCAGAATGGTGAAATAGTCGCCTTCAATGCGCTCAAACAATGCGGCGCCAAGCTCTTCCAGTCGGTAGGCCCCAACGCTTTGGGTGGCGGCATCGCCGGCGCGGTCCAGATAGGCGGATCGATCTGCTTCAGAAAGTGCACGCATGGTGAGGCTTGCGCGGTCCGATGTGCTCCACAAGGTTTGGCCATCACGGACCAAAGCAGCGGCGGCGATAAGATGGTGGGTGCTCGCCTGCAAGCGTTTGAGTTTGTCATCTGCTTCTTCGCGGTTCGCGGCTTTGTGCAACAGATTACCCTCATGCTCTAGAACCTGATCAGCTCCGATCACGAACACGCCTGGATTCGCCTGCGAAACAATCCCACTAACGGCTTGGGCTTTGGCGATGGCCAGTTCTTTTGCCAAAGAATCTGCGGCTAAGGCATCTGGCGAAAGGCTGCTGAGTTTCTCTTCCAGGGCACGCTCATCAATGTCAGCGGTTTGGACGGAAAAAGACAGCCTAGCGCCTTTGAGCATTGACTGCCGAATGGATGAACCAGATGCGAGAACGAGACGGGGAGGCACGGTGTCTGCCATCAGTGCGCATCCGCTTGGGAGGTTTGTGTTTTCGCGGCATCTTGTTGAGCGAGATCCTGCGCCTCGCGGTGCTGGCGATAGAGCGAAAGAATGGCGGCGGCCGTTTCTTCAATGGATCGACGGGTCACGTCGATGGTGGGCCAGCTTTGACGCGCGCAGAGCCGGCGCGACTCAGCAATTTCAGCGGCAACGAGCGCTTTGTCTGTGTAGTCGGTGTCGGCGCTCTCGTTGTAATCGGTGAGCACGCGATTGAGCCGGATTTGAACGATCCTATCCGTGCTGGCGATCAATCCAACCACAAAAGCTTTGGTGGGTTTGGTCAGTATTTTTGGGATCGGCGCGCCTGGCACGAGCGGATAATTGGCGGTGCGATAGCCTCGGTGAGCCAGATAGATGCTCGTCGGCGTCTTGGAGGTGCGCGAAATGCCGATGATCACAATGTCGGCCTGATCGAGATTGGATGGCAGCATGCCATCGTCGTGGGCAAGCGTGAAGTTCAGAGCCTCGATGCGCTGAAAATAATCAGCATCCAATACGTGCTGCGCACCGATGGTGAGGGCTGCCGAATCCCCCAGGTAAGACTGAAAGACATTGATCACCGGGTCGAGGACAGAGATGGCTGGGACGCCATGGTCGCGGCATCGCTCGGCCAAACGGGCAGCAAGGTCCGGGTCAACGATGGTGTAGAGCACAATGCCTGGCGCTTGTTCGATGGCAGCAGCGATCCGTTCAATCTGCGCCTGATCGCGGACCATGACGTAGCTGTGCTCGATGGCCCGAGAACTTGGATATCGCGAGGCAACGGCACGAGCGACGGTTGATAAGGTCTCTCCGGTTGAGTCAGACACAAGATGTAGGTGGAAGAAGCGCGAGGCAGCGGTTGTCAACGGGCTGTGTCCTTTGGCGCGAGCTTGTGTGGACAAAAGGGGCGAGTCGCGCTGGGTAAGCGAGGGTTGCCGGACCTTATGGGCGGTTTTGCAAAAACTGTCCAAGGTAGCTGGGTAAGGATCAAGCTGTTGATGATGTGTGGATGAAAAAGGAAAAAGCCAATTGGTGATCTGTCTGGCGATAACCAAGTAGATTTTGAGGTTCGCGTTAACAGTTTGTTAAGGTTTATAAATGGTGAACGCGTGCGGCAAAATCCCTCGGCAGTCTTCGTGGCGTTCCTGATGGCAAGCAGCTTGGATAGGGTTATGCAGAGCTATGGCGGGTAGGCTTATGAGTCTTTTCCACGCCTAAGAAAAAGAAGGAAAAAGGCTCTTAAAGAGACTCTCTTTTTTCCTTCCTATGTTGTCCACTGGGAAAGATCAGTGAACTTGAGCCCTGAGGGGCCAATGAAGGGTGGTATGGCGTGAGCAATCGGCTGTTGTTGAATGTGTTGAAGGGGCAAGTGGGCCCACGAATGCCGATTTGGATGATGCGCCAGGCTGGTCGGTATCTGCCGGAATACCGCACAACGCGCGCTGAAGCGGGATCCTTTCTCGATCTCTGCTACAATCCTGATCTTGCCTGTGAGGTGACGTTGCAGCCGATCCGTCGGTTTGGCTTTGATGGATCGATCTTGTTCTCCGATATTTTGGTTGTGCCCCACGCGCTCGGCCAAGATGTGCGGTTTGAAGAGGGTGTCGGGCCGGTTTTACCGCCGCTCAGCGTTTCTGAGATCAAAGCGCTGGTTGATCGCTTTGAAGCCGAACCTGAACAGTTTGATGCGCATCTTGATCCGGTGATCGAAACGGTACGTCTGTTGCGCGCAAGCTTGCCTGATGAGGTTACCCTTCTGGGGTTCTGCGGGGCACCTTGGACTGTTGCGACCTACATGGTTGGTGGCCGCGGTAGCCCTGACCAAGCCGCAGCGCGTAAGTTTGCGCTAAAAGAGCCGGTGGTTTTTGATCGACTGCTTTCGTGCCTTGCCGACGCATCCGTGCGCTATCTTGCACGGCAGATCGCGGCTGGAGCCGATGCCGTTCAGGTTTTTGACAGCTGGGCGGGATCGTTGAGCCCAGCTGGGCTAGATCGCTACAGCGTAAAACCCATTGCGCAGATTGTTCGTGGCTTGCGGGCGCAGCACGCTGATACTCCCATTATCGGCTTTGCCAAAGGCGCAATGCATGAGCTCGGCATGTTCAGCGAAACGACGGGCATCAATGCTGTTGGTCTTGATTGGACGATCAGTGTCTCAGCAGCGCGTAAGCAACTACCAGTCAATATGGTCACGCAGGGCAACATTGACCCGCTTTTGATGACAGCTGGCCCCGACGCTCTGGATCAGGCGGTCGACCAAATGCTGAGTGGCGCAGCGGGTGTGCCGCACGTTGCCAATCTGGGTCATGGCATTACGCCTGATGGGCAGATTGATCAGGTGCATCGCTTTATAGAGCGGGTTCGCGCTGGACATTCATAATGGCATCACTGGAAGAACCTTCTGCCCTGAAACAGTATGGTGGGCATGCACTGGCTTTGGTGATCTTGGGGGCGATTGTTGCGGCTCTGGCGTATCTGTTGCCGGCAGGGGCGTATCTCTGGATGAAGGCGGTGCATGTCATCGCCGTTATCGCGTGGATGGCTGGGCTTCTCTATCTGCCGCGGCTTTTCGTTTACCACGTGGATGCAGAGATTGGCTCGGTTCAGTCAGAAACGTTCAAAGTGATGGAACGTCGGTTGCTGAAAGCGATTATGACACCAGCGATGATTGTGTCGGCTATCACCGGGTTTTGGATTGCTATCGTTGTTCATGGTTTTCAGGGAGGATGGTTGCACGCCAAGCTCGCGTTGATCGTTGTGCTCTTTGCCATGCATGGACATTTGGCAGTCTCGGTGCGCCGGTTTGGCGGTGACAATAATCAGAAATCGAGCCGGTACTGGCGGTTCATGAATGAGGTGCCGACGCTTGCGATGATTGGCATCGTTGTTTTGGTTGTGGTGCAGCCTTTTTGAGATCAGCTTTTTGTCATGTTCGGTAGGCGTTGAGCGCATAGCGTCTTGTCAAAGCCATAAACCTGTCTTACATGCGGCATTGTAGGTAGGCGCTGCAGCGCACCATGAGTGCAATGCTCAATTCTGGTGCGGCGAATCATTCCCGATACGCGGCAGTGCTCAAGCAGGTTTCTAACCACCTCACGTTCTGGCGTTTCCTACTTCTCTTCGATCAGTTCTGATCTTCTTTTCCTTCTTTCTGCTTCACCCAGACCAGCAGACCCTCCACAGGCAAAATAGTATCTCCATGGAAGAAATCCGGCTTCAGGCCCTTAAAGCAAAATCCCCCACCGATATTCTGGTCTTGGCCGAGGAGTTGGAGGTGGAAGGTGCCAGCGCTTTACGCACGCAGGAGCTCATGTTTGCGATCCTCAAGCGTTATGCTGAGCGCGATGTTGAGATCGTCGGTGAGGGCGTTCTGGAAGTGCTTCAAGATGGCTTTGGTTTTTTGCGCTCTCCGGAAGCCAATTATCTGCCTGGCCCCGATGATATTTACGTGTCACCGACGCAGATCAGAAAGTTTTCTCTGCGCACCGGCGATACAGTTGAGGGGATTATTCGTAGCCCCAAAGACGGTGAGCGCTATTTTGCTTTGGTGAAGCTGATCACCATCAACTTTGAAGAGCCAGAGAAAGCGCGCCACAAAGTTCACTTCGACAATCTGACACCGCTTTATCCTGATGAGCGCTTTAAGATGGAAGTGGATGATCCGACTTTGAAGGATCGGTCTGCACGCGTGATTGATCTGGTTGCGCCGATTGGTAAGGGCCAGCGAGCGCTGATCGTTGCGCCGCCGCGCACCGGTAAAACGACGCTGATGCAAAACATTGCGCATTCTATCACCACGAACCATCCTGAATGCTTCTTGTTGGTTCTCTTGATTGATGAGCGACCGGAAGAGGTGACTGACATGCAGCGATCGGTGCGCGGCGAGGTTGTGTCATCAACGTTTGATGAGCCCGCGCAGCGCCACGTTCAGGTTGCTGAAATGGTGATTGAGAAGGCCAAGCGTTTGGTGGAGCACGGCCGCGATGTGGTCATTTTGCTCGATAACATCACGCGTCTTGGTCGTGCCTACAACACGGTGGTGCCGTCATCGGGTAAGGTTCTGACCGGTGGTGTGGACGCCAACGCTTTGCAGCGACCCAAGCGTTTCTTTGGTGCGGCTCGTAACATTGAAGAAGGTGGCTCGCTGACCATCATCTCCACTGCTCTGGTTGATACAGGCAGCCGCATGGATGAGGTTATCTTTGAGGAGTTCAAAGGGACCGGTAACTGTGAGATTGTTCTGGATCGGAAAGTGTCCGACAAACGTGTCTTCCCAGCCATCGATATTCTGAAGTCCGGCACCCGTAAGGAAGAGCTTTTGGTGCCGAAAGGCGATCTGGCAAAAATGTTTGTTCTGCGTCGTATCTTGTCGTCGATGGGAACTGTGGATGCTGTTGAGTTCCTGCTGGACAAGCTTAAGGCAACCAAAACGAATTCGGACTTCTTCGATACGATGAACACATAAGGCGGTCTACCGGGCCGAATGTTTCACGTGAATCGATTCGGATAGGAAACGATGACGGATACCGTTGCAGCTCTGTCGTCGGGGTTGGTGCCAAGCGGTGTCGCTGTTATCCGAATTTCAGGACCGCGTGTTCGATTCGCTCTCGAAAGGATCGCCGGTGGTGTTACCGATGCACGCCTTGCAACCTTAAGAGCCTTCAAAGATCCCGCCACAGGTAGAATCCTGGATAAGGGGCTGGTTCTTTTTTTTCCAAAGCCAAACAGTTTTACCGGTGAAGATGTTGCAGAGCTGCACGCTCACGGCGGCCGCGCTGTTGTAAGGGCTTTGCTGCAGGCTCTGTGGTCGCTCGACGGGATTGCCCGGGCGGAGGCGGGGGACTTCACGCGCCAGGCATTTTTGAATGGAAAGCTAGACCTGACACAGGTTGAGGCTGTTGGTGATCTCATTCACGCATCGACGGATTTGCAGTTGGATCAGGCTTTGGATCAACTGGATGGGGCGGCGAGCCGCAAGCTTGGTGTTTGGAAGGATGTGATTGCCGACGCGCGAGCGTTGATAGAGGCAGATCTCGACTTCTCAGACGAAGACGATGTTCCGGCCTCGGTGGTGGATTCGCTACCGGAACGACTGCAACACCTCGTCAATGAAATGGAATTGGAGCTGTGCTCCTCTGTTGCCGAACGGTTGCGAGATGGATTCCGAGTCGTTCTGGCTGGAGCGCCAAACAGTGGCAAATCAACCCTATTGAATGCTCTCTTACAGCGGGATGCTGCCCTTGTTTCCCCCGTGGCTGGAACGACACGTGATCAGATAGATGTTCCAGTTGATCTGGATGGATTGCCAGTGATCCTGTCAGACACCGCTGGGATTCGATCGGATAACACGTCGAGCGATGTGGTTGAGTTGATGGGTATCGAGAAGGCTCGGACAGCTGTTGAGGACGCTGATTGTGTTGTTTGGCTGTTTGGAGGCGATGAAAGCGAACAGTCTTTGCAGCATGACGCCGGAGGAAAAACGATTCGGGTCCGGTCTAAATCCGACATAGAATGCACTGACAGCATGGTAACCCAGGATGTTGATCTTTATGTATCCGGTGCAACGGGCGCAGGTTTGGATGCTCTGAAGGACACAATTTCGGATAAGCTGCGTGGTCGATACGGCATGGAAGGCAGCAGCGGTGTGGCAGGGGGAAGCCTTGTTTTGGACGCTCGTCGCCGTACCGCTGTACATTTTGCACAGATCAGTTTGGAAGAAGCACTTGGTCGCTTGGGCGACGGTGCTTTGTCACTTGACCATGCCGCTGAGGAATTGCGGCTGGCACAGCGAGCGCTTGGTTCGATAACGGGAGATGTCGACGCGGAGCAGGTGCTTGATCGGGTGTTTTCTCGATTCTGTATTGGAAAGTGATCTTGTTCGTCTGACATCAGCACGTTTCACGTGAAACTCTGAACATCGTACGTTCAACTTAACGCTCGTGTTGTACCTCTCGGCGAACAGTTTGTCGGCATGACTTGAACTGGCCCTAAATCTGAGTCACGACGCATGATCTACCGTAAGCTTTGAGGCCTGTTTAGATTTCTATGACCTTGTCCTTTGACCTAAAGACCGCGAACTTCGACGTGATCGTTGTTGGAGGCGGCCATGCTGGCTGTGAGGCTGCGGCTGCTGCCGCACGCCTTGGTGCTCAAACAGCGTTGGTTACGCTTAAACTGGACGCGATTGGTGTCATGAGCTGCAATCCGGCGATTGGCGGGCTTGGCAAAGGGCATCTCGTTCGCGAGGTTGATGCGCTTGATGGTCTGATGGGCCAGGCGGCTGATGCGGCTGGCATCCAGTTTCGCCTGCTCAACCGTCGGAAGGGCCCAGCTGTGCAGGGTCCAAGGGCGCAGGCTGATCGTAAACTTTATCGCGCTGCGATCCAAAAAACTCTTGATTCTTATGACCCGCTCCATCTCATCGAAGGGGAAGTTGCCGATCTTCGTGTGTCCGATGATGGACAGGTGAATGGTGTGATCTTGGCCGATGGGCATAGCTTGGCCGCTGGTGCAGTTGTTCTGACCACCGGAACCTTTTTGGGCGGCCTCATACACCTTGGTGACAAAACATGGCCGGCAGGTCGGCATGGCGAAGCGCCTGCGCAAAAACTTGCAGACCGATTGCGCGCCATGGAGCTTCCCATGGGACGGCTGAAAACGGGCACGCCACCTCGCCTCGATGGTCGCACCATTGCGTGGGATCGTTTGGAGGAGCAGCCTGGCGACGATGTGCCAGTGCCGTTTTCAGCGCTCACTGAAGCGATCACGACACCGCAGCTTTCTTGCTACATCACGCGGACAACCCCAGACACGCACACGATCATAGAGCGTAATATTCATCGTTCGGCGATGTATTCCGGCCGGATTGATAGTCGCGGGCCACGCTATTGCCCGTCCATCGAAGATAAGGTTGTTCGCTTTAAGGATCGCGACAGCCATCAAATTTTCCTGGAACCGGAGGGGCTGGACGTCAACACAGTGTATCCCAATGGTATCTCCACCAGCTTGCCGGAAGATGTTCAACGGGAGCTTTTGGCATCCATTCCGGGATTGGAATCTGCCGCAATTGAACAACCCGGGTATGCGATCGAATATGATCACATCGACCCGCGTGCTTTGGATGCAACGCTTGAGTGTCGAGCTTTGCCTGGCCTGTTTATGGCCGGCCAAATCAATGGAACAACAGGCTACGAGGAGGCCGCTGCACAAGGTCTTGTTGCTGGGTTGAACGCAGCACGAAAAACCGGTGGTAATGACTCCGTTCGATTCGGACGTGAAACGAGCTATTTGGGCGTGATGATTGATGATTTGACGTCACGCGGTGTGACAGAGCCCTATCGTATGTTCACATCTCGCGCTGAGTATCGGCTGCGTCTTCGGGCTGATAATGCCGACCAACGGCTCACGCAGATTGGTATCGATCTTGGCTTGATAAGTGAAAGTCGTCACGAGGCGTATGCAGCGAAAACCAAAGCTCTTTCAGAAGCGCGCGCCGATTTCGAAGCTGTGGCGGCCTCTCCGCACGAGCTGGCTCGGCACGGTTTGAGCGTTAAACAGGATGGTCGCGTTCGTTCAGCATTTGATATACTCGGTTTCTCGACGACATCGCTAGACGATGTGTTGCGCGTTTGGCCAGCTCTAAATACGCATGCGACCGACATCCTTCAACAAGTTGCCGTTGATGCGCATTATGCGGTTTACGTCGACCGGCAGGATGCGGAAGTCGTGGCGATGAATAGAGAGAGTGCGCTTGCGATCCCATCGGATATTGACTTTGACACTTTGCCGGGTTTGTCGAACGAATTGAAGCAGAGGCTGAAAGCGACGCGCCCAGCAACAGTTGCGGAGGCGCGACGGCTGGAGGGAATGACGCCGAGTGCGTTGGCGTTGCTTTTGGTTCATGTGCGCAAACGTGCTGCGTAATCATCGCATTTCGGTCTCAAGATAATCGCTATGAATGATCGATTCGGACTCGAAACGGCTGCGAAACTCGCACAGGTAGATCTGTCTGAAACCTCTCAAGACGAAGTTTTGCGGTATGTAGAGCTTTTGCGCGTTTGGCAGAAAGCCAAGAACCTCGTTTCAAAAGATACGCTGGTTGATGTTTGGACGCGTCACGTGGCCGATGGTTTACAGCTGATACCGTTGATACAAGGTTGGTGTTCCGATTATAGCGCTCAAAGCGTCCAGGTGGTTGATTTGGGATCAGGAGCGGGCTTGCCGGGTATGATCGTGGCACTTGGAAGCGCTGATCCTCTGGCGAAAGTCGAGAGCCCCAAAGGCCTGAGACGTCCAATTCTGGCAGTGACCTTGGTGGAAGCCAATGGGCGAAAAGCCTCTTTCTTACGGACGGTTTCACGTGAAACAGGTGTGCCTGTCACCGTGCTGAACAAGCGCATTGAAGCGGTGCATATTGATGAAGGGGTTCCGGCTGACATCGTCACCGCCCGCGCTTTGGCGCCGCTTGCAAAGCTGGTCGATCTCGCCAAACCTTGGATGGAGAAAGGTGCAACCGCTTTTTTTCATAAAGGTGGGGAGTATGCGCGCGAGCTAGAGGAATGGACTGACGCCGACGCATATGACGTGGTAGAGCATATCAGTGTCGTTGATCCAAACAGCCGCATCCTCCAAATCAGTGGAAAGATGCGCAGAGACCAAGGCTAGCACCATGATGCACACGCCCCCCATTCCGCCAATCCACCCGCATCCGCGCATTATCACCGTCGCCAACCAAAAAGGTGGTGTTGGCAAGACGACAACCGCTATCAATTTGGGGACGGCCCTTGCCGCTATTGGCGAGCAGGTTGCGATATTGGACCTTGATTCTCAGGGCAATGCATCAACTGGTTTGGGTATTGGCCCGCAAGATCGCACGACCACCAGCTATGAAGTGATGGCAGGCGAAGCTGGCCTTGCCGATGCTGTGCTGCCAACGGCTGTGCCGAACCTTTCCATCGTGCCGTCGACGGTTGATCTTTCAAGCTTGGAAATGGAAATAGCATCCGACCCGCAGCGCGCGATGCGGTTGCGATCAGCACTCCATACCTACCAATCCAAGCAGATGGAGCTGCCCAACGCCAAGCGCTTGTCCTACATTTTGATTGACTGTCCGCCATCGCTCAGTTTGCTCACTGTCAATGCTATGGCTGCTTCACATGCTGTTTTGGTGCCACTGCAGTGCGAATTCTTCGCCTTGGAGGGTCTCTCGCAGCTGTTGCGCACCGTTGAGCAGGTTCGTGGCGCGCTTAACCCCGAGCTCATCATCCACGGCATTGCACTCACGATGTTTGATGCACGCAACAACCTTTCTAACCAGGTCGTTGAAGATGTGCGTGACGTTATGGGCGAAAAAGTCTACTCAACGATGATCCCGCGCAATGTACGCCTGTCTGAGGCGCCGAGCTACGGCCGCCCAGCAATTTTGTACGATTTCAAATGCGCTGGAAGTCAAGCGTACATCAAACTTGCGCAAGAAATCATTGAGCGCGAGCGTGCCCTGCGCGCCGTCGCCGCCTAGCGTGGAGGAAGCGGATATGGCGGATGATGCATCCAAGCGCCGGTTGGGTCGAGGTCTTGCTGCTCTGATGGGTGATGCGGTGCCGGAGAGCGTCGCAGTCGACCAATCGCGCAGCACACGTCGATTGCCCATTGAGCAGATCACGCCCAATCCACGCAATCCACGCGGTACCTTTGCCGAAGACGCGCTGGAAGATCTTACCAAATCGATCCGCGAAAAAGGCGTTGTTCAGCCTCTTTTGGTGCGACCGCTCGATGAAGGTGCTTTTGAACTTATCGCTGGTGAGCGCCGCTGGCGTGCAGCACAGCGCGCCGGACTTGATATGGTCCCTGTGGTCGTCCGAGAGGTCGATGACAAGGAATCGCTTGAGCTAGCCATCATCGAAAATGTGCAGCGTTCCGACCTCAATCCATTAGAAGAAGCTCAAGGATATCAAAGCCTTATCGATAGTTTTGAATATACACAGCAAGACCTAGCAACCGTTATTGGCAAGAGCCGCAGCCACATCGCCAACACGTTGCGCTTGCTTCGTTTGCCGGAAGGCGTTCAGCTGTTTGTCTCTTCCGGTGCGCTCTCAGCGGGTCATGCGCGTCAACTTGTTGGCCGAGATGATGCCGCAGAGTTGGCGCGCAAAATTATCGATGATGGTCTATCGGTGCGCGATGTTGAGCGTCTTGTTCAAGACAAGCCGCTTTCAGATGGTACGCTTCCCCACGCCAATGCTCCAGACGAGCGAGCCGGACTGGCAGATGCCGATACACGCGCCATTGAAGCGAAATTGTCAGAACATCTTGGTCTGGATGTGCGTTTAAAGGCCAAAGCCAATGGCTCTGGCACGTTGAGCATTGCTTACAAAACGCTTGAGCAGCTTGATGATTTGTTGCGCCGCATAGGCGCCGTTTAACCATAAAATCAATGGGTTAGCGTGCGCGCCGCGCCGCTTCTGACGCCACACGCAGGACTTGCCGTTCCAAGCGTGTGGCTTTGAGCGACTGATCAAGGCGTGTGATGACAAGTTCATCATCCAGGTAAGACACGCACTTGCGTAAGTCAGATGGGGACCATCGGTGCAGTGCTTGCTCCATGGCCCCCCGACGTTTGAAGAATATCGGTGGGCGCGCCGATGCCAAAGCGCGGTCCGGTGATATTCCCCGTTCAACGTCGATTCGTAACCGTTCCAACGTTTGTGCGTGGCGGAGCAGCATTTGTGTGATCACCGAGGGTTCCATACCTTCAGCCAAAGCGCGCGCGAGTGCGTCAAGCGCGGCGTCTCTTCGGCCAGCAAAGGCCGCGTCGCTCACATCACTCATCGCGTGCGCTGATCCATCGACAAGATTCGCATGCACATGATCGGCTGTTATTGCGCCATCATGGCGCGCGAAAAGACAAAGTTTTTCGATTTCAGCTTGCGACATGGCATGGTCGGCACCCAACATCGCCAGCACATCATCCTGTGCTTCTCGGCTGATGGTTAGTCCATGCTCATTCACTATGCTGGCCAGCAACGCAGCAACATCTCGGCGGTCAGCAGCGTAACATGCAATTGCAGCACTGCAGCTTGCTTTTTCGATTCGGCTACGTAACGGGTGCGACTTTTTAAGGTCTCCTGCGACGATAACCACAGTCGCATCGGTGGGTGGTGTTGTCAGAAGCGCTTCGACAGGCTTCACCAGAGCTTTGGGGTCGTCAAGCCGGGCAACCACCGTTTTGCGACCGCCAAACATCGCCACGCTGTCAGCTTCTTCGGCCAGGCGCGCTGGATCATCGTTCAGCAGATTTGCATCGAGATCGACAAGGTTCATTGGGTCTGGATTGGGCCCAGCCAAAGACTGCACGAGCTGTTTAGCTCGCATGGAAACCCGACCGCGATCGGGGCCATGGATTAGGATAATGGGATGGTCTGGTGTCGGCTTCTCCAAGAAGCGTTCCACCGCTTGGCCTTTGATTTCCGCCATTAAAGGCCGGTGGCAAAGGCCGCTGCCAGCTGGGCTTCGATCACGCGTGCGACATCGCGTGCTGCCCGCGCTTCGGCATCAATCGCGGCACGTTGGTTGGCAAAGCGCTGATCAACGGAATCATAAGACGCTGTTGAAATCACTGTGTTTTCTGCGATTGGCCTATCGGCGCCCAGCGGAAAAAGCTGATAGCTTGCGGTCACACGAACAGTGCGCGCGAACGCGGCACCTGTCCCTCCCACGCCCAACGTTTGAGCACCGCTTGAAGCGCGCAGCGCCAAACGGTACTGCGGAGCGCTTGAACCGCTATCGAGCCGAAAAAACAATTCGTTGCGCACAAGCTGTGTGGTGCGATCTGCTGGTGCGTCGATCGAGATAGTGCTCAGTGCAGATGCCGTGGCAGAACGTCCGCCGGTCGCAGCAGATTGGTCGCCATAGAGCGGACTCACTTGGCATCCACCTAGCGCAAGCGCACCAACGCCCAGCGCACCAAGCACTGCGCGACGAGACAGGGAGCGGCGAGATGGGGAGCGTGTGTCAGACAACGATGTTCACAATCCTCTGCGGGACAACGATCACCCGTTTGGGTGCTTGGCCATCCAAAAGCTTCTGCACCGTGGGGTCAGCCAACACAGCGGCTTCAACCTCAGATTTGTCGGCATCTTTGGCAACGCTGATATCGCCGCGCTTTTTGCCGTTCACCTGAATGGGCAGCATCACTGTGTCATCGTCAAGGAGGGTTCTGTCAACCTCGCTCCATGGTTTGGTGGCCAGCAAATCTTGATTGCCAAGTTCAGCCCAGCACGCTTCGCACAAATGCGGCGTCATGGGCTGCATGGCTTCCACCAAAAGAGACACTGCTTCGCGCAGCGTCCAGATCATGTCCGCGTCATCGCTCTTTTTGGCCAAGGCCTTACTGATTGCGTTGGTTGCGTCATAAATGCGGGCAACGGAGCGGTTGAAAGCCAGCTTTTCCACATCGTCCGCCACGGCGGCCAGCATGCGATGCATCACTTTGCGCAAAGCCAGTGCATCATCGGAAAATGCGTTGGGTTTGGCGTCGCTGAACTCATCTGGTGTTGCGGCCACAACATCACTCACCAAGCGCCAGACACGCTGAATGTGGCGGTGCGCGCCTTCCACACCCGCATCAGACCAGATCACATCGCGTTCAGGTGGCGAGTCCGACAGCATAAACCAGCGTGCGGTGTCCGCCCCGTAGCTGGCGATAATCTCGTCAGTATCGACGACATTCTTTTTCGACTTCGACATTTTTTCGATTGAGCCGATCTCAAGCACTTCACCGGTATCGATATGTTTGGCGACCCGGCCGTCATCTTCGCCTTCAATCAAAACCTTTGCCGGTTCAATCCAGCCGTCAGCACCTTTATACGTCTCGTGCACCACCATGCCTTGGGTGAAAAGGCCTTTGAATGGCTCGCGCACGTCCATGTGACCGGTGGCCTTCATCGCCCGGGCAAAAAAGCGTGAATAGAGCAGGTGCAAAATCGCGTGCTCAATGCCGCCAATATATTGATCGACCGGCAGCCAGGCTTCAGCCGTCCCGGGCACGGTTGGGTTTTTAGCGGTACTGTCGGTGAAGCGCGCGAAATACCACGATGAATCAACGAATGTATCCATCGTGTCGGTTTCACGCACGGCATCCTTGCCGCAGCTTGGGCAGGTTGTGTGCTTCCACGTCGGGTGGTGATCCAATGGATTACCGGGCTTATCGAACGATACATCGTCAGGAAGCTTAACCGGCAAATCATCAACGGGAACCGGCACAGCACCGCAGTCTTCGCAGTGGATCACTGGGATCGGGCAACCCCAATAGCGCTGGCGAGAGACGCCCCAATCACGCAGACGGAACTGTTCCTGGCCCCTGCCGAGCCCGTGCTCTTCAGCCCATGCAATGGTCGCATCCACACCTTCATCACCCGTGGCGATCTCAATTCCAGCAGGTTGGTTCACATAGCGCACCTTTTGGGACTTTGGCGGCACGAACGCTTCATTGGCGACGGGAGTATCGTCATCCAGTGCGAAATAAGTGTCGGTGACCGAGAGCTCATATTTGCGAGCAAAATCAAGGTCGCGCTGGTCGTGGGCCGGGCAGCCGAACACTGCGCCCGTGCCGTAATCCATCAAAATGAAATTGGCGATCCAAACGGGTAGCGTCCGGTCGGGGTAGACTGGATGTTGGACGGTGAGCCCGGTATCAAAACCGCGCTTATCCGCCTTCTCCAGCGCTTCTTCAGATGTCCCTGCACGGCGCACATCCGCGTTGAAGTCCGCCAGTTCTTTGTTGTCTTCGGCCAACGCCTGAGCCAGTGGATGCTCTGGTGCGATGGCGATGAAGCTTGCACCTGCCAGCGTGTCGGGCCGCGTGGTGAAAACCTCTATGCTTTCAAAGCCATGGGCCGGTGTGGTTAGCGCAAACCCCATATGCAGCCCACGTGACTTGCCAATCCAGTTGCGCTGCATCGTGCGCACTTTGTCTGGCCAATTGTCGAGTTCATCCAGGCCATCGAGCAAATCCTGCGCGAAGTCGGTGATCTTAAATACCCACTGCGCCAACTCACGCTGTTCGACCAATGCACCGGATCGCCAGCCGCGCCCGTCGATCACCTGCTCATTGGCGAGCACGGTATGGTCCACAGGATCCCAATTCACCCGGCTGGTTTTACGGGTGACCAGGCCAGCTTTCAGAAAATCGGTAAAGAGGATCTGTTGGCGGTGATAATATTCAACATCGCAGGTTGCAAATTCGCGTGTCCAATCAAGCGATAAGCCCATCACTTTCAGTTGGCTGCGCATCGCATCGATGTTCTGGTAGGTCCAGTCGCGCGGATGCACCTTGTGCTGCATCGCCGCGTTTTCTGCCGGCATGCCAAAGGCGTCCCACCCCATCGGGTGCAGCACATTAAAACCGCGGGCGCGTTTGTAGCGCGCCACCACATCGCCCATCGTGTAGTTGCGCACATGGCCAATGTGAATGCGCCCCGACGGGTAAGGAAACATTTCCAGCACATAATATTTCGGACGCGGGTCATCGTTTTGCGTCTCAAACACCGCCGCGTCGTTCCACTTGGCCTGCCAGTGCGGCTCAACAGCTTGCGGGTTGTAGCGCTCAGGCGCGTCTTGGCGTTTTGAAGCGGTCATCAAATCAATCGTTATTTCAAGAAAGGGAGATCGCGATGCGAGCTAAAGCCCCAGTTTGGCTGATAAATCATTGCGCGGACCTTCACCAGAAAGCGCGGATATGGTCAACCATGCAGGCAACACGAGGAGAGCGTGCATGAGCGATGCGGTAACACGATGGGCGGAGGTTTGCGCGGCGATAAACGAAGCAGAGCAAACGACCTCGAGTCCCAGTGGCAATGTAACACTGGTCGCTGTGTCCAAAACCTATGATGGCGATACCATTTGGCCCGTGATCGAGGCAGGCCAACGTGTTTTTGGCGAAAATCGTGTTCAAGAAGCGATGGGCAAGTGGCCTGCCCTACGCGAGCGTTGGGCTGAGCGCTCCAAAGACCCCATAGAGTTGCACCTCATCGGGCCGCTGCAATCCAACAAGGCCAAAGAGGCCGTTGCCACCTTTGATGTGATCGAGAGCATCGATCGTGACAAGATCGCAGATGCGTTGGCCAAGGAAATGGTCAAACAGGATCGTCTATTGCCATGCCTCGTCCAAGTGAACACCGGTCTTGAGCCACAAAAGGCCGGCATCGCGCCGCAAGAAACAGCGGATTTCGTGACTCGCTGTCGTGAAGTCCACGGTCTGAATGTGCAAGGGCTTATGTGTATCCCCCCGGTTGAAGAGGATCCTGCCCAGCATTTTGTCTTGCTGGCTGAGCTCGCTGATGCGAGCGATTTGCCTGTTCGATCCATGGGCATGAGCGGCGATTATGAGAGTGCTATTGCCCACGGCGCCACGCATGTGCGGGTGGGCAGTGCCATCTTTGGCGCACGCGGTACCTGATTACAGCACAACAATCGCGTTCAAATTGGCAAGCCGAGGCGCCAGCTTTGCGAACGTTTTCGCCTCTAAAGCCACACAGCCTTCAGTGCCTTGCATCTGACCATTGGTGATGCGCGCTTGATGCATAAAAATCGCTGAGCCCCGGCCTTGCGACCTATGCGACATGTTCCAATCAAGGATGATCAATCGATCATAGAGATGATCGTTTCGCGTCATGACCTCGTGGGATGTGCTGTGCGGTAGGGCGACCGAACAGTTGTACGTCGGTGTAAACGCAGCATCACACCACCCATCTTTGGGTTTGATTCGCTGCCAGAACGATTCGCAGCCGAAAGGCTTTTTTACGTGATCCAGGCGAAAACGCCCGCCGAGAACGGCAAGCGTTCCGCGCGGTGTGGCGCCATCGCCCTCGCGTTTTGTGCCGGTGATGCCCGCCTTTCCTAGTGCGCAGGCGTAAGCCTTGCCGTCCAACAAAAACCGGCCAAGATGCCGTGTGGCCGGGCTTTGCGGCATGCGCAGCACGATAGCGTGGCGTTTGGGTTGTGGTGTTGCGGCATTATAATGCCGCTTTGCCCAACCTTTTCTATACCTTGGCCTGTTTAGCATACACGCGAGTGTGCGGTCTGGCGTGCTTGCGCGCAAGCGTGGCCATGCCGTAAAGCACGTGTGGGGGTCTGACGCACATCTTTTGGATGTCAGCCAAACTGAAGGTAGGGTTATGAGCCGACGTATGTTGCTCATCGTGGACGATGATACCGAGCTTGCAGGCGCTCTTCAGGAGCAGTTTGCGCTCTATGATGAATTTGCCACGCATCATTGTGACAGCGCACA
>JBCCAF010000045.1:0-2177 GCA_039814945.1 Pseudomonadota bacterium
AAAGGTTCGACGCGTGCCCACTGTTCATCGGAAAACCAAAACAAATCAGCCATGTCCGTGCCTCCCCGCTGACACAGACAGAATCACGGTTCGGCTGATTTGGGAATCATATGTGGATACGTTAAAGGGTCGGGACCCTAGGGTCTGTTGAGTATCAGGATTCCCAAATCACTTGTTTTCTGATTCAAGCTTCCTTTTGAGGGGAGGCTTGAATGGCTGTACGACGGGTGATCACGAACCACATGTGGACAGTAATGGACCCGCACTGTTTGGGCAAACCAACGGATCCGGGTCGGACAGGCAGCAACAATCGAGAGTTCATGGAAGCTATTCTATGGATCGCCCGGACGGGCAGTCCGTGGCGCGATCTGCCGGAAGAGTTCGGCAAATGGAACACCGTCTACAAGCGCTTTCGAGAATGGGTGAAGCTAGACGTTTTCCATCGCATATTCGAGGCTTTATCCGATGAGCCTGACATGGAATATGCGATGGTTGATGCGACCATCGTCAAGGTCCACCGTCACGGACAGGGCGCAAAAGGGGGACTCAAAGCCAGGCCATAGGCAAATCCAGAGGCGGGTTGACGACCAAGATCCTGACGCTCACCGATGCGCTTGGCAATCTTGTGCGTTTCGTCCTGTTACCCGGCCATCGCTCCGACACGATCGGCGTTGCGCCACTCATTGAGGATATCGAGTTCGAAGCTTTGCTCGCAGACAAGGCATTCGATGCAAATTGGATCCTTGAAGAACTGAACCAGCGCGGTGCCAAGGTCGTTATTTCGCAAATGCCTCAACGTGTTGCACCGATTGAGATTGATCCAGAAATCTACAAGTGGCGCCATCTCATCGAGAACTTCTTTTGCAAACTCAAAGAGTTCAAACGTATCGCGATGCGCAGCGACAAAACCGACGAAAGCTTCAAAGCAATGATCTACGCTGCTGCCGCAATCATCAACGGCGCCTGATACTCAACACGCCCTAGGGCGTGGGGTCTTGTTAGGGAAACTCTGAACAAGTATCAAAGCATGGCACAGTCTGGATATTGATTCGAGAGGACTTGAAGCATGTCGCAACTGAGCTTTGCAACGCTTGATCACCAGAACAAGAAGAAGCGCACGAAGCGGGAGCTTTTCCTGGCGGAGATGGAGCGTGTCGTGCCTTGGGCGCTGCTGCTTGCTTTGATCGAGCCGCACTATCCCAATGCCGGCAATGGACGCCGGCCCTATCCGCTGGCGGTGATGTTGCGGATTTACTTTCTGCAACAGTGGTATCAACTCTCCGATCCAGGCGCCGAGGAGGCACTTTACGACATCCAGTCGATGCGCGCGTTCGCCGGTCTCGAACTTGGTTGCGATGCCATCCCGGATGAGACAACGATCCTCAATTTCCGCCATCTGCTGGAACGCCACGATCTCACCAAGGCGCTGTTCGAGGCGGTCAGCGCACATCTCGAAGACAAGGGTGCACTGCTTAGAGGCGGCACGATCATGGATGCGACATTGATCGCAGCGTCGCCCTCGACGAAGAACAAAGCCGGCAAGCGTGACCCCGAAATGAGCCAGTCAAAGAAGGGCAATCAATGGTATTTCGGGATGAAGGCGCATATTGGCGTCGATGCCAGAAGCGGCCTCGTCTACACCGCTGGCGTAACGACGGGCAAAACGCATGATGCCAAGGTGATGGACAACCTGATCCGCGAAGACGATCGCGCGGTGTTTGCCGACAAGGGTTACGTCAACCAGAAAAAGAAACAGGCGGCACGTGCTGCCGGTGTCTATTGGGCGGTTAAAGAACAGCGCCGGCCAAAGCGCCAACTGTCATCGTCGCAAAAGAAGCGCAACAAACGCCATGGGGCCGTGCGTGCCAAGGTTGAGCATGTGTTCCGCGTCATGAAATGCCAGTTCGGTTATCGCCGTGCGCGCTATCGTGGCATCGCCAAGAAGTAAGCGATCAAATAACCGCTTCTTTCTCACAGATTTTTGTCGTGCCATTTTTGCGTCATGGATGATCGGGAACTCACAGACAGGCAACGCATTTGGCTGACACATGTCGAGTGACCTGAGCCCCTTGGCGCCCTCGTTCATTTCGAGAGTCCTGGGGTTTCATATCTCGTCGTCTTTGCTGCTTGCAACCTCCTTCGTTTTGTCATGCGCCATCAGGTACTGAGCCTTCCCC
>JBCCAF010000037.1:0-2933 GCA_039814945.1 Pseudomonadota bacterium
CCTGCCTATCGGGCGATTGGCGTACCCGAGTTGATGGCGCATCTCGAAGGACAAATGACGCGCGAAGAAGCGGTGAGCGCTGCGATCATCGCGACGCGCCAATATGCCAAAAGGCAACGCACGTGGATGCGGCGCCGTATGGCTGATTGGCACGCAGTCGCGCTAGGCTGATTTGTCCATTCACAACCAGCATCTAACGCAAATGGCCCCTTTCCTCCCCGCATCTTGTCGATATACGACAAAGATATGGAAACGCCTCTGTTTGAAATCAAACTCCAAACTCTGTCGCAGCTGTCTCAAGGCGACGACTGGCGGTTGCGGCTGATCCATGACCGGCCCTTTCACATGCTTATTTGGTTCACCCGCGGTCAGGGGCGGGTTCTGCTCGACGGCACGCGGCGCGGCATTGGCGCCCATAATGCGCTTTTTGTGCCCCCAAGATCGCTCATGGCTGTCGAGTTAGGGCGCCAAAGCATCGGTCATGCGGTGCTGATCCCGGAAACCACAGCGCTGCGTTTGCCGGATATGCCGCATCACCTTCGCATTCGGGATGTGGACGCCCAATCGGAACTTACCTCGCTGATCGAAGCGGCTTTGCGCGAGGCGCAAGGCAGCCGGAACTTGCGCGCTGACGCAATTGAAGCCCACGCGGCACTCATCGCGGTCTGGTTGCGCCGGCAGTTGATGCTTGAAGAACATATCCCCGAGCCGTTGCGCGCATCCGGTCGGCTGAGCCAGCGATTCTGTCGTCTCATTCCGAACCGCTTCCGGTCTGGCGACGTGATGGCCGACTACGCCCGCACCCTGGGTGTTACGGCCACCCATTTGACCCGCGCTGTAAAATCAGCGACCGGCAAAACCGCCGCCGATCTGCTGACGGAACGGCTGCTTTATGAGGCCCGCGCCCTTCTGCGTGAGACAGATGCACCGGCTCAAAACATCGCGCAGTATCTTGGATTTGGCTCACCTGCCTATTTCACGCGCTTTGTGCAGAAGCACACCGGCCTGCCGCCCAGCAAGCACAGGAATCGCTAATTCGAGGTTGCAAACACTCATCCCAAAGCCATGTCGCGATTAGCGTGTGGATGTCGTTTTTTTTACAATTTTTGGCAAGTTAGGACATTGACCTAAGCGCGAGAACGGTGCCTCATATTGGCATGGGATGGTGGTGAGCGCGAAAACACGCACGAAGATGCAGTGCTCGCCGTTGGAAGGGACCACAGTTCTACCTTCAATCCTGCCTGAGAAGTTTACGCTTTCCGGGTCCGACTGCGGCTTTCGCCGCGCGAAGAATAACGGTGGGGATAACCTCGCCAAGCCACCAACAGGGGCGCTACATGGGACTATTTATCTTACGCCGGCTGGGCGTGATGTTACTGACGGCACTCTGCCTGACGTTCATCGTGTTCTGGCTGACCAATCTCTATCCAAACCTTGAAAAACTAGCCAAGACTCAAGGCAACTTCCGCATGTCGGATGAGGCCGTGACGTCCTATCTGGAGGATCGAGGATACCTGCAGCCAATGCCGGTAAAGTTCGGTCAATGGCTTGGCCTGATGCCAGGTTGGGAGACCGTGAAAGACGACGGTACGTCGTTCGGCCGCTGTTATGCTGAAGGTACTCCAGAAGACGAAAGACCCACGCGCTGCGGTGTCATCCAAGGAGACTGGGGGTTCTCTACGGTTTTTAAGGAGGATGTTGGTCCTACCGTCTCTACGAGGCTGGCGTTGACAGGCAAGCTCATGCTCTGCGTGCTTCTGCTTATGGTGCCTTCCGCTCTATTGGTTGGGGTGCTGGCGGGCATGCGAGAAGGGTCAAAACTGGATCGTTCGCTTTCCACCTTCTCCATCGCAACGACGGCAACGCCGGAATATGTATCGGGTGTTATCTTCATCGCGGTACTGGCGTCGTCGAAATTTGGTCTCTCGCCGCTTCTGAACGAGTGGGGAATGATTGACAGTAAGACGCTGTTTCTGGGCTCTGCCACTTCCGCAATGAAGGATGCCACGTTCTGGAACTTCTTCCTGCCGGTGCTGACGATCTCGCTCTACGGCATGGGATACATCGCGCGGATGACGCGTGCCTCAATGGCAGAAGTGATGACCGCACAGTACATTCGGACGGCACGCCTGAAAGGTGTGAAGTTCTCGGATATCGTGATGAAACACGCCCTGCGGAACGCGCTTATTGCGCCTTTCACGGTGATCATGTTGCAGATCCCGTGGTTGCTGAACGGTGTGGTCATTGTTGAGACGCTCTTTAACTACAAAGGCTTTGGATGGCTCTTGGTGCAAGCCGCGTCGAACAACGACATTGAGCTTTTGTTGGCGGTTTCGGTCGTCTCTGTTGTGGTGGTTCTGGTGACCCAGCTGATCTCTGATATCGGCTATGTCTACCTCAATCCACGCATTCGCATTTCTTAAGGGGGGCTGACACATGGAACCACTTACATGGACAGGCTCTCTTTCGGGGCTGAACTATATTTTCTATCTCGCCGTGGCTTTGCTGGCCATCAGCATCATCGCGGGGATCGTGATGTCGCTGGTGCCGCAATCAGGTGCACGGGCGGTAAGCGCGGACGGCACGTTGGCGGCGGACAAGGGCGTCACCGGGCTGATCAACATGGCAACGGGATATCTGTTTTTGGCAGTCGTCGCGTTGATCCTTATCTACCTCATCGCGGGTATCTTCATGGGCACGAGCGCCGGCATCTTCGGCGGCATGTCTCAACAATTTACCCCGGTATGGATTGCGCTGATTGTCACCTTCGCGGTGTCGATCACCTACAAGCGCAAGCTGGGCCTATACGGCAAGCTCTTTGACAGCACGGTTGGCATGATCGGGTTTGGCATCGTGATGTTCTGGGTGTTCACCGGCGTTTTCGGCGGTGTGTTTGACCTGCTGGTCACCCATGACAGCCTGTCGCAAACATC
>JBCCAF010000005.1:0-296369 GCA_039814945.1 Pseudomonadota bacterium
CCAAGTTTTTCGGTTCAAATTCAACCGTATTGGCAATACTTCTATAGAATAGGAAAATCACAATTTCCAAAAGAGAAAATTAAGTCATAAAAGTGTCATTAATACTTAAGATTGTGCTTTTATATTACATACAACTTTAAGTTGATCTAAGCCAACCACCCTGCGACGCACAACCCTCTCGACCCGATCCCCAAGACGGGCTAAACCAGCTTTCCGCTGTTTTCCCCTGACCGCGCGTACCAGACAGGTGCCCAGGCTCTTGTCCAAGACGCCAGCACTCCCATAATGGTTGCTCATGACATCCGACTCTCCTCTTTTTGATTCCATCCGCATCAAACCGCGCGGAAAAGCCAAGGCGGAAAAGCCAAAGCCGGAAGCACGTAAGTGCAGCTGGGAAGGATGTGACAAAAAAGGTGAGCACCGTGCCCCCAAAGGCCGTGATCAAGAGGGCGAATTCCATTGGTTTTGCCTGGAGCACGTCCAAGCCTACAACAAGTCCTACAACTACTTCTCCGGCATGAACGATGAGGATCTGACGAAATATCAAAAGGCCTCCATGACCGGCCACCGCCCTACCTGGGAATGGGCCAAAAACGGCAAAGCCGAACCGGTCAAGAAACGCAAAGGCCCCAAGCCGACAGCCTCCGGCAAACCTCGCAAGCCCTGGGCTGATGATGTCAGCGCCGACCCCTTCGGCATGTTTGAAGGAGCGGGTAGCGCAGCAGCAGCAGAACAAGCCCGCAAGAAGCCCCGCGCCGTCGGCAACGCGGCGCGCAAAAGCTTTTCAGCCCTTGGCCTTGATACTGATGCGGATGCTGAAACCATCAAAGCGCGCTTCAAAGATCTCGCCAAGCGCTTGCACCCCGACCTCAACAAAGGTGACCGTGGTTCTGAGGAGCGCCTTCGCGACGTAATTCAAGCCTACAACACCTTGAAAGCCGCTGGCTTCTGCTAGACAACGGGCTGTCGTTGCCGTGTGAGCCGACTCCCAAATTTTAAACGCCCCTTGCCATCAAGGACACCAATCGCATGACCCTTGCCGTGCCTGCATCCAACGCCGCGAACGAAAACGCCGTGCCCGATACCCCCATCGATGTGCGCAAGGTGTTTGGCATCGACACCGATATGACGGTGATGGGGTTCGCCGAAGCCGACGCCCACGTGCCTGACTTCGACCCTGACTACATCTTCGACCGCGACACCACGCTCGCGATCCTGGCCGGGTTTGTGCACAACCGACGCGTCATGGTGCAGGGCTATCACGGCACCGGCAAATCCACGCACATTGAGCAGGTTGCAGCGCGCCTCAACTGGCCAACGGTGCGTGTGAACCTTGACAGCCACATCAGCCGTATCGATCTGGTGGGCAAAGATGCCATCGTTGTTCGCGACGGCATGCAGGTCACCGAATTCAAAGACGGCATTCTGCCCTGGGCGCTGCAAACCAACACCGCCCTGGTGTTCGATGAGTATGACGCAGGTCGCCCAGATGTGATGTTCGTGATCCAGCGCGTGTTGGAAGTGTCTGGGCGCTTGACGCTGCTTGACCAAAACCGCGTGATCCGCCCGCACCCATCCTTCCGCCTGTTCGCCACCGCCAACACCATTGGTTTGGGCGATACATCCGGCCTCTACCACGGCACCCAGCAGATCAACCAAGGTCAGATGGACCGCTGGTCGGTTGTCACAGTGTTGAACTATTTGCCGCACGACACCGAAGTGGAAATCGTGCTCGCCAAAGCACCTACCTACAAAACCAGCGCAGGCCGCGAGCAGATTGCCAACATGGTGCGTCTGGCTGATCTCACCCGCAACGCTTTCATCAACGGTGATCTATCCACCGTGATGAGCCCACGCACGGTGATCACTTGGGCGCAGAACGCTGAGATTTTCGGCGGGATCGGCTTTGCCTTCCGCGTCTCGTTCCTCAACAAATGCGATGAGACCGAGCGCCCGCTGGTGGCTGAATTCTATCAGCGTTGCTTTGGCGAAGAGATTCCAGACTCAGCGCTCAACGTCGCCCTGAGCTAGGGTCGCGACCCCATGGCAGATGCCCGCACGCGTCCAGGCTCCAACCAACGCACCTCCAGCCGATCAGCTGCCCACAATGAGCCGCTTAAGAAGGCCGTTTCCGGCTGCTTGAAAGCCATTGCCGGGCGTGAGGATGTGGAGATCGCGTTCGCCGCCGACCGCCCCGTGCTAGCAGGCAACACCGTGCGCTTGCCCGAACCGCCACGCCGCATGACCGCCGAAGATGGCGCCATCCTGCGCGGCCTCTCCGATGCCATGGCGCTGAGGCTGGCCTGCCACGATACCAAACTGCACAAATCGCTGGCGCCGGACGGTCAAGCGGCCCGCGCGGTCTATGACGCGATGGAACAAGCGCGTGTGGAAGCCATCGGCGCTGGTCGCATGAAGGGCGTACGCGGCAATCTCTCAGCGATGCTGGAAGACAAATACCATCGCGGCAATTTTGAAGAGATCACCGACAAGGCCGACGCTCCGCTGGAAGACGCCATTGCGCTGATGGTGCGTGAACGGCTGGCGGGCATGCCGATCCCCAAAAGCGCGCAGAAGATCGTCGATGTTTGGCGCCAGGATGTGGAAGCCAAGGCCGGCAAAGACCTGCAAACGCTGGTCGACGCTGCCGATGATCAGGAAGGCTTTGCCCGCGCGATCCGCGAGCTTCTGGTCTCGCTGGATATGGCCGATGAGCTAGCGCCCGAGGCGTCCGACAACAATGAAGATGATGAGGATTCTGACGTCAACGATGATGGCGAGTCCGACAGCCAAAACGATGATGAGGCCACCGGCGATGAAATGACCGGATCGGTGGAAGCCGACGCTGCTGAAGCCGGGGAAGATGACGAAGCTGGCGAAAGCGAAGCCTCTGAAGAATCTGTCTCTGAAATGTCCGAGGGCGACGAACCCGATCAGGGCGAGGATGCTGGCAGCCCGCAGAACCAGCGTCAGAACCAAGGCGTTTTAGAACCGCTGACCGACTACAAAGCCTACACCAGCAAGTTCGATGAAGAAGTGAAGGTTGAGGATCTGTGCGATGCGCAGGAGCTGGAACGCCTGCGCGCTTTCCTCGACAAGCAGTTACAAAATCTCGCCGGTGCCGTCGCTCGTCTCGCCAACCGTTTGCAGCGCCGCCTGATGGCCCAACAAAACCGTGGCTGGGACTTCGACCTGGAAGAGGGCATTCTGGACTCAGCGCGCCTCACCCGCGTCGTCACCGACCCTATGCAGCCGCTGGCTTTCAAAATGGAGCAGGACGCAGAGTTTCGCGACACGGTGGTCACGCTCCTGATCGACAATTCCGGCTCCATGCGTGGTCGCCCGATCACGGTGGCCGCCACCTGCGCCGATATTCTGGCCCGCACGCTAGAGCGCTGTGGCGTGAAGGTGGAAGTGCTTGGCTTCACCACCCGCGCCTGGAAAGGCGGCCAAGCCCGCGAAAGTTGGCTCAACGCCGGTAAACCGGCCATGCCGGGGCGCCTGAATGATCTGCGCCATATCATCTACAAGTCTGCAGATGAGCCTTGGCGCCGTGCCAAGCGCAACCTCGGCCTGATGATGCGCGAAGGGCTGCTGAAAGAGAACATCGACGGCGAGGCTCTAGAGTGGGCGCACAATCGTCTGCTCGGTCGCCCGGAGCAACGCCGCATCCTGATGGTGATTTCCGATGGTGCGCCGGTGGATGACAGCACGTTGTCGGTGAACACCGGCAACTATCTGGAGCGCCATCTGCGCCATGTGATCGATCAGATCGAAACCCGCTCTCCGGTGGATCTGATCGCCATCGGCATCGGCCATGATGTGACGCGCTACTATCGTCGTGCGGTGACCATCGTTGATGCCGAAGAACTTGCCGGCGCGATGACCGATCAGCTCGCCTCGCTGTTTGAAGAAGAAAGCGCTGCGTCCAGTCGCCAAATGGGACGCAAACTTGCGTCTTAAAACACGCGTGTTTGCACTGTCAGTCGCGCTGGCGGTTTTCTCAGCGCCAGTCTTTGCTCCGGCCTTGGCCCCAGCTTTGGCCAACGAGCCAATCACCATCAACGCCACGGCGCTCCCAGTCTTTGATAGGTCGGTGCCGAGCAACCGGTTCGGCCCGCTGACCTATCTGGGTGGGCTTTCGCTGAACAGCCGACACAGCGATTTTGAAGCCTTGTCAGGCCTAACCATGCAAGGCGACCGGTTGATCATGGTGACCGATGAGGGTGACTGGGTAACGGCCGCGCTGCAATCAGAAATCGATGGCACACCCATCGGGCTAACCGATGCGCGCATCGGCCCATTGCTCAACACTGATGGCACACCCATGCAGTCCAAACGGCTGGCCGATGCCGAGGCCGTCACGATGGTGGGCGATGAACTCTGGGTAGCAAACGAACGCAATCAGCCCATCCGTGCCTATGATCTGCGCGATGGAGCGCTCACAGGCCCTGCCCGTCTGCCCCTTGGGTCTCAGGCACCGCTGCAAAGCAGCCGCAATGCTGGCCCCGAAGCGCTCGTACACGTGACAGCGGGCCCGCTATCCGGCCAAACCATCCTGTTCCTTGAAGAGCAGTGGCGTAGCGCACCACTCAACAATGCCGCCCGCATCGGGCCCGATGGCGAACTAGCACTGTTTCAAATCCGACGGCTGGATCGCTTCGCGATCACAGGTGCAGCCATGTTGCCCGACGGCGATCTGGTGATCGTAGAGCGGCGCTTTTCCTGGGATGATGGCATCTTCATGCGGCTGCGATGGCTACCAGCGAACGAGATCGCCAACGGCGCTGTTGAAGGCCGCATACTGCTCGAGGCCGATGGCGGCTCGATCATCGACAATATGGAAGGGATCGCGGTGACCGATCACCCGAACGGGCCGATCCTGACGCTGATTTCTGATGATAATGGTAACTTCTTCCAGCGCACCGTGTTGCTGCGCTTTCAGATCACCGGCGATCTCAACGATCTGCCTGTGCTTACGCCGCCATCCCCGACCCCTCGGCCCGTGGCGCGTCCAGCCCAGTAGCGAGCAGCAACAGGCGATACGGGAACAGCAGCACTGGGATTGCCAGCAGCTTGATCGAAAGATCGCCCAACGCCCAGCTTACCCAGCGCGGTGCGTCCAAAGCCAGTAGCCCGAACAAAGGCGCCATCTCGGTGGCAAACCCATCGCCGAAGCCAACCAACGGTGTGAGGAACGCAGCAAAAGCCAAAGTGAAGAACAGCGCCGTATCCACCATCGAACCGAAGAACGAAGAGACCGCAGGCGGCTGCCACCAAGCAGCTTTCTTTTGACCGCGATTGAGATGGGCAAACAGCTGAACATCCAGCATCTGTGCCACCAGGAACGACAGGCCGGACGCCAGCGCGATGCGCGGCGTGGCGAAAACGAACGACAAAACCACCGCGACCGCAAAACCGACCAACACAACCTGGCGCGCTTTGGCGGCGCCAAATGCCCGGTTGGCAAAATCGGTGACCAAGAAAGCCAACGGGAAGGTGAACGCACCCCAAGTGAGCAGATCGCCCAGCGCCAACGGTCCAACAGAACCGGCCAGCGGGTACTGCACCAATACGTTGGACACAACGATAACCGCCGCCATGCCAAGCATAGCGGCGATAAAGAAAGCAGTTTTGGTCATGACAATGGTTTCTGGTTCGCTAGAGGGTATCGCTGGCTTGCAGATTTGTGCCGAAACGGGTGGGATTCGAGTACAGGAGCGCAGCATACATACACGTATGTGAGCACCGGACGCGCAGAAGTCCGCCCTTTGCAGGCCAAAGATGCGCGTCAGAGAAGCCTTCTAGGCGGCTTGCGCTTTAAGAACTTCTTTTTTCACCTTCAGCGCATTGGCTGAAAGCTCAGTGTCGCGAGCCTTCATCAAAAAGGCATCCAGGCCACCGCGATGCTCCACCGAGCGCAGCGCGCTTGCAGAGATGCGCAGGCGAACCGTGCGACCAAGCGCATCGGACACAAGCGAAACAGTGTTCAGGTTTGGCAGCCAGCGGCGACGGGTTTTGTTGTTGGCATGGCTGACATTGTTGCCAGTCTGCACACCCTTGCCGGTCAATTCACAACGACGCGCCATGGTCGATCATCCTTAAACAATTGGTTTGCAGCAAAACCCAACCCGGATTGGCAGGCTTCGCGCGCGAACAAAGGGCCGGTCGGACAAGGCGCTGAGACCATGGTCTCTTCGGCGCTCTTTCCGCAGGACTTTTGCCGCTTTTGGAAACGAGGCGTGTCTATAGGCACCACTGCCCTTTCCCGTCAAGCGTTGGCGCACCTCACCAGCTTGTGGGCGGGCCAAAAACCGCACCAAAAATGCCACAATGGCGGGCAACCACCAAATGGTGGGGCACGAATCGCGCATGGTTAACGACTGGTCAACGGCTTTGGCCTAGCGTTTTGCCAAATCATTGCCCGTATTGCGGGCGGTTGGCCAACTAAAAGCCCGCGCTGCGGGCCGTTGGCACTGACAGATAAGCGCTGCCCAAACGAGGACCGAGCGAAAACGATGACCGTGCCCCCTACCAAACGCCGCTTCTCATCACGCTTTTTAAAAGGTAGCGCCGCCTTAGCTCTAGGCGCCGCTACGCTGCTCGGTTCGGTCCAATCCATTGACCGTGTGGCGCAGGTCGTCCCGATGGCCGGTCCGCAACCCGCGCACGCCGCAGCCTCCAGCCTTCGCATCACCTATGCGGCCCGCCTTGCCGGCATCCGTATTGGCACTGGCGTTTTGTCTGCCAACATGGATGGCAGCCGCTACACTGCAACGATCTCCGCACAAACAAGCTCGGTCGGCCGTTTGGTGAGCCAAGGCCAAGGCGAGGCCGTAGCGCGCGGTGTGTTCGGCAGCACGGTCGCGGTACCCGTCAGCTATGATCTATCGGCGTCTGAGGAAGATCTTACCAATGTGGTGCGCATGCGCTTGTCACGCGGCGATATTGCTGAACTTTCCGCGCAGCCGCAGCTTTCTGAACACCCAAATCGGGTGGCCGTGCGTGCGCAGCATCGCCGCGATGTGGTTGATCCGGTCTCCGCACTTTTGATGCCGGTGCCCAATGCTGAAAGCGCCCGTGGCCCGGCAGCGTGTGGTCGCACACTGCCGCTGTTTGATGGGCGTCAGCGCTACGACATTGCGATGACGTTCGTGCGCATGGAAGAGATCCAGTTTGGCAACGGCCAAGCCGCCGTCTGCCGTCTGAGCTACCGCCCGATCGCAGGCCATCGTTCCAACCGCCGGGTGAACCAAGACCTTGCGCAAAACCCCAACATGTATGTTTGGTTGTCGCAGGTTGGCGATCAGGCGCTGGTGGCGCCGGTGCGTATGGAAATCGGCCTGGATTTCGGCACCTTGTCCATCCAGGCGCTTGAGTTCGCTGCGCAGTAACTGGCACCACCGCCCACTGAACCTCCCCGTTCAGCGGTCCGACACTTGTCCAAACTGGAGGAAAAATCGCGTAGCGGCGTTGACATCGCCGGCAGCGCGTGGCGTTCTCATTTTCTGAACAAAAAGGGAACATGCCATGCTGAGCGAACATCTGCCACACCTTATCCTGGCCTGGTCCATTCAGTTCATGGGAATTGTCTCGCCGGGACCCGGTGTGATGCTCATCTTGGGCGTCGCCACAAGCCGAGGCCGCGCGGCCTCGCTCATCACCTCCTTTGGCATTGCCAGCGGATCAGTGGTTCTTGCCGCTGCGACGGTGCTTGGCGTCACCGCCATCCTCTCGCAAATGGCCGATGCCATGACCGTGCTACGCTGGCTTGGCGCCGCCTATCTGTTTTGGCTCGCCTACAAGTCGCTAAAAACGGCCTGGCGTAACCCTCCCTTGCCCAAAGCACAGGCGACAACCGTCAGCCCCTTGCGCACCGGGCTCACCGGGTTTGGCCTGCAGATCTTCAACCCCAAGGCCATCGGATTTTGGCTTGCCATCGCCGCCGTGGGCGGCATCGGTGAAGCACCACTATCGATCATTTTGCTGTTCATTGGCGTGGCGTTCATCAACTCGTTCCTCGGCCATGGCGCCTACGCGGTGCTTCTGTCCTCACCACCGATCCGCCGCCTTTATGGAGAGTTTCGTCGCATCATTGAGGGCGTTCTCGGCTCGCTGTTCTTGGCTGCCGGGTTGCGCCTGGCACTAAGCCGCTAGCGTCTAGAAAAGGAGGCAGAAGGTTTTTCATGTCAGCAGACACGCGCCTTGCCAGTTATGGCACCCTTGCCCCTGGTCGTGAAAATCACGCGCAAGTGGAACAGCTAAGCGGCCATTGGGTTGAAGGTATCGTGCGTGGACGCGCCACCACCAACACAAAGGGCCGGTGGGTTGGTTATCCCGGCTTTGTCCTCGACCCAGATGGCGAGGATATCCCAGTTTTCATCTTGCAGTCAGATGATTTGCCAGGACATTGGCATCACCTTGATGCGTTTGAAGGCGAAGCCTATCAGCGTGTAACCGTAACCGCGCAGACCGCGAATGGTCCCCTTGATGTCTCGATTTACGAACTCAAGCAGCAATAGCAAACAGCCCCGGGTCTAGACCCTAACAATCAACCCGTGATGAGGGCTCTCCCCGCCAAGGGCTTGATAGTTGGGCGCCATCGGTTGGCAGATTGAACAACTCGCTCAATCGATGCAGTGAGGATGTTCTCATCTCTGCTTCGCGGGCCGCCGCGACACGCGCTTGCTTCTTGCTTCTCAGACGTTCGAAGACTTCCGGCAAAACCTCTGACTGGACCATCGCTTCGATGGCACTGCGTTCCCTGGCCGGCTTCCATGGTTGTGAAAAGTCCATAGTTCACCTGTGCGTTTTAGCGTCCTCGCGCCGCGCAAAGACCGCTTCAGGAAGGGTGCGCTTCAGGGCTCTTTTCCACAAGATGATGCTAATGCGTAAGGCTTCTTGCCTACCTAAAGAACACCAATTGTCCTCAGCCGACCACAGAAGGCAGCCAAACGTCATCTGACCTGGATCAATCGGGGATGATCATAAGGGTTTACCCTAAGCCATGAGGTTAGTTGGAACGGTTGGGAAAAACCCTGGAGGTCGCAATGAACAAACAACGCTTATGCAAAGCTTCGCGGATTGCCGCTTACAACAGCGTGCTGCTCGGCGGCATCGTCCTACCGCTGAGTGCTGCCGGGGCGGTGTTGATACTTAGCAACTGCTCTTTTCCGGGACACAATCGTTAAAATCCCGCCGTACTACAGCGCATTGACAGCGCTCAGCTTGTGCCACCTGAGCCATGAACACCCTACATCCAGCGTGAACGAACCCTGAAAATCATCAGAACCACCGATTCGGACACGCTGTGTTCCCGGGACGTTCAAAGGTTAACGGGCAAGACAAAGCTTCACTGTCCCATTTCGGTACAGCTTTGCTAACATCATGCGTGAAACATACCCGATTCCATGCCTCGTCTGGTGGCACTCGCCCAAAACACGCACCACATATGGCGTGAACAGACCCTGAAAACCGCCCAAACAGCCGATTCGGACACGCCTTGTTCTGGGCACGTTCGATGGGTTAACACTGACCTCACTCTTCCTGCGCTAAGGCCCCTCTTCCCTCCATGCCCTACACTGCACGCTCCAAGGCGCCCGGCGCTGGTGTGACGGCCATTCTTGGCCCCACCAACACCGGCAAGACCTACATGGCGATCGAGCGCATGATGACGCACCAAACCGGCGTCATCGGCCTGCCGCTGCGCCTGCTGGCACGCGAGGTGTATTTGAAGCTTTGCGACAGGGCTGGCCAGGAGAAGGTCGCGCTGGTCACAGGTGAGGAAAAGATCATCCCCATGGAGCCTCGCTACTGGGTCTCCACGGTGGAAGCGATGCCGCGCGATCTGGATGTGGATTTCGTTGCCGTCGATGAAGTGCAGATGGCCGCGAACCTGGAACGCGGGCACGTGTTCACTGACCGCATTTTGAACGTGCGCGGCAAGCTGGAAACCATGCTGCTGGGCGCTGGCACCATCCGCGGCCTGCTGGCCGATCTTCTGCCAGGCGTGACCATTATCCAGCGACCCCGCATGTCGATGATTACCTATGCCGGGTCAAAAAAAATCACCCGTCAGCCACGGCGCACCGCCATCGTCGCGTTTTCCGCCAACGATGTGTATTCGGTCGCTGAACTGATCCGCCGTCAGCGCGGTGGCGCTGCTGTGGTGCTTGGCGCGCTGTCCCCGCGCACCCGCAACGCGCAAGTCGACATGTACCAGAACGGCGATGTGGATTTTCTGGTCGCGACCGATGCCATCGGCATGGGTCTTAACCTTGATGTCGACCACGTCGCCTTTGCCGGACGCCACAAATTCGATGGCTTTGACTATCGCGAACTCACCGCCGCCGAAATGGGTCAGATTTCAGGCCGCGCTGGGCGCCACACCCGCGACGGCACATTTGGGGTAACGGGGCGCACCGAAGCGCTGGATGATTATCTGGTCGAGAAGCTTGAAACCCATAGCTTTGAGCCGGTCAAACGCTTGCAATGGCGCAATGCCAACCTTGATTTCACCTCCATTGAGGCGTTGCGCGACAGCCTGGACGAGATACCAGGCCATGATCTGCTGACCCGTGCTTTGCCGCAGGAAGATGCTGATACACTCGATGGTGTGCTGCGCGACAAGGCGCTGCGTGAGCGGGCGAACAGTCGCGAGCGGGTGGCCATGCTCTGGGACGCCTGCCAGCTGCCTGATTATCGCAAAATTGCGCCCGCCCAGCACATCGAACTTGTTGGCCAACTGTTCGCCCATATCGCTGATCGCGGCACCGTGCCGGACGATTGGATGGATGGCCAACTGAAGAACTCCGACCGTGTTGACGGAGATATCGATGCGCTGTCAGCGCGCATCGCACAGGTCCGCACTTGGACCTTTGTCGCAAACCGAAATGCGTGGCTTGATGATCCCACGCATTGGCAGGAGCGCACGCGCGCGCTAGAGGACCGCTTGTCGGATGCGCTTCATGAAAAGCTGACACAAAGGTTTGTGGACCGACGCACCAGCGTGCTTATGCGACGCTTGAGGGAGAAGGATATGCTTGAGGCGATGATCGCAAGCGATGGCGATGTCCAAGTTGAAGGCCAACATGTGGGTTGGCTGGCAGGATTCCGGTTTACCCCGGACACCACAGCTGAGGACTTAGACGGCAAGGCGGTACGGACCGCAGCGCAAAAGGCCTTGGCCGCAGAAATTCAGCGCCGCGCGGAAAAATTGTCGCTCGCTGATGATGCAGCTTTCGTGCTGGATGCCGAAGGCGCGGTGCGCTGGACCGGAGAAGTGGTCGCCAAGCTGACCGGCTCGGACGACATCTTGAAGCCGAAAATCATTCTGCTGGCCGATGAGCAACTGACCGGCGGCGCCCGTGAGATCGTTGACGCACGGCTGACCAAATGGCTGGACGATCAGATCGAGAAGCATTTGGGAGGTCTTCTGGCGCTACGCGGTGGTGATGGTCTGGATGGCATCGCACGCGGCATCGGTTTCCGTCTGGCAGAAGAGATGGGCGCCATCGACCGCCGCGAAATCGCCGGCGACGTCAAAGCTTTGGAGCAAGAGGCTCGCGCCACACTGCGCAAGCATGGCGTGCGCTTTGGCGCTTACGCACTGTTCGTTCCGCAATTGTTGAAGCCAGCCCCTGCCGGGCTGCTCGCGACCCTTTGGGCGCTGCAAAATGGTGGCATGGACCAACCAGGCCTGCGCGAGCTGCCACAGCTCAACGCCTCCGGCCGCACGTCCATTCCGGTCGATGAGAGCTTCGACAAGCGACTTTATCCCATTGCCGGTTTCCGTGTCTGCGGTCGCCGTGCCGTGCGCTTTGATATTCTTGAACGCCTGGCCGATTTGATCCGCCCCTTGGTGTCGTTCCGCGTTGGCCAAACTGAGGGTGAAGCGCCCGATGGCGCGGCTGAAGGTGCTGGGTTCACCGTGACGGTGGAAATGACCTCACTGCTTGGTTGCGCGGGCGATGATTTCTCTGAAGTGTTGAAATCGCTTGGCTACAAGATGGATCGCAAGACGGTTCCAATCGAGGCGCCAGCTGAGCCTGAAGCGTCGGTGACGCTAGCGTCTGAGGCACAATCAGAGCCTGACGCACCAGCAGAGCCAACATCTGAAGACACACCGAGCGCTGAGCTCGCCACCACCGAAGGCCAAGAAACGAATGGTGACGCTACACCTGTGACCGAGGCCACGGCGACTGAAACGCCTACTGATGACTCGGCAGAGAGCGCCGCACCGGAAGCGCCAGTAGAGATGGCCACTGATGAAACGCCGCCTGCTGAAGCAACCAAAGCTGAACCGGTTGCTACCGATGCAACCGCACCTTCGCTGGAAACACCGGATGCGCCCACCGAGCAGGTGATCGAGGTTTGGCGTCCAGCACCCAATCGCCCACGTCAACAGGGCCGCCCCAATGCGCGGCGCCAAGGTGGCGGCCAAGAGGCAGGCGATGGCGAGCAAAACCGCCAGGGTGATGGAAAAGGAACGGGCAAAGGGTCCAGCAAGGACCGCCGTCAAGATCGTGGTGATAAGCGCGGCAAAGGCCAACGGCGCCAAGATGGTCGTCAAGATGGTCGTGTCGGCCGCAAGGGCGGAAAGCCTGGCGGCAAACCGTCCGGTCCTCGCACCTACACCGCTGCTCCGCCCAAGAAAGAGCGCCAAGCCGATCCAGATTCGCCCTTTGCAGCGCTGGCTGGCTTGCTCGACAACAAAGATGGCAAAAGCTGACACCAGCACCAATGAACCTCACGACAAGCTGCGGTTGGACCGCTGGCTGTTTTTCTCACGCCTGGTGAAAAGCCGCTCGCTGGCCGCCAAAATGATCGAGAACGGTCAGGTGCGGGTGAATGGCGAAAAAACCCATCAAGCCAAACGCGCTGTGGGGCCAGGCGATGTGCTAACGGTTGCTCTGCCGCGCACCGGTGCTGATGCCGTCAAAATCATCAAGCTGGTGGCTTGCGGCACGCGCCGCGGGCCAGCCGCCGAAGCGCAGACGCTGTATGAGGATCTCACCCCGCCACCGCCACCCAAAGAAGACCGAGACCTTATCGCCTACCGGCGCGCACCCAGCCCAGGGCGGCGACCCACCAAGCATGAGCGCGAGCGCCTGCAAGAGCTGAAGCGTAGCACACCGGAAATTGACTAAGCGGTGCTACGCATTGGAGTCTTCCCTGCCTTGACAAGAGGTGGCGGATAACGATTTGGAGTGACAGGCGCAGCTGTCTGGCACGCCGACTATGAAGCTGATCGGAGTCCCCCTTAAATGACCTACATCGTTACGGAAAACTGCATCAAATGTAAGTACACCGATTGTGTGGAGGTCTGCCCCGTGGATTGTTTCTACGAGGGCGAGAACATGCTGGTCATCCATCCTGATGAATGCATCGATTGCGGCGTGTGCGAGCCTGAGTGCCCCGCAGATGCCATTAAGCCAGACACGGAGCCCGGTCTGGAATCGTGGCTGACGCTGAACACCAAATACGCCTCTGAATGGCCCAACATCACCATGAAAAAAGAGCAGATGGCCGACGCCGAAGCTTTTGACGGCAAAGCGGGCAAGCTGGAGCTGTTCTCCGTTGAACCGGGCGAGGGCGACTAGGGTCTGGACCCTAAGCAGGTTTGGCGACCTGCACATCGCGCAAAAAAGTGGCGTAAGGGCAATCGGCGCACAGGCCATTCGCAGCGCACAAAAATGAACAGTGATTAACCATAAGGTGGCAAGAGTTTGATTTTTGCCGCTTTTTGAGGTATGGTTTCACTTCGTTTCAAAGATAACTAGGCCAGGCCGGACCCTTTTGCCGCCTCTTTCTCGTTAGTCCGCTCAATCATCAAACCGCCCAGCGCGGCCGTAAAAAGCCCGCCGCTGATGGTGGTCGTTCGTGTTTGATCGCACACGCTCTGGTGCCCCACGCAGTGGCCCAGCGCGGTTGAGAGCAAGTTTGTCCTGAAACGCCAACAATGAGATCGCATGCACACCAAGCATGCACTGGTCGGGACATTCCCCACTGCCCGGCCCAACAGGAGTTTGTCAGCGTATGGCGACCGCAAAGAAAACGACGCAGAAGCAGGGTTTCAAAGTCAATGAGCAGATCGTGTATCCGTCTCATGGCGTTGGCCGCATTGTGTCCATTGAGAAGCAAGAAATTGCTGGCCTGACACTTGAGCTTTTCGTCATCACCTTTGACAAAGACAAGATGACGCTGCGTGTGCCTGTGGCCAAAGTGGAAAGCGTCGGCATGCGTAAGCTGGCCGAAGATAGCTTGGTTGAAAAGTCGCTGAAAACGATCAAAGGCCGCGCCCGCGTAAAACGCGCCATGTGGTCGCGTCGTGCGCAGGAATATGAAGCCAAGATCAATTCCGGTGATCTGATCCAAATCGCTGAAGTGGTGCGTGATCTATATCGTGCCGAAACGCAGCCTGCGCAGTCCTATTCTGAGCGTCAGCTTTACGAAGCTGCGTTGGATCGTATGGCCCGCGAGATCGCTGCGGTGAACAGCATGACCGAAACCGAAGCGGTTCGCTTGATCGAGCAGACTCTGGCCAAAAGCCCAAGTCGCGCCAAGCCGGTTGAAGAGGCTGAAGAAGGCGGCACCGAGGATCAAAGCGCCGCTGCTTGAAACCCAAGCGACCAAAGTTAAGACAATTACAGCCCGGCCATTTTGGCCGGGCTTTTTGTTGCGTGACGCCTATTTCCCATTGAAATCAAACGGTTGGTGGGGCCGCACGGCCCTATGGTTCCAGCGCCTTAGAGGATTTTCAGGCGTGCCGTGATCTAAGGGGTTTAACCTTTCGTAAGAATCCTTAAGGTGGCACTATGGTGTAAGTCCGATCCATTTAGTCCAAAACGGCAAGGATCGGATGGCCATAGACAACGCACAGCGAGGGAACGTGCGATGAACGATGGATCCGGCCCACGGCGAGACTTCGTTAAAAAGGCGATGCAAGCCCCCTATCTTGAGCGCGAAGAAGAACACGCGCTGGCTGTGTCGTGGAAAGAACGGCAAGACCAAGACGCGCTCCACCAACTGACCCAAGCCCATATGCGGCTGGTGATCGCCATTGCCGCCCGCTTCCGCCATTTCGGCCTGCCGATGAGCGATCTTATCCAGGAAGGTCATGTTGGCTTGCTGGAAGCAGCCGCACGGTTTGAACCTGCGCGTGAAGTGCGCTTCTCCACCTACGCAACATGGTGGATCCGCGCCTCGATTCAGGATTTCATTCTTCGCAATTGGTCAATTGTGCGCGGCGGAACATCCTCGGCGCAAAAGGCTTTGTTCTTTAACTTGAGGCGCTTACGGGCCCGCATCACCCAAAACGGCACGGTGTCGCCATCAGAAATGCATCGCGAGGTCGCCGCCGCCATCGGCGTGTCGGTGAACGATGTCGCGACCATGGATGTGCGCCTGTCAGGTGCTGATGCGTCGCTGAACGCCCCAATTTCCGATGGCGAGGATGGCGGCAGCGCTGACCGTCAGGACTTCTTGCCAGATGAAGCACCCCTTCAAGATGAGCTTGTTGGCGGTGTGATCGACACAGAACGGCGCAATCACTGGCTGACCAAAGCCCTAGAAGTGCTCAATGAGCGCGAATTGAAGATCGTGCGCGAACGTCGTTTGGCTGAAGATGGCGCGACCTTGGAAGCGCTTGGTCAAACGCTCGGAATTTCCAAAGAGCGGGTGCGTCAGTTGGAAAGTCGGGCACTGGAAAAGCTGAA
Source organism: Pseudomonadota bacterium (assembly GCA_039814945.1). Lineage (GTDB taxonomy): Bacteria > Pseudomonadota > Alphaproteobacteria > Rhizobiales > MH13 > MH13. Next base: position 15,717 of record JBCCAF010000005.1, read on the forward strand.
AATGGCGCTTCTCGATCAGCAAGGCGCGGGCTCCTACGTCTGATCAAAACTGGTGCAATCGTTCCAGACGGTCCGCAAAACCAACCAGACCGTCTGCAAAAAAGGCGGACCCGTCCGCCTCAAAAAGCAGACGGTATGCTTACTCCACCACCAGTTTCACCTTGTCGCCGGCACGCACTCGGTCACCGGGATCGAGCGCATTGATGATGCGAAACAGCGCTTCCGCATCACCGCCAGAGTCCATTCGGCGGGCAAGAGAGGCAACGCTATCCCCGCGCCGGGCGGTTACCACTTCGATACGCAGCGGCTCGATCCCATTGCGCTCATCGGCGCTCATCTGACGGAACGACGCCACCACACTCGCCACCGCCTGGGCAAAAGCATCCGTGCGCGCATTGTTGGCAAAGATGAAGCGATACACCCGATCCTCCACCACAATCACCGCGACCTTGAACACCCAGCCGCCAGCCGCTGCATTGGCTGTCGCCACCCGCAAACCATTGGTCGTATTGATGGCGATACTGCTGGCATCCAAGCCGTCGATCCAGCCAGATTGCAGATACTCTTCCAAGCTCTGCCCGCGGCGCAGTTCAACGCCGTCAAAGCGCAGCGCCCGACCATCCTCATGGGCGCCCAGCACCGCTTGCGGTGTGTTGTCCAAACGAAAGCCCTGCGGCGCTTCAAAGGCAATCCCAAGCCCTGGATGCAAGAACCGCCGCCCACGCACCACACCTTCATCGGTCGGTTCGCCAAACACCATGCCGTCAATGGCATCCAGATAGCGATCACGCTCATCGGTGCCGATACCCGGCGCACCGAACTGGCGAGCAAGGCGCACCGCCGCTTCAATGCGGGCGGGCGTCGAAGGGTGGCTGGAAAGAAAACTCGGCACGCCATTGTTACCAGGCAAGGCATCCATCGCGCTGAACCGCGCCATCGTTTCTAAGAAGCGCGCTGCCGCATAGGGATCATAGCCAGCCCGGCCAATGGTGCGCACGCCAAGTTCATCAGCCTCAAGCTCTTGATTTTGCGAGAATTGCGCCAGTGACACACCATTGGCAAGCACAGCCATCTGCGCCGCCGACGGATCAGAAAGAACATCGGTCAGTACCCGGTCGATAAGCGCAGCCGTGCGCACCTCCTGCTCACGCGCAATCGCGTGGCGGCGGGTCACATGGCCAATCTCATGGGCGACCACAGCGGCCACCTCGGCCTCATCATTGGCGAGCGCCAGCAGGCCGCGCGTGACATAAAGATAGCCACCGGGCAGGGCAAACGCGTTGACGCTTGCTGAATTGAGCAGCGTCAGCCGGTACAGGCGCCCCGGTTCATCGGAGGCGGCGATAACCTGGCGGAGCATCGCCACCAGCCGTGTTTCCAACTCAGGGTCTTCATAAACCCCGCCAAAGGCATCGAGAATGCGCGGATGCTCGCGCGCGCCAATCGCCTCTTCAGCGGCCAGCGTGGCTGTTGGCCCAGGTTCGGTGCCTTCCACAGTCAGCGGCACCAGTGGGCCATCCCCATCCACCGAGAGGCAGGCCGCGACCAGAAGGGCCGCCAGCGCAGTGCTTGCCAGACGTGCAATCATGGAAAGGCGCAAGAAAAGAAGGTCCTTACAAAGAGGGTTCACGCAGCCCAACGGGTGTTGGCATCGGTGCGCGCCCCGTTGTTCGCCGCCAGATGTCAGCCGCCGACTGTCAATCGCTCGATGGCTTCAGGATGATCCACCCGGATCATCGGTCCGCCATCCTCGACCACCCAGCCGCGCACCCGAACCGGCGCACCCTGCAGGGCATTGAGATCAAATCTGCTGTCCTCAAACACGGGATCATGCTCTCGATCAATGGTAATGGTGAAATCTTCGCGCCAAGTTTCGCCAAAATTAAGGTACCACCGCGCGCGATGGGCTGCGACATTGCGTACCACGCCTTCCACAAGCTCAAAATGGTTGGTGAGCTCCAAAAGGCCTGCCGCATCACGGGCCTCGCGCACCGCATAGTAGGGGTGGTCCCAAACTTGCCGCTGCTGCTCGCGCGCCACATGCTCGCGCAACAGCAAGTCGGTGATCAGCGAGCGATTGTCAGCAAAGGTGTAAACGCGCGCCAAACCCGCCAACACCATCGCGCCCTGCAACCACAGCGGCTCACCTGGACCGTCGTCCAAAACGATATGGGCCAAATGCCGGTTGTGCCGATCCGTACGCCGCCCACCAAAGTAGAGCTGCGCCTCGCCGCCACGCTCGGCAATCATATCTTCCAGCAAGCGCTTGGCAGCGCGCGCAAGCGGCCACTCGGCCACATGGTCACGGCCTAGAGGGAGCTTGGGCGCCTGCGTGCCCACCATGCGCACATCCGGCCCACGCTCCAGCTCCACCGTATCACCATCCACCACGGCTTTAATACGCACACGCGGCCCCGCTTCTAGCGTTGACCAATCAGGTTCAGAAAAGGCGTGGGACATAAAGGCTCGCGATGGCGATGAAGAATGGGCGGCAGAAAGCACGCGCCCGCCACCTGACTCACTTTGCCGCGAGAAGGCAAGGGCACCGGGAACGCCACGCGACAAGGCGGCAACAGCAGCAACGGGCAAGCTCGCGCGAAGACAGCCAAGAAGAAACGCACGGCGCCCTGTACGCTTTTGCCAAAACGGTCTGCCTTTCACCGCCCTACCCTCAACTGCTCGTCTGTGGGCCTAACCCGCGAGATCCAAGCTTACCCGGCCTAGCGAGACATTGGCGACACCACCATCGTCGCCTTGTCATGCATATTTGCATATCTACCATGGTAACTTCAGCAATGGTCATACCATTCTTGAAGAGCTATGCGGTCGATGGACAAAGACCATCATGCCTCTTTCATGACCCAAGCCGTATCGGCAAAGCGACACATGTCAGCATATTTTAGCTGACAGGTTCCCAACCGGCTCATGACATCCTACATCCACGGACCATCCAACGATCGTGATCCCCATGACACACGCATCCTCAAGCGACCCGATGATTGCCATCGCCGGTCTGCAAAAAACCTATAAAAGTGGGTTCGAAGCCCTCAAGAACGTCGATCTGACCATACAGAAGGGCGAGATTTTGGCCCTGCTCGGCCCCAATGGTGCCGGTAAAACCACACTGATTTCGGCCATTTGCGGCATCACCATGCCAACTGGTGGCACCATTGCGGTTGGTGGCCATGACATTGTGCGCCAGGCCAACAAAACCCGCCGCCTGATTGGCCTTGTGCCACAGGAAATCACGCTGGAGCCGTTTGAAACCGTACTCTCCACAGTGCGCTTCTCGCGCGGCCTGTTTGGCATGCCGCCGAGCCCGGCACTGATGGAAGACATTCTGAAAAAGCTCAGCCTGTGGGATAAGAAAGACACCCAGAACAAAGAACTCTCCGGCGGCATGAAGCGCCGTGTTCTGATCGCCAAAGCCATGGCGCACGAACCGCAAGTTCTGTTCCTGGACGAGCCCACCGCAGGGGTGGATGTGGAGCTGCGCAAGGATATGTGGGCGGTGGTGAGCGACCTAAAGGCCGCTGGCGTCACCATTATTTTGACCACCCATTACATTGAAGAAGCCGAGGCGATTGCCGACCGTGTGGCGATCATCTCCAAGGGCCGTATTTTGCTCGTTGATGAAAAAAGCGCGCTGATTGAACGGATGGGCAAACGCAGCCTGACCATCGATTTCGACAAGACGCTGGATGCTGTGCCGGAAGGCCTGGCCACCTACGATCTTGCCATGAGTGAGGATGGCACCAGCGCCACTTACACCTATGACACCCGGGCCGAACGCACCGGCATTGGTGCGCTGCTACGTGATGTGAACGCTGCCGGCCTTTCGGTGCGCGACCTGCACACCGCACAAAGCTCGCTGGAAGAAATTTTCGTCAACCTGGTCGAGGATGACGCCCACAACCAGATCAGTCAGGGAGACGCAGCATGATCAACATCTACGCCATCATCGCCATCTTCCATTATGAAATGGCCCGCGCCCTGCGCACCGCTTTGCAGTCGATCATCTCTCCGGTCATGTCCACCTCGCTTTATTTCGTGGTGTTCGGCGCGGCCATCGGCAGCCGCATCGAGTCGGTGGAGGGGGTGAGTTATGGCGCCTTCATCGTGCCTGGCCTTATCATGCTCACCGTCATGACGCAGGGCATCACCAACGCTGCCTTTGGCATCTATTTTCCAAAGTTCATCGGCTCAATCTACGAGGTGCTTTCAGCGCCTGTGGGCGTTGTGGAAGTGGTGGCAGGCTATGTTGGTGCAGCAGCCACCAAATCGCTCATCATCGGCGTCATCATCCTCATCACCGCGACCTTCTTCATCGACATCCAGGTCGCCCATCCGGTGGCCATGGTGTTGCTGTTGATAACGATCTGCTTTGCCTTCTCGCTGTTCGGTTTCATCATCGGCATCTGGGCGCAAAGCTTTGAGCAGTTGCAGCTGGTGCCGTTGCTGATCATCACACCTTTGGTATTTTTGGGCGGCAGCTTTTACTCCATCACCATGCTGCCGCCGGTGTGGCAGACCATCTCGCTGTTTAACCCGGTGGTCTATTTGATCTCAGCCTTCCGCTGGAGCTTCTTCGGCACCGCCGATGTAGCCATCGGCGTGTCGCTGGTCGCCATCGCTGCGTTCACCACGGTGTGCATCGGCATCATCTGGTGGATTTTCAAAACCGGCTACCGCTTGAAAAGCTAACCCATTCTAGCCAATAAGGCGCATGGTGGGCCCCGTAGCTCAGTTGGATAGAGCACCAGATTCCTAATCTGGGGGCCACTGGTTCGAATCCAGTCGGGGTCACCATAGCGTTTGGCTTTCGCCAAACGCGGAAAGTGCGGCAGTCGTTTTGTTAGAAACGATGAGAGCACCAAGCCTGCCTAGACCGTCATTTCACACTTCAGTCTACCAACCAGCCCTCTTAAGTCCCGGCCTACGAGCCGGGACCTCGATGGAAGCTTGGCGCGAGGCCCCGGATCACACGCAGGCGTGATGTCCGGGGCTTGAGGCATCAATTAAGGCAAACCACGCCCAAACTTTTCGCACGCCCAATTTTTTAGCATATCAACGGATTGCGCGTTCACCCGCCAATAGCCTTATATGTCTGTCGGTTAGACACGATTTTTGAGGCCACATGGCAACCCGCAACTCCGTCCGCTTCTTGCTCAACGACAACGTGATCGAGCGCGATGATGTACGCGCAACGACAACGCTGCTCGACTTCCTGCGACTGGAGCGCAGCCTGACAGGCACCAAAGAGGGCTGCAATGAGGGCGATTGCGGTGCCTGCACTGTGCTGGTCGGGCGGCTTGGTCCTGACGGCTTGCACTATCAGAGCCTTAATGCCTGCATTCGGTTCTTAGGCTCGCTGGATGGATGCCATGTGGTGACAGTGGAAAGCCTGGCCAATGGAGGTGCCCTGCACCCGGTACAACAGGCCATGGTGGATTATCACGGCTCGCAGTGCGGTTTCTGCACGCCAGGCATCGTGATGAGCCTTTACGCGCTCTGGATGGCCAATCCGAACCCAACCGAAACGCAGATTGAAACCGCGCTTCAGGGCAATCTCTGCCGCTGCACGGGCTATGAGCCGATCATCAAAGCGGCCAAGGCGATCTCAACCTACGGATCGGTCGCAGAAGACGTGCTGACGACCCAACGCGAGCGCATCACCGAGCAACTGACCGCCTGGGCCGATGAGAGCTTGGTGGATGTCAGCGCAACAAGTGAGGCAGGCCACGAACGGTTTTTCGTCCCGCAAACGCCAGAGCAGCTGGCCCACATTCTAGCCGAACACCCTGACGCCACCATCGTGGCCGGTGCAACTGATGTCGGGCTGTGGGTGAACAAGGATCATCGCGCGATCTCCCCGGCGATCTTCATCGGCGGTATGAACGCCCTGCAAGCGGCGACCGTGACCGATGACACCGTGACCATTGGTGCAGGCGTCAGCTATTCGGCGTTCGTGCCGGTGCTGCAAGAGCATTTCCCGCATATGGATGAGCTTTGGTGGCGCATTGGCGGCGAACAGGTACGCAATATGGGCACGCTTGGCGGGAACATCGCCAACGGATCACCCATCGGCGACACACCGCCCGCCTTCATCGCGCTGGGCGCCACACTCACTTTGCGTTCCAAATCCGGCACACGCACCCTGCCTTTGGAGAGTTTTTTCCTCACCTACGGCAAGCAAGACCGTCGACCAGATGAGTTCGTCGAAAGCCTGACGCTGCCCAAGCCTGCTGAAGGCTCATTCAACGCCGTCTACAAGATTTCCAAACGCCGCGATGAGGATATTTCTGCCCTGTGCGGCGCTTTCTCGCTCACCGTGACAGGCGGCACGGTATCCTCAGCGCGCATAGCCTTTGGCGGAATGGCTGGCACGCCCGCGCGTGCCAAACATGTTGAGCAAGCGCTGATTGGTAAGCCCTGGAAACAGGAGACGGTCAATGCGGCCAGAGCAGAATTTCCAAAGGATTATCAGCCACTTACCGATTGGCGAGCCACATCAGATTATCGTCTGAAAGCCGCTGAAAACCTGCTCACGCGCTTCTATTTGGAGCACACGAAGAGCGACCACCCGGTGCGCCTCACACGTGAGGTGGCAGCATGAACGAGCATGTGAGCGACCCGGTTGCCATCAAAGGTGGTGTGCACCAATCGACCAAGCATGATTCCGGCCATAAGCACGTCACCGGCCAGGCGATCTACACCGACGACATCGAAACGCCGGCAAGCACGCTGCACGCTTATCTCGGGCTTTCCACCTGCGCCAATGGCAGCATCGAAGCGATGGATCTTTCCGCTGTGCGCTCCAGCCCAGGCGTGGTCGGCGTGCTCACGCATCGCGACATGCCAGCCTCCAATGACATCTCACCAACCCATCTGCACGATGAACCAGTGTTGGCCGACGGTGAGGTGCATTTCTATGGCCAGGCGATGTTCGCTGTGGTTGCTACCAGCCGAGAGTTTGCGCGCCAAGCTGCCCAGAAAGCCAAGGTGGAATATGGCGAGCGACCCTTTGCCCGTACGGTCGATGAGGCACGCGCCGCCAACTATCCTGATGTCACCAAACCGCTAACCCTAAAGCGCGGCGATGCGAACACAGCGCTGGCATCGGCCACCAACCGTTTGCAGGGCCGCTACGAGATCGGCGGCCAAGACCACATGTATTTGGAGGGGCACATCGCGCTCGCCATCCCGGGCGAGGATGACGATATGACGGTCTATTCCTCCACCCAGCACCCATCCGAGGTGCAGCACATGGTGGGTCATGTGCTTGGCATTCCCTCAGCGGCGGTAACCGTGAACGTGCGGCGCATGGGCGGTGGGTTTGGCGGTAAGGAAACCCAGAGCAACCAGTTCGCTGCTGTCGCGGCTGTCGCCGCAAAAAAGTTCGGTAAGGTGGTGAAAATCCGTCCCGACCGCGATGATGATATGATCACAACCGGCAAGCGACACGACTTCGTGGTCGACTATGATGTCGGCTATGATGATGAGGGCCGCATCGAGGCTGTCTCCGGTACTTTTGCCGCACGCTGCGGATTCTCCGCCGATCTCTCCGGCCCAGTGACCGACCGCGCGCTGTTTCATGCCGACAATTGCTACTACTACCCGCACGTTCTGCTGAAGTCAGAGCCGCTGAAGACCAACACCGTCTCCAACACAGCATTCAGGGGCTTTGGTGGCCCACAGGGGCTGATCGTTGGCGAGCGGATCATGGAAGAGATCGCCTATAAGCTCGGCAAAGACCCGTTAGAAATCCGGCGGATCAATTTCTACGACCGCGAGGGCGAAGAAGACGCGCGTACCGTTACACCGTACCACCAGACAGTCACCGACAACATCATTCACCGCGTGGTCGATGAGCTGGAGGAAACATCGGATTATCAGGCTCGCCGTGACGCCATCCTGGCCTTCAATGAGACCAGCCCGATCATCAAAAAAGGCGTCGCCCTCACCCCGGTGAAGTTCGGCATCTCGTTTACGGCCACGTGGTACAATCAGGCAGGGGCCCTGGTGCACGTCTATCGCGACGGCTCCGTGCATCTGAACCATGGCGGCACGGAGATGGGTCAGGGGCTCAACACCAAAGTCGCGCAAGTGGTGGCCGACACCTTCCAGATCGACATCGACAAGGTGAAAATCACCGCCACCACCACCGAAAAGGTGCCCAACACATCGGCCACCGCAGCGTCTTCTGGCTCGGACCTTAACGGCATGGCGGCTGACAACGCAGCGAACCAAATCAAGGACCGGCTGATCGATTTCGCCTGCGAGGAATACCAAGTCACGCGTGAGCAGGTGGTGTTTGAGGCCAATGTGGTGCGGGTCGGCAACCAGCGCATCGCGTTCCCCGATCTGGTGGATCAGGCCTATATGAAGCGCATTCACCTCTCAGCAGCAGGCTTCTACAAGACCCCCGGTATCCACTGGAACCGCGACACCGGCCAGGGCAACCCGTTTTACTACTTTGCTTACGGCGCGGCGGTGTCTGAAGTCTCCATCGACACGCTGACCGGCGAATATCATGTCGACCGCACAGACATATTGCACGATGTCGGTAAATCGCTGAACCCAGCCATCGATAAAGGCCAGGTCGAAGGCGCTTTCATCCAGGGCATGGGGTGGCTGACAACCGAAGAACTGTGGTGGGATGATAAGGGCCAGCTGCGCACCCACGCGCCCTCCACTTACAAGATCCCGCTGGCGTCCGATCGCCCGGCAGAGTTCAACACAAAGCTTGTCAGTTGGTCGGTGAACAAAGAGCGCACCATTCGCCGCTCCAAAGCCGTGGGCGAGCCCCCCTTCATGCTCGCTGCCAGTGTGGTTGAAGCGCTTTCTATGGCGGTGGCCAGCGTCGGTAACTATGCGCAATGCCCTTGTCTTGACACGCCATGCACTCCTGAACGTATCTTGATGGCGGTGGAGCGATTGCGGGGGCGGACGTAAAATCCGCCCTGAAAGGCCAGCATGCTGGATGTTGCCCACCCTGATGAGATTGCGCGTTTCGCGCGCCAAGCACCCTGCATTCTGGTCACCATTGAAGAGGCCAAGGGCTCCACACCACGGGTGGCTGGCACCACGATGCTTGTCTCAGCACAAGGTGTTCTGGGCACCATAGGCGGCGGCCAGCTGGAATATATGGCCATAGATGCGGCGCGCCAAATGATTGCCGGGCAGCATGATACCGATACGCAAGAGCGCCGTCTCACCATCCCTCTTGGACCGGAAATCGGCCAGTGCTGCGGCGGAAATGCTATCCTCCTTTTGTCTAAGGTGAAACCTGATGGCCTTGCGGCACTAGCGTCAAGTGTTAAGACGGCTAAGAAGACGCAACCTTCCGTTTACGTCTTCGGTGCAGGGCATGTTGGCAGGGCTTTGGCCCAAGCGCTTATGCCCTTGCCTGTGAACAGCCTGCTGATTGACAGTCGCGAGGATGAGCTTGCGCTTGCCGGATCAGCCATTGATCAGGATTTGACCCCCTTGCCCGAAACGCACATTCGCGCTGCCGCACCTGGCAGCGCCTTTATCATGCTCACGCATGACCACGCCCTTGATTTTTTGCTAACCCAAGAAGCTCTCAAACGTAACGATGCCACTTATGTCGGCATGATTGGCTCGAAGACAAAACGCGCCACATTCACTAGCTGGTTTGAGAATGAAACGGGCCATCGAGATGGGCTTGATCAGCTCACCATGCCCATCGGCGCCTCAACCCTCAAAGACAAGCGCCCAGCCGTGATCGCTGCCATGGTCGCTGCTGAAGTGATACAAGCGGTCGGCGTTCACGACGGAGCCCAGGGTAAGAATGTCAGTGTTGACACCGAGGCAGAGGATGACGTCGCTGGCACCCAAAACAACACCCCGCAGGTGTCAGCATGAGCACTTTACTGCGCGGTCGCACACTCACCTTTCACCGCCGTCCAGCCGATGGAGATGATCGCCAAGCCTACACCTATGACGGTGATGGGTCGGTTTTGATTGAGGATGGGAAGATCATCGCCCACGGGCCCTTCGATGCCTTGAAGATGGTTCATCCCGATGCCGAGATCATCGATCACCGTCCGCATTTGATCTTGCCCGGCTTTATCGATCCGCACATTCACTATCCGCAGATGCAAGTGGTTGGTTCCTACGCTGGCAGCCTGCTGGAATGGCTGAACAAATACACCTTCATCGAAGAGCAGCGTTTTGCCAATGAGGCCCATGCCCACCGCATTGCCGACCTCTTTATGGACGAGCTGATCCGCTACGGAACCACCACGGCTGTGGCGTTTTGCTCGGTGCATTCGCACAGCGCCGATGCCTTTTTCCAAGCTGCCGCCAAACGCAACATGGCCATGGCCGGCGGCAAGGTGATGATGGACCGTGAAGCGCCAGATGCGCTGACCGATACGGCCCAGTCCAGCTACGATGAGACCAAGGCGCTGATTAAACGCTGGCACGGAAAGGGCCGGGCCACCTACGCGATCACACCGCGCTTCGCGATCACCTCGACGCCATAACAGTTGGAAGCCGCTGGCACACTGGCACGCGAGCACCCCACCTGCCTGATCCAGTCACATCTGTCAGAGAATGATCGCGAGATTGCCCGTGTCGCCGAACTCTATCCAGACGATGAAGATTACACAGCCGTCTATGAGCGCTTTGGCCTGCTGAACGACCGCGCGCTTTACGGCCACTGCATTCATTTGAAACCGCGCGAACGCGCCGCCATGGCCGAAGCCGGAGCGGTCGCCGTCTCTTGCCCAACCTCCAACCTCTTTCTGGGGTCTGGGCTTTTCCGCCACCGCATCCTGCAAGAGGATGGCATTCGCATCGCCTATGCCACCGATATTGGTGGCGGCACCAGCTACTCCATGCTGCGCACCATGGATGTTGGCTACAAGGTCGGACAACTTCACGGCGACCGGATGCACCCACTGCAAACCTTCTTCGCCATGACGCTTGGCAATGCGCAGGCTATCGGCATGGAGGACAGTATCGGCACGTTGGACGCTGGTACCGCTGCTGACCTTGTCGTTCTTAACGCTGCAGCCATGCCAACGTCGGCATTAAAAATGGAGCGGGTGGAAACGCTTGAAGAGGAACTGTTCCTCTTACAAACGCTGGCCGACAACCGCATGATCGCCGAGACCTATGTGGCCGGCGTGCCGCTGAAATCGAACCTGTGATCCCAGCGACCACGGTTGGCGCAGGACAACACCCGCGCCAACTAATTCTTGCTGTAAACGCTAGCCCCGCGCAGCACTGATCGCAAAATCGAGGAAGAAGCCACCCGGCAACTCACCAACCCGCTCCAGCATGCTGGCTTTGAGATCATCCGCCGTGCTTGTGTCGGCCAAAGCCGCTTCCCATGCATCCAGATAGCGGCGCGTGTGGGCGATGCCAGACGCATCGTTCATCGAGGTCTCAGTGCGGTGACCTGGCACCAATGTGCCCACGCCCATATCTTCCAGCGCGGTTAGATTGTCCCGCCACAGCTCCATACGCTCAGGCGTCAAGTTTTCTGTCACCCAGACATGAGTGTCCGCGTACACCATATCGCTGGCCACCAGCGTGTCGAACTGCGGAATGTGAACGGGTGTGATGATGTCGGTATCACCATGCATGGGGGCAAGAACATCAAAGCGTTCACCTTCAAGGGTGAGGTAATCGCCAGCCAGTACTTCGGGGATCACAACGCGATCGGGCATGGTGCCAGCCGGAAAAGCCTCTACCCGCGCCGCGCGAATGGCCTCGCCGGTCGACTCAATAAGCGGGACGACAGAGGCATGAGCCAACGGTTTGGCACCAGGAAAACGATCCAACAGCACCGAGAGCCCAAAATGGTGGTCGGGATGGTAGTGCGTGATGAAGATCGTTTCCAACTCTTTGCCAGTGGCCGCAAGCACATCAGCAAGCCGCTCGGCGTTGGGGACGGTGAACTGCGCATCAATCAGCAGCATCTTGTCCTCACCGGCCACGACAACGGAATCGACCAATCCACCAAAGGGATCAGCGGTGAACACATCAGCGGATGCATGGCCGTCAGCCAAGGCAACGGATGACCCGGCAAACGCAGTCGCTGCGGCTGTGCCGGCAGCGAGTTCAAGAAAATTTCGACGATTAAGAAGGAACATGGGTGACATCTCCAATTTGGCTCAAAATGAGACTTGGTTTTTTAAAGGCACCTAGTTATTAGTAGTAACCTTCTTCATTTGAGAAGGAGGCACTTTTTTGTAACCGCAAAAAAAGCGCGCCCATGCCCATCGTCATTGATGAATCCAACCCCTTTTATGATCCAAACATCTGTCCAGTGCGTCATGTGCTGGACCAGATCGGCGACAAATGGTCGATCCTGATCCTCACCGCGCTCAAGCTGAGAAGCCATCGGTTTTCGGAATTGAAACGGGCCATTCCTGATGTGTCGCAACGCATGCTAACCAAGACGCTACGAAGCTTGGAACGTGACGGCTTGATCGAGCGCCACGTGACGCCAACAACGCCGCCGCGTGTCGATTACAATCTCACCGTTCTCGGTCAGTCACTTGTGCAGGTGCTGGAGCCATTGGCCGGTTGGGCACTTAAGAAGAAAACCGACATTGCCAAATCGCGCGCTGTTTTCGACCAAAGAGCAGTCGATGGACATCCATGATCGCGCCAACCAGTTCAAGCGCTGAGTATCGTTTGCCTTGAAACAGGGACTATCGATGACAGCCTGATTTCCGCTACACCAAATGAAACAATAAAATGTCCGGGAGACTGAGCGATGTTTGAACCTGTCCGTTGGGGCGTGCTGGGTGCTGCCAATTTCGCACGCGAACAAATGGCGCGCGCGATCCATGCTGCCGAAGGCGCTGAATTTACAGCGCTTGCAACATCGAGCGCGGAAAAAGCAGCAGGGTTCACGGCTTTCAATCCAGGCCTGCGCATCCACGACAGCTATGACGCGCTGCTGGCAGATCAGGATATTGAGGCCGTCTACATTCCACTGCCCAACCATCTGCATGTGGAATGGACAAAGAAAGCCCTGGCCGCTGGCAAACATGTGCTGACGGAAAAACCCATCGCCATGAGCGCCGCTGAGATCGACGATCTGATAGCCACCAGGGATGCGTCAGGTTTGTTGGCGACCGAAGCCTACATGATTGTTCACCACGCCCAATGGCAACGGGCGCGCCAGCTTTACCGCGACGGTGCCATTGGCAAGCTCATCCATGTGGACGGCCTCTTCAGCTACGACAATGCGCAGGACCTGGAGAATGTGCGCAACCGTCCGGAAACCGGCGGTGGCGGCATCCCTGATATCGGCGTCTACACCTATGGCGCAACACGCTGGGTTACCGGGCAAGAGCCCCTTTCCATCACCCATGCGGATGTCGATTTCGAAAACGGTGTTGACGTTTTGGCGCGGGTCTCAGCCCGCTTTGACGGCTTCTCTGCACATTGGGTGAACTCCATGCGCATGCATCCCTTCCAGGAAATGACCTTCATGGGCGAGGAAGGCGTTATCCGGCTGACCTCACCGTTTAACGCCAATCTCTACGGTCCGGCGGTCGTTGAGCTGCATCGCAACATCAGCAATGGCCATGGCGCGTCGGTGACAACAGAGCGCTTCGCCGCCGCCAACCATTATGTCGATCAGGTTGAAGCTTTCAGCCGGTCGGTGCGCACCGGCGAGCCCTATCCTTGGACCTTGGAGGATGCTGGCGGCACCCAGGCGATGATCGATGCGATCTTTGCCAAAGCCAAAGAAGCCTAGGGCCGCTAGGCCGCTCTCATCACCGCCCCAGGTGTGGACCCTCTGTTTGACCCGTTTGAAGGACCGGCCCTATCCTATCAATATAGGATGGCTTCGGCATCCTCGCGCATGCTGCAATGGCCCGAGGCAAAGTGTTCGGCGGTGTGGATATGACCGACCTTCAGGTCAAAATCATTCTTGTTGAAGATGACCCGGCCATGCGCCAGTCCCTGCTCAGCTGCATTGCGGCAGACAGTCAGTTTAAGGTGCTAGCGGCCTGTTCAACCTGTGCTGAAGGCGTTGCTGTCATCACCGAGCTTGACGCCGATGTGCTCATCACCGATCTCAAACTGCCGGACGGACATGGCTTTTCGCCGATCAAGCTCGCCCGCAAGACATGTCCCACTATGGAGATCATGGTGATTTCCGTTTTGGGAGACGAGCAAAGTGTCGTCACGGCCATTGCATCAGGCGCGTCGGGATTTCTGCTCAAAGACTCTCACCCGCTCGACATTGTCCAGTCGATCCGCCAGCTCATAGTTGGAAACTCGCCGATTTCCACATCGGTGGCGCGCTTCATCATCCAGGTCGTTCAAAAGAGCGACCCGGGCGACATCAGCGATAGCCTTTTGACCAAACGCGAAATGGACATTCTGGGGGGCATCGTCAAGGGTTTCACCTACAAGGTCCGTCGCCATGGCCGCGACGCCCGTCAGCAAGCGCCATGGAAGGCGGGTCCACATGGATGTGCGAAACGGCGCTGTGGATTTGACGCGCGAGGGCACCCAGAAAACAGGTGGGAGCGCGATCACGCGCACCAGCAGTGCGATCAAGCCATCAAGGTAAGAACCGAGCAGGCGACCGAACCGACTGCCAGGGTGAAAAACACTTGCCCGTGAGGCCTCTGGCGAGGCAGGATCGGCAAAGCCATCGCAAGCGAGGATGCCGCCCTGATAGGTCATCAGACTGGCAAAAATCACATAGATACCGGTGAACACGGTGAGGATCGAAAGCATCAACGATCCGGCGCCGGCCATTGAGCTCAAGCCGAAACCTGCAAGCCCCACGCCGCCAGCCGCGAGCATCAGCCCACCAAGTTTTAAGAAAACCGGGCTCGTTCGGCACAAGCGCAGCAATGCCGATCCCGAGACAAAACTGACAGCGGTGAAGGTGATCCAGTTGGCACCGAAATAGAGCGCCGCTCCCACGAGCAGGATCCCACAAACAGAGGCGACCCTGTCGATCCACAGTTTAACGGCAGGTCCAAGGGTGGTGCCAAACAAGCCGCCCAGCGTAACGGTAAGCAGGACGATGAGCGCCAGACCCGTTGTCACCAACACGTCGGGATAGGACGTCAAAGCGCCGACGATCCCAGCTGAAAGATCGTGACGAGGAACATCCCCGACCGATCGCAGGCCATTGTAGAACGCGATGAACCCGCCTGCCCCGGCAACCGCGGCCAGCACATTGCCACCCTCACAACCCCAGAACTGAAGCTCCGGCGCGATGGCGTGTATTTTGTTTTTGAGCGGCATAACCTTGCCGTCAAAATGCTCAATTGTCGTTAGGTAAGGTATCCCATGTTTCGGGGATTTCCTTCTCGACTGGCTGCGTGCAAAGCCGTCGGATTACGCTTTCATGATCCGCATCGGCTTGGTCGGCAGGCGTTTCACCAAGCCCTTGGCCTCCAGATCAAGCTGCACGCATTTCTGCCACCAGCCCGATGTTTTGCCTTCGGGAAAAAGATCCTCAGGCAGAGTGGGCTTGAGCGCCGCCAGCGCATCTTTCACCACCATGCCCGGCTCTTCGCTTGGCAGCACGGCAAGCAACGCTTCTTTCATCGCGTGATATTTGGCGGCTTCCACATTGGTGACATGCCCTGGCACATTGACGTTTTCGACGGCGATCTTTTCCGACATTTTTTCGTCCTCCCGCATGCTGTCATCCCGGAAGCCAAAGGCTATCCGGGATCTGCAACCATCACGATATCAACAGATCCCGGCTCACACACGGTGTGTGATGGCCGGGATGACACCGGAAGAATAGCCTAAAACGCCTGCCCCACGACCTCAATGGGCGCGAACTGACAGGTGAAGTGCCGCATCTGCTTGGGCTCCTGCGTGATCGCGAACCCACGCAACGTGTCGACCTCAGCCTGCAACTGTTCGAAAGCTTCAACAATGTAGTCAGCGTGCGACTGGGTGTAGGTACGCCGAGGAAAAGCAAGCCGCACCAGTTCCATCGCGGCAGGTTTTTCTGACCCATCCGGCTGGCGCCCAAACATCACACTGCCGATCTCGCAGGCACGGATACCGCCAATCTCATAAAGCTTGCACGCCACAGCGTGAGCCGGAAAATGCAACGGGTCCATATCGGGCAACCAGCGCTTGGCATCGATGAACACTGCATGCCCACCGGCAGGCTTCACGACCGGAATGCCCATCGCATCCAGCCGCTCCACGATGTACTCGTTGGTGCGGATGCGGTACTCCAAGTAGCTCTCATCGACGATCTCAACGAGACCCTGCGCCAGCGCGTCCAGGTCACGGCCCGCCAATCCGCCATAGGTCGGGAAACCCTCGGTTTGGATCAGCTTCACGCGTGCCTGCTCAGCCCAATCATCATCATTAAACGCCAACCAACCGCCGATGTTGCCGAACGCATCTTTTTTGGCGCTCATCGTCATGCCATCGGCGACGCTGAAACAGTCGCGCACAATATCCCCGATGGAGCGGTTCTGCTGACCATCTTCGCGCTGCTTGATGAACCAGGCATTCTCGGCGAACCGGCAGCCATCAATCATGAAGGGCTTGTGATATGTGTGCGCAAGCGCCGCTGTGGCGCGAATGTTTTTTAGGCTCACAGGCTGACCACCGCCGGCATTGTTGGTGATGGTGATCATGACAACGGGCACCGCATCGCCGTGCTCGGCCAGAAAAGCATCCAGCGCTTGCAAATCCATATTGCCCTTGAAGGGATGCAGCGATTGGCTGTCGCGCCCTTCAGGGATGTTGAGGTCATGCGCTTCAGCCCCGCTCGCCTCAATGTTCCCACGGGTCGTGTCGAAATGCGTGTTGGACGGAATGGTCCGCCCTGCGCCACCAAAAATTGACATCAAAATGGCCTCAGCCGCCCGGCCCTGATGGGTGGGGATGATGTGCTTGAAGGGCATCAGGTTCGTCACGGCGCTCTTGAACCGCTCAAACGAAGGCGAACCGGCATAACTTTCATCGCCCTGCATGATGGCTGACCATTGTTGCGCGCTCATCGCACCGGTGCCACTGTCGGTCAGCAAATCGATGATCACATCATCGGATTTCAAAGCGAACAGGTTGAACTTGGCCGCACGCAGTTTCTCCTCGCGCTCGGCCCGCGTGGTCATGCGGATCGGTTCAACGGATTTGATACGGAAAGGTTCGATGATGGTTTTCATAAGGCTTCTCCGGTTTGTGAAACCCCGGATATCCTTCTACGCCAATTTTGGACGCTGATTTCCGGGGCTAGCGCCGCGGTTGCATCCCTGAAAGTCTCCTTTTGGGGCCTGCCGCGCTCAACGCCGAAAACGAGAAATGCGCTACCATCAAGCCGATCTGGGTGTCAAATCGCCTGACCTACCACCTGATAAGGCGTATCGAACCAATGCTCTTCCAGATTTGGCGTGTCGCCGATGCGGTCCACCACCGCGAATAGCCCATTGCCAGCCAGCGGTGTCAGAACGCCATGCCAGGTGCCGCGATGATAGTTCACCCCTTCGCCGGCATGGGTGAGGAACGCCAGTGGCTCCCCCGGCTTGCCGCCATCATCAGGCGCAACGACGACCAGAAACGGATGCGTATCCATGGGCAAAAAAGCTTGGGACCCGTCCGGGTGCCGTTCCATCATATCGAGGGTGTAGGGCAGCGAACGAAGCTCTGCTTTGAAAAGGCTGATACCCGCGCGTCCACCCGAGGGTGCATCCAGGCCGAAGTCAAGTTTTGCCCGATCATGATAGCGCCCGCAAAGGCCCTGATTGATCAGTTTGTCTGGCTCACCTTCCACGACAAGCACATCGCCAAAGGGCGTAAAAGCTTTGGACGTCAGCGGTTGGGCGATGAGGCGGCTCATCGTAAAAACGAGCCTGGCCGCCCGAGACGCGGCAGCCGGTTCATGTCCTTGTAAAGCAGGTAACGAAAACGCCCTGGACCACCGGCGTAACAGGCCTGGGGACAGAAGGCGCGCAGCCACATAAAGTCGCCGGCTTCTACCTCCACCCAATCCTGGTTGAGCTTGTAAACGGCCTTGCCCTCCAGCACGTAAAGCCCGTGCTCCATGACGTGGGTTTCTTCAAACGGGATGGTGCCGCCTGGCTCAAACGTCACGATATTCACGTGCATATCGTGCGCCAGATCATCAGGATCGACAAAGCGCGTGGTGCCCCAGCGGTCTTCCGTCCCCGGCATCCAGTTGATGGGTTGCTCTTGATCCGAGGTCACAAACGGCTTCGGTGCGTCGATACCATCGACTGCCTCATAGGCCTTTCGGATCCAGTGGAAGGTGGCGGGTTCGTCATTTTCATTGGTCAGCGCCCAATCACACCCAGCGGGCAAATAAGCATAGCCGCCAGCCTCAAGTACCTCATCGATGCCATCAAAACCGGACGCTTGGGCCGCGGTAAAACCGAGATTGGCCTTGGCTGCCCCAGCCTCGACCGCGAGCCGCAGCGCACCACCCACCACGAACACCACGCCCTCGGCCATGGAATCGGGTTCAGGCTTTTGCGAACCGCCGCCTGGCGCGACTTTCATGATAAGGTGCGCGAAAGTTTCAGCAAACCCAGAAAGAGGGCGCGCGATGGTCCAGCTGCGGGTCTTTTCCCAGTTCGGCAAAGGGCTGGTCACGATGTCGCGCATCACGCCTTTGGGGATCACCGCATAAGCCTCGGTGAAGATAGCCCGGCCTGTCATCAACGCGCTTTGCGGCGGCAGGCCACCCAGATCGGTTGGATAGCTCATGGTGCACTCCCAAGCGAGCTTGCCAACATCGCTTCCAATCGAAGCCGTGCGATGCGCTCCACCTGCGCGCAGGCTTCAGCGAATTCCGTGTCACGGTTGTTCTCTAGCCGTCGCTCGAAAGCTGAAAGAATGCTCGCCTTTGTGTTGTCCTTCACCGCGATGATGAACGGGAAGCCGAAGCGACCGGTGTAACTGGCATTCAGCCGCTCAAAGGTCCGGCGCTCATCGTCCGTGAGCGCATCCAGCCCAGCAGAGGATTGCTCCGCCGTGGATGCCTCCGTCAACCGTTCGGCCTGCGCAAGCTTACCTGCCAAATCCGGGTGGGCAGTCAATACACCCAGCCGCTCCTCTTCACTGGCAGCACGGAACACGCGGCACAGAGCATTGTGCACGCCTGCGGCGGTGTCGTGCGCAGGGCCAAGCTCCAGCTTGTAGGCCCGCTTGGCGACCCAGGGCGAGTGTTCGAAGATGCCACCGAAGGTTTCCACAAAGTCGGACTTGGTCATGGAGCTCGGCTTCCGAGCGGTCGTTTCACCCGCGCCAGCGGCGGAACGGAGCGACGAAGCCCCAAGAGGCGAAGCCTCAAGAGAAGATGGCGGGAACCTCTCCATCCAATGCTCCGCGATCTCAATTCTCTTCGCAAACCAAACACCCTCATGGCCCATGGCGTGTTCCAGGAACCGTTTCAACGCCATGATCCGCCCGGGCCGCCCAGCTAGACGGCAATGCAGGCCGATGGACATCATCTTGGGCGCCCCAGCTTCACCTTCAGCGTAGAGCGCATCAAAACTGTCTGTCAGATAGGCGAAAAACTGGTCGCCAGAATTAAACCCCTGCGGCGTGGCAAAGCGCATATCGTTAGCGTCCAACGTGTAGGGCACAACCAACTGATCGCGCCCGCCAGCTTCAACCCAATAGGGCAAATCATCGGCGTAGCTATCAGCGACATAATCAAAGCCGCCCTCTTCAGCGGCCAAAGAAACCGTCTGCATGGAACTACGGCCAGTGTACCAACCACGCGGACGCTCACCCACAACTTCGGTGTGTAGCGCAATCGCCTCGTTCATGTGCTTGCGCTCATCCTTGCGCGAAAAATCCTTGTACTCGATCCATTTCAAGCCGTGACTGGCAATCTCCCAATTGGCGGCCTTCATCGCCTCCACCTGCTCGGGTGAGCGGGCCAAAGCCGTCGCCACGCCATAGACGGTGAGCGGAATATCCATGCCGGTGAACAGGCGATGCAGCCGCCAGAAACCAGCGCGCGCGCCATACTCGTAGATCGATTCCATGTTCGCATGGCGCTTGCCCTCCCAGCTCGCCGCCCCAACGATCTCAGAAAGAAAGGCCTCTGATCCCGCATCGCCATGAATGGTCGCGTTCTCGCCGCCTTCCTCATAGTTGAGCACGATCTGCACCGCGATCTTGGCACCATTTGGCCATTGCGGGTCCGGCGGATTGGCGCCGTAACCGATCATGTCACGGGGATAGCGAGGAGGCGTCATAGGGTTACTCCAGAAAGGGCCGGTAAAGGGCACAGCCCTGCATACACTTTAGGCAGACCACGACACCAACCGGTTTGCCAAACGCGGTAAACCCGTGCAGTTCTCGCCTTGACGAACAGAAGCAGGAGAGGGGCCACAATGGCAAGCCAACAGACACCTGGGAATGCGGGATTTCTCACAACACATGTGCTCGACACAGCGCGGGGCTGTCCGGCTGAAGGCATCCGCATCTGGCTTTACAAGGTGACCGCCGAGGGCCAGCACAAGATCGCCGAAGCGGTGACCAACGCCGATGGCCGCACCAATGAACCGATCCTGCCCAAAGAAGCCTTTGAAACCGGCCAGTATGAGCTGATCTTTTTTGCGGGCGACTATCTGCGCGCCAACGGGCTGGTGAAAGAGGAGCCGCTGTTTGTCGACCATGTGCCGATCCGGTTCGGCATGAGCGAGGCGGATCACTACCACGTGCCCCTGCTGCTCTCACCCTATGGGTATTCGACCTATCGGGGGAGTTAGAGCGTTTCGCGTTTAACTTGATACACAGAGCGTCCCATAACGCGTTGAAATCTTTGATTTCAGGCAGCGTTATGTGATTCAGCTTTAACGCGAAACGCTTTAGCCATCGCGTCTTCACAGACCACCCTACCAAATCGTGATCCGTGGTGAAGTCTGCCCACTCGGCGGTCATGCTAGGTCTTTTCAACGCTTCTGTTGTGAAAGGCTTGGTGATGAAAGTTCTGCGCGCGCTCAACCGATGGATTCTTGCCCCGATGCTTGTCGCCGGTGTCTCGCTTCAAGCAACGACGCTGGCTGCGCAAGAGGGCGAGCCCGCCAACACCACCATCTCTGACCATGCCATCGAGCAGTTTGGTGAACCACCAACTATACCGGACGGACCGATCTCAGCGGACTTGGAAACCGCGCTGCGCACCGTCTTCATCGACTTTTTCGACACGCGCCGCTGGGGCGATGACGAAGCCGCAGCTTTGGAACAGATCGTCGAGTCCGAGGACCCACGGGCAGCCTGGATCATCACCGACATGATGCGCTTTACCCTCAACGCATTTTTCCATCGCGACCTTGCTGAGGCCGCTGCGAGCCTGCTGGACACAGAGCTAGAAACACGCACCTTCTGGGGTGAACTGACCGACCACCTGATCGCCTGGGATGTTCCAGCCATACCAGGCTATCTGGAGTACAAGCGTGCCATCTTCACCAGTATTGTGCCCGGTTGGGAAGACCTGATGGTCGAAGGCGACATTGATTGGCGGCTCGTCTCCTGGGGCGGTGTGCTCATCGATTCCCGCCCCCACGATGCAACTGATGATCCATGCCAGTGCATCCCCGCTGCCGACAATCCAGAGGTCGTAGCCGCCGCCGACACCACCTGGCCAGCCGATGATGACATCGTCTTCGGCATCGAAGTGAATGGTGAGTACCGCGCTTACCCCCGTCAGATCATGGAAGTGCGCGAGATGGTCAATGACACGCTCGGCGGGCGTGACCTCGGCATTCCTTACTGCACTCTATGCGGTGCCGCCCAAGCTTACTTTACCGACGGGCTGCCAGCAGGTGTGGAACGACCGATTTTGCGCACATCCGGCCTGCTCATTCGTTCCAACAAGGTGATGTACGATCTGGTCACAAACTCCATCTTCGACACCTTCCGCGGTGACGCTGTGACGGGCCCGCTGGCCGAGATTGGCCTGCAACTGGACCAGGCCAGCGTTGTCACCACCACCTGGGGCGCATGGAAAGAAGCGCACCCGCAAACCACCGTTTTGGAAGCGCGCTACGCCCTGGGCCGCAATCCTGACTTCCGTAATGGCCGTGATGCCGATGGGCCGATTTTCCCCGTTGGCGATGTGGATCCACGCCTGCCCATCCATGAAGACGTGATTGGCGTAATCTCACAGTCCGGCACGCCGTGGGCCTTTGAGCGTGCAGGCGCGATGGCCGCTCTGCTGTCAGGCGATGAGATCGAGGTAGAAAACATCCGGCTGGAACTCGACGCCGGGGGCATCCGCGCGGTCAATACCGACGGTGATGACGTGTTCAGCCATCAAGCGTTCTGGTTTGCTTGGTCGCAATTCTATCCGCAAACACAGCTGTGGAATGAATAGGACTTGCTACTAGACCTGCAAACTGCGTGTGCAGGCCTGAAACGCCTGCACCGCAGGGGCCGCGCCATCAAGCGATAACACCAGGGCCTGCTCGCCCAATAGGGCTTTGGCTGTGTCGTTGAACGCGAGCACATTGCCAAACCCGCGATCGGTCATAACGAACTCAACGCTTCTTCAAGTGGTCGGGAGTGACTGGACGAGCTAAAAAAAGAGCACCAAGCTCAGAGCCAGCGATCCCACAAACAGTCCAATCATGACGAGCCAAGCAATCATCTGCATGCCCGCCGCTCCTGAAAGTTCCCCCAGTTGGGAGAGGCGAAACTGAAGAGAAATCGAAATAACCAGAGGACAAAAAACAAAAACAATTGCCAAAATAAATAGTTTGTTTTGCTTCGAGAATCCACACAAAGCTGCGCAGACCGGCAAAATCCATAGACCAACAAAAAAAATCCTGGTGACGATGTATGACATCTCATTCAGCTGGATGTCGAGCACGATAGGCCCCTAACAAAGGTCGATGACTTGGGGCCGTTAAGGCACAAAAACCAATGATCAATAACCCAAACTCCACCATTCGACTCCAATCTTTGGTCAATCGCCCTACAGGCGGAGTTAGCCGCGGTTGGGTCAAAGGCCCAGAGTAATCTGGACTCCTTTGCCAACCGAGAATCGAGTCCCCGATTGCCATGACATCATCCCCCATCCCTCACCACAAGGGGAGGGGAATAAATCCATAGCATGCAGGTTCTCACCCTACCCTTCATGGCAAGGTCGATGCAAAGCATCGGGGTGGGGCGATCTAACCCCCTTCCCCTCTGGCGTGATCCTTGCAAGGATCGGTCGACTTGGTTTCGCGTTAAAGGCCCCCTGCATGTTTGATCTTTTTGTCCTCGGCGATTGGCTGGAGTTTACCGTTCGCTGGCTGCATGTCATCACCGCCATCGCCTGGATCGGATCAAGTTTTTATTTCATCGCGCTCGATCTTGGCTTGCGCAAAGAAGGCCCGTTGCCGGAGGGCGTATCCGGCGAGGAATGGCAGGTGCATGGCGGCGGGTTTTATCACGTCAACAAATACATGGTGGCGCCGTCCAATCTGCCGGAACATTTGGTCTGGTTCAAATGGGAGGCCTATTGGACCTGGATTTCAGGCTTCGCCCTGCTGGTGTTGGTCTATTATTTCAGCGCTGATCTTTTTCTGATCGATCCCCACGTGATGGATTTGGCCACCTGGCAGGCCATCGGCATCTCGGTGGTCTCGCTTGTTGCCGGCTGGGTGCTTTACTCCAGCCTCTGCAACTCCAAGCTTGGCGACAATCCGCCGGTGATGATGGGGGTTCTGTTTCTTATCATCATCGCCTTCAGCTGGTTTTACGCGCAGGTGTTTTCCGGCCGCGCAGCATTGCTCCACCTGGGGGCGTTCACCGCCACCATCATGGCCGCCAATGTGGCGATGGTCATCATCCCTAACCAGAAAATCGTCGTGGCTGACCTCAAAGCAGGCCGTGTGCCGGACGCCAAATATGGCAACATCGCCAAGCTGCGTTCAACCCACAACAATTACCTGACGCTGCCGGTGCTGTTCTTGATGCTGTCGATTCACTACCCGTTGGCGTTTGCCAGCGAGTACAACTGGATCATCGCCGCTTTGGTATTCCTGGTCGGCGTGTTTGTGCGCCACTTCTTCAACACCATGCACGCCACCAAAGAGAAGCTCATCTGGCCCTGGTTCGCTGCTGCCGCCACCATGCTGGTGATTGCCGTGCTTTCCATGGCGCCCATGTGGAACGGTCATGACCCATGGGAAGATGAAACCAGCATGAGCCCGCGTCAGGAGCGCTTCGCCGCTGCACCGGGTTTTGAGGATGTGCATGCCATCGTGCTCGGGCGCTGTTCCATGTGCCATGCGCAGGAACCAACCTGGTTCGACACCTATTGGGCGCCCAAGGGCGTGCGGCTGGAAACACCCTGGCAGATCGCCCAACACGCCCACACGCTGACCATGCAGGCCGGCTACACCCACGCCATGCCACCACAGAACGTCTCAGGCATCACCGAGCAAGAACGCGCGCAAATCGTAGCCTGGTACCGCGCCGGACGCCAAGGCATCCGTGCCGGCACGAGTGCCGATGAGCTAGCCGCTCAGTGAACAAACATATCGCGCCACCAGCGTTTCAAAGGACTAAGGGTACAGGGCGCATCAGCACCAAGTTTTTGGGTGAGCGAACCCGTATCGATCGGCTCTACCAAGAGGGTGCGGCGCGCATCCGTGTGCCCGATCATCCAGGCCGCAGCGATCTAGAAGCGGTGATCATCAACACTGCAGGCGGCGTCACAGGTGGCGATGATCTAGCGTGGGAGGCCAGCGCGGGGATCGACACCCATCTGACCGTGACCACCCAAGCCTGCGAGAAAGTCTACAAGGCTGACCAAGATACCGCGAACGTCAACGTAAGGTTAGAAATTAAGGCAGGCGCGACGCTCAACTGGCTGCCGCAGGAAACGATCTTTTTTGATCAGGCCCGGCTTCGCCGCACCATCACCGCCACCATCGAGGAGGACGCTACGCTGCTCCTCGTTGAGCCGATTATCTTTGGACGGCGCGCCATGAAGGAGACTGTGCAATCCGGCCTCTGGCACGACACCTGGCGGATTATGCATGAAGGTAGGCTCATCCACGCTGAAAACGTACGACTTTCAGGTGAAATTGCCCAAACTTTAGACAGTATGGCCAGTCTTGGCGGCCACACAGCGCTTGCCACCCTGGCGCTGGTCGGCAACCATGCCGAAGGAAAGCTGGACGGCGCACGCGCGGTGATGGACAGCGTGCCTGGCTGTGTTGGAGGAGCCTCCTGCTGG
Organism: Pseudomonadota bacterium; assembly: GCA_039814945.1. GTDB lineage: Bacteria > Pseudomonadota > Alphaproteobacteria > Rhizobiales > MH13 > MH13. Next base: position 40,918 of record JBCCAF010000005.1, read on the forward strand.
ACGGTGGCAGAAACAAGCAAGCTGATTATCAGGCTTGCGGCGCGCGATGGCTACACGTTGCGTCAGGCGCTGATCCCGCTGATCAACCATTTGGCCGCAGACAGCGACAAGCCCGCGGCCGTTCCCAAGATTTGGTCGCTTTGAGTATTTAAGGACGTTTGCATGCAACTCACCCCCCGCGAAAAAGACAAACTTCTGGTGTCGATGGCCGCCATCGTCGCTCGTAAACGGCTGGAGCGCGGCGTGAAGTTAAACCACCCCGAGGCCATCGCGCTAATCACCGATTTTGTTGTTGAAGGCGCCCGCGATGGCCGTGCCGTCGCCGATTTGATGGAGGCTGGGGCTCATGTCATCACCCGCGACCAGGTGATGGAAGGCATCGCTGAGATGATCCACGATGTGCAGGTTGAAGCGACGTTTCCCGATGGGACAAAACTCGTCACTGTGCACGAGCCGATCCGCTAACAGATGAACCTCAACACCTTCCACCCTCTGGCAAGTTTCGATCTGCTGGCCATCGGCGTTGCACTGGTGGTCGTGATGAGCGTAATCGGTTTCAAAATGCTGACCGGTCGTCCATGGCGCAGAACCCTTCCGCCGGACGAAATAGACGCAGATAGCTTTTCCTCCACCAGCACGACCCGCCCACGCGCGACACCCCCTTTGCTCAACAAGGACAATACTGAATGAAGAGACCTGTTCTCGCAGCGCTGGTGCTGGCACTACCAAACCTTGCTGTCGCCCATGAAGCTGGCCCGGGGCATATCCACCCGCATTCAGATTGGAATGTGATGCTGGTCTTGGCCACAGTGATCATTGTGGCAGGCGCGGTGGTTTTCGCTCGCCAGATGGTTTCTGCAAAAACCAAGAAGGATGATAACCATGATCCCAGGTGAAGTGATCACAGCCCCCGGCGATATCACGCTGAACCAAGGACAACCGGCGCTCACACTCAAAGTGGCGAACACTGGCGACCGTCCGGTGCAGGTCGGCTCGCACTATCATTTTTTTGAGACCAACCCGGCGCTTTCTTTTGACCGAGATGCAGCCCGCGGCATGCGGCTGGATATCGCTGCCGGTACCGCCGTGCGCTTTGAGCCAGGTCAGGAACGCGATGTGACGCTGGTGCCACTCTCAGGCAAGCGTGAGGTCTATGGCTTCCGCAAAGACGTCATGGGCGCACTGTGATCACACACTTTAACCTGATCGCGCACCTCAACCCATTCAAACCAAAAACAGTGGAGGCCATTCAGCCTGCACTTTCCAATGATAAACAAGACCAAAAAAGGCACGCATACATGACCAAAAAAACCGGCGGTGACAGCGTTATGGACCTCAATCTCGCGCTATGGCGGATGGGGTTTGAGGCGCAGTCCGTCATCGCCATGCGCGCCATGGGCGCGGCCGGGTTTTGGAACAGCTCCACAAGCGAGAACCAACTGATGGTGCGCGAAAAGCAGGTTGCCTTTGCCAAGGGAACAGCCAACGCGACCCGCGCCTTGATGCGTGGTGAGAGCCCAGCAGCCATCATGCTCGAAGCGGTGAAGCCCATGAAAGACAAGACCGGATCGAACGCCCGCCGCCTTACAAAACGCGGCCCGCGCATTCCAGGCTTGGTGGGCTAGATGATGCGCACGCTGCTTGCTTTGACTGTCATAACCGCTGGTGTCGCCCTGGCATCACCAACCCTCGGGCAACACAAACTCGATTGCTCTGACAGCACAAACCACACCCAGAGTGAGATGAACCAGTGCGCGGGGCTCAATTATCAGGCCGCCGATGATGAGCTGAACGCGGTTTGGCGTGATCTGCGCGAGCGCCGTGGCGAAGGCCATAGCTGGGACCCGATCCTGGAAGCCCAGCAGCTGTGGATCCCCTTCCGCGATGCGCACTGCGAGTCCGTCGCCGCGCCTTACGAAGGCGGGTCGATCCAACCACTCATCCGCTCAAGCTGCCTCGCCGACGTCACAGAGCAGCGCACCGCGCAGCTGCGTGACTTCTTAAGTGAGCCCTGAGGTCAACTGTGGCACGCGTTGAACTCTCACATGACTATCCCGCGCCGCCACAGGCCGTTTGGCAGCTGGCCATCGATTTCGATGCCTTTGCCAAGGCCATGCAGGGCGTTGCCACGTTCCGCAACCTGCCCACCGGTCGCCTACAGCAGGGCATGGTGATTGACGCTGAAGTTTCGCTTCTGGGCAAACTGCCCTGGCAGCCGCATCACATGGAAATCGAAACCTGCGACCATGCGGCGATGATCTTCCAAAGCCGTGAGCGTGGGCCGGGCATCAAGCGCTGGGATCACCATTTGCTAGTGAGCGCAACAGATACCGGCTGCCGCCTAACGGACACCGTCGAGATTGAAGCCGAGCGATCCTGGCTCACCCCCATCTACGCGCTCTGGGCGCGCTTCGTTTACACCCGTCGCCATGCACCGCGCATGGAGATGCTGAACCAGTTGCAGGAGGCCTGATATGCCCGCCACCCTTTCCCGCGCCGACTATGCCGGCATGTACGGCCCGACCACCGGCGACAAGGTGCGCCTGGCCGACACAGAGCTGTTCATCGAGGTTGAACGCGATCTCACCACTTATGGCGAAGAGGTGAAGTTCGGCGGCGGTAAGGTGATCCGAGATGGCATGGGCCAGAGCCAGGTGACCCGAGCAGGCGGCGCGGTGGACACGGTGATCACCAACGCGCTGATCGTCGATCACACCGGCATCTACAAAGCCGATGTCGGCCTGAAGGATGGGCGTATCCATTCCATCGGCAAGGCGGGTAACCCGGACACACAGCCGGACGTGGATATCATCATCGGCCCAGGCACCGAAGCCATTGCTGGCGAAGGCAAAATCCTGACGGCTGGTGGATTCGACGCCCACATTCACTTCATCTGCCCGCAGCAGATCGACGAAGCGCTGATGTCCGGCCTGACCACCATGCTTGGGGGCGGCACTGGTCCTGCGCACGGAACGCTCGCCACCACCTGCACGCCGGGGCCATGGCACATTGGCCGGATGATCCAGAGCTTTGATGCCTTCCCGATGAACATCGGCTTGGCCGGTAAGGGCAACGCATCGCAGCCCGCTGCACTGGAAGAGATGGTGCTGGGCGGGGCCTGCGCCCTGAAACTGCATGAGGATTGGGGCACGACGCCCGCCGCCATTGATTGCTGCCTGTCGGTCGCCGACGAGTACGATGTGCAGGTGATGATCCACACCGATACGCTGAATGAATCCGGCTTTGTGGAATCCACGATTGACGCCATTGCTGGCCGCACCATCCACGCCTTTCACACTGAGGGCGCGGGCGGCGGCCATGCGCCAGATATCATCAAGGTCTGCGGGCTCGACAACATCCTGCCGTCCAGCACCAACCCAACACGGCCTTACACGGTCAACACGGTGGCCGAGCATTTGGATATGCTGATGGTCTGCCATCATCTGGACTCGCGCATCCCAGAAGACATCGCCTTTGCAGAATCGCGTATCCGCAAGGAAACGATTGCAGCCGAAGACATTCTGCACGATATGGGCGCGTTCTCGATCATCGCCTCGGACAGCCAGGCCATGGGCCGTGTGGGTGAAGTGCTCATCCGCACCTGGCAAACCGCTGACAAGATGAAGCGTCAGCGCGGCGCCCTGCCCGATGAGACCGGCGACAATGACAATGTGCGCGTGCGCCGCTACATCGCCAAATACACGATCAACCCCGCCATCGCGCACGGACTTTCCAAAGAGATCGGCTCGATTGAGGTCGGCAAGCGCGCTGATCTGGTGCTCTGGAACACCGCGTTTTTCGGCGTGAAGCCGGACATGGTGCTGGTCGGCGGTAGCATTGCCGCCGCACCAATGGGCGATCCCAACGCTTCCATCCCCACGCCCCAGCCGGTGCATATGCGCCCCATGTTCGGCGCGTTCGGCAAGGCGATCACAAACTCGTCCGTAACATTCGTTTCCAAGGCCGCGCTGGATGCTGGCTTGCAAGAGTCGCTGGGCGTGGAAAAAGGCATGGTTGCTTGCGAGAACACCCGCGGCGGCATCAGCAAAGCGAGCATGGTACACAACAGCGCCACGCCGGATGTGGAAGTGGACCCGGAGACCTATGAGGTCCGCGCCGACGGCGAACTGCTCACCTGCGAGCCCGCAGATGTGCTACCTATGGCACAGCGGTACTTTATGTTTTGAGGGGATCATAGATGATCAACTGGGCGCTTTTCATTCCTGCCTGCTTTTTGCTGAACTGCGCGCCAGGCCCAAACAACCTTCTGGCCTTCACCAACGCTGCACGCGGCGGTGCTGGTCTGGCGATGGTTGGCTCGCTTGGGCGTATTCCCGCGTTCACTGCGCTGCTGGCATTGACTGTGATCGGCCTCGGGGCGGTTTTATCACAATCGGCATTTTGGTTCGCAGTCATCAAATATATTGGCGCTGCGTATTTGGCCTATGTGGGGCTTCGCATGCTTTGGACCGCCGGCCAGATTGTTTTCCAACAAGGGCGCACGCTTTCAGTGCGAGAAGCATTCCGCAACGATTTTACAATCGCGATAACCAACCCAAAGGCGATCGCGATCTTCACGGCATTCTTCCCACAGTTCATTACGCCAGACGGCAATACGACCTTACAATTGGCGCAGATGGGCGTTGCGTTCCTTTTCATGGAAGTCGCTGCAATCGCTCTTTACGTAGGAGCAGGAGCCGCGCTGGCTGGCTTTGTCAAAGGTCCAAAACCCTTTGTGTGGTTGCAGCGGCTCGTTGGGACAGCACTTGTGGGCTCCGGCGCAAGTATGGCGCTAACATCAAAATAGGACGGCAATGACGCGACCTTTTTCGTTCCGTCCTCCTATCCACTGATCCAACACCGGGACCGACCGCACGACGTTAGGCGATCAAAAAACCAACTCGCTTGACTCTTCGTAAGCATACACTTACCGTAAGTGATGACTTACGGAAAAAATCTCGCGACTGATCAGTCTGCTCTGCCCCCATCTCAGGTTTTTGCTGCGCTGGCCGACGACACGCGCCGCGATATCTTTGAAGCGCTGCGCACCGGGCCGAAAACCGTCACCACCATCGCCCATGGCCGCCCGATCAGCCGCCCAGCGGTTTCCCAACATTTGAAAGTGCTGGCCGACGCGGGCCTTGTGACCGCAACGCCCAAGGGCACCAGCCGCCTCTATGCGGTTGATCCGAAGGGGCTGGCGCCGCTGCGCGCCTATCTCGACAGCGTCTGGGGCGATGTCCTCGGTGCCTTTGCGGCTGAAGTTCACAAACAAATCGATCCATCAGACAAGGAGCCAAAGCCATGACGACACCCTCCATGATCACCCCCATCCAGAAAACCATCAGCGTGCCCTGCTCGCCAGAAACGGCCTTTTCCATCTTCACCCGCGACATCACCAAATGGTGGCCGCTTGGTGTGAACTCCGTCTCGGCCATGGATGGCAAACCGGCACAGGCTGTGGAACTGGAACTGAAGCAAGGCGGGCGTTTACGCGAAATCAGTCACGATGGAACGGTGCACGAGTGGGGTTCGGTCAAAGTGTTCCAGCCTGGCGAGCATCTGCAATTGGCCTGGCACATCGGCACGCCGGAAGAGAATGCCACCTTGGTGGACGTCCACTTCAAGCCCAGCGGATCAGGGACAGAGGTGAAGCTCTCCCACACCCATTGGGAGCGCATGGGCGACGGCGCAGCAGACGCCCGTGAAAGCTACAACAATGGTTGGGTTGGCGTGTTCGAAGAAGCATTCAAGAACGCTGCCCAGGCACGCGCTGCTTAACAATACTCCATCGCTAACCTTGCCAAAGTTTCACACTTCACAGCCGGGGCAGAGGGCATAAAGTGGCTTGGCATTTCGCCGATCACCTTGTGTCACCTTTCCCGTCTGGCCAAAAATCCGTTGTTACGTTTTCGATCCTATGCCGGACTGCTGCTCGCTGGTCTGCTGTTGACGGGCTGTGCCTCGCGGGCCGAGATCGTCTATGCGCCTGCTGACGAACGCATCGGCGCCCTTGAAACCGTGTTCTTGGGCACCACGCGGGCGCTCACCGCAGAGGGTTTCACCAACGACAGGCAACCGGGCACACGGTTTGCCCGCTACGATATCTCTGTTCCGCCGGAGCGTGAGGCTGGTTCCGTCCCGTTTGCGGAAGGGGCACCCAATCCGCAACAGGACTTTTTGGTGGTCGACCAGCAGCACCTTGCCGACGCCTCGGACTTTCAAAGCAATCTGCGGGACGCTCTAGAGGCCAGACCAGAGGGCCAGCGTGGGCTCTTTTTGTACATTCACGGATACAACAACACCTTCGCGCAGAGCCTCTATCGCACCGCGCAGATGCGCTACGACTACAACATTCCCGGCCTGGCGGTCCACTTTTCCTGGCCATCGCGCGCAAACCCGCGCGGCTACATCTATGACGGAAACAGCGTCTTGGTGGCCCGCGACGCGTTAAGCCAGTTCCTGCGCATACTGGCGGAAGTCAGGTCGGAAAACTTTTTGATCATGGCGCACTCGATGGGCGCACATCTGACGATGGAAACGCTGCGCGCGCTGGCGATTGAAGGAGATCGCACAACCATCGATGCTATTGATGGCCTCGTTTTGATGTCACCAGATATCGATCTGGACGTGTTTCGTGCCCAGGCCACCCAGATTGCCCCGCTCCCGCACCCATTTGTCATTTTCACATCGCAGCAGGATCGCGCCCTGCGGCTGTCATCGCAGCTTGCCGGCAGGGTCAACCGCGTGGGTAACATCGACGCTGCCGACGATCTGGCTGACTATAATGTGACCCTTGTGGATGTCAGCGAGTTCGATGGGGGAGACGGCGATGGTCTCAATCATATGGCAGCTGCGACATCCCCGGAACTGGTGCGTTTCATCAGACGCGGCGCCGAGGTGAACCGCAACCTCGAAGATGACGCTCCGATCGAGACCCCGCAGCTCATTCCCGGCACAATTAACATCGTGCGCAACGCCACGCAGATTGTGCTCTCACCGCTCCAATAAAGCGTGGTGCGCTAAGTCTGCGACAGTCTTGTCGCAAATCGCGTTCTACGGAAGATGCGGCGGCGCATTGCAATTGTTGTCAAACGCAATGCACTTTAATTGGTCGCCCAACACCTTGCGCAGGGCCTTGATCCGTGCCGCAATGGGGTCTGCAAATCACCAGCCACTACACCCCATTGCGCCCCCACATGGCATTCACACATGACACTTCCAACCGTCTCAACTGTTCTCGATCATACCCATCATCCAACCGACACCATCACGCTGGATGAGACCGACCGGCATCGCAGGCGAATGAAGATGACATCCAATGGCGGCATCGGCTTTCTGCTCGATTTGCCCGAAGCGCGTCTTTTAAAGCATGGCGAAGGGCTCAAGCTGTCTGACGGTCGGGTGATCGAAGTGCGCGCGGTGCCCGAAGCGCTTTATGAGATCACTGGGCGCGACACCCGCCACATGCTGGCGCTGGCCTGGCAGATCGGCAACCGGCATTTGGCTGCTGATATCACCGAAACCCGCATCCGCATCCGCGCCGACCATGTGATCAAAGAGATGCTGGAGGGTCTTGGCGCCACCGTTGCTGAGATCGATGCGCCGTTTGATCCTGAAGGCGGCGCTTATGGTGGCGCCCATCAGGGTCATCACCACCATGATCACACGCACGCCGAACACCATGGAGACCATCATCATGATTAGGATTGCTGCAGCAGCTCTTGCCACTTTGGCTTTGTCTTCGGGTGCACTTGTCTCACCATCCCTTGCGCAATCCGTCGGCGATTGTGATTGGCGCGCCTCGACCCACGCGCTGGTTGAACCTTGGGATGCCCCACAGAACACCCGCACCTTTGCCAACGGCAACGTGCGCCTGGCCATCACCGATACCATTGAGCCAGCAGCCGCAGCCTTGCATCTGGTCATTCTTTCTCCGCCCTATGAAGAGCTTGGAGGACGGCAATGCCGCGTGGTCTCCGCCGATGGCAATCTTGGTTTCTCCGGCCTTACGCTTGAAGCCATGATCTCTGACTATGATCCTGCGATTGGGCTTTCCTTTGCCATGCAGGCGGGCGCGTATGATGAAAAGTTTGGCGACATCCTGCCGATGACACTGCGCGTGACGCTCAACCAAGCCACTGGAGAGATCCAGGCTGAACTTGAAGACCTGCCGTGAGTGCAAGCACCACCCACCTTGTTCGTCTGATGGCCTGGCTTTCCCCGGTGTTTCCAACCGGCGGCTTTGCCTATTCGGCGGGACTGGAACAAGCGGTTACAGATGACCTAGTGCACGATGAAGACACCCTGCGATCCTGGCTGGAAACGCTTCTCGCACGCGGCAGTTTCTGGAATGAGGCCGTTCTGATGGCCGCCGCCCATCAAGGTGACTCTGGCGTAGTCGAACTGGCCACCGCCCTCGCTTCCAGCGCAGAGCGTTACCGGGAAACGCTGGATCAAGGCGCCGCCTTTCTGGATGCCGCCAACGCTTGGGGCGGCTCTGATCTGCCGCGCGAAACACCCTTGCCCATCGCACTCGGCAAGGTCTGTGAATCGGCCCACATACCTTTGGCCGACACGCTGACGGCGGCACTTCAGACCCTTATCTCCAATCAACTGCAAGCGGCGATTCGGCTTTCCTTGATTGGGCAAACAGGCGCTGCGCGTCTGCTGGCAGCCTTGGAGCCCACAATTCTGGCAACCGCCGCAAAGGCTGAAACCTCAACGCTGGATGATCTGGGCGGCTCGGCGTTCATGGCCGACATTATGAGCGCCCGTCATGAAACCCTAGAACCCAGGATTTTCCTTTCATGAGCCAACCCAGCACCCATGGACCTCTACGCATCGGCATTGGCGGACCTGTCGGCTCAGGCAAAACCACCCTCACCGCTGCCTTGTGCATGGCGTTGCGCGACACGCACTCGGTCGGCGTGGTCACCAACGACATCTACACCAAGGAAGATGCCGACGCGCTGGTGCGCATGCAGGCACTTACATCTGACAGGATCATGGGCGTGGAAACTGGCGGCTGTCCGCACACCGCCATCCGCGAGGATGCGTCCATCAATCTGCGCGCCATCGAGCGGCTGACCGAAAAGCATCCTGATCTGGATGTGGTGCTGATCGAATCTGGCGGTGACAATCTGGCAGCCACCTTTTCGCCCGACCTCGCCGATCTCTCGCTCTATGTGATTTCCGTCTGCCAGGGCGAAGATATTCCGCGCAAAGGCGGCCCCGCGATCACACGCTCCGACATGCTGATCATCAACAAGGCGGATCTGGCCCCCTATGTCGATGCAAACCTCGACACCATGCAAGCCGACACTGAGAAAGCCCGCGCAGGGCGACCCTTTGTGTTCACGGATCTGAAATCCGGCAAGGGCGTGGAGGAGATTGTCAGCTACCTGACCGAGACCGGCGGACTTCAAGCCGCCTGAGCGCGGTCCCGCTGTAACCGGATGGAAAGCTCGGCATAGCTAAGCGATCCATCAGGCTCCACCCACATGGGTTCGCAGAGCAGCTTGGAGTCGCGCACGCCAAGCGCCGGGATGTCCCAGCCCATCGAATGGCTGATGGCATACCGCTCGCCGGGCTTGGGATTGAGACCAGGGCGAATATCCCGCGTTCCCAACTTGAGGTGATGGGCAATGTCCCACTCCAGCACCTCACCATCGGCGCGCGTCACCACCCAGCAATGCATGTCGTTGCAGGTGCCGTTTTTTTCTTCGGGAAAGAAGTAGCCGATGGCGTAGCCCGCCTCAATACCAACGCTACGCAGCGCAGCAATGAGATAGATATTGATATCAACGCACGAACCAGCGGTGATGCCGCAGCCGAGCATTGGCACCTCATCGAGACCCTCATAAAAGCGCGCATCAGGATGACCATAGGTGAACGCTTGCGCGGTGTGAGCCACCAGAGCATCAATGGTCTCGCGGGCATTCGACGTTCCAGCCACAACCTCCCGTGCATTGTCGATCAAAGCATCGGCGGCCCGCGTGAACCTGCTCGCACGCGGCAAAAACATCGCCTCAGGATAGGCAGTTCCGCCATCGGCCAATTGATAGCGAAAGGTCACGCTGGACCGTGCACCCAAGCCGATCGGCGGCAACACGATCACGCTTTGCCCCGTTTGCGCCTCCTGCGTGAAGTGCATAGGCACATCATCGGTTGCCATGTGCACCAAAGTCTGGTGCGGCGATGGCATGCCAATCGGCGCAATCAGCAGACGGTGGGCAGGCTCGGACGTATCGACGTCAACACTGATGATGGGCATGGTTCAAACGCTTCCAGCACTGACGACCATCTGAAAGATGATACCGCTCAGGATCGCTCCGCCCACGCCAAGGCTGAGATAGGCCGCAAAGACCCGAGGCTTCACCAGCGACCAGACAGCGGCCATCGCCGGAATAGAGCTGACGGCGCCTGCCATAATAAAGGCCATGGCAGCGCCTTGGCTCATGCCCTGTTCGATGAGGCCAGCCAGCATAGGCGGCGCAACATAGGCGTTGAGATAGGCCGGCATGCCGATGATCGCAGCCGTGGCGATGGGTTGGATGCCCTGGCCACCAACCAGCGATGCGATGAGATTGGCCGGCACATAGTGCACCATCAGCGCTTCAAGCACATAGGCAAGCATCAGCCATTGCCCCAGAAAGATGAGGTTGTCGCTCGCCGCTTCACCGAAGCTGGCGCGCCGCTCATCCTCTTGCCAGAAGCGCCACATAGGCTTGCCGTCAAGTGGCTTGGGTCCGCAGCCACAGCCTGAACTTTTGCGCGGTTTGAGCACGTTCTGGAAGGTGCCCGCACGCTCCAGCCCCATCATAACAAAGCCACCCATCAGGCCGAGGCCAACCGCAGCAACGGCTTTGGCGATGGCAAAATCCCAGCCGAGCGCGGCAGCTGTAATGAGAGTGGAGGGCGGATCAACGAGGGGCGAAGCAAGCCAGAACGCCATAACCGCTGACAGCGGTGCGCCGAGCGCCAACAGCGCGGCGATGAACGGGATCACCTCGCAGGAGCAAAAGGGCGCAAGCCCGCCAATCAGTGCGGCAAGAGTGATCATACGCACCGGGTGGCCTTTGAAAGCGCTCGCAACCAGTGTCTCGGCGCCCGTGGCTTTCAAATAGGCAAGCAATCCAACCGCGAACAGAATGTAAGGTAACGTGCCACCAAAGGCGCGGGCAGCAAAACCGGCCACGCTTTGGAATTGATCAGGATCGAGGATCGCCACCAGAGCGAGAATGACCAGGGCAACAAACCATGGCGTGAAAACCACGCGTTTAACGCGCGGCCAAAGCCTGGGTTCTGGGGTGAGGACTGTCTCGCTCATGCGGCGGCCTCCTTAATTGAGGTTTGGTCCGCGCAGCACTCTTTAAGAATGTAACCAGCCAGGGCTTCAAGATGGTCGAAATTGGCACGGCACAGAATGGTGCGCCCTTGCCGCTCTTGCTGGACAAGATCAGCGGCAGCCAGAAACTTGATGTGGTGCGCAAGGGTGGACGCCGGGATACCCGTGCGCTCCCCTATAACGCCGGTCGGTAGACCGTCCTGCCCAGCCTTTACCAAAATCTGGAGAACAGCAAAGCGCGACGGCGAGCCCATCGCTGAGAATCCGTCAGTTGCAAGAGCAATATCCATAGCGCTACCTTTTATTTCGATAAAACTAGAAATATCGAATTAAAAGAAGGCCGTCAAGATCGGCGTTTGAGATGGGCTGAATCGCACCAAAAGCGCACCCAGTGCGCCAAACTGCTCACGCGATCGCGACCTGTGAGAGCCGCGACGGCATATGCAGGCCGTGCCCCGCACAAAAACGATGCTGCATTGGAAAAAAAGCAGCGCAAGAAACGGCTCAAATCAGCCCCATGATCACGCACATCGTGTGAACGTGTCAGCGCAATGAAGCCGCAAATGCTCAGCTTTGTTCAAGCGCCAAGCGCGTCCATCACGCACGCCTCACCGACCGGTCGCAGCCACCTCACGCCCGCGTGACGCCATGTGACAGCCACCCCCGTTGTGAATTTTCCAGATCGGAATATCTTCAACTCATCGAACGAGACACACCGTCTCTTCAACAACGCAGAAGAAAAGACCAATATCTTTTCAATAAAAAGGAATATAAAAATGAAAAAATTCGCTCTTACTGCCGCCGCCCTCGCCGTTGCTTTCGGCGCCGCTGCAACACCAGCTTTGGCTGGCAATTCTGAGAATGATGGCCTGTATGACTTCGACGCCAACATTGTCTCTGTGGATCGCGCCGCTGGAACGATCAACCTTTCAACAGGCCAGACCTTGGATCAATCGGTTGAGTGGTTCGCTTTCCCAGCACGCGCATCGGTTGGCGATAAAGTTCGCGTCGGCATCAATGGTGACAACAACACACTGAAAGACGTTCGCGTCCTCAACTAAATAAGACCAAAGACACCTGGTGGGGCTTCCTCCCTCCCCGCCAGGTGATCTTTTTGGCTTTGGACACACCAAGGTGAAGCATGACAAACCGATGGATCAGATTGAGCCTCGCTTTGGCCGTTGTCTCGCCGTTTGCCACCTCGGCTTGGGCAGCCGATAGCACCTCGCCAGAGAAAACTGGGCCTAAGATCATCGCGCTTGATGAGAATACGGGCCAAGACGCCGAGCTGGTGATGGCCTTGACCGACGGTACGACGTTCTTGCAACGCGGTACACCAACCGACGAAAAGCTCACCGCCGTCAACAACACCACAAAACAAGAAAATGCGCGTTACCGCGCGACGCGCAGCTAACCAACCACGCGATTAACACTTAGTGGCACCGATCCGCCCTCGTTGCCCCACGCTTCAAGGATCGGCCCATGATGACAGAAGCGTGCACCCTGGCACGCTTCTGTCATTTCTTTGTGGTGAGGGACCTAGCTGAGCCAAACCCAAGTGGCTGATGCAATCAACTGAATAGCAAGCAGCGTAAGCACCCATTTGAACGCGGTGCGAAACGTTTCTTCCGGCAGCGCGTGCAAAAGCTTGGTGCCAAGCAATGTGCCGAGAAATCCTGCGGCGACCATGGCGGCCATCACCGGCACCCACGCGCCGAACGCAAAACCCAAAAAGCCGAACACCACCACCTTTAACCCGTGCTGCATAACCATCGCGGCGGCGTGGGTTCCGGCGTAGTGCTTGCGATCATCCAAACGTGGCGCGAGCAGCGCGGCAACAAACGGCCCTGTCGCACCGACAAACATGGTGAGGATGGTGGCAAATACGCCACCGACCGCCAATCCAAACGGCCCACCTTTGGCGCCCTTCACCTTGGGCGCCCAGAGCGTGAAGAGCACAAAAAGACCGACAAAGGTTTTCAGCAATGCCTCGGGCAATGTGACGACAAGCTGACCACCGACAAGCGCCCCGATAAGGGCGCCAACGGTGAAGATTCCGAGCATTGGCCAAACCACCTGGCGCCATTGCACCATGGCACGCCCCGCATTGGCCCCCAATTGCACAACCCCATGCACCGGGATGAGAACTGCCACTGGCACGATGGAGGCCATCACGGCCAGCAGCGCCACGCCCCCGCCAATGCCAAAAGCGGCGGTAAGGGCAGCGGTAAAAAAAGCGGTGACAATAAGCACAAACGCGAAGCCGAGCGACAACCCCTCGGGCAGCCAAATCTCAACACCGGCCATGGTTTGAGCAAGGGATTGGGCAAGAGCTTGCATCATTTACCTTTTGTTGACCACTGAGCGCGGTTTTCGCTCTGGCAGCCGCGCCTGGCAAAGGCAAGCCCATTGGCATTGGCACGCCTTCAAAAGCCCTGAAAACAAGGATTTAGGTCATCAAGCAACTGCAACAAACGGCACGTTTGCTTGCAAAGTCGCAAGCATTTGACGGGTAAACATGACCAACTGTTAACATTGAACTCACCTCCCATTGCTTATGTAGCAGGTAGAAAATTTCACACTTGAAAACCGACTGAACGGGCCCTGTTCTGGCCCGAAGTTGAGTGCTGGTGTGGCAGCCCTATCACCCCTTGGAGATATCCCCCCGATGACCCAAACTTTGAACACCGCACTTTGCGTTGGCATTGCCGTTGCCAGCCTGGCAGCCGCACCGGCTTTGGCGCAGTCGTCTTTTGAGCGTGTTGAGCAGGGATGGCATTTCTTCGGCCAGGGCGGCCAGCCCGCCGAGGTGCGCCTTGGCCTCGGCGCAGGCTTCAGCCCCGACTATCAGGGCTCGGATGAATATGAGGTAATGGCGCTGCCTATTATCACTGCGCGCAACGTTTTCGGCTTCAACTTCACCCCCTTCGCACTCAGCTACAATTTGGCAGAGTACAACAGCGCGGGTGGGGCTTGGAGCGTCGGTTTTGGCCCGCGTGTGGCGTTTGATTTTGGACGCGATCAAGATGCCAACGCGGCGCTTGCCGGCCTAGGCGACGTCGATTCCAGCATTCTGCCAGGCGCTTTTGTCAATCTGCGCATGGGCCCGGCGCTCGCCACGGCCTCGTTCGGCCAGGATATTGCCGATGGCCATGGCGGCGCGGTGGCTGATTTTGGTCTGAGCACTGTTGTGCCGGTGACGCAGCAGATCACGCTTATGCCGGGCATTACGGCCAGCTGGGCTGACGATGATTACATGCAGTCTTACTTTGGCATCAACGCCACGCAGGCTGCCAACAGCGCTTACGGCGTCTACAATGCTGAGGGCGGTTTCAAAAGCATTGGCGCCAACGTCAACGCGATCTACGCAATCAACGAAAACTGGGCGGCCAACACGATGTTAGGCTACGAACGCTTGATTGGTGATGCAGCCGATAGCCCAATTGTCGATGGGCCAGGCAGCGCCAATCAGTTCTCGGTGATGTTCGGCGTCACGCGCGGATTCAGCTTCTAACCAGCGTAATGTCATCCCGGCCACCACGCATCGCGTGTGAGCCGGGATCTGCAACCGCATAATCATTCCTAGATCCCAGGTCAGGCCCGGGATGACATGTTAGGTAAAGTCACCCAGCAAGCCGCGTTTCCACAAGTTCCACCCAGTAGCTGGCACCCAGCGGGATGATGTCATCGTTGAAGTCATAATGCGGGGAATGCAAATTGGCACTGTCTATGCCATTGCCGGTGAAGATGAAGGCGCCTGGGCGCCCTTCCAGCATGAAGGCGAAATCTTCACCGCCCATCACTGGCGCCATGGCAGTATCGACCTTATCGGCACCCACCACCTTTGAGGCGATGGTGGCAGCAAACGCCGTCTCACGCTCATGGTTCACGACCACCGGATAGTTGCGCTCATAATCAAGCACCGCCGCACACCCCATGGCTGCAGACACGCTTTGCACAATCTCGCCAATGCGTTTTTCTGCCAAGTCGCGCATTTCTGGGATCAGCGTGCGCACCGTGCCGGTCAGCTTCACACGCTCTGGGATCACATTGTCCGCATCACCAGCGTGAATGGTGGTAACCGAGACGACGATGCTTTCCAGCGGGTCGGCGTTCCGCGAGGCGATGGTCTGCAACATTGTGATGATCTGCGCCGACGTGACCACCGGATCGATGCCCGTATGCGGACGCGCGGCATGGCCTCCCTCGCCAGTCACAACAATCTCGAAAATATCCGTGGCTGCCATGGTCGGGCCGGCACGCATGGCAAACTCACCCACCGGAATCCCCGGATAATTGTGCATGCCATAGACCTCTTCGATGCCAAAACGCTCGAAAAGCCCATCATCCATCATCGCCTTGGCGCCCGCACCGCCTTCTTCGGCGGGCTGAAAAATCACTGCCACAGAACCTGCAAACCCGCGCGTTTCACAAAGATGCTCTGCTGCGCCGAGCAGCATCGCCGTGTGCCCATCGTGGCCGCAGGCATGCATTATGCCGGGCTTGGTGGAGGCGTGCGCCACGCCGGTTTCTTCTTCGATTGGCAGCGCGTCCATGTCAGAGCGCAGACCCACGGTAGGGCCATCTCCCTTGGTGCCTTTGATGATGCCAACGACGCCGGTTTGGCCGAGTCCTTCAACCACTTCGTCGCAACCAAACGCCCGCAGTTTTTCCGCTACAAAGGCAGCCGTCTCCTGCACCTCGTACATGATCTCAGGGTTTTGATGCAGATGGCGCCGCCACTCTTTGATGGTGTCAGCACGATCAGCAAGGCGGTTGTTTACGGGCATGGGGATCTCCAGATGAGGTTTGATGTCATCGTAACGCGGCTGGTTCGCTGATCAAAGCTTTCTCGGTCGTCATCCCTGTGCTTGTCACAGGGATGACGATGGAACTCGTTTTATCCCGCCGCCTGCCGTTCCCGGTCCTTCTTGATGCTCCATGACAGTATCCCAAGCACCACCAGCGCTCCGGCGGTTTCGAGCAGTGGCGTGTTGGGCCACATGAGTGCGACACCGGAGGCCGCCGTTAGGATGCGCAGCGGCCAGTTGAGTGGATATTCCATATGCCCTTCAATGGCCGCGCCCAGAGCGTAAACGCCAAGCGTCGCCGCCATGAAGATAAAGATGGATTCCAGAAAGTCGCCGCCCAAAAAGTTGGTGTAGGCAAAAAGCACCGGCATCAAATAAATGCCCTTGGCGAGCTTCCAGCTCATCACCCCGGTGGCCATAGGTCGCGTCTTGGCAATCGCCGCCGCCGCAAAGGCCGTCAGGCAAACCGGTGGCGTGACATTGGAATCTTGAGAGAGCCAGAAGATGATCATGTGTGCCGATAGCAGCGCCGTGGTGATCAACACCGGATCAAGCACTTGAGGGTAGACCACCGTCAGCAACTCTTGCGGCATGGCCTGGACCAGCGCCAGCGCTTCCGGTCGTGTCATTGGCTCCGCCAGCGCAGGCAAGATGGTTGGATCGGCGAGCATGAAGCTCATACGCGCAACCTCAGGGATCGTGCCGTCCACCAAAGCAGAGACCAGATGCGCGTTCTGGATCAGCGCGTGCAGGGCCGGTGCGGAAAGCGTGGCGAGCACGATGTAGGCGGCCGTCACCGGCAAGCCCATGCCAAGCACCAAGGAGGCGAGCGCGATGAGGGCAATAGCGATCATCAAATTTCCGCCTGCCCATTCGGCGATCATCAGCGAGAACGTGTTGCCGATGCCCGTCATGGCGATCACGTTCACCATGGCGCCAACAGCGACCAGCAAAACGCCGGTCATGATCATGTTTTTCGCCCCGAGGATCAGCGCTTCCATGATCGCTTTGGGCCCCATCCTATTGGGTGTCAGCCAACTGGACACGATCACCGAGAGAATCGCCCAAATAGCCGCGAACACCGGCGTGAAGCCGTAGATCAATAGACTGATCAGTGTGACCACCGGGATCAGAAACGATGGCCCGCCCCTTTTCAGCACATCCATGGCAGAGGGCGCACCGTCATCGGCGATCTGCATGTTAAGCTTTTTCGCTTCGATGCGCACAAAAAAGCCAACCGACAAAAAGTAGACCATCGCGGGTAAGAAACTCACCGCGACAATGTCGAGGTACGGGATCTGCGTGTAGCTCGCCATCACGAACGCGCCAGCGCCCATAATAGGCGGCATCAACTGGCCACCGGTGGAGCTTGCGGCCTCAACCCCAGCAGCAAAGCGCGGTGGAAAACCCGAGCGCTTCATCAGCGGGATGGTGATCACGCCGGTGGAGACCGTGTTGGCCACCGCCGAACCGGAGATCGTGCCAGTCAGGCCAGAGGAAAACACCGCCACATAGCCCGGCCCACCAATGAATTTACCGGCAACAGCCCGCGCCAGATCGATGATGAATTCACCGGCGCCAGAGCGCACCAAAAACGCGCCAAACAGGATGAAGAGGAACACGAACGTCGCCGAAATGTTGGCGATCGTGCCGAACATGCCTTCGTCGGTGAAGATCGTGCGGAAGACGATGGTCTCGACAGAAAGCCCGGCAAAGCGGAACACATTGTCCAGGTGCTGACCCCAGAAAGCGGGGTAAGTCAGCGCCAGAATGATGAGAATGGGGATGATGAGGCCTGTCGCCCGGCGGGTCAGCTCAATCGCGCCGATGATGACGATGATCGCATAGACCCACTCTTGCGGGGCCAGGGACACGCCACGCGCATAAATCGCGTTTTCTGACGCGATCAGCAAAAGCGTCGCCACCGATACGACGACGCCAAAAGCCAGATCGAAAGCGAGCACCGCCTTGCGTGCGCCTTCGCTGCGGGTGCGGATCATCGGGTAGCGCATGGAAGCAAGCATGGCGAACCCGGCAAAGTGGATGCCGGTTAGCCAGAATGTCGATATGGTGCCAATGAAATTGGCGTAGATATGGAAGATCGAAACGGCCAACGCCAAGCCGGAAAACACCAGTCCAATGAACCCAGCATCCAGCGCGCGGGTTTCATCTTCCACATGGTCTTCGTCGACGTTCACTTGTCGGTCGGCCATCGCATCCTCACACCATCACAAAGCAAAAACCCCGCACCACCATAGCGGCGCGGGGCACAATTTTGAGCAGTCTTAAAACCTACCAGGCTCTTACATGGCCGGGCGCAGGCGATCGGGGATATCGATACCGACTTCTTCATAGTAGCGGATGGCACCAGGGTGCAGCGGCAGCGGCAGGCCAGCAATCGCCGAATCCAGACCCATCACCTGGGTTGCCGGGTGAATACCGCCGAGGAACGCCAAGTTCTCGTAAATCGTCTTGGTGATTTCGTAGATCGTTTCTTCAGGCAGATCATCGCGCACCATCAGGAAGTTAGGCTGGGCAATGGTCTGCACATCCTCATCTACACCTGGATAGGTGCCAGCTTCGATGGTGTAACGCGTCCACAACGCATCAAAGTCGCCGTTGGCGGCAACCACCTGTTCGTCGGTGAAGTTGAGCAGTGTGATATCATCGCCCATGGCGGCAAAGGCGCGCGAAACGGCACCAACCGGCGCACCGGCAGGCGTTGACATGCCAGCAATCTGACCGTTCTGCAGCGCATCAGCCGATGGGCCATAGCCAGCATAAACAAGCTCGAAGGTCTCATCCATATCGATGCCAAGACCGGCTAGGATCGTGCGGTTCGAGCCAATTGTACCGGAGTTCTGGCGACCCATGGACATGGATTCACCGGCTAGCGCCGCAATATCGGACACCGTGCCGGTATCAACATGCTCGCTGCGGATCACCACATGCTCAACGTTCTGCCAGAGCATGGTGATAGAGCGCAGGCTTTCCTGCGGGCCAGCATCAGCCAACGGACCCGTGCCGGTAGCCGCATACGCGCCGAACAGGCCTTGGACGATGGCGAACTGAGCCTCATCATCACGCAGAAGAGCAATGTTCTCGCCTGAACCTGCCGAGTTGATCGCCGACACGTTGATACCCATGGACGGCTGCAAACGCACCTTGATCAAGGTCGAGAGCGCAACGCCCACTGGATAGTAGGTACCACCGGTTGAAGCGGTCGCGAGCAGATAATCCTGCGCGTCTTGCGCCTGCGCGGTGGCCGGTGCGCCAACAACGCCCAGTGTGAGCGCAACAGCAAGTGCGCCTGCGCCCAGCACGGAACGGCGAGTTGGTTTCGTAACGGGTTTTGTGGAAATGGTCATTCAGTTCTCCCTCGAACACTGCGTTGATTTGCTTTACCGTCCGGTTTAGTCCGGCGGCGCCAACGCTTATCCGTATTTTCTAGTACGGCCCGCGACAAAAGGTAAAGCCTAACTGTTGGGCAGCCTGGCGGCGACCCAACGAAAAGAACAGCGCAAACACAAACGCAAAAGTGATTTTGCCATCCTTGCGCCACATCGGTTAGAAACGAGGATAAGAGCTGGTGTGAGTCGCGCAAATGCTCACATATTGGCGCCAAGCATATCTGTGTCACACTGATCGCTAGAATGGGCTGAACCCTGTGTCATCCGTCCGCATTCCACTGCTCACCTGTTTTGTGTTGGCCTTTGCACTTCTGCAAAGCAGCTTAGCGCACGCACAAACCTCTGGTCTCGGCCGCTATGATGGGCCCAACATCACCATCGATGTCGGATCGATGCGGGTGCTATCCTCCAACCGCGCCTTTGATGCATGGTATCCAGCCTCCACAACCAAGCTGATGACCGCTTACGTGGTCTTTCAAGCGGTACGCCTAGGCCGCGTAACTATGCAATCGCCGGTCACGATATCCGCCAACGCCGCCGCCCAGCCACCCTCCAAAGCTGGTCTTGCCGTCGGCCAAGTGCTGACCGTGGAAAACGCGCTGCGCGTGCTGATGGTCAAAAGCGCCAACGATATTGCCGTTGCCCTGGCTGAAAGCGTTGCCGGATCAGAACCAGCCTTCATCGACCAGATGAACACCGCCGCGCGTGCGCTCGGCATGAGTCGCTCCACCTTCACCAACCCGCACGGCCTGCCCGATCACGGTCAGGTGACCACGGCTTATGATCTGGCGATCCTCACGCTGGCTCTGATGCGCGACTATCCTGAGCGTAACGATTTTTACTCCATGGGCGCTGTCCGACTGGGAGATGCACGCTGGGTGAACCACAATCTTCTGTTGCAGCGCTATCGCGGCGCCTTTGGTTTCAAGACCGGTTACATTTGCGACAGTGGTTTCAATCTTGTGGCAGGTGCACGTCGTGGCGGACGCACGCTGATCACCGTGACACTGGGCGCGCGCTCAGGGTTGGAACGCGCTGCCGCCTCTGCCCACCAGCTGGACGAAGGCTTCCGCCGTGGTGGTGGCCTGTTCGGCGATGCCGCAGGTACACCGCTGTCCGATTTCAGCCCGCGTGGCTCTGTGCAAACCACCGCCACCCGCTTGCGCCCCATCGTTTGCCAAAGCCCGCGTGTGCGTCCAACGTTCGAAGAGATCGCAGGGCAGTTTGGCACCTCAAGTCCAGCCTTCAACCGGACCGCAACGGCAAGCGCTTTTGCTAGCGATCCCAGCGCGGTGGTGTTGCCCAACTCCGGTGCTGCCAGCGGTGAAAACGAAGGCTCTGATGAAATTGATGTGCTCGATGCGCTGCTTGGCCCAGTAATCCGCGAACCACAGCCTGTTCGCTTGGCATTGGGTGGGGCGACTGGCCCTGCCGTGGCGCCAGCAGGGCGTTGGTTGGTGCCCAACCCAATCTCCCGTCCCCCGTCAGGCCAACTTGCATTGGTACCTGCCGCCGCACCCGCAGCGGCAACGTCGACAGCGCTGCCCGGCCAAATCGCCCCAGCGGCCAGTGGCCCGGCCGTGCAATTGGCAGCGCCTGCAAACGCACCTGCAACCAGCACCACGACGACCAACAATCCAGGGTCAATCCTCGGCACCGTCGGCCAAGCGGTGCCAATCCCCGTGCCCTCACCACAACCACGCCCAAACTAGGGTCAGGACCCTAAGTTACACCAATGAATACAAAACGTCCCGACCGGATGCCGGTGCTTGTGCTGTCCGGTTTTCTCGGTGCTGGCAAAACAACCTTTCTCAACCAGCTGCTGGCGACACCAGCGCTGGCGGACTCCTTGGTCATCGTCAACGAGTTCGGCGATGCTGGGCTCGACAGCCTGTTTCTAGAAGCTGAAAGCGAGGCAACAGGCTCCGGCCTGATGGTGGAGGAGCTGACCTCCGGGTGCCTCTGCTGCACGTTGCAGGGCCCGCTGGTGACGACGCTGGAGGACCTTTTACGCGCCCGCGACAATGGCCGCATCAAGCCGTTCAAACAGCTGATCATCGAAACCACAGGCCTGGCGGACCCAGCCCCCATTTTGGGTGCCTTCGCCAAACACCCCTATCTGTCGCTGCGCTATCTGGTCGGTGGCATCGTGACCGTGGTCGACGCTGCCCAGGAGTTGGCCCATTTGGATGAGACAGACGAAGCAACAGCTCAGATCGCTGTCGCCGATGTTCTGGCTATCTCAAAAAGCGATCTTGTGGACGATAAGGCGGTCGATCAGCTCCACGCAGCGCTCAGCGCGCGCAACCCACATGCGAGGCGGGAGATCACGGCACGACTGACCGATGACACCGACTGGTTGGAAACGCTGCTGGCCCAAGCGAGCCCCATCACGCCAAACCCCATAGTGCCAAGCCCCACCGAACCGATGGCCGATACCGCGCACGCCCATGATCACAGCGATCACCACAGCCACAATCATGACCATAACCACGATCACGATCACGGTCATGATCATGATCATGATCATGATCACCAGCATGCTTATTCGCTCGTGGTCGAGACCAACACGCCGTTGGAAAGCCGCGTGCTTGCCATGTTCATGGACCTGCTTGGCATGAACCTGCCCGGCGAACTGTTGCGTGTGAAAGGCATTGTCTGGATCGATGGCGGCGAAGGTGCAGAACCCTGGGCGGTGCATTCAGCAGGCACGCTGCAACACCCTGCCCGCCCGATCACCGGGCCGATTGTCGATAAGCTCGCACCGTACCGCACACAGATTGTGGTCATCACGCGCACCGATCAAACCAAGCGCATCGAAGATCTGTTCAACGCCTGCCTGAAGCAGAACCCGCAACCAGTCGGCGATGCGATCCCCGCCGGATAGTGCTTACCCGCGTCTGATCCAGAACGTTGCCCGATCGCCATCAATATGGCTGTCGAGCACTTCGTGACCCTCCTCACGGGCCATATGGGGCAGATCGAGGATCGCCATCGGGTCAGAGCTTTCCACCTGCACCACTTTGCCGGGCGCCAGACCGAGCAGCGCCTTGCGTGCGCGCAGCACCGGCAAGGGGCATCTCAGCCCGATGCAGTCCACCAAGAAGACACTCTGTTCACCAAGGATCGGCTCGTCACCCATGCCGTTCTGTGTCACCGTCTGCCGTCAAATACCAGACCTCAAACAACCGTTCGATGAAGGAACCCACCGATGGATGATCGCGCGCTGGAACTTTTGGATGCTTGGTGGGAGATCGGCGAAGAAGGTTGGTACAAACAATCTGATGAAACCGACACGATGCTCAAGGACCGCTTTGGCGATCTGGTGATGCAAGCCCGGCTGGGCGCGCTCGATCACTGGCAGGGTGCGCCGCACACAACGCTGGCGTTGCTGCTGCTGCTTGATCAACTGCCACGCAACATATTTCGCGGCACGCCCGACGCGTTTGCGTCCGATGCGCAGGCTATGAAAGTGTCTGAGGCTGCACGGGCCAAAAGCTTCGACAAAGCCTATCACGGCATCGCGCGCGGCTTTTTCTACATGCCCTACATGCACTGCGAGGATTTGGACGCGCAAAACACGTGCTGTGACATCTACCGCGCCATCGGCAATCAGAACTTGTACTATTACGCGCTGGTGCACATGGATGCGATCAGGCGGTTCGGGCGTTTCCCCCACAGAAACAAAATCCTCGGGCGCGTTTCCACGCCCGAGGAAGAACTTTATATGAAAACCGGCGGGTTTTCGGCCTAAGCGGCAGCCACATCGGTGAGGAACTGATCCACCATACCGCGCAGCTTGTGCGAGCGCTCGGTAACCTCGCCAGAGGCCTGCTGAACCTGACCAGCCGACTGTGACGTCTCGTCCACAGCTTGGCTCATGGTCGCCATGGCCTCGGCCACCTGGCCGGTGCCCTGAGCAGCCTCGTTGATGTTCCGCGAGATTTCAGACGTCGCAGAGCCCTGCTCTTCCACCGCAGCCGCAATGGCATTGGTGTAAGTCTGCACATCGCGCATCGTTTGGGCGATGCCCTCGATAGACTGCGCCGATTCAGTGGTCGATCCCTGAATGCCAGAGATTTGGCTGGCGATTTCCTCTGTCGCCTTGGCCGTTTGGTTTGCCAAGGATTTCACCTCACTGGCCACAACCGCAAAACCTTTGCCCATCTCACCGGCACGCGCCGCCTCAATGGTGGCGTTCAACGCCAACAGGTTGGTCTGTTCGGCAATATCTTGAATGAGCGAGACAACATCGCCGATCTGCTGAGCAGCAGCAGCGAGTTGGGTCACCTTCTCGCTGGAATCGACCGCAGAACGGGTGGCCTGATCAACAATCTCGTTGGTCTGAACCACCTGACGGGAAATCTCTTCAACCGAGGATGAAAGCTCTTCCGTCGCCGCAGCCACCGTTTGCACATTGGCTGAGGCTTCATCAGATGCCGCGCTGGTGCTCACGACCTGACCACGCGAGGTGTCGGCCACGCCATTCAGCGCGGTCACCGCACCTTGCATCAATTGCGTGTTTTCCGTCACCGCATCGAGCATAGCCGACGATTCAGAACGGAATGTCTCAACCAAAGCATCAACGCGTCCTTGGCGTTCAAGACGTGACGCCTGTTCAACCTCAGACTCTTCGCGCAACTTAACGCGCTCAAGTGCACCTTCGCGAAAACTCAGAAGCCCCCGTGCCATGGTGCCAATCTCGTCCTTAAGATCAGTGTCAGCAATCTCAATATCGTAGTTTTCCTGGGTAAAGGAATCCATTGTTGAAGCAACACGACCGATACCACCGGTGATCTGACCGGCAACCCGCATGCTAAGAACGCCGGTACCAATCAAGACAGCCAAAACCAATCCCAATTCAATATAAAGCAGCCGCATGCCTGCAGCCGCCTGGGCTTCAGCCATGGCCTCAAGCTCGTGAATGGCCTCTTCTTCAACCACGTGAAGCGCCTCAATGCGGGCGGTACTGGCATCAAACCATTGCCGACCGGTCACGGAGCTGACATCGCCCCCAAACGGATTTGCTTGTGCGATCAGTCGATAGGCATCGACTGGCCCAGTGACCATATCGTTCATGGCTATGCCAAACTGGGATTTCATGTTCGACGAGGCAAGGCGGTTGAAAATCGCGAAGTCCGTGGTCTGCGCCCCTTGCAGTGCAAGCATGCGGGCATACACGCTCTCTTCAAAGACGCCTGCCGTGAACCCAGCAGCGCCCATGGCGCGTTCCAGACCGGCCGCCTCTTTGGCTTCGATGATCGAAATATAGGCTTCCACGCGTTCGGCCATCTCACCAGAATGGGCAAAATCCTCAATGTGTTCCAACGCCACAATCAGGTGATGGATCGACGAGGTGTAGATGCTGGCCATATCGGCAACACTGGCCGTGCCATTGTCAACCAGCGTGCGCACGTCAAAGACGCGGGCCTCATCTTGGTAGAGCGTTTCCACATAATCTGCGAAAGCGACCTCGATGACATCTGACATCGTGGCGAGCATATGCTCAACTTCTGCATAGCTCTCATTGGTTGCAATGCGCTGTGCTGAAAGTTCGTCGGCAAAGTTTGCGCCCGAGGAGGCAATAAACCCTGCTGTGAGCCCACGCTCTCGCTGCAACTCGTGAACAACCGTTCCGATAATTTCAGCCTTATGGAGCAGCAGGCCCATATCGCTGGCACCCTTGGCTTCTTTCCACGTGGTGTAGAGTGTGAAACCGGAAATCGCGGTCAGTGCAATCAGCGGTAGAGCGCAGCAAAGCACGATACGCTGTTTGATGGACAGTGCGGATAAAGACATTGTTAACCCCCAATACAATCTTAGATACCCATCCCCTAAGCAGATTGACGAACCGTTAAACTGGTTATTTTTAACACCCCGCTCACCATCATCAGGAACGCACCCTTAAGTGGTAAGGGTCTAAAACAACCCCCTAATCACTAGGGGAAGGTTGCCGCGTGCACCTGTTTTCAACTCTTTCGGCAAAACTGCCCGCCAATTTGAGCGAAAAGCTTGCACCTTTGAGCGCGAAGCTTGATTTGGCGTTTTCTGATGACGGCCCACGCTCCCGGGCGGCCCGCGCTGCGCTGCTCACATTTGCCGTGCGCGTCTTCAATGCCCAACGTCTCGGACTCCGGACCGGCTGAATGAGCGTCGCGACCACCACAACGTCGCCAGACCTGCCCGTCGGCTATGACTGGCTGGCGAGCAATGCGGTGGAGCGCAACATCTTCTTTGAACCGCAGATCATAGAACCGGCACTGCGCCATCTGGCGCCAGACGGTGTGGACCTGTGCATGGCCACCGATCCGCAGGACGCGATCCCACGCGCCGCCATTCCGGTTTGCCGTGCCCAAGGCCGCTATGGCCCAGTGCCAACGCCAGTGCCGCTGGCGGCGTGGCATCACCCCTATTCCATGGTCGCAACACCCCTTGTCTCCCCCGAAGATCCGGCGGGCGCTTTGGAAGCGCTGCTTGCAAAAGCTGCCCGTCGGCAGGACGGTCCACCCGTGCTGTTGATACAAAAAATGCTGACCGATGGTCCGGTATGGCCGCTGCTTCAGCAGGTGATTGAGACAAGCGGGCGCCGCTTGCACATCCTGCAAACCACCCAACGCGCTGGTCTCAAACTTGATGCCGAGGCGGCCAAAGCCGCGACCTTGCGCACAATATTAGGCGGCAAAAGCACCCAATCTATCAAAGCAAGTCGCCGGAAACTTGGCGAGTACGGCGCGCTTTCGCACACAACGGCAACATCACCCGACGAGGTAAGCAACACGCTGGCAACCTTCCTAGCGCTGGAAGCAGGTGGCTGGAAAGGCCGCAATGGCACCGCTCTCACCAGCCTCGGCCATGATGGTTTTGCCCGCGAGATGGCGGAAAATCTCGCCCGTGAGGGCCGCGTCCGCATCGATCTCAGCATGCTGCACGAGGCAGACAAGAACCCCCGAGCCATCGCCGGAACGTTTTCCATCAAAGCTGGAACCGAAGAGGCGCCGATCTGGATGCCGTGGAAAACAGCCTATGATGAAGCCTTCGAGCGCGCAGGCCCTGGCGCTTTAACCCTTGCGGACCTAACAAAACGATTGCTGCAAGAGGCCAAAGAGGCCGAACAACCCTTGATGCTTGACAGTTTGGCGGCACCGGAAAGTGTGATTGCCCATCGTCTGTGGCGCGATCACTGGACGCTAGCCGACGTGTTGATTGACCTGAAACCTGGTGGCAGCGGCGCCTTTGGCCCTATCTTGATGGCCGAAAAAGCGCGCAAATCAGCCTATGTCGCTGGCAAAGCCGCCCGCGCAGCCATCAAGCGCGCTGCCAAGCGGGCACAAGCAGCACTCTCACCCCAGCACTAATCCTGATGCTTAAGCATCCGGCGGATAATCTTGCCGGTGGTCGTCATCGGCAACGTTTCTACAAAGCGGATGTCGCGCGGATATTCATGGGCGGCAAGGTTGGCGCGCACATGGGCACGCAGCTCCACTGCCAAGGCATCGCTGGGATCAAACCCTTCGCGTAGCACCACAAAGGCGCGCACAATCTCTGTGCGCAGATCATCCGGCACGCCCACCACCGCTGCCATGGAAACCGCTGGGTGACCGGTCAAACTGTCTTCAATCTCGCCAGGTCCAATGCGATGGCCAGATGAGGTGATCACATCATCATCGCGACCCATGAACCAGATGAACCCATCCACATCGCGCATCGCCATATCGCCCGTCATCAGCAGGTCACCGAGCGTGTCGGAGGTCAGATATTTGCGCTCCGTTGCATGCTCAGCTTTCCAATAGCCCAAGAACATCACCGGGTCGGGGGCTCGCACCGCGATCTCCCCAAGTTCACCGGGTTCAGCCACGCTGCCATCCTCACGCACCACAAACACATCATGACCGGGCACAGCTTTGCCCGTGGCACCTGGGCGGGACGCGCCATAGGTTGCAGACGATCCAATGATGAGATTGCATTCGGTTTGGCCATAGGCCTCACTGATTGCAAAGCCCAGGGCGCGTTCGGCCCATTCATAGGTCGCCCGGCCCAACGCCTCGCCTGCTGACATCACCGAGCGCAGGCCGATTGCCCGCACATCCTCATCGGCCACACTGGCGCGCATCAGCTTCAGCGCTGTGGGCGGCAAAAAGGCATGGGTCACCTTTTGCACCGCCATCATCGCGACAACACGCGCCGGATCGAACCCTTTGGCTTGCGAAAACGCAATCACTGGCGCGCCTTGCGCCAAAGCCGGCAAGAGCAGGTTCAAAAGACCACCCGCCCAGGCCCAATCGGCAGGTGTGTAGAACACATCACCCGATGACACCGCGCCACCATGGGCAAACAAAAACCCTGGCATGTGGCCCGCAAGCACACGGTGACCATGCAACGCACCTTTGGCCGGGCCTGTGGTGCCAGAGGTATAGATCATCAGGCAAGGATCATCAGGCCCAGTATCAACCGGTGGAACAGCCTCGCCTTTATCGGCGAGCAGTGCATCGTACTGAAGAACACCGTCAACTGGCCCCAAAGCGATAATGTGCTCCAAATCAGGCAGATCATCATCAATGCTGGCAAGGCCTGCGGCACCTGCTGCCGAAACAATCGCAAAGCGCGCGCCGCTGTCAGTCATTCGATGGGCCAGCGCATCGCGGCCATAACGCTCCGACAAGGGCACACTGATCAGCCCAGAGCGCAAAATCGCTGCCTGCACCACCAAAGTGCGTGAGCCCTGCGGGGCAATCACCGCGACGCGGTCACCGCGCTTGGCACCCAAGGCCAGAAAAGCACCAGAGAGCAGGGCAGCTTCGTCCGCCAAAGCGCCAAACGTTGAGATTTCCCCAGTGACACCATCGATAATCGCCGGGGCGCCCGGATGGAGGGCGGCAGGAGCATCCAAAATTTGAACGCCGATGTTGAGCCGCTCGGGAATGTTCCAGGCAAACGCCGCGCGGGCTTCATCATAGGTTGCCGAAGGTGCCAACATGATCATCAACCCCGACCTGCGGGGCCATCCTCCGGTGATGGTTCGGCCTCTGTTTCAACCGTGCGGTCAGGCTTAACCGCCGCCTTGGAAAGAGGCTCTGGTGCAGGAACGGTGCTCACCCCGGTTTGCTTGGTGGCTTCATCGGAGCTGATACTGCCTGCCCCAAGGCCTTCAGGCGGCGCAACGCCCGCCTTGGCCAGTGCCTCAAGTACCTTGTCCAAGTTACGAATGGTGACATCGGACTGTGCGAATGGAATCTCGATGCCCTCTTCGGTGAAGCGGCGAAAAATCTCAAAGCGAATATCCGAGCGTACGCCATAGCCATTGCCGACATCAGCCAGATAGGCAAACAGCATGAAATCCAGCGAGCTAGCGCCAAACTCGATGAAAAACGCCGCAGGTTCCGGATAACTCAGTGTCATCGGATGGGCGTTAGCAACCTCAAGCAGGATGTCTTTGACCTTCTGCGGATCGCTGTCATAGCCCACACCCACAGGCACATCGATGCGCCCCAGCGTGTCACGATGCACACGGTTCTTCACGGTTCCCGCAATGAAATCCTGGTTCGGGATCAGCACGGTCGCACGATCAAACGTCTGAAGCTCCGTGGCACGCACATTGATGCGCTTAACGATGCCCTGCTCTTCACCAACGACGATCCAATCGCCCTGCTTAAACGGGCGCTCGGCGAGCAAAATGAGCCCAGAGACAAAGTTGGAAACAATCGACTGCAAACCGAAACCGATGCCAACCGAAAGCGCGCCGGCCACCAGCGCAATGTTTTCTAAGTTGAGGCCAAGCGAGGAAAGCCCGATGGAGGCGGCGATGATAATACCAACATAGCCAATGCCGGTGCGGATCGACGATTTCAGTCCGGTATCCAGCGAGGTGCGCGGCAAGTACCGGTTTTCCAGCCACCCTTGAATGCCGCGCGTGATCACAACACCAATAAACACCAAGGCAACGGCGATCAGCACCGAGGAGAGCGAGAAGGAGAAGCCACCGATCTCGATGCCAGTGAAAACGCGCCGGAAGATATCGGTCAGTTGGCCAGTTTCAACGCCAAACGGCGCGATGATCAGCGAAGCGGCAGCAACGATAAGAACCAGCTTGATAAGGCCTGCCAAAAGCACGCCAAACTGCCCCAGCCCCGAGCGCGACAACCCCACATTGTCGTGCAACCAGATCGATGTGCGCGTGTCTTCCTGCAAGGTCGCCGACATCAGACCCTCGACCAAGGCAGCTGCCAAATGCAGCGCCGCCAACACAACGGACGTCCAGATCAACCGATCAACGATGAAAGCGGCCAGCGCTAGGTAACCAAACAGCTGCGCACCCACGACAGCCAGGGAAGCCAGGCCGGTGATGGGCAACGTCCAGCGCCAAAGAATATGGCTGATTGGCGGCGTTTCATCGCCCTCGCTGGGGCTCAACCCACGCAGCACCGCGCGTAAAGCAAGGAGAATAGAGAGAGCCGCCAAAAGCGACGGCATGGCTTCCAGCAGTTGCACCACAACCAATGGCGATACGAACACCGCCGCGATGGTCCGCAACACCTCACCCACCAGATAGGCAAAGGCGGCAAGCCGAAAGAACCCTTCAGCGGTGCGCGCATAGCCATTGCCCACCGGCACCAAGCGCCAGGCGGGCAGGCCGGGTGCAAGAAATGCCCGCACGATACCGCTGATGAAGAAGAACAGAACGGTGTTGGAGACAATGCTGTTGATGATGGCCTTGGCGCGCAGCGACAAGCCACCAACCGACTCCAGCCCAAACAACAGCAACAAGAAACCAACCGCCGGGATAAGCGTGCTCACCAACACGATCCGCAACGCACCGAGTGTCTTATCAAAACTCGTTGGATCCTTGGTGTCGGCGCGCGCGGCTTTACGCAGAGCAAACCGGCGCAGTGGAATCGCCAGCAAGAGCAGCACCAGAACCAAAACACCAAGCCCAGCGAAGGCTGAAGGCGTTGCCCGGTCGCGCACAGAATTCCAGGAGTTGGTCGACAGTTCTCTTAGCCGTTGCGTTAAGCGCGGCACATCGCCCAAGCCGTCTGACCAAAGATGCGGCGTCAGAATGGAAGACGAACGCTCAAACAAGCGGTTGGTGAACTCCACCGCGCGCCGCGAGACAATCTCATCGTGCAGTGCATTGGCGCGGCCTAACAGCAGCTCGGCGGGTTGTAACTCGCGCTCCAAGGTGGCGATGCGATCTTGCTGAGCGCTGATTTCAGGCGTTTCGACCAGCTCGCCATTCGCCGGTGCCAAGCCCTCCAGCAAGGCGCGCTGTTCAGTCAGCCGTGGCGCTAACTCATTCACAATCACCTGGATAGCGTTGCGTACCGCCGAAACCTCATCGCGCAGCGATGCCAACGCGTCGAGAGTCAAGCTTTCGCGTGTCAGCTCTTGGCGGATCGTATCCAGCTCGTCTGACCAGTCAGCCAGCTGTTGTACGGGGCCTTCAGCGGCACTTTGGCCGGTGCTTCCAGCGCCGATTTCCCCTTGGGCAATGTCGGCAAAGGTTCCGGGGTTACTTGGGGTTTCAACACTTGTTTGCGCCCATGCAGGAACAACCAAGGCTGGCCCAGCCAAACCGAGCAAAAAAACAAGCAGAAAGGGGCGAAGCATTGCAGTCATCATCAAGCGCTCGGCTCGGACCAATACCCAACCTTGGGAAGCACTAGCCCGCCCGATGATGTATCGGTTCGCCGAGCAACCATGTCGATCTCCACCAGTGCGCCCACCGCAAGCCCTGTTACGCCCACAGTTGTGCGCGCCGGGCGGCGATCAGCGGGAAAATAGGTCTGATAGGTCTCGTTGAAAGCTGGGTAATCACGCTCGAACTGGGTCAAGAAACAGCGGCACTGCATGACGTGCGAAAGATCGAGCTTAAGCCCGGCCAAAACGATCTCCAGATTGCGCATCACCGCATGCGTTTGCGCCACGATACCATCGGGCAAGGGCGCGGCGGGGTCATCTGGGTCGGTTGGCATCTGGCCAGTCAGGATCACCCAACCATCGGCCTCAACGGCGTGAGAAAACGGCGCGACGGGCTGTGCCGCGCCTGCAATCATATGAAACTTCGGATCATCGCTCATGCGCGTGTCTTAAAAGCGATCAGCGTGCGGCGCAACAAACAGCTTCAAACGCCAACCGGCCTAGGCGCTTGCCTTGCGCTCATCGACAGCCTCATCGGTCTTCGCATTATCCTCAGCGGGTTCCTCTGATGCATCAGAGGAAGACTCAGCATTCGGCGTTTCCGCAGCAGTTTCCTCGACTGTATTGGCATCATTGGCCGCCAATGTCGCAGGTTCGTTAGCCGTCTCCTCGCCATCAGCAAGCGGTTCATCATCGTTGACAGCCTGCACAGCTGACGGGGAGAGCACCTCACCCACCTGATCGGGATAAAGAACACCTGTCAGATCGCCATCTTTGCCGACCACCGGAACCGGGTGTTCCGTGTCCAACACCGTTGGCAATGCCTCTTCGATGGAGCTTGAATAGTCCAACTGCTGGCCATCATCAGCCACATCGCTCAAACTTGGTGAGCCTGGCGCCGCGATAGCTTCTTCCAAGCTGTTCTCAGTGACAAAGCCGACATAGTTGCCGCTATCTTCCACCACATAGCCAACGTCAGTACCGCTGCTGCGCATGGTGGAAAGCGCCTTTTCAAGATTTTCATCCGTCAAACGCAGTTTCGGAGGCTTGGCAACCACATCCACAGTAAGCACCCGCGCGCGGTTCACATCGCGCACGAACTGCGCCACATAGTCATCCGCCGGATACATCAAAATGTCAGCAGGCGTGCCCACCTGGCTCAAAACGCCATCTTTGAGGATCGCGATCTTGTCGCCGATCTTCAGTGCCTCATCCAAATCATGGGTGATAAAGACAATCGTTTTGTGAAACTTGTCCTGAAGCTCCACCAGCTGATCCTGCATTTGCGAACGGATCAGTGGATCAAGCGCCGAAAACGCCTCATCCATCAGCAGAATATCAGCGTCCGTGGCCAAGGCGCGCGCCAGGCCAACGCGCTGCTGCATGCCACCGGAAAGCTGGCTCGGATACTGGTCTTCATAGCCCTCTAGGCCAACCTGAATGATCCAGTCGCGGGCTTTTTTATGGCGTTCTTTCTCTGCAACGCCCTGAACTTCCAGACCATAACTGACATTTTCCAGCACCGTGCGGTGGGGAAAGAGGCCAAAACGCTGGAACACCATCGACATGCGGCTGCGGCGGAAGCCCTCAAGCCCCTTGTTGGTCAGCTTCAGAACATCTTCGCCGTCCACGACGATCTTCCCATCGGTGGGGTCGATCAATCGGTTGAAGTGACGGATGAGCGTCGACTTACCGGACCCTGAAAGGCCCATAATCACGAAGATTTCGCCCTGCTCAATCGACAGCGACACATCGTGAATGCCAAGCGTGTGGCCGGTTTCGGCCAGCAGCTCGGTTTTGCCCATACCGGCCTTCACTTTGCGCAAGGCCACCTTGGGAGTGGGTCCGAAAATCTTGGTTACGTTTTGAACGTCAATAAGTGCCACAGGTGGCCTCTAACTGTTGAAGAAATAAATCAGTGACCGGCGGCGCGATAACTTTGCATGCGCGCGCCATAAGCCTGGGTGATGCGATCAAACACGATGGCCAGCACCACGATAGCCAGCCCGCCAAGCAAGCCGCGACCAGGGTCGTTGCGTTGCAAGCCAAGCAGCACCGTTTCGCCGACACCGCGCGCACCAATCATCGAGGCGATCACCACCATGGCCAACGCCATCATGGTTGTCTGGTTGATGCCTTGCATGATCGACGGCATCGCCAGCGGCAGTTGCACATCTTTAAGCACCTGGAAACGTGTTGCGCCAAAGGCTCGGCCAGCTTCGGTGACCTCGCTGTCCACCTGGCGGATACCAAGGTCGGTTAGGCGAATGAGCGGCGGCACGGCATAGATCACGGTGGCGATGATCGCCGGAACCTTGCCAAGGCCAAACAACATCACTGCGGGGATCAAATACACAAAGCTTGGGATGGTCTGCATCAGATCAAGCACGGGGTTGACCACCGAGCGCGTGCGGTTGGAGCGTGCGATAATCACGCCGACGGGCACACCGATGACCACCGAAATCAGGATCGAAACCAACATAATCGCGATGGTCTGCATCGCTTGATCCCATAGATCGAACGCGCCGATGACATACATCGCAACGCCCATCATAATCACCAGCGGTATTTTGCGGCTGGCCGCATAGGCGATCAGCATAATGAGCGCGATGATTTGCAGTTCCTGCACCCACAGCCAATCCATCGGCTGAATGATATCCTCGCCCACGGTCGTCGTGTAGCGCGAGATAAAGAACAATGCGGCCTCGATAGCGAAAACCGAACCTGCCAAAATCGCGTTCTTGGAAATCTGGTAGACAAACAGGCTGATCAGCCCGCCAAAAACGATCAGCAGAATGATCTCCGGCTCGGAACGCCCGAGAAGCAGCCGTTCAATCCAGACCAAGATACCCAGGATAGAGTTGGAGAAAGCTTCAAACTGGTCGCCATAGGTGATGACCAGAAACTCCACGAAATCATTTGTCGCACGACGCACCATGCGCCCGACATCGACAAAAATGCCGTTCCATTCCAACTCTTCAAACATACGTAAATTATCCTGCCTTGGGCCCGGAAAAGAAAACCATAAAGAAAAACGTGCGGCGTTCTACACGCCGCACGTTGAAATGTAGAGTCTGTTTAGAGCGCTGCGCGTACCCGTTCAACGACATCAGCGGGCACCCAGCTTTCCCAATCCGTGGTGGTTTCCAGGAAATTGGCCGCTGCCTCATCGGCATCAGCGTCATTATCCTGCATAAACGCCACAGCCTGCGAGGTCGAAAGCGTGGTGGTCTCGTAGTTGGTCAAAAGCTCCACCAATGCAGGTGCGGCTTCTGCAAACTCAGCATTGGCACCAACATGGACGGGAGACGATGGGTATGCGGTTGTGGCGGTCGGCTCATCGCTTTCACGCATCGCATCCCAAATTTCCTGGTCGAAAGGCTCTTCTTCCAGCTGGATCAGATCGTCACCAACCTGGCCAAACAGGCCTGTTGGCGCCCAATAGTAGAACACAACAGGGCGCTCGCGGCGCACGCGCGAGACAATGTCAGCGGCCATAGCACCGCCAGAACCCGGGCGGAAGTTGGTGTACAGATCAGTGAGGCCATAAACCTCAAGCTTCTTGGTGTTGATCTCTTCACACACCCAAC
The DNA here is from genome assembly GCA_039814945.1 of Pseudomonadota bacterium. Lineage (GTDB taxonomy): Bacteria > Pseudomonadota > Alphaproteobacteria > Rhizobiales > MH13 > MH13. Next base: position 75,713 of record JBCCAF010000005.1, read on the forward strand.
CGGCAACGCAGTTGTAGAAGCGCCCCTTGTCTGGGTCTTCCGGGTCGGCGAATAGCTCAGCATAGCGGGCAAGGTCAGCAGGCGTACGCAGATCAGGCGCAGGCGCATCGGGGCCTTCCACCAAGTAACGCGGCACGAACCAGCCCTCTAAAGCAGCCGGAAAGTTCGGGCCAAGGTCTACCAGCGTGCCGGCGTCTAAGCCTTCTTGCCATGCGGGCGGCGGGTTGGCCGTCCAGATTTCCATGTTTGCATCCAAATCACCGCGAGCAAGACCGGTGAACCCAGCCAGTGTTTCCACCGGAATGATCTCCACCTCGCAGTCGTAACCCTCACGCATGATGGTGGCGACAACTTCGGTGTGGAAAGCGTGTGACTCATAGCCCAAGCCAGCCATATTCACCGGCCGGTCAATGGGGCATTCCTGCGCGCTGGCAGGCACAATAGCAAAGGCTGAGACAGCCGTAAGGGTCGCAAGGCCAAGCCCTGCAGCAGTGAGGATTTTCATGAACAAAGTCTCCCGTGCCATCGGCACCTACGTGGCAGTGCGCGTGGGTGGGAAGTGTCATGCCCTCATTGGCAAAGCACCTCCACGCGCTTCCATGAACACCAGCATAGGGCGTCAGCCCTCAGTGTCCACCCTTGCAACGGAAAGTTGCTATCACATCGCGACAACCAGCCTTACCAAAAGACCAACGCTGGCCAGTAAGAGCGACAAGCCTGTCAGCCTGGTCAGAGTTCGTTAAGCCTCTTTTTGGTTCCTACCCGAAGCAACCAGCGCCTTAACCGACGCTGAAACTATGAGTTGTAAAAGAACGGTCACGTCGCGTTTCCCATTGCATCAGGTCGATCCGCTTATATGCGCCTGTTCTCTTTCTTTAGCATCGCATTTCTCGCCATGTGTTCGCTCAGCACCGCAGAGGCTGAAACTCTGGTGCTTGGTTTGATCAACGATGAGCCCCGTCAAGCCATCGAATGCTTCACGCCGCTCTCGGCCTATCTGGAAGATCACCTGGCGCAGCAAGGCATCGACCAGGTTGAGATCACTGTGCTGCCGGACTCCGAAGCGATGGCCACAGCGATACGCGATGGCGAAGTTGACTTTTACTTCGACAGCCCATTGGTGGCCGCCCACGTGGCCCGTGATTCCGGCGCGGTGCCGTTTTTACGTCGCTGGAAAGATGGCGTTGGAACTTATTTCTCGCTCATCATCGTGCCCAGCGATAGCCTGGCATCTGGCTTGGCAGACTTGGGCGGCGCCACGATTGGCTTTGAAGGGCCTGACTCCACCTCAGGGTACATGCTGCCTGCTGCTATGATGCACCGGTCTGGACTGCACCCGCGCCCGCTGCTGGACGATCATCAACCGCAAACCGATGAGATTGGGTACGTCTTCACCCATTCGGATCGCAACACGGTTTACTGGCTAGCACGCGGCATGATCGATGCTGCTGCCACAGACCCACGTGGATGGGCTTGGCTTGAGGCTGCTCAGCCCGGCGCCTTCCGCGTGCTCGCCCGCAGCGTTCACCTGCCCCGCAACGTGGTGCTGCACCGACCCGGCATGGACAGCGCGCTTGTCGATGAAGTAGCCACCGTGCTGCGCCACATGGAAGACACATCACTAGGCGTTGAAGCGATGGAAGCGTTTTTCCACACCACGCGGTTTGATGATTTTCCGCTTGGTCGTGAAGCAACCTTCGACCCCCTGTTCCAGCTCGTTGATGAGCTGGATGTGATGGGCCTTCTGTAGGCGCAGCGCGATGGGGGGGAAAGACAGCATTTCTAAACGGTTTCAGGCGTTGACCTTCGGACTGGCGCGTCGGCTCATGCTGGTTTTCTCAGCCTTGATCATTGTTTTTGTCGCGGCTGTCATCACCATCAACATGCAGACACAACGCGGCCAGCTCCTTGAACATTTGGAACACTCCGCCGACCATCTGGTTTCACTGAGCCAGGAAGTCTCAATTCCCTACATTCTTGAAAACAACCCTGCTGACCTGGAAGTCTTTTTCCAGGAAGTCGGCAGTCGAAGCGATGTCGAACGGCTGTTCCTCGTCGACCCTCAGCGATGGCTGCTGGTTAGCGGTGGCGACGTTGATATGCAATTCCTGTCTTTGGTCACCGACCCACTTATCGAACAGGTGCTAGAAACGAGGGCTCCACAACATGTGTATGCAGACCGCGCCGTGCATGTCGCTGCCCCGTTGATCGTCGGCAACAGTGTTTTGGGCGTGCTGCGCCTTGACTACAGCCAAAAAGACCTCGCCAGCAAAATGAACGCGGTTCTGCTCAACAACCTCATGGCGGGATGTGTGTTCCTTTTGGTTGGGTTGGCCTTCAGCCGCATGGTGGCAGGTCGCCTCAGCCGCCCCTTGATTGAGCTGACCCAAACGGTGCGCTGCGCCGCAGATGGAGATTTGGACGCAGAGATTTCGCTCAAAAGCAATGATGAGTTTGCTCAGTTGGGCACCACGTTCAACACCATGATGCACAACCTGAAAAACTCGATGTATGAAATCCATCGCGTTGCCTATGAGGACAAAGTTACCGGTGTGCCCAACCGCAGTTGGTTGAACAACCAGTTGGAACATCTCGCCCTGCACTACACCCAGAGCGACACTGGTTTTGCGGTGATGTTTCTGGACCTGGACAAATTCAAAGCCGTCAATGACACCCATGGTCACCATGTTGGCGATTTGCTGCTGCGGGGCTTTTCACGCCGCCTGGCGCGCTGCATGCGTGAGCAGGGCCTAACCTTGTTGAGCGTGGACAGTGACGAACGCCACTTGGCTGATGTGGAAAACAACGAAGCGGTGTTGGCACGGCTTGGCGGCGATGAGTTCACCCTAATCGTTCCCAGCGACAAAGCCGATGCACTGGCAACTCATATTGTCGCTGAAATGGCCAGGCCCTTCAAAGTGGACGGTTGCCAGCTCAGCAACACAACAAGCATCGGCATCGCCCTTTTCCCAACCCATGCCACGAGCCGCGAGCATCTGCTCAAATGCGCTGATGTGGCCATGTACCAAGCCAAACGCAGCGGGCGGAACACGCATCGCTATTACGATCATTCAACGCACACGCGTCTGATCGAACGCTCGGCGCTTGAGCGCGATCTGGAATTGGCCGTCGAGCAAGACAGCTTTGAGATGTTCTTGCAGCCACAGTTCGGTGTGCAATCAGACGAAGTTGTCGGCGCTGAAGCCCTTATTCGCTGGGAGCGTCCCTCTAAAGGACGGTTGGCGCCCGACACTTTCTTGCCCGTTGCAGCAAGTATGGGCCTGTTGCCAAAGATCGGGCAATTGATGGTGAGAAAGGCCATTGAGGCGGCAGCACGGATCAATCGAACGCGCACTGAAACCCTTGCGATCGCTGTCAACGTGACCATTGAGGAGCTCAATGAGGAAGGTTTTGCCGACATGGTGAAGCATTGGCTGGACCTCTATGAGGCCAATCCGAGAACCTTGGAAATTGAGATCACCGAGCACACAGCCATGGAAGAAAGCGTTCTGGTAGAGCGGCAGGTGGCCGAACTGCGAGAGATTGGCGTACGCTTTGCCATCGACGATTTCGGGATGGGCTATTCCAACCTTGGCCGTCTCAAGACTTTGGCCTTTGAGACATTGAAAATTGACCGCAGCCTGGTCACCGGTGTTGGCGAAGACCCGGCCTCAGAAAGTCTGCTTCTCACCATTTTGGATATGGCCAAAGCCATTGAAGCAGACGTTGTTGCCGAGGGCATTGAAACCGCTGAGCAACTGGCCTTTCTGCGGGCAACCGGCTGTGACTATTATCAAGGCTATTACAGCGGCAAACCGATGCCTGCTGCCATGTTTACGCGCTGGGTCGCGTCGCAAAGCAAGGACAGCACGCAACCCGACAACACGCGGCAGCAACTGGCTTCTTAAGGCCGAGGCATAAAATCAGGTGGTGGTCGAAACTATCGGGAACCAGCGCTCTCGGCATTTGCTACACAAACGCCTACCGCGAAACTGCGGTTGGGCGGAACGCCCAGAGCAAAACAAAAATGGTGCCCCCCGCCGGAATCGAACCGGCACTCCCGTTAAGGAACGGGATTTTGAATCCCGCGCGTCTACCAGTTCCGCCAGAGGGGCAATCCGAAAGCATCATGTTCGGTAGATGGCGCGGACCATACTGCGATCCGCTCAAGCGTCAATCCTCTTTTGCATCCCTTTTGACAACCCACGCCATCTTTGCACCGTAACCATAGCTGGTAACGCGATAGCAGCTTCTGGCCGCTAATGTTTTTTCAACCATCGCCACATCAAAGGGCCACACCACAGGATGACTGCCATCTCTTCACAAGCCTCTTCAGCACAAACGTCCAGTGATTCTGCCACCGCCTTTGACCGCATCGATGCGGTGTTGGTGGAGGCGCAAGCCTCAGGCACAGAGCGTTTGGAGCTTGGCGCACTGGCAACCGCACTCAAAGAGCGTGCCTTCGGCCTGATGGTGCTGGCGCTGGCGCTGCCTTGCTGCCTGCCATTTGTATATCTGATCCCGCAGATCGTGGCGCTGCCGATCCTCGTGCTCACCGGCCAGATGGTCTCCGGTCGTCACGTGCCTTGGCTGCCGGAAAAACTGAAAAACCGTGATTTTGATATCGCCGCGATGCGTACCGTGGTCGCGCGCGGCAAAAAATGGTTCGGGTGGACCGAGCACATCTCTCGCCCACGCTTGCTGGCGCTTTCTGGCCCGCGTGCCACACGCATTGTCGGCGCGCTGATGATGATCCCAGCCGCCTCCATTCTGGTGCCCCTGCCCTCCACCAACACGGTGCCCGGTATTGGTGTGACCATCACATCCATCGGCCTTATTGAGCGGGACGGATTGATGATTCTGCTTGGCCTGCTGATAGGCCTTGCCTGGGTGGCGTTTTTGCTGATCTCAGCGCCACTTCTTGCCATGTGGGCGGTTGACTTCTTCACCGGTTAGCGGTGGTCATGCGCTCATGAGTGCAACGACAAAAACCGACGACTTTTACCCCGCCGATGAACGCCAGGCACGCACCGCACTTGGTGTGATTGCGGCATCCATTGTCATCCTGGCCATCGCCTGGGCTTTCCAGTTGGTTGGCGGATACTCGCCCTGCAAGCTCTGCTTGGAGCAACGCGAGGGTTACTATCTCGCCATTCCCCTGTTAGCGCTCGCCGCACTTGCCGTGGCACTGAAATGGCCCGCCTGCGTGCCACGCGGGCTTCTGGCCGTCGCTGGCATCCTGTTTGCTATGTCGATGGTCACCGGCATTTATCAGGCTGGTGCGGAGTGGAATTTCTGGGCCGGGCCCAATGATTGTGGCGCGGGCGGATCACCAGCCGTGTCGGCGGGCAGCTTGCTCGATGAGATCGGCGAAACAACGATCATCTTTTGCGATGAGGCAGCCTTGCGCGTGCTCGGACTATCCTTTGCCGGGTGGAACGTGATTGCAGCCGCCGCGCTGATGAAAGTCTGCTTCGCAGCAGCGCTCTGGCCACCCAAAAAGACTTGAGCGTAGAACCGTCATCTCTGTACTTGTCACAGAGATCCATGCCTCAAGATGTTTTGGAAGCAATAGGGTTGCGGAACTCTCGTTGGATTGGACCCCCGCCACAAGGGCGAGGGTGACGTTTGGTGTGGTTGTTAAGCACAAATGACCCCGTAATCTTAAGGGTCCAGCTCGGTATCCCAGTACAAAAAGTCCATCCAGCTTTCGTGCAGATAGTTGGGCGGGAACTGCCGCCCATTGGTCTGCAAATCATGCACGGTTGGTGGATAAGGCGCCTGGCGCGGGAACATCTGCGCGACCTTGGGCATTTTGCCGCCCTTTTTCAGATTACACGGGCTGCACGCTGTCACGATGTTCTTCCAGGTTGTCTGGCCGCCACGTGAGCGCGGGATCACATGGTCAAACGTCAGATCATCAGGTGAGCCGCAATATTGGCACTCAAACCGATCGCGCAAAAACACGTTAAAGCGCGTGAACGCAGGATTGCGCTGCGGCTTCACATAATTTTTCAGCGAAACGACGCTTGGCAGCCGAAACTCCGTCGTCGGGCTGTGCACGCAGGTGTCATACTCAGAGAGAATGTTCACCCGGTCCAGGAACACCGCCTTCACAGCTTCCTGCCAAGGCCAAAGCGACAATGGGTAGTAGGAAAGGGGTCTGAAGTCGGCATTGAGCACCAAGGCCGGACAGGCCTCAGGCTTCATGATCCGGGAAGCAGAAGAAACCACCGGGTGACCGGTGGCTCGAAACTCTTCAGAAGAAACGGCGACGGTCAAGCTCTGCTCCCGGTCCGATTCGCACAACACAATTGTTACGCACATTCGTATGTATAGCGCGTGTGACAGGCTTGTGAAGACACACAGAGTCGCGGGCAAAATCGACTGCTCGCGGCAAACAAACCTTTCTAAAGCGCGATGCCAGAGCGGCCATCCTGCACAACCGCATGGTATGACCATAAAAGCCGCGCCGCCACGCCGCGCCAGGGCGACCAAGCTTCCGCCCGTTCTGTCAGGGCTTCAGCGCTCATGCGTTCATCCAGCCCCAGCGCCCATGCGGCAGCCTTTTGCAGGGCCAGATCACCGGCTGGCATCGTGTCGGCGTGACCCACGCAAAAGAGCACATAGATCTGTGCCGTCCAGGGCCCGATACCTTTGATGGTGATGAGATCTGCCTCCATCGCCGCCACATCTAGCGCGTTCAAACGAGCAAACGCGTCGTCGTCCGGCAAAGCTTCTGCGATGGCGCGCAAGGTGCGTTGTTTGGGTCGCGACAGACCGCATACCTTCAATGCATCATCATCAGCTTCGGAAAACCGATAGGCTTCCAGGGCACCCAGCGTATCGATGGTGCGCGCCGTAATCGCCTTGGCACTGGCCACGGACACTTGTTGCGCAATCACGATGCGCGCCAAACCAGCAAAATCGGGCGTCGAGCGCCGCAAAGGCACATGCTCCACCGCATCCATGGCCCTATGAAGCGCTGGATCAACGGCACGAAGCGCCGTTAGCCCCTCGACCACATCGTCGTCACATTCTATGCATCGGTTTGTGAGCACGCCATCCGCCCCTGTTTTACGCTTTGCACCTTCGCCCAATGGCTATCTGCATTTGGGCCATGCGTTAAGTGCACTTGAATGCCACCGCTGGGCTGATGCGCTGGGCGGCCGCTTTTTGCTGCGCATCGAAGACACCGATCTGTCGCGCGCGCGCCCGCAGTATGTTGAGGCCATTTTGGATGATTTGGCCTGGCTGGGCCTAACCTGGGAAGAGCCAGTGCGCGTGCAGTCAGAGCATTTGGCCGCCTACGAAACCGCACTTCACACGCTGTATGATCAGGGCCTCGCCTATCCGGCGCCAGCCTCGCGCACCCAGATCGCGCGGGCGCTCGATGGGCTGAGAGCTGACAATATCGCTTGGGACAGCGATCCAGATGGCAGCCCGCATTATCCCTTCGGTGAGCGCGACCGAACGGGGCGCCCAGCTGCCATGCCGGATGATGTGCCCATTCGCTTGGACATGGCCGCGGCGCTTGAAAAACTGAGCGTGACCAAAGTTTCTGAGAAACGCATGGAAACACCGACATCCGCGCCGGTGACGACAATGACCGATCCCTCGGTCTGGGGCGATATTCTGCTGCGTGGGCGCGACCGCCCCGCCACCTATCATCTGGCCGTGGTTGTCGATGATGCCGACCAAGGCGTGACCCATGTGGTGCGTGGGCTCGATCTGGAGCCTTCCACATCGGTGCAGCGCTTGTTGCAGGAACTGCTGGGTCTGCCGACTCCGATCTACCACCACCATCGGCTGATCTTGGGTGAAGATGGCCGCAAGCTCTCCAAGTCTGAAGGTGCGAAAAGCTTGCGGTCATTAAAGCGTGCGGGGATCGAGCGAGACGCTTTGATCACCCGTTTGATGGCTACTCCACCGTCACCGTGATGACCTGCGAAACGATCGCTGGATCGTGCGGAATGTGGTTGTGGTCGCCCACCAGCAATTGCAGCGTATGCGTGCCCGCCGGCAGGTCAAGCGTCACCTCGGTCTGGCCGCCGCCAAAATGGCGGTGATTGTCGTCGCTGGGAATTCCAGCCGTCAGGTCCACCTGATCGAGCGGCATATTGATCAACAAATGGTGGTGGCCGGTGTTCATCTGCTCCACGCCGGCGGGCGCGACACCCATGCCGCGTAGACCAAACTGGATAGTCACAGGATTGGTCAGCGTCGCCTCATCACCAGGCGCGATAAAATAAACTTCCGCGCCTTCAGGTGCAGGGGTCTGGTCCATGGCGTAAGCAGCAAAGGATGCGCAAGCAAACACGCCAGCCAAGGCGCCCATTTGCAGAGATTGTTTTAAAGACATGATTGTTCCTCCCGTTTTATTAGAGAACGGTAGATAGAGCGCTCGGCAAAGGCGGCCAATCACAATTGCTCGATTAACCCGGCGCCCAGCTTGTCAGCACCCACAGCCAGCCGGTGACCGACACAATTGCCAGCGCTGTTGAAAGCGCAATGGACGAGGACGCGATGCGCACCCCCGTGCCGTAGCGGTTGGCAAGCAGATAGGCGTTGATGCCTGATGGACAGGCGGCAAACAGCACCGCCGTACCAAGCCAAACCGGTGGCAGCGCCAACACATACGCACCGAACAGAAACACCAGCCCAGGGTGCACGATCAGCTTCAAAAAACTCACTGTCAGCGTGATGCGCAGATCACCGGCCAACCCGTAGCGTTTAAGGGCCATGCCGGCGGAAAACAGCGCGCATGGCACAGCGGTAGACCCCAGCATATCCAAAATTTGGAAGGGGATCGCCGGGATCTCCCACCCTGTGAAACGCCAGATCAGGCCGAGCAAAATACCGATGATAATCGGGTGGGTAAAAATAGAGACAACAAGTTTGCGAACCGTCTCACCAAAATTGCCGCGCTCTGATCCACCAAGCTCAATCGAAAGGGTCGCAGCACTCATCATGATCGGCAGATGGACTGCAATCAGGAGGAAGATCGGCACCCGTCCCGCATCGCCATAGGTGGTGAGGATCAGCGGAATGCCGATTAAAACCGTGTTGGCCTGCGCCGCCGAAAAACCTGCGACAGTGCCGGTGGGTTTGTCGCGACCAAAACCGCGCGTGACAATCATGTGGGCGCCCGTCCACACCACGATCACAGCAGCAAAATAAACTGCCCAATAGGCCCAGGGCGAGGCCTCAGGCACGTCTGCCGTGGCCATCGTCTTGAACAACAAACACGGCACAGCGACCGTGAACACGAAGTCTGAAAGGCCATCACCGACATGATCTTTGATAAGGCCGGTGCGCGCCGCGGCAAATCCAATAGCAATAAGCCCAAAGACGGGAAGAACGATGGCAAGAAGTGACATGCCCCCATCTCGCACCGACTGTGCCAAAGCACAATGTTGGGCCAAACCGGATGACCGTGAAAGCTCACGAAACCGTGCAATGACAGCATGCGACAATGTGGCATGATGGATGGGCAAACATCATCCAATCGGGGAGAAAGACGATGACGCTGCAAGAAATAGCTGACGCACTGATCAACCACTGTCGTAATGGAACAGAGGCTGAGGGCCTCAACACGCTTTATGCCGATGACGTTGTTTCAATTGAAGCCTTGGCGCAACCTGGAGGCGGGCCACAAGTGTTTAAGGGCCTGGACGCCCTTCGCGGCAAACATGCGTATTGGGACAACGCGATGGAACAGGTGTCGATAGAAGCTGGCGGGCCGTACCCGCACCAGCCAGATAAATTTGCCCTTACGTTCAAAGGCCAAGCCACAGTCAAAGAAACGGGTGAGCCTTTCGAGATGGACGAGATCGCCATCTACACCGTCAAGGATGGCAAGATAGCGCGCGAAGAATTCTTTTACGCCATGTGAGTGCGTCTATTGGGCGCTGCGGTGCCCAACACTTTTGACGTACCTGGAAGAATGGGAAAAGATGGGCGATGCCTTCTCCCTCTTTTCCCTCCGCGTCCTCACGCAAATCCAAACCCTTTGACGCCGTCGTTCGCGCCTTTGGCCTGCTCTACAACCGCCTGCCCGGCAGCTACAACGGCCTGGTAGGTGTACTTGGTTACCGCGCGCCGCAATTGGTGGCCGATGCTCTGGCCGAACATCTGACCATGGCTAATCCCAAAGTGCTCGATGCTGGCTGTGGCACGGGATTGACCGCAAAAGCGGTGCTTGCCCGCTTTCCAGGCGGAACCATGGATGGCTTTGATCTGTCCGATAAAATGTTGCGTGAAGCGACCAAGACAGGGCTCTACCAAACGCTCAAACCTGCTGACGCCACCAAAGCCTTGCCGTTTGAAACCGGTGGTTATGATGCGGCTGTTTCCAGCGGGCTCTACACATTGGGTCATGTCGGCCCGGAAGCTTTGCTACCGGTGATGGGCGCCATCAAGCCTGGCGGGCTTTTCGCCCTTAATATTTATGACGGTGCCTGGGAAAAAATGCGCTTTGAAAAGGCCATCGACCAACTGGTGGCCGATGGCCTCATCACAGTGCGCGCACACGAACAAGCGACCCATTTTGGCCGCATCGGCCAGACCTGCCGCGTTATTGTGCTGGACAAAACCACCTAACCAAGCGCGGTTTAACCGCCGGTGAGCGCGTTCCATCAGAGTTTAATGATTTAGCCGATTAAACATCGGCTCAAGCTGCTTTTTCTTGGCGCTCAGCTACAATGCGCACAATATCAGCCATAATCGTGTTCACTTTGAAGTCTTTGGGCGTGTAAACCGCAGCAACACCCATGGCCTTGAGCGCCGTTTCATCTTCAGGTGGTATAATACCACCTACGACCACAGGTATATCGTCGGCGCCTTCTTTGCGAAGGCGATCTATCACGTCCTTCAGAAGCGCCACATGGCTGCCTGAGAGGATGGACAAACCCACAATGTGCACATCTTCTTCAATGGCAGCATTGACGATTTCTGCCGGTGTCAGGCGGATACCTTCATAGACAACTTCCATGCCGCAATCGCGTGCGCGCACGGCAATCTGTTCTGCCCCGTTGGAATGACCATCGAGGCCCGGCTTGCCGACCAGCATTTTGAGGCGCCGACCCATTTTGGCCGAGACAGCATCGACATCGGCCCGCACGCTTGAAAGATCATCAACATCGGCACGTGCGGCTTTACCGACACCGGTCGGAGCTCGATATTCGCCATAGACGGAGCGCAGGGCCGCGCCCCATTCACCGGTCGTGACACCGGCTTTGGCGGCTTCCACTGACGCATCCATGATGTTGGAATGGCCTTCTGCAGCGTTTTTTAAGCCAGCAATCGCTTTGTCCACGGCGCTTGGGTCACGCTGCGCCCGCCAAGCTTCCAGCGTTGCGATGGCATCATCCTCAACACCATCGGGCACGACCATGATCGCGCCTTCGCCCGTGCCAAGAGGCGATTCTTCGCTCTCTTCATACCGGTTGACGCCAACCACGGTTTGGTCGCCGCGTTCAATGCCCTCAAGCCGTTCGGTGTTAGCACTCACCAACTGCTGTTTCATGTAGCTGGTTTCAATGGCCGCAATTGCCCCACCCATCGCCTCGATCTGTGCCAGTTCAGCGCGCGCTTCCTCTTTCAAGGCTTCAACCTTGGCGTCCACTTCCTTGGAGCCATCAAACAGATCACCGAATTCCAGCAGATCGGTTTCAAATGCCATCACCTGCTGCATACGCAGCGACCATTGCTGATCCCAAGGGCGCGGCAGGCCCAGCGCTTCATTCCAGGCAGGCAACTGAACAGCGCGGGCGCGGGCTTTTTTCGACAGCACTACGGCGAGCATTTGAATGAGAATACGGTAGACATTGTTCTCCGCCTGCGGCTCGGTCAGCCCCAGCGAATTCACCTGCACGCCATAGCGGAACCGGCGATATTTCGGGTCGTCGACGCCGTAGCGCTTTTCGCAGATTTCGTCCCACAGATCGACAAACGCTCGCATTTTGCACATCTCGGTGACAAACCGCATGCCAGCATTTACAAAAAACGAGATACGCCCAACCGCTTTTGGGAAATCCTCGTCCGGAATGATGCCCCGCGCCTTCACCGTATCAAGCACGGCAATCGCCGTGGCCAGCGCAAAGGAAAGCTCCTGCACCGGCGTCGCACCCGCCTCCTGCAAATGGTAGGAGCAGACGTTCATCGGGTTCCATTTGGGCGTGTTTTTGTAGGTCCAACCGATCATATCGGTGGTGAGCCGCATCGACGGTTCAGGGGGGAACACATAGGTGCCGCGGGAGAGATATTCCTTGATGATGTCGTTTTGCGTGGTGCCAGCCAGCTTACCACGATCCGCGCCCTGCTCGTCCGCCACCGCCACATAAAGCGCCAGCAGCCAGGGCGCCGTGGCGTTGATGGTCATCGACGTGTTCATAGTATCCAGCGGAATGCCATCGAACAGCGTGCGCATATCACCCAGATGGGCAATCGGCACACCGACCTTGCCCACCTCGCCACGTGCCAACACATGGTCGGGGTCATAGCCAGTCTGAGTTGGCAGGTCGAAGGCGACAGACAGACCTGTCTGACCCTTGGAGAGGTTCGTCTTATAAAGCGCGTTGGAGTCCTTGGCCGTGGAGTGCCCGGCATAGGTGCGGAAAATCCAAGGACGGTCTGTCTGACGGTCTTTTTGCGGTGTCTCGCTCATATCTCTGGCGCCTTGTCCGACTATGTGCAGTGCAGCATAGGGTGCAAAACGCCCAGCGTCACCTCGCCTTTGGGTGCAACGCCGCAGAAAGACTGACGACCACAAAAAAGGCTAGCGCGAGAGCAAACGTTTCAGAAAACACGCCGCCAAGATCAACGTCGAGGCGCTTGCCACAGCCGCAAAGAACGGCAAATGCGGCGCGTTGATCACCTGATTGGCCGAACCAACATGCACCATCAGCAAAGTCGCGCCGACCAAAGAGCCGATCATCAGGATCACATAATTACCCATCAAGCCGAACGCGTTGTCCTTGAACGCACCATCAGCAAACCACGCCATCGGCCAGGTCAGCACGGAAGCGATGAGGAAGATGAACCACAGATTGTCCATCACGAAAGGCGGTAACAGGCCGGCCATGGCACAGTGTCCTTACGTCATAGGGCAGCCGCCCGCTTGCGTCGCCAGACGGTCCCTTCAACCCATGATTGTAGACGCTGCGCGTGAACAGCCAGTTTATCGATAGGAGAAAAGAGCGTTAATCGGCGTTAACCGTGCTTGCGTGCCTTTCACCGGGCGAAGCACCACCCTGACGGACATTGGTCGTATGGTTTTTTGCAGCGCAGCAATGCATAGTTCACTGCACCATTTTCCAAATGCATGAGAGGCCAGACCATGGCACTTGCCGAAACCTCCGGTGACATCAAAGACTTGTACGAGATTGGCGAGATACCGCCGCTCGGCCATGTCCCAGCCAACATGTATGCCTGGGCCGTGCGGCGTGAACGCCACGGTGAGCCGGAAGTCGCCATGCAGCAGGAAGTCGTGCCGGTCTGGGAGATTGGCGACGATGAGGTGCTGGTCTTCGTTATGGCAGCTGGCGTTAATTACAACGCCATCTGGGCGGGTCTCGGTGAACCGATTTCACCCTTCGATTTCATCAAGAACGACTATGTGGTCAACGGCTCGGACGCCTCCGGCATTGTGTGGGCCGTGGGCTCGAAGGTGAAGCGCTGGAAAGTCGGTGATGAAGTTGTCATCCACTGCAACCAGGACGATGGTGATGATGAGGAATGCAACGGCGGTGACCCAATGTTCTCGCCCAGCCAACGCATCTGGGGCTATGAAACCATGGATGGCTCGTTTGCCCAGTTCACGCGGGTTCAAGCGCGCCAGTTGATGGCGCGGCCCAAGCATCTGACCTGGGAAGAAGCCTCTTGCTACACGCTGACGCTCGCCACTGCTTATCGCATGCTTTACGGCCACCGCCCGCATGTGCTGCGCCCGGGCGACAATGTGCTGGTTTGGGGCGCTTCGGGCGGTTTGGGCGTGTTCGCCACACAGATTTGCGCGGCCGCCGGGGCCAATGCCATCGGTGTGATATCCGATGAGGACAAGCGCGATTTCGTCATGTCGCTCGGCGCCAAAGGCGTGCTCAACCGCAAAGACTTCAACTGCTGGGGACGGCTGCCAAAAGTCGGCTCTGATGACTACGACACCTGGTTTTCTGAAGTGCGCAAATTCGGCAAGGCCATCTGGGACATCACCGGTAAAGGCGTGAACGTCGATTTCGTGTTCGAGCACCCCGGCGAGAGTACCTTCCCGGTCTCCACCTTCGTGTGTAAGCGCGGCGGCATGATCGTGATTTGCGCTGGGACCACCGGTTTCAATCTCACCATGGACGCACGCTATGTCTGGATGCACCAGAAGCGTGTGCAAGGCAGCCACTTCGCCCATCTAAAACAGGCCGCTGCTGCCAACAAGCTGGTGATTGAGCGCCGGATTGACCCCTGCATGTCAGAGGTTTTTTCCTGGCGCGACATTCCCAAGGCACACACCAAAATGTACAAGAACCAGCACGCGCCCGGCAATATGGCGTGCCTGGTTGGATCGCCCAAACCCGGCCTGCGCACCTTTGAGGATGCGCTCGACGCGGCTGGATAGCAACAGTGTCATCCACCAAACGTCATCCTCGCCGGTCAGCTCAATGAAGCAGATTGTTCTACGGAATGGACCCCTGGGACAAGCCCAGGGATGACGCCTGATGTTTACGGCTTACCATGTGCCGGGGTGATCAGAACAGATGACACACCACATCTAACTCGCTAAGCCGCAGCATCGTTCGCATTCCCTCGAAAGCCCAAAATGCTATTGCGCCTTGCGCCTGTTCTTTTCGTGCTCATCTGGTCAACGGGGTGGATTGCAGCACGCGCCGCGGCACCGCTGGCCGATCCGCTGACATTCCTTGCTGCGCGCTACGCGCTGGCAGCCATCGCACTCTTCCTCATCATGCTGGCATTTGGCGTGAAACTGCCGCGCAACCGGCGGCTCTGGGCGCACGGCCTGGCATCAGGCGTGCTTTTGCACGCGATTTATCTTGGCGGCGTTTGGTATGTGATCGACGAAGGTCTAGCCACACCGCTGTCCGGTCTCATCGCCGCTTTGCAGCCTTTGATCACGGCGGTGCTCGCCGTCACCTGGCTTTCAGAGCATCTCACCCGTCGACAGTGGTTAGGTCTGGGCCTTGGCTTTGGTGGCTTGGTGATCGCACTGCTGCCAAGACTGCTGGAACTGGAAGGCGAGGCGTTTGCCGCAGCCACCTGGCTGATCATCATCAATGTGGTGGCCATGATCTCTGTGACTTTGGGCACGCTTTACCAAAAGCGTTTCCTGCAAGGCGGTGATCTGCGCGCCATCTCGTTGATCCAGTACATCGGCGCGACGCTGGCAACACTGCCCTTTGCCTATCTGATGGAAGAGATGCACATCGCCATTAATCTGGAAAGCGTCGCCATCATGGCCTGGTCGGTGTTTGGCCTGTCGCTGGCCGCCATAGGGCTGTTGCTTCTGCTCATTCGTCATGGTGCTGTGTCGCGCGCTGCAACACTGATCTACCTGATACCGCCTTTGGTGGCGCTGGAAGCCTGGCTGCTGTTCGGCGAAGACCTCGCCCCGATTGCGATCCTTGGCATGCTGATCACCGTGTTCGGCGTTTACCTGGTCAACAAGAAGCCCGCGTGAGCGCTGTTAGCGCGCGAATGCAATCGTTCAACTAGGCCCATCGGCGGGGTTGTTGCAGTGCAAACTGTCAATCATTTTGCGCTGCACAAATACGCTGATGCCAGACAGACCGGGCAAAAGCCCATCCGGACAAACGACGAGGACACCACGATGAGCCTGGCCGAAGATCTTTCCATCGACGATACCAACAGCTTGGCTCTGGCCGCCGATGCGCTGGAAGCGGTGAACACCGTCTATGACGCTGCCAAGCAATCGGTTGCAGCCATCACCATGGAAGGTGATCGGGTGAAAGGCGCCCTGCTGGAACAGCATCAACATGCCGCACACGGTCTGGCCTGGCTTGCCACCTACCGCGAAGCCCTGCGCGAGCTGATCGCCTATGCACAGCGCCTGCAAGGTGATGGCCTTTATGGCGAAACCGAAGCGCTGATCCTCGAAATCGGGTTTGCGGAGTATCTGGCGCAGATTGAAGGCGGCATCCCGATGAACCAGGGCGAGATTATTCGCCTGGCCGCACTTGGAGTCTCACCAGAGGCCGCGCGCGCCTTTTCCGACAACGTATCGGTGCGGGCGTTGATTGCTCTGGGCTCAGACACCACCAAGCGCGCCAGCCTTGTCGCCACCATGATGGAAGATTCTGGCGCGGCGACCGTTGGTGCCGACGGGCTGGACGAGACGATGGAAGCGTTCCGCACCGAAATGCGTCGCTTTGCTGCCGATGCGGTCGAGCCGCACGCCCATGAGTGGCATTTGGCCAACGATTACATCCCAATGGAAATCATCGGCCAAATGTCAGAACTCGGCGTTTTCGGTCTGACGATCCCAGAAGAGTATGGCGGGTTGGGCCTCGGAAAGGAGGCCATGTGCGTCGTCTCCGAAGAGCTGTCGCGGGCTTATATCGGCGTCGGGTCGTTGGGTACGCGCTCAGAAATCGCTGCTGAACTGATCCTCTGCGGCGGCACCGATGCGCAGAAGGAAAAATGGCTGCCAGCCATCGCGTCTGGCGAAATCTTGCCGACCGCCGTGTTCACCGAACCGAACACCGGGTCTGATCTGGCCTCGCTCAAAACGCGCGCCACGCTGGACGGCGATACCTATACACTGAACGGCAACAAAACCTGGATCACCCATCCGGTGCGCGCCGACATCATGACCGTGCTTGCGCGCACCAACCCCGATGAACCGGGCTATAAGGGCCTTTCCATGTTCATCGCCGAAAAACCGCGCGGCAGCGACGAAGACCCCTTTCCTCATCCCAACATGTCCGGTGGCGAGATCGAAGTGCTCGGCTACCGCGGCATGAAAGAGTATGAGATCGCCTTTGATGGTTTCGAAGTCCCAGCAGGCAACTTGCTCGGTGAGAGCGAAGGCAACGGTTTCAAACAGCTGATGGAAACCTTTGAATCAGCCCGCATCCAAACCGCAGCCCGTGCCGTGGGCGTGGCGCAGTCAGCGCTTGATCTTGGTCTGCAATACGCCAAGGACCGCCAACAGTTTGGCAAAGCGCTGATCCACTTCCCCCGCGTGGCCGACAAGCTGGCCATGATGGCAGTGGAAACGATGATTGGCCGCCAGCTCACCTACTTCTCCGCCCGTGAGAAAGATGAGGGCCGACGCTGCGATGTCGAAGCCGGTATGGCCAAGCTGCTCTGCGCGCGCATCGCCTGGGCGAACGCCGACAACGCGCTGCAAATCCATGGCGGCAACGGTTTTGCGCTGGAGTACGCCATCTCTCGCGTGCTCTGCGATGCACGCATCCTCAATATCTTTGAAGGCGCCGCGGAGATTCAAGCACAAGTGATCGCCAAGCGTTTGCTGGAAGCATAGGCGACAGCAAGCGCGATCCGGTCGATCACGCCAAAGAATACGGATTGCGAAACGCCTGCTTGAGGCGTGAAGACAATCACGCCCTCAAACACGCTGATCGCCACTAAGTGACCGGCGTCACAGTGCAGGCTCTACCCAAGCACTAGATTGGTCTCATCAACCACCAGCAAATATGAGACCCGCTATGACCGTTATTGCCAAATTGATCGCAACGTCCTTTTTCGTCATTGCCATGGCAAGCGTCGGCTCAATGCTGACCACCAACACCGCCGAGGCATGGCCCGGCAAAGGCAATGCTTCATCAGTTTCCACAATGGACCTGGGCTCCGGGCGCTAAGCGCTGGGCCAATTGAGCCTCACCAAATCGATCAAGGAACTGATAATGACGTTGAAAGCAAAAGCATTAGCGCCACTTCTTCTTGCCCTGACCGCAACCTTAGCCATTGTAGCGATGGTGGTACTAGTTGATGCGGATAACCAGACCCACAACTTGGACATGCTGACCCTATTCTAATTCACGCGACGCCAGTTTTGATTGTACTTAACACAATTGCAACTAGAGGTAGTTGAAACTGCAGTCCTTCACCAAAGAAGGTCTGTCGCATGCCGCTCTATTCGATCATCTACATTAGCCGCGCGCCGGAAGTGCGCGGAGAACAGCGGCGTTTGTTCCTGAGCAATTTGGTCAAACAAGCTGATGCCAACAACCTTCAACACGGCGTGTCGGGATGTTTGATCCATGTTGATGACTACTTCATTCAAGTCATGGAGGGGCCGCGCGGGCCTTTGAGTGAAACCTTCAACCGCATCGCTCAAGATGATCGCCACCATGATGTGCATCTGGTGCATGCTGGCCCGTTGGTCACCCGGCAATTCACCTCGCCCTCGCTCGCGGCCTTTGATATTGCCAGTGAAACCAATCCGGTTTTCCTGAAATACAGAGTCAGACCGGACTTCTGCCCCTATCATATGGCGCCGCACGCCCTGACAGACTTGATCGAACAGATTGCTTTGGTTTGCGCCAAACTTGATAGCACCAATCGACGCGACAAATCCCTCGCTGCCTAGCCCAACCTAGCCTGATCCGCGTCGGCGCGCTAAGGCGAGCGCATGACGCAAACAACCAAAACATCGCGCTCTATTCTCATCACTGGGGCATCAACAGGCATCGGGCACCATGCGGCCCATGCCCTGGCCAAACACGGCTGGACGGTGGTCGCTGCTGCCCGCAAACCCAATGATGTCGCTCGCCTGAAGGGTGACGGTCTGCACGCAGTTCACCTCGATCATGCCGATGAGGCAAGCATCTCCTCAGCCTTCGACGAAACTTTGGATCTGACCGGCGGCAAGCTGGATGCCCTCTTCAACAATGGTGCTTATGGCCAAGTGGGCGCGTTGGAAGATGTGACGACGGACCATTTGCGGGCCCAATTTGAGGCCAACTTTTTCGGCCTCCACACGCTGACGCGCAAAGCCCTGCCAGTGATGCGTGCGCAAGGCTCTGGGCGGATCGTGCAATGTTCCAGCGTTCTCGGCTTCATAGCCGCGCCTTATCGCGGGCCTTATGTGGCGTCGAAATTCGCGCTGGAAGGCTACACCGACACACTGCGCGCTGAAGTCGGTCGCTTTGGCATCAAAGTTGTTTCCATCCAGCCTGGCCCAATCACTAGCCGGTTTCGCGCCAACGCTTTGACCGTTTTTCAACGCACCATTGATGCTGACACCTCCGCCTATGCCGATGATTATGCCCAGCAATTGAAGCGCTTGCACGCGCGCGGCAAAGCTTCCTTCGAGCTTGGCCCAGAGGCCGTGACAGCAGTGCTCATCAAGGCGTTGGAAAGCCCCAACCCCAAACCTGCCTACCGCGTCACGACCCCCACCCATCTTATGGCATTGGTCAGGCGTTTGCTGCCCTCAAGGGCACAAGCGGCCATACTAGCCAACGCACGCGACAAGTAGCGCGCACCTCTTATCTGGTCACAGCACCGCGCGCGCTCTATATCGCTCACTCCAACCAACTGAACCGGCTTGTTGCGCGTGTCCCTTCTTTCCAAACTTGCCATCGCCGCAGCCTTGCTGGCTGTGGCCGTCGTGCTCTTCATGGGCCTTGCCAATATGATGAAGGGCGGCAGTTCCAACCGCTCTCAGCAGCTCATGCGCTGGCGCGTGATCTTGCAAGCCATCGCCCTCGTTGTAGTGATGATCGTTGCTTGGTTTGCCAGTCGAAGCTGAACCCAACTCTTAAGGAATCCCGCATGGTCATTCTGACAAAAATTTATACCAAGACCGGCGATGATGGCACAACGGGCCTGGGCTCCGGCGAGCGACGCAAGAAGTTCGATCTGCGGGTGGAAGCCTATGGCACAGTCGATGAAACCAATGCCGCGGTCGGCATGGCACGTCTGTCCACCGGCGCGGACCCAGCACTGGCTGATCTCGATGCGATGCTGATGCGCATTCAGAACGATCTGTTTGATCTGGGCGCTGATCTTTCCACCCCACCAACGGATGAAGATCTCGGCTACGAGCCGCTGCGCGTGGTTGAAGCGCAAGTGACTCGCCTTGAAGCCGAGATCGATCAGCTGAACGCCGATCTTTCTCCCCTCAACTCCTTCGTTCTGCCCGGCGGCACACCGGTTGCTGCCGCACTGCATGTGGCACGCACCGTCTCGCGCCGCGCCGAACGTCTGTCGGTGGAACTCGCCGACCAAGAGCCCGGCATGGTGAGCACCCATGTGCGCAAATATCTCAACCGCTTGTCAGACTTTTTGTTCGTCGCCTCGCGCTGGACCAACGACAAGGGCGCAGCCGATGTCTTGTGGGTGCCGGGCAAAAACCGCTAAGAGCAAGGTGTGATTGCCGATACGGCAAGAAATCAGGACCTGCGCATATGTTCTTGCCGTTCTTCGATTCCAATCCCAAAGAGCGGATCACCGTTCAGGCAGTGACAGTTGGCCTCATCGTTATCAACGTGGCGATGTTTCTGGTCTTTCAGGGCGCGGTGGTCGACTATCCAGACTATCGCCTGGCGCTGATCCCCGTCACACTGTTTGCCGAACAAACGCGGCCCGCCGATCTCATTTTCGTGCCAGAAGAAATCACCGTACTCAGCTACGCGTTTCTGCACGGCTCCTGGCTGCATTTGGCAGGCAACATGCTGTTTCTTTGGGTCTTTGGCGACAATGTCGAAGACGCCATGGGTCACGTGAAGTTTCTGATTTTCTTCATCCTATGCGGCATCGCCGGTGGCCTTGCCTACGCGATTATGACGCCTGATCCAGCCGCGCCACTGGTCGGCGCGTCCGGCGCCACATCCGGCGTGGTCGCAGCCTATTTGATGCTGCACCCCAAAGTGAAAGTCTGGGTGCTGGTGACGCTGCTGATCAAGTTCCCGTTCCAACTGCCCGCCTGGATTGTCCTTGGCGCCTATGTGGTGTGGAATGTCATCATGGTCCTGTCTGGTGACAATGGCTCCAACACCGCCTGGTGGGCGCATATTGGCGGCCTGCTCGCCGGCGCGGCGCTAACGCCACTCTTCAAGCACCGCGATGTAAAACTGTTTGATCAAGACCTACCAAAACCTGCGGCGGCTGATGAACGATAGGAGCCCGCTGCGGCTTCACGACCAACTTTGGGATCGTTGACAGGTTGATGGCCCAGCCCTAGCTTGCCGCCAGCGCTTTGCTGCGATGCACAACCTGTGTTTAAACCAGGCCATGCGCGCACGCGCCACTACAGCCCAACCGCAAGAATAGGATGTTTGCGTGAAGATCTTGGTGCCGGTCAAACGGGTGGTCGACTACAATGTCACCATCACAGTGAAGGAAGATGGTTCAGGGGTGAACCTTGCCAATGTGAAGATGTCGATGAACCCCTTCGACGAGATCGCCGTGGAAGAGGCGCTGCGCCTGAAAGAGGGCGGCAAGGCCGAAGAGATCATCGCCGTTTCCATTGGGCCGGAGAAAGCCCAGGAAACGCTGCGCACCGCGCTGGCCATGGGTGCCGACCGTGCAATCCTCATCAAAACCGACGACACCACCGAACCTCTGGCCGTCGCTAAGGCGCTCAAAGCCGTGGTGGCCGAGAAAAACCCAAATCTCGTCATCATGGGCAAACAAGCCATCGATGATGATTGCAACCAAACCGGCCAGATGCTCGCCGCTCTGCTTGGCTGGGGCCAAGGTACGTTTGCCTCCAAGGTTGAACTGGATAGCGACAGCGTTGCTGTTACCCGAGAAGTCGATGGTGGCCTGGAAACGGTGAAACTTGCGCTGCCTGCCATCATCACCACCGATCTGCGCCTCAACGAGCCGCGCTACGCCTCGCTGCCCAACATTATGAAGGCGAAGAAGAAGCCGCTCGACGTCAAAACACCAGAGGAGATCGGCGTTGATTTCACACCACGCCTGGAAGTTCTTTCCACCGCAGCGCCTGCCAAACGCGAAGCGGGCGTAAAAGTTGCCGATGTGGGTGAACTGGTGGAAAAACTCAAAGCTGAATCTGGCGTTCTTTAGGAGACATGACGATGACAACACTCCTGATCGCGGATCATGACAACAGAGCCCTTTCTGGCGAAACCGCCAAAGCGCTCACCGCCGCACTGGAACTGGGTGCACCGGTTGATGTGCTCGTTGCAGGCTCTAGCGCCGATGCCGTCGCCAAAGAGGCCGCTTCGCTCCAGGGCGTGCAAAAGGTTCTGCATGCCGACGATGCAGCGCTAGAACATGCGCTGGCCGAACCGATGGCTGCACTGATCCTCTCGCTGTCTGATGGCTACGATGCCTTCGTTGCGCCAGCCACCACGACCGGCAAGAACATCATGCCGCGCGTTGCGGCCCTGCTCGATGTGATGCAGCTTTCTGACATCGTCAAAGTGGAGAGCGCCGACACCTTCCAGCGGCCCATCTACGCTGGCAATGCGATCCAGACGGTGAAATCCTCTGACGCTAAGAAAGTCATCACCGTGCGTGGCACCGCCTTTGATGCGGCAGACACTGGCGGCTCAGCTTCAGAGGAAACCGTGGCTCTACCTGATGTTCCATCAGTCTCAAGCTTCCTCTCCGCAGATTTGGCCGAGAGCGAGCGCCCGGAACTCACCAGCGCCAAAGTCATTCTATCCGGTGGCCGTGCGCTGGGCTCAAAAGAAGAGTTCGAGCGGGTGATCCTGCCGCTGGCCGACACGCTTGGCGCTGCTGTTGGCGCCTCACGCGCAGCCGTCGATGCAGGCTATGCGCCCAACGATTGGCAGGTTGGCCAGACCGGCAAAGTGGTGGCGCCAGACCTCTACATCGCCGCTGGTATTTCCGGTGCCATTCAACATCTGGCGGGCATGAAAGACAGCCGCATCATTGTTGCCATCAACAAGGATGAAGATGCGCCGATCTTCGATGTTGCCGATTATGGCCTGGTCGCCGACCTCTTTGAGGTGCTGCCAGAGTTGAAATCGGCCATTGAATCCTAGAAGAGTAGCCAGCGTCTGAAAAAGGCAAGCTACGGAAAGAACGAACGAGCATGAGTGGCATTCAAAAGGTTGGCATTGTTGGCGCCGGGCAGATGGGATCGGGCATCGCCCATGTCTGCGCCCTGTCGGGCATGGATGTGGTGTTGCAGGATTTGGCCTTGGACAAGGTCGAACAGGGTCTGGCCACCATTTCCGGCAACATGACCCGGCAGGCCGGTAAGGGCATCATCAAAGAAGACGAAATCAAGCCAGCACTTGCCCGCATCACAGCCTCTGATGCCTACGAAAACATGGCAGACTGCGATTTGGTGATCGAGTCAGCCACCGAAGATGAAACCATCAAACGCAAAATCCTGGCCCAACTTGCCCCGGTGGTGAAATCAAGCTCCATTCTTGCTACCAACACCTCGTCGATTTCCATCACACGGCTGGCAGCGTCTACCGACCGGCCGGAGAAATTCATCGGCATCCACTTCATGAACCCGGTGCCTTTGATGGAGCTTGTCGAAGTGGTGCGCGGTATCGCCACTGACGATGAAACCTATGAAGCCTCACGGGCTTTTGTTGCCAATATCGGCAAGCAGATCACGGTTGCCGAAGATTTCCCGGCCTTCATCGTGAACCGCATTTTGCTGCCGATGATCAACGAGGCCATCTACACGCTCTATGAGGGTGTTGGCTCGGTGGAGAGCATCGACACCGCCATGAAGCTCGGCGCCAACCATCCGATGGGCCCGCTGCAATTGGCTGATTTCATTGGCCTCGACACCTGCCTGTCAGTGATGCAGGTGCTTTACGATGGTTTGGCAGACACTAAATATCGCCCGTGCCCGCTGCTGGTAAAATACGTTGAAGCTGGTTGGGTGGGTCGCAAGGCTGGCCGCGGTTTTTACGATTATCGCGGCGAAGTGCCCGTTCCGACGCGGTAGCCCCTTTTCTCTTCCACATTCTTGACGCGTCATCCTCGCCCTTTGGGCGGGGATCCATTCCAGTGCACTAGTCACTGGCATGATGGTGGTGGAAAGGCCGACGGAATGGATCCCTGTGACAAGCACAGGGATGACACCCGTGAAATTCGCTTTCACCATCACATTCCCCTCCAACACGTCTCATTCCATCAACTGATCGGAAAGCATTTGCCGCTAAGCTAACGCCCAGCTTAGGAGATTACCCACGTGGAACCTGTCGCAATCGCATCTTCAGCGATGGCCAACAACCAAGCGCAGATCGGCGCCGCTGCCGGGCAAAAGGTCATGAAAATGAACCATGAAGCCGCGCAGCAGCTGGTTGCCATGATCGATCAGGCGTCAGCCAATTCTGCGGCTTTAGCCGATGCACAGGCCGTTGGCTCGGCCACCGCAGCGGGCGTCGGCACGCGCGTCGACCGCCAAGCTTGAGGAACCAGCATGGGCGGCATTACCCTGGTTGGGATTCTTTCCGGCATGATTTTTGGCGCATTGGCCACCATGGTGCGTCAGCACGCCAGCGCCATCATCCTCGCACCGGTCATTCTCGCACCGATTGCCTACCTCTTCGTTTGGCGCGACGCGCTGATCGGCCCATGCTTTTTCGCCAGCAACTTTGACACTGATACGTGCCTACCGATGCGCGCGCTGATGGCCACAACCTTGGAACATGCCGGTGACACGGTGATTGTTGTGATCTCGCACATCGTGGTTGCCTTTGTCATGGTGGCGGTGCTCTCCGTATCGCGTTCAGCCATTGCCAAAGCCAATATGAAGTCGCCCCACCAAAAAGAGATGGAACGACTGGCGTACGAGCAAAAGCTCGCCGCGCAATTGGAAACCAAACGGCGCATGGAAGAGGAAATGGAAGCGGCCACCAAGGCCCTCAACGCCTCGCGTGCTGCACGTGCCAAGGCCCGAGACCGGGCAAAGGCAAGAGCGCAGGACGCAGAGCTGGAAGCGTCTTCCTAAGGCACCTGCGCCGCATCCATCAGCGCCACGGCATCTTGACTGTCCCAGTGGGCCGCGCCGGCCAAAAAGCCCTGCAAGCATCCATCGCTATCGATCAGCAGTGTTGTCGGCATGCCAAATGCCAAGCCTTCAGCGCGCAAGTCCTGGAACAAATCGGCTGAGCTGTCCTGGTAAAAGGCCAGCGCCCCAACCTCGATTTCATCCAGAAAGCCCTGTGGGTCGGCGCTCTCACGCGTGTCGATGTTGACGGCCACCACTTCAAAATCATCGCCGCCAAGGTTGGCCTGAAGCCTGTCCAGGGCTGGCATCTCTTCGCGGCACGGCGCACACCAGGTGGCCCACAGATTGAACAGCACCGTGCTGCCGCGCCAGTCGGCCATTGTGCGCGCGGCACCATCACCATCGACAAAGCTCATCATCGGCGCGGGGCGCGCATCATCGACCACAGCAAAAGCCGCCACCTCGCCTTGCGCCGCTGTATCTAAGGCCAAGCGCCGCTCGTCACTCATGGTGCAAGCAGAAGCGGTTTCATCATTTGCAGGGTCGTCATTGTTGATATAGACCGCAAGCCCACCAGACGCGACGCCAAGCACGGCGGCGACCAACAGCAAAACCGTAAGCCGCATCTTTCCCCCATCCCGCTTGGATGGTTGGCTTTCTGGACTTTGCAGTGACGACATAACAACGTTCCTTCGAAGAAATGGGCGAACAACAGTGAGCGATGCGGCCAGATGAGTGATACAGGCAAAAACACTGGCAAAAACAGCATGTGGGGCGGGCGCTTTGCCGCAGGCCCTGCCGCCATTATGGAAGACATCAACGCCTCCATCGGCTTTGACCAGAAACTCTACGCCCAGGATATTCAAGGCTCCAAAGCGCACGCTATGATGCTTGCCGAGGTCGGCATTCTAACCACTGAAGACCGTGACGCGATCATCAAGGGCCTTACCCAGATTGGCGAAGAGATCGAACACGGTCACTTCACTTTTTCGCGTGGCCTTGAAGACATTCACATGAACATCGAAGCCCGGCTGCGTGAGTTGATCGGCGATGCTGCTGGTCGCCTGCACACCGGACGGTCTCGCAATGATCAGGTGGCCACCGATACCAAGCTTTACGTGCGCACGGCCATTGATGGCATCGATGCCGCACTGGCTGACCTGCAAAAAGCCTTGGCCGAGAAAGCGCTGGAGTATGCAGGCACGGTTATGCCGGGCTTCACCCACCTTCAGTCCGCCCAGCCGGTCACCTTCGGCCATCATCTGCTTGCTTATGTGGAAATGGTGGGCCGCGACCGAGGCCGTTTCCAGGATGCCCGCAAACGCTTGAACGAGTCCCCACTCGGTGCAGCTGCATTGGCTGGCACCAGCTTTCCCATCGATCGGCAAATGACTGCCAGGGCGTTGGACTTTGATCGGCCAACCGCCAATTCGCTGGATTCGGTATCCGACCGCGACTACGCGCTGGAAACGCTGGCCGCCGCCTCGATCCTCTCCATGCATCTCTCGCGCTTTGCCGAAGAGATCGTGATTTGGTCATCGGCGCAATTTCAGTTCATCCGGCTGTCCGATGCGCTGACCACCGGCTCATCCATCATGCCGCAGAAGAAAAACCCCGATGCCGCTGAGCTGGTGCGCGCCAAAATCGGCCGCGTGATGGGCGCCTTCACAGCGCTGATGACGGTGATGAAGGGCCTGCCCATGGCCTATGCCAAGGACATGCAGGAGGACAAAGAGCCGATTTTCGATGCACTGGAAACGCTGGAACTTTCCATCGCGGCGACCACCGGCATGGTGGCCGATATGGTGCCCAACGCCAAAGTGCTGAAGAAGGCCGCAGGCTCCGGCTACGCCACGGCAACGGATCTGGCCGACTGGCTGGTGCGGGTGCTGAACATGCCGTTCCGCGATGCCCACCATGTCACCGGCACGCTTGTCGGCATGGCTGCTGAGCGCAAAGTCGACCTGCACAAGCTGCCCTTGGAAGACATGCAAAGCGTTGAACCGCGCATCACACAGGATGTGTATTCGGTGCTTTCGGTCGACAAATCGGTGCGTTCACGCCTCAGCTATGGCGGCACAGCACCACAGAATGTGCGCAAACAAGCAAGACGCTGGTTGAAACAGCTGAGCAAGACGTCATAAAGGTGGCTATCTTAGCCAACAGGGGTCGCATCATGCGCCTTCGCACATTGATCTTGACCACATTGCTTGCTCTCACCGTTGCCGGATGCGGGGTGAAGGGCCCATTGGTGCCGCCTTCCGCCGCCAACGCTCCGGAGGCACCTGAAGGTGCCGAGCTAGAAGAGGCTGCACCGCAAGAAGATCGCCCGTTCATTCTCGACGGGCTTTTGCTCTAAAGTGTTTTCAGCAAAAGTGGGCACCGATTTTGCGTCCGAAAACGCGATGAAAGAAACAAATAGAGCATTTTCGAAGTGACCCGCAGTTTACGAAAAATGCTCTAGCAGGGCGCATCCATGCATCATTTTCATTACCGCGATGGCCGCCTCTTTGCCGAGGACGTGCCGGTTGAAACGCTCGCCCGTGAGGTGGGGACGCCTTTCTATGTCTACTCAACCGCCACGCTTGAGCGGCACTATCAGGTGTTCACGCAGGCCTTCGGCGACCTGCCGGTGCTGGTCTGCTACGCGCTGAAAGCCAACTCCAATCAGGTGGTTATGGAAACACTCGCCCGTCTTGGCTCCGGCGCCGACGTGGTGTCAGGCGGCGAACTGCAACGCGCGCTGCGCGCAGGCGTGCCAGCCAAAAAAATCATGTTCTCAGGTGTCGGTAAAACCCGCGCAGAAATGGAAGAAGCGCTTGCCGCTGGCATTCTTTGCTTCAACGTGGAAAGCGAACCAGAGCTGGAACGCCTGTCTGCGGTTGCCACGGCCATGGGCAAAGATGCGCCGGTTTCCTTGCGCATCAACCCAGATGTGGATGCCAAAACCCACGCCAAAATCACCACCGGCCTGTCGGAAAACAAGTTCGGCATTCCTTGGGTGCGCGCCCGCGATACCTATGCCCGCGCCGCGAGTTTGTCTGGCATCCAAGTGATCGGCATCGATATGCATATCGGCTCGCAAATCACGCAGCTGGAACCGTTCGATCAGGCATTCGGCAAGCTGGGTGGGCTAATCGAAGCGCTGCGCGGCGATGGACACACGATCCATCATGTCGACCTGGGTGGCGGTCTGGGCATCCCCTACACCGATGACAATGATCCTCCGCCCAGCCCAGACCAGTATGCAACGGTGGTGAAGAAGCATGTCGATGCACTCAATTGCGAGATCATTTTTGAACCGGGACGTCTGATTGCGGGCAATGCGGGCATTCTCGTCACCAAGGTGGAGTATGTGAAACCCGCCGACGGCAAGACGTTCGTGATCATTGATGCGGCGATGAACGACCTTATCCGCCCGACGCTTTACGATGCGCACCACACCATCCGCCCGGTGATTGAACCAACGTCGCCGGAGTTATGGCCTGTGGTCGATCTGGTTGGACCGGTCTGCGAAACCGGCGACTACATCGCCAAGGATCGCTCGTTCCCGCCGGTCAAAGAAGATGATCTAATCGCGATCTTCTCCGCAGGCGCCTATGGTGCGGTACAAGCAGGCACGTACAATTCACGTCTTTTGGTGCCCGAAGTGATGGTTAACGGCGATGAGTTCCACGTGGTTCGACCACGGACGACAATGAACGCGTTGATTGGCCTCGACTCTCGCCCAAGCTGGTTTGGGTGATATTCACTGACCGTCACCCCTGTGCTTGTCACAGGGGTCCATGCCTGAGGTTTTCGCGGCAACGACCGTAAAATTGGACACCCGTTGGAATGGATCCTCGCCACAAGGACGAGGATGACGATTCAGTGATAGCCCCAACCCCTGCCTTGCCTTCACCACACCTGCGCGCCACACTCCTTTAAGATCGACCGCTCGAGAACCGGATTCCGTGCCAGACACCGAACCATTGTCACCACTTTCCAAACGCATCGCTCGCGCCACCCGGCGGGCGGCGCTTTTTGCGTTTGTTGAGCGACTTTGGCCGCGCCTGGTGCTTGTTGGCTCGATCCTTGGCCTGTTCCTAGCAGTCTCTTGGCTCGGCCTCTGGCCGCTAGTGCCGGACCTTCTGCGCTTCGCGATGCTGGGTGTTCTTGGCCTAGCTTTAGCCGCCGCCATCTTTTGGACCGCGCGCACGCCACGTCCATCGCGTGAAGAAGGCATGAAAAGGGTCGAAACAGCCTCCAATTTAGAAGGCCGCCCACTCGCTGCGCTGGACGATACCCCGTTCGATACATCCAGCCCACAAGGCTTTGCCCTCTGGCAGGCCCATCAGGCGCGCATGGCCGACAAAGTGAAGCGCTTGGCCGCTGGCCTGCCAGCTCCGCGCACAGAGGTTTTTGACCGTTGGGCGCTACGCGCGCCGGTGCTGCTTGTTTTGGTGGTCGCTTTCTTTGTGGCGGGACCGCAGCGTTCTGAGCGCATCAGCCAAGCCTTCGCGCCCTTGCAATCAGCACCCACTGTGCCGGTGCGTATTGATGTTTGGGCCACGCCACCGGCTTACACCAGCCTGCCACCACGCACCCTGCTTGCTGGCGTGACAGTGGATGCGACAAGCGAACCACCCATTGGCGCCATGCTGCCCACGGGCAGCCGCCTGACAATCCTTTTAAGCGATCCGGACGCCGTTACCGCCAGCCTCACACCGATGAACGGCACTGAAGCACTGACTCTTACGTCAACGGAAGACGCTGGAAGCCTGGAGACAGTGCTTGATGCTGATGTGACATTGGACCTAGCGGCGCAACGCGGTGCGATTTCTCTACCGCTGCTCATAACACCGGATAGGCCGCCGACGATCCGCTTTGCCGGCGACCCGCAGGCAACAGCCGTTGGCGCCATCGAAATTCTATACGCCACGGAGGATGATTATGCCGTGGAAAGCGCCCATGCCGATGTGGAACCGGCAGACGAGCGCTACGCCGATGCGACACCTCTGATCGATGCGCCGCGCATCGACCTCATCCTGCCGCAAACCCCCACCGGCGGAACCGTCGAAACCACCCGCGATCTCTCCGCACACCCCTGGGCCGGGCTCGACGTGGACATGACCTTGGTCGCCACAGATGGTGCAGGACAGGAGGCCACCAGCGAAACGCTGACAGTTCTTCTTCCCCAGCGCCTGTTCCGTGAACCTTTGGCCCGCGCTTTGGTGGAACAGCGACGTCTTCTGGCCATCGATACCCGCACCAGATCCCATGTGCTCACGGCGCTGGAGGGGCTGGCGCTGGCGCCCGAAACCTTCATGGAAGATGAGTTGACCACCTTCCTGGCCCTTACAGTAACTACGCAACGTCTGCGCTTTGCTGATGGCAATGATGATCTGCTGGCGGTGGTTGAAATGCTCTGGCAACTGGCGCTGCAAGTGGAGGATGGAGATCTTTCATTGGCCGCCGAACGCCTGCGCGAAGCCGAAGAAAACCTGTCAGACGCGCTGGAAAACGGTGCCAGTGAAGAAGAGATTTCCGCGCTGATGGATGAACTTCGTCAAGCCTTCCAGGAATACATGCAGGCTTTGGCCGAGCAGCTGCAAAACCAAGACATGGCGCAGATGCCGCAAGACATGCCGATGGCCAATCTCAACCCGTTGGCGATGCAGGACATGATGGACCAAATCCAAGATTTGGCCGAGCTCGGCGCAAATGATGCTGCCCGTGAGCTGTTGGAGCAGTTGCGCGAACAGCTGGATCAGTTGCGTGGCGCGCAGGCCATGGAGCAGCGCGAACCGACCCCGCAAGAACAGCAACTGCGCGAATCCATGCAGGAGCTTCAGGCGATCACGCGCGAGCAACAACGCCTGCTGGACGAAACCTTCCCGTTCTCCTCAGATGCGCAGCGCCAAGAGGTGCGACCACCGCGCCAGTTTTCCCCGCCAGGCGGTGAGAACGACCAGTCCAATCGACCAACGTCCAATGAAAACGCTGAGCCGCAAAGCGATCCGTTGGACAGTCTTGCAGAACAACAGCGGGCGCTTGAAGATCAGCTCCAGGACCTCATGGACCAATTACGCGACCTTGGCCTCAACCCAGATCAGTTCGGCGAAGCGGGAGACGCGATGGATGGCGCAGGGCAGATGTTGGAACAAGGCGATCCGACAACGGCACTCGGCGAGCAAGGCCGCGCCTTAGAAGCGCTGCGCCAAGGCGCGCAAGATGTGATGGAGCAGCTTGCCCAGGGCGAAGGACAGGGCGGCGAAGGCCAAGCCCAAGGTCCTGGACAAAGCCCAGGGCCGGGCCAGGGCATGCCGCGCATCACCTTTGGTCCTGGTGGCGATGGCGGGCGCGGCACCGATCCGCTGGGTCGCCCGCAGCGCGAATCCGGCGGCAGGCGCGCCGACGGCACGGTGCGCATCCCTGAAGAAACCGACATTCAGCGTGCCCGCGATATCTTGAATGAAATCCAGCGCCGCTTGGGCGAGCAGGTCCGCCCGCAGGTGGAACGCGATTATCTCGACAGGCTAATTGACCGGTTTTAGCGCCTCAGTTCCTTCCGTCATCCTCGCCCTCGGGGTGGGGTCGCTTGACGGAGTGGATCTCTGTGACAAGCGCAGAGATGACGGTGCAAGTGATTAAGCCGCGTGTTTTTCCAACACACCGCCCACCGCATCACGGATGTCAGCCAAGGAAAACGGCTTCATAATCACGTCTTCCACCAGCGATTCCAGCCCGTGAGCACGCTCGCGCTGGTTGGCGTAGCCGGTCATCAGCAGGATCGGCAGGCCGGGGTAATCGCGCACGGTTGAAAGTGCCAGCGCGATGCCGTCCATGACGGGCATTTGAATATCGGTCAAAAGCAGGTCAAAGGCGCCGCCCTCTTCGGCCAGCACCTCCAGCGCCATCGCGCCATCTTCGGCGGTGCGCACATCATGGCCGTCCAGTTCGAAGGCCTTTTCTAAGAAGGCCCGCACGGCCTCGTCATCCTCTGCAACCAACAGCCGTGCCATCGCGATGCCGTCCTATGTTTTTATTGGCAGACGCAAAAGGTGATTCTGTTCAGTTTAACATGGGGTGAACATCGGACCAGATAGGCCAATCGATCACAAATAGGTACGCAAAACGCTTAGGTCTGGACCCTAATTGATCGCGCCAGGAAGGCGCTCTCCTTCTTGCAGGAAGCGCACCGACACACTGGCAACCGTTTCCGGCGGCGCGGTAAGCTCACTGAACACCGGCACGCTTTGCTCTGGCAGCAGATCCGTGGCGGGCGGGTCCACACGCCATACAAACAGCTCCGCGCCGGTTTCAGCCAAAAGCGCCAAGCGCAGCGGCGCCACTGATCGGGCTGTGTCATCGGCATTGATCATAGTGCCCTCAACACGCAAAACCGTCAGTCCTGCCACCAGAGAACGCTCGGCAGTGAACGGCGAAAACTCAATCCCACGCACATTCACATCCAACCCAACCATCTGGTAGAGCCGCGCCAAGTCAGGCACGGCCCGAACCACCGCATCGCGCGCTGGAATGGCCAACACCAGACCAAGCAGTCCAAGCGCAACGCCAGCCGGAGCAGCGATGGTGAGAGCTTTACGCAAGAAAAGCTCTACCTTTGACGGACCGTGGCCTTTCAGCCGAACCTTCCGCGGTTTGCGAGGGATCGGCGTATCAGCACCGGCATCAACAGGGCCGGAGGCCAGCACCTCTTGATCGCTACCAACGGCGGCTTGGCTCTCATCCCAACTGGCAAAATCAACATCACCATCTACCACACCATCGTCGGCAACAGCGGCGAAGCCATCCATTTCATCGCCACCATCAGCCATCGCCTCCTCGTTCTGGACATCATCCGCCCCAAAAAGGGCATCAATGTCTGCGGTGGTGGCGGTTTCTTCTTCGGGCACAGCATGCCAGATTTTCTGGCACGAGGCGCACTTCACCTTGCGCCCGTTGGGGCCAAGCATATCGTCAGCAACAGTGTAGTCTGACGAACAGTGGGGGCAGACGATTTTCACGCGCGGACCATCTATTAACACCAAAGAGCCTGCGAAAGGCCGATCCACAACTGGTAACGCGCGAGCGTTAAAGGGCTGTTAACCATGAAGGGTGCGAGTGGTATGAAACGAACGAGTTCCCCGCGCGCCCGGACGCGCCACGCGCTGGGCAGGAGCATGCACCTGTGCTGACCATGGAAAATGTAGGCCTACGCTATGATGGAGGGCCGGAGGTACTCTCCGATCTATCCTTCGATATTGAGCAGCGCAGCTTCCAATATCTCACCGGTCCTTCGGGGGCGGGCAAAACCTCCATGCTCAAATTGATGTCGCTTGCCATGCGCCCAACGCGCGGTGGCGTGACGGCTTTTGGCAAGAACACAGCACGCGCCAGCGCCCGCGAAATTCCAGCCCTGCGCCAACGCATTGGCGTGGTGTTTCAAGATTTTCGCCTGCTTGATCATCTCACCACCTTTGAAAACGTCGCCCTGCCCTTGCGTGTTCAGGGCAAAGACGAATCCACCTACGGCGCTGATGTGCGCGAGCTTTTGGGCTGGGTGGGTCTAGGTGAACGTATGTACGCCATGCCGCCGGTGCTTTCTGGCGGTGAGAAACAACGCGCTGCTATCGCACGCGCGGTGATCGGCCAGCCTGACTTGCTGCTCGCCGATGAACCAACAGGCAACGTTGATCCACAATTGGGCCGCCGCTTGCTGCGGCTTTTTGTGGAGCTGAACAAGCTGGGCACATCCATTGTGATCGCCACCCACGATGTTCTGCTCATGCAGCAACATCAGGCCCGCCGCCTGGTGCTGCATGACGGCCAGGTGCAGATTTATGATTAAGGGTGGAGAACAATGTTGAGGCCCGAACGCGCCAGCTCCAAAACGCAAGAGCGAGGGTCCACTGCAGCGACAGATAAGCCTGCGCGCGACACCTCTAAGCCTGAACCCATTGTGCCGGAGCGCTCCATTGCTGGAAGCGCACTCATGCTGGTGATTGCCATCATGGGGTGCCTGGCTTGTTTGTCCGTGGGTGCGGTGACGCTCGTTGATCGAGCCGCCAGCGATTGGAGCGCTGACATTGGCCGTGAGCTCACCATCGAGGTCTCCGCCGTTGATCCGGCAACCATGGACGAACGGTTGGATCGCGCCGCCGATCTCGCCCGTGTGTCGCCAGGTATCGGCTCGGTGTCGGTGGTCAGCGAAGCGGAAACCCGTGCGCTTTTGGAACCATGGCTTGGCGTTCTGGGATCTGAAGCTGCGCTTGCCGAATTGCCGATCCCGCGCCTTGTCGCGATGACGGTCACAGACCAAAGCGCGCTGAACCTCACCACTTTGCAAGCAGCCCTTGACCAGGAA
Organism: Pseudomonadota bacterium; assembly: GCA_039814945.1. Classification (GTDB taxonomy): domain Bacteria; phylum Pseudomonadota; class Alphaproteobacteria; order Rhizobiales; family MH13; genus MH13. The sequence continues at coordinate 109,972 of JBCCAF010000005.1, forward strand.
GTGCCCGGCGCGACGGTCGATGATCACCGGGTATGGACCGACCAGTTGGCGCGCATGGCAGGTGCCATGGTGCTTGGCGGGCTAGGTGTTCTCGTGCTGGTGCTCTCGGCCACCATTTTGTGCGTCATCTTCGCCACGCGCGCCGCGATGGCTGGTAACAAGGATGTTGTGGAGGTGCTGCACTTTGTTGGTGCCAGCCACACCTTCATCGCCGGGCAGTTCCAGCGACACTTTTTGATGCTGGGCATGCGTGGCGGACTGATCGGTGGGGTTAGCGCGATCCTCCTGTTCCTCATCTTTCAGCTTTGGGTGATGGCGCGCCGTGGCGCGGCGGACGCTGCACAAGTCGAAGCGCTGATCGGCTCACCGGCGCTCGGCATTTCCGGCTATGCAGGCTGCGCGTTGGTGGTGTTCTTGATCGCGTTTCTCACCGCAGCAACGTCGCGTATTACCGTCAGCCGGTTCCTGCGCGGGCGCTGACATGCGGTTGTTCCAATGGAACAGAGCGGAGACGTGCGGTTGTGCTGTAAGCACAGAGCAAGAGGGAATGAGGTTGTGCCGAAGGCACAGAGCCAACAAAGAGCCCCACATGCCAAAAACACGCCATCCATGCACCACAGTTTCACCCAATCGACAAGCTAATTGATTTGCCGCATTTGACGCACTGATACTGCAGAGCGAAACTGGACGCCCTTGTGAACGCTGATTCCGCAACCATGTCGACGCAGGCAACAGACACACCCGACGCTGGGCAACCACCTTCTGACCCCGCTGCGAGCCCGCCAAGGCGGCGCAAGCGGACGGTTGCGGCACGCCTGGGTCTCACCGCCCTGCTTGGCGGCTTAGCAGCGCTGTCGCTCATCGCCTTTGCTGACTTCATTCGTGACGTGAACGCTCTAGCGGCCCCAAACCCGGTGGAAGCTGATGGCATTGTTGTGGTCACCGGCGGTCAGGCCCGCATTGAAGTGGCGCTGCAACTTCTTGAAGATGGCGCAGCGCAGCGCCTGCTGATTTCCGGTGTGAATGATGCCACCAGTGCCAGCAGCCTTGTTGCCCGCACACGTGCCGATCCATCACTGTTTGATTGCTGCATCGATCTTGATCGCGCCGCGATGGACACCGCGGGCAATGCCCGCGAGACGGCCACATGGGCGCAGGAGCATGAGTTTTCCTCCCTGCTCGTCGTCACCAGTGCCTACCACATCCCGCGCACGACCAGCGAGATTGCCCGCTTGCTGCCCGGTGTGGAGCTTATCCCCTTTCCGATTGACCCGGCGGCGGAAAATCAGCGCGCCATCGCGCAACAAAGCAGCTCGTGGCCAGTCAGCCTGTTGGCGCGTGAGTTCATGAAACTGCAATTGGCGCGTGTGCGCCATCTTGTCGGGGCAGCCGGATAGGTCGATAAGGCGGCAATCCTTTCCGCATGATATCGAGCCCCATGCCCCAACTCCGCTCCATCGCCGCCAACGCCGCGTTCTACATCAACGTCATCCTGTGGATGGTGATTTGTGCGCCTATCCTGCTCGGCCCGCGGAAGTGGTCGATCGCCGCCATGAAGGGCTGGGCGAAATCCACCATGTGGCTCACCCGCCTAACCGCCGGCATCAAATGGGAAATCCGTGGTTTAGAGCACCTACCACGTAACGCCGATGGCACGATGAGCGGCTGCATCATCGCCTGCAAACACCAGTCGACATGGGAAACGTTCGGCCTGCTGCCCTATCTGGATGACCCGGCTTACATCCTCAAACAGGAGCTGATGCGCATTCCGCTGTTCGGCTGGTACTGCTCGCGCGCCGACATGATCCCGGTGGAGCGCGCCAAAAGTGCACAGGCTCTGCGCACAATGACCAAAGCCGCCAAAAAAGCCGTGGACGCCAACCGTCAGCTCATCATCTTTCCAGAAGGCACGCGCAAGGCCATCGGCGCTGACACCGACTACAAGTCCGGCACCGCGCACATGTACAAACAGCTGGCGGTTCCGATGGTGCCTGCCGGCTTGAACTCAGGGCTCTTCTGGCCACGCCGCCAAGGCAAACGCTATCCAGGCACGCTGGTGATCTCGTTGCTGCCAGCCATCCCCGCTGGGGAAGACACCAAAAAAGTTCGTGCCGAACTTGAAACCATTATCGAAGCCGAAACAGAGAAACTGATCGCAGAAGCGCGCAACGATAATCCTCAGCTACCCACCTGAAAGCCGGGTGGAAAGCCAGTGCAGCGTGGCGTCGTGCACGCCCAGCTTCTCCAGCGCTTGTGACGTCTGGATGACATACTCCGGGTTCTCGCCCGACTGGCCAACGGCACCACGCACAATCTCCAACTGATCATCACGTGATAGGGTACCGGCATATTGTTGGTGCAGCCGGTCGACGCAGAAGGTCACCGCGCGAACACTGTGCGGAAGGCCCTCAGCACGATCCAGCAGGTGCACAGGCTGCACGCGCTCTTGATAGACCATCGTTGCCTGCTCACGCTCGCGCAGATAGCGCATCACCTCGCCAGCGTGCTCGCCATCGACGTGAAACGCCACACCCTGGCAGGAGCCACCGCGATCCAGCCCCATCACAAGACCCGGACGCTCAGGCGTGCCACGGTGCACATGGCTGTAGACACACAGCGAACGATGAAAGCCAAACAACCGTGCCGGATAGGCTGCGCGATGCACAAAGCCTGGCCGCCAGATCAACGATCCATACCCAAAAACCCAAAGATCGCTCACAATCGCCTCATAGTGCGTTCATCCATCCGGCGCTTGTAACCAAGCCTTGGGCGTGGTGGAAGGAGCCACATGACCCAAAAAGTCAAAACGTAAAACTCAAGGACTGCTCCATGAGCGCAACACCAGCCGCAAACGCCAGCCCCTTTGGCCGCAAGATCAAACTCATGGCGATCTTTCTGGTCGTGCTCGTCCTTTTGGTTGTCGCCGGATGGTTCATCGGCGCGCAGATTTACCGCTCTGCGATTGATGAGGGCCGCGCGGCGCTGGCCAGCGAAGGGGTCGCGCTCACCTGCAACGATGAGAGCTTGGGCGGTTTTCCTGCGCGTTTTGAGTGGCGTTGCTCCAGCCTGTCGCTTTCCATGGCAGGCGGGGGAGAAATCTCTGGCAGCGCGTTCAACACCGTCTCACCGGTTTGGAACCCGCTTTTTACCATTGCTGAATGGACCGGGCCCTTCCGCAGCGTCTCCGCCGACGGCTTTGATGCTGACATTGCCTCCGACCTTCTGCGCGCCAGCATTCGCCTCAACACCTCACTGGAACTAGAGCGTCTGTCTGCGGTGCTTGATCCCTTCTCGGTTACACTTCAAGGCGCCCCCCAGGCCATCGCCTCAGGCAATCAAGCAGAGATGCATGTGCGTCAGCCAGCAGAAATTGTCGGCGAAGCAAACACAGCAACCGGACAATCTGGAGACAATGATCTTGAAGTGGCGCTCGTCCTGTTTGGGCTGGAAAGCCTGTTTTTGGGCGGCGTCGACCAGATCGACATGTCGATCACAGCCCTGATGGAAGAGCTTGCCGGCATTCGCGCCCGATCAATCCAGCAGGGCCTGCGCGCTTGGGTTGAGCGGTCGGGGCGGATCACACCGCTGACAACGCGCCTGCGGCTTGACGAACACGCTATCAATTTGGACGGCGACGCGGTGATCGGCGCGGATGGCAGGGTCAGTTTTGAAGGTGCCATCGCCACCAATGATGTGGCTGCCTTGGTCGATTTGATGGGCATTGATGCATCCAACAATGCCAGCGCTATCACAGCAGGCGCGATGCTTTTTGGCCGTCAAACCACCATCGGCGAGGATACCGCCACCGAACTTCCCTTGCGCGTCTCACAGGGTGTCGTCAGCATCGGTCCCGTACCACTCGGTCAGCTTCCGGCTATTCGGTTCTAGTCATCGCCATAGGGCTTGGGCACGGGGGCGGCAGAGCGGCGGCCAAAGTCGACCTCATCGGTATCCTGGCCCAGCTCAACGATGCCCTGACGGATGACGCGCGTGCGCTCAAACCAGTCTTCCAGCTTGTCGCCATCTTCCCAGCGGATGGCGCGCTGAAGCGCTGACAAATCCTCAGAAAACCGCCCAAGAACCTCCAGCACCGCTTGCTTGTTGTTGAGGAAAACATCCCGCCACATCACTGGATCAGACGCCGCGATACGGGTGAAATCACGAAAACCACCGGCAGAATATTTCATCACTTCCTGCTTGGTCACGCTTTCCAGATCATCCGCCGTGCCAACAATCGTGTAGGCGATGAGGTGCGGCAAATGAGAGGTGATCGCCAGCACCAGATCATGGTGCTCAGCCTCCATCACCTCAACCATCGCCCCAAGGCGGCGCCAGAAGCGTGTGAGGTTTTGTAGCGCTTCAATGTTGAAGTCTTCGCCAGGCGTCAGGATCACATAGCGGTTCTCAAACATTTCAGCGAAGCCAGCGCGCGGGCCAGACTGTTCGCTACCGGCCACCGGATGACCAGCCATCACATGCACATCAGGCCCAAAGGCATCGCGCATGGCATGCATCACGGAGCGTTTCACCGAGCCAACATCGCTGACCGTGGCGCCGGGCTTCACATGGGCGGCAATCTGCCCGCTGACCACACCGACAGCGCCCACAGGCACACAAAGCATCACCAGATCGGCATCACGCACCGCATTCGCCGCGTCGGTGCTTGCCAGACAGTCAGGAAACAGCTCACCCAGCGTTTCGACAGCTTGTGGGTCACTGTCGGCAAACTGAAGCAAGCATTCAGGATCACGCGCCCGCACCGCGTGGGCAAGCGACGTTCCGATAAGGCCTGAGCCAATGATCGCGATGCGCTCATAAGGCAGGCTGGTCGGTGAGGAGACGGCGGCCATTACGACTGAACCGGGACTTGCGCCATAAACTGGGTCAGGGTTTCGATCAGCAGCGCGTTGGCCTCATCCGACCCGATGGTCATCCGCAGCGCATTGGGCAGCTTGTAGGCTGCCACCTTGCGCGTGACCAAGCCGCGCTCAACCAAGTAAGCATCGGCATCGTCGGCTGTTTTGCCAGGCGTGTCGGGAAAATGAACCAACAAGAAGTTGCCAACGCTGGGTGTGACGCCAAGTCCGATGCCTTCCAATGCCTCAGTCAGCTTGGGCAACCAGCGATCATTGTGCGCCACGGCCTTTTCAATAAAGCCGATATCGCCCATCGCGGCGGCGCCCGCAGCAATCGCTGGACCCGTCATGTTGAACGGTCCGCGCACGCGGTTCACCGCATCAATCACATGCGCCGGGCCGTACATCCAACCGATGCGCAGTTTGGCCAGGCCGTAAATCTTCGAAAAGGTACGCGTCATCACCACGTTGGGCGCGGTGGCGGCGAGCTCCATGCCGCTTTCATAATCGTTGCGGCGCACATACTCCGCATAGGCAGCGTCCAGCACCAAAAGCACGTGTGGCGGCAAACCGGCATGCAGACGCCGAACTTCTGAAAACGGCATATACGTGCCGGTTGGGTTGTTCGGGTTGGCCAAGAACACGATTTTTGTGTGCTCCGTAACTGCCCCCAGAAACGCATCCACATCGGCGGTAAGGTCCGTGTCTTTCACCTCAACAGGCGTTGCACCAGCAGCTTTGGTGGCGATGGGGTAGACCAGAAAGCCGTGTTCGGAGAACACCGCTTCATCACCTGGCGAGAGGTACGTTTGTGCCAGCAAAGCCAACAACTCATCCGACCCGTTGCCACAGACGATCCGATCCGCCGCAATGCCGTGACGCTTGGCAATCGCCTCGCGCAATTCCAGTGCCGACCCATCAGGATAGGCGGCCAGATCGTCGGCCACGCCATGAAACGCTTCAACAGCCTTCGGGCTTGGCCCAAGCGGCGTCTCGTTAGAGGAAAGCTTGTAGAGCTTGACGCCAGGCGCAGCTTTGCCACGACCGGGCACGTACGCGGCGATATCAAGAACGCCCTTGCGGGGTTGAGGATGGGTTGGGGTTGTACTCATAATCATTCAACTTTTGGATGGATAACCCAAGGTTTGTGCAAGGTTCTCAAGGCTTTTGCAATCGGCGCCTAAGGGCGAAAAACCGGCGCATGGCTTCCAACGACGACTGCCGTTGGGGAAAGCCTTTGCACCGCAGCCAAGGCCTCTGCACTATCAGCGCTTACCAAGGCATGCGTACCAGCTTGTGCCAACGCATCAACGCCTTCGGGCAACTCATTGCCGTCAGGCAATTCTATCGACAGCACCGTGGCTGCCATCACTTCGCGGTCAATAGGCGCGTTGGCAACCACCAGGCACGGCATGCCGGCGGGATGGTCAGGCCGTTCCACAAAAGGCAAACGGGCGATCACATTGGGCGCATCATGGGCTTCCAGCGCCTGCCACCAGGCTCCGCTGCTTGATAATGGGATAACCCCCAGCGCATCGCCGCGCGTGCCAACAGCCTCCAGCACATTCGCTGGTTCATCCACCGCCAGCACCGGCACGGTGTAGCCAAAGTGGAACCGGGCAACGTCGCGCATGGAGAGCCCATCACCGCCGCGGGCGTAGATCACATCGTAGGGCGCTTGGACGTAAGTGAACGTGGAGATAATCACCCGCCAGATGCTTTCCACCGTATCCAGCGGCAGAGACCCGGTGTGTCGCTCCACGATTTCGCGCATCATGGATGCCTCACGCGCCGGGCGAAACGCAGATGTGCGCCGCGCTGGATCATCCCCAGCTTGCACCGGCTGAACCTTTTTGATGGCGATAAGATCAGCGATCACAGCACTGCGCTCAATCAGCAAGGCGTGCATGGCCGTGTCAATGCGGTCGATCTCGCTGCGGATATCGGCAAGGGTGGTGGGGCGTGTAGGGTGTGACGGGTCCTGCATCGCCAACCCTTTACTGTGCTCGGCGCCAAACGCCAACCATGTTGCACGGCGCGCACCACTTTCCCCTGCGCGCTAAAGGGTTTAGGGAACGATGCTCAGCCCTTTTTTGCGACCACCATTGGCCTATGTCGACAGCATCTGATCCGTCCAGTCTCAACGCCACCAGCACCACGCTAGAGGTGACGGAACCCTTTGTGCTGGCGTCCGGTGACACGCTGGACCGCTGCCAGATCGCCTACACAACCTATGGTACGCTGAACGCGGACAAATCCAATGCCATCCTGGTTTGCCACGCGCTGACGGGCGACCAATACATGCTCGGCACCCACCCGGTGACCGGCAAAGGTGGTTGGTGGGAGACGCTGGCTGGGCCGGGCAGGCCGCTCGATACCGACCGCTATTTCCTCATCTGCGCTAATGTTCTGGGCGGCTGCATGGGCTCCACTGGCCCAGGGTCACCCGACCCGGAAAACGGCGATGTTTACGGCCTCTCTTTCCCGCTCGTCACCATCGCCGATATGGTGGACGCGCAGGCCAAGCTGATCGACCATCTGGGTATTGAGACGCTTCTCTCGGTCGTCGGCGGTTCCATGGGCGGCATGCAAGTTTTGCAATGGGCAGCGCGCTATCCAGATCGGGTCATCAGCGCCATCCCCATCGCAACAGCCGCCAAGCATTCCAGCCAAAACATCGCCTTCCACGAGGTTGGCCGTCAGGCTGTGATGGCCGATCCAAACTGGCACCATGGTAAGTACGCCAACGAAGGCACGAGGCCCACAAAAGGGTTGGCCGTGGCACGCATGGGCGCGCACATCACCTACATGTCGGATGAGGCCTTGCAGGGGAAATTTGGCCGCAGCTTGCAGAACCGCACCAACATCTCGTTTGGGTTCGATGCCGATTTTCAAATCGAGAGCTATCTGCGCCACCAGGGCATGACGTTTGTGGATCGGTTCGATGCCAACTCCTATCTCTACGTGACCCGCGCGATGGACTATTTTGATCTGGCCGCCGACCATGATGGTGTGCTCGCCAACGCCTTTGCTGGCGCCCACACAAAGTTCTGCGTGATCTCGTTCACGTCTGACTGGCTGTTCCCAACCTCAGAAAGCCGCGCCATCGTGCACGCACTTAACGCCACAACGGCCAAGGTCTCGTTTGTGGAAATTGAAACAAGTCGGGGTCATGATGCGTTTCTGCTCGACGAGCCGGAACTGTTCGCCACGGTGCGGGCATTCCTCTCCAGCGTAGCAAGGCAAAAAGGGTTGCCGGTATGAGTGACCATGGCGGTTGGGCGGAAAGCCCAGAGCGACAAGCCTGCGGTTGGGCTGAAAGCCCAGAGCAACAAGCCTACGGTTGGGCTGAAAGCCGAGAGCAGATATCATGAGTGTGCCTGATAGCCGTATCGACCATGCGATCATCGAAGGCTTTGTGCCGCAGGGCGCCCGCGTGCTGGATGTCGGCTGCGGCGATGGTACGCTTTTGGCGCTGCTTGAGGCGAAGAAAAACGTCGATGGCCGCGGCCTGGAACTCTCGCAGGACGGCGTGAACGAGGCCGTGGCACGCGGGCTCTCAGTCGTGCAAGGCGATGCCGACACCGATCTTGCCACCTACCCCGATGGTTCCTTCGATGTGGTGATCTTGTCGCAAACGCTGCAAGCCACCCAGGCGCCGAAAAAGGTGCTCGAAGAACTTCTGCGCATCGGCAAACGCGTGATTGTCACCATCCCGAATTTCGGCAATTGGCGTGCCCGACTGCACCTTCTGATCCAGGGGCGCATGCCTGTCACAAAAGCGCTGCCCTACTCCTGGTACGATACGCCGAACATCCACTTCTGCACATTGCGTGATTTTCTCAATCTGGCCAAAGAAGTGGATGCGACCATCGAGGATTCAGCCGCACTGAATGCGCAGGGCCAGCGCCTGGCTTTAAGTGCCCCTTGGGCGGTGTGGAACTTGATCGGCGCGCAGGGCATTTTCGTGCTCTCATCCGATCAGAACGTGATTTAGGGTGACCAACCCACCACAATCCAACCCAGCTCAAGCTGATCAGTCTGGCGATAACATCAAAGCCATCATTTTGATGGCGCTTTCCATGGTGCTGTTTGCCGTTGACGACGCGGCGATCAAAGCCGCAGGCAATCTGGGCGACAGTTCGGCCTCTCCTGGCGAAATCCTCATCATCAAAGGCGTGCTTGGCACGCTGGTCTACGGCGCGTTGATGTGGCGCGAAGGCAACCGCATGACGCCAGCTTTCGTGCGCGCCATGTTAAGCGACAAAGCCATTGCCTGGCGCACAGCCGGTGACTTGCTGGCAGCAGGCGCAATTGTGACGGCCCTCACGCTGATGCCGCTTTCCAACGTCGCTGCGATCCTTCAGGTGTTGCCGCTGATGGTCACGCTGGGTGCTGCGGTTGTCCTGCGTGAGGCCGTGGGGTGGCGGCGTTGGAGTGCGATCCTTGTCGGCTTTTTGGGCGTCATGATCATCATCCGCCCGGGCACCAGCGGCTATGACATCAACACCATCTGGGCGCTGCTCGCCGTGCTTGGCCTTGCGATTCGCGACGTAGCCGCGCGGCGCATGCAGGCGCGCTTTTCCACTTTTTCCATCGTCACCATGGTCGCCGCGCTGCTGGTCCCCACCGGGCTTGGCATGCATTGGGTCATGGAGAATGATCCGCTGTTCATCAACATCGCGCCAGCGGCATGGGCCTACATCATCGGCGGCGGAGTTTTCGGCATGGCGGCCTACTACGCCATCACAATTTCCACCCGTATGGGCGAACTGTCCGTCGTCGCGCCCTACCGCTACACACGTTTGGTGGCCGCGCTGATCCTGGCGTACATCTTCTTCGGCGAGGTGCCTGACATTTGGATGATCCTCGGCGCCGCACTGGTCATCAGCGCAGGTCTCTTCACGCTCTACCGCGAGCAAAAGCTAAGGGTGGTAAAGAACGTTTAGCGCAGTTGTTGTTTGAAGGGCTGGAGTGGGGACCTTTGCTACCGTTTGTCCAATGGCCGCTTTTATTGTGGTGACGCCTTATAGTTCGACCAGCCGCTCCTCTACAGGTGACGATTGCACGATGGATGAGTTCGTCGCACCGAACGGTACAATCCGATCAATCACCGCTTCCATTTCAGCCACGTCTCGGACGTGCGCGCGGGCCACAAAGCAATCCTCACCCGAGACACGATCACAAGCAACGATCTGCGACGTATCCTGAATTGCCTCGATCATGTTTGCCATTTCGCCGGGCAAAGGTCGCGCGCGGATCAGGATCGTTAGCCCATAGCCAAGCCGGGATGGATCAATGCGCGCGCCGTAGCCTGCGATAACGCCAACGTCCTCCAAGCGGCGCACACGGTCAGCAACACTTGGGGCCGAGAGGCCGACGCGGCGGGACAGCTCTGCGCGCGGTATCCGCGCGTCTTCACAAAGCTCCCGCAGAATCGCGGCGTCGATGCTATCAAGACCGCTACCTTCGGATCGAAGGTTTAATTTCGTATTCTCCTTCTTTCGTTCTCTAAATTCAGCAATCGACATATTTGATCTCCATATCATACATGTAAAACACCTTGCATTATGATAGCATGTCAAATCAAGCCTCCACAAAACCCGCCAGCGCCTCCGGCGCCATGTCCCGCATGTCAGAGGCGGTGCCGCCGCACGCATGGTTCGGTGTTTCCGCTGTTTTCCATTATCTCGGCCCCGCCTTTGCGGTCCTGTTGTTCCCAGTCGTTGGTGTGCTGGGCGCTGCCTGGTTTCGCATTGCCTCGGCGGCTCTGACATTCGCGCCAATCACGAAGCCTTGGCGCACCTTCCAGAGGTCTACGAACCGCGAACGCATATTGCTTCTGGCCCTCGGGGGCTGTCTGGCCGTGATGAACAGCTCATTTTATCTCGCGCTGGACCGTTTGCCGATCGCACTGGTCGCAGCGATTGAATTTGTCGGAACCATTGGCATCGCACTTTGGGGCCTGCGGACGGGACGCAACTATCTTGCGTTCGCCGTCGCTATCTTCGGCGTGGCCCTCTTGATCGACGTCCCGTCCCTTTTGGCAGCGGATAGTGAAGCGCTCACATCGGACCTGTTGGGCCTGTTCTGGGCCGTTCTGAACGGCTCGCTGTTCGTTCTCTACATCATCCTCGGGCACAAGATTTCTGAAGGCGGCGCGTCCGGCGGTGTAGAGCGGCTGGGGGCTGCAATGACGGCGGCATTCATCTTCGTCATGCCCATTGGGTTTCTTCAAGCTCTTGAAGCCTTTGGAGCACCGTTGCTTGTGCTGGCCGGGATCGCCGTAGGCATCTGTTCATCGGTTATCCCTTACGTTTGCGACCAGTTGGCCATGTCGCGTTTGCCTCGCGCCAGCTTCGCGTTCTTGCTGGCGCTGTTGCCCGCAACTGCCACGATCATCGGTGTGATCGTCCTGCGCCAGATTCCAAGCGCTATCGATGTGATCGGCGTCGTATTGGTGATGATCGGCGTGGCCTTACACAAGCCCGCCCCAATGCCAATTCCAGGTGTAGACGAAGCGAGCTAAAGAGCCATCTCAACGACAACAAAGGGTTCCAAGCTACCGTCAGCCCGTTCCCGTATGATCGCCCTACCCAGCGGTCACATCACGCCTCTTCCAACCACCACAAAGAGCCGCCCCAAGCTGGCCGCAACTTGGCGCGGTTTTGTTCAGCATCAAAAAAGTGCACCGCCGCAAAGGCTTGAAGCTCAGCGGCATCGTGCAAATCCAGTTTCGGCAAGATATTTGACCGGTGCTTGCGAACAGTAAAATAGGCAATACCAAGCCGTTTGGAGATTTCGCGACTGCTTAAAACCTCAGCAATCAACCCCATTATTTCTTTCTCACGTGGCGTGAGTTTCGGATGGGTCTTATCTACCAAATCTTTACTCCCGACAAACAGATAAACGTCGGCAAAACAAAGTAACTTTACGTCCTTCTAAAGAAAATAGATAGTCCTGATCTGATTGAATGACGAAAACGCGACGTTCTGCCCGGGACGTCAGCGATGAGCAGCAAGACCGAGACTGGCGCGCCTATTGGTTCTCTGGCTGTGACGGTCAGGTGCAGCTCGATCTAGGGTTCGAAACGACCATCACCTTGCATGGTGGCCATATGCCGACGGCTGAGCCTGACAGCGATGCCAATGCAGCGCTCGGCGCTGATGGCAGCAACGACACGCATGATTTTGAGGCTGGCGCTGCTATAAGCTGAGGATTGGCCCGATTGAGGCTGGTGTTGGTTGGTGTGAATGTTTCCCACACGCTGCCTCAGCAACAACACGCAAGCAGGGTCGGCGCTGGGCTCGATGATATGGTGTCTAGCGGTATCGACTCGGACACGAGAACCGGTATCCACTTCGCTTGAAAATGCTCTAGCCTCGCCTAGCGAACCTCACCCATTTCTGCCTTCCCGCTCGACACGAGCTTTGAGCATAAGCCGAATACAGCGGGCGACATTAACCGCTTCAAAGTCGAAGTGGGCGTGAAACTACGACGGTAGGTTGGTTGTGATAGCGCAGGTTGTTGTCTTTCAAACACGCACAGTGATTGGCGTGCTTACAAGATGACGTTGATCAGAAAGATCATCCCTATCGCATAGATCAACACGCCGCCGCCGATCATGAGAAGATAGAAATTCCTACGCGCGTCACGCTGTGCGATTTCTTTGGTTTGCGCCATGATAAGTGGCCAAGAGTAAGCGATCAGATCGGTTTGCGTCAGCACAGCTTTGATCCGCTTATCCGCATCAACAACAGGCACGCGACGAAAGCGATTCTGACTCATGGTCTTCATCCACGCCTCGATCTCATCGGATTCCACCGCGAGGCTTGGGTCGCGAGTCATAATCTTCTCGACCTTGGTTTCCTTGGCGTCCAACCCTTTGTCAACGAGCCGTTTCATGATGTCCCGCTCAGTCATGATGCCCACCACTTTGTCGTCTGAATCAACAACAATCACCGCGCCATAGTTCAATTCAGACATCTTTGCCACGGCATCGGCAACGATCTGATCTGCGGTCACCGTAAAAGGTTCAGCCTTGGGCTGAGCTGCAAGGCGATCTCTTATAAGCATTTGTCTTTAATCCTTTTTTGAAGGCATAATCGGACAAAGCGGGGGTATCTTTGGACTCACACATTGCGCCTTCCTACGGCATTGGAGCGTGTTAAGCCTGCCTTGGAAAACCCTGGGGCGCAAGTGTTGTGATATTTAGCGGTCAGCCAGAGGTGCCCTTAAACCCGCCGCGAGATGATGTCCCGCAGCGCTTCCTGGAAGCCTGGCGCGATATCGGGCCGCGAGAGCGCAAAGGCAACATTGGCGGCCAAGAACCCTGATTTGGCACCGCAATCATACGTCGAGCCAGTGAACGGCATCGCGAAGAACGGGCTCTTTTCGTGCAGTGTCAGCATCGCGTCGGTGAGTTGGATTTCACCGCCCGCACCTGCGGCTTGGTTGCTCAAAATGTTCATGACATCGGGCTGAAGGATGTACCGCCCGGTGATGTAAAAATTCGATGGCGCGGTGCCGGGCGCAGGTTTTTCCACCATCGCCGCCACTTCAAACCCATTGGGTACATCTTTGCCTTTGCCAACGATGCCATATTTTGAGGTTTCTTCCGGCGTGCACTCTTCCACCGAAACGATGTTGCCGCCTGTTTCGTTGTAGACCTCGATCATCTGAGAAAGGCATCCCTTTGGCGCCTGCATAATCATGTCAGGCAGCAGCACCGCAAACGGTTCATCGCCTACCATTTCACGGGCGCACCAGATGGCATGACCCAGGCCCAGCGGTTCCTGCTGGCGGGTGTAGCTGACGCTGCCAGCTTCCGGCATTTGCCCATCCAGGGCTTCCAGTTCAGCAAACTTGCCGCGCTTGGCCAGTGTGTCGCGCAACTCCACCTGCACATCGAAATGATCCTCGATCACCGATTTGTTGCGTCCGGTGACAAAGATAAAATGCTCAATGCCAGCCTCGCGGGCCTCCTCGAACACATATTGAATGACGGGTCGATCAACGACGGTCAGCATTTCTTTTGGCATCGCCTTGGTGGCGGGAAGAAACCTGGTGCCAAGCCCGGCAACGGGGAAAACGGCCTTACGAATGCGACGCGTCATGCTTCATTTACCTTATTTCTTCATGAATCATTGCGATGAGTCCTAGGGCATGACGCCCACCTTTGGAAACCTCGTGTGACACACAAGGGTTGCCAAAGTCGACAAACCAGGCGCGAGCGATCCGATGAGTATGCTGTCATGACTGTTCTTGTAACCGGAGGCGCTGGCTATATCGGCTCACACATGGTGCATGCGTTGACTGATCGCGGCGAGCCGCTGGTTGTGGTCGACAACATGACCACAGGCTATCGCCCAAACCTGCCAGACAATGTGGCGCTGGTGATCGGCGATATCGGCGACCAAATCTTGGTGGAAAACGTTATGCGCGAGCATGGCGTGAACGCTGTGGTACATTTTGCGGGCTCCATCGTGGTGCCCGACTCTGTGAGCGATCCGCTTGGCTATTATGCCAACAACACAGTGAAATCACGCGCACTGATAGCCGCTGCGGTCAATTGCGGCGTGAAGCACTTCATCTTTTCCTCCACCGCCGCTGTTTATGGCATGCCCAATCAACCCATGATCGCCGAGCAAGCGCCAACCGTGCCGATCTCGCCCTACGGATCATCGAAACTGATGACCGAGATGATGTTGGCCGACACCGCCTACGCCCATGATTTTGCCTACACGGCGCTGCGCTATTTCAATGTCGCTGGCGCTGACCCGGAAGGCCGAACAGGCCAAAGCTCGCCGCGCGCCACGCACCTTATTAAGGTCGCTAGCCAAGCAGCACTGGGCCAGCGTTCCCACATGGAAATTTACGGCACCGACTACGCCACAGAAGATGGCACAGGCGTGCGCGACTACATTCACGTCAGTGATCTTATTGCCGCCCATGTTCTTGCGCTTGATCGGCTGCGCGCTGGTGGCGACAGCCAGGTGATGAATTGTGGCTATGGACGCGGCTATTCGGTGCGCCAAGTTGTGGATGCGGTGAAGCGGGTTTCCGGCGTTGATTTTGAAGCCCGTGAAACCGGTCGCCGTGCCGGTGATCCGGCCACGCTTGTGGCCATCGCAGATCGGGCGCGCAAAGAGTTGGGCTGGGTGCCAGCCTATGATGATTTGGATGTGATTGTCGGCCATGCCTATGCCTGGGAAACCAGAATGGCTGGTCGGAATACCGCTGGGGCGTAAAGCGCGAAAGCGCTGGGGCATAAACTGTTTCGGGTGGCGTGAGGGCCGCTTGTATTGAATAAGGAATCGACCATGATCCGCTTTGTTTTTGCTGGTTTTTTGGCCGTGTGTGCCAGTTGGATGATCGTGCCGCAGACTGCGCACGCGGATGCAGGCTTTCAAAACTGGGTTGCCCAGTTTCAGGCCGAAGCACGCCGCGCAGGCATCTCTGATGCTGTTTTGGCGCAAGCTTTTTCCGGCGTGACCTCTCCGGATGAAAGCGTGCTACGCGCCGCACGCTACCAGCCAGAATTTGTGCGCCCTATCTGGGAGTATCTGGACAGCGCAGTCTCATCCAGACGAGTTTCCAATGGGCAGGCGGTGTTGCGCGAGCATGCCGTTGCGCTGGACCGTATCGAGCAGGCAACTGGTGTTTCAAAATTCGTTGTGGTGGCGATTTGGGGCATGGAATCGACCTATGGAGAGGTGCTGCAAAACCGTAACATCGTGAAGCCGGTGATCAGCTCGCTGGCAACACTTGCTTACGCTGATGAGGATCGCCGCCAATTTGGCCACGAGCAGTTGATGGCGGCCCTGCACATTCTTCAGCGCGGCGATACAACGGCGGGCAATATGTATGGCAGCTGGGCTGGCGCCATGGGCCACACTCAGTTTATTCCCACCACATACCTTGCGCACTCCGCCGATTATGATGGCGATGGCCGCTCGGATATCTGGCAAAACATTCCCGATGCGCTCTACTCAACAGCCAACTATCTGCGAGCATCCGGTTGGGTGGCTGGTCACACCTGGGGCTATGAAGTGCGCATTCCGCAAGGATTTGATTGGCGGTTTGCCGATGAAACCACGCAGCGTCCATTGGCGCACTGGCAGCAAATGGGGGTCGTGCGTACTGGTGATCGACAGTTTCCGCGTCCCGGAGACCAGGCTAGGCTGATCGCTCCGGCGGGGGCCGGTGGTCCGGCGTTTTTGATGCTGCACAACTTTGAAGTCATCAAACGTTACAACAATGCTGACAGCTATGCACTGGCAGTTGGCCATCTTGCTGATCGCTTGAAAGGGCTTGGTGGCTTCCAGTCAGCCTGGCCGCGTGACTTGGAGCCTTTGACGCGCGCTCAGATGGAGCAAATGCAGACGCTTCTCACCCAGCGTGGTTTTTCAACCGGCGGCGTCGATGGTCGCGTTGGCCCAATGACACGCGGCGCCATTCGCGGTTTTCAGGCGTCGATTGGCTTAACGCCCGATGGCTACGCGTCCACCGCCTTGCTTGGACGCTTGGGTGGGTAACCGGAGCGGATAACGCGTGCCTTTTTTTCGCTGACAAGCCTGTGCTAAGGGGGAACCATGAAACTGGTTTCCCCTTTTCACTTTTCGCCACCCTTGAAGGTGCTGGCCGCCGCCTTGGTGCTGGCAGTTGGCGCGCCCTTGATGACGGTGGACATCGCCGAGGCGCAGACATGGCGTCAAGATGATCCCAGCGCCATTGTGCTTCCCAGCCAACCGGATGGTTCCGGCGCTGGGTCAGGTGGCAACAGGGGTGGCCTTTTCCGCATCTTCCGCTTTGAGCCACAGCGTCAGACGCGGCGGCAAGCGCTACCCCCAGCCGACATTGCGCCAATCATCAATCTACCCCCGCCCAAAGACCCTGATGCGATCACTGTTGTGACCCTGGGAGATGAGTTCGCCGATCAGTTGCGCGAAGGTCTGGTGGATCGCTTTGATGGTGACCGGTTGATCACTGCCGAGGGGACATCGATCCCAGGCAGCGGACTGACCGATCTTGAAGATTTCAACTGGAACATTGAGGCGCTGCGGCGGTTGGATGATTACACCCAGATCGGCGCGATTGCGGTGGCCATCGGCTACAGCGACCGCGGGCCGCTTCTGGAAGGCGAGCGCAGCTATACGTTTGGCACAACGCTTTGGCGCGATATCTATCGCAACCGCGTATCGAGTTTTGCGCTGACGCTGGTGACCGAAGGCCATCCGGTGATCTTTGTCGGCCTGCCGCCAATGGGTGATCCGGCGCTGGATGAAGACATTCGGCTGATCAACGAGGTGGTTGAAGAGGCCGTGGCGCCGACACGCGCGCGCTTTGTCAGCGTCTATTCAGGGTTTGCTGATCTGGCCGGGAACTACACGCGCTCGGGGCCGAACATGGCCGGGCAGGTGGAGAATCTTCGCCTATCAGATGGTATCTTTTTTAATCGCGCAGGCCGCGAAAAGTTCGCCCACTTTGTTGAGCGGTTTGTGCCGCGCGATGGCCAGGTTGGGCCAGAGCCAGAGGTTTCTTCGGTGGTGTTTGAAGGCAGCAGTCTTTCTGCCGACGGCATTGGCCCGGTGATTTTGATGACGTCGGGTTTCGCCGACCCCACCGCAACGCTGGCGCGAGACCCGAGCGATGTGTTGCCCGAAGAGCCCGAGACCCGCGAGCGCCTGTTGCGCGGTGCTGCCTTGCCCGCCCCTGCCGGGCGCGCGGATTCCTTTGCTTGGCCTGAGGGCTCTGGCGGCTAGCTCTTACTCGCTTGATCAGCGTGGCAGCGTTGTCTCGCCCATCAAGTCCAGATCGATAGCACGCGCAGCCTGACGGCCTTCACGGATGGCCCAGACCACCAAAGATTGACCACGGCGAATGTCACCGGCGACATAAAGCCCATCAATGCTGGTCTTGTAATCATCATCATTGGCTAAAATGTTGTCGCGACGGTCACGCGCAAGCTGCGCACCGAAGGCATCAGCAATGCCGTTTTTCTTTGGACCTGAGAAACCGATGGCAATCAGCACCAAATCGGCGCGCAGGATGAATTCGGTGCCTTCGATGGGGACGCGTTTTTCATCCACGCGGGCACATTCCACGCCAACCACTTTGCCGTCTTCATCACCCTTGATACCAAGCGTCGCGGCGGAGAACTCGCGTTCCGCACCTTCAGCTTGTGAGGAGGATGTGCGGAATTTGGTCGGCCAATAGGGCCAGACGGAAAGCTTGTCTTCCACCACAGGAGGGATCGGGCGAATGTCGAGCTGCGTCACTGACAGGCAACCCTGGCGGATGGATGTGCCAATGCAATCGGATGCCGTATCGCCACCGCCGATCACCACAACATGCTTGCCCTGCGCATGAATGGGCGGTTCTGGGATCGTCTTTTCTTTGTTCACGCGGCGGTTCTGCTGCACCAGATAAGGCATCGCATAGTGACAGCCGGTAAGGTCCATGCCCGGCAGTTCCGGGTCGCGTGGATGTTCGGCACCCGCAGCGATGAGCACCGCGTCGTGCTTCTCCATCAGGTCGGCAGGCGCGATGGCTTTGCCGCGGCTGTCATCACCGATGGCTGCGTTGTAGTGGAAGGTCACTCCTTCAGCTTCCATCTGGTCGACACGGCGCTGAATGTGGATTTTTTCCATTTTGAAATCGGGAATGCCGTAGCGCATTAGGCCGCCAGCATCGGGCTCGCGCTCATAAACGTGCGCATCGTGGCCAACGCGGGCAAGCTGCTGTGCGGCGGCCATACCAGCAGGGCCGGAGCCGATGATGGCGACCGATTTGCCGGTTTTGGTTTCTGGCGGCTGCGGAACAACCCAGCCGTTTTCGAACGCCTTATCGGCAATCGCCTGCTCGACTGTTTTGATGGCAACCGGCGTGTTTTCGAGGTTCAGTACGCAGGCTTCCTCGCACGGGGCGGGGCAGATGCGGCCGGTGAACTCCGGAAAGTTGTTGGTGGAGTGCAGATCGGTGATCGCACCTTCCCAATCGCCCTGGTAGACGAGGTCGTTCCAGTCAGGGATCTGGTTGTTCACCGGGCAGCCGGTGGGGCCGTGGCAATAGGGGATGCCACAGTCCATGCAGCGCGCGGCCTGTTTTTTAACATCGGCTTCCGACATGGGAGCGTGAACTCCTTGAAATGCCGGATGCGGTCGCCCGCCGGTTGATACTTTGAATCCTGGCGGTCGATTTCCAGAAAGCCGGTGACTTTACCCATTACAGTTCTCTCCTCGGTCCGGCGCATGCGCCTTCGGGGCCGATTGTCCTTTTACGCGTCACCCTCGGGCTTGTCCCGAGGGTCCATACGATGTTTCCAGCTCCCATGGATTCCCGCCACAAGGGCGGGAATGACGCCTTTTTTTGCTACTCCGCCGCCACGCCTTGTAGCTGCATGGCTTCCATCTCTTCCAGTGCGCGGCGGTATTCCACCGGCATCACCTTCACGAACATCGGGCGATAGGTTTCCCAGTCATCCAAAATCATCTGCGCGCGGGCCGAGCCTGTGTAGCGGGCGTGGTTGGTGACTAGCTGGAACAGACGCTCATCATCGAAGCGGGTCATGTCCGAAGAAAGGTCAACGCGACCTTTGCTCTCCAGATCGCCACCATGGTGATGGAGCTTTTCCATCAGATCATCTTCTTCAGGCACCGGTTCCAGCTCAACCATCGCCAGGTTACAGCGCGCGGCGAACAGCTTGTGTTCGTCCAGCACATAGGCGATGCCGCCCGACATGCCCGCTGCAAAGTTGCGACCGGTTTCACCCAAAACAACAATCACGCCGCCGGTCATGTATTCGCAGCCATGATCGCCGCAGCCTTCAACAACTGCTACGGCGCCGGAGTTGCGCACGCCGAAGCGCTCGCCCGCAATACCTTGGAAGTAGCATTCGCCCTTCACCGCGCCATAAAGGGCGGTGTTGCCGATGATGATCGACTTCTCTGGCGTGATGCGGGTGTTTTCAGGCGGACGGACCACCAGACGACCACCACAAAGGCCCTTGCCGACATAATCGTTGCCGTCGCCGACCAGATCGATGGTCACACCGCTGGCAACAAACGCGCCAAAGCTTTGGCCCGCTGTGCCGGTGAGCTTGATGGCGATGGTGTCATCGCGCAGGCCCTTATAGCCATAGCGCTTGGCCACTTCGCCTGAGAGCATAGCGCCGACTGAGCGGTCCACGTTTTTCACCGGCAGATCGATCTGCACCGGCGTTTTGCTTTCCAGCGCGGGCTGCGCCAACTCGATCAGCTTGCGGTCAAGCACATCATCGATGGGGTGCTTTTGCAGCTGCGTCCAACGGATGTCGTCTGGCTCCGATTCTGGCTTCCAGAACAGGCGCGTGAAATCCAGGCCCTGCGCTTTCCAATGGTCGATGGCCGCATCCTTGTCCAACCAGTCGGAGCGACCAACCAGATCATCGAATTTTTTGATGCCAAGTTCGGCCATCATCGCCCGCACTTCTTCGGCCACGAAAAAGAAGAAGTTGATCACATGCTCTGGCGTGCCTTTGAAGCGCTTGCGCAGCACGGGGTCTTGCGTGGCGATACCCACGGGGCAGGTGTTGAGGTGACACTTGCGCATCATAATGCAGCCAGCGGCAATCAGCGGCGCGGTGGAGAATCCAAATTCATCGGCGCCCAGCAGCGCGCCGATAACAACATCGCGGCCCGTGCGCAGACCACCATCGACTTGAAGCGCAATGCGTGAGCGCAGACCATTGGTGATCAGCGTCTGCTGGGTCTCAGCCAGGCCAAGCTCCCACGGCGCACCAGCATGCTTGATGGAGGTGAGCGGCGATGCGCCGGTTCCACCTTCAAAACCCGAGACGGTGATGTGGTCAGCGCGTGCCTTGGCGACACCAGCAGCAACCGTTCCAACGCCGACTTCGGACACCAGCTTCACCGAAATGTCGGCGGCAGGATTGGTGTTTTTCAGATCGAAGATCAGCTGCGCCAAATCTTCAATGGAATAGATGTCATGGTGCGGCGGCGGGGAAATAAGGCCCACGCCCTGCGTCGAGTGCCGCACTTTTGCAATCACCGCGTCCACCTTGTGGCCGGGCAGCTGACCGCCTTCGCCAGGCTTCGCGCCTTGGGCGACCTTAATCTGGATCATGTCCGCATTGACCAGGTACTCGGTCGTCACGCCAAAGCGGCCCGAGGCGACCTGCTTGATCGCTGAGCGTTTCGAGCGACCATCGGGCATTGGCGTGAAGCGTTCCACTTCCTCGCCGCCCTCGCCGGTGTTGGACTTGCCGCCGATCTGGTTCATGGCAATCGCCAGCGTCTCGTGCGCTTCACGGCTGATCGAACCGAACGACATGGCGCCGGTGGAGAACCGTTTGACGATGTCTTCAGCGGATTCCACCTCATCCAACGCAATAGGCGTGGTGCCGATCTCATCTGCGCCCTTGATGCGGAACTGACCGCGCATGGTGAAGCGGCCATTCTCGGCGTTCACAGCATCCGCGTACTCGTTCCACTTCTCAGGCACGTTGCCGCGCACGGCGTGCTGCATGTTCGCCACGATATCGGGCGTCCACATATGATCTTCGCCGCGCTCACGGAACATGTATTCCCCGCCGACAGCAAGACTGTTGGCAAGCGTTGGGTCATCAGAGAACGCATCGAAATGACGTTCCACGCTTTCGCGCGCCACTTCATCCAGACCAACACCGCCGACCATGGAAGCGGTGCCGAAGAAGAACTCATCGATGAAGGACTGACCGAGACCAACGGCGTCAAAAATCTGCGCGCCGCAATAGGACTGGTAGGTGGAGATGCCCATCTTGGACATCACCTTCAGCAGGCCCTTGCCGATCGATTTGATGTAACGCTCAACAACTTCGTATTTGTCGACAACGTCAGGGAACAGTTCCTTGGCGTGCATGTTGGCGAGCGTTTCAAACGCCAGATAGGGGTTGATGGCTTCAGCGCCATAGCCCGCAAGACACGCAAAGTGGTGCACTTCGCGCGCTTCACCGGTTTCCACCACCAGGCCAACGGACGTGCGTAGGCCCTTGCGGATAAGGTGGTTGTGCACCGCCGCTGTCGCCAGGAGCGCAGGCATCGGGATGCGATCCGGACCAACCATGCGGTCAGACAGGATGATGATGTTGTAGCTGCCGCGCACAGCGGCCTCCGCACGCTCGCAGAGCATGGTGAGCGCTTCGCGCATGCCGGCAGCACCGCGCGCAGACTCATACGTCATGTTGAGGGTCTTCGTTTCGAAGCGATCCTCGTAGAGCGAGATGGAGCGGATTTTTTCCAGATCCTCATTGGTAAGGATCGGCTGGCGCACTTCCAAACGCTTGCGGCGGGACAAACCTTCCAGATCGAAAAGGTTTGGACGCGGGCCAATGAAAGAGACAAGGCTCATCACCAGCTCTTCGCGGATCGGATCGATCGGCGGGTTCGTCACCTGCGCGAAGTTCTGCTTGAAATAGGTGTAAAGCAGCTTCGACTTGTCCGAGAGCGCTGAAAGTGGCGTGTCGGTGCCCATGGAGCCAAGCGCTTCCTGACCGGTGATCGCCATCGGCGCGAGCAGGATTTTCAAGTCTTCCTGCGTGTAGCCAAAGGCCTGCTGACGGTCGAGCAGCGACACATCGGCACGCGATGGGCGTGCTTCAACCGGCTTTAGGTCTTCCAGCACGATCTGGGTTTTTTCCACCCAATCGGCATAAGGGTTGGCGGTGGCAAGCTCGTGCTTGATGTCTTCATCAGAAATGATGCGCTGACCTTCTAGGTCGACCAGCAGCATTTTGCCGGGCTGCAAGCGCCATTTTTCGACAATTTTTTCCTCGGGCACCTGAAGCGTACCAGCTTCGGATGCCATCAAAATATCGCCATCGTCAGTCACCAGATAGCGCGCTGGGCGTAGACCGTTACGATCCAGCGTCGCGCCGATCATGCGACCATCGGTAAAGGCAACCGCCGCCGGGCCATCCCATGGCTCCATGAGGGCCGCGTGATACTCGTAAAAGGCCTTGCGCTCGTCATCCATCACCTGGTTGCCGGACCAAGCTTCGGGCACCAGCATCATCACGGCATGGTGCATGGGGTAGCCACCCATGAAGAGGAATTCCAAGGCATTGTCGAAGCAAGCCGTGTCCGACTGGCCTTCGTACGAAATCGGCCAAAGCTTGGAGATGTCGTTGCCAAAAGCTTCAGAGTCCACAGACGCTTGGCGCGCCGCCATCCAGTTCACGTTACCGCGCAGCGTGTTGATCTCACCGTTGTGCGCCACCATCCGGTAAGGGTGGGCAAGCTTCCAGGATGGGAAGGTGTTGGTGGAAAAGCGCTGATGCACCAGGGCCAACGAGGACGTGAAGCGCTCATCGCGCAGATCGGCAAAGTAGGCGCCTAGCTGGTTGGCCAGGAACATGCCTTTGTAGACAATCGTGCGCGAGGACAGCGAAACAATGTAAAACTGTTCACCAGACGCAATGCCGCCATAGATCGTGTTGGAGATGACCTTGCGCAGAATGAACAAGCGACGCTCGAAATCATCACCCTCTGGCGTGTTCGGTCCACGTCCGATGAACAGCTGGCGATGCACCGGCTCCGAGGCTTGAATATCTTCGGCCTGTGAAAGGCAGGAATTGTCCACCGGCACGGTGCGCCAGCCGAGCAGTACCTGACCTTCAGCGGCGATGACAGACTCCACCACCTCTTCGCAGCGCGCGCGCAGCGCATCATCTTGCGGCATGAACAGGAAGCCGACGGCATAATCGTCGCTGTCGTTGGGCAGCGTGACACCCTGGGCGGTCATTTCCTCGCGGAAAAACGCATCGGGCTTCTGCAACAGCATGCCCGCGCCATCACCCATCAGTGGATCGGCACCGACAGCGCCACGATGGGTGAGGTTTTCCAGGATCTGAAGACCATCGGCCACGATGCGGTGCGAGGTTTCGCCCTTCATGTTGGCGATGAAGCCAACACCGCAGGCGTCGCGTTCGTGGGTTGGACGGTAAAGGCCATGAGTAGCAGCCTGCGCTCGCTGATCAATCTTGGCGGCAGGTTTGCTCTGCGCCAGCGTATCGATCAACGTCACGCTGTTCGTGCCACTGCTCGCGCCTCGGCCCGGTGCTTGAAGGTTGCTCATGGTCCTCATCCTTCCCGTTTTCCGCCCCTTTGTGCCGTCCGTCTGGCTCAATGTGAGCAAAACGGCGAGAAGCGTAGGTCGCAGGCCGGGTCGCACCTTGGTGCGGCTCGTTGGTCTGCGCCAACCGTGTGTTTGTTATGCCAAGCCCGCCAGGCCCTTGTTGGCCGTTGGCGGAAGGCTTTAGTCCGATGGGCGGATAACGCCCTCTGCCAGATAAGGGGGCTAGCCCCCTTTGGCCGTGTTCGCCGTGACATGACCCGCAGGGGCGGGCAGCGTCAAGCGTTCAGGTCACCAGCACCCCTTGTTCGTGGGCAGGCTGGCAATTGGATCAGTGTGAGGCCCAAAATTAGGACAACATCGCTGACCTTTCACGACGTGTTTGCCAGAAAGTCCTTTGCCGCTCAAGCCGCAAATTGGCGCATTCGCATCAAAAGGCGAGGTTTAAGGGGCTAAATTGAAATTATCGTACTCACTCACGACCGATAATTTCAATCACGGCCACAACACGCGCCTGTGAACAGCGATCACGCACACGCACCGACGCGTGAGGTTTGGGTGCGCGAAACTTCCTGTCTTTGTCATTTCCTCTTTATCAATCGGTTTGTCATCTTCTGCATTGAGAGGCGACCACGCTTCTTCCCCCATTGAACGCCGGTGTGCAGCATGGTCTGGCACCGACCCTCAAATGTCTTGAAAGGACATCTTTTATGAGCATTTCTCGTCGTGCTGTGAACACCGCCGTTATCGCCGCTGCTGTTGCTGGCGTTGCTGCTTCTGTAACCGCTGTTGTGCCTGCCCACGCCCAGGGCCAGGAAAAATGCTACGGCATCTCGCTGGCTGGCGCCAATGATTGTGCCGCTGGCGCAGGCACCACATGTGCCGGCACCTCCACTGTTGACTACCAGGGCAACGCCTGGACATTTGTCGACACTGGCACCTGCGATCAGTATGGCTCGGCTTCCATGATGGATGACGACCTTTACCTTCCAGAAGGCCGTATGGGCTCACTGGAAGAGCTGGACCGCGATCTGCCAGCATAAGCTGTAACAGTTCGCTTACCGGATGGTCGGAGTATCGATGCACAGGATCGTACTCTGACCACCCGGACCACCCTTTGAGATTTCAGGCCCACCATGTCCCTTTCCAATCTTCAAACGCCCAGCGCACCCATGATCACCGATGCTCTGGCGGGCGTGGGTTTTAAGCATGAGCATGCGCAGAATGTGTTTGAAAACGAGCACAGCGTGGCCTGGTTTGAGGTGCACCCTGAGAACTATATGGGCGAGGGCGGCATGCCGCATCGCATGCTCACGGATCTGCGCGAGCGCTACGGCCTATCGCTGCACGGCGTGGGCCTCTCCATTGGCGGACAAAAACCCTTGGACAAGGATCACCTTGCCCGCCTGGTAGCGCTGAACGAACGATACGAACCTGATCTTTTCTCCGAACATCTGGCCTGGTCGAGCCATGATGAGGGCTATCTCAACGACCTTCTGCCTTTGCCTTACACCCAATCCACACTGGACCTTGTGAGCGATCACATCGACGAGGTTCAAGAGGCGTTGGGGCGCACTATCTTGCTTGAGAACCCGTCCACCTATGTGGTGTTTGAGGGCTCGCAGATGAGCGAAACCGACTTTCTCAAAGCCATCGCCAAACGCACCGGCTGTGGCCTGTTGCTGGACGTGAACAATGTTTTTGTGTCCGCCACCAACCATCAAACGTCCGCTGAACAGTATCTGGCTGATTTTCCCGTTGGCCATGTGGGTGAAATCCATTTAGCCGGCCACGCGTCGGTAACGCTGGATGATGGCGCGAAACTATTGATCGATGCCCATGACCGCGCTGTGTCCGACCCGGTTTGGGCGCTTTACGAACAACTGATCAAGCGCATCGGCCCACGCCCAACACTGGTTGAGTGGGACAATGATGTGCCCGCCTTCCAGGTGCTTGCCCACGAGGCCGAGCAAGCGCAGGCCATTCTCTGCAAGAACGACCCGATCCTGGGTTGTCGTCATGTTGCTTGAGATGAGCGCACGCAAGCATCACCCCCCACTCCAAGATAATGGTGATTTTGCTGCGGCTGTTCTCAATCCTGAAAAACCTGTTCCCGAAGGTATCGCGCGCGCCAATGGCGGCGATCCGCTTCAAGCCTTCAATGTTTATCGCAACAATGTGGTCGCGAGCCTTGCCGATGCGCTGAAAGGCGCCTTTCCCATCACCGCGCAATTGTTGGGTGAAGGTTTGCAGCGGGCGTTGATGGCCGATTTTGTGCGTGCGAACCCACCAAAAAATGCGGTTCTTTCCACCTATGGTGGCGACTTCCCGGGCTATCTGGCCCAGCACCCGGCAACCAAGGCGCGGCCCTTTTTGGGCGATGTGGCATTACTCGAACGCCGCCGGGTTGAAGCCTATCACGCCGCCGATGCACCGGTGCTCGATGGCACCGTCTTGGGCGGTATCGATCCAAACATTCTCTCAGCGGGCACACTCATGGTGCACCCAGCGGTGCGGCTGGTCTCCTCGCGGTTCCCCGTTGCCACCGTTTACGCCATCGAGAAAGCGACACTTGATGGAAGCCTGCCGGAAACCGGGCGCGCTGGCGTCGATATGCGAAAAGGCGAAGCGGTGCTGATTGCGCGCCCGTTTTACGACGTCACATCAGAGCCCATCGGCAAAGGCGATTTTGCCTTCATCAAAGCTTGCGCGCGCGGTGTGCCCTTTGGTGCCGCTGCCGATACCGGTTTTCAGGCCGACCCCGATTACGACTTTCAGGCAAGTCTTGCGCTTTGTTTGGCCGCTGGCGTGTTCACCGCCTTCCAATCCACCCCCCATTTTTGATAGTACCTTGGAGCAAGCCCCATGGCATCTCTAGATCAGGCCGACACAATGAGCGCCACACCCGACTCATCATCTCCTTCACTCCTTGCGACCGTTACCTCGCTTTGGAAAGAATTCACCGATGCCATTGAATGGCTGACAGCCGCCTGGCTGCCTGGCCTTGCGGCGCGGCTGGTCTTTGCCGCCGTGCTTTTTGGCTACTACTGGAACGCCGCGCTGACCAAGATCGATGGCAGCATTTTCACGCTCTCCACCGGTGCTTATGCGCAAATCATCCCACCGGTGATTGAGGCGGCCGGTTACGACAAAAGCGCGGTAGCCCTGCCGTGGACGGCGCTTGTCTACGCAGGAACATACGCTGAATTCGTTCTGCCTGTTCTGCTTGTCATAGGTCTTTTTGGGCGTTTGGCGGCCTTTGGCATGATCGGCTTTGTGATCGTTCAGTCCTATGTGGACCTCACCTTTCACGGTGTCGACGCTGAAACGGCGGGCGCCTGGTTCGACCGGTTCCCCGATTCCATCATCTTTGATCAACGCCTGCTTTGGCTTTTCCCGCTGATTTATCTCGTCCTCAAAGGCCCAGGGCTGGTTTCGGTGGATGGTCTGCTGGGGCGGGTCTTCAAAAAAGCTTGACCTGAAAAAATATGACTTGGCTTGGTTCGGATTGATCACGGTGATAGAGCCGTCGCCAATCAATCATCGGATCCGGTGGAGCAAGCATGTTTTTTGGAAGTGACAATTGGGCAGGGGCCTCGCCACAGGTGGCAGAGGCCCTTTCGGCCTGTGCGGATGGCTTTGCCAGCGCGTATGGATCAGATGATCTAACGAGCCAGACCCGCGATGCGCTGGGCACGTTCTTTGACCGTGATGTGGATGTGTTTTTCACCGCCACCGGGTCTGCCGCCAACATGCTTTCCTTAAGCGCAGTGGCCCGCCCTGGCGGGGTGGTGTTTGCCCATCGTGATGCGCACATTCTGGTGGATGAGGCCGCCGGTCCAGAATCTCTGGTTGGTATGAAACTGCATGCCCTGCAAGGGCGGCAGGGCCGCATCAACGCCAACGAGCTTGTTGAGGCTCTTGCTACCTATCCGCGCGAGCATGTGCATCGCGGGCGCGGCATCGCTGTTTCCATGACGCAGGGCACCGAGCTTGGCACGACCTATTGTGTGATGGATGTGGCCGCCATTGGCTCCATTGCCCGGCGCAACAACCTCATTTTGCACATGGATGGTGCGCGGTTTTCCAACGCTGTCGTCGCCCAAAACGTCAAACCCGCCGCGCTGACGCACGAGTCCGGCGTCGATCTGCTCTCGCTTGGCTTCACCAAGAACGGTGCCTGGGCCGCTGAAATGGTCGTGAGCTTTCGCGAGGATTTGCGCGACGATCTCTCCTATCGCCAGAAGCAGATGGGGCAGGTGTTTTCCAAAAACCGTTTTGCCGCTTCGCAGGCGCTGGCCATGTTGAAAGATGATCACTGGAAGGTACTTGCGACCCACGCCAATGAGATGGCCAAGAAATTGTCCGAGGGCGTGTCGGCACTGGCGGGATGCCGTTTGGCGGCACCAACAGAAATCAACGAGGTTTTCGCGATTGTTCCCAAAGCGATGGCGGACAAGCTGGAAGCGGCCGGAGCGATCTTTGCGCCATGGCCCAAAGACACTGCTGAAGCCGACGTTGCACCGAGTGATGGCGAGGAGATGGTTCGCCTGGTGGCAAGCTTTGCCACAACAGATGATCATGTGGAGCAGTTCTTGGAAGCTGCGCAGCGAGCAGAAGCAGCTTAGCCTGTGGCCGCTTTGCGGACAAAGCGACCTTCTTGCAGTTGATCCGAAAGTCGGCTTTTCGGAGCAGCTATCGTATATGGGCAGAGCGTATCATTGCATAAACAGAGCAATCCTGCCCGTTTAGAACAACAAGGTGCTACTCAACCGTCCTGCGCAACAAAACAAGGTTGTCTAGGACCAAGTTCGAGGACCAGATAAAGTGCGCATCTGCGCCAGGCGTGTCGAAGATGTCTTCAAAATTTGTGAAGGCTTTCTTGTTGTTCACACCAACCGTGTCGTTGCTAAACGTCACTGCAGCAGGCCAGCTGCTGTCATCGAACGATGGCATCATCCAGTCCGATGGAACGGCCCAGTGTGCCGCTGAATATCCTCTTGCATCATCTACGCCCTCTTCGCTGCAAGCTGAGCTGTCGCGGAACTGGCCGTCTACAACGAGGCAAGTGAGGTCGTTCAATGGAGAAGTGTAGAACGTTTGCGCACGCCAACTTTCATCCGTGATCGCGATAGTGGCACCATTCGCATCCTGAATGTGTGCAACCAATCCACCATCTCCGGGGTGGAAAGCACTGCCACGATTGTTCTCTGAACCAAGGCCAAGGTTTTCTTCCCAGTCCACCATCATGACGGCCAACGTAAGGGGTCGGTCCGCAGTGAAGCGCACAACATTGGAGTTGAACTTTGTAAACGGGACAGGGTCGACGGCGATCAGTGTGCCATTGACGTGCAGCTCAAAATAATTGTCGGCAAAGATGTAGGCTATGAATTCCTCACTGCCGCCAGCGTCCATCACGGGCAGGCTATCCAGATCTAGCTCGGCCAGAGACCCCAACTGGTCGCCTCCACATTCATTGAAGAGGTCCGGGGCAAACGGAACGGATCCATAGTTTGTGGCAGCAGGAACTGTCCAAACAGTACCATCATCAGATGTTATTTCGCCAACTGCGCTCGGGCGTGTGTTGGGACCGCAGTCAAACAAACCGGGATTGATTTCTGTCGCAAGGCCGGTTGTGAACGTAGCCTCTTGAGCTAATACCGAGGCCGGGGCGGTCAGGAGCAAAAGACCTGTAAAAGCATACTTCATTATCGAGCGTCCCATTGGAGTCTAACTGTTCTCCTGTATGTTGGCGCGCGTAAACTTTACGGTCAATCTGTTGCCAATGCGTAGGTCAGAACAGGGCTCTTAGCCGACCTAAACCCAACCCTCAGTTCGGCACAGCGCCCACGGGCACCAGCACCGGTTTGGCACGCACTTTGGCACCTTCGGTCACCGGTAAGCCGCGGAACATGTGCTTGGTGGCTTCCAGTATGATCACCCCGCCCAGCGGTGAGACCACGCTTTTGCCCATCCGCT
Source organism: Pseudomonadota bacterium (assembly GCA_039814945.1). Classification (GTDB taxonomy): domain Bacteria; phylum Pseudomonadota; class Alphaproteobacteria; order Rhizobiales; family MH13; genus MH13. The sequence continues at coordinate 139,917 of JBCCAF010000005.1, forward strand.
CAAAAAAGCCAGACGTTCGCAGCGCCAGCCGGTTTTGAAACGGGAAAAAGTGCAACGCTTCAGACCACGCCGTGGGCGAAAACTGCGTATCGCGACAGAGCCGCATCATCTGTCCTTTGGAAAACGGCCGCCCATGGCCAAAGGGCGTGGAATCCACCCGCGCCAAAAGCCCGCGCCGGTTGGGGACCACGGCGATCATTCGTCCACCTGGTGCCAGCACGCGCCACACCTCTTCCATCAGTTGGGCTGGGTGCGGCGAAAACTCAAGCGCGTGGATCAGGAACACTCGGTCCAGCGTTGCATTGGCCAGCGGCAGCGCATCTTCATCCACCAGCACAGAGGCGTTTGGTCCACGCGAGGGCCAATTCACACACCCCTGCACACCCGGCATGAAGCTCATCAGCCGTTCAGCTTCTTCGTGAAACTGTCCCAGATAAGGGTTGGCAAAGCCAATACCAGCCACGTCCATGCCTTTGGCATCGGGCAAATGCTTGCGCAGCGCCGAGCGCAAAAAGCCACGCGTGCGCAGCCCAAGCTGGGTGGTGTAAAAATCGCGCAGATCGATAATATCAACTTGCATGCGAGCCGTTCTACCGTGAACCTGTTGAAACGACCATAAAGGCGCACCCTAAAATGCCAGTTAGCTGTCATCTCTATCTTTGCCGCTCTGACAATTACGGTGTGCTGGTCCGCGATGATGCCAGTGGCAAGGTCGCGCTGATCGATGTGCCCGACGAAATGGCCACACGCGAGGCAATTGACGAGACGGGCTGGACGCCCACCCACATCTTCATCACGCACCACCATCACGACCATATCGATGGGGTTGGTGGCATTCGCTCCAGCTATGATGTGGAAATTGTCGGCAACGCCGCCGACACGCACCGCCTGCCGCGTCTCGACACACCGGTGAACCCCGGCGACACGGTGATGCTGGGCGAAACGGCTTTTGAGATTATCGATACGCCTGGTCACACTGTTGGCCACATCGCCTATGTTTCGCGTGAAGAAAAGCTCGCTTTCGTCGCCGACACGCTGTTCGCCATGGGGTGTGGGCGGATGTTTGAGGGCACGCCGGAGCAGTTCCACACCAGTCTGCAAAAGCTCGCTGCGCTTGACCCCGAAACGCTGATCTATTGCGGCCACGAATACACCGCTGCCAACGCGCGCTTTGCTGTCGCGATGGACCCCGACAGCTCCACCCTTGCCGATCACGCCCGCCAAATCGACGGTCTTCGCGCCGCTGGCATGCCCACCGTGCCGACCAAGCTGAAAACCGAGCTTGCCTTCAATCCATTTCTGCGTGCCAAAGATGTGGCCGATTTCGCTCGTCTGCGCGCTGCCAAAGACAGCTTTTAAGGATACCCCGTTTTGAGCACCGAATTTTTGATCACATCCCTTATCGTCGTACTGTTGCCAGGCACCGGTGTTCTCTACACGCTCGCTATCGGGCTTGGACGCGGGTTCCGCGCCAGCATCGCAGCGGCCGTGGGCTGCACGCTTGGCATTGTGCCTGCCATGATCGCCAGCATTGTGGGCTTGGCCGCGCTGTTTCACACCTCCGCGCTTGCCTTCCAGCTGATCAAATATGCCGGCGTCGCCTACCTGTTCTACATGGCCTGGAACATTTTGCGCCAAGGCGGCGCTTTGGATGTGTCCGAAGATCGCAGACCTTTAAGTGCGTTTCAAACCGCGCGTGACGGCATTTTTCTCAATGTATTGAATCCCAAACTGTCGCTGTTCTTCTTGGCATTTCTGCCGCAATTCGTGCCCGCGGCAGCCGCCAACACAACGCTCACAATGGTGATGCTCGGCCTCACATTCATGGCACTCACCTTCATCGTCTTTGTCGGCTATGGCGCCTGCGCCTCGCTGGCGCGAGATTATGTGGTCTCCAAACCATCGGTCATGGTGTGGCTGCGCCGCTCGTTTGCCGCGACCTTCGGCCTGCTTGGCCTACGTTTGGCGCTTGCTGAACGATGAGTTTTCAAGAGATCATCGCGGCGCTTGACCTTCAGCCGCACCCTGAAGGCGGGTATTACCGCGAAACCTTCCGTGACCCGCACGAGCAAGATGGCAGGTCGGCTGGCACGGCGATCTACTACGCGCTGGGTATTGGCGATTGCTCCGCGTGGCACAAGGTGGATGCCGCCGAGATCTGGCACTGGTATGCGGGCAGTCCGCTGGCGCTGACACTCTCTCCCAACGGCCATGACGCAGAGAGCCATCGCCTTGGCCCGAACATCATCCAGGGTGAGCGGCCACAAATGGTCGTACCTGCCGATTGGTGGCAAACGGCAGAAAGTCTGGGCGAGTGGACGCTTGTCGGCTGTACCGTAGCGCCGGGCTTTACCTTTGAGGGCTTTGAAATGGCACCGCCGGACTGGCGGCCCGTGCCACGCTCACCGTCATCGTAACAGCATCTCTTTGGCGGCGATCACCGCGCCCAGCGTCACCAACAAACACGCAGCGACAACAGGCCAAGTGAACGCGCCAAAGCCAAACGCGATCAAGAGCAGCGTGGAAAGGATCGGCGTGGCATAGGCTGCCGCGCCTAGCACCTGGATGTCGCCGCGCTTCATGCCGATATCCCAAACAAAGAACGCCGCACCCACAGGGAACAAACCCAACGCGATCACACCCACCCAGCCGGTGAGCGATGCGGGCCAGACCGTGGTTTCAAAGACGAGATGACAGACCAGCGACAGGACTGATGTAATGAGGCAAGCGCCTGCCACCGCGCCAGTTGGCACATCTGGAAACAATCGCGAGAGCACCGAATAGCTGGACCAGGCAAGCGCTGCACCCAAAGCGGCAGCATAGCCAAGGACAAAATTGTCATCGAAGGTGGCACCCTGGGCGACGATCAAAATCCCAGCGCCCACAAAGCCAAGCGCCGCGCCAAGCCCATGAAACCAGCGCAGCCGCTCACCTGGTAAGAGCCCGGAAAACACCACGATAAGCAGCGGCCAAAGATAGTTGATGAGGTTGGCCTCCACCGCTGGCGCATTGCGCAGCGCGGTGAAGTAAAGCGCGTGATAGCCAAACAGCCCGGCCACCGTCAGCGCCAAAGCTTTAGGGGTGGTTGCGATCACATCGCGCAACCGACCTTGACCAGCAAGGATGATCAGCGCGAGCACGCCTGCCAACCCAAAACACAGCGCATTGAGCTGAAACGGTGGCACAGACGCACCAACGGAACCCCCAGCAGATACCCCGTTTTCCCCGGTCATGGCAGTAAAAAGGCCAAGTGTTGACCACATCGCAACCGCGGCAAGACCAATCAATGTTGCGCGGCGACGTGCTTTGGCTGTTGTAAATTCACCTTGGGTCAACCGTTTTCAATCTCATTTTTGCCGTCTTCTGCGCTCCTCCTAGTTCCAGATGGTGGGGCAACGCCATCAAAATCTGCATTAACCGCATGGTTGGGTCGCGCTTGTCGCTTTGTGGGCCCTGCCATACGACCGCATATCTGTCGTGTTTGAAGCATAGTCGAAGAGGGCCAACCACCATGATGACCAGCCTGTTGCTTGTCGATGTCCAAGGGTTTGAAGCGCTGGCCAAAGGTCAGGCCAATCCAACCGCGCTCACCAGCGAGCTCTCCCACACTATGCACGGGCTCACCCGCCAGATTGCGGTGATGCGTGCCTATTGCTCCAACCGTGTATCGAGCTATCGCCGTACCGCGTATCGCGAAGCAGGCTTTGAAATCATCGAAACATCCGGCCCTGACGAAACACTGATCCGCATCAGCGTTGATCTGCACAAGTTCGCCACGAGTGCCGCCACGTATGAAGAAGCCATCCTGCTGGGTGGAACCACCGATTACACCGCGCTCGCACGGCTTGCCCGTGAGCATCTGATGATGGTTTCGGTGGTCGACCATGCAACCATTTCTTCGGCGCTGGAGGCCATCGCCGATGGCCTTATTGATCTGGACGATCTGGAAATCGACCGTAGTTCCAGCATTGCACCCGCGCCTAGCTTCAAACCACGTGAACGCACATCAAGCGAGCCGCCGGCTCCACGCGCGCCGTTTAGTACCCGCCCGGCAAAGCAAGATGAAAAGCCGGACGAAAAATCAGACAAGAAGTCTGCGCAGGACGCGCCAAAACTGGATCATCCCGAAGACCACAAACCCAGCAACGACGCCTCGGATGGCGATGCCTGGCCTGATCCAAAGACCGGCCCGATCTTGGTGGCAGGCGCGGCAGCCGGTGCTGGCGCAGCGGCACTGATGGCCACCGATGCAGGCGCCAATGGCGCAAGTGTGGATGAGCCAGCGCCCAGCGGCGACGCTTCTGAGCAGGCAGATGCAAAAGATGCCGATGCAGGCCCAGAAACAAAGGTTGATGCGTCGCCAAAAGCTGAAACGGCAGCGACCGAGCCGGCCATTGAAGCAGAATTGGAAGATGCAATTGCCGCTTCGCTGAGCGATGATTTGACCAACAGCTTGGATGAGGACCTCGCCAAAGGTCTTGCTCAAGACACCAGTGCTGATTTTGGCGATGATCTCGATGCCGAGTTGGAAGCTGAACTTACCGCGGAACTCGTGCCTGACTTGGCAGCCAACGATGCGTCTTCAACTGATGACAGCAGCACAGGGAAGGAAAAAACCGCAACTGCCAATGGCGCCGCCGAGCCTGCGTCAGATGTTTCTGTTGAGGATGATAGCACCATCGATGCGCTGTTTGCCGACATTGCAGGTGGCGACGATAAGCTTGGCCCAGCCGATGTGGACACCACGTCAGTTGATCCAGCTGTCACCGCCGCGCCGATCGATATTCCAATGATGGCCGATGTGAAGGCTGACGCTGATGTGGATCAGCTGCTCTCACGCTTGATGTCAGATGATTTGGCTGGCGAAGGCGCTGAACCCAAGAAAGCTGAGCTGGATGTGGTGCCTGAGCGTTAAGCGGTTGGCCCGCAGGACCAGAGCGTACGCTCCAAAAGAAATCCAAAAACGCGGAAGCGGTTGTGCCGGAGGCACAGAGCGAGCGTCTGCAAAGATGCTAACACTAACAGCTGGTCTAAAACCGACTGCTCTGGGCCTCCGGCCCAACCGACATTCTCTTGTGCTCTGTTCCTGCGGAACAACCGCGTTAACGCCCGTCCAGATCAAAAGTTGAGATGAAGCCCCGGTGGTTGGACCCAATTGGGTCTTCGATCAGCTGAACATCAATGGGCACGATATCACCACGCACCAGAACGTGGTCGATGGCAAAACCAGCCGCAGATAGCTGCGGCGAGGTAAGCGCTGGCCATGTGGGTTGAAGCCGCGAGGCGAGTTGCATGTCTGCTTGATCGATCAGATGGGTGCGGAAGGCTCGCACAAAGGCCTGGCTGTTGAAATCTCCAGCTAGCACAACTGGCCCATCGATATCCGCCAAAACCTCCACCAGACGATCCATCTGCACATCGTGCCAACCGCCCCAATAGGGTTTGGTGAGGTGCGCGGCGAGCAGCGTAACCTGATGCCCATCCAATGCGATCTGCGCACGGATCAAGCGGCCATCAATGGTGGAAAAGGGGATGATATCCGCCGCATCAAAGGGATGTTTGGAGTAAACTGCCATATCGCAGCGCGGCCCAGGCCAGCACCCTGCCCGATGGGGAAAGGCCGCATTGATGGCTTCCAAATCATTGCCAATCGCCAAGGCTTCCATAACGAAAAGCACATCCGGCGTTTCATCCACCAGATAGGCTGAAATCTCTTCTCCGCGTGGATTGGTGCCAAGCACATTGAACGAGATCATGGTGAAATCGGTCTGCCGGTCGCTCGCCATCGGCGCCAGGCTGGTGAGTGCGAAAAGAGCGATGCTCGCCAGCATCACTGAGCCCACAACCGCGCTGATCAAGGCGCGCAACGGGGCACGCAGCACAAACAAAACCAACGCGCATGCAATGAAGCCAACCCCGGCATGCAAACGGCCTTGATCAAGGTGCACAAGCGGCGTGGAGGGCAAGAGGTGCGGCAGCGCGGCCACCAGAACAAGCCCGACAAAACCCACCATGACAACGCCCACGGCCTCATCGCGCCAACGCCAGCGCCTAGCAGGCGCAAGCAAAGCCCGGATGCTGCTTGTGAAGGTTTGAGAAGAAGAAAGATCGGCCAAGCTGGCCCTCGCGCACGTGATACCTTTGCGCTTGGTCTAGCAGCCGCACGTTAAAAGGATGACACCGTAGGTGACGAAAGGCGGTAATGCTTACATTATGCAAAGAAACGTACCGAACCAGGTGCCTTTTCCCCGTTGCATTCACTGCAAAGGAGCCGAACATCGATCAGTAACGGAATCCGCAAAGTGCGCCACCATACATCTATAGTATAGGTCGCCCCAAGCAGCGGCCCCAAGACCATTGGGATGAAAGAAGCCGTAGGCAACGAGCAATCGATTGAACCGGGAATCTCGCTCCCATTCATAACCCTCAGGGAGTTGGTTCTGAACCGCTGCCCCATCGTCCGGCGTCCGCACCCATCGACCGGTCACGGCATATCCGTTGACTTCGCGATTGGACAATCCGTTGTCCGAGTAGTGTTCATGCACGATACCATGCCGCTCCGTCCTGCCACCCGCCGTTCTGCGCGCGCACCAGCCATTGCTATCAAAAAGGTTTCCTGCATCAACAAAAGACCAGCCTTGTTGCCGTGCAGCATCACTGATCGCTCCGTTCAATCGACCTGCAAACTGTGTGGTGATTGCCTCCGACTCGCCAGCGTCTATGTTGGGGTCCAGCAAAATCCGTGCGATGTCCATTTTTAACAAGCCCTCGGAAGAATCGCAAAAATTGCGTTCTTCATCCCGAGTCCCAATCGGGTAGGCTGACACCAGTATCGTGTGCGGTTGAATGTGCAGTTCTCCAACAAGGTTTTCGGTAAGTTCAGCGAAGAGCTGTGGAATTCCTTCAGAGGCAGCATTTCCCGCGGGCTCTGGAGCAGCAAGGCGGCCGGGGAACAGTCTGTTCATTGCGCGTCGCTCGGCTTCGCTCACCATCGCATTCATAAGAATAGGTATAAAATTAAAATCGTTACCGCCAATCGTCAAAGTTAGAAGATCAACATCAAATACAAGTTGATCATCCAAACAGTCGATCATGCCCATGTAAGGCTCTTCATGTGGAAGTCGTCTATTGACCTCCCAATAATCGCGGATTGACTCGATATCCTCGTCACTTTTATCGCTGAAATCGCTTTCAAAATACGCATTAAAGCTCTGTTTGTAGGACTCGATATCTGGGTTTTCGCACAACAAAAGTATCGACTGATTGAGCTGCGATAACGTGGTTCGCCACAGTTGGGAATCTTCATTCGGTGGCAACACGCGTTCTCGCTCACGACGAAAGCCGCTTGTTTCCAGCGATCTGCTGTAGGTTCCAAGAATACCATCGTAGACTTCGGCGCCAGAACAGGCGAGGTTGATATGGATAACTTCCACCCTCGGGTTCATAGCAGCGTAGTGGATGGCCGCGCGCGAAGGAGCTGCCAGAAACGACCTGTGGCAATCGCGCTCCATCCATTGGGCGCTGTTGACAGCTTCTGGAGCATCCGCACCATTGGCAGCTATGCGCTCGACAGTTGCGAGCCTGACCTGCCTGGCCTCTGAAGGGCCGCTGGAAAGTTCATCTGGAAAACTGAAGCGGGTGCGGGCACCAAAATCGGGAGCGCCCTCTCCAGAGGAATAGGAGTCACCCAAGCTGAGAATTACTCGCTCCTGGATCAAAGTATCACGATCAGATTTTTCGAAAGTCGCGACAGTCTCGCCAGCCCCATCAAGCACGCGAACACTGATGATCGAGGATGCTTCCCCCCGAACGAACACGCTATCCAGGTCATCCGAGCACGGCTGTGTCGTTTCTTCTACACGCTCAACACGCCAAATGCATTGAAAATCACTGTACTCGTTACCAGACAATCGAGCCGTTATGCGCCTGGTGTTTACTTCCCCTCCGGCCGGACGTTCGGTTTCCGGCAATGGTTGGAGCAAATGATGCTCTGGATTGTAGCTTTCGCGGGCATCAAACGCGCCCCGATGGCGAAAATTTGCCTCGTCATAGAAATCATCGAGTTGAAGAAACGGAACCGCTAGTCGAAGATTGGACAGGCCATTCGCATCCCGAGAACCATGCAGAGGAATCTGCGCGCCTGGAACTTCTCCTAGGAGGCTTTCTGCGAGAGCCCGACGCCGTGGCCCCAACCGCATCTCCGAACAAAGAATTGGCCGTTGCGAATCAAGGCAGTGACGGCCCTGGCCAGATTCGAGGCCGTACACATAGAACTGGCGTCGATAATGCCAATTACTCAGATCAACGTCGTCTCGAAAGTAGTCCGCCGCATTACGAGGAACATCAAACATTCGAAATGGAAATTTAAGCTCCCACTCAATATCGGCAAAAGCCGGCTGGACCATTGTTATTAAGAGAAGAAGCAACGAAACAATAAATCGCTCTATCATTGATAGGCCCCCCAATTCAACATTGGGGAGTCTATTCACGAATTATGAAGCTTTCAACATACAAATTCAAAATAACGGAAGGTTTTATTCCAATTCATAACGTTTCATTGGAACAAAACGGCCCCAGCTCCAACAATCTGCCAGCACAATCACTTGCTAAACGAAGAACTGGGCACCATTGGCCGAGATCGTCGAACCGGAGATGAAGCCAGCATCGTCTGACGCCAAGAAGGTCACGCAGCGAGCGATCTCTTCTGGCTCACCCAAACGACCCACTGGGATCTGCGGGATGATCTTTTCGTTCAGCACGTTCTCTGGGATCGCACGCACCATCTCGGTGCCGATATAGCCCGGGCAAACAGCGTTGGCGGTGATGCCAGCGCGCGCGCCTTCCTGGGCCAGCGACTTGATGATGCCAAGGTCACCAGCTTTGGTGGCGGCATAGTTCACCTGACCGAACTGACCCTTTTGGCCGTTGATCGAGGAAATCACGATCACGCGGCCAAATTTGCGCTCGCGCATGCCGGGCCAAACGGGGTGGATGGTGTTGAAAACACCGGTTAAATTGGTGCCAATCACCTCGTTCCACTGATCGGGCGTCATCCGGTGGAACGGCGCATCGCGGGTGATGCCGGCATTGGCAACAACGATGTCGATGGGGCCGTTCTCTTCTTCCACCTTGGCGATGCCAGCGGCGGAAGCGTTATAGTCGGCAACGTTCCATTTGTAGGTCTTGATGCCGGTTTCAGCGGTGAAGGCGGCTGCCTTTTCATCATTGCCAGCATAGGTGGCGGCGACGGTACAGCCCTCTGCCTTCAATGCTTTTGAAATCGCTTCGCCAATACCGCGCGAACCGCCTGTTACAAGTGCCACTCTGGCCATGGATGTTTCCTCGATTGTTTTTTGGAAAATGAGCGACGCATCGTTGGCGCCGCTCGAATAAAGCTTAGTGTAGCGTTTAACGCTCGACGCAGAGCGCCACGCCCATGCCGCCGCCGATGCACAGTGTTGCAAGGCCCTTTTTGGCGTCGCGTTTCTGCATTTCGAACAACAAGGTGTTGAGCACTCGTGCACCAGAAGCACCCACCGGGTGACCAATGGCAATGGCGCCGCCATTGACGTTCACAATGGATGGATCCCAGCCCATATCCTTGTTCACGGCGCAGGCCTGTGCGGCGAAGGCTTCATTGGCTTCCACCAAATCAAGGTCTTCAACCTTCCAGCCAGCTTTTTCCAATGCCTTACGCGATGCGGGGATCGGTCCAGTGCCCATGATCGCCGGATCAACGCCCGCCGTCGCCCAAGAAGCAATCCGGCCCATGGGTGTCACGCCACGCTTGCTGGCTTCTGCTTCGCTCATCAACACAGCAGCTGCGCCACCGTCATTGATGCCCGATGCGTTCGCTGCAGTCACGGTGCCTTCCTTGTCGAAAGCCGGGCGCAACTTGGAAATGCCTTCCACTGTCACGCCGTGCTTGATGTACTCATCGTCCTCCACCACAGTGTCACCTTTGCGCCCCTTAATGGTGTGAGCAACGATCTCGTCCTTGAACTTGCCAGCCTTCTGTGCGGCTTCTGCTTTGTTCTGCGAGTTCACCGCGAACTCATCCTGCTCGTCGCGGGTCAGCTGCCATTTCTTGGCGACGTTCTCAGCAGTTACACCCATCAGATAGTTGGCGAAGGCATCCGTCAGCGCATCGTACATCATGGTGTCGACCATGGTGCCATTGCCCATTTTCACCCCACCACGCAGATGCATGGTGTGCGGCGCCATGGACATACTCTCCTGACCGCCAGCCACGATTACATCGGCATCACCGGATGTGATCTGCTGCATGCCAAGCGCCACCGCCCGCAGACCAGAGCCGCAGAGCTGGTTAAGGCCCCAGGCTGTTGCTTCCTGCGGAATGCCAGCGGCCATCGCCGCCTGACGCGCCGGGTTCTGACCTTCGCCAGCCGACAGGATCTGGCCCATGATCACTTCATCCACATCGGCCGGATCAACGCCTGCACGCTGCAACGCGCCCGCAATAGCTGTGGCACCAAGCTGATGGGCAGGCACGGTGCCAAAAGCTCCATTGAACGAACCAACGGCGGTGCGCGCCGCCGATGCAATAACCACTGACGTCATGAATTTTCTCCCGATTGCCCCATCCAGTGAGGCGATGATGGTGAAGGCAAAAGCCAAAATGGCCAGAACGATGCTGTCACTCAAACACACAGCAGCCTGCTGGTTCAATTGATCAAAAGGCCCTGATGATCCTTGATTGGCATCAAGGTATGACATGCCAAAGGCTGCAGTTGTGCTTTGCAGCAGAGTACGTCATAGCTTATGCTACTGTGCGTTGCACAAGGCCGGAGCCAAAAATGCCCGGCGGCGCAAAGGGCGCCCCCGCAATAGGAGAGCGAACGATGGCCATGCCTTCGGATACGGATGCCGGTACACCGGCTACTATCATCAAGAAGTACGCCAACCGCCGTCTCTATAACACCGGAACGTCCACCTATGTGACGCTGGATGATCTGGCCGAGATGGTCAAAGGCGGCGAGGATTTCCTGGTTCAAGACGCCAAGTCGGGCGAGGATCTCACCCGCTCGGTGCTCACGCAGATCATCTTCGAGCAGGAAAACAAAGGCACCAACCTGCTGCCGATCACCGTGCTGCGTCAGCTCATCCGCTTTTATGATGATAGCATGCAGGCCGTGGTGCCAAGCTATTTGGAACACTCCATCAACGCGTTTGTGGCCGATCAAGATTCGATCCGCGAAAAGATGGCCAACAATTTTGGTGCAAGCCCGCTGGGTGCTGTCGGTGCCATGAGCGGCGCGATGCAAGAACAGACCCGCCGCAACATGGAACTTTTCCAAAACGCCATGTCCACGGCGATGACCATGTTCGTACCCTTCTCAGGTGCCAGCACCAGCACGGAAGAAGAAGCGCCAAAACAAAGCGATAGCTCGCTTGAGGAACTGCGTGCCCAGCTGTCGGCCATGCAGTCCAAGCTTGATTCCATCAGCGACAAGTAGCCCGCACCACCAGCGCGCCTGCGTTTACCAAGCTCTTTCACCAAAGCGCTTTACTCTGCCGCTTTACCTTGGCGAGCGATTGCACTTTTGCGCGCCATCACCATCTGATAGTTTAACGAAACGTTAACAGCCGTTCGGCGCGCCAGTTTCACCTTGAGACAGGCTTTGCGAGCGGCCCATCAGAGGCAGACGCGGTGATCACCACACCCACCAGACAGATCGGCACAGCAGGATCGTACGGCAAAACCGCCGCGCGCGCTGGTACGTCGTCTGATGCTGGTTCTGATACGTTTCGTGTGGAACCGGTGCGCCAAACCGCACCACGCCCTGAGCGCCGCTCCACCGAATCCATGGCCAATGCAGCCGCGTTGCGCCTTGGCATCGCCGCGCAGATGCTCACCTCACATCAGGTGATGGATGAGGATGTTCTGGTCCTGCCATCGCACCCGGCCATGCGCTCAGCAGCACGCTATGCCTCCACTGCCGAAGGTCTTGCGGCAACGGATACGCTGGGTTTCTCCCGCACCATCTGACCACCCATTTTCGTCATTCCTGTGGGTCCGCGCGTCACGCGCCGCGCTTCCATCACAGGAATCCATTCCAATGTGCGTGCCGCACACATGGTGTGCTGTACACGTGACGGCATGGATCCCGGCACAAGGCCGGGATGACGGCGGAGGGGTTACGACATGGCGCTAGCTGCTAAATCCCAGCCGCGCAGCCATCTTTGCGCGGGTCAGACCCACCGGTCAGGGCACCTGTGTCTGGGTCGCGCCAAATCGCCTGTCCACCACCGATCGCGCGCTTGGCATAGTCGGTCGCCTGATGGCCACGCGCATTCAGCGCCTCGATCATACTGTCCCCAAACGGAGTTTCGATGATGGGGTTCTTGGTGCCCACATCCCAAAACACGCGCGGTGCATCCAGAGCGGCCTGAACGTCCATGCCATAGTCAACGATGTTGGAAACAACATGCGCATGCCCCAAAGGCTGATAGGCCCCACCCATCACACCAAAGCTCATCACCGGCACACCATCTTTCAGCGCCATCGCCGGAATGATCGTGTGCATGGGGCGTTTGCCGCCAGCCAGTTCGTTGGGATGCCCCTCTTCCAGGCTGAAACACGCCCCGCGATTTTGCAACACGATCCCGGTCGCTTCGGTTGCGGTCAACGCACCAAAATCATCGTAGACAGAATAGATGAGCGAGACCATGCGGCCTTCCTCATCGGCAACGCTCAAGTAAACGGTGTCGGAGTTTGGAATCACCGGCAGTTCCATCCCACCGGCGCGGCGAAGCGGGTTAATTTGAGCTGCCAACTGATCGATCACCGCATCATCCATCAAGCGGTCTGGATCGACGGTGGTATCAGGATCACCCACATACACATCACGCAAACTGTAAGCGGCGCGTGCTGCCTCCAACTCAAGATGCATGCGATCAACACCATCGGCTTCCATCGCCTTAATGTCGAACCGCTCCATGATTTTGAGCGTGATCAGCGCCGTGATGCCCTGGCCGTTGGGCGGCAACTCGGCGATGGTCAATCCACGATAGTCAGCCTGGATCGGCATCATTGGGTCTGCCCGGCAGTTGGCAAGATCAGACAGGCTCATCACACCGCCACGCTCGCGGACATGACCGACGATGTCGCGCGCGATCTCACCGGTGTAGAAGGCGTCCACGCCGTCGCGCTGGATCATCTGAAGTGTTTTGGCAAGCTGCGGCCAGACCAACCGATCGCCAGCCACCGGCACGCGGCCTTGCGGACGGAAAACGCGGGTCAGCACAGGGTCTTGATCCACATCGCGCGGGTCTTTGGGGTGCGCCATATCGTGGGCAACGCGATCGGTGACAATCCAGCCATCGCGGGCAAGCTTGATCGCCGGTTCCACCAACTCGCGGAACCGTTTGGTGCCAAAATGGCTCGCCATATACTCAAAACCACGCAGTGCACCCGGCACCGTGATCGCGTGCGCACTGGTCGGTGGCACCTTTGTATGGCCTTCGGCCCGCAGCATATCAGCCGAAAGCATCGCCGGGGCGCGACCTGAGCCGTTGACGCCATGAATGGAACCATCAGGCTGCGCGATGATGGCAAAGCAGTCCCCGCCGATCCCAGTCATTTGTGGCTCAACCACCGAAAGAACGGCAGCCGCCGCCAGCGCCCCGTCAACAGCATTGCCACCCTTGCTCATCTCGTTCAGCGCGGCGGTCGTGGCGGCGGTGTGCGAGGTTGCCGCCATCATGCGCATGCCACGTGCCGGCGAGCGCCCAGGTACCTGAAAATCGCGCGATATCTGGGGCATGGATGATCCTCATGGGTCGACAAGTGATAGGCGGCGCCAACCAAACGTATTGGGCTTGCACGCGTGGGAACCACGCGGTACGCGCCTAGCATACATCGCCCCCCGAAAAACCCCTCAAGTGAGAAACAACCAATGCCTGCACTGTCATCGCTATCGCTCGATCACGCCAACACGCTCATCGCCGCCGCCATCAAAGAGGGTGAGACCAAAGGTTTTGCGCCACTTGCTGTTTGCGTCCTAGACGCTGGCGGCCATGTTCAAGCCTTTCAGCGCGCTGATGGCGCCTCGATGATGCGTTTTGAAATCGCCAAGGGCAAAGCTTATGGCGCGCTTGCAGTGGGCAAAGGCTCGCGCTGGCTGAACGCCCAGGCTGAAGGTCGCTCCCACTTCCTGGAAGGTTTGTCGAACGTGTCCGGCGGCAAGATTGTGCCCGTGCCAGGCGGTGTGCTGATCAAGGAAGAGGATGGCGCGCTTCTCGGCGCTGTCGGCATCACAGGCGACACCTCCGACAATGACGAGATCGCCGCCCTGGCCGGGATCAAAGCCATCGGCAAAGTGGCGGTGACCGACTGAAGCGGTTGTTCCAACGGAACAGAGCCGCAAGAAAGGCAAAGAACGAAGGTTGATCAACATTCAGAAGGGGCTGGCCGGTGAGAGTAATGTGCCTAAACGGGTGGGGTGGTAAGCTGTACGAAGCACTTCTGCCCTACGTCGAAGCCTCCGCGCCGGACATCCTTTGCCTTCAAGAGGTGGTCCACAGCCCCGCGTCTGACAAAGACTGGCTGACCTACCGCGACGGTGATCACGTTCTGCCGCAACGAGCAAACTTCTTTCGCGATGTTTCGAGGGCTTTGCCCAACCACGTCGCGATCTTTTGTCCGGCAGCACAGGGCGTTCTTTGGGACGAGGATCAGTCGATACCCTCACAATGGGGACTTGCAACGTTTGTGCATCAATCGCTGCCGATAATCGGGCAGGCTCAAGGTTTCGTCCACAAGGACTATTCCCCTGTTGGCTATGGCGACCATCCTCGGTCCCGCAGCGCGCATGGCGTTCGCGTCTATGACTACAACGCCAACCGCTCGGTCAGCGTGACCCATATGCATGGGCTGCGCGACTTGAATGGAAAGATGGACACGCCAGATCGTGCCGATCAAGCGCGACGGCTGTTAAACCTGTCTCAGCAGGTGTCACATCCACAGGACTTGGTGGTGGTCTGCGGTGACTTCAACGTCGAACCAGATAGCCAAACACTTGCGATATTGGCAGACGCCGGTCTATCGGAACTGGTGACGGGCCGAGGCTTCACCAGCACACGGAACTCCCACTACAAGAAGCCCGGCAAGTTCGCCGACTACATGCTGATCAACGACGAGAACTCTGTGCAAGGGTTCGATGTGATCTACGATCCAGAGGTCTCTGATCACTGTCCGTTGCGGCTGAGCCTTTAGGTGCGCCAGACTGCCAGTGCAGCGACTTTAGACCGCTAAAACGACCCGCCAGGCGAGATGGCAACATCACGTCGCGCGACGTTCAAGCTGATCCAAAGCCCGGCCAAAACATCAACCAGCGCGATCAGCATCAGCAGCGCAAACAGCGCTGTGGACGCCGGTTCCCAAACGATAAACACGATCACATAGACCATCACAATCAGCACAGAGAGCACATGGTCAAGCACCGGCGCGAAACCGATACGCGTGGCTTTCACCACCTCAAAAAACAGGATCACCACGCCAAACGCCAGCAGGCCATCGCCCTGGGTCAGTGAAACGGTGCCGCCAGAAATCATGGCTTGGCTGAACAGTTCCCGGTCGAAAACGAAAACCCCGCTCGGCCCCATCGCCAACATGACGTAAAGGCCCAGAGGGATGATGGTCAGCGGAAGTGCGAACAGGTAGCGCATCAAAACCTCGTTGGGTTGAAGCCAGATAGGCAGATTAGGGTCCAGACCCTAGGACAAGACAAGAAAAAAGGCCGGTCTGGCGACCGGCCTTTTCAAGAATACATCAGCGGCATCAAAAAGACGACTACTCGTCTTTTGGCTCAAGAACCTGCTTGCCGCGATACATGCCAGACTTCAGGTCGACATGGTGCGGACGACGCAGCTCGCCGGAATCCTTGTCTTCAACATAGGTCGGTGCAGCCAGGCCATCAGCCGAGCGGCGGAAACCGCGCTTCATGCGGCTAACTTTTCTCTTTGGAACAGCCATCGTATCACTCCAAAATGGCAAGCGTGTCGGACGACGGATGCGAGCGGTGTCGGCGCGCCGATAGGCGCGTACCTCATCGTCCGTCAAATTCGGAAGGCTGCTCTATACAGAGCATCGGCGGTTCTGCAAAGCCCCAGCGGCACACTTTGTAGCGATTCCGCGCCGGTTTTAGCTCTCCGGCGGTGCCAAACAGCCAATATAGCCACCCATGCGTTGCGCCCGCGATGCAATCACGTCTGCTAACCATAACTGACGGCTGGTTGGATTGGCGGCATCGCGCTGCAACGGCAAAGGCAGTGCCGCCACCAGAAGCGCCGCCTGACGGCGCGAAACATCGCTGGCTGAACGCGAAAACGCTCGCTGCGCTGCGGCTTCAAAGCCATAAAGCTGCGGCCCAAGCTCAACGACATTGATGTAAATCTCCATCATGCGACGCTTCGACCACACCGTGTCGATGAGCACCGCGAGCGGCACTTCCAACCCTTTGCGAAAGGCCGAGCGGCCCTGCCAGAGGAAAAGGTTGCGCGCCACCTGCATGGAAAGCGTCGAGGCGCCACGCGCCTCCTCACCAGCGCGCCAGCGGTCGAACTGATCGCGCAGATCGCGCCACGCCACGCCGTTGTGGGAACAGAAGGTTTGATCTTCCGACGCGATGATGGAGTTCTCCAGCACCGCCGCCGCATCATCGAGCCCGGTCCAGTCGCGGTCATAACCGCGCAGCAGAACGAGGTCGCGCAGCATCAGCGTGGAAACCGGCGGAACAACCGTGTAGGCAAGCGTGAGGAAGATAGGCAGGCCAATAAAAAGTGCGGCCAGCAAAGCGCCGCCGCGCAGCACGAGACGTCGCAGCGGCGGCAAGCGCCAGCGTCGTTTTGCGCGGGTCTTAGACCCTTTGGTGCGCCTGCTAACCCTTGTTTCTGACGGCCCCATTGGCTACGCCCAACCTTGTTTTTCGTCAGCGAAAGAAAGCAGCTCGCACCATGCCAGACCCCAAAGCGTCTGACCCAAAAGCGCATCTGGCAGATCTCGCCGCCAGTATCACGCGCGATATGGACCAGCTTCTGGCCGAGCTCAAGGCTCCAGACCGTTTGGTGGCCGCAATGCGCCACGCCGTTTTGGCCGGTGGCAAGCGGTTGCGCCCAGTCTTAGTGCTTGAAACAACACATCTTTTGGCCGCTGGAACGCACGCGAAAACGCAGCTTCCGCCCGGCGCGCCGCAAGTCGCGATGGCGCTGGAATGCATCCACACCTATTCGCTCATCCATGATGACCTGCCTTCCATGGATGATGATGATCTGCGTCGCGGCCAACCCACCGTGCATAAGGCTTTTGATGAGGCCACTGCGATTTTGGCTGGCGATGCGCTGCAAGCCTTGGCCTTTGAATTGGTGGCCACCAGCGGCCATCCCAAAACGCCGATGATGATCCGCGATCTGGCCCGCGCTTGCGGCGCTGACGGCATGGTCGGTGGACAAATGCTGGATTTGGCCGCTGAGGGACGGTTCGGCCAAGCCACAGAAATCAAAGACACTTTTGCGCTAGCAGCCATGCAAGCGATGAAAACCGGTGCACTGATTGAGGTCGCCTGTACGCTGGGCGCGCACTTGGCCTTGGCGCCGGAAGAGGAGCGGCAACGGATGGCCCAGTTCGGTCAATCGCTCGGCCTGGCGTTTCAGATTTCCGATGATCTGCTCGACATCACCGCCACAGCCGATGAGGCGGGCAAGCGCACAGGCAAAGATGAAGACGCCGGTAAAACCACCTGGCCGGGCCTGCTCGGCAAAGAGAAAGCCCAGGCAACGCTGGACGCCACGCTGAACGATGCGCTGGCGACTTTGGCGCCTTATGGCGAGCGCGCGGCGACGTTGAGCTATCTGGCAACAAGTCTTCGCGACCGCACAAACTAGTCGCCTTTTAACCGGACGACAGTTGAAAATAAGCGGACGGAGAGCGGACTAAGTGCAGACGGTCTGCCTAAACAAGCAGACGGTCCGCTTGCTGATGCGGACGGTCTGCATCCAGTCTGCAAGTTTTAGGAAAACGCGATCTCTAGATTGCCGCGCAACTGATCGATCAGTGTGCGGTACAAGTCCGCTTTGAACGCCACCGCCTTGGCGGGCATCTCGTCGATCGACACCCAGGCCCATTCATCGAACTCAGGCTTTTCACCTTCAGGCGGATTGACGACATCAATCTCATCCTCCGGCCCTTCAAAACGCAGCACAAACCAGCGCTGTTTTTGGCCGCGATATTTCCCCTTCAGCGCCGTGCCGATCAGATGGTCCGGCAGATCATAGGTGAGCCAGCCATCAATGGCGGTGATGAGCGAAACTGAACGGATCGAGGTTTCCTCGTAAAGTTCACGCAGGGCTGCTTTTTGCGCATCCTCACCCTCATCAATCCCACCTTGTGGGAACTGCCAAAGCCGCGTCTCGCCCGTGTATTCTTCGTTGGGCAACCGCCGCCCGGCCCACACCAAACCGTCCTTGTTGACAACAACCACGCCAACACACGGGCGATAGGGCAGTGCCGCCTTTTGCTCAGGCGTTAGGTCAGGGCGTTTTTTGCTCATGAAAAGGTCCTAGAAACGAACGATGCTGGAAACTGGAACCAGCGCGATGCCCTTGGCCGCAAGGCTCGCGGTCCATTCCTCTAGCGAGGTAATGGTCAAAGGTAACGCTGTTGCGACACCCACCGCCGACCCGCTCTCACGGGCAATGCTTTCCAACTGGGCAAGCCGGTTGTTGATCGACTGCTGATCGGCACGCGCATCGATCACCACATCGGCGCGCAGCACCGGAGCCTCGGCACCAGCGACATTGCTGATCCGGCTGCGGGCGGAGCGACCATCATCCACTACCATCAAACCACGCCCAACAGCATCAGCGACAATCGGGCCGAGCTCAGCCTCTTCAGAGGCGAAGCGACCACCCATATAGTTCATGAACCCAACCGGTGTCGGCAAGCGCGACAGCGCCCAGTGCAAGCGCTCAAGATTGGCCTGCTCGGTAAGACCCACCTGCAAGGTGTGCGGACCAGGATCATTGTTCGGGTAGTCAAACGGCTCCATGGGAACCTCGATCAGATATTCATGGCCATCCTGCCGGGCACGGCTGGCCCAGCGTGTCAACGAGCCGCCATAAGGCGCAAACGACAGGGTAACCGCGCCAGGAAGGCTGTTGAGCACCTCCTGGGTGGAGGTTTGCGACAGGCCAAGGCCGCCAACAATCAGCGCGACACGCGGCTGGCCGGGCACGATGGTGCCCGCTTCCAGCGGCCGTGCATAGGCATCCAGCGCTCGCTCGCCATTGCTGCCCAATGAAGGCACAAAGCTGCTTTCGTCAAAACGCTCCACCAAGATGGGATTGGACACAGAAGGCAGACCACCGCGACCGTCAAAGCGTGGGCCATTGGCCAGGGCATTGTCTGGCACTGCACCGCCTGGCACGTTTGCATCGGCTGGGTCCGGGGATGGCACACGCAACACGCGTGGCTGGCCAGGAACAAGCTCTGTCTGCGGCGGCAGTGGCTGGGCAAGGTCCTCGGCGCCACTGGGTTGCCCAGGGGTTGGAGCGCCCGGTGCATTGGGGCTTCCGGCGATCTCCACAGTGCTCCGGGTGCGTGGTTCACCGCCCAGCGGATCGTCAATGAAGAAAATCCAACCGGCCAGCAACAGTACCACCAAGCCAAGCGCGGCCCCACCAACACGGGTGAACCAATGCAGCGCCACACCTATCTTGGCACGCCATACATCCCACTTTTCGCCAAACCGCACGCGCGGCATCAACGGGGTATGCAGATCACCTTCAACATCGGTCGTCATCGATACGCGCACCCAAACCCAGCGGTTGTTTCCAACCTGCATGGCTCTGTGCCTGCGGCACAACCACAGGCGAGAACAGAGCCAACAAAAAAACCCTCGCACCATTCCTAGTGCGAGGGCTTTAAGGTTCAGTTAACCAAGGACTTAAAGTCCTTGATAAGGGTTCAATCGAGCATCTGGCTCACCCGCCCTTTAATTGGGCAGCGGCGCATCCGGGTCCGGTGGGAAGGCAGCGTGCACTTCCTCGCCACGCAGCAGGCTCAACGCGTACTGAAGCTGCGTATCAAGCTCAGCGTCTTGCGGCACATAAACCGACGAACCGGAACGCTCCACCTCATCTTCATTAGACAGGTGACCGTCCAGCGACGCTTCGCCGCCTGGCGTGTCCAGACCCATAAGCTCTTCAGGAAGGTTCTCCTGAAGCACTTCAATATCCGGATCAATGCCACGCGCCTGGATCGAACGACCCGCTGGCGTGTAATAGCGCGCCGTCGTCAGGCGCACAGCGCTGGTTGCCGACATAGGGATCACGGTCTGCACCGAGCCTTTGCCGAAGGACAGCGAGCCCACCAGCGTTGCACGGCGATGATCCTGCAAGGCACCGGCGACAATCTCAGAGGCTGAAGCTGAACCGCCATTGATCAAAACCACCACAGGCAGACCGCCAATCAGATCGCCCGAACGGGCATTGTAGCGGCGGGTGTCAGCTTCTGTGCGGCCACGGATGGAAACAATCTCGCCGCGATCCAAAAACGCATCGGAGATTTCCAATGCTTGGTTGACCAGGCCGCCTGGATTGTTGCGCAGATCAAGCACGTAACCTGCAACCTCCACACCAGCTTCTTCGGCCTCTTCGTTCACGGCCAGAATTTCGCGTTCCAGGCCCTCACCAGTTTGGCCAGAGAACTGGGTGACGCGCAAATAGCCAATGTCGCCTTCCAAGCGGCTGCGCACTGAAGCAATGCGAATGGTGTCGCGCTGCAAGGTAACGTCGAAGTCGTCCGCACCCTCACGACGGATCGTCACCGTGATCGGTGTGCCAACAACACCGCGCATGCGTTCCACAGCCTGGCTAAGGTCCAAGTCCTGCACATTTTCGCCATCCAGACCAACAATGAGGTCGTTGGCCAAAATGCCAGCGCGGGCCGCAGGTGTGTCATCAATGGGCGAGACAACTTTTACAAAGCCGTCTTCCATGGTCACCTGAATACCAAGACCACCAAACTCGCCGCTGGTTTGCTCCTGAATATCTTCAAAAGCCTCTGGCCCAAGGTAGGCCGAGTGCGGGTCAAGCGAGGTGAGCATGCCGTTGAGAGCATTTTCAATCAGCTCGGACTCTTCTTGAGGCTCGACATAATCGTTGAGCACACGTTCGAAAACATCACCAAACAATTTCAGCTGGTTGAACGTTTCGGCTCCGGCCTGCGCCTGCGCACCAATCGGTCCAAGCCGATAGTGGGTCACCCCGAAGGTCACAGCGACCCCCAGTGCCAAACCCAGCACGAAAACCGGTATCTTTTTCATCATCCGTCAGTCCTTTGACTGTCACGTTGCGTTGCCCCATCGCTGTTCGCCCACCATGACGAAGAATCGATAGAACGTCCATCCTCGCGCAACTCAACAAACAACACAGGTTGCGGCGTTTGAGTTGAACCATCAGCCAGCACGACAGAGCCGCGTTCGCCCATGGTTGCGATAGGTTCTCCCATCAAGACAAACTGTCCCAATGCGACATTAATGCGGCTCATACCCGCCAAGATCATGCGGTAGCCGTCGCCCATATCCAAAATGACCACCTGGCCATAAGCACGAAACGGACCAGCATACAGCACCCAACCATCGGCCGGGGCCACCACGCGCGCATCCGCTCGAGTTGCTATATGGAGCCCTTGGCTGGTTTCGCCAAACCTATCTTGGTCACCAAAGCCTAAGATTTCTTGCCCACGAACGGGGGAACGGATCAGTCCCTGGGCGCTTCCAAAGGCAAAAGCCGGCGCCATACGCCCGGTATCGCGCAGGCTGGCGAGGGCCTCACGGTCATCGGCGTCAGGCGGGCCTTCTTCCTGCGCACGCTGGGCATCGGCCATGGCTTGGCGCACGCTATCAAGCTCACCTTCCAGGTCACCGAGCAGCGATTCAAGGCTTGTTGCCTCGCCTGCCAGCAGCGCTGCGCGCTCGCGCTCACGCTCCAAAACGCTCTGATTCTCCTCACGCAGACGTGATCGCTCAAAGAGCACCAACTCAATGCGTTCTTCCTCTTGGGCCAGCGCTTCAGCGTCCGCGAGCAGCAAATCAAGCGCTTCATCCAGCTGCGTGCGGGCTTCATCCAGTGCTGCCAGGTCATCAGCAAGGACGCGTGATTCGGCGGCAAGTTCGGGGAACGCCACACCCAAAAGAATGGCCGAGCGCACCGAGCGCAACGCATCATTGGGTGAGACAAACAGCGCTGGTGGCGGGGCGCGGCCCACGCGCACCATGGCCGACAAAAGAACCGCGATGCGTTCACGCTGCGCTTGCAAAGACACTTCAAGCGCTTGCGCATTTTCATCGAGCACACCGATGCGCTGGCGTTGCACATCGACGCGCGCGGCGATGGTCTCGGCTTGATCGGTGGTGCGGATCAGAAGCTGGGTGAGGTCTTCTACATCAGCATCGATGTCCGCCAGCTCGGCAGCCAGCATCTCTTGGCGCGCTTCGGCAGCACTCAAGTCGGCGCGCAGCCGTTCCAGCGCGTCGGCGGCAACATCGCGCTCCTGCTCCAGCTCCTGCTGGGCAAGATCCTCGCCGCCTGCTTCCACCGGCTGCTCTAAACCGCGCAGTACAAAGCGGTCTAGGCCTGTTTCTCCAGGCTGCAAGCCCTCCTGCGCCACCACCCCGATGGGCGTGGCGATTACGAGCAGACTGGCGAGAAGCAGACTAGCATAAGGGGAGCGAGAGGCGTGCATTGAGGTTTCAGATAGCGTGGTCGGATGGCAACGATAAGCCCGCGCCGCTAAACCTTTCGTTAACCACGTCTTTGGGCCTGTGCGCCGCCGCAACACATTCTAATCTGTTTCGCCGCTAGATTTTAGCGATCTACAATTGAAGGTACATCTCTCAAGAGAGCCACCGTAAAGAAGACCCAGTCGAACTATGGGAATCAGGAAAGTGAACGTCTGGCGAATATCAAAGGTCATATTGTTTGGACTCATATTAAGTCCAATCGTAGCATCGCTAGCCCTTAATACGCTCTTTATTATTCAAGGTCTTACATTACATGGTACGAGCGTATTCAGAGCTCACCACTACAATTCTTTCTTCGAAAAGAAGGTTCATGATATTTTCGCGTCTTCGATAATGATTGGTTTGTTTTCGCTCGTTCCCAATATATTTGTCCTCTATCGCGGCGAAAAAGAGAAAATCCAAGACTGTTCCTATTATTGCACTTTCGGTGCCGCCATTGGGATCATAGTTCCGTTCATTGTTTTTCTGGCATTGGGAATGTCGCTGAGAACAGTATTGTTGCCAGCGATGTATATGCTCTTCGGAGCAATAGCGGGGTCATCAGCAGGTCTTTTTTATTGGGCTTTCGTTGGGCGTGATTGGACCCACCCACAGCATCAGCAAAAGTCGAGAATGGCTGCAATTCATGACCGATGATAGGGATGCCCGCTGAGCACCGTCATCGCACGGTAAAGCTGCTCAGCGGCGAGCACACGCACCAATTGATGGGGCATGGTCATGGCGCCAAAGCTGATTACAAAGTCGGCGCGCACACGAACACTGCCATCCAGCCCGTCTGGTCCGCCAATGATCAGCGCCACCGGCTTGCCAGCATCTTTGAAAGTCTCTAGCTTTGAAGAAAATTGCGGTGTGGTGATCGCCTTGCCGCGTTCATCCAGCGCGATGAGCGCAGCGCCGTCGGGCAGTTTGGCCAGTAAGTCTGTGGCTTCGGCGGCTTTGCGCTGATCGGCATTTTGCGCCTGACTTTCGCGCAACTCCACCACATCCAACGTTCCAAAACCGAGCGACTTGGCCATCGGTGTGGCGCGCTTCCAATAGCGCTCAAAAAGCTCGCGCTCTGGACCCGCCTTCATGCGGCCCACAGCCAGCAAACGCACCATCGTGAACCCTAACGCCGCTTAAGCGTTGGGCGTGTCGGACCCTAAGGTCTCGGCGAAGCTGTCATCCCACAGCTTCTCCATATTGTAGAAGCTGCGCACTTCAGGACGGAAAAGATGCAAAATCACATCGCCGGTGTCGATAAGCACCCAATCGGCATGGGGCAGACCTTCAATACGCGGCGATCCGTGACCGGCTTCTTTCAGCGCTCGCTGCACATGGTCGGCAACAGCCGAGACATGGCGGTGCGAACGCCCCGACGCGATAATCATCGTGTCGGCGAGTGCGGACTTTCCGTCCAGATCGATGGTGATGATGTCCTCGGCCTTGGAGTCTTCCAAGACAGATTGGACCGTAGAGAGGATGCTCGCGCCCGATGCGTTGGCACTGGTGGCAAGCGACGCCGTGCTGAGGGAATCAACGGCATTGTTTTGCGGAGTCAAACCGGCAAAAGTCCTTTCAAAGTGGCTCTAGAGACGAGGAACCACAGAGTCAGCCGGTGAAAACAGGCTGAACCTGCATACCTTGTGCGGACGAACCGAACACCGCACGACTCACAATGTGGAGGGGTTTTCCTAAGGTTTCAAGACAGTGTGTGCGTTTGCAGCACGGATAGCACTGGAGGAAAGCGGCGAAAGTGGGCCGCGAACAAACGTCCAGACCGGCGGCGCGAGGTAAGGAAGCTGCGCGGCATCTTCGCCATCAAGCCGCCTGCCCGCCATTGCCCGTGCCGCTGGCGCTGACAGCGACGCGTGCCGTGAGCCAGGTCTGTCGATCACCGCGATGGGCACACGATCTGCAATTGAGCGCCATTCGTTCCAGCGATGGAACCCGGCCAGATTGTCCGCACCCATCAGCCAGACGAACCGCACATCAGGGCGCATGGTGCTAAGCATTGCCACCGTATCAGCCGTGTAGCGCACGCCCAGCTCATCTTCCACGCTCAGCACTTTTCGGCGCGGATGGCGCGCTTGGGAAAGCACCGCTTTGATACGGGTATCAAGCGAATGCGCAGGATCATGGCTTTTCAGCGGATTACCGGGCGTCACCAGCCACCACACCCAGTCGAGCTTCAGCACTTTCATCGCCCGTTCGGCGACCAGCAGATGCCCATCATGCACCGGATCGAACGAGCCGCCATAAAGCCCAACCGACTGGCCAGGCGCGACGTAGGGCAGCCGCACCCGCTGAGGTGGAAACATGGGATTCACGTTAGATCAGACGCGTCATTTCGGGCGCACTTGCCCGGTGCCACGCACCACATAGTGGAAGCTGGTCAGCTGCTCCAGGCCCACCGGCCCGCGCGCATGCATGCGGCCTGTGGCGATGCCGATCTCCGCACCCATGCCGAACTCACCGCCGTCAGCAAACTGCGTAGACGCGTTGTGCATGACGATAGCGCTGTCGCATTCGTTCAAGAATTTGGCAGCAACCGCTTCATCGTCTGTGAGGATGCTTTCGGTGTGTGACGAGCCGTAGGTAGCAATGTGATCTAGCGCGCCATCGACGCCGTCAACGATGCCAACCGTGATGATCGCATCGCCATATTCGGTGGACCAATCCTCTTCAGAGGCTGGTTTCACACCATCCGCCAGACCGCGAACAGCGTCATCGCCACGCACTTCGCAGCCTGCGTCCTGCAACACTTGAACCAGAGGTGCGGTGAAGGTGTCAGCCCCAGCGCGATCAATCAGCAATGTCTCGGCAGCGCCACAAATCGAGGTGCGGCGCATTTTTGCGTTCACCACAACATCCAGCGCCATCTGCATATCAGCGGCTTTGTCCACATAGACATGGCACACGCCTTCCAGATGCGAAAACACCGGCACGCGCGCCTCAGCCTGCACGCGGCCCACCAAGGATTTGCCACCACGCGGCACGATCACATCCACGGTACCATCCAAGCCTGTCAACAGGGCGCCCACAGCGGCACGATCCGTGATCGGCACCAACTGCACGACATCCGCGGGCAAGCCCACTGCTTCTAGCCCTTCAGCGATCGCTGCATACAGCGCTTGATTGGTCTCAATCGTGTCGGACCCACCGCGCAAGATAGAAGCATTGCCGGACTTCATCGCCAGCGCAGCCGCATCCACGGTCACATTGGGGCGGGACTCAAAAATGATCCCGATGACCCCGAGCGGCGTGCGCACCCGCGAGATTTTCAGACCGTTGGGACGCTCCCATGCGGACATCTCATCGCCCACGGGATCAGGCAGGCCAGCAATCGCTTCGACCGCTTGAGCGATGGCTTCGACGCGATCAGGGTTCAGTGTCGCACGCTCCTGATAGGCAACCGTTACATCACGCTGGCGCATGCCTACCAGATCACGAGCGTTGGCGGCCAGCACGTCATCGACACGCGCCCGAATACCAGAAGCAATGGCAGCAAGCGCCGCATTTTTGGTGTCCGTCGAGGCAAGTGCAATCGCCCGCGAGGCTGCACGGGCGCGCTCGCCCATGTCCTGCATGAGATCAGCAACATCGACGGTTGCATCGCTATCCAACAAAGCCATTGTTAGGCCTCCACCGAGTTTTTCTTTTCCGCTGTCGCTCCGGTCTTCGCTGACGCGTGACCGACCACTACATTCTTTTCCGCTGTCGCTCCGGCAGAGCCGACCGCTCCAGCGCCCGTCAGCGCCATGTCGTCTCGATGCACCATAGCGTTGCGCCCGGCATAACCCAAAATCGCTTCAATATCAGCGCTTTTGCGTCCAGCAATCTTTTGCGCATCGGCGCTATCATAGGCAACCAGGCCGCGCGCGACCTCGGCGCCCTCAAGCGTCACGATGCGCACCGCATCACCACGTTCAAAAGACCCTGCTACCGAACGGATACCGGCCGGCAACAAGGACTTGCCCTGCACCAAGGCGCGCGCCGCGCCCTCATCGATGATCAGATCGCCATGCGGATCGAGTGAGCCTGCGATCCAGCGTTTGCGTGCCGTGGCGGGGTTACCATCGGGCGCAAACCAGGTGCACCGGACACCCGGTTCGTTCGCGCCATCATCAATGGCTTTGAGCGGGTTCATCACCTTGCCAGATGCAATCACCATCGCAGTGCCAGCGCCCACCGCCATCTTGGCCGCGTCCACCTTGGTCTTCATGCCGCCACGCGAGAGATTGGAGCCTTCGCCACCTGCCATCGCTTCAATAGCAGGCGTCAGAACCTCCACCAGCGGGATATGCTCGGCGTCTGGATCTGTGTTCGGCGGCGCGGTGTAAAGCCCATCGATATCGCTGAGCAGCACCAAAACATCCGCACCGATCATTGAGGCAACGCGCGCCGCCAGCCGATCATTGTCACCGTAGCGGATTTCGGTGGTTGCCACCGTGTCGTTTTCATTCACCACCGGGATGGCGCCACGCGCAAGCAGCGTGTTGATGGTTGCACGCGCATTCAAGTAACGACGACGCGCCTCGGTATCGCCCAGTGTCAGCAACACCTGACCGGCCACCAGGTCGCGCCGCCCGAGCGCCTCTGCATACGCCCTGCCCAACGCGATCTGGCCGACGGCGGCCGATGCCTGCGCATCTTCCAACTTGTCGGGGCGGGAGGCCATGTTCAGCATCACCCGGCCCATGGCGATGGCGCCAGAGGAGACGAGCACGATCTCCGCGCCCTGCTTGGCCAGCGCCGCTAGATCATCGGCAAGCGAGGCCAACCACGCTTCGTTCAAAACACCGGTTTCGGCATCCACCAACAAGGACGAACCGATCTTGATGACGATGCGCTTGTGCTTAGCCAGAGGGGTAAAACCTAAGGCCGCCATGGCGCATCCTCTTGGCTGGGGAACTCCATGACCTCATCCAAGTCTTGCCCAAAATCGCCGTCAATCATCCGCATCAGCGCGCGTAGCACTTGCGGAACGCCTTCACGGCTGGCGGCGGAGACCAGCAAGGGCCGTTGACCGCAGGCCTTGCCCAGTTCTGCTAGCTTTTCCGCGCGCTCTTCTTCGCTCAGCGCATCTGCCTTGGAGAGCGCGACCAACTCCGGCTTGTCTTCCAAACCGTTGGCATAGGCATCCAGCTCGCCACGGATCACGGTGTAGGCCTGCCCAACATCCTCTTGCGTGCCATCGACCAGATGTAGGAGCACCTTGCAGCGCTCCACATGGCTCAAAAACCGGTCGCCCAAGCCGATGCCATCCGAGGCCCCTTCGATGAGCCCTGGAATATCGGCGAGCACGAACTCACGCTCATCCACACCAACCACGCCAAGATTGGGGTGCAGCGTGGTGAAAGGATAGTCGGCGATTTTTGGCTTGGCCGCGCTGGTAGACGCCAAAAACGTAGATTTGCCCGCATTGGGTTGGCCGATCAGCCCGGCATCGGCGATCAATTTCAAATTGAGCCACAACCACGCTTCCTCGCCCTCCAAACCAGGGTTCGCATTCTTCGGCGCCTGGTTGGTGGAGGATTTGAAATGCGCATTGCCAAAGCCGCCATTGCCACCTTTGAACAAAAGAATCCGCTCGCCGATCTCGGTCATGTCGGCCAACACTTCATCGGTCTCAGAATGGGTGATCTGCGTGCCCGCAGGCAGGCGCAGCACCACATCATCGCCCTTGGCGCCGTTGCGATCACGGCCCATGCCGTGCATGCCTTTTTTGGCTTTGAAATGCTGCTGGTAGCGATAGTCGATCAGCGTGTTGAGCCCAGCAACACACTCTGCCCACACATCGCCGCCGCGCCCACCATCGCCGCCATTGGGGCCGCCATATTCGATGTATTTCTCGCGGCGGAACGACACGCAGCCCGCACCGCCATCACCAGCTTTGACAAAAATTTTCGCTTGGTCGAGGAATTTCATGACAGATCACCGGGTTTACCAAGACGCTCCAACACATAGAGCTTGGCAGCCATCTTGGCTTGCGCGCGCGCTGGCGTGATGCACTCGCCCTCGCCGCGATAGGCAAAACCATTGTTGATCAGCACCTTTTGCGAGGCTTCATTGCTGGCCACAGTGCGCGCCTCAATGTCACCATCAATGCCCAGGGCGTCCAAAAGCTCGACAAAAACGCCAACAGCAACCGTTGCAATACCCTGGCCCCAATGAGGCTTACCAACCCAATAGCCAATTTCTTCATGACCGCCTGGACGCGGGCCAAAGCCAATACCACCCACCAACGCACCATCGCGCGTGATGGCGCGGCTAACCTTGCGGCCGTCTTCATTGCGCACATCGGAAAGAAACGCTTCGGCATCCGAGCGCGCATAGGGATAGGGGATCGAAGAGGTCATCGCCGTCACATCAGGATCGTTCAATAGCACAGCAAGCCGATCCGCATCCTCAAGGGCATAGGGACGCAAATGTACGTTTTGGTCGGGACGGGAAGACATAATTGAACCTATAACAAAAAAAGGGAGGCTTGCGCCTCCCTTTGAACCTGCTTGCGGCATCCTCAAGGGGAGGCCGCACCCCAAAACGCCAACAGTGGCGAGGCGACCTATTCGGCGGCTTCGGCCATCGGGAGGATGGAAACATAGGTGTTGCCGTCACGCTTTTTGGCGAACGACACCGTACCATCGGTCAGCGCAAACAAGGTGTGGTCTTTGCCCATACCCATGTTTTCACCTGGATGCCATTTCGTGCCGCGCTGGCGAATGACGATGTTGCCGGAGACGACGACTTCGCCACCGAACTTTTTCACGCCAAGACGCCGGCCAGCGGTATCGCGACCGTTGCGGGATGAACCGCCTGCTTTTTTATGTGCCATGGATCAGTGTTCTCCTAAGCGATTTCAGCAAAAGTTGTGCGACTTTTGCGCTCGCGAAATCGCGTTCCTAGTGTGTCCTTATTCGCCCTTGGCGAGCGTTGCGGCCTGTTCCAGCCAGTTATCACGATCAATGCGGCCTTTGAAGGACAGCGCATCGTCAACCTTGGCGATATCTTCCGGAGTGAACGCCGCAACTTGCGCAAAGGTGGTGATGCCCAGCGCGTTCAATTTCTTCTCAAGCACGGGGCCGACGCCGGAAATCTTTTTCAGATCATCGGCAGCGCCCGCAGGTGCTGCGAACAGCGCGCCTTCGGGCAGATCACCGCTCGAAGCGGCGGGCGCTTCTTTCTTAGGGGCTGCTTTTTTGGGTGCAGCTTTCTTGGCAGCTGGCTTTTCGGCCGCTGCTTCCTTGGCGGGCGCCTCATCAGCTTTTTTGGCTTCAGCCTTTTTTGGTGCTGCTTTTTTCGCAGCTTTCGGCTTGGCACCACCGGTCAAAATGTCGGTGATCTTCACCACCGAATACTCTTGGCGATGGCCATTTTTGCGGCGGGAGTTCTGGCGACGGCGTTTCTTGAAGATGATGATCTTCTTGCCGCGCTTGTTCTCAACCAACTCGCCAACAACGCTTGCGCCATCAACCAGTGGCGCGCCGACGGTGATGTCGGCATCGTTGCCGACCATCAGAACGTTGTCGAAAACCACTTGGCTATCAGCGTCTTGGCCAAGCTTCTCAATTTGAATAACGTCATCAGCGGCAACTTTGTACTGTTTGCCGCCCGTTTTGATGACTGCGAACATCGTCTTTTCCTTCGTGTTCAGTGCTGTTGAGTCCCGTTCGCAAATCCGTGCGAACCAGCCCAAAGCTTCTTGTCAGTCTTGGGTGGATGCCTGAACGAAACCAAATGGGGGGAGGCTTCATCCAGACGAAAAAAGGCGCGGGAACTGGCCCGCGCTCTGGTTTCGTGGGCTATAAGCGCAAATCGGAGCGCATTGTCAAGCATATCAGGCCATTGCGTGCTTGCCTTTTGCAGCAGCTTTGCTCTATCGGTAGCGCCGCTTTGGGCAGACCACGCTCACAGCACATGAATTGGCGCACCGAAAGGTGCTTGCGGAGAGATGCCGGAGTGGTCGAACGGGGCGGTCTCGAAAACCGTTGTGCGCTTTGCGTACCCAGGGTTCGAATCCCTGTCTCTCCGCCATTTCCATAAAACAGTTGCGTCTCCGAACCTGCTTGGCAGGATCAGAGCAACACACTCAAATCTTCAGACCTTACATTAGCCGGTTCGACCACATCGTTGGGCGGTTCTTGGGCGAACTGGTCTCAAAGTACGGCCAAGATCAATGGCAGTAATGCGGACGAAGCGGTCATTCATCAAAAATTGCCGAACGACCGCTCCGTTTTACGTCAAGCAGCGTTCGGATCAGCAACGCCTTCGATTACAGTTTCGAGATGCCAGATTTTGGACACGATCTGCCACCCTGCCTCACCTTTGACGAAGCCGAGATGGTCAACAAAAACGTTGCAGTGGGCGCGGATACGGATTTTTACCGTCGCGTTTATTGGAGAGAGATAGTCGATCATCAGAATGCCAGCCTCTCGGTCCTGCCCCACGCTTGCTGGTGAAGTCCTAGTGCCAACGTCCTCAACAAAACTCTCGATCGGTTCCGCGAATACCGCGCCTTTGTCGGAATCAAACAGGCTGGATGTCGAATAGAATACGGTATTCAGTTTTTCGGTATCACATTCATGAATACCGTCCAGATAGAGGTTGACGGCTTCGATAAGGTCGCTCGGTGCAGTCATGGCAAGGTCTCCGTTTTATTTGATAGACTAGACTTGCCATCTCTCGAGCAATGCTGACACTGGCAGGATGGACAATATACGGTCAATTCCTGCCAAATCGCTAGAAGTATCTGCCAACCCTCTAGTCTGCGTCATTGCTTATGATGGTCTCTGCACATTCGAATTCGGCATCGCGGTCGAACTATTTGCACTTCCGCGACCCGAATTCGAACACTGGTACCGGTTCGCGACGGTTAATGCAGAGCCGGGGCCTTTGCGGGCGACCGGCGGTATCACAATTGACGCGCAGGGCGACCTGGCAATGCTGCAGGAGGCCAGCCTGATTGTAGTGCCAGGCTGGCGGGGTGTAGCTGTGCCGGTACCCTCGGCGCTGTGTGCCGCATTGCGCTCGGCCCATGCGCGAGGCGCGCGGGTCGCGTCGATCTGTTCTGGCGTTTTCGTGCTGGCTGCTTCGGGATTGCTTGATGGCAGGACAGCGACGACCCATTGGCGCTATACAGATCACCTCGCCTCACAATTTCCGACCGTGACCGTCGATCCCGATGTCCTGTTCATCGAATGTGGTGGTGTTTACACATCGGCCGGCTCCGCGGCAGGATTAGACCTTGGGTTGCACATCATTCGTCAGGACTTCGGTGCGCAAGTTGCAGCTAGCGTTGCGAGAAGGCTTGTCTTGCCTGCGCAACGTGATGGCGGACAACGACAATTCGTGCCCAGACCGGAACCAATGGCGCGCATCGGCTCGAACCTTGCAGCACTTCAAGACGAAATCAGAAAGTCTCTCGACGAAAGTTGGCCAATTGCCCGCATGGCAAAAGTTGCTAGAACAAGTGCGCGCTCGCTGGCGCGCCGTTTTCAAGAAGAAACAGCTGTGACCCCTAAACAATGGCTGACTGCAGAGCGTGTGTCACGCGCCGCCGAACTACTTGAAAACGGCGAAATACCTTTGCTCGATGTTTCTCAAGCCTGCGGCTTCGGCTCTGCCGAGACCTTCCGCAGGGAGTTTCGCAGATTGATAGGCGTCCCTCCGGTCAAATACCGAGAACGCATGGGCATGTCTTAGTCTAGTGAAGAGACGCCAAAGCTGCCATTCATACGTAGCGCAGCATTCGCCACTATGGGCTCAATTCCGCCATTTGATGTTCAATCGATATCCGGTGCAGGCGGTTCACACTCGTCCAGATTTTGATCCACACCAAAATCAGGCAGCGAACTCAAAATTACTTCCCAGTCTTCAAGGTCTTTGAAAAGATCATCGAATTGGTTCGAACTCTGTCCCAGCAGGTCCGCCATTTCCATAAAACAGTTACGTCTCCAAACCCGTTTGACGGGATCAGAGCAACACAATCAAATTTTCAGGCTCACCTTAAGCCTGTTTGGCCTGATGGTTGGGCGGTTCTTGGGCTAATTCGTCTCAAAATTCGGAATAGTTCGATGGCAGCAATGCAAGCATATAACGAACAGCACGTTCAAGACCCATATATGCTGCGCCGCACCTAACGTCGATTTCGGCCCAGGCGCTTTGCTGTCATCGCGATAAAATCGCCCTTGCCTGCTTCTTTCAGCCAACTGCGCTTGATAATCGTTTTCATGAAAAGCTACTTTTATCGGCATGGATTCGAAACACACCCGTTCATTCTTGGCCCGTATTCAAGCTGCGTCCGACCGCCTCCACCCCAGTGAGCGACAGCTAGCGGATGCTATCCTGAATTTCCCAGGTCAGATCGCCAGTTACAGCGCAACCGAACTGGCAGGCATTGCTAAGGTTTCCAACGCAACCGTTACACGTTTTGTGCGCAAAATCGGCTATGCATCCTT
This sequence comes from Pseudomonadota bacterium, assembly GCA_039814945.1. Taxonomy (GTDB): domain Bacteria; phylum Pseudomonadota; class Alphaproteobacteria; order Rhizobiales; family MH13; genus MH13. The sequence continues at coordinate 173,179 of JBCCAF010000005.1, forward strand.
TGATGATGCGCGTCAGGCGATCCGAGCCGAGCAGATTTCCGGGGTTGCGCTGTTCCGGGGAAGTGGCGAAGAACCATCCAACGAAAAGCTTGCCAATCATATCGAACAATCGCGGCTGAACGTTGAACATTCTCTTAGATCCCTGAGTGAACCCGATCTTCAGGAACTAATCTCACGCATGATCACTGCGCCGCGGCTTTGGCTCATTGGGTTTCGCGCGGGCCAGCCGTTTGCGCGCTATTTGGGATGGCAGATTTTACAGGTGAAGTCGGAGGTAACAACACTGCCGCGCGACGGCGAAACCCTGGCGGAAAGTCTGGCTGCAATACAAGAAGAGGACTGTGTTCTTTTGTTTGCACTGCGCCGCGCCCCACGCGTTCTCAAGACACTTCCAGATCTGCTCCAGGACACAAAAGCCCACATAGCCCTGATAGGCGATGTGCCGAACCTGGAAGCTATGCCGGCGCGGTGGCACCTACCGTGTCAGACAAGCGCGGCTGGTCCATTGTTCAATCATGTTGGCGTGATGGCGCTCTGCTCACTTTTGGCCTCGCGCCTCATCGAACAGGCAGGAGCAGATGGCCGCATACGGCTGCGCGCCATTGAAGACTTGCATGAAAGTCTCGATGAACTCTGACCTGCCCGCATTGTGCACCACTGCACAATAGCGCAGCACAAGAAGCGTGTTTGCCAGCTATTTTGGCAGTACGCGCCTATCTGAGCAGCGACATTTCGTAAAAATTTCTTTTCTTGTTTTGTATTTCTGCAAAAATATTTTCTTAAGTTCCTGGCCCTCCCATCCATGTTCGAAAGAGAAAACGATGCCCATGCACAATGCAACCAAGCTTCTCCTAGCTGCCACCGTCGCCCTGACGCTGCCGTCTGTCGCATCTGCCCAAAGCGTGCTCCAGATCAACTCATCACTGCCTGAAGGCTCATTTGCTCACGTTTTTCTTCAGGAGTATGAGACCCGCCTTGAAGCTGCAGCTTCTGGCGAGATCGACGTGCAGATCTTCATGTCCAACACGCTGGGCTCTGAGGAAGACGTTCTCCAGGGCCTCGGCCTTGGCACACACAATGCTTCGCTCTCAGCCTCAGCCATCGCGCAAATCAACACGCGCGCTGCTATTTTTGATCTTCCTTACTTGTTCGAAGATCGCGCCGCCGTGCAGACTTTCGCTGAAAGCCCTGCTGGCGACATGCTGCGCGAGGGATTTGATGGATCAGGCATGGTATTGGCCGCCATGTGGGACAATGGGTTCCGTCAAATCACCAACAATGTGCGCCCCATCGTTGTGCCTGCCGATCTTGACGGCTTGAAAATTCGCACACCAACGAGCCGCCAGCGTGTGGAAATGTTCAACACGCTGGGTGCCAATGCAACGCCGCTTTCCTTCGGTGAGGTGTATTCTGCCCTGGATCAAGGGGTAATCGATGGACAGGAAAACCCCGCCCAGGTCGTCGACAGTGCAAAGCTCTTCGAAGTGCAGAGCTACATGTCGCTGTCCAACCATGTCTATCTGCCGACGTTCCTTGTCTTTGGTGAGCCCTATCTCGCGAGCCTTGACCCGGCCCTTCGCGACACTGTGTTGTCCGTCGCAACTGATGTGGCCGAATGGACCTTCAATTGGGGTGAGGAAACCGATACCACCGTGGTTGCTGAGTTGACGGATAGGATTGAGGTCAACGAGATAGACTTTGCCGCCTTCCAGGCTACCGCAGCGCCGCTTTATGAAAGCCCAACATTCGTGGATGTCATCGGTGCTGACATGATTGCGGCCACCCGCACAGCACTCGGTATCGAGTGATGCAGACAAGCCCGGCCATCACCAGGATCACCGCCCTTATCCTCTGGATCGACCGCTGGTTGACCCGCATTCTGGATACCACCGTGATTGGTTTGGCCGGGCTTCTTTTTCTGCTGCTCAACTACGCAGTCTTCACCCGTTTCGTGCTCAACGACTCTGTGTCCTGGTCTGAAGAATTGCCCGCGCAAATCTTGGCCGCTCTCACGTTCATCGGCGCGGCCTATCTCACACGGACCAACGAGCATCTGGGTTTTGATGCGGTCGTGCGGATACTGCCATCAACGGTGAAGCGGCTCGTGATGGCGGGCAACCTCATCTTGATGGCGGGGTTCGGCGCCCTGTTGGCCTGGTATGGCGGCATTGCGACCATGAGTTTCGGGGCGCGCCAATTGATCTCCGTCGATCTGCCGATGGCGCTGTTTCGCACAGCCATGCCGCTAGGCGGCGCGCTGATCAGCGCGATCAGCCTTGTGCGCCTTGTTACCTTGATCGCGGGGAAAATCGACCCCGATGATCTGCTACCAGAAAGCGACGCGTGATGTTTATTGAACCAGGCTGGATCATTCTGATCCTGCTCATCACCCTCTTGATGGCGGGTCTGCCGATTGCTTTCGTACTGGGGGTGACCGCGGCCGTTTTGATCTTGATCGATCCGGCCGTTGTCCCGCAGATCATTGGTCTCATTCCATTTGGCGGGGCTAACAATTACCTGCTGGTCGCGGCACTGCTTTTCATGATCGCTGGCGAGGTGATGAACCAGGGGCGCATTGCTGAAAAACTCATCGCGTTTGCCGCCAGCTTGGTTGGTCATGTGCGCGGTGGTTTGGCCCACGTCAACATTTTGACCTCGCTGTTCTTTTCGGAGATTTCCGGAACTGCAACATCTGACGCAGCTGCCATTGGCTCTGTGATGATCCCGCAGATGAAAAAGCGTGGCTACCCTGCCGCCTTCGCCGCCGCTGTTACTTCCACGTCGGCGACGATGGCCATCATCGTGCCGCCATCACTCAACCTCATTCTCTATGCCTATGTGGCCAATGCCTCGATCGCCGAGCTTTTCGCAGCCGGTATCTTGCCAGGCATCATGGTGTGCGCACTGCTGATGGGAACGGCTTATGCGATATCGGTGCGCAAAGGCTACCCAACCGAAGGCGCGTTTCAGCTCTCGCGGGTCTTCTCGACTGGTAAAGAAGCGGCCATTCCGCTCACGCTGCCAATCCTGATCCTGTTCGGCATTCTCAGCGGTATTTTCACCGCCACCGAAGCCGGTGCGATTGCCGCGTTCTGGTCGATCATTCTGGCGGTTTTTCTCTATCGCACCATTAAGCTTGGCAATCTTCTGGATACATTTCGCGTCGCGGGCAAACGCAGCGCGATGCTTATGTTCATCGTAGCCACGTCGACGCTTCTGGGCTGGTATCTGACGAACCAGCAAATCCCGCAGGATATCGCCCAGGCAATCTTGGGACTCTCTGACAATTATTGGGTCGTCCTGCTGGCGATCAATGCCTTCTTCTTGCTGGCTGGAACCATCATTCACGGCACCCCGGCCATCCTCATGTTGGTCCCGATTTTTCTGCCGCTGGCTGATCAGCTTGGCATTGACCGGGTGCATTTTGGGTTGATCCTCACCATCAATCTTGGCATCGGTCAGCAAACGCCGCCGGTTGCCTCAGTGGTCCTCATTACCTGCGCCATCGCAAAAATCTCAATCGCGAAAATCATCCCATCAATGCTCTGGTTCATTGGGGCCATGCTGATCGCGTTGGTGTTGATCAATGTCTTCCCCGCTATCGTCCTCTGGCTCCCATCAGTGATTTTGTAATGCAGCTTTTGATCGTTAATCCCAACACATCTGAGGGTGTGACCGCGCGGATTCGTGCAGCCGCCAATGCGGTGGCACAACCCGGTGACACAATTGTTACTGTATCTGCTGTATCCGGACCCCGTTTGATTGTAACTGAAGCCGACGCGGTGGAAGCAACGGCCGGTGTGTTGACGGCGGTTGAGCGCCACGCCGAGCCGGTTGACGGCATCGTTCTGGCATCCTTTGGTGATACCGGCGCTGAGGCTGTTCGGCTGGCACATCCAACCATACCCGTCATCGGCATTGCGCAGGCAGCCTGCCTTGCAGCGCAAGACATTGGCGGGCCGTTCTCCATCGTCACGTTTACATCCGACATGATGCCATCGCTGAAGCAGATGACCATTAAAAATGGGGCGGCCAAAGACTTGCTTGAGATCGCGTCGGTTGCGGCACCTCTGCGCCATGACGCTGCTGATGTTGTTGACGTGCTATCCGATGAGCTGTTGAGCCTTTGCCTGGAGTGCGCCGCCAGAGGTGCAAACAGCATCGTGTTGGGTGGTGGTCCGCTGGCTGGCTTGGCTGCGCGGATACAAAATGCCTGCCCTGTTCCCGTAGTTGATGGAACACAGGCCGCTGTACAGCATCTGCGACAGCACAGCGTGACTCTTCGTCTGCCTTAAGTGGCAGCCGACCGGAACTCCAGTGCATATCCCTTGAAGGCTTCACAATAGCCCAACATCCTTCATCGTTGGGCATTGAGACCGGTGGTCGCAGAGGCCATTGGACAGTAGCACATATGAAGCAAAAAGAACTGAGACTAAGAACCCCTTCTGAACACACGATTGATATAGATTGGTCTCTTGCTCCAATCTCCGAATTGGGCTCGAGACCTCCAGTCTATGTTCATTCGCTAATCGATATCCGGTACAGGCAATTCCATCTCATCCGGGTTTTGATCCACACCAAAATCAGGCAGCGTGCTCAAAATCGCTTCCCAGTCTTCAAGGTCTTTGAAAAGATCATCGAATTGGTTCGAACTCCGTCCCAGCAGGTCCGCCGTTGCCAATCGTTTTCGATTGGCGAAACGCGCAGCAGTGGATTGCCGAGCAATCTGCGAGCGCACATACACCACCTGCTCTGTGCCGTCGGCACAACCCCCAAGGTAGGTTTTTGCAAAGCAATGCCAAGAGCGACTTTTCGAACTTCGGACTCTTTTCCGGCTCTGCACCATTTCCATAAACGACGTCGTTTCCGAGCCTGTCAGCAAGGGTCAGAACGGGGCCATTAAGCTTTCAAATCTTGCTTACACGAAATCAGCGAACGGCACTTAGGCGAACGCCTTCAAAACCTACCGAACGTGAGCACGGCGCCCTAGCACACGGAGCTCCGGAGCCCCGCTAAAACTTGCCGGAGTTACCCCAGGCTTCGCGCGGGCTTATCTCTTCCTCGTTCATCCAGTGTTCGATAATCACACCGTCAGCGAGGCGATAAACGTCAAACACCGCAATGTCTTTGCCCTCTGCATGCCGCTTGCCATAGGTCACGACGAAATCGCCCTGACCAATGAGCTGGAACAGCATGTCGTAGCGCCCTGCCGCAGTGGAACCGAGCCAATCGGCAACGCCCGCCTGCCCTGCACCAATCGATGGCGCATGCTGGACGATATCCACCGAGACGAACTGGTCCAGCTTGGCGTGATCGCACTCTTGCAGCACTTGTTTGGTGTATTCCAACACAAGCGCTTTGTTGGCGTGCGTATCAGCGCCCCTGTCGATGTCGGTTGCGCCCCGCACCATGTCCGTTCCTGAGCGCGTGACGGCAACATAGGGCGCAATGGTATCCCAGTGCTCCAGGATCAGACCGTCAGGATCTGTATAAAATAGGTCCATCGTCACCCACTGAGCAGCGCCATCATTGAGCGACTGATAGGCGTTGCAAAACACCCATGGCCCGTCTTCGAGAATACGAACAATCTCAATATCGCGCTTGGGGTTGCGCGCGACAAAAGGTTCAAAGAACGCCAGAAAACCTTCCGCCCCATCGCCAACTCCCGTCGAGTGCTGGGTGTAGCGATGGCCGGTGTATTTCAGGACAGCTTCGCGGGCGTTCCCGCCCGCGATCCCTTCCAGATAGATCGCGCGCACATTATCAAGGCCCTGGCCCATAGCGTTCGCTCCTTTAAAACAGTGCGTGATCTTTGATCAGCGTTAGCCGTGATAAGCCTGGCTGACCGCATAACTATCCTCAAACCAGTGCCACAAGACCACTTGGCCATCGCGCACCTTGGCCCGCAGAGCAAAGGTGAACTCGCCAATCTCTTTACCTGAATGCGTGGTAATCCCGTTCATCTTGCCAAACACGGCAACCGTGTCGCCAGAGGCAAAAGCGTCGGTGTTTTCCCACAACGTGGTTTGAAAATTCTGTGAGAAGAGGACCAAGAACGCGAAGATCGCCTCCTTGCCTTCCGCACCACCAACCCACGGTAGGCTTGCATCACCTTCATTGTGCCAGACCATATCGTCAGCCATGAGCGAGCCCATGGTTTCCATGTCGCCACCACCCATCGCGCCCATAAAGGCCATGACGGTGTCGAATGAGGATTGGCTTGCGTCATCCATAGTTTGTGCTCCTACTTTTTTTGCGAGGGTTAGCGCCAAAGCGGCGCCTAAAGAGGCTTTTAAAACGGTTCTGCGGTGCAAAACGGCTGTGCGGTGCATGTCGCTCTCCTGTTGGCCGACCGCGGGTCCGGGCCCGCGATATTGATGTGTGAGGTTGAAAGTTAGCGACCTGAAAGCTGCTGCAGTGCGCCTGCCCAGTCTTCCACATGGTAGGTCCGCACGATGACGCCGTCCTCAAGCTCATGGATATCGATCGTCAGGATATCGAAGCTGCGACCCTCGCCATCGACACCAAAGAACGGTGCGGTGGGGGTGCCGGTTGCGCGGCTGCGCACGGTGACGACATCATCAGCGACGTGCATGTCTTGAACGGCCCACTCCAAATCCGGGATGAGTTGCCCAAAACCGCCAACCTGGCCAAGAAAAGCGTCCCGGTTTTTGTTGTCGCCGGAATAGTTGCCGATGCTTTCCCAATCCTCGGAGGTCGCAACCATAAAGGCATCAAGCTCAGCCTGCGCACCAGGGTTGCTCAGCAGGTCGTAAAAAGCGGTGACGGTGGCGCTGTTGTCAGCAACCGCGACGCCGGTTGAGATGGCCAGAGCGATGGCAGTTGCAGAAGCAAGGGTGGTGAGCTTCATCAGATGTTCCTTCCAAGAACTCAGGGTTTGAAGCCGAGGTTAGACTTCGATGGCCGGAGGGTAGGAACTGTTTTTGTTCGCCATAACCTGCTATTTGCCGATTGGATAATTCTGTTCAGGCGAACAATGATCGACAAACTTCGCAGCATTGCGATCTTCTCCACTGTGGTGGATCAAGGCACTTTCAGATCTGCCGCGCGGCATCTGGGCCTGGCCCCGTCCAGGGTCAGTCAAACGGTTTCAGATTTGGAGAAAACGCTCGGCGTAACCCTGCTCTACCGTTCAACACGGCAACTTTCGCTCACGCATGAAGGCCGCCTTTTGCACCAGAAGGCACGGGACATGCTTGAGGCCGCTGAAACCGGCTTGGACGCCATCAATCCGATGGCCGAAGAGCCAAGCGGCGCGTTGCGGGTTACAGCGCCTGCCTTCACCACCCAAACCAAACTAATGGACAACTTTGCCGACTTCCTCAAAGCCTACCCAAAGGTCAGCTTGGATCTTGATTTCTCCGATCAGCCCCGCGACCTTATCAAAGACGGTTTTGATGTTTCGATCCGCGCGGGTTGGCCGCAAGACAGCGACCATCTTTCGCGCACCATCGGCCACGCAGACCGTCTTCTGGTCGCAAGCCCACACTATTTGGCGACACGCCCGTCGCCGACACATCCAAGCGACCTGGAAACGTGGGAATGGGTGAGGTTTGCGATGCGTGCAGATCGAACTGATCTGACATCGTCAGACGGCACGGTCATTTCCGTCACCGGCCGTTCACACATCAGGGTCAACTCGGCAGATGCTCTCTATGAATTCGCCGCCCGCGGGCTTGGCGTCTCTGCTATACCCGAGCACCTTGCCTGCCGGGGTTTTGACCGCGGTGATCTGGTCCATGTGTTGCCCGACTGGTCACTTCGACCCTTGGGGCTTTACGCGCTTTGGCCAGATCAATCGCGCAGGAAGAACCTTACCACCCTGTTTGTGCGCTTTCTTGCAGGCGATGCGCAGCCATAGGGTAATTTGTATAAGCGCATGAGGCCCGAACTTTGGGCACTGGAATCCGCCATTCAACTGCGATTCGGAAACAGATGAAACGTCAGCTTGGCGGCATAGTTCTCAACGTCCGCATCTCCAACAAGCACATCGCCGCTCAACCGAAGCACCCCCAAATTTGGCAGGGCGAAAATAACGCCCGCCTCAATCTGGTTTGTCCAGTCCTGCCCAGGCACCGCTGCATTGGCCAGCGCTGTTGAACCAATATAGCCGACATAGGCAGCGCCGCCTCCAGGCCCCCAATCCATCCTGCGGCCAATCCGCGCTGTAAGGTCTAGCTTCGTTTGGTTGACCTCATCAGGCGAGGTTCCAACATGAAGAAAGTTCACGCCAACGCGACCGGAGGCAGCCCAGGGCCAGTCCGGATGCGCGGCAATAACCGTGGCGCCGCCGCTGGTTGAGAACAACAGCGATGTTTCATCAACGGTGTTGGCCGCCGTGTTGGCATCAAAATCGGCGAAGCCCAGACCCACCGATCCGTCCAGCCACAGCCAGGGCAACACACCAGCAAAACCGCCGCCGTAAATCTCAGAGCGCCAAACATCCAGCTCACCGCCGCCTTCCACCTCCACGCGGGAGTATGAGTTTAGCAATCCGGCTTGAACCTGTAGCCGGGAAGCAAGCGAATAGGTGATGAAGGTGTCGCTTTGAAAGTCCGCCACGTCCGTGTCCACGAACGGGCTGTCCACGCTGATGTGGCGGACATTGATATCGGTTGTCACGCCATCAAACCGGGGCGTTGAGAACCGCACGCCACCGACGGTCGAAAAAGCAGAGGATGTGTCACGCACGGCCCTATCGACAGCGGCGAATGGGCGATGAAACCCCGCTTCCTGGGTTGGAGCATAGCCAAGGGCGAAGTTGGCGTTTGGGTTGAAAAACGTGCTTTCAATACCTGAATCATCGTCATCGTCTTGGCGCGCTTGACCATCCTGGACCACCTGGTTGCCCCAAGCTAAGCCTGAGACAGCAAGACGGTCGGAGACGCGAATGCCGGGGCGGATAAGACTGCCAGCGGAGCTGTGCTTGATCCGATCCATCGTCGATGATGACGATGTCAGCGTGCACGTGCCAAGAAATGTCCGGTCTACGGACCCATCTGAAAATGTCGCGACACTGTAAAGACGGCCGCCCCCCATTCCGTCGGGAACGCACTCGGTGGTGCTCGACACAAGGGTTTGGGCGTGTAGCACCGCCGGAAAAGAAAGCCCTGATAGGCCCAACAGGATAATCGGCGATATAGCCGACAGAAAAATACGCGACAACTGAGCCACAAGGCACCCCCGATACGCCAAACACAGGGTCGGGAACTAAGCGTATCGAGATGCCGTCTGAACACTCCCTAATATTAGGGGTTTTGGCGTTAGAACATGTTGCGACTTGTCTGAGATAATCTCATCGCAAAAAGCCTTAGATTCTGAAAAGCCCGTAGGTAAGGCCGCGCGCCACCGCCTGCGCTTGCGACTTGGAATCAAGCTTGCGCATGGCAAATTTCAGATATTGTCGCGCCGTATGCACGCTGATGTTTTCCAAATAGGCGATCTCATCGGCGGTTTTTCCAAAAGCGCACCAACGCAGGCAGGCGATTTCTCGCGCTGCAAGTTTGGCTTTACGTCCGTTGAACGGACGAACACCAAGCGTGTTGCGGACAACACACCGATCATCGGGATCGGGGTCACGTTCGGTGACAAAAGCGTGGCAGTAATTGGCAAGCAGATGTATTTCACCCAGCGCGTCAACCTGTTGCTGTTTCTGCTCCTCATCGCACTGAGAGAACATGACAACGCCACCGACATAGCCGGGCTTGGACGTCGGCATCACCCAACCCTGCCCATATCCTTGTGAGACGATATGCTCCCATCGCTCTTTGGCCGATGGCAGTGGATGGGCCCAGGCATCCTCAACGCGAAACGGGTGCATTTCACCAGTTGCCAACCGAGCGGCCACAGGATCGTCCGACCACCAAGGACTGTCGCCATCCAACTGCTGAAAAAGGGCAAACATGGACGTGTAGAGCAGCAGTTTCCAACGCTCGTTGATGTCAAAGTCGGCGGCCACAAACCCCGAGAAACCGAGCGCGACAGTCGCCGCAACGAACACGTCAACGACACCTTGCGCCGTATCGCTTTGCTCGAAGGCAAAAACCGTTTGTGCAAGGCGATCAGAGTTCATTGGCGGAACAAATCTCAGCGTGTGATTGGCCCAATCCATGCCGGCCAGCTTCAGCCATGGTATGTCTTGCCGAAGGCTATAGTCCAGTTCGACCACCATTTGGGCCCGGATTCGGGGCCAATTCCGACCAACGACCGCATGCTTGGAGGCATGCGATCGCCATGCATCGACACCTATGATTTACTGCGCAAGATAGGCGTTGGTGAACCATGTCGACACATCCGGCATCGTCTCTAGGGGCTGGCCGTCTTCACCGCGCAAAATGCCGGCTTCAAAAAGGAAACTGGTGATGTTGCCGATCATCTGCGCATCAATCAGCCCAACCGGCTCGCCCTCGTCCTGAAGATAACCACCCTCGACCAGAGCCTGCATGGACGCACGCACCAGCTGCGGGTTGGTGAGCATGCCGGACGTTTCTTCGATCAAAATGTCGGCAGCCTCTTCAGGATTCTGCGCAGCAAACGCATAACCACGCTGCGCTGCTTGCACGAACGCTTCGGCGGTCTGCGGGTTTTCCGTCAGCCACGTGCCATTGCCACCCAGAAACGTCGTGTGCTGGTCCGGCACGCCATAATCGGCATAACGAAACGCGCGTTGCGGACGGTTGAGCAGCACCGAGTTCACACCCTCCCAGGTACTCACCTCAAGCGTGAAATCCACGCTGCCATTGGCCAGCGCCTCATAGGCCGACGTGCCGAGCGTCACGGTATCAAACGTGCCCTCGCCGCCATCATTGGCGATGATGCTGGAAATCAGGGCCTCCTCCCACGCGCTGCCAAACCCGGCATAGGTCATGCCGTCCAGATCCGCAGGGCGCTGGATGTCCTCGCGCTCACCATTGAAGACCAGGCGTCCGGTCTCGTGCTGAACCACCGCCATCACCACCGTCATATCCGCACCGGTGGCGCGCTGGCTGTGAAACCCAACCGCGCTCAAAATACCGAACTCAGCCACGCCAGAGGCCACCAACGTGCCCGATGAGGTATCGGTGTAAGGCAGGATATCAACGTCCAATCCCGCCGCCTCAAACCAGCCCTTGGCGTGCGCCACATAAAGGCCGACATGATTGGTGTTGGGTGTCCAGTCGAGCGCGACGCTCAGGCTCTCTTCTGCTGAGGCGGGCAGTGCGGCGCAAAGAAGGGCTGTGGCCAAAAAATACTTCATAGACGTCATGGATTGTCTCCGGTTTGGTTGATCAAAATGTCGGTAAGTTTCGCCTCCAGCGCGTGCGCTTCAGGCGTTGTGGCGCTACCAAGGCGCGGACGCGGGGCGGGCACGGCGAGCTCGGCAATCACGCGCGCTGGGCGGGCTGAAAAAACGTAAATCCGGTCAGATAGGGCAACCGCCTCGCGCACATCATGGGTGACGAGAAGCGTCGTCCAGCGGGCCTTGCGCCAACGGGCCTCAAACCAGCTTTGCATTTGGGTGCGTGTCAGCGCGTCCAGCGCCCCGAACGGTTCGTCCAGCAGCTGGATTGACCGGCCTTGCACGACGGTGCGCAACAGCGCCGCACGTTGGCGCATGCCACCGGACAACTGGCCGGGATAGTGGCGCTCAAACCCCGCCAGACCAAAATCGTCCAGCAGCGGCATCACCCGCACGCGGGCGTCCTTGCGCGCCACGCCCTGCACTTCCAGGCCAAGCGTCAGATTGTCGATGATCCGTCGCCAGGGCATGAGCGCGTCGCGTTGCGGCATGAAGGCAAAACCGTGCTGGGCCGCATCGAGCGCACCGCCATCGACAGCAATCGTGCCACTGTTCTGCTTAATCGCGCCGGTAAGCAGGCGGAAAAGTGTCGATTTACCAGACCCAGAAGGTCCTAAGATCGAAACGAACTCGCCTGTTTCAACCTGCAAGGAAACATCGTCGAGAACGTGCGTGTCGCCCAGCGTGACACGGACCTGGCTCACCTCCAACGCGCTGCTCATGGCCCACCCCCATAGGTGCGCCAGCGCAGCACCACGCGTTGGACCAGCGCCATGATGGCAAAAAGCACCAGCGTGAGAAGCGAACTGATGACCACGGCAGCCAACACGAGGTCGGGCCGAAAGCTGTTTTTGGCATTGAGGATCACGATGCCAAGACCCGCCCGCGCGCCGACATATTCAGCGAAAATCGCCGCTACCACCGCATAGGTGATGGAGATGCGCAGGCCCGCAAAAAAGTAGGGCATCGCCGAAGGCAGCCGCGCCGCCAAAAACACCCTGCGGCGGGTCGCCCCCATAGAGCGCAACAATTCTTCGATCTCCGGGTCGGTGGCCTCATAGCCATCGACCAGCGCCACCAGCATCGGGAAGAAGGTGACCAGCGCAACGATGAGCACTTTGGGGGTGAGTTCAAAACCAAACCAGAGGACCACCAAGGGCGCGATGGCGACCAAAGGTAAGGTCTGGCTGACCACAAAGATCGGGAACAGCGCGCGCCGCACCTTGGGGCTGAAATCCAGCACCACCGAGAGCAAAAAGGCCACGCTGACCGACAGGGCAAAGCCCATCAGCGTAGCGTGGATGGTGGGCAGCGTGTTGGCCCATAACAGGTCGCGGTTGAGCACCATCTGCTCAAGCACGCGCGAGGGTGCTGGCAGCATGAGCAGGGAGATACCCGACAGGTGCACATAAAGTTCCCAGATGGCGAAGGCGCTGATCAGGCTGAGGGCCGCAGGCAGCCCACTGATCAGCCCTCCACCCTTGGGCTTCAACCCAGGGCGGGGGACAGGACGCAGCATCGGACTAACGCTTGGACGGGCTGTTGGCCGAAACGGTCAGATCGATGGTGACGTGCCCATTGGGCGGCCCAAACCGGCAAAACGCTTCCTGCAAAGTTGCAAACACCGGCCCGGCATCGCCTGTCAGGCGGGTACAGAAGTTCTTCGAACGATCAAACGTGCCGCTGCTTTTTAAAAAGTCGATGCAGCCCATGATCTCAGCCATGTGGTCGCCAGCGCCCATCACATAAAGCGAGAACTGCGCATCGGCGACTTGCCCCTTGGTCGGCACTGATTTCAACGCTTCCAGCGCGGCACTTTGCCGAGAGGCCAGCGGTTCAGCCGGGTTGGCCAACGCATTGGTCTGGCAGATCGGGTCATCCGGTTCGCCAGGGCATCCACGCGAAAGTGTTGCCCGCAGCACCACATGCGGCCCCTTAGAGGCAGCTGACGAGTAAAGATCGCGCAGCGCCGGAAACAGCACCTCGGGCGGACCAACAATTAGAGTGGAGATATCATCGGTTTCGATGCGCAGCTTATCACGCCACGGATCGAGGGCATCGAGGGATGAGAGAATGACGTTCACGAATGTGTCGGTCATCGGGTAGAGAGATACTTGTGCGCCTGCGAACATCGCTGTCCTCCTTGCTACGCTGGCATTACCCAGATCAGCTTCGAGGGTCCTGGGCTTGACGCCCAAATCTCAGCCGCGGCTCTACGCGGCACCCCTGTGGTGAGGATATGATGGCAGGTCTAAGTGGCTATGGCAAGATGCTGGCCCAGCCATGCGCGCTTTTGCATCAAGGCTGTCGACCAAGGTGCTTAGACAAGCGAGCGCAGATGATTGTCCCAGCTAACATCGCTCAGCGCCTGATGCGATGCGATGAGGTCGCCCTGCCCAGTTGAAAACGCAAAACCTGTGCTGTCAGGCGCGGTGCCGCACACATCGGCAAGCAAGCGCACGTCAAGGACAGCCCGGCTCTGCGCGCCCAGAATGATGGCAAGGCCGCCACGCGGACTGGTAAGTGCAATTTGCTCACCATCAGCACTGGACTTGATCGACCCGACATACTGTCGCAGCGCCATGCGCTCGGCCTCCGGCAGGTTGATAAGCGTAATGTCCTCGCCACGCCGATGCATGCCAACCAGCGCAACTTCGTCGGTTGGTGCGCCCTCATACTGTCCGCCAAACCAGATCGACCCATCACCGGCCTGCGTCATGTGGCGGATCGACAGCTGGCGCATGCTGGCAGGCAAAGACACCTGCTCCAGCAGGTCGCCAGTTTCACGGTCCAGATAGCTGATCGAGGGCGCCATGCTGGCAAGGTTGAGCTTCTGGCGGGGAAAATCCGGGTGGGTGAGGATGCCGCCATTGGCCACCGCGATTGTGGTGCCATCATCGAGCAGCAGCGCTTCGTGCGGGCCGATGCCGTGGGTCGCAAAGGCGCCCAAACGCGCATACCCATCGGTAGCATCATAGATGCCGAGCAAGCCGCGCTCGCCCCCATAATCGTTTTCGGTGGCGTAGAGCAGCCGCCCATCGGGTGAGAAAAACCCATGACCATAAAAGTGGCGACCCGGCGCGGCTTCAAACGCGAAAGCAGGCTCTTGCCTGCGCAAATCTATCACCAGGGCAAAGCGCCCTGGTCTGCGGGCAAAGGTCACAGCCCATCGTTGATCCGGCGAAACCACCGTGTCGTGCCCCCGGGCCGGCAGCGCCTCGGTGAACAAGATCGTGCCTGCGTCATCCAACGCAGCAACACCGAAGGTTCCGGCAGGATCACGAAAGGCTGACAGAAAGGAAGGCGCACCGGACGCGCTGGTGAGGGTGGAAAGCGGAGCAACCCCAAGCCCCGCGCAGAGGGCCGCAAAGTGACGGCGGGTTAAGCGCAAGTTAGTCACCGTCTAGCGAGTTGAACCCCATGGTGAGGCCAAGTTCAGCCGGGTAAATCTCGCCAATCACGCGCATAGCTCCGGCAAGTGGCAGCGCCACGCTCGCAAGCCTGCCATGGGTTTCCTCGCTGGTCACAAGCGTCTCCAGATCTTCGCCGCTTTCGATCAGAGCGTTCAGGCGGCTGATGATCTGACCAAGCTCAAAGCGCGCCGTGCCAGCATAGCGCTGCGCCTGTTCGGGCAGCCGATCGGCAAACTGTCCGGCCTCATTAAGGCTCGCCATCGTCTGCGCATTGGCAACGATCGATGGTAGAGTTTGGCCAGAGCGCCAGAAAGGCGCGCGCCGATAGCGTGCCTCGTCCGGAGATGTGCCCACCACACGCACAAGCTTGGCATCATGGATGATTTGCAATTGCTCGGCCATGGAGCGCAGCAGCTCCTGCAACGCTTCAGCCTGCGTGCGATAAACCAGATTGTCTGGTCCAGGTGACAGCATCAAAGCGGCATAGCCTTGGCTGTCATGCCAACCCTCAAACATTGCGGCCGCCGTATCGGCGATCGCACCTGCAATGGCCAGCGCATAGGCGCACCGATGCACATCGCCCTCGGCCAGCGCCTCAGAGCCAGTGCCGAACAGCACATAGTCCAGCGCAAGAAGTCCTTGTAATGCAACGCTTTTGCCTTGCAGGCTTTCGACGCTGGTAACGCTCTCATCCTGGGTCGCCAACACGCCTTGCACCTGGTTCAGGCCACGGCCATTGCGGTCTGGCCAGAAGAACATGCGCTCGTAGCGATTGTCTTTGCGCGCCGGGCCAAAGCGGATGAATTCCACCGCCGACCAAGCCTCCACAAGGTCACCAAACCGAGCTTGCGTCGTCTCCAACGCGCTTTGAGACGGTGCCGAACACATCTGCTCTGTGACAACAGCTTGCTGATCGGCCACGCCCATCAAGGTCGCATGGGCAGGCAAGATGTGGCCTTCGATCATGCTGCGCGTGATAGCACCAAGATCACTCTGCGCTGATGCAGAAGTTGTCAGCAAAGCCAAGCAGGCAGCAGCGAGAAGATGGCGCATCTAAAGGCTCTCCAAAAAGGCGATCAAAGCATGTCGATCTTCTGTGGCAAGCTCAACCACCGCATCGCGCGCCTCTTCAGCCTCACCACCATGCCAGAGAATGGCTTCAAGCAGCGACCGCGCGCGGCCATCGTGCAAAAACTGCGTGTGTCCGTTCACCGCTTCGGTCAAACCAATGCCCCAGAGGGGCGGCGTCTTCCACTCCACGCCGGAGGCATCACCCACCGGTCGATTGTCGGCAAGGCCTTCGCCCATATCGTGCAGCAGAAAATCAGAATAGGGCCAGATCAGCTGGAATTGATGCGCATCGGTCGCCGCATCGCGGCTGGTCACATAATTTGGCTGGTGGCAGGACGCGCAACCGAGATCGTTGAACAGCGCTTTGCCTAGCAGAACCTGCGGATCATCAACATCGCGGCGCATCGGCACAGCAAGGTTGGAGGCGTAGAACGTCACCAGATCAAGCACCGGGTCGGGCGCTTCGGTGTCGCCCAAACGATCTTGAACGCCCACTGGCATCGCCAAACAGTCGGGCTGGTTTTGCGTGCAATCGCCATGCGCGGCTGGGGCATCCGGCGTTGAAATACCGATGTCGCCAGCAAATGCCCCCGCCGATTGTTGGCGCACCGTGGGGTTGGAACCTTTCCAACCGAACAGGCCCAAAGCCAGCTCCCCAGCCTGCTCGTTCATCACCCAACTCGGGCGACCGGAAATGCCGTCGCCGTCCTCATCATCGGGATCAGCACCCACCAAAATATCACCGGGGTGGATCGCTTCAATCAGCCCCAGACCAATCATCGGCGGCGCAATACGCGGTGAAAGCATCACCTCAGGGTCCATCTCGCCATAGCCAAGATCAGCCACCGAATAGGTGGGGCGACGCAAGCTCACCACCTCACCATCGGCAAGCACCACCTCTTCCTCTTCATAGGTGATCACCATGCGGCCTTCAGCTTGCAGGCCGGGCACGGCAAGGTCTTGGAACTGGCCACCATAAGTTGGCTCTGGAATGCGCAGCGTGGCGCGGCTTTCCAGTGCAGCAAATTCCTCAGGCGTGCGCGGCGGCACCGAAAGCCGCAAGAACATCGATATCGCGCTGTCGTTCGCATCCACAGGCGGATGGCCGCGACCATCTTTCAAATGGCAGCTTTGGCAGGAGCGCGCATTGAACAGCGGACCCAAACCATCGGACGCTTGGGTCGACGAGGGTGAGGACACCCAAAGCTTGGTGAACAGCGAGTCGCCAATGTTGAAATCGGACTCCTGCTCAAACGATAGGTTCTGCGAGAAGCGCGAAAAGGCGTTGCCATCAGGCGTGCCGGTAAAGCTGGCAGCGCCGCCAGACATCGCCTCAAAGGGTTGGGCGGCATCATAATTTTCAGGCGGCGCGAGAACCGAGGCCACGCGAGCCCGATCGGCCAAGCTCAAATCCGTGCGGTGGGGCAGCGGATTGTCACCCGATGCCATAAGGCCGTTGGCATCCACCAACAGCAAGCCAAGTGCGACGAGGCAGGTGGTTGCACCACCCGCCCCGATCCATTTTGCGTTGATAGAAAGTGGCATCAGCAACTCTACTGGAAAACAGCCGTTGGGTTGTCGAGGCTGTCAGAGCCTTCAAACTCAATGGCATCCAGATCAAGCAGAGCCACAACGCGCTCAACCGAGCGGGTCTGGTCGATCAGCCCATCGATGGCCGCCTGTACAGTTGCATTGCCAGCCTCGTTTCCTTCGCCGATCATCTGATCATAGGCTTCGATGCTTTCAGCACGCGCACGCATGATGGCCATGGCCGTCACAGTTGCATCAAGCTTGCCAAGTACTTCTGCGTCCAATGCTGGGTCAGCCGCAGCCACCAGATCAGAGACGGACGGACCGGAAATCACCGAACCATCGATCCGGCGATAGGTGCCGGTGTAGGCGTTGCGAATGCCGATCTGATCGAAATAATGCGAGTTGTGCGTGTTGTCGGCAAAGCAATCATGCTCTTCCTCAGGATCATTGAGCAGCAGGCCAAGCTTCATGCGCTCGCCAGCCATCTCACCGTAAGACAGCGAGCCGATACCGGTGAGGATCGCGGTGATACCAGCATCTTCATCGTCCATCAGCGTGGTGCGGGCGGCACCATCTTCAGTCCAGTTGCCAACCATCTCTTCAAGATCGGCAAGCAGAAGATCGGACGCTGCCACAAGGAATTCAATGCGACGCTCGCACGATCCACCGGTGCAATTGCTGACGTCAAAATCGGTGTAAGGGCGGTTCCCAGCGCCAGGGCCGGTGCCGTTCAAATCCTGACCCCAGAGCATGAATTCAATGGCATGGTAGCCGGTCGCCACATTGGCTTCCACTTCACCGGCTTCGTGCAAAGTGTTCTGCAAAAAGTCCGGCGTGATGGAGGCTGCAACAACTTCTGCGCCGTTGATCATCAGGCTTTCATTGGCGATGATGTTCGCGGTGAAGAGATCGTTTTCATCGCTCTCCACGCCGTAATAACCAGCATCAACATAATCGATCAGGCCTTCGTCCAGCGGCCAGGCGTTCACGCGGCCTTCCCACTCATCCACGATGGCGTTGCCAAAACGGTAGACCTCGGTCTGCTGGTATGGCGCGCGCGCTGCCACCCAGGCGGCTTTGGCAGCGTTAAGCGTCGCTTCGCTCGGGTTGGCAACCAGCGCATCGATGGCAACATCCAGCGCCAGTGCGGTGGTGTGCGAGTCGGTGTATGCGGCCAGCGCGATATCAGCATAGGTGCTCAGCACGGCCGATGGCGTGGTGTCCATGGCCAAAGCGGGCGTTGCCATGACGGCCAGCGCGCTTGCCGCCAGCAACAGGCGACGGGAGGATGTTTTCAGTGAGGTATTCGACGACTTTATGCGTAACATGGGTGCTTCCCTTGCGTTGTGGGGGCACACCTTGCGGTTCAGCAACCCCGACCAGATTTCGTGCAAAGGATCAGGCGGTTTTTTGAGTTTTAAATTAGAACAACTCTAAAACTGCAATCCAATTGCAACTTATGTTGCAGGGAGCGAGCCGCAGCGCAATTGCGCATAAGTGCGTAGAGACACAAGTCGGAATGAACTGCGCATTTTGGCGCTAAAACTAGGTGCGGGCGGCCTCAAAACGCGCCCAAACCTCTTCCAGCCGGTCGATGGTAAAACCAGGTTCACGCGCCGGGCCAAGCACAATCGCCTCATTGGCGATCACGGTGTTGATGGCTTGTTCAAGACCGCCAACAACCTCTGGCGGAACAACCAGACCGCCATGACGGTCGGCATGCACAAGATCGCCTTGGTTCACCGTTAAACCAAAGATCGTCACTGGCTCACCAATCGTGCGCACATGAACAAACCCGTGGCTCACGCCAACTGAGCCGGCCAGTACCGGGAAGCCGTCATCAAGAACGTCCAGATCACGCACCACACCATTGGTGAGTGCACCGACCATGCCCAAGCCCTTGTGCACGGCCACATTCACCTCGCCCCACCAGCCAGCGATGCAGTTCGGGAAATCAGCGTCCTCAATCACCGCAACCGACGGGCTGGGCCCCGCCGCCATGGATCGGAAATAGTCCATACGCCGCGCCTTGATCACCTCGGCTGGCTCGCTTGGCGGTTCCAGACCAGCAATCGTCGCGGTGCGCGCGACGCCAACCATCGGCGGGTCACCGGGCTTGGAGTGCATCATGGTACCCTTGGTAAAACCATCAAAACCGCGCTTGCCCTGCGCCACCTCAATCGCGTTGCACACTGTTGGCGTGTCGACTGAGCGCAACAGCGCAAGAAGGGTTTCGGGGATCACTGGTTCAGCCATGTGCGCAGGACTTCATTTGTGGTTTCAGCTTGTTCAAGCGTGGGCAGGTGCCCCGCGCCTTTGATCACGGTAAGCGTTGAGCCAGACACAAGCTCGTGCATCAGCGTATGGCGCTCAAATGGGCAAAGCCGATCATCTTCACCGCACAAGATCAGCGTTGGTACTGTTACGTTGCGCAAGGTCTCGCGCTGATCGGGCCGGGTTCTAAGCGCCTGCGATTGGTCGGCAAAAACCTGCGCACCAAGAGTATCTGCCATCTCCATACAAAGATCGAGAATCGCCTGTTTGTTAGGACCATCGGTCAGATAGTTGGGCTTCATTTCATCGCGCATGACAACGCGCAGATCACCGGCAAGCGCGCGGCGCACCTGTTCATCGCGCACCGGCGCCAGATGCGCTGCATCGGGCAAGGCGTTGGTGTCGAGCAGGGCAAGCCTGGTCACGCGTTCTGGCGCCTGACGGATGATCTCCATGGCGCAAATACCGCCCATCGAAAGGCCCGCCAAGGCAAACCGCGGCGGCGCGTTTGCCAGAATGTTTTCCGCCAGGTTCTCTATCGTGCCCGCACCCGTCAGCGCCCCAACAGTCACCAACCGCTCGGCGGAGAATGCATAGATTTGCGCGGTGAAAAGACGCCCATCGCACATCATCCCTGGAAGCAGCAGCAGTGGTTCGCCAATCATGGTTTCTGCATCAATCTCTACGCTGGCAGCTTTATCACAGGCCCCACTCTATAATCCCAGGCGCCGATCAAGCCGACACAAAAAGCGCCCGCTACCCGATCACGGCACCAGACGGCGCAATCATTTTCCGCCTGAGGATCAGCCATAGGGCGTTCCGTCCTTGTGGGTGAAGGCCCACGCGCCATCAATCAGCACCGCTTTCAGATCGTCCTCTGGGTAGACGCCTTCATCGCCCGGCGTGCGATCACCGATTTCGAGATAAACCACAGGCGCATCAGTGCGGTTGATAAGCTGATGGGCCGACCCACCGGCGGGGAATCCGGCACACATACCGGGCGCCAGACCCTCTTCGCCATCGTCGGTACGCAGCGTTGGATGGCCCTCTAAAATGTAGATCATCTCATCCTGCTTGCTGTGTTTGTGAAGCAGCGCGGACTCAGCTCCCGGCGCAAGTTCAGTGAGATTGACGCCGAAGTTTGAAAGCCCGAACACATCGCCCAGCTGACGCTTGGTGCGGCCCGTCACGCGTGAGGCAAACGGCTCAGGATAGTTGGACGGTTTGGTCCTCGGCGTCACATCGCTGGCGACAACAGCAAGGGGCGTTTTCGGATCAGTCATGTTGCATCCTCTCTTTGGTCAGCCTTACTGACATAATAAAGAGGTCATCTTGAAACACCCTTCACCATAGGTCGAACCCACACCCCAGACCGAACCGAACTGGGCCGGATCAGCAGTAAGAAAGGCGGATGTTTCTTCCAACAATCTCCAGCGGACGGTTCATCGCCTTGGCATCCATGCGCGCGACGATCTTGGCGACATCCCGGTCAAGCGTGACGCTCATCAACACAACAATCAGCCATCCAAGGGCTGGAGATTTGGGCAGCACCGACCACCAGATGTCCACCAGGGAACCATCAGCAGCCTGCGAAACCTTCCAACCACCGGTCATAGAGGTGAAAGGGAAGGGAAAATCTGGCTCTTGGGTGCCAAACGTCAGCAACAGGCTGCGCCCATCTGGATTCCAGTCGGCCACCTCTTCGGCCCAACTTTGCCCCT
Source organism: Pseudomonadota bacterium (assembly GCA_039814945.1). Classification (GTDB taxonomy): domain Bacteria; phylum Pseudomonadota; class Alphaproteobacteria; order Rhizobiales; family MH13; genus MH13. Next base: position 194,490 of record JBCCAF010000005.1, read on the forward strand.
GATGATCGGTGCAGCGGCGCACTGAACCGAGCCCAATCGTTCCATCAGACTGCATCTTCGAGGCTGATAAACCCTCGCTGTGATCGACGATGCTGCCAAGATCGGACACGACACGCCACAGAGCATCGGCATCCGATGACGCCCGCACCCGCAGGCAGTGGCGATAGTGACCAGGCCCAGCCGCGTGGTCCTTCATGGCAAATCGAATGCCGAAAAGCTGCAACACGCCAAACAGCATCACGAAGCCCGCAACAGCAAACGTCGCAAGCCTGCCCGCCTCGCTGAAAAGGTCAGGCACCAATGTCAGAGCAACGGTGCCAACCACCCAACCGATATCAAGCACGCTGATCAAAAAGGCCCAGCCCAGCCGCATGCGCGCCAGAACAAAACCGATAAGCGCGGCAAATCCAAACAGCGCCAAGCCGAGGCTTTCGATCAACCAGACAGGAACCATCACGAAATGCGCGCTGATCGCCTCTGCCCCAAAAACAAAGGTCAACGCACTGGCCAGCGAAAAAATCAGATTGGCAAGCAAGGCTGCGCGAAGCGGCCGGAAGGGCGTGGTGGATGACAAACGATCATGTGACACGGTGAACACCTTTGAGATTATCTGAGTTTCATTTTTGAACTTAGCTTCTGATGCCCTACCTGGGTCGTTATGTCAAACTCAGATTCGCAAACCACACTGCGTCATCGCGCACAGGTCCACATCGAAGCATGCCCTATGGCCGCGGCTGTCGATCTCATCGGCGACCGCTGGTCGCTGCTCATCCTTCGTGAGGCATTCTATGGCGTCGTGCGTCATGCCGACTTTCGAGACGACCTGCGCGTGCCGCGCTCGGTGCTAACGGACAGACTGGCCAAGCTGGTCAGCAACGGACTGCTGAACAAGCTAGAGTACAAAGAAGATGGCGCGCGGCGGCGGCATGCCTATGTGCTCAGCCCCAAAGGGCAAGCGCTGGCGCCCGCCTTTATCGCATTAACCGAATGGGGCACCGAACACTGTTTGAACGGCAAATCGCCAATCGACATCGTGGATAAGACAACCGGCCAAAGCCTGTATGTCGCTTTGGTCGATGAAGACGGGCAAACCCATCCCATCGATCAGATCGCTATCAAAGTTCTCCAGGACGGTTAGTCCGTATCCCTATCAACGGGAACCAAAAGTGCACGCACCAGCGGGTTGGGGAAGGTGCGTTCCATGGTGACGGCGTAGAAGGTTTCAGCCAGATCAGGCAGCGGTGCAGCCTCCACGAGCAGGCCAGACGCCAGCTCATCCTGCACCACGATGGGCGGCAGCACAGCCAGCCCGACCCCTTCGCGGGCAAGCAAGCGCATCATCGCCATATCGTCGACCTCGGCGGCGATCTGTGGACGCAAATCGAGGCGTTCCATCCAGGCGTCAAACCCGGTACGGATAGAACTCTCTGCCGTTGGAAGGATCACCGGATGCTGCCTCAGCAGCTTCTCCATCGCATCGCCAGACACCCGCTCAGGCGTACCAACCAGGCTGACGATCTGCTCGGCCAGCCGGTGGGCGACAAAGTTCGACACCGCATCACGCGGCGGTGGCTGGTTCATCAGCACCACGTCTAAGTTCAGCGTTTCCAGCCCACGTAGAAGGTCCGCCGCGCTACCAGAGCGCAGAATAAGATCGACATCGGCACGACCAAGCAGAGGCTTCAAGAACCCCATCTGAAAGTTGCGCGACAGTGTCGCCAGCGCCCCAACACGTACCGCACGACGCGCCTGACCTTCCTGGCGCAGCGTCGAAAGCAGCTCATCGCCAGTCGCGAAAATCGCATCAGCATGGTCGAGCGTCAGGCGCCCAGCCTCGGTGAGATGCAGCGCCCGGCCCCGCCGCTCAAAAAGCTGATGCCCCAGCTGCTCTTCCAGCCGCTTGATCTGCACCGACAGTGCCGATTGCGAAAGGTTCAGCTGCTCAGCAGTCCGCGTGAGATTGCCGGTATGCGCAACGGCACGAAAATAGCGCAGATGATTGTAATTGAGAGCAGCCATTCGTTCGTTTTAAGTGAACGTTTTGACCTAAACAATGTATTTTTATTGAAGATACGTACGCGTTACTCCCCACCGACTTTGAACACAAAGTGGCTGGAGACCTCTCGTGTACGCACTCATCGCCTTTCTCGCCCCCCTCGCGCTCATCGCTGCTGCCATCTTTGCCTTTCGCGGCCCCGCCTTTCGTCCCACGGCAACAGTGAAACTGGCGGAGATCGCAGCGCTCGCCGCGTTTGCTGTCTCCGCGCTGGTCGGCGTCTTGCTGCTGGTGAGCGGCGCGGCGACCTCGCCAACGCTCGGCATTTCCAGCTTCGGTCTCGCCACGCGCGTCGATGCCCTGTCGGTCATCATGATGCTGCTGGTCTCATTCGTCGGCTGGATCGTGCTGCGGTTTTCCGGCACCTATCTGGACGGCGAGGCCAAGCAAGGCCCGTTCACCGGCTGGATGCTGCTCACACTCGCCTCCGTGCTGCTGCTCGTTCAATCCGGCACGCTGGTCCAGCTGGTGCTTGCCTGGATCGGCACCAGCCTCTTCCTGCACCAGCTTCTCCTCTTTTATCCGGAGCGGGTGGAAGCGCAGCGGGCGGCCAAGAAAAAATGGATCGTCTCGCGCGCTGCTGATGTGGCACTGCTCGCCGCCGCGCTCATACTGATGGTGAGTTACGGCACCGGTGATATCGCCGCCATCCTTGCCATCGCATCCGATGGCCAAGCGACCGCAAGCACCATCTGGGTCGTTGGCCTGTTGGCGCTGGCAGCCCTGCTCAAATCCGCGCAGTTCCCCACCCATGGCTGGCTAACCGAGGTGATGGAAACGCCAACGCCGGTCTCCGCCCTGCTGCATGCGGGCGTCATCAATGCCGGTGGTTTTCTCTTGATCCGCTTCGCTGATGTGATGCTGCTCGCCCCTGGCGTGCTGGCCGTGTTGGTGATGATCGGCGGTTTCACCGCCCTGTTCGGCGGCCTCGTCATGCTCACCCAATCGGCCGTGAAAACCTCGCTGGCCTGGTCCACGGTCGCGCAGATGGGCTTCATGATCCTGCAATGCGGCCTGGCGCTGTTCCCGCTGGCGCTGCTGCACATCGTGGCGCACTCGCTGTATAAGGCGCACGCGTTCCTGGCCTCCGGTGGCACGGTTGATCTGGTGGCCTCCATCCGTCGCCCTGGCCCGGTGGCCGTGCCAAGCCCCGGCGCTGTCGGCAAAGCGTTCCTGATTGCCATCGCCATCTACGCTGTGGTTGCGACGCTGTTTGCCTTCATCTTCGGCTTCGACAGCAAATCACCGCAGGCCTTGGCGCTGGGCGCGATCCTAATCTTCGGCGTGGCGTATCTGCTTGCCCAAGGTCTGGCCGACAAGGTGCCTTGTGTACTCACCATCCGCACCTCGCAGTATGCGCTGGCCACCGCGCTCGCCTACTTCGCTCTGCAAACCGGCGCCGACATGATGATGGTCGGCACCTTGCCTGCCACCCCAGCACCCGGCGCGCTGGAATGGGCCCTCATTGTGCTCGCCGTGATCAGCTTCGGCGTGGTCGCGGTGGCGCAGGCGCTCTTCCCGCTCTGGGCTTATCACCCGGCGGCAGCAGGCCTGCGCGTCCACCTCGCCAACGGGCTTTATGCCAATGCTGTCTTTGATCGGTTGATCAAAGGCCACGCTCTAAAATCTTCATCCTAAGTCTCGGGAGCTTCTCCAATGACCATGTCTCACCTCCAAGCTGCCGATTCCGCGATCCGGGCGATCCCGCCGGTCTGGCCTCTGGCATCCTCCGTCGCCGTGAATCCCTATCTGGGTCAGGCCGACAAAACACTGGCGGAAACCGGCGCTCTGCTCGCCCGTGTGTCCGGTCTGCCCATGACCATGCCGCGCAGCTGGTACGCCGGAAAAATCGCCGATGGCACCATCAGCGATGAGGACATCGGCGCTGCGCTGGTTGGCGCACCCGAAGCTCTGCGCCCTGCCGATGTGGACGTCGTCAAAACGGCCGCCAAGATCGAAGCTCCCGCACCTGAGGCGCTGCCGACCGTTGCAGCTCTGGCCGCCAAGGTGACGGGCGTCGATTGGCCAAGCATCATTTCTTACCGCTTTGGCGTATGGGCAGCTGACTACTTCGATCAAGGCCAGGCGCTTTGGGCCGCCCCTAAGGGTCGAAATGCCTATGCGGCCTGGCGCGAAACAGCCACCCACGATTTGACGCCCGAAATCGCCGGGCTCAAAGGCTTCGCCCAACATGTGGTGGACGCGCCGGACAACGCACCAGACGCTATCAAACGCGCCATCAAAACGCTGGACCTCCCAGAGGCCGCATGGCCAACCTTTTTCCATGCCCAGCTCGCCTCGCTTGGCGGCTGGAGCCAGGTTGCCCGTTATCATCTGTGGCAGGCTGAGCTTGCCGAAACCACAGACACCACAGCGCTGGAGTTCCTCGCCATACGGCTGGTGTGGGCCGAGGCACTCTATCTGCACGCCAAGGACACGATTGAAGAAAGCTGGCGGGAAGCGGCGGCAGAGTATGCCCAGCCCGTCGAACCAAATGCCGATCTAGTGATCGACCAAGTCCTGCAAGAAGCCGCCGAACGGGCCGCCCAACGTGGCCTGGAAGATATGTTCGCGAGCCCTGCGCCGCAGGCTTCCAGTACACGCAAGACCCTGCAAGCCGCCTTCTGCATTGATGTGCGGTCCGAAGTTTTGCGGCGGTCACTGGAAGCGGTGGACCCGGCCATCGAAACGCTCGGCTTTGCCGGCTTCTTCGGCATTACTGCCTCGCACAAGGGCTTTGCATCCGATGTGGCCGAGCATCGGCTGCCCGTGCTTCTGAACGCTGGATTGCACTCAGTGTCCGGCGATGATGGAGACGCGGACAAGGACAAGTCGATACGGTTCTCCAAGCGGGCAAGCCGTGCCTGGGGCCGGTTCAAACTGGCCGCCGTTTCGTCCTTCGCGTTCGTCGAAGCCACCGGACCGGTCTATGTCGGTAAGCTGGTGCGCGATGCTTTGGGCCTCACCAAAAACAAAGCGCCCGACGAGCCCGCACCAAGGCTCGACCCGTCGCTCTCGCTCGACGATATGATCGAGGCGGCGAACACGGTGCTGCGCGCCATGTCGCTTACCGAAAATTTCGCCAAGATCGTTGTACTGGCCGGTCATGGTGCAAGCGTCACCAACAACCCGCACAAAAGCGCCCTGCATTGCGGTGCCTGCGGCGGATACTCCGGCGAAGTGAACGCACGTTTGCTGGCAGCCGTGCTCAACAGCGCAGACGTCCGCAAAGGGCTGGTGGAAAAAGGCATCAAAATCGCCCAGGACACGCTGTTCCTGGCCGGTCTGCACGACACCACCACCGACGCGATCACACTTTATGAAGATGATCAGCCGGTAACCAGCCACAAAACAGAACTGAAAACCATCAAGGGCTGGTTCGAGGCTGCCGGCAAAGTCACCCGGGCCGAGCGGGCATTGCGCTTGCCGCGGGCGGAAGGCGAAAACCAAATTACTCCCCGCAGCCAGGATTGGGCGGAAACACGACCCGAATGGGCCTTAGCAGGCTGCAAAGCCTTCATCGCAGCACCGCGCTCACGCACCGCGGGCAAATCACTGGAAGGGCGAGCGTTTCTGCACACCTATGATTGGCGCAAAGACGCCGAGAACGGATTCGGCGTGCTGGAACTGATCATGACAGCACCGGTTGTTGTCGCCAGTTGGATATCGCTGCAATATTACGGCTCGTCGGTTGCGCCGCAGGCCTTTGGTGGTGGCAACAAGCTGATCCACAATGTGGTCGGTGGCATCGGTGTTGTCGAAGGCAATGGCGGCACGCTGTGCCCTGGCCTGCCATGGCAGTCGGTGCATGATGGCGAGAAGCTGGTGCACGAACCGCTACGTCTGTCGGTTTGCATCGAAGCGCCGACGGAAGCGATGAGCGAAACCCTGTCACGGCACGAGGGCGTGCGCGATCTGTTCGACAACAAATGGCTGCACCTCTTCGCGCTCGATGCGGAGGGCAAAATGGCCATGCGCTACGTCGGCGACCTGAAGTGGGAAGCGATGCCGACGCAAGCCGAGGCCGAACTAGCGGCTTAAAGCTCCACCACCTTGCCGGTGCGGGCTGATTCCTGCGCCGCCATGCCCATCTGCACCGCCATAGCCCCGTCGGCTAGCGACACCGCTGGTTGGCGGCCCTCGCGGATTGCTTCCAGGAACAGCTGATGCTGGTAGAAGGTCGCGCCGTTATGGTCGCCAGCCTCCAGCAGGTCCTGATCGACGGGAATGTCGAGCTCCATTGGCCCTTTGGGGTCGCGCGGTGACACGATAACTTTGGCCATGGGCGGCACACCAAGCTGGGCTGGCCAGAAACGGGTCGGTCCCGGCACAAAGGCCTCGATTTTGCCATTGGACCCGACAGCGGAAATCTCTTCCTGATAGCGGCTGCCATCGGCAAACATGCAAAGCTCCAGCATGCCGCGCGCACCGTTCTCGAAATCCACGATCACATAGCCATGGTCCCAAATATCGGGCACCTCGCCATCATAGGTTTCATCTAGATGGTTCACCGCTTGCCCGGCGGACGCCATCACCCGCACCGGCTCGCTTTGGACCGCAAGGCGCATAAGATCGAAGAAGTGGCAGCACTTCTCCACCATCGTGCCACCGGTGTTGCGCGAAAAGCGGTTCCAGTCGCCGACCTTCTCCAGAAACGGAAAGCGGTGCTCTTTGATCGACAGCATTTTTATACCGCCGGTCTCTTCATGCACGCGGCTCAAGAACGAGGCGATGGGCGGCATATAGCGGTATTCCATCGCCACCCAGACCAGCGCCGGATAGCGCGCGGCAAACTCCGCGAGCTGCGCGGTGTGGGTTGGATCGGTGTAAACCGGCTTTTCCACCAACAGGGGCAACGCGCGGCGACTGGCAATCTCCTCCATCTGCCCAACATGCAGATGGTTGGGCGAGGCGATCACCAACGCATCCAAACCATCCAGGTGCAAAAGCGCATCCAAACTGTTCAAGGCAGTGGCATCTGGCGCCAGAAAACTCGCTTCCTTGCGCATGCCGTCGTCGGGTTCGGCCAGCGCCACAACCTCGGCGTTCTCCAAAAACGCGATGTTGCGGATGTGCTCCTGGCCCATCATGCCGGTGCCAACGATGCCGTACCGGGTTGGCGGCTGATCGCTGAGGTTTGGGTGGAAGGCGTGATCGCTAAAAGGGGCTTGTGTCATGTGATCCATGATTCTTTTTTTCTCATTTCATGCGGGTGATGTAGCGCACGGTGTTTGGGTCGAACCAGTTGCGCGAAAACTCAGCAACTTGGCCATCCTTGGCGTAGCTCAGCCGCTCTACCAGACCAGCAGGCGCACCCGCGGGCTGACCAAACGTTTTGGGCGCCCAGTCGGGCACATAACCGACACCCACACGGTCTTCCACGCGGGTGATCCATAGGTTCAGCGCTTGGCGATAATAAAGATAGAGCGATTCAGAAATCGCATCGCGGTTCAATTGCTCCACGTAACTGGCATCGAGCCAAATCTCTTCCACCGCCGCAGGTTGTCCGCCCAGAGAGCGCAGGCGGCGAATACGATGACCCTGCGGTGATACACCAAAGTCAGGCAGATGATCGGGCTTCGGCAGCCGCTCAATATCAAGCACATCAGCCGTCGGCAGGCCGCCGCCTTCGACCAACTCAAGCCGAAAGAAAGCGTAGACGCCGCTCGGATTGCCACTCGCGCGCACATAATTGCCAGAACCGTGCACACGCTCCAAAAGGCTCTGCTTTTCTAGCTCACCGAGGGATTTGCGCAGTGTGCCCACGGAAATCGACAGGGAAGCGGCCATCTCCCGCTCCGGCGGCAGTCGCTCACCATCACGCAGACGACCGGACCCGATATCGCGGATCAGCATTTCGCTAATCTGCAAATAGACCGGCAGGGATCCTGAGGCGTTGGTACGTGGCAAAGGCGGGGTCCAAGATGGAGGCTAAAAACAAAATTGATACAGCATTGATCTACATCAACTGCAATGCTATGCAAGAGAAAAATGAGGTGCGTTTAAAGCGCGCATCCGCACAGCCACCTAATGGAAATGCCTACTCAATGACAATTGTCCCTGTTACCTCCGCCGATCTGGATGCGGCCGAAGTCTCCTGGTTCTCCGCGCTGTGCTCAGATGATTATGAGTTTCTTGGCGTGCCGGATGGCGCTTTGCGCTCAAGCTGGGATCATTGCTCGGACATTTTGAAAGAGGCTGAGACCCAAGGCTTTCGCAACATTCTCTGCCCCTCTTCCTATCAGGTTGGTCAGGACACGCTGTCGTTCGTTGCGGGCGGCGCGCCGATCACCGAGAACATCAATTTCCTGGCCGCCATCCGTTGTGGCGAAATGCAACCGATCATGCTGGCGCGCACCGTCGCGACGCTCGACCACATGCTGCGCGGGCGCCTGACGCTGAACGTGATTTCCTCTGATTTTCCCGGCCAAAAGGAAGACAGCGCCTATCGCTACCAGCGCAGCCACGAGGTGGTTGAGATCCTGAAGCAAGCCTGGACGCAGGACGAAATCACCTATGACGGTGAGATCTACCAGTTCGACAAGGTGCCCACTGGTCCAGCCAAGCCCTATCAGACCGGCGGACCGCTGCTCTATTTCGGCGGCTACTCCCCACCGGCACTGGAACTGTGCGGCAAGCACTGCGACGTCTACCTCATGTGGCCCGAACCCAAAGAGCAACTGGCCGAGCGCATGAAAGCGGTGCACGCCGTGGCCGAGCAGCACAATCGCACACTGGACTATGGCCTGCGCGTGCATGTGGTGGTTCGCGATACCGAAGCTGAAGCCCGAGACTACGCCGATCACTTGGTTTCCAAGCTGGATGATGAGTATGGCAAGCTGATCCGCGACCGCGCCCACGATTCCATTTCGCTGGGCGTGGCCCACCAGGCCAAGGCGCGCGAACTGGCCGACAAGTTCGGCTATGTTGAGCCACATCTATGGACCGGAGTTGGTCGTGCCCGCTCTGGCTGTGGCGCGGCGCTGGTTGGCTCTACCGATCAGGTGCTCTCAGAGCTTGAGAGCTACCAGAAGATGGGCATGCGCGCCTTCATCCTGTCCGGCTATCCGCACATTGATGAGTGCAAGAGCTTTGGCACGCGCGTTCTGCCGCAGTTGAAAACCGCCTCCCTGCCCCATGCGTATGGCCGAGTCCCGGCTGAGCTTCCCGCAACACCACTGGCCGCTGGAGTTCGCACCTAATGAGCATGGAACGCGTTTCCCTTACCTCCGATCTTGCGCTTTCGCGCATCGTCTATGGCATGTGGCGGATTGGCGATGACACCAACACCTCGCCAGCCCATGTCGAGGCCAAGGTCGAAGCCTGCCTGGCGCAGGGCATCACCACCATGGACCAGGCCGATATCTATGGCGGGTACACCGCCGAAGCCATTCTGGGTGCGGCGTTCCAGGCCTCACCAGGTCTGCGCGATAAGGTTGAGCTGGTCACAAAATGCGACATCGTTGCCCCCATGGGCCGCTACCAATCGGCCCGTGTGAAACACTACAACACCTCGCGCACCCACATTCTGGCCTCGGTCGAGCACTCGCTTCAGGATATGAAGACCGACCGGATCGACCTTTTGCTCATCCACCGGCCTGACCCCTTCATGGACCATCACGAAACCGGCAAGGCGCTCGATGAACTTGTGGCCTCCGGAAAAGTTCGCGCCGTTGGCGTGTCCAATTTCAAGCTGAACGATTTCACGCTGCTTCAGTCGGCCATGTCGACCAAACTCTGCACCAATCAGGTCGAGCTCTCGGTTCTCAACCACGCACCCTTCATCGAAGGTGAAGTGCAGTGGATGCAGGAACGCAGCATCCACCCGATGGCCTGGTCACCACTGGGCGGTGGTGGGCTGTTTGGCGGCGAAGGCGAGGCTGTGCGCAGCGTGCTCCAACGCATGGCCAACACACATGGTGTTGATGTTGCGGCTGTAGCCGTCGCTTGGCTGCTCGCGCACCCGGTTGGCATTTTGCCTGTGATGGGCACCAACCAACTTGCCCGCATCCAAACATTTGACCAGGCGTTGAAGGTAAAGATGGACCGGCAAGACTGGTTTGAGATTCTAACTGCTGCACAAGGCCACGAAGTACCCTAAGTGGTACAAGGAGAGGTTCCATGAACATGCATGCCCCGATTTCCAGTTTCGTGCCCGCAGCGGACAATTCCAAAGAGCTGCGCAGCGCCTTTTCCCGCTTTGCCACCGGCGTCACGGTCGTCACGGCGATGAGCGAAGCTGGCCCCATTGGCATGACGGTGAACAGCTTTTCTTCCGTTTCGTTGGCACCGCCGCTGACGCTTTGGTCCATCGACCGCAAATCCAGCCGCTACGATGCCTTTGCTGGCGCTTGGGATACGGCGATCCACGTGCTGTCGCAAAGCCAAGAAGCGCTGTGCCTGGCTTTCGCCAAAAGCGCCGATGCCTTTGATCAGACCGTTTGGCATGAAGGCCCCAATGGCGTGCCGCTTATCGAGGGGTGCCTGGCGCGCTTTGAGTGTCGCCGCTACGGCAAGCACGATGCAGGCGATCACACCATTCTGGTCGATCAGGTCATGCACGCGACCATGCAGACCGGCGAGCACGCAAGCGATCCGCTGGTCTTCTTCCAAGGACAATTCGGCGGACTGGGTGACTGATACACCATCATGACGTCTCCTAAGACCCGCCAAGAGGTCATTCAGGAACTTGAAAATCTGCTCGGGAGCCGCCTCAAAGAGGCCGCGTTCGCATCCCCACGTCTGGTAGACCGGCAGAGCCATGAGGGTTGGCACCTCGACACGCTGCATTTTGAAGGCACTGAGGATGAAACGATCCCAGCGCTTTTTCTGCATCCCGCCGATCCCGACACGCCGGTTCCGGCAGTGCTTTACTGCCACGCCCATGGCAATCGCTTCGATTTCGGCATGGGCGAGTTGATGGAAGGCCGCGGCAGTCTGCAAGGTGCCTACGGTCCGGCGCTCCAAGCCCTTGGCATTGCAAGCCTCTGTCTGGAAATGCCTGCCTTCGGCGCCAGGCAGAGCCGCACGGAAAGCGAACGCGCGAAAAAGCATCTTTGGAACGGCACCACGCTGTTCGGCCAGATGCTCGAAGAGCTTACCGCCGGCATCAGTTTCTTAGCGGACCACGCCGACATCAATGAAACCCGCATCGGTGCACTGGGCTTCTCCATGGGCTCCACCCATGCCTGGTGGATGGCAGCGCTGGACGAGCGGGTGAAGGCATCGGTCGCGCTGTGTTCCTTCGCCGATCTGGCGGGCCTCACCGAAACCCCCGCCCACGATGGTCATGGCATCTACATGACCGTGCCGGGCCTTTTGAAAACCTTCCCCACCGGTCAGATCGCAGGTCTCGCAGCCCCGCGCGCGCTGATGATCGGCGTTGGACTACAAGACTGGTCAACGCCAGAACCCTGCTTTGAGAAAGCGCGCGCAGAACTTGACGCTGCGTATTCCGATAAGCCTGAGGCCTTGCACTTTCACATTGAACCAGACATGGGCCATGTCGAAACGCCTTCCATGCGGCAGGCATCACTCGACTTTCTGGAGACCCATCTGTGTCAGTAACTCGGTCACTCACCTGCGCTCTTATCGGAACCGGCATGGTGGCAGGCACCCATGCTGCCGCCATCAAAGCCTCCAGCAAAGTGGTGCTGAAAGGCGTCGCCGCCCGCCGCCCAGAAAGCGCGCAAGCCTTTGCAGCCAAGCACGATGCTCAAGCTTACGCTGACGTTAGAGACATTGCCGCCGACCCAGAAATCGACTTCGCGATCATCGTCACGCCACCGAACGCGCGGGCAGAGCTGATCAAGCCGCTTGCCAAAGCGGGCAAACCAATTTTGCTGGAAAAGCCTGTGGCGCGTGACGGCGCAGAAGCGGAAGCGGTGGTGAAGCTGTGCGAGGACGCTGGCGTCAAACTTGGAATCGTCTTCCAGCACCGCATGCGCGAAGCGTCCAAAAAGGCCTCTGAGCTGGTCACCTCACGCTCGCTCGGCGCGCTGGGTGTGGCCGAAATCAATGTGCCTTGGTGGCGCGAGCAAGCCTATTATGACGAGCCAGGCCGCGGCACCTATGCCCGTGATGGCGGCGGCGTGCTGATCAGCCAGGCGATCCACACTCTGGATTTGGCCCTGTCCCTCACCGGCCCAGTGGCAAGCGTGCAAGCTATGACGGCAACGAGCCGCTTCCACACCATGGAGTCGGAAGACTTCGCGACGGCAGGTCTGCGCCTTACGAACGGCGCCATTGGATCGCTGGTGGCGTCCTCTGCTAGTTTCCCAGGCGGCGCGGAAACCATCACCCTGCATTTCGATAAAGCCAGCCTGCATTTGGGTTCCGGTGTGCTCACGGTGTCATGGCGCAACGGCCAAACAGAAACGTTTGGAGCCTCAGCCACCACCGGCGGCGGCGCGGATCCCATGGCCTTCACCCATGAATGGCACCAAGGCATCATCGAAGATTTCTGTGATGCGATCAATGAGGACCGTGATCCCGTGGTCACAGGCCGACAGGCGCTCGCCTCCCACGCGCTGATCGACGCGATCACCGCCTCGTCCAAAGCTGGCGCAACCGTGGAGGTGACATCATGAGCAAGCCTCTAACCTTCGCCGCTCTCGGCATCGATCACCGACACATTTTTGGCATGGCTGGCAACATGCAGGATGTTGGTGCCACCTTCAAAAACTGGTGGACTGGCGGGTCGCCAGAGACAGAAGAGGGTTTCCTCAAACGCTTCCCCGATGTGCCCAAAACAAGCAAAGAAGCGATCCTCGCCGATCCAGAAATAGACCTCATCCTCATCTCCGCCATCCCGCGCGACCGAGCAGCGCTCGCCATCGAGGCGATGGAAGCTGGCAAAGACGTGATGGTCGATAAGCCCGGCTGCATAACGCTGGAACAGCTGGACGCCATCAAGGAATGCCAAGCGCGCACGGGCCGCATCTGGTCGGTGGATTTCTCCGAGCGCTTTGAAGTGCCCTCGGTCACCAAAGCCACAGAACTGGTGCAGGCAGGTGCCATCGGCAAAGTGGTCCAGACGCTCGGCCAAGGTCCGCACCGCCTCAACCGCGCAACCCGGCCTGACTGGTTCTTTGAGCGCGAAGCCTATGGCGGCATCCTGGTCGATATCGCCAGCCACCAGATCGACCAGTTTTTGTTTTTCACCGGCTCGACAGATGCCGACATCACGCTGGCCCAGGTCGGTAACTTCGCCAATCCTGATGACAAAGGCTTGCAGGATTTCGGCGAAATCGCGCTGAAGTCTCCACAGGGCCACGGCTACATTCGCGTGGATTGGTACACGCCCGATGCGCTGCCCAATTGGGGCGATGGCCGCCTGACCATTCTTGGCACCGAGGGCTATATTGAGCTGCGCAAATATGTCGACGTTGGCGGTCCCGAAGGCACCGACTTCCTTGTGCTCGTTAACGGCGACACGTGCCAGAAAATCCAGTGCGCCGATGCGGGCCTGCCCTATTTCGGCAGGCTGGCGCATGACATTGCGAACCGTACCGAAACCGCAATGTCGCAGGCCCACGCCTTCAAGGTGATGGAGCTTGGCATCAAGGCGCAGATGCTAGCTGAAAGCCAGCGAACCGGGGGCACATCCTAGATGCTCAACGTGGCCATCATCGGCGCTGGCATTGGTGAGCAGCATCTGACGGGTTACCGCCAGTTGCCAAACCAGTTCGCGGTGAAGGCCATTTGCGACCTCAATCAAGATCGCGCTCGCGTCATCGCTGGTGGTGACAACACCATCGCTATCCACGCCGACAGCCACGCGGTGTTGGATGATCCGGACATCGACATCATCGATATCTGCTTGCCGCCGCACCTGCATTTCGACGTGACCTTGGCGGCATTGGCCGCGCGCAAACATGTGGTTTGCGAGAAACCGCTGGTCCGCTCAGTACGCGAGGTTGATGTGCTCAGCACGGCTGCCACCGCAGCTCAGCGCAAAGTCTTTCCCGTCTTCCAGTATCGCTATGGCCATGGCCTGCACCAACTTCAGGCGCTTATTCATGCTGGACTTGCTGGCAAACCCTATGCGGCAAGTCTTGAAACCCATTGGAACCGTGACAGCGAATATTATGCCGTTGCCTGGCGCGGCACCTGGACGGGTGAGTCCGGTGGTGCGGTGCTTGGCCATGCAATCCACAATCATGATCTGCTGACCCATATTATGGGGCCGATCAAGGCGCTTTCTGCCATCACCACAACGCGGGTGAACCCTATTGAGGTGGAGGACTGCGCAGCCATCAGCTTTGAGATGGAGTCCGGGGCGCTTGCCACCTCTTCCATCTCGCTTGGCGCAGGTGATGACACATCGCGTCTGAGGTTTCTGTTTGAAGGCTTCACCGCCACCAGTGGCACCGAGCCCTATGCTCCCGGTGACGGAACATGGACCTTCACCGCACGAGCCCCCACCACTCAGGCACAAATTGACGCCGTTTTGGCCAATTTGAGCCCCGTTCACGCTGGATATGCCGGATTCTTCGAAGCCATCGCATATTCACTTGACGGACACCCCGGTCGTGACGTCACATTGGCTGATGGACGCCGGTCAATCGAACTTGTCACGGCGGTCTACCAGGCTGCACGGACAGGAAAGCGCGTGGCCCTACCGCTGGGAAAGGACAATGCGCTCTATGCCGGATGGCAGCCTGAAAGGCCTCATCCACCCAAACCGCAAACAACCAAAAATCTGGCCCACTAAGACAAACAATCTGGCCACTACATCTTGGGAGAGAAGAAATGACAAAGACCCTCGGTAGAAAAACCCTTCTGGCAACCTCCGCATTGGCGGCCATGATGGCCGGTACAGCGTTGGTTCCAGCCACGGCCTCTGCACAAGAAATTCGCTTCATGTGCTATTCCGATGGCAATGAGTGCGAGGTTTACGATGATGTCATCGACCGCTTCGAAGAAGCCAATCCTGGCGTCACCGTCGCCATCGATGTGGTGCCCTATCAGGCGATCCTTGAAAACCTGCCCGTACAACTTGCTGCTGGCGAGGGCCCAGACCTTGCTAAAGTGACTGATCTGGGTGGCCTCAACGAGTATTATCTCGACCTGGAACCCTATGTGGACGCCGGATACTGGGATGAATCCTTCGGCGGCACGCTGGATTGGTACCGTGGCGGCGAAGATCGTCAGGGCATCTACGGGATGCATTCAGCGCTCACTGTCACCGGCGCGTTCGTCAACGCAACGCTGTTTGAGCAGGCTGGCGTTGAGCTGCCCGGCGCGGGCGCAACCTGGGAACAGTGGGCTGAAGCCTCACGCCAAGTGGCTGAAGCCACTGGCGCACCGTTCCCGATGGCCATCGACCGTTCCGGTCACCGGGTGGCAGGCCCTGCAATTTCCTATGGCGCGGCTTTGTTCGATGACAATGGCGATGCCATTCTGGTTGATGACGGCTTTACGGCGTTCGTCCAGCAGTTTGTTGACTGGCACGAAGACGGCACCATCGCGCGCGATGTGTGGGCTGGCCAGGGCGGCCAAACCTACCAGGATGCCGCCCAAGAGTTCATCAACGGCGATCTGGTCTTCTACTACTCCGGTAGCTGGCAGGTTGGTCGCATGGACGAACAGGTCGGTGACTTCTTCGACTGGCAGGTTGTTGGCTCGCCATGTGGTCCAGCTGGCGCATGCTCCGGCATGCCGGGCGGTGCAGGCCTCGTCGGTTTCGCTGAAACCGAGCACCCAGAAGAAGTGGCCGCTTTGATCGACTTCCTGGCTCAGGAAGAGGTGTATTCCGAAGTGGCCGCCCGCACCCGCAACATCCCAGGTCATGTGGGCGTTGCAGCTGCAGGTGTTGAATTCCAAGATGCCTCTGATCAGGCAAAAGCAGCGCTTAACGGCTTTGCTGGCTCCCTGCCGGACATCCACCCAGCGGCGTTTGCCTATCAGGGCTATGCAGGCAACCGTGCCATGTTCGGCATCACTGTTGAGCGTGTCAGCCAGGCCATCGTTGGCGAACTGACCGTTGAAGAAGCTATGGAGCGCGCGGCATCCGACCTCGCCGAAGCCATGGCTGAGACCAACTAGGCCGGTCCAGACCGATGGTCACCAACACAGAGGTGGGCGACAACACATCGTCCACCTCAACTGGGCCCGCCTCACCTGAACCTTCCCCACAGCGGCCTGAGAAGGCTGCGCCGGTGAAGGGAGATGGGATCGCCCTTACCCTTCTCTCACCCATCATGCGGGTGATCGAGATACCCTTCTTAGCACTGCAACGGATGCTGGGCGTCAACAGGCTTGCCTGGGTTTTCCTTCTGCCAAACCTTCTCTTGTTCGGTCTTTTTGCCTTCCTGCCGATCATTTTGAACGTTTTCTACGCCATGACCGGTGGCGACAATGTTTTGCTGGAAAACCGCCCTTATGTCGGCGGCCAGAATTTCGGCACGCTGTCGGACTGCTCCAACTTCCTTGATCCCAATTCTTGTTTGCAGGACAAATTTTGGCGCGCGGTGTGGAACACCACATGGTTCGTCACCCTACAGGTTGGCATCATGGTTGGCTTCTCGCTGCTGACCGCCATCATTTTGAACCGCGACATCCGGGCTCGCGGCTTTTTCCGCTCTGTTTTCTTCTTCCCCGTCCTTCTCTCACCGGTTGTCGTGGCGCTGATCTGGAAATGGATCTTGCAACGCGAAGGCCTGCTCAATGCTTTCTTGGATTGGACGGGCATTGGCGGCACCAATTGGCTGATCGATGCGCAATGGGCCTTCACCTGGACGGTCTTCCTGTCGGTCTGGGCGAACATGGGTTTTTACACGCTCATCCTACTTGCCGGCCTGCAAGCCATTCCACGCGATGTCTACGAGGCCGCCACCATGGATCGCGCTTCGGCTTGGCGCACCTTCACCAAGATCACCCTGCCACTGCTCTCACCCACTTTGTTAGTTGTGCTGGTGCTGGCGCTCATCAAAGGCGTGCAAACCTTCGATGAGGTTTTCGCGTTCACCGGCGGTGGACCGGGCACCGCGACCACATTCATCATCCAGTATATCTATGAGGAAGGCTTCGCTGGGGCACCGCGCCTGTTTGGTCTTGCCGCCGCCGCGTCGCTGATGGTGGCAGGCGTTCTGGTGCTGCTGACACTGGTGCAGCTTTGGATCAACCGGAGGAATGTCGATGGGTAACCTGAAGCGTTCGCAGCAAAAGTGGGAACCGGTTTTGCGTCCGACGAACCTGACCAAACAAAGACACGCCATTGCGCGTCCGGGAGGCGCGTGATGGCTAGTACAACCGGCAAAATGACCCTCTGGCAGATGCTCACCGCGACGCGTGGCAAGAACGGCAAGCTGCATTGGACCGACTGGGTCTCTTATGGCTATCTGATCTTCGGCGTCTTCTTGATGTTCTTCCCGGTGCTTTGGCTGCTGATGTCGAGCTTCAAGACCGAGGGCGATCTGCAGCGTTACCCACCGACCCTCCTGCCCTACCAGCAGACCACGGTCGAACTGCCGGGAATGGACGGGCAATTTCCGCTGTTTGAGATCACCGGCGGCGACTATGAGGGCCGAACACTGGCGCAACTGCGCCGGGTTGGCCTGGTGGCCCAAATGGTCGATCCAGAAGCGCCCGACGAACGCCTGCGCGTCGACATCTCTGATAGGCAGCCTGTGCAGGAAGTGCGGCTGGCGGTGGAGAATTACACCGGGCTTTTCGAGCGCTTTAATTTCATGCGCTTCTTCTTCAACTCCACTTTCATTACGGTCACCGCCACGCTGATCATGCTGCTCGTCAACGCGATGGCAGCGTTTGCGCTCTCAAAATATCAGTTTAGAGGGCGAACGGCAGTGCTGTTGCTGGTGATCGGCACGCTGATGATCCCGCAAACCGTGGTGCTGGTGCCGCTGTTCTTGATTGTCACCGAGATGGGCATGCTGAACTCACTCTGGGGGGTCATCATACCCGGCGCGGCAACACCCACAGGGGTGTTTTTATTACGCCAATACATGATCACCATACCGGACGAAATTTTGGATGCAGCCCGTATGGACAAGGCGTCGGAGTGGAAGATTTTCTGGCGTATCATCATCCCGCTCTCGGCGCCTGCCATTGCGGTGCTTGCCATCCTTGCCATCATGTGGCGCTGGAACGACTTCTTGTGGCCCCTGATCGTGCTGACGGAATCGCAGAACTTCACACTGCAATTGGCGCTGAACTCCTTCCAGGGTGAGCTTCAAACCGAATGGTCGAGCCTGCTTGCCATGACGGTGCTGACGCTGCTGCCCATCGCGCTGGTGTTCATGTTCTTGCAGAAATACATCGCGACGGGGATTGCCTCGACCGGGGGTAAATAAAGCGGCGCGGTCGTTCCGAAGGAACGGAGCGATACGCATGGGAGACAAACGGCGTGGTGGGGTCAAAGGCTCACGCCGGAGAGAGAGAAGAATGATCGGCAAACCGATCACGGGGGAACACAATGGCCAGCGTTGAGCTGAAAAACCTGAAAAAAAGCCCACTGCGGTTGGGCCGAAGGCCTAGAGCCAAAGGATGCATCGATGTATCCGGTGGGAGGCTGAAGTCATGGCGAGTGTCGAACTAAAAAACCTGAAAAAAGCCTATGGCGAGACCGAGGTAATCCGCGGCATCGACATGCAGATCGAGTATGGCGAATTCTGCGTGTTTGTCGGCCCGTCCGGCTGCGGAAAATCCACGCTTCTGCGGATGATTTCTGGCCTCGAGCCCATCTCCTCCGGTGACATCGAGATCGAAGGCGATGTGGTCAATCGCATTCCCGCCGCGGACCGTGGGCTAGCGATGGTGTTCCAGTCCTATGCGCTCTACCCGCATATGACGGTGCGGCAGAACCTTTCTTTCGGGCTTGAAAATATCAACACGCCGAAGGCTGAAATTGCCGAGAAAATCCATGCGGTCGCAACCATGTTGCAGATTGACATGCTGCTCGACCGACGCCCAAAAGATCTCTCCGGCGGCCAACGCCAGCGCGTCGCCATTGGTCGCGCCGTGGTGCGCGAACCAAAAGTGTTTCTGTTCGACGAGCCGCTCTCAAACCTGGATGCCGAACTGCGCGTCGACATGCGTGGCGAGATTTCAGCACTGCATAAGCGCCTTGGCAACACCATGATCTACGTGACCCACGATCAGGTGGAAGCGATGACCATGGCCGATAAGATTGCCGTGCTGCGCCTAGGCGTTCTGGAGCAATTCGGGCGCCCACTGGACCTCTACAACACGCCTGCCAACCTGTTCGTTGCCGGTTTTATCGGCTCTCCAAAAATGAATTTTATGACCGGTGAAATCGACACCTCCGACCGCACGAAACTGACGCTTGATACCGGTGAAAAAATCCATCTGCCCTCCAACGGCTTCCGCCATCAGGTTGGCCAGAAGGTAACACTTGGCGTGCGGCCCAATGAGCTGCGGCCCGACCCCATCGGCGTGATCGATATGCAGGTCGCCTCGGTGGAACAGCTTGGCAGTGACAGCTACCTCTACGGCGCGCTAAAGGATGGAACCAAGCTCACGGTTCACAATCCTGGACAAACCAAAGTGGCGGCTGGCGAAACGGTGAATTTGGACGCAGACCCGTCGACGTTCCACCTGTTCGACACGGCCTCGACGCTGACCCTGCGCGAAGTATGATCGACCTATAATGCGACAAACATGTTGAGACAAACCTGGCGCTGGTTCGGTCCAGCGGACACCATTTCCATTCCCGAAATCCGCCAGACGGGCGCCGAAGGCATTGTCTCAGCGTTGCACCACATCGCGCCGGGCGATGTGTGGACCTCTAATGAGATCACCAAGCGCAAATGCGAAATCGAGCAAGCTAAAGCGGTCGGACCGAAGGTCCGGAGCATGCAAGCTCATGAGGTCGTGCCGCAGGCGCGGAGCGGCGAGAAAAAAGAGCCTTCCGGCCTCACCTGGGATGTTGTCGAAAGCGTGCCGGTGTCGGAAACCATCAAAACCAAGACTGGCCCGGTCACAGACCATTATGAGGCGTACCGGCAATCCCTGCGCAATCTGGCCGATCAAGGCCTCAAAACCGTCTGCTACAATTTCATGCCGATCCTGGATTGGACCCGCACCGATCTAGCAGCGCAAATGCCCGATGGCGCAACGGCCATGCGCTTTGATCTACTGGAGTTCTGCATTTTTGACGCGCTTTTGCTGGCACGCCCCGGTGCAGAGGATGACTATCCGGACGCGATGCTGGCCGATGCCCGCGCGCGCCACGCTGGTATGTCGGATGCAGAGAAACAGAAGTTGGTGAACAACATCGTGGCCGGGCTTCCCGGCGCCAATGACAGCTGGACACTGGATAATGTGCGCGCCCAGCTTGCCACCTATGCAGCCATTGATGCTGGTCAGCTGCGCCAGAACCTCATCGATTTTCTATCCGAAATTGTGCCCACCGCCGAGGAGGTTGGCATCCGGCTTTGCTGCCACCCTGACGACCCGCCCTTTTCGCTGCTCGGCCTACCACGCGTGATGTCCACCACAGATGACTACGCGGCGGTATTGGACGCGGTCGACAGTCCCGCCAGCGGCGCGACGCTCTGCACCGGTTCTCTTGGCGTGCGAGCCGATTTTGATCCGGCGAATTTTGTTCAAAAACTTGGCCCGAAAATTCACTTTGTCCATCTGCGCAACACACAGCGAACCGAACCGGCAGCAGGTCAAAAATCCAGCTTTTATGAAAGCGAGCATCTGGGCGGTGACACCGATATGGTCGCCACCATCGGGGCGTTACTTGCCGAACAAAAGCGCCGCAAAGCCGAAGGCCGCGCCGACTGGCAAATCCCCATGCGGCCCGATCATGGCCAAGCGATGCTGGATGATCTGACCCGCAACTCCATGCCCGGTTACCCGCTGATTGGTCGCATGCGCGGATTGGCAGAGCTGCGTGGGATTATGCAAGCGTTGGGATGATGAAGGTCGGGTTCGAGCCCACTTTCACCAATGCTGCATAGCGGGCCAGCCGTCACTTTTGCACGAAAGTGGGCTGTGTCCTTGCTTGGTATTGCGTTTGATATTCCTTACATTTGCCACATGCCTACGACCGAAAAAATACTTGTTTTAACATACGGTTCGCGCGGTGATGTTGAACCTTTTATTGCGCTTGCCAACGGGCTGGCACAGCATGGTCATGCTGTGACACTCAGCACCGCCGAAAGGTATGGCGATTGGGTAAAAACGTTCGGCTTGGCCTTTGAACCTTTGCCCGATGACATCATTGACTTGATGGATACTCCAGATGGCAAAGCCGCAATCGAGGGGGGATCAGTTGTTTTCGAGAGGGTTGCGGCAGGCTTTCGGCTAGCGCGCAAGTCCGGGCCACTCAACGAGGCGCAAAATGTCAACGCTTGGCGTGTGGCTCAGGAGGTTCAACCGGACCTAATTGTCCACCATCCCAAAGTCATCGCCGCGCCCCACATAGCGGAGGCACTTGATGTTCCTGCGGTATTGGCACTGTTGCAGCCGATGGTTGTGGCGACACATGAGTTTCCACCGGCGGGCATGCCAAATCTCCCTATCCCTGGATACAACAGATTTGGGTATTCGCTCGTTAACCTGTCATATGGGTCGTTTCGCAAATCAATAAACACATTTCGGAAGAACACCCTGAAGCTACCTCCGGTCAAAAGGCGGAGCGAGGTTCTTTTCCCCAATGGAATGGGCGCTAGCAAGGTACTTCACGCCATAAGCCCAGCGGTCATACCCCGACCAAAGGACTGGCCCGATGATGCGACCATGACGGGCTATTGGGGGCTGAAATCTGACGAGGACTATCTGCCGCCAGATAACTTGCGACGGTTTCTCGAAGCGGGACCGCCGCCGGTTTATATCGGCTTTGGCAGCATGCCTGTCAAAGACCCGCAGGCTCTGCAGCAGACAATCATTGACGCGCTTGGCAAAGCGCGTGTTCGCGGCGTCATCTCTACGGGATGGGCCAGGTTTGATGAGATCGAAACGGATCGCATTTTGACCATCCCCTCGGTGCCGCATTCTTGGCTGTTTCCAAGGATGGCAGCAGTGGTGCACCATGGCGGCATGGGGACAACAGCCCAAGGGTTTCGCGCGGGTGTTCCTTGCGTGATCTGCCCGTTCTTTGGGGACCAGCCATACTGGGCAAAGATAAGCGTTTCTTTGGGGGTTGGCGCACCTTCTGTCCCGCGAGGAAAACTCAGCGCAGACACATTGTCGGCTTCAATAATCGCTGCTGTTAACGGCCCGTCGCTCAGGAGCAATGCGCGATCTCTGGCAGAGCAGTTGAAAAACGAAGATGGGCTGATGACTGCTATTGCAGAAATTGAAAACACTCTTGCCAACGGTCGGTCCCAAGACCGGCCATTCGTTTAGTCAAAGAGTCAGTGGCTTTGTACCCATAGCTGCCAGTTAGCCGCCTACCGCTCCAGCTCACTCACCCGCAGTGATACGTCCGGAAAGCCGCCCAGCGTGTCAGGGTCGTCATAGGTTCCGACCCAGATATCGTATTGGCCTGTTAGCGGCTGTGCGAAGTAGATTTCTGGGTTGAGGTCGCCGTCCACGCGGTCATCATTGCACAGCCAGGAACCATCCGGCTGATTGATCAGGAGCGTGGTGTCGGCGGCGCCTTGCACGAACACCCGCAACGGATACTGGTTGCCCGCCTCATAGGTGATGCGCACGTCTGGCGCTTCGGCAACAAATCCAACGCATGAACTATCCACATCACCGGCCCACAGATAGCCGCCAGCCTGAAGCGGGTAGTCAATCGGATCGGGTGTAAAACCCGTCACGATCTGCTCATCGAAGAAGGTCGCGGGCAGCGAGAAGTCTGGATAGACGCGCAAATCGGCGACTTCGGTTTCGCCAGCCATCGTGGCGCGGATCCAATCCTCATAGGCCGATACGCGGGTGTAGGTTGAATAGCGCTCGCCCTCGTCCACGCACAAGGTGCCACCGGATACCAGTCCCACTTGCACATAACCACCGCCTGAACGCACCATCAGCGGACCGCCGCTGTCACCGGCACAGGCATCCACGAGTGCCTCACGGAAACCGGCGCAGATGGCCTCTGGATCGCCACGTTCGCCACAGCGCGCATTGTCCACCACCGGCACGTCAGCGCCCAAAAGCAGCGGCGAGGTCTCAAACACATCCACAGTTTGAACCACCACTTCACCGCCCTTGCCACCAACAGTGCCAGACAGATCACGCTGGCCAGGCGTGTTGCCCCAGCCGGTGACGATGGCATCCGTCCCAACGCGTTCCAAATTGCGCGCATCCACGTCCATGGACAGGGTAACGGGCTCGACCGCTATGGGGTTGCGCAGCTCAAGCAGGGCAATGTCGTCCGCTCCCACACCGCGATAATCCGGGTGGGCGTAGATCGTCATCACATCGGCAATCTGACCGCCCTCTTCCAGGCTCGTCGAGCCAAAAAACACCGCCATCGGGCTTGGGTCGGTCGGAAGAAAATCTTCAATGCAATGCGCCGCTGTCAGCACCCAACGGTCCGCAACCACTGAGCCGCCGCAAAAATGCGAACCAAGCTGCGTGCCACCACCGGTGCGAAACAGCGAAACTTGCCAGGGGAACTCGTCGATGGACGTCGCGCATCCACCCATCACCCTGCCAGTATCACAATAGGCCTGGGCCGGGGTTGTCATCGCACCAAAGCCCAACGAAAGGCCTGCGGTGAACAGGCTGGTCGTCAGCGCGCTGGAGAAAAAGGCGCGCGATAAAGAAGGTGTCATGCTCAGTACATCCCAATGCAAATCAAACTGGTGCAAATCAAAGCTCGACGGCCACCATGGCACAGCGGCTGCTTTGGCAAAAGTGCGCTAGCGGGCGGTTAGGTAAACGGGTGCCACCTCGCCATAGCTGCGCACCATCCAGGGGGTTTGCGCGCCATTGCTATGGACCCGCAAATACCCGGCTATCTGCCGAAACAACGCTTCCAGAGGCTCATGCGGTGTTTCAAGCGCATGCAGCAGCCCAACGGTGAAAGGACTGTTGGCACCCTCACCATCAGCGGCGATCTGACCTGACGCCGCGGCATAGATAAGGCTCATCGAGCCGGTGGCGCTGGTTACCAGATCGCCTGCCCCGCCAGCACCCGAGCCATCGCCACGCAAACCGTTGGCGCTGCAGGCATCCACCGCCACGATGCTATGGACGCCCGTGCGTGCGGCCAGCCGCCCGGTGAGCGTGCGCAACGCAACACCATGGGCATCAAGATCTGAACGGGTGCGCAACGCCGCATCATCGGCGGGAACAAGGTAGGTGTTGCCGCCCTGCGACAGCCCATGGCCGGCCAGAAAAACCACCGCCGTCGCACCGTCTGGAATCTCAGCTGCAAAATCACGCATCAGCGCCAGCATCGTGGCCCGATCTGGGTTCACATGTGCCTGCCCATCATGAAGCACAAAGCCCAAGGTTTGTAGACGGTCGGCAACGGCGCGCGCATCATTGGTCGGGTTGCGCAAATCACGGGCACGCTCGTAGCGATCGATTCCAATGACCAAAGCGTGGTGTTCACCGGCATAGGCCGGGCCAGCGCATACCAACGCAATAGCATACGTCAAAACCACTAAGCCGATAGTGCGTAAACCCTGCGACAGATTATAACTTGCCATTGAATTCCAACAATGATGATATGATCGGGTTAGATCAAGGCCATCGGGGATCGATATAGGTTTTGATCCTAGCTGCAAATCGCTGTCACTTGCATGCCATACATCCAGATGAAGTATCGCATGAGAGACGTTCGGGACCCACATGATCGTTTGCCATTGCAACGTTCTGACCAAAGCCATGATCTCCGAGGCCATTGATGACCTCGTGGATGATGACCCGTACCGCCTGATCACACCAGGCGTGGTTTACCGTGAGCTTGGCAAGCGTGGCAAATGCTGCGGGTGCTTCCCTCAGGTTGTGACACTGATTGTCAAACGGCTAGAAGAGCTGCAAACCATCTACCCCACCTGTATTTTGGAACAAAGCTTCCGCGGCGCAGCCACAGCATCTTTGCGTGCGGGTGGCGACGGCGGCGCACGCTTGGCCCTACAGCGCGATTGATCGTCTTCGATAAGAACAGTTTTATCGTCGCTTCGTGGTCAAAAACCCTCAATCAACCCGAAAAATAATATAAATCAGCGCTTTACAAGGTGGAGAACGCGCTGTGGTTGCTTTTGCACGCCTATTGACTTATGCGTACAAACATTAGAAATGTTCCAAACTAGCGATCTAGACGCCGACCTGGCCCGTAGTTTGGCAAGCGGCAAAAAACGCGTTGGTTTCAGCAGGCCAGCAGCAAACCGCACACCCTTATGACCTTGCTGTTTCGACCCATGCGATGCAGCGCAAAACCCAAAGGAAAGCTCCCATGAAGGGCTCAGAAAAAGTCATCGAACGCCTCAACGAAGCTCTGTTTTTGGAGCTTGGCGCCATCAACCAGTACTGGTTGCACTACCGCCTGCTTGATGACTGGGGTTACGCGAAACTGGCGGCCAAAGAGCGCGCTGAGTCTATTGAAGAGATGGAGCATGCCGACAAGCTGGTCGAGCGCATTTTGTTCCTAGAAGGTCACCCCAACATGCAGACCGTTGCGCCGCTGCGTATCGGTCAGACCATCAAAGAAGTGCTGGAAGCTGATCTGGCGGGCGAATATGACGCCCGCGCCGCCTACTCCAAATCGTACGATATTTGCGATGAAGAAGGCGATTATGTTTCCAAAAAACTGTTTGAAGACCTTCTGAACGATGAGGAAGGCCATATCGACTTCCTGGAAACTCAGCTTCAGCTTCTCGAAACGATCGGCGAAGAGCGTTATGGTCAGTTGAACGCTGTGCCAGCGGACGCCGAATAAGCGGTTGTTCAGAAAGAACAGGGCGTTCGGTAAAACGTGCGCGCTAAACCGGTCGTCGCTTGCGACGGAGCGTAGCGCTCTAAAAAGACTACTCGGCGGCCAAAACCGCCGGGTTTTTTTGTGTCTTGGGCTGATCGGATACCAACCAGATGTCCAAAAATGCATCCAGCCACGCATCGACGGCCGCATCATAGCGCAGGCGCCCTTCAATGTGGGCTTTGCGCGGCTGCGCACCCGGCGCCGCCATGCGGTGGGCGCCTTTGACCGTCCAACGATAGGTCATGGCAAAGGTCAGTTCTGGGTGGAATTGCAAGCCAAAGGCCGCTGGTCCCACCTGAAACGCCTGTTCAGGAAACGGTCCATCGGCACCGGCAAGCCGCACCGCGTCCGAAGGCAAAGCAAAACCATCCTGGTGCCACTGATAAACCATCTGCGGCCAGTGGATCAGCGCCTCACCCTCTGGCGTTGGTGAGATGGGGTAATAGCCTACCTCCACTCGACCTTCAGGGTCCGGTTTCACCTCCGCGCCCAGATGCTTGGCCATAATCTGCGCGCCGAGACAAAGCCCAAGAAAAGGCTTTTCCTCGCGCAACGGCACGCCGATCCAATCGGTCTCGGTCTTGAGGAACGGCTCGTCATCATAGGCCGACATCGGCCCGCCAAACATCACCGCGCCCGCATGCTCGTCCAAGGTTTCTGGTAGTGCGCAGCCAAGCGGCGGACGGCGGATATCAAGCGCGTAACCGCGCTCACGCAGTTTCATCCCCACCCGTCCGGGGGTGGAATGCTCTTGATGCAGAATGATCAAAATGGGTTGGTCGGCGGACATGGAGCGTTTTCAGCAAAAGTGGGAACCGGTTTTGCGTCCGAAAACGCCACGAAACGAAAGCTCTCTCTCACAAGAACGCTGCTACGCTCCAATGTCCAGCGGTCGCGTGTGCAAATCTCCGCCATATCACCAACAATTCCGTGAAGCTGGACGTTCACCACGGTACGCTAAGAGGTTACCTCACCCGCCACCCGTTTCCGCAGGATCATCCGATCACGGCTGGAAACACCCAGAAGCTCCGCCGTGCGCCAGACCATATTGTCTTCCAGCTCATTGACCACACCGTCGGCGAACACAGCACGCCAGAGCAGTTCGATCACCTCGATCCGCTCCTCTTCGGAGAGTTTCACTTTCAAGGTGGAGGTGAAGCCGTAAAGGTCCACCGCTTCATCGTCGCGCCGCTGCGCTTCGGCCATCACCTCTTCCAGATCATCGCCGGACAGGCCGAACTGCGTGTCGAGCGCCGCACGGATGGTGGCAGTTTCATCCTCCGTCACCACGCCATCGATGCGGATCATATGGACCAGCAAGGCTGCCACCGAAACGCGTGCGTCGTCTGGTGCAAAAGCGCCAGCGTTGTCAGCGGTGGGTTCAGGGTCAGCAAATATGGCTTTCAGGCGGTCGAGCATGGAGACGGCTTTCACTTCACAACGGCGCCTAAGGATAGGGTTTGCGTGCCGCGATGCAAGGACGATGACAGAGGTTTAAGATTTTTGGGTCAAGACCCTAAAGTGTAACCTGATGCTCGCGCTGGCCCGTTGCATCGACCGGCGTTGCGAACGTTTGCCCCGCCTGGGCGAAGCCTGGATGTGCGGTATCCAGATGCTCCTGCGCGGTGGTGATGAACAGTGTCTGCAAACCCTCCCCACCAAAGGCCGGACAAGACGTGTGCGGCGTTGGCGCTGTCACCTCGCAAAGCACCGATCCATCCGGCGCGTAGCACGCGACGCGCGACGAGCCCCACTCAGCGAGCCAGAGGTTGCCATCGGCATCAAACACCGCACCATCTGGGTTGCGGCCTTCAGAGGTAAGGTCTCGAAACACCTCTGGCTCGCCCACCGGCGCGCCTGTCGTGGCATCAAGCGCAACCCGCATCACTTGGCCCGTCACCGTGTCGGCAAAGGTGGCGTGGCGCTTGTCAGGCGCAAACGCAATCGCATTGGGAATGGTGATATCGGGGAAAAGGGTTGTCACCACACCACGATAGTAGCGATGAATGCCGCCAGCACCTTTTTCCGCGCCCTTGCCCATGGTGCCGATCCAGAAACCACCCCAAGGGTCGGCGCGGCCATCATTGGAACGGGTTCCGGGATTGTCCGCATCCAAAGGCAGATGTTTCACATGTGTGCCGGCGTCGATGCCAAACCGCCAAAACGCGGTTTCACCAGCGACCAGCAGCGTGCTGTCATCGACCCAGCCAGCAGCCGAGACAATCTCGGGAAACAGCCATTGGCGAAACATTGCTTGCGAACGCATAAAGAGTTTCTGGGCGAGAACATCGAACCAAAACAAGGCTTTGCGCTTAGGGTGCCACAGCGGGCCTTCACCCAATTCGCACCGCGTCGCGTCAAACAATCTTGCTGCCTTTAACGTAAACGTCATGCTGTTCCCGCGTCAAAAGCAGCGACGATGGCTTTGGCTTTTTTGGCCACGTCCTGTGCGCTGTCGCCGGGTTTGTAGAGTGATGAACCAAGGCCAAACCCATGCGCGCCCGCGGTCAGCCAGTCGGGCACATTCTCAACACTTACCCCACCCACAGCGTAAGTGGTAACCGTCGTTGGCAACACAGCTTTCAGAGCTTTAAGACCCACCGGGCCAATCAAATCACCAGGGAAGAATTTGAGGCCATCAGCACCGGCATCAAGCGCTGCAAAGCATTCGGTGGCGGTGAAGACACCGGGCAGGGAAATCATGCCTTTGGCCTTTGTAAGTCGGATAACATCGGGATTCATGTTGGGCGAAACGATCAGTCGCGCACCGGTGGCAGCAACAGCAGAGACATCATCCGTCGTCAGCACCGTGCCGGCACCAATCACCGCGTGATCGCCAAGGCGCGCCACAAGCTTGGTGATGGAATCCAGCGGATCGGGTGAGTTCAATGGCACTTCAATCCAGGTGATTCCGGCGCTGAACAAAGCCTCGCCAATATCGCTAACCTCATCGGGCGTTACCCCACGCAAAATGGCCACCAGGGGCCGCGCTCCCACACTCACATCTCACCTCGTTTTGTTAACCGCGCCCAACGGGCGGGTATTATGCCGATACCACGTGGCGCTGGGCCAGTTGGGTTTGGATGTCCGCTAACGCGCGCAACACCATAGCCTCACCATCCAGCACGGCCGCATCCAATCCCAGCGCTGCCAGGGCCTCGCTGTAGGCCAAGCAAAGCTTTGGCGCGCCGATCAAAGTAACAGGCTCGCCCGGCTCCAACTTGGCGCCAGCAAGCTCAGCGCCCACCAACAGGCCAGAAACCCGGCCACGCGCCCGCACACCATCTTCGCCTGCCAGCAAGCCTTCCGCACGCACCGAAAACAGGGCCTCCGTCAAGCAAGCCGGATCATGATAGGCGGCCAGCACAGAATCGCGAAAAGCCTCTGAATCCAGTTCATCATCGCTCACCGAGTGGGCCAGAATGGAGTGCTCAGTGATCAGATCGAAAAGCTCGCCCGTCATCGCGGTGGAAAAATGGGTTACCGCGCCACCTTCCACCCGCGCCCATTTGGCATGGGTGCCCGGCAAACACACGCGGCCGGACACCGTGCTGTTTGCGCCGGACGCCTGGGAAACATATCCCGCAAGCTGTGTCTCTTCACCCCGCATCACGTCATACGGATCGGTTTGGCTGATGCCAGGCACGATGAAAGGCGTCAGGCGTTTATCTTTGTCCGGCACCTGGACCAGTGCGTCGGCCAGCCCAAAAAGACTTTGCGGAACAGGCAGATAACCTGCCTCATGCCAGCCTTGGCGCGAACCAACCATGCCACACATAACGATGCTGATGGGTTGGTCAGACAGCCAAGGCTCGATCACGCCCAGCAGCGCTGCTTCGAAGTCTGCCCGTCGCGCATCACCAACCGCGCCCGTTGATAGGGCTGCCATGCCCTGCCCACGGCCACGCGCAATCACGCCGCCATCACCATCCATGGCATAGGCGCGCATGTGGGTTGTGCCCCAGTCGACAGCAATCCAGTGCGGACGAACGGCCTCATTCATCAGGCAGGAACCACCACGCCACCATCAATCACCATGCACTGACCGGTCATCATGCGGCTGGCGTTGGAGGCTAAAAACAAGGTGCCGCCGACAATGTCCTCCGGCACCAGTTCTTCTTTCAGGCACTGGCGATCAAGATGCTCGGCAAGGCCTTCTGGTGTCACCCACATGTCGCGCTGTTTCTGCGTCATCACCCAACCAGGGGCGAGCGCATTGACGCGGATGTTATCGGGCCCGAACTCGCGCGCCATCGTGTGAGACATGGACGTAATGCCAGCGTTCGAGCTTGTGTAGATCGGCATGCCAGCAGATCCGATCATGTAACTGATCGATGAAAAGTTGACGATTGCCCCGCCGCCAGCTTGGCGCAGCAGAGGCACCGCCGCCTTGCAGGCAAAGAAGTAAGCTTTCAGATTGATGGCCACCGCCCAATCGAAAAAATCCTCATCCACATCCAGCGTGTTGTGACGCTTGTCGTTGGCGGCATTGTTGACCAGCACATTAAGCCCGCCATGGCGCTCGGCGCTCTCATCAATGCACGCTTTCAGGCGATCAAGATCGGTGATGTCGCACTGCATGTAGTGCGGGCGATTGCCATGCTTCTCAGCCATCTCATCGGCAAAGGCCGACGCATCGGAGCGCTGCACGAAGGCAACCTTCGCCCCTTGCATCAAAAAACCTTCTGTCAGCGATGCGCCAATGCCCGAACCGCCGCCGGTAATGAAAACGCTGGCATCTTTAAGGTCTGAATAGCTGGCAATGAGGTCCATTATGGAACTCCCGTCTTAAAAAGTGGGCCGGACGTGCCGACAAGAAAGCTTTACGTCTATCTGGGCTGCAATGCAGTGCGCGAAAACAAGCCTCATGACAGTTTGCGCCCTTCAATAACCCACATGGTCTCAGGGTAGGACCAGGGCAGCGTAAGGCCTTGGTGTAAAAGGTAACTGCCCGATACCACGATCGGCCCTTCTTTCAAGGCTGGCATGCCGCGCGACAGCACTGGTGCTGTGTGACGGTTGATAAGGTTCACTTCATACCGAGCCTGCGGGTCAAGGCGCGTGAGGCGCAGCGGACGCGGCGCGATCTGCGCACTGGTGGCCGCTTTGCCCACAAAAGCAACAAACTGGCTGCCATCTTCTGCCAATTGCTGCTCGGCGATCACGGCAGGGTCCGGGCTATCAAGGCGCAAGATGTCAGCGCGCATCATCCAGTTGCGATTGTGCTTCCACCAGGTCGTGACCTCTTGGAGAACAGTTGCCTCCTCATCTGTCAGTTCGCGCGGGTCCATTTCAAAACCCATATGGCGTTGCGCAGCCACCCAGGCCCGGAACGCAATGTCGAGCACACGCCCAGATGTATGGCACCGGCGTGGGCCAACATGCGATCCGGTCACCGCGAGCGGCAGGAAAAGCGCCGCGTTGTGCTGCATGCGCAGCCGTTCCAGCGCGTCATTGCTGTCAGACAGCCAAACGCGTTGGGTGCGGCTCAAAATTCCAAAATCGATGCGCCCACCGCCTGATGCGCAGCTTTCAATCTCCACATCGGGGAAGGCGGCACGCAACCGATCAATAAGGGCGTAGCTGCCCCGGGTTTGCGCAGCATCAGGCATTGGCAGAACACGGTTGTGGTCCCACTTGATGTAATCAATCGGATATTTGGCGAGGATCGCAGCCATGCGCTCGTAAATGAAGTCACGCACTTCGCCCAGCGCCATATTCAGCGCCTTTTGCTGGCGGCCCAGCGTTTGATCTTCTGAGCCCAGCGCCCATTCAGGATGGGCCCGATGAAGATCGCTTTCCGGGTTGATCATTTCCGGCTCAAACCAGATGCCAAACGACATATCGAGCCCGTGGACATGTTCAATCAGGGGGCCGAGACCGTCGGGATATTTGCGCGGATCAACCTCCCAATCCGATAGCGATGTGGTGTCATCGTCGCGCTGACCGAACCAGCCATCATCAAGCACAAAACGTTCCGCGCCCAGCGCTGCGGCCCGGTCGGCAATGTCTTTGAGAACCGGCAGTTTGTGATTGAAGTAGACCGCTTCCCAACAATTGTAGTGTACAGGCCGAGGGCGATCAGGCTGTTCTGCTTGTTTGGGCCAGGTGACGATCTCATCGCGCAAATGCCGCTGAAACGCGACAGCACATCCGTTCAGACCATCAACCGAGTAGGTGATGTAAAGCGGTGAGGTTTCAAAAACCGTGCCCGCATCATGCTCCATGCGTGCCGCGTGACCGAACTGAATCTGCCGACGCCCATCGGGCAGTTCCTCGGCAACCATCCGGTGTCCGCCAGACCAGCCATAATGGAAGGCATAGGCCTGGCCTTGCGTGTTGGTCGCCCCACGCTCTGGTAGGATCAACCCGGGGAAATGCTCGTGCCCAGTGCGCCCGGTGCGGTTTTCGCGATAGCGCATACCCGGCGACCAAGCGGTGGTGTTGGGCTGAAACTCGCCACACCAACGCCCGGCAAAATCAATCATCTCATCGCTTTGCTGAGACGCAGGCAAAACCGGCGCCGCAAGCCAATGCAAATGGACCGGTTTGGCCGCTTCAAGCCGAGCTGACGCCGTGATGATATGGGTGCGTGGATTGATTGCGAACCGGGCAATGTAGGTCAACAGAGTCGTTGTGTCTTCGTAGACCAGGTTCAGCGCATCGTCCCTCTGCTCAGCATGCTTAAAGCAAAACTTCGGCAGCAAAGGCGTGCCATCGCCATCGCGAAGGATCATCCCAGGCTGACCGGGAAAACTGCGGGTAGCCTCCGGACAAATGGAAAGATCCGGGTTGGCATCCAGCATGCCACCCGTCACATCCAGCCCATTGGCAGCGTGCAAAAGGTCCAGTTCCTCATCCGCAGGCAGAGGTGCGCCCCAATAGACGACCTCTGGCAACCGATCACGGTCAGCTGCAAG
The DNA here is from genome assembly GCA_039814945.1 of Pseudomonadota bacterium. GTDB lineage: Bacteria > Pseudomonadota > Alphaproteobacteria > Rhizobiales > MH13 > MH13. Next base: position 227,341 of record JBCCAF010000005.1, read on the forward strand.
GACAAGAGACTGGCGACCGTCGTCCAGACGCCAGCTTCGTATCAAATCGTCACTCCATTCACTTAGGGTCGAAACCGATCATTTTACGGCACCAAGTGTAAGGCCTGCAATGAAGTGCTTCTGCATCAAAAAGAACATCAGAACCGGTGGCAAAGCAGCCACAATCGAACCGGCGCTCATCAGATGGTACGCCGCGCGGAACTGCGAGTTAAAGCTGGTGATACCTGCCGTGACCGGCTGTGCATCAGGCCCCTGGGTCAACACAACCGCCCAGAAATAATCGTTCCAGATGAAAGTGAAGATCAGCACCGCCAAGGCGGCCAAAGCAGGCTTCATCAGCGGCAGAACGACGTACCAAAAGATGCGCCATTCCGCGACGCCTTCAACACGTGCAGCTTCCACCAGCTCAAACGGCAGCTGACGAATGAAGTTGCGCATGAACAGCGTGCAGAAACCAGTCTGGAAGGCGATGTGGAAGAGGATAAGGCCCGTCTTCGTGTCATAAAGGTTCATCGACACGGTCAGATCGCGCACCGGCACCATCAAAATCTGGAACGGTACGAAGTTACCCGCAATGAACATGAAAAAGATCAAAAGGTTGCCATTGAACTTGTAAACACCCAGCGCAAAGCCGGTCAGCGAGGACAGCGCGATGGCGCCAATCACCGTTGGAACGGTGATCAGAAACGAGTTCAGCATGTAGCGCGGCATGTCGGATTCAAAGAACACCCGACCATAATTGGTGAAGAACTCAAAGCTTGAGGGCAGCCCCCAATAATTGCCATTGGTGAAGTCGGCATCCGGCTTCACCGAGAACACGGCCACAGCGATCAGCGGCAACAGCCAAAGGATGAGCACCACCGGCAAAAACGCCTGATAGCCAATCTGTGCTCCACGAGAGGATTTTTCTATCGGTTTGGGAAACATTGGACTTACCTGGCCCCCTTCTCTTCGCGCCACATGGAGTAGAGGAAATAGACAATGAAGAAGAGCATCAGGAAGAACAACACCACGGCAATGGCTGCGCCATAGCCCATGCGGAAGCCGAACTCTGAGAGCGATTCCTCAAACATGTAAAAACTGAGCACGCGGGTGGAGCCGAACGGTCCACCATTGGTCATCACCGAGATGAGATCGAACGAGCGCAGCGCGCCGATGATCGTCACCACGAAGGCGATGAAGGTTGCTGGCTTCAGTTGCGGCAGCACCACATACCAAAGCATCTTGAAACCCTTGGCACCGTCCAGACGACCTGCCTCGATCTGCTCTGGGTTCACCGCATTGAGGCCAGTGAGATAGAGGATCATGCAATAGGCAGTCTGCGGCCAAAGCCCGGCAGCGATAATGCCATAGGTCGCCAGTGTTGGATCGCCCAGAATGTTCACCGGCCCCATGCCGACCAAAGCCAGCACCGCGTTCAGCAACCCCTCGCGTGGCAGGTAAAACCAGGAAAACACCAGGCCAACAACCACTTGGCTGATGACAAAGGGGAAGAAGAACAGTGATTTGTAAAGCCGGATGCCGCGCACCGTCTGGTTCAAGAACAGCGCGATGAAGAGACCCGCCGGGATCGCCAACAGATAGAGGAACAGCCAGCGCACATTGTTCCAAAAGGACACGTCGAATTTGCGATCATCGGTCAGCAAACGCTCATAGTTGGCCGTACCAACCCAGGTCATTTCGCCCAGGCCGTCCCACTCATGAAAGCTGATCCACACCGACTGGAAGATCGGAATGATCACATAAACGGCAAAGAACAGAATGCCGGGAATGAGAAACAGCCAGGGTGTCGCTGCAATCTCATTGCGCTTGTACCAGCTGCGCTGTTGCCGAGCGGTTGGCCCGGCGGCGGTTGCAGTTGCCATTGGTCGTCCCCCTTGCGGAAATCACCTCATGCCGAAACGGATGTTACCTTTGGCAGGTCCATCAGTTTGAGGATGAGAGCGGGTGTGGGAAGAAAAACCCCGCCCAGAAAAACCTGGGCGGGGCGAAGTATTCAGCTTATTCGTAGACGCGCTCGCGGGCATCTTCCAGGCGCTCCAGGATGTCATCCAGATTGTCTGGGAACACCATGAACTCCTGCAAGCCTTCCATGCCAATCGAGGCCATCTCAGCGGGGAAGTCGCGGTCGAAGAACTGCGCCACGCCACCCTGGGCATTGCCCGACAGCATTTCAAAGCCCTGTTCCAGGAACTCGTCCGCATCGACGCCCGAGTTGGCGTTCACAGGCAACTGGCCGAGGTTCTCACCATTGTTGATACGCGTCTGCACATCAGCCGAGGTGACGAACTGAAGGAACGCGCGCGCTGCTTCTTTGTTCTGCGCACCCGATGGAATGTGGAACGTATCGGTCGGTGCATCTTCACCTTGGGCAAGGCCTTCAGTGATGATCGGGAACTGGTAGAAGTCGATCTGATCATCGCCCAGACCGGCATCACGCATTGGTGCCACGGCAAAGTTACCCATCAGATAGGCTGTGGCTTCACCATCGGTGAAGAAGGTCAGCGCTTCCTGCCAGCTGTAAGACTGGTGATCATCAATGAACGCGCCCATGTCGATCAGGCGACGCCAGTTGGCGAACGTTTCACGCACACCTTCATCTTCAGTCCAGGACAGCTCACCACGTGCAAGCTGCATGTGGTGATCAAAGCCGTTGGTGCGCATGTTCAAATAATCAAACCAGCCACCTGCGGTCCAAAGGAATTTGGTGCCGATGGCGTAGCATTTGCGGCCTGAATCCAGGATTGCCTGACAGTTGGCGATTTCTTCTTCAAACGTTGCAGGCTCATCAAGGCCAAGCTCATTGAAGATGTCTTCGCGGTAGTACACGCCCCACTGATAGTACGTGTAGGGCACGCCCCACTGACGATCATCCAGGGTCATCGCGCCGCGAACAGCGTCCAAGCCCGGCAGCGAGCCATCATCCCACATATCGGTGATGTCTTCGAACAGGCCAGCATTGACATACGGCGCCATGCGGTTGGCAGCGTACCAGTTGATGACATCGGGTGGGTTGGCAGAAAGGGCGTTGCGGATCTGGGTTTTCCAGGCTTCGCGATCAACGATTTCCAGCTCGATGTTAAGGTCTGGGTGCATCGCGCCGAAATCGGCAGCAAGGCTTTCCATCACTGCGCGCGGCGCAGGGTTGGACATATCGGAAATAATGCGAAGATCGCCGGACAGTTCGGCGACCGCCGTTGACGTTAGCAGGCCAAGGCCAGCCAACCCAAGCACGGATGCTTTGAGGGTGCGGTTCATTCTAGTCCTCCCAATGCGAACCGTTGGTGGGTGCAACCACCTGTCGTGTCCGCTGTGTTTCTCCCATACGCTCACGCCTTTTGCGGCTTGTCGCCTGACCTGTGAAAGATCGGGCGCGAACGCGATTGGTTGCACCGTCACAAACCCATTTCAGCGACTCTTTTGAGTCTCATTCAATGGAACTTTGTTTTGGTGGTTGAAATGTTACGCATCTTTGCCTACCGTCTGTCAAGGCGCCAAACCGCAAACATGCGTGACCCGATCAACGAGGTCTGGGTGCCAAGGGCTGGTCTTCCAGCCTGATACGGGAGGCAAACACGATGCCACGTCTGGATCATTCCAGCGCTGTGCCCAATGCGGCAAGCAGTGGACCGTCAGCAGAGACGGCAGAGCGCGCTAGCGTGTCGGTGCATAGTGCGTCGGTAGAAGACGCGCGTGCCGCTTTGACGCGTGCAACCGACCCTGCGTCTGCTTTGGCCTCACCACCCGCACGCACCCCAGGCGATGGACCTGTCACCAAATCCCTTATGTTGCTCGATGCGTTTGCCGAAGCTGAGCAGCCCTTGCGCTTTTCCGAAATCAAGGAGCGCTTGCCGTTCCCCAAAGCCACGCTGCACCGCATGCTCAAAAGCTTGGTGGATGAGCGCATGCTCACGCACAACGAAGCCAACGGAAGCTATCAGCTTGGTCCCCGGCTTATTCGCCTGGCGCACGCGGCATGGGCGCACGGATCCCTGTCTGATGCTGCTCGGCCGGTGCTCGATAGCTTGCATGCGCAGCTGAGCAAAACCATACACCTGGCGCAGCTCGACAATGGCCAAGTGCTCTACCTTGATAAGCGCATTGGCAATCGCGGGCTGGCCATGTTTTCTCGCCCCGGCAAGGTCGGACCGGCTTATTGCACCGGCGTCGGCAAGGCCATGATGGCTTATTTGCCCGAAGAAGCGCTGGAAGACTGTTTGCACCGACAGACCCTGGCGCGTTTCACACCCACCACATTGACCACCCGTAATGCTTTGCTGGCCGAGTTGGAGGCGATCCGTGGGCGCGGACACGCCTATGACCGCGAAGAGCATGAACCGGGCATCATCTGCATTGCCGTGCCGATCCTTTCCACCGATGGCGCTTTGTTTGGCGGACTCTCGGCAACCAACCCCGGCACAATCGACGACATTAAGCACCTTGAAGACCTGGCCCCAACGCTGAAGGAAGCCGCGCGCATCATTGCCGCGGATGCCACGATGCGTATGGCGCCAAAGCTAACGTAAGGAAGAAACACATGGCTGGCCTAACCCTTCGCGACGTTAAGAAAAGCTACGGCCCGGTGGACGTGATCCATGGTGTGGATCTGGACATCGATGACGGCGAGTTCGTTGTTTTTGTTGGTCCCTCCGGCTGCGGGAAATCCACACTGCTGCGCATGATTGCCGGTCTTGAAGGCATCACTGGAGGCGACGTGTCCATCGGGGATCGAGTGGTCAACGATGTTGATCCCGCCGAACGCGGCGTCGCCATGGTGTTCCAGACGTACGCGCTCTACCCGCACATGACCGTCGAAGAAAACATGTCATTCGGCCTGCGCATGAACGGTCACCCGAAAGCTGAAATCGACAAAGCTGTTTCAAGCGCTGCTGAAATTCTCCAGCTTGATGTGCTGTTGAAGCGCAAGCCAGCAGCCCTTTCCGGCGGTCAAAGACAAAGGGTGGCCATTGGCCGTGCGATTGTTCGCAACCCCGATGTGTTCCTGTTCGATGAGCCGCTGTCGAACCTCGATGCTGAGCTGCGCGTCGCCATGCGGGTGGAAATCTCTCGCCTGCACAATGAACTCTCCGGCGCCACCATGATCTATGTGACGCACGATCAAACAGAAGCCATGACGCTGGCCGACAAAATCGTCGTGCTGCGCGCTGGTATCATCGAGCAGGTTGGCGCGCCGCTTCATCTCTATGATGATCCCGACAACGCCTTTGTCGCCGGCTTCATCGGCTCGCCGCGCATGAACTTCCTGGATGCTGAGGTGACCGGCAAGGACGGCGGCGTCACCGTCAAGCTCACTAAACAGGGCGACACCACCATCACGCTGCCTGTTGCAGGTGATACGCTTTCCGTTGGCGACACCTGTCAGCTGGGCATTCGTCCTGAGCATATGTCGGTGAGCGAGGGCACAATGCTGACGCTGAAAGTGGATGTGGCCGAGCATTTGGGTTCCGACAGCTACATCTACGCGGCCTCCACACAGGGCGAGTCGCTGACCATCGAAACCAATGAGGGCCGTAACGCCCGTCACGGCACTGAATTTCAGATTGGCATTCCGCCCGAAAAAGCGTTTCTGTTCTCTGCAGACGGTTTGCGCGCGCGCTGACCAGACCCTAAGAACACAAAGGCCAACCCATGATCGATCAAGCAACGCTGATTACCTACATTCTGATCGTCTTGGGTTTTGTGTTCATTCCCGGCCCCGCCACGGTTCTCACCGTGGCCCGCGCCACCACATCGGGCACACGGGTCGGTGTGGCCACCGGCCTTGGGATCGCGGTTGGCGATATCATCCACACCGCTTTGGCGGTGATCGGCCTATCGGCCATCATTCTGGCCTCGGCGTTTCTGTTCAGCGTGATCAAATATCTGGGCGCCGCATACTTGGTGTATCTGGGCCTGCGGGCGCTCTTTGCCAAAACGCCTGACCCAACCACACAAAGCACGGTGCCTCTGTCGCCTTCAGCTGCGTTTCGTCAGGCGATCCTGGCCGAGGTTTTGAACCCGAAAACCGCGCTCTTCTTCCTTGCTTTCCTGCCGCAATTCGTGAACCCACAAAACGGCTTTGTGCTTGGTCAGTTGGCAATTCTGGGTGTGATCATGGTGGCGCTTGGGCTGTTCAGCACGCTGGTTTTTGCCCTTGCAGCCGGTAAGATCGGCAGTTTGCTACGCACCAATCGGACGGTTCTACGCTGGCAAGGCAAAGTGGTCGGCAGCATTTATTGCGCGCTCGGCATTCGCCTTGCGCTCCAAGAGCGATAAAGCACCTTTAGGACAGCCTTTATGACGCCCCCCACGTCTTGCAAGTCTCGCGCGCTGCTGAACACCGGCTGGATATTCCGCTCCGGGTTCGATCCCGCCTGGATCACATTGCCATTGCCAGGCGGCACAGTGCGCCTGCCGCACAATGCCGTCGATCTGCCATGGAACTATGGCGACGAAACCGCCTATCAGCAGCCTTTCACCTACCAGCGGATTTTCCATTGGGAGGATCGCTTTGCCGGTCAGGAAGTCGTGCTCTGCTTTGAAGGCGCGATGGCCGCCACAAAAGTCTGGGTCAATGGCCACCAGGTTGCCGACCATCCTGACGGCTACACACCGTTTGAAGCACGCCTGACCGACCATCTGGAAGAGGGCGAAAACATTGTCACCATCGCCATTGATGGGTCAGAGGATAGCGACATTCCACCCTTTGGTGGGCGCATCGATTATCTCACCTATGCTGGCATCTACCGCGATGTCTGGTTGGATGTCCGCCCCGCGATCACCATTGAAAATGTGAAGGTCGAGATCCTGCACCCGATGGCGAACACCATAACCGCCAAGGTGAAGGTCTGGCTTTCCAACCCGCAGGGCAAACCGGTGGCGGGTGCCATTCTTTTGGACCGGCTCGACAAGCATCGTGATCCCATTGGTGATCCGGTGGGTTTCCCGCTGATCAGCGACGAGGGCGAGGCAGAACTGGTGCTCGGTGCTGGATTTCAGCGCTGGTCACCCAACAATCCGGTGCTGCACACCTACCAGGTGACCTACAAAGCCGAAGACGGTGAGGACAGCCTGACACTACGCCTCGGCATCCGCAAAGCTGAGTTCCGGCCAGACGGTTTCTTCCTCAACGAGCAGCCGCTGAAAATCATGGGGCTGAACCGCCATCAGAGCTTCCCCCATGTCGGCTACGCGCTCGGCCCGGAAGCCCAGGCGCAAGACGCTGATATCCTGAAATTCGAGCTTGGCTGCAATCTGGTGCGCACCTCGCACTACCCGCAGTCCAAAGCGTTTCTGGATCGCTGCGATGAGATTGGCCTTTTGGTCTTCGAGGAGATTCCCGGCTGGCAACACATTGGCGGTGATGCGTTCAAAGATCAGAGCGTGAGAAATGTGGAGGCGATGATCCGCCGCGACTGGAACCATCCCTCGATAGTGCTTTGGGGTGTGCGCATCAACGAATCCCCCGATGACAATGCGTTCTATGAGCGAACGAATGCGACCGCGCGTGCGCTTGATCCGACCCGCCAAACTGGTGGCGTGCGCTGCATCACCGACTCGCAGCTTCTGGAAGACGTCTACACGATGAACGATTTCGTGCTCGGCGAAGAGCATCTGCCAGAATTCCTGCAATCGCGCATCAACCGCCCACGAACACCCTTGCGCGACCAACGCGAGGTAACCGGCCTCACTGAGATCGTTCCCTACCTCGTGACCGAATATAACGGACACATGTACCCGACCAAAATCTTTGACGGCGAAGAGCGTCAGGAAGAGCATGTGCTGCGCCATCTGGAAGTGCTCGACGCTGCCCACGCCGACCCGCATATCGCAGGTTCCATCGGCTGGTGCATGGCCGATTACAACACGCATGCTGATTTCGGGTCGGGCGACCGCATCTGCTACCACGGCGTCATGACCATGGGTCGCGCGCCCAAATTCGCGGCGATGGCCTATGCCAGCCAGGGATTTTCCGCCAGTGAGCGCCCGATTTTGGAGCCCGCCACGCACTGGTCCTTCGGTGACCGCAAGGTTGGCGGCGTGTTTCCGCTGGTGATCCTTACCAATTGCGACGCGGTCACCTTCCATTATGGCGACGATGAACCGCTGACCTTCCTGCCCGCCTTCAGCCGCTTTCCCCACCTGCCACACCCGCCAGTGATCATCGAAGCGACAGACATCCCTGACGACAAACGCATTGTCTGGGGCCAGAGCTGGCGTGATGGGCTGTTCACCGGTCTTGTCAGTGGGCAAACCGTGATCGAACGACGCTTTGTGGCCGATCCGATGCCCACGGCGTTGCAGATCGACGTCGCGCCTCTGATCCGCACCCAAGATGCCTATCAGGATCGGATGGTCCGCCTCACGGCCCGCGACCAGGCAGGCAACCGCCTGCCTTTCTTGATGGATCAGATCGCTATCACCGTCGATGGCCCAGCCATCCTGCAGGGCCCACCGACCGTGCCAATGATCGGCGGTGTCGCGGCCTTTTGGGTGCGCGTGCTCGGGGATGAACCCGTGACGGTGGATGTGCAAACCGCTTCTGGCGTTTTTGCGCCGCAAACTGTCACATTGAATGGCTGAGTCTCTTAGCGAGCTCATCAACACCATCGCCAAACCTGGGCGTGTGGAGTGGATTGGTCTGCGACCAGCGCGCCGCGAGGCGATGCAAGAGGTCGAGACTGTCGAGGTAAGTGAAGACGGTCTGGTCGGCGATCATGGCCGCCCTGGCAAACGCGCCATCACGCTGATCCAGCATGAACATCTGGCGGTGATCGGAGCCTTTCTTGGCCTTCCACGCGTTGATCCAGCACTGCTGCGGCGAAACCTGGTTGTCTCCGGCATCAATCTTTTGTCGCTCAAGACGCGCACCATCAAAATCGGCACCGCCACCTTGGCAGTCACGGGCCCGTGCGCCCCGTGCAGCCGTATGGAAGAGGCTTTTGGTACCGGCGGATATTCTGCCGTGCGCGGCCATGGCGGCATCACCGCCAGCGTGGTAGCGCCTGGTGTGATACGGCGCACAGACAGGGTGATTCCCGTCAATTAGAGCGTTTCGCGTTTAACTTGAAACACAGAGCGTCACATAACGCGTTGAAATTTTTGATTTCAGGCAGCGTTATGTGATTCAGCTTTAACGCGAAGCGCTTTAGGGCCAAATCATACCGTCGGAATTTACTGTTCCAGCACCCGTCTGTGCTTGGAACAGCGCGCACACATTGCTGTTAAAGGTTGTCTATGGAATCCGCTGTCATTCTCGGCATTGGCTTGGTTATCGGTGTCATCGTCGGAGCCCTTTTGGGCTTCGCCGCCTTCTTTGGAATGCGCAAGCTTCGGCAAAGCCACACCGGTTTGCAGCAGGATGTCGCCACCCTCCGGTTGGATGTTGAGAACCTGACTGCGCGGCTGGCTGACACGCCAAACGCCAAGACAACGCCAACCGAGAGTGACAACGAACCAGCGGAGACTGAAACCACCAGCACGGCAGACATTGCTGAAACATCTGCTGCGCCACCACCTCTGCCGCCACGATTGCCAGAGAGTGCCAAAGAGGCAGAAACCTCAGAACGCGCTTATGCAGCCCGCACTGAGCAAGACACACCAGAACGCACATCGCCTCTGGATGCTGAAAGCACCATTGGCGGGAAAATCACCATCTGGGTGGGCGGTTTGGCGCTCGCCTTTGGCGGGCTTTTCCTGGTGCGCTACGCCATTGAGAACGCTGTGCTCAGCCCGGCAGCACGCGTCACGCTGGGTTTTGCGTTCGGCGCGCTGGTTGCGGCCTTGGGCGAATGGACCCGCCGCCGCCCCAACCAGTACGCGCTGCCAGGGTTTGAGCGGGCGAACATCCCGGCGATCCTCACCAGCGTCGGCATCTTCATCATGTTTGCCGCCGTCTACGCCGCGCATGGCCTCTATGAGCTGATTGGCCCGGTGGTGGCCTTCGCGGCCCTTGCAGTGCTCGCGCTGGGCGTCATGGCACTTTCCCTCGTACACGGCGCCGCGCTGGGCGGCTTGGGGCTCGTCGTGTCCTACGCCGTGCCGTTTCTTATCTCAACCGAGACCGACACCATTCTCGGCCTTGCGATCTACGTGCTGGCTGTCTCAGCAGCAGCCTTGGCTGTGGCGCGCATTCGCGGCTGGCTGTGGTTGGCGCTAAGTGCCATCGGCGCGATGTTCGCCTTCGCCGTTCTGTTCCAAACAACGGTGCCGTTCAGCGAACCCGTGATCGTCGGCCTCTATCTGGCGGCCGCCTTTGCTCTGGCCTTCACAACGTTCGTTCTGTCAATCCATGAGCCCACCAAGGACGGGCAACCTTTCGACAAACTGGCCACGATCACGCTATCGCTGCTCGTCTTGCCCATCGTGCTGCACTTCCATGAAAGCCAAGATCTGCCGATCCAGGTGATCGAAATGACCGTGCTGTTCACCGTGCCGATGATGATCGCCTACGCCTATCCGGCGCTACGTTACGTTGTCATTGTCCCCGCTTTGATCGCTTGCGCCCGCTATCTCACTATGAGTGTTCCGGCCACAGAGGCATCAGCCGAACAGTTGCTCAGTCCCAGCCTTCTCACGATTGAGATTTTGGCCAGCGTGCCGACCTATGCGAGCATCGGCGCCATCACCACAGCCGCTTTGCTTGCCTGGGCCAGCTGGGCAGCGCTGCGATCGTCGGCACGTGCGCCCATCGTCGCTACAGCGGCCGCAAGCGCGCTGCTGCTCCTGTTCATCGCCTATGGCCGGATCACGCAGTTCTTCAGCACTGGTGAGTTCACCGGCGCGGCGCTCGTGCTCTTTGCGCTGTTTCACATCCAGGCAAGCGTGCTTCATGCCCGCATCGGGCATGGTGCGCCTGGCCGGGACCAAGCCATTGCCAGCGCCTTGATAGGCTCATTGGTTGCGCTCGCCTTTGCCGCCGCCATCGCATTGGAGGGTGCCGGGCTCACCATCGCGCTTGGCCTCATCGCTGGCGCCACGGTCATCACCTATCTGCGCTACCCACTGCTGGAACTGCGCATCTTTGCGGTTTTGGCGGTGCTGCCTTACGCAGCACGCCTCATGTGGGAGCCATTCATCGATCCCATCGCTTTGATCTCCGCGCCACCGATCTTCAACGTGCTGCTGTGGGGCTACGGCATTCCCACCGCTGGCTTCATCGCATCAGCGGTCGTGCTGACGCGCGCCAGAAACGATATCTGGGCGCAGCTCATGCAGGCCACCGCCATCGTAGCATCGGTTATGACAGTTGCCTTGCTGGCCCTGCACGTCATCGATCCGTTTTTCCGCTTCTTCGGCCGCACCGACGCGCTTGCAGCATCAGCAACGCTGGTGATGGTTGGTGGCGCCTTCTCGCTGGGTCTCACACGACTTGATAGCCTGGGCAAATCGCAAGTTCTTTCACGCGGTGCCGACGTTCTGGGCGGCCTCGGTATCCTTGGTGGCGCCGTGTCGCTGTTCCTCCTCTTCAACCCCGTGCTCGGGCCAGTGGGCGTGCGTTTCGGCAGCATCCGAGTGGGCGAGAGCCTGATCTTCAACCTCATTGGCTACGCCTACGCCCTTCCGGCCCTGCTGTTTGCGCTGGTGGTGCGCCAAGGCTGGGGCAAGAAACACAAGGCCTACATCAATCTGGCACTCGGCTTCACAGCCCTGCTTGCCTTTGCCTGGGTCAATCTAACGATCCGTCAGGTCTTCAGCCCCAACAACCTTACCCTAGAACCAGTGCGCGAAGCGGAGCTTTACACCTACTCGGTGGTCTGGCTGCTGATCGGCATCACGATGCTGGCGGCAGGTATATACTGGCGCAACCTTCAGCTTCGCGCCGCATCCGGGCTGGTGCTGGTCGTGGTGGTGCTCAAAGTGTTCTTGGTCGATCTCAGCAACTTGGATGGCATCTTGCGCGCGATCTCGTTCATCGGGCTGGGTGCGGTATTGTTAGGCATTGGTGTGGTCTATCAGCGCGCCTTACGCACAATGGCCAAATCTACGCCGGAATCCAATCAGCCAGGCTAAGCAAAATCCATCATCATCCACAGCCCCGTCACAATGGCCTTGCGGTCAGCCGCCAGCGATGATCATTTAGCGGCGCCGACAAAAGCGCTTGAGAACAAGCCGGTAGAGGCACCACCTGCGTGTCACATAAGTGTCATGCAGCGTGGATACCGCTTTGCGGGAACGTAACCAGGGAGAACACAATGAAGACCCTCACCATTACCACTGCACTCGCCACCCTTATGCTGGTGGCCCCCGCACAAGCCGAATTCATGCTTGGTGATCGTTATGTTGACAATGATGGCGACCTGATCGCTGACATTCCAACCGACGCATCAGAACTGATCGATCCGGGCACGTTGATTTTTGCTTACACACCGGTTGAAGACCCAGCGGTCTACGCCGAAGTTTGGCAGGGGTTTCTTGATCACATGGCAGAGGCCACCGGCAAGAACGTTCAGTTCTTTCCTGTCCAGTCGAACGCCGCTCAAATCGAAGCCATGCGCGCTGGCCGCTTGCACATCGCGGGCTTCAACACCGGCTCCAACCCGCTGGCCGTGGCCTGCGCTGGTTATCGCCCCTTCGCCATGATGGCTGGCGCTGACGGTTCATTTGGCTACGAGATGGAAATCATCACTTTTCCGGACTCTGGCATCGACGCGATTGAAGACATTCGCGGTGGCGAAATGGCCTTCACATCCGAAACATCCAACTCCGGTTTCAAAGCCCCCTCGGCGATCCTTCAGTCAGAGTTTGAGATGGCAGCAGGCGAAGATTTCACACCTGTTTTCTCCGGCGCGCATGACAGCTCCATCCTTGGTGTTGCCAACCAGGACTATCAAGCCGCGGCCATCGCCAACTCGGTGTTGGCACGCATGCTGGACCGTGAAGTTGTGAACGCCGATCAACTGGTCTCGATCTACCAGTCGCAAACGTTCCCAACCACCAGCTACGGCGTTGCCCACAATCTGACGCCAGACCTGCAAGCAGCCATTCAAGAAGCTTTCTTCAGCTTCGATTGGGAAGGCACAGCGCTGGCTGAAGAGTTCAACCGCAATGGCGAAGATCAGTTCATTCCGATCACGTTCCAAAACGAATGGTCGGTGATCCGCTCCATCGACGAAGCCAACGGCGTCTCTTACGACTGCAACTGATTTGGTTGCCAGATAATCAAAAATGGGCGGCGTCATGCCGCCCATTTCAATGGTAATAGGGGGCGTGCATGCTGCATCTTGAGGGCCTGTCGAAGACGTACAAAACCGGTGACACGGCGCTTAGCGATGCCACGCTGGACGTGCCCAAAGGCCAAATTCTCGGCTTGATCGGCCCTTCCGGCGCAGGCAAATCGACGCTCATTCGGTGCATCAACCGGCTTGTCGAACCCACCGCTGGCAAAATCATGCTCGGCGATGTTGATCTGGTCAAACTCAGCAAAAGCGGTCTTCGCCAACAGCGCCGACGCATTGGCATGATCTTCCAAGAATATGCGCTGGTTGAGCGCCTGACGGTGATGGAGAACGTTCTTTCAGGCCGTCTGGGTTACGTGCCGTTCTGGCGCAGCTTTTTGCGCAAATACCCACCACGCGACGTTCAACAGGCCTATCGCCTGCTGGATCGCGTTGGGCTGATGCACCAGGCTGATAAGCGCGCTGATGCTCTCTCAGGCGGTCAACGCCAGCGCGTCGGCATTGCCAGGGCGCTCGCCCAAGAACCAGAGCTACTGCTGGTGGATGAACCAACGGCCAGCCTTGACCCGAAAACCTCGCGCCAAATCATGCGGCTTCTCACCGAAATCTGTGAAGAGCGCGGCCTGCCTGCCATCGTTAACATTCACGATGTGCCGCTGGCGCAGCAGTTCATGCAGCGCATCATTGGCCTCAATGCCGGGCGCATCGTCTTCGACGGCTCGCCCGATGACCTCAATGAAGAGGCTCTTACCACGATCTATGGCGCGGAAGATTGGAACGCCATGCGCCGAGGTGATGAGGAGCAAACCCAAGCCGAAGCCGACGCCCGCGACCGCATGGCAGCGCTTGCCCGATGAGTATGCCGCGATGAGCGCAACGCCCGAAACCACATATCCCACCACTTGGCGTCGCCCGCCGCAGATCGTCAAAGATCGGCGATGGCGTATCGCCTTGCAGGTCGGCATCCTTGCCTATCTCGTCCTGGCCATGGGCTCCGTCGAGGTGGATTGGGCACGCGTCTCCATCGGTCTGGAGCGAGGCCAGCGCTTCATTATGGGGTTTTTGCAGCCCGATTTTTCCAGTCGCTGGAACGACATTTATCGCGGGCTGATCGAAAGCCTGACCATGACGCTCACTTCCACGGTCGTCGGCGTCCTGATCTCCGTGCCCATCGGCATTGGCGCCGCACGCAACCTGGCACCGCGTTGGATCTATTACATCTGCCGGTCGATCATCGCGGTGAGCCGTGCTTTGCAGGAAATCATTATCGCGATTTTCCTGGTGGCGATGTTCGGGTTCGGACCTTTTGCCGGCTTTCTCACACTCTCGTTCGCCACCATCGGTTTCATCGCCAAGCTTTTGGCCGACGATATCGAAGAGATCGACGAGACCCAGGCCGAAGCGGTGCGCGCCACGGGTGCTTCCTGGTCGCAACTGGTCAATTACGCGGTGCAGCCACAGGTGATGCCGCGTCTTATCGGACTTTCTCTCTACCGCCTCGACATCAATTTTCGGGAAAGCGCGGTGATCGGCATTGTCGGCGCAGGCGGCATTGGGGCAACACTGAACACCGCCATTGATCGCTACGAATATGACAGCGCAGGCGCGATCCTACTCATCATCATCGCCATCGTCATGGTTGCCGAATACGGCTCCAGCTATTTGCGCAAGTTCTTGCAGTGAGGGGTCTTTCCATGAGGGCTCTACAATGAGCGAGATAAGCCACTATAGCGAGGTTTGGAGCCACCGCACGCCACGCGGCCGCCTGTTCCTGTGGCTTGGCTGGCTGGCGCTGGTGGCCTTGTTCGTCTGGTGCTGGGGCATCATGACGGAAAACACCATCTGGGCGTTTGTGACGGATGCACCCCGTCAAGCCGCTGACATTGGCAGCCGCATGATGCCGCCGCGCCTTTCCTATGTGCCGGAACTTTTGGTGCCCCTGTGGGATACGCTCACAATCGCCACGCTGGGCACCATTGGCGGGGTCATCATGGCAGTGCCGGTGGCGTTTTTGGCCGCGCGCAACACATCACCCTCAGCGAAAATCCTGCGCCCCATCGCGCTTTTCATCATCGTGGCCTCACGCTCCATCAATTCGCTCATCTGGGCACTGTTACTGGTGGCGATCATCGGTCCAGGTATCCTGGCCGGCATCGTGGCGATTGCCCTGCGCTCCATCGGTTTTATCGGCAAGCTGCTTTATGAAGCCATCGAAGAGACCGACGCCCGGCAGATCGAGGCAATCCAGGCCACGGGTGCAAGCGGAGCACAGACGCTGAATTATGGGATTGTGCCGCAGATCATGCCCGCCTTCTGGGGCATTTCGGTGTTCCGCTGGGATATCAACATTCGCGAGAGCACGATCTTGGGTCTGGTTGGCGCCGGCGGTATCGGCCTGAAACTTCAGGCCTCGCTCAACGTGCTTGCCTGGCCGCAGGTGACGATGATCCTGATCTTGATCCTGGCCACCGTGGTCGTGAGCGAATGGGTCTCCGCGAAAGTGCGCCACGCGATTATTTAGGTAACAGCGGTTGTATCATTCATTTTTGGGTCTGGGCCAGCAGCCCGACGCGATAGGAATGGAGCGGGGGAACAAGACGCTCTCAGCATTTGCTGCGCAAACGCCTGCCGCGTGTCTCGTCGTTCGCGATGCGAACGACTGTGGTGCCGCATACGGGACTCGAACACGTGACCCCATCATTACGAATACGTAAAATACAATAATATCAGATAGTTAGATATCATTGGATGGCGTTGGATTTTGTCTCACAACGCTCTGTTCTCAGATGAAAATCTCCGCCGCGCCTCATTGCCGATCACCACACGGCGTACGACCCGGCTGGACCGCTTTGGACCCCGCGAAGCTACTAAACGGCTACTTTTCGTATTTGAGCGGGACTAAACTAGCTGAAGCTGACAACGAGCGCTCATTGAGGCCGGCTTGACTAAGCCCACACACAAATAAAGAAAACGGCACTTTTCCTAATTAGCAAGCCGCGCTAATTAAAGTAACCATAACTGTGACGCTGATGAGTCGGACAACGCTTGGACAAACTGAAAACACGCCTCGGACGGTACGAAGAGACCATAGCCGGTGGTGAAACCGTCCGCGCCTTTGTGCCGCCACCACTACCACCAGAACCTTCAATCGACATCGCGGGCTTGGTTGGTGATCTGAGCAAAGCCGAACGCGCACTCGGGCGCTTGGATGGCGTGTCGCTCATGCTGCCCAACAAAGAGCTCTTCCTCTACATGTATGTGCGCAAGGAAGCGGTTCTGTCTTCTCAGATCGAGGGCACGCAATCCACGCTCTCAGATTTGCTGCGCTTTGAGAGTGAGGCGTTATCCGGCCAGCCTATCGACGATGTCCGCGAGGTATCCAACTACGTCGACGCCATGATGCATGGGCTTTCTCGTCTAGATACGCTGCCGCTCTCTCTTCGGCTCATACGGGAGATGCACGCCAAACTGCTGGACAGTGGCCGTGGTGGCACCAAGAACCCAGGCGCCTTTCGCACTTCCCAGAACTGGATCGGCGGGACACGGCCTGGCAACGCCCTGTTCGTACCACCGCCGGCAAACCGGGTCATGGACTGCTTGGACGACTGGGAGACATACCTCCACGATGAGCTTTCTGACCTCCCGCCGCTCATCAAGGCGGGTCTGCTGCACGTTCAGTTCGAGACCATCCATCCCTTTTTGGATGGCAATGGACGTCTCGGCCGCCTGCTCATCACACTCTATCTCTGCTCTGTCGGCGTGCTCAACCAACCCCTGCTCTATCTCAGCCTGTATTTCAAAACGCACCGGCCCGACTACTACCGGCTCTTGCAAGAGGTTCGTGAGTACGGCCATTGGGAGGCTTGGCTGGAGTTTTTCCTGCAAGGTGTCGCAGAAACAGCTGATGCCGCCTTCGATACGGCCAATGCGATTGTGGCTCTCTTCGCTGCCGACCGAGAGAAAATCGCAAACGAGGCCAAGGGTGCTGGGTCAGCGTTGCAGATACACGACGCGATGCGCACCACGCCCTACATCAGCGCTCCCAAGGCCACCGAGATCACGGGTCTGTCTATGCCGACGGTCAACAGCGCCTTGGAGCAACTTCAGTCCCTCGGCGTGCTGGAAGAGGTGACAGGCAAAAGGCGCGGGCGCGTCTTCGCTTACACGGCATACCTGGACGTGCTGGCGGATAGGACTGGTTGAACCATGCTGCCAGATCAAACGTCGATAGGACGACCAACAGGGAGAAGTGGGTATTACGAGCACGGGCCCTTCCGAACGGCGGGCCGATACCTCACCAACGCGAATGGCTCAGTTGGTAGTCAACGCCCGTCATGCGGAAACGCCACGTCAGCATTTGTTTGCTGACGAGATAGTTCTCCATCGCCTGATCGTCCGACAGGCCTGTTCGCCTTATGCGCAATAGCGCTGGCCGTGGTAGCAGCAGCGCACCTGCTAACCAATCCGCCTCAGCTTCTTGAGACTGATCATATGTTGCCGGAATGAAGTGACCATCTTCGGTCAAAGCCGCAGACGTCAGCTCATGGCCCAAGATGATGTGCGACAGCTCGTGCATAAGAATGCTGTTGCGCCTCGGACTGGATTGGGCCGAGTTCACAACGACTAGGTGGTGCTGGCCCACTCTTATGGTGAATGCCGACCAACTACTTGGGTCACGTTCAGTAAGCTGGGCGATGTCTGCATCGCTAACGCCGCTAACATCGCGCTCGCTCCAGACTGTCACGTTGAGGTCGTTCGCAAGGGTTTCAGCAAGAAGCGGCGAGTCTGCAGGCAAGCCGCGATCTTGACGCATCGACGAAGAGCGTTTCTCGCATTGGGACTTAAATCCGCGCCTCAACAAGGTCAGTGGCCCGCAGTTTCCGTCACTTGTTTTTTGAACTGTTCTTCCGCTCGCATAATCAGGTTTGCCAACGACTGTGCTGTGGCGGGTTCCAAGGCCTGATCCTTCTTAAATGCAATCTGCAACCCGCCCATTGCAGTGAACTTGGCGACATCTTCTCCAATCCAGTCGCAGACCTTTCTGAGTGTTGTTTGGTCCGGGATGTGCCCCTTCTCAATCTTGGACAAAGTCGTTGGGCTAATCCCAATCTCACGCGCTGCCGGGAAACACCCAGGCGGCGGCCCGCAACCGACCTGAGACCGATGGAGACGCTGGCAACGTCCTTCACGGTATCCGCACGCGGCGCCGGGCGCTTTGAGACGTCCCCCAACTCGGCTGTGAACCCAAAAAGCGTGTGCAGCGGCGCCGGATTGGGAGCTCACAGCCACAACTGTTGCCAAGCCATGGCCGCCAAAAACACGCCGGCTACACGGTGGATTTTTCTTCAGCCTATCAACGCGGCTAGTAGGGGCGCCCCGCAGCCCGCTCCATAAATTTTCGTGCGCAGGGGCTAGGCCTTTTTTGCTGGCCACAAAAGGATACGCGCTAGGGGTAGCCGGGGGGCTTCGCTGCACCGAGCCTAAGGGCGTCTTGCAAGTTTCTGGGCACACAACAGATACGTATTTCGCACTGGACACCCATAACCCGCACACACGTAGCGCTGCGCTGTCTGCAATAATACTCGCGCGCACTCGTACCGACGCTTCTACGGCACTTCTGTACCCCGGCCCTCTCATAGAAGCGCTAAAGCGCTGTAAAACCTAAGTAAAACCGTCACGCTTCTAACCCTTCTACGTTTTAGCCTCGCGTACGCGCGCCCGGGTTGCGTGGGCACGCGCGCGCCATAAGGCCTGGAACGGTAGCGACAGAAGCGGGGCGGCAAGGTCAAGCCAGGTGTGGCACGCCGCACTAGCGCCTGGGTTCAGCGTGTTGTGGTGAAACCGGGGTGGGGTGATGCTCAACCAGAGCGGGATAAACCTCCGGACCAGACAGCGCTCCCACGTTTGGACCAATTACCTGACCCTCGGCACCGACATCGTCCAGGTCGGCCGCAGTCGTCCGTTTCTCGCTATGCCCAGATCGCAGAAGGGCAATCAGGCCCAACACAAACGCTGGTGGTGTGACGATGATCAGCGCCTTGATGAACTCTGATGATGACTGGAACGTGTCCAGAAGATCGGACAGGAAGTTGTAGGATTCCACTGCGCAGCTCCTTTGGGCTGCAACATCATACATCCTATTCTGGGATAATCCGAAACTGGGATTAGCACGATGGCTTTGATGGACAGACAAAGCCTATGCCCAGCCCACTTCAGTCTCCCGAGTATCGGACCGCCGTTGAGGTTCTGATTGATGCGCGAAAGCGGGCCAATCTTACCCAGCAAGAGGTCGCGGACAGAATGGGTAAGCCACAGTCCTTCGTTGCGAAAACTGAGCGCGGAGAGCGGCGTCTCGATGTGGTGGAGTTCGCAAAGTTGGCGCACGCCCTCGATGTTGACCCGCGTCGACTCTTCGACAAGGTCCTGAGAGCTATGGAGTAAAGGATGCGGATTGTAAGCCCAAAACAACCGGCCGCAATCGTCACTCCCAGTCCAGGTCACTTCGACCCGCTGGATCGACTTATGAAAGGTTGGATTGCGGACACAGTTGCAGTCGGTGCTAATTCAGCTTTCAGTCGCCGCCATACTCTCAGAAGTAATCAGGAGCCATGGACCGCGCGGATCAGATGCTTACTATCCTAGCCTATCCGCCCAAGCGTAAAGTCGAGGAACGAGACGAAATTCAGATCTTTTTCGCAGCCTCAGCCACTCGGAATGACATCTCCCCGAGCCGATTTGAGAGGAAAATATAATTCTCAAATAGTCGATCATATTTCTGTCTATCACGATCAGCAATGGCGGCACGTAGACCTTGCGACAATCGTATCCGGCCACGAGCAGCATTAGCTAACTCTTGGAAGGCTTCGTTATCTTCCAAAACTATTTGATCATGAGACGTGGCAATTCTATCAACCAACATCTCAATATTCGTGATACCGGATTCTATTTTATCGAAGAAAATATCAAATTCTTCTCCAGCGAAGTTCGATTGATCGTCCCAGAAGTGTTCTGCGATCATTGGTAATTCGACGTTTGCTGTGCGCACTTGCCTGACACGATCAAGGAGTGAGTGAATTCGGGCCAGTTCTTCCTTCTTTCTTTGTGAGTCTTTAATCGCAATCAATTTGTCGACATACTTTTCAATGATCTCAGCAACAGTTTTTATTCCAGACGCGGAGATTGAATTGTTCTCGCTCATCAAGCAATTCCTTGGCGCATATATTAGATGATACAATACTGATTTGTATCATATAATAATCGAGATGCGAGTATCAACCTCTAATATTTGGCTGGTAAATATATCTCACGTGCGATAGTACATTGAAAATGTCGCCAACCATCCATTTGCTAAACCCCGGCAAATGGGTGAGAAGGACTCGAAGCTGACATCGGTGACCCAACAAATTCACTGGGCCGCAGGCAGGTCTCATCTACGCCCAACACTGGTGGGTTTGCTACAAAATTGGTGCCGCCTACGTGACTCGAACACGTGACCCCCGCATTACGAATGCGATGCTCTACCAACTGAGCTAAGGCGGCATATGTGTTGCGCCAGCGGGCTACTAACCGGCGCCTAAACTTTACAACGAACTTGCAACTCCTTGAAGTCGCTTGAGGAAGTTCCGTTCGACTCCCTTATTACGAATGATGTGCTCTACCAACTGAGCTAAAGCGGCGTTGCGGCGGGGCTGTTTAAAGCCCTTGCGCGATGGAGCGGACGGGTAGCCCAATCACCCCGTTTTGACAAGCGGGCAAGACAGCAGAAAACGCCAGAACAGGTCTGACTATCCAATCAGAACAAGCGGAACCTCCGCCGCTCATCGGGCTTTTCATCACCATCGTCTTCGGTGCCAGGATCGTCCGGCGCATGGCCGCCTGGCAAACCGCTAAACTCCGCTTTCTCCTCAGCTGCAGGGTCATCATCCGTGACTGGCAAAGTCGTTACGGTTGCTGAGGTATCCTCGGCATCCGTTGCACCTTCAGTCGAAGCCTCAGATGCGGCGTCGGCCTTGACCTCATCCGCCTTAACCTCTGCGGTTTCAGCCTCTGGTGGCCCGTCATCATTGGCGATGATGGGCGCGCCTGATGAAGGTTCAGAGGTCGGTTCTGGATCGCTTTCAGCCTGCGGTGCCTCGGCAACCACCACCTCGTCTGCGGTCACATCTGTTGGCGCTGCATCTTCCGCCGTGGCGTCAACAACCAGTTCGGCATCTTCAGCATCATCTGTACTTTGCTCAGCCAGCACCTCAGCCACGCCGCCAGCGCCAACAGCCGCAGCAACGCCTGGCAGACGCGCCGGCAGCATCACCTGGCCATCATCACTCATCGCATCATCGGGAATGGCCACCGGATCATGCCCGGAGAAGCGCTCCACCGGCACCTTCCATTCAAAGGCGTCCACACGACCTGAAAGCGGCGAAGCCGGCTCCCAAGTGGAGGAAATATAACCATCGGCCACCCAAGCTGGGTCACGCTTGGCACGCAGCGCACGGGCCATCCAGCCACGCACCGCCGCTGTATCCCCGCCCTGCTTTTCCTCGATCTCCGCCATCAGCAGACACACGCGCTGCGTCGCCTCCGGACCGGTATGTTGATCAAGCGTTTGGCGAGCCTCGTCCAACTTACCCGCTTCCATCAAGGCGCGTGCCAGCGCCAGTTCGCCTTCCAGCTCATGCGCGCACAGCTGAACCAGCTTGCGGGCACGCTTCACGCGGTCGGCCACTGCATCGCCTGGACGTACATAGAGATAAACCTCGGCCAGCTCTGGATGTTGAGACTTTCGCCAGGTCGCTTCGATCACCTTGCTCGCCTGGGTCATCTTGCCAGCACGGATCAACAGCCGCCCGGCAACGGCGCCAGCAGGCACCAGATCGGGTGCAAGCTTGTGCGCCTCCTGCGCCAGAGGGCGGGCAGAGTCTGGCTCGCCCTCTTCACGGTCAATCGCTTCAGCGGTCAAAAGCACAGCGCGCAGCCGGTTGCGCTCAGATTTGCTAACAATACGCGCCTGAAGATTGCGTTCAAGCGCGGCACGCGCAGCTGGCCAATCACCGCGCTGCACTTGATCTTCAAACTGCGCCTGACCGGCCCAAGGAAGCGCCGGAGCCAACGCCGCGGCTTGGCTGGCATAATGGCGCGCAGCCTCTTCATCCTCAGCACCAACAGCATCAACATAAAGCCCGCGCAGGCCCAGCAGCTGGGTTTTGGGGTCATCCAGCATCTGCCGGTAGGCCAGACGCTTGGCATCCGCATCGCCGGAAAGATCAGCGCTCGATGCACTCAAAACATGCGTGAGCGGCGCGTCAGGAGCAAGCTTCTTAGCTTGGCTTGCATAGCGCTGCGCTGCACGGCTGTCGCCCGATCCGGCAGCAATAAGGCCGCTGGAAAGCGCCTCATAGCCCTTGTCGCGACGCCGGGACGAAAAATAGCCGCCCATAATCTGCGGCGAGCGAAGGATCACTTTCAGCACCCACCATACGGCCATGATCACGATGATCAGCAGCAACAGACCAACCATCGCCAGCATGGCTGACAGTTCGATCTGATACCCCATCCAATCGACGGCAACCGTGCCGGGACGGTCGGCAAGCCAAGCAAAGCCGAAGGCGAATGCCAGAACCAGAGCTAGAAAGAGGATAACGCGTAACACGGGATATTTCTCCTAACTTACTGGCTGTTGGTGCCCGAGGAATCAGTCGGTGTGGCATCCGTCACGGGTGCATCCTCATCAGGTCCACCACCATCAGGGTCTTGCAAGGCACGCACCAGCGCCTGACGGCTGTTGGCGATGGCTTCATCCAGCGCAACACGGGCATGCAGCGCTTCAACCAAGCCATCGCTGGCCTGCTGCACGCCGGCTGGCAGGCGCGTGGCAAGCGTCACCGCGTCGTCAAATCGCTCGTCGACAATCAGCCGCCCAAGCGCATCAAGCTGATCCAGCGGGTCATTGCCACTGCTCAGAACGGCAGACCCTTCAGGCGCGCGGATTGTCACCATCTGGCGGGCGCGATCTTCCAAAGCGTCGAACAGGCCGCCACCTTCACTGGCAGGGGCCGCCGCCCGCATGGCATCATAGGCGCCCTCATACGTGCCGAGCAGCGATGCTCCATCCAGCGCTCCGGCAACTTGACCGCCAGAAACGGGGGCGAGCGCGTCGCTTAACGCATCATCAAACGATGCAGCGACCTGCGCTGCCGTCAGGGCGTCGGATACGTCTTGTCCGCCGTCACGCGCGGCCACCAGTGCATCCAGCGCCACGCCAAGCCGGGCCAGCCGGTCGGGGGCTTGAGTCACGGGTGCTTCGGCCATCGCGGTAATGTCAGATGCCATTGCGCCCAACCGCACATCGACTGTATCGCGGACGCTCTCAAGGCTGGCGGAAAGCGCAGCGATCTCGTCGCCGAGGGATGTAGCCCTGGCGCTGCTTTGGGCGACCAAACCGTCCAAGGCATCAAGGCGGGTGCTGGTTTCAGGAGCCACCGCGCCTTGCTGCGAGGCCAGCTCGGTAAGTTGAGCCTGCAGACCCTCAAGATCGGCCCGAACAGCGCTAAGCGCCTCGTCGAGCGTATCCACCGAAGCCGCCAGCGCTGGACCAGCGGTCACAACCGCTGGTGATCCACCGTCTTCAGCGGCAGAAAGGGCAGCGATGGTCGATTGCAACTGGTCTTCAACCACGCCCAAACGACCATCAAACGGCGCCAAGGTTTCGGCCAAAACCGCCTCAAAATTCACTAATGCAGGCGCGTCGCCATCACCAACTGGTGCTTGCAAAACACTGTCTAAGTCGGTCCGCAACGCCAGAACATCGCTTTCCAGCGGCTCCAAAACGGCTGGATCAAAAGCCTGCGCTCCCGCCTCCTGCGCTGTCCCTTGCGCCTCGACCGCACCCAGGCGTGTCTCAAGAGCCGCCAGCGCCGCAGCTTGATCGTCCACACGGCCATCGGACAGGCTAAAAAGGCCCATCACCGAGGCCAGGAACATCAAGATCAACGCTAGCAGCGCGCCGATTAAACCGGCAGCAAAAAGATAAAACGGGCTTGGTTCGCTGCCGCCCGATTGGGCACTGGGTGGCACGACAGGCTCACCACCATCATTTGAAGGTGGCGTGGGCTTCTCAACAGCAGGCCCGTCGGATTTGGCCTCGGACGCTGGCGCAGGTTTGGCTGATGGATCAGCAGAAAGTCCGGCAGCCTGCGCGGTGGCCTCATCCAACCCATCCGCTGGCGCTGGCGAGGCAGCAGACGGCCCAGCATCAGTGTCAGTGTCAGTGTCAGTGTCAGAAGGTGACGTGGCGGCGGCTTTGTCCGCCTCCACATCAATGATCAAGGGCTTGGACGGTGCGCGTTTGCGCGAACCAGACCCTGTGGCTCGCCCAGCAGACGATGCCCGCTTGCGTGTTGACCCCGATTTTGCCCCTGAACCTGCTGCCACTCTTCGCTCCGCGATTGTCAAACACCGGTGAAAGCAACGCCATAGCGCGCCACATTGGTGTGTTCCTTGATCCTATACGCCCTGCGTGCGCGCGTCTCACTTTTTGCGATAGCCAATGGACGCAGGGAATCCTTTGGGTCTGGACCCTAGATCACACCCAATTCATGCTCTGATGAACAGGGTGTTAAAAATGTGCGCCGTCCACATGTTGCAAATATGACGGGCTCTACTGCCTACGCTCCAAAAGCTGCAAAAGCGCGTCTTGTGTTGGCACATCAGCAATGCGGACCGCCGCTTGCGATGGCGCCCCAGCCGCCACATCCTGCGACAGGCAAAGCCATTGCGTCGGCTTCATATCGGTCTGCAAGCCGGCATGATCAATTGCTTGACCCAACAAATGTGCACCCCGGCTTGAGTACACCAAGGCAAAATCCGGAGGTTCAGCAGAAAGATCCCGCACGGCATCGGCAGAAAACCCACCCAACGCCTTGGCCTGATAAACTGGGATCACCTGCATGACCGGAAACGCGGCCTCAAGCGCGTGTTTGCGATCAACACCCGACAGATAGGTGAGCGGCGTATGTAGGCTCTTAAGGCCTTCGATGAGCCTGGCAACATCGCGGGCGGGCGGCATAATCAATGTCGCCCGCAGCTTAGTCAGCTGATCAGCGGCACGGGTACCGACAACCGCCCAGCGCTGCTTGCCGACCCAGGCACCAAGCCCCGCAGCGACCAGCACATCAATCGCGCGAGAACTCGTGGCCACCATGACGCCTTGAGAAAGCGCTTCAACAGCCCGCACGCCATCACTCAAAGCTTCCGTTTGCGTAAGAGGAAAGACCAGCAGATCAAATCCGCGCGCGATAACCAGATCGGCTGTCGCATCAGCTTGTGGCTGCGCCCGCGTGATCAGCACCCGCGCCATGGCAGATACTTAAACCCAATGTGGCAGGAAGCCAGGCCCCGCCTTTGCTTTCAGCGCGGCTCCGGCCTCAGCGCCCAGCGTCACACCCTCAGAGCGCTTGCCCTTCACGTGCGTGGCATGGTGCTGCGTGCCATCTTCGGTGAGCACCAAGCCAGAAAGCATGATGTCGTCGCCATGCACGGTTGCATGCCCTGCGATGGGCGTTTTGCAGGAGCCATCCAACGCTTTTAAAAACGCCCGTTCGCACGCCACCGCATCACCCGTTTCAACGTGATGAATCGGGGCAAGCAGTTCCAGCACGCGCGTGTCATCGCTGCGGGTCTCAATGCCAATGGCCCCTTGCGCCAGCGCGGGAGGAAAATCAGCAGGTGGCAAAATGCTCATATGGTCCGGCTCAAGCTCAAGTCGTGATAGGCCAGCCAGCGCCAGAAGCGTGGCATCCACCACGCCGTCAGACAGTTTTTGAAGGCGGGTTTGCACATTGCCGCGGATCGATGTGGTTTGAAGGTCAGGGCGCAGGCGTTTCACCAGCGCTGCCCGTCGCAGGCTTGCCGTGCCGACAACGGAACCGGTAGGCAGCGTTTCCAGCGTTGCCCCAGCGCGCGAAATAAAGACATCACGCGGGTCTTCTCGTGGCAAAAACACATCCAGCGCCAAACCAGCGGGCAGATCCGTTGGCATATCTTTGGAAGAATGCACGGCGATATCGATCCGCCCATCGGAAAGCGCGGCCTCAATCTCTTCGGTGAACAGCCCTTTGCCGCCGATCTCCGCCAGGGGTTGATCCAAAATCTCATCGCCCTTGGTCGAAAACACCTGCACCACGATATCGTCCGGCGAGCACCCATGGGCTTCAACCAACCGTGTGCGGGTTTCATACGCTTGGGCCAGCGCCAAAGCGCTACCGCGGGTTCCAATGGTGAGAAGAGGCAAAAAACGGGCTCCAAACAGAAAGGCTGTCAAATCATGCGTGCGATGCTATGGGCTGGCACACGCCTGACCAAGCCTGCAATAGACGAACCGGTTGGCACCCGCTAGACCGATCAACTGCCTATGCGAACCTCGACAAAGACCTTTCATGCGCGCTCTTGGTATTGAAACCAGCTGTGATGAGACCGCCGTGGCGATTGTGCGCCGCGGGCGCAATGGTCATGCGGCCATCGAGGCGGAAACCGTGCTCAGCCAGGTTGACGATCACGCACCCTTTGGCGGCGTGGTGCCTGAAATCGCTGCCCGCGCCCATGTGGATCATCTCGATCGTCTGATCACCGCAACGCTCAATGAGGCCAATCTGAAACCCAAAGACCTGGATTGCATCGCCACCACCGCCGGACCGGGCCTGATCGGCGGTGTGCTGGTTGGGCTGGTGACAGGCCGGGCGATGGCCAGCGCGATCAATGTACCCTTCATCGCAGTGAACCATCTGGAAGGTCATGCGCTTTCGCCGCGTTTGGGCGAGGCCGTCTCCTTCCCCTATCTGCTGTTTTTGGTCTCTGGCGGACACACCCAGATCCTGTGTGTGGAAGGTGTTGGCCACTATCAACGCTGGGGCACCACGCTGGATGATGCCCTCGGTGAGGCATTTGATAAGACGGCAAAGTTACTGGAGCTTGGCTTTCCAGGCGGACCAGCGGTGGAACGTATGGCCAAATCTGGTGATCCTGATCGCTTTGTTTTGCCGGTGCCACTGAAGGGTAAGGAGGGGTGCGACTTCTCTTTTGCCGGATTGAAGACAGCCGTGCGTTTGGCCGCCGAGAAGGCCGCGCCTCTGGACGATCAGGCCGTCGCTGATCTGTGCGCCAGTTTTCAACGTTCCGTTGGCGAAATAATCAAAGATCGCTTGTCATCGGCCCTATCGCGCTTCTCTGAGCGCTACGCGCGCCCACCGGTGCTTGTGGCTGCGGGCGGTGTGGCCGCCAACACCCACATTCGAGCCATTTTGAGCGATCTCATCACAAAACGCGAAGGGCGATTGGTAATACCCCCAGCGCATCACTGTACCGACAACGCCGCGATGATCGCCTGGGCGGCGCTTGAGCGTGAATCAGTCCATTTACCGCGCTTTGATCCAACCGCTCGCCCCCGCTGGCCGCTGGATTCGCAGGCCGCGCCTAAGCTTGGCTCGGGTAAGAAAGGCGCGCGTGCATGAGCGGTGCAAGCATTACGGAGCCGGTGAACTATACGGTGGTTGGCGCAGGCGCGTGGGGCACAGCGCTCGCCATTATGCTGGGACGAGCTGGGTACGATGTCGATCTGATCGCCCGATCAGACGAAAAAGCTGATGCGATCCAATCGCTTAGAGAAAACAAAGATGCGTTGCCATCAATCCGTCTGCCAGAGAGTCTTCAAGCGCATTCTTTGAAACGGGACTCTGGATGGCAGGACTCCTTGTTGCGGTCACCTCACGCCGTGATCGTTCTGGCCATGCCGGCACAATCAACGCGGCAGGCCGTGCGTGATCTGGCACCACACCTGCGTTCAAGCCACAGCTTGATCATCACCGCCAAAGGGCTGGAACGCGACACGCAGGAACGGCTCACCAATGTTGTTCGCGAAGAAGCCCCCGAACCCACCATCGCGGTCCTTTCCGGCCCGTCCTTTGCCCATGATGTAGCACGTGGGCTACCGACCGCTGTCACCTTGGCCGCGCCGACTTTGGAGACGGCCGACCGCCTTTGCGCGCTGATGAAGGGACCAAACTTCCGCCCCTACGCCAGCGATGATCTGATTGGCGTGCAGCTGGGTGGTGCACTGAAGAATGTGCTCGCTATCGCTGCGGGAGTGGTCGAGGGCAAGGGCCTGGGTGAGAGTGCCAAGGCAGCTCTTATCACACGAGGCTTTGCAGAACTTAGCCGTCTTTCTATTTCACAAGGGGCGCGACCGGAAACATTGGTGGGCCTATCTGGTTTAGGAGATTTGATTCTAACCTGCTCCACTGCGGGGTCGCGAAACTTTCGTTTCGGCCACGAATTGGGCAAAGGTAGTAATGTGGCTAGTCTTTTATCGTCCGGGCAGCCGCTCGCCGAAGGCGCCAAGACCGCAGCCGCTGCTTTGGCCTTGGGCGAGGCCGCTGGCATCGATATGCCAATCACCCAAACGGTTGCCCGCGTGGTGGAGAATGATATGTCCGTTGAGGACGCCATTGACGCCCTGATGACCCGCCCACTGAAACGAGAATGACTCCCTTTTGGCCCAAATCATGCGGACGGCTTGCGGACTAAGGGCGGACGGGATGCAGACTAACCCCGATTTATGCAGACTGGATGCGGAATTCAGACGGAATTCATGCAGACGGTCTGCTTGTTGAAGCAGACGAACACCAGACGATTTCACCTTTGAAGGACCACACCCATGCTCTTCGCCATCATCTGTACCGACAAGCCGAACCATCTTCAGGTGCGTTTGGACAACCGTCCAGCGCATGTTGAACACCTCCAAAGTCTCGGTGCGAATCTGAAGGGGGCCGGGCCATTTCTGGGTGCTGACGAAAAACCCGACGGATCGCTGGTGATTATTGATGTGGACGATAGGACCGCCGCGCAGGCCTTCGCTGAGGCTGACCCGTATGCCCAAGCCGGTCTGTTTGAAACTGTTGAGATTCGACCCTGGAACTGGTTGCTCAACAACCCCGAAACCGCCGAAGGAGCCAAGTGATGCGCTACTGGCTTTTTAAATCCGAACCCTTCAAATGGTCCTGGGAGCAACAGAAAGCCAAGGGCGTGGTTGGCGAAGAATGGGACGGCATCCGCAACTACCAGGCCCGCAACTTTATGCGCGAGATGAAGCTTGGCGACCGCGCGTTCTTCTACCACTCCAATGAAGGCCTTGAGATCGTCGGCATTGCCGAGGTGAGCGCCGAGATCCACTCCGACAGCACCACCGATGATGAGCGCTGGGAATGCGTCGATATTCGCGCACTGGCCGACGTGTCCAATCCGGTGAGCTTGAAGCAGGTGAAAGCCACCGAAAGCCTGGCCAATATGGCCCTCGTCACCTCCATGCGGCTCTCAGTCCAGCCGGTGAAGGACGAAGAATGGAAAATCGTCTGCGGCATGGGCGGTATCGACCCAGAAACTCTGAAGCCAGTTTAGGCGTTTCTATGGGCAGCCTTTCGCTTGCAAAGCACGATGCACAACTAAGGCCGTAGAATCTTCACTAGATACAATTAAAAGTTGTAAAACGCTTCTGCCTGTCTTGGTTGCAGCAAATAACCCTTACGTGCGCGACACAATCCTTCACCTAAACAACCAATGGTAGATATCTCCGGCGTTACTACTTAGCGTTAACGTACAATTATGCGTTTCCCCTTATTTTTACGCTTTAATTTCATGAGCGTTGAACAACGGGCTTTTTTGCCGCGCACTTGGGGGTGCCTATAATGAAGTTTCCTAACCTGCTTCCTGACCTTTCACTGACAGCCAAAATTACCGCCACAACCATTTGCATGGTTGCGCTGACGGGCGCTTTGGTCCTGGCCATCACCGGCTACCAGCTTTCGATTTTTAGCACTGAGGACGCGCAATCTAAGCAGCATGTCAGCTTGAATGCCGCCGCAGCAGTGTTTGCGCGCGATATGCCGGGCTTCTCGGTTGAATGGTCGTCCGACGGCGGCGTGCAGCGCTTGACCACCAGCGAGCCTATTCCCGAAAGCTTTGCATCGCATGGGATGATCGACACAGTTGGCGCGATCACAGGTGAGACAGCCACACTCTTTGCGTTTGATCAGGAAAGCGGCGACTTTTGGCGTCGGACCACAAACATCATCAAGCCAGATGGTGAACGGGCGGTGGGAACGCCTCTTGGTGTAAACGGAGCTGTCTTCCCTGTGCTTCGTAGTGGCGACACCTTCGTCGGAGAGGCGCTCATTCTGGGCAAAGACTATTTCACCATTTACGAGCCAGTGTTTGATACCGTCGGCTCCGTTGTTGGCATTCTCTACGTTGGCGTTGAGAAGGCTGCCATCGTTGGCCGCCGCAACGACGCACTGACCCAACTTGGTATGGCGAGCCTGCTGGCTCTTCTCATCGCTGGTTTGGTGAGCACGCTTGTGGTTCGCCGACTGACAAAACCGATCCCAACGATCACGCAAAAGGTTGATGCAATCGCCAAGGGCGACTTGGAAGGCCGCGTTGCTTTCACCGAACGTAAAGACGAGCTTGGAACGCTTGCCAATGCGGTGGAAGTTTTGCGCGACCAATCCAGCGAACGACTTCGCCTGGAAGATGAAACACGCAACGCCAAAGAGGCAGCCGTTGATCGCCAAACCGCGCTGGACGGCATGATCGGAGATTTCCGGGAGACAGCCACAGACGTGCTCAACAAGATTGGGCAAAGCGCCGTGAACATGAGCGATGTCGCGCAGCGGCTCACCACCGTTTCTGGTGATACCGAAGCTGGTGTCTCCTCAGCCAGCACCTCCTCACAGGAAGCGTCCAACAACGTTCAAACCGTTGCGGCAGCTGCCGAAGAACTGTCCGCATCTATCGGCGAAATTTCGCGCCAAGTGGCCGAAACCAACGACATTGTTGATGGCGCGACACAAAGCGTCCGCGATGCCAATGGTAAGGTTGAAAGCCTTTCCAGTGCTGCACAGAAAATTGGAGATGTGGTACAGCTGATCTCTGAGATCGCCGAACAAACCAACCTTTTGGCGCTCAATGCGACAATTGAAGCAGCCCGTGCTGGCGAGGCCGGCAAAGGCTTTGCGGTCGTGGCCAGCGAGGTGAAAACACTCGCATCGCAAACGGCCAAAGCAACGGAGGAAATCGGCGCGCAGATCAAGTCCATTCAGGGCTCGACCGACGAGGCCGTTGAGGCCATCCGCACCATCGGAACGACCATGGAGGACGTCAACCGGACAACCTCCGCCATAGCAGCATCGGTGGAGCAGCAGGGTTCGGCGACTGAAGAGATTTCGCGCAATGTCAGCGAAGCCGCGCAGGGCACCAGCACCGTTGTGCAAAATGTGTTGCAAGTGCAGGAATCAGCGGCGGAAACCAACCAATCCGCCGAAGTGGTTCAAGGCGCCGTGGCCGATCTGCGCTCTGACTCTGATGATTTGCGCCAAGAGATCGATGGCTTCCTGAACCGGGTGAAAGCCGCGTAGCGCCTTATTACCTCCACCCAATAAAAAACGCTGCGTCTCCCAAAAAGGGGCGCGGCGTTTTGCATGGAAGCTGGATGTTAAGCTGCCGATCCAATGGTGCCGCCGGAGGCGCCAGACCATTCCATTATCAGGGCGAAAAGACGCTGGCCTCTCACAACCGGTTGACGGGCCTGCCAACGCATCGCTACGCCTGATGCTGACGGCTTTTTGGCCACCCACGATTCGAAAGAGGAATGTCCGATGATGGATGCTGATCGCGACGATGATAACGCCAAACCCCAGGCCATAGGGCGGCGGCTGGAAGATGCGCTCAGCGAGTCGCGCTATGTGCTGATCACCGGCGAGATCAACGACAAGGTCGCACGCGATGCCACCAGCCGCCTTCTGGCGCTTTCGCAGATCAGCGATGACCCGATCAACATCATCATTTCCTCGCCCGGCGGCCATGTGGAATCCGGCGACATGATCCACGACGTCATCCGCTTCATCAAACCTGAGGTGCGCGCGATTGGCTCAGGCTGGGTGGCCTCAGCAGGTGCGCTGATTTATGTCGGCGCGCCAGTGGAACAACGCTTCTGCCTGCCCAACACCCGCTTCTTGCTGCACGAACCGCGCGGCGGCGTGGGCGGTCAGGCCTCGGATGTGGAAATCCAGGCCAATGAAATCCGCAAAATGCGCGAGCGTTTCTACGGCATTTTCGCTGAAGCCACCGGCCAGACCATCGAGCGGGTTCAGCAGGATATGGAGCGGGATTTCTGGCTCAACACCGAGGAAGCCAAAGAGTATGGCCTGCTTGGCAAGGTGATCTCATCAGTAGACGAACTAGGCTAAGGCCAGCTGTGCCTGGCCAACAACACTGACAGGCTTTGTCAGTGTTGTTGGCCAATGATGCGCGTTGGCGCTTGACCGTTGCCGGAGGTAGGCGCAAAGCCAGCCGGCTATGACCGACGCCGCACCACCCACAGACACAACAACGCCCCCTGCGGGTGGTACCCGCGCGATGGCTTTCATCCTGATCACGGTCGGTATCGACGTGGTGGGCCTTGGCATCATCATTCCCGTGCTGCCCGAGCTGATCCGAGAAATCTCTGAATCCAATGGCAGTGGCCTGATTACTTTGGGCGATGCCGCGCTGGTCGGCGGTTGGCTGCTGTTCGTCTACGCGTTCATGCAGTTCTTTTCAGCGCCCGTTCTTGGCGGTTTGTCGGATCGATTTGGCCGCCGCCCGGTGCTGCTCCTCAGCCTGTTCGCGCTGGCCATTGACTATGTGATCATGGCGCTGGCCCCAACACTGTTCTGGCTGTTTGTGGGCCGCATTCTTTCTGGCATGGCAGGCGCAAGCTACGTCACCGCCTATGCCTACATCGCCGACATCTCGTCAAAAGAAAAACGGGCGGCCAATTTCGGGCTGGTCGGTATGGCCTTCGGCGTTGGGCTGGTCATCGGACCGGCCATTGGCGGCTTGCTCGGCACGCTGGACCCTCGGCTACCGTTCTGGGCCGCTGCTGCGTTTTGTGCGTTTGGCGTTGTCTTTGGCCTGTTTGTCCTGCCTGAAAGTCTGGCACCGGAAAAACGTCGCCGCTTTGAGATCAAACGCGCCAACCCCATCGGCACCCTGCGCCATTTCTGGGGGCTGAAACCGGTTCTGATGTTGATCATTGCTGGCGCGATTTTGGAACTGGCAATGCAGGTCTATCCGTCCGTTTGGCCCTATTACACGCCGGTTCAGTTTGGCTGGTCGACAGCGCAAGTGGGCCTTTCGCTTGCGGTGTTTGGCATCGTGATAGCCATTGGCGAGGGCCTGATATTGCGCATCGTTCTGGCGCGCTACGGCGAGCACCGCGTGATCATCGGCTCTACATTGTTGTCAATTGCCTGCTTTGCGGCCTTCGCGGTCGCGCCCAATGGAACGGTCGGCTACATGATTATGGTGCTGACGGCTGTCTCAGGCTTCGGCAACTCCGGGCTTCAGGGGCTGGCATCCAACGCTGTGGGTGAAAGTGAGCAGGGCGAGCTCAATGGCGCGGTGATGAGCGCCACCGCCATTGTCGCCTTCATCGCACCGCCGGTGATGACAGGACTGTTCGCCTGGTTCACGCGCGACGACGCGCCCCTCTATCTGCCAGGCGCCCCCTTTGTGTTGGCTGCCATCATCTGTGCTTTGACGTTTTGGCCCTATGCCCGCGCCCGCAAGCTTGGCGTTAGGGATGCGGCGGGGAAAACCCAATCCAACTAAGACGTTGATGTCGAGAGACCATCTAGGAGTTGATCCAAAACCTCATCGGTCACCTGATCTGGCGTACGCTCGCCGAATGATTGCCGCGCATTGCCTGTTAGCCCAGCCAGCCCGTGGAGCGTTGCCCATACCCAAAGCGCTTGTGCGCTGGGATCGCCGGAGCGCACCAGACCAAGGCGCTGACCGGTTGCCAACGTTCCAGCCAAACGTGTAAGTGCCGCCGGCCCAGCCTGTTGCAGAGCATCTGCGGTGCCGTCACCTTGGGTCGGCGCAGCTCCCAGTGGTTGATGCATGAAGGCGTAAAGACGCGGTCGCAGACGCGCAAAGTGAACATAGGCGGCAAACCCCGCCTTCACATGCCTCTGCCAATCCTCCGCACGCAACTCCTCTGTGCCACCAGCCTCTGCGATGGCAGCACGCAGCAAAGCAAAGCCTTCAGCTACGACAGCCACCAACAAGGCGTCCTTGTTGGCAAAATGCATGTAGGGGGCGTTGTGACTGACCCCGACATCCGCAGCAATCTTGCGCAGACTGAGCTTGGTGAGCCCGTCTTGCTCGACCTGATCAATGGCACGGTTCACCAATACTTCGCGCAGATCCCCATGGTGATAGGGCAGCTTGTCATCCGTCATATTGACAGTGTCCATATATCTGATATTGACACTGTCAACATACACGCATCTCCCCCCATCACAAGGATCAAGGCCATGCGCGCATCAACACTCCGCACCACCTTACGAACGCTTCACATCATCACTGGTCTTTTGATCGGGGCCTATCTGTACGCGCCGCCGCTGGCAGGGAACGAAGCCTATGCTGATGCGCTCCGGTTCGGTGTCATTCCACTGGTGGTGCTAACCGGCATTTTGATGTGGAAAATGAAGTGGCTGCGAGGCCTGATCAGCCGTTAAACGCCGTTCAACATCCAGCCGATAGCCACAACTTGAGGCACGGTGAGCAGCGGCAAAAGCAGCGCGGCTTTCAGGCGACCCGTCACCTCTTTCAGCACCAAGATCTCGGTGTAATCAGTCGCTGCGCCAGCCATCAAAAACGTGAACGCGTTGCCGGGGGCCGCAGCGCGGGTCATCAGGTCCGCTGCGATGGGCACAGAGCCTTCCGAGCACACTTCAATGATGGTTGCGGCGAGCAGTGTGGTTAGCAGTCCCAGGAATGTCGCACCGAACCATGTGGCAAAAACATCCGTCGGCACCGTCACCTGGATAAGGGCGGCGAGCACCACACCGAAGAACAGCCAGCGCAGTACCATTTTACTGGCTGTGACCGACCGGCGGGCGACATCTTTCACGAAAACCCAATCGTAGCGCGTGGCTTTCAGGCCAGCTTTGGCCTCGCGCCAAATCTGAAAGTCTTCCGGCAGTTCGACGCGGTTTTGGTTCGGCCTCACTTTGCCAGCGCGCTCCAGCGCTTCAACGATCAAACCGGTGATAAAAGCGATCACCAGCGAGGCGAGGACGAACACCACCATCCAGCCCCACCCCATCATCAGACCGATGATGATGGTGAGCGACAGCGAGTTCCATGGGCTTGCGATGAGGAACGCGAACACCTGGCCAAGTGACGCGCCACGTTCATAGAGCTTTGCGCCAACCATCAGAACGCCATGGTTGCAGAGATCGAGAAAGAATCCGGCAAGCACCGCACGGCCTAAACTCTTAGCGCTCTGATCGCGGCCAATAATGCCGATCACGAATTCTCGCGGCACCCGGTCGATCACCCCCACGGCGACCATACCGATCAAAATGCCCCACCACATAATGTTGATCATATCGCGGATCGCGTGGGTGAAATGACCCAGGCCCCAAAGATCCGTGTGACCCAAAAAGAACGAGGCAACATAAGCGACAAAAATGGTAATCCCTGAGCCCCAAAGCAGCCAGTCACGTTTGCTCTTGGCAGGGCGATGCTGATCGCTCGCAACGTCGCTGCCACCACAACAGCTTGCAGTTTTCTCAATGGTGGGTGCGGTGGTGGTGGTTTCAGCGCCACCGCAACAGGCGGCAGCCTTTTCAAGCGCAGAAGGGGGGTCAGATCGTTCCATGTTCCATAGATAGGGCTTCCAGTCGCTGGAAGGTCAAGCGCTCGTTCTCAATATCCGCAACGCTACGGATGCAAGGCCCAAAAGGCCTTAGACCATGGTCGTGCTTTGACCGGAATCAACGCCGGAAAACCGTATTCAACGTCTTTCCACCCAACCAAAGGGCAACGCGGCTCGCCTTGCTGCACTGCGGTACTTAGCAGTAGAAACAATCCATTGAGAGCGGCAAAGCCTCCACAAAGAGGGGCAGCTGAAGCAAAGAGACCATCATCAGCGGGCCAGCCATCTTACGTAAAACGGCCTGTCTGAGGGGAACGCACAAAGGGAACACAAGGTATGAGTGAAGTTTATCCAGTGCCGGATGCCGTTGCATCGGCAGCCCTGATCGACAATGACAAATATCTGGCCATGTACGAGGCCTCGGTCAACGACCCAGATACCTTTTGGGGCGAGCACGGTAAGCGGCTCGATTGGATCAAGCCCTACAGCAAGGTGAAGAACACCTCGTTCGACCCGCACAATGTCTCCATCAAATGGTTCGAGGATGGCACGCTGAACGTGGCTGCCAACTGCGTGGACCGGCATATCGCCACGCGCGGCGACCAAGTGGCCATCATCTGGGAAGGCGATGACCCGTCCGAGCATCTGGAGATCACCTACCGCGAACTCGGCCAACACGTGAACAAGATGGCTGGCGTGCTGAAAGCCGCCGGTGTCGAAAAGGGCGACCGCGTGACGCTTTACCTGCCAATGATCCCAGAGGCCGCCTATGCGATGCTCGCCTGCGCCCGCCTCGGCGCGGTGCACTCGATTGTGTTTGGCGGCTTCTCACCGGATTCGCTGGCCCAGCGTATCGAAGGCTGTTCCTCCAAAGTGGTCGTGACCGCTGACGAAGGCTTGCGCGGCGGCAGAAAAGTGCCGCTGAAAGCCAATGTCGACAAAGCCGCAGAAAATGCGCCTGTCGATGCCATTGTCGTGGTGAAACGCACTGGCGGCGACATCGCCATGCAAGACGGGCGCGACGTTTGGTATCATGAGGAAGCAGCCAAGGCGCCAGACTTCATTGAACCGGTAGAAATGAACGCCGAAGACCCGCTGTTTATCCTCTACACCTCCGGTTCCACCGGGCAGCCAAAGGGCGTGCTGCACACCACCGGCGGCTATCTGACGTACGCCTCGATGACACACCAATATGTGTTCGATTATCAGGACGGTGACGTCTACTGGTGCACCGCCGATGTTGGCTGGGTTACCGGCCACAGCTACATCGTCTATGGCCCGCTCGCCAACGGCGCGACCACGCTGATGTTCGAAGGTGTGCCGACATACCCATCGCCCAGCCGTTTCTGGGATGTGGTCGACAAGCACAAGGTTTCGATCTTCTACACCGCACCAACCGCCATCCGCTCATTGATGGGCGCTGGCGAAGAACATGTGAAGAAAACCGACCGCTCAACGCTTCGGATTCTGGGTTCGGTTGGCGAACCAATCAATCCAGAAGCCTGGAACTGGTATTACAATGTGGTCGGCGATGCGCGCTGCCCCATCGTCGATACCTGGTGGCAGACCGAAACCGGCGGCATCTTGATCACACCGCTGCCAGGCGCCACACCGCTTAAGCCGGGCTCAGCGACACGTCCGTTCTTCGGTGTGCAGCCTGCGTTGGTGGATGCTGAAGGCAACATTCTAGAAGGCGCAACCGAGGGCAATCTGGCGATCCTTGATGCCTGGCCAGGCATGATGCGCACGGTCTATGGCGACCATGAGCGCTTCATCCAGACCTACTTCTCCACCTACAAAGGCATGTACTTCACCGGTGACGGCTGTCGCCGCGATGAGGACGGCTACTATTGGATCACCGGTCGCGTCGATGATGTGATCAACGTCTCCGGTCACCGCATGGGTACTGCGGAAGTTGAGAGCGCTCTGGTGGCGCATCCAAAGGTCTCAGAGGCTGCCGTTGTGGGCTATCCACACGACCTCAAAGGCCAAGGCATCTATGTCTATGTCTCGCTGATGGAAGGCCAAGAGCCATCCGATGATCTGCGCAAAGAGTTGGTGAAGTGGGTGCGTCAGGAGATCGGGCCAATTGCTAGCCCAGACTTGATCCAGTTCGCACCAGGCCTGCCAAAAACCCGCTCCGGCAAGATCATGCGCCGTATCCTGCGCAAGATCGCCGAGGACTCGTTTGATAATCTGGGCGATACCTCAACTTTGGCTGACCCAAGCGTTGTGACCGACCTGATCGATAACCGGCAGAACAAGGGGTAACCCACGCGGTCGTTCGGTAGGAACGGAGCAAGGGAACTCCGCGGTTGGGCGGTACGCCCAGAGCAAAGGGAAGTGGCGGTCGTTCCGAATAAATGGAACGAAAAGGCATGACCCAGGCATAGGACGATAAGTTCATAGAAGGCGGGTGCATTCCTCGGTTGGGCGAAAGGCCAGAACCGATGGAAGTGCGCCCGCCTTTTGTATGGTCGACAAAACGGTTTCCCATCTACCCGCAGCCCAAGCACTTTCTTGTGTGCGGTGTTTGAGACAGAAATGCATTTGTGGATCACAAAACACAAAAAATGATTTACAAAAGGATTTGTGTCGCATAGACCGTCAACAAGTCAAGTTGTGGATCAAAAAGCAGGATCGCTTCGACACAAGCCTAGGAATGGTATGCGGTTACCACTGGAACGCTACAATTTCGATGGCAACATTGACTATCATTACGGCCAGTTTCCACCCAAGACCCTGGACTACGAACGGCTGTTCGCGCCAATGGGCGATGCCCGCGAGGCTTTGGCACGGTACGATCAGACCCTCAAAGCACTCCACAACAGCGACTTTCTCGTCACACCTCTAAGAGGTCAGGAGGCGGTGGTTTCCTCTCGGATGGAAGGGACCATTTCGACGATTGACGAGGTGCTGCGATACGAGGCCGACGCGAAAGATGATGAAACGCCCTCAGATGTGAGAGTCGAAACGCTTGAAGTGGCTCTCTATGCCGCAGCTCTTAAGCGAGCCCAGCAAAGCATTCTTGACGGTTATCCAATCGACGAGCATCTCATTCGATCAGCCCATGGAACGCTGCTTGGCGCCGGTCGCGGCGCCTCAAAAAGCCCTGGCGCTTACAAGACCGAGCAGAACTATGTGGGCGATGATCGACGCAGGCAGATCCACTTCACACCCATATCACCAGAGCAGCTCGCGCCTGGCATGGCAAAGCTGGTCGACTTCATGGCTGATGAGCGTGTTCCACCCTTGCTCAGCATTGCACTGGCGCATGTTGAATTCGAAGCGCTGCATCCGTTCAACGACGGCAATGGCAGAATCGGCAGGATGCTGATCACACTGTCACTTTGGAAAAAAGGCCTGATCGAAGAACCGCATTTTTACATCAGCGCGTTCTTTGAAGAGAACAAATCGCCCTATGTTGAGCGCATGCGCGAGGTGTCCGCCTCGGGTGATTGGACCGGGTGGTGCGCGTTTTTTCTCAACGCTGTGGCCAGCCAAGCAGAGCAGAACCTCAAAACATCCATCGCCATCTCCGATCTTTATGAGGAGATGAAATCCGTCTTTCGCACGACACTCAACTCGCAATGGGCGCCGTCGGCACAAGACTTCATCTTCCAAAATCCGATATTTCGCAACGGACGATTCACCGGCAAAAGCGGCATACCCAAACCAACCGCCATTCGCCTGTCGCGGGCCCTTGTTGAAGCAGGATTGCTTGTCGAACTGGAAGCTGCGTCCGGTCGCAGATCAGCTCTCTACGCGTTCGAGCCACTTATCCAACTGGTGCGCTCTTAAAAATCAACCGCAGATTATCAATCTGTCGTCGTTCGTTTTTACCCTACACTCTGCCGCACCCACTGCGCGTACCCTACGCTGGCGCCCAGCACGGGCAGCACCAAAAATTCCGGCTCGTCATAGGGGTGGTTGGCGCGGACGAAGTCTTCCAGATCACGCACGCGCAACATTACTGTCTTGATGGTCAAAAGATGCTCAGCCTCTTCCTCCACCGCTCCTTCCCACACATAGGTTGAGGAGATGCGCACCTGCTGTACGCAGGCGGCCAATCGCTTCTCGACAATCTGCTTGGCAACCTCACGCGCTTGTTTGGCGTCGCCATACGTCACCTGCACACAAACCAGGCGGTCGACTGAGTCATCTTCCATCAGTTCCATCGTATTTTCTCCCTTGCCCAAATTCGCTCTTGCCAACGCGTTGATTCGGCACCACTCTCTTCTTGTTTTCAACAACCGAAAGGAGGTGACTGATGTCGAGCGATTTTTATGGCCAGGTTAGAACTGGTGGTGAAGCGAACGTGTCAGAGCAGCCTCTGAGCGCGCGCTAAACCATTATGCTGGCGGCGCGCCCGGTTGGGTTTGCCGTCACGACAGGTTCGATCCTGGACAAAAAACGCGGGGGGCTGGTCACATTGACCAGCCCCTTTCTTTTGTGCCGCGGTTGGGCCGAACCGTGAGCCGTCATCCCGGCCTTGAGCCGGTATACATTACAACGCGTTTTCTGGCGAAAATCTTGCTGCCGCCTCTTACATGGGAATTGGCCCCGGCTAACGGCGGGGATGACGACCGGAAAAGGATGCGCCTAAGCCGGATCCTTCAGCAAAGCCTTCCTCGCCGCGGCTCTGTGCTCATCGGTGATATGGGCGCGCATCAGCGCCAAAACGCCCATGATCACAGCGGCATCATCGGTGAAACCAAGGCCGAGAATAAAATCGGGAATGCCATCAAGCGGCAGCACGAAGTAGGCAAGCGCGCCAAGCAACGTGCCGCGCACACGAAACGGCGTTTCTCGATCCAACGCACAAAAATACGCTGCCACAACCTCATCCATAAAAGGGATGCTGCCAGCGGCCTTACGGGCCGTCACCCAAAAATCCCGGCGCACACGCGCCTCATCCTGATCGAACTGTGTGCGTTCATCCTCGCCCAGCACATCACCATCAAGGCTTGGCGGGGTCTCACTCGGATGGTTTTCAGCGGTGTCAGCGGTGGTTTCAACGCTCATCGGGTTTTCCTGTTCGAACCAAGATGCGCCCTATGTGGGTATCACGGTCGCGCGGCGCAACGCTTAGACGCAAGCGTCGAAGGCTTTGGCAAGCGCGATATCTTTTTCCGTCAGCCCGCCCGCATCGTGTGTGAAGAGCGCCACGTCGACGGTTTTGTAGACGTTCGACCATTCAGGGTGGTGATCGGCTTTCTCCGCTTCCAGCGCGCATTTGGTCATAAAACCAAAGGCTTGAACGAAATTACCAAACACGTAGCGTTTGGCGATGGCTTTGCCATCATTGACCAAGGCCCAACCCTCCAGCGTGGCAAGGGCGGTATCACGGTCAGCGTCAGATAAGATCGGCATAAGAGGCTCCTTTGAAGCGTTTCGCGTTAAACCTGAATCACATAACGCTGCCTGAAATTAAAGATTTCAGCGCGTTATGTGACGCTCCGTGTCTCAAGCTAAACGCGAAACGCTCTACGCGACCAGAGGATAGTCTTCTTCCACCACATAGGGCCCGCCTCCCACGGAGTCCCGCGAGGAATACAAAACAAAACGCTCCACCTCAAAAGAGAGGTTCATGATTCCGCCGCGCAGCGATAGCCAGTGCGCCACAGCGCCGGGCTCGAGGCCGCGACACCGCGCCAGCGTGATGTGCGGAATGAACGTGCGGCGCTCCGCTTTCAGGCCAAGGCGTTGTGCGATGCGTTCTTGCTCGCCCTGCAAATCGCTCAGCTCCTGCGATGGCGCGATGCGCACAAAGATCGAATGCGGTTTGTTGCCACCAAACGACGCCAGCCCATCAAGTTTCAGGGTGATTGGGCCATGGCGAACCCGGTCCAGCGCGCTGACCACCTCGCGAGCGACGCCATGATCAACGTCGCCGATGAACCGTAACGTGACGTGGAAATTATCCCTGTCGATCCAGCGCGCGCCACCTCGGCCATCTTGCAGCCCACCCTGCAGCAAGGACAGCTGATCGCCAACTTCTCGCGGCAACTCCAGTCCGGTGAACAAGCGCGGCATCGTCCCTCTCTCCTTGTGACCCATAATCAGGCGCGAATCACTGTGCACCGTCAGCCTGCAACCTGATTGTTAATCTGACACGACAGTGACTCCATCGAATTGGGGATACCCAGCTGCTCTGGCAAGATGAGTCAGCAAAGCTTTGGCATGACTCGAAGATTTTTCACGCCTGCCCGTTGACTCAGACGCCCACCTGAGTCGCATCGCGAAGGGAACAAAGACAAAACAAGTGTCTGACGTGACGTCAAGAAACAAATCACAAACGTTAACGCCGGCAGCGTACGATCCGCAACAAGGTTAGCTGGCGAAGTGGCATGCATGGCAAAAAAACAACCGCTGGATACATGCCTTCGCGCGATGAAATCGGCATACGACACCTGTCCCATTTTGGGCCAACCCGACGCAAGCAACCTCGCTGATGGTCATAACGGCGCTGCAACAATATCTACGTCAAAAGGTCTTGGCCAAATGCTTCCGTTAACATCGGCAGACGCGCTTGACGCACCCGTGTTTACCTTTGGGTAATGCTCTGAAGTGCCCGGAACAAAACCACCAATCATACCGCTCCACGGAATGATCATGAGTCCAAGAGGAGTCCAAGTGTGAATCAAAATGCGAACAAAGCCGCAACGGCTCTAAAAATCGCGATTCGTTCCACGCCGGTGATTCTGTGGTGGCTCGGCTGAGAATCATGCGATTCGCGCCAGCGACCAGATCCGCCCAATGCTGGCGCCCCTATCGCCCACACCAATTGCACTTGGCTCAGCTCCCCGATAGGAGAACGGTCTGTCTTTCAATGCAAACAGCAGACACGCGTGCCACCGACCCTCAAAGCTCTCTACCGTCGCGTCTTTCCATCCCGCCTGAGTGAACGCACGGCCTATTTTGAGCCACCACTGGTTGGTTGGCAGCGGCGTCTGCACGCATGGTTTGACATGCTGGCGATGGATCACGGCTTGATCCGCTACGTGTATACCAACTTCCACAAAGTGGATGATCAGCTCTACCGCTCATCGCAACCGCTGCCCCATCAAGTGCGCAAATGGCGTTCTATGGGCGTAAAAACCATCATCAACCTACGCGGTGGCATGCAGTATGGCTCCTACCCGCTGGAGGTAGAGGCCGCCGAGCAGGCCGACATCGCTTTTGAGGGTTTGCAACTGCGCTCGCGCGCCCTGCCCGATGTGGCGCAACTGGAAAAACTCGAAGAGCTGCTGCAATCCATCGCCTATCCGGCGGTCATTCACTGTAAAGCAGGTGCGGACCGGGCAAGCCTTGGCAGCGCGCTCTATTTTTTGATCCTGCACAATGATCATGAACGCGCGCTTGACCAAATGACGCTGAAATATGGCCACATCAAAGGCTCCAAAACCGGCGTTTTGGACGCGATGGTAGAAACCTATGTGCGTGACGGTGTGCCAAAAGGCCAAACCTTCATGCAATGGGTGCGTGATGGCTATGACCCAGAGGCGATTGCCGCAGCTTTCAAGCCGAAATTTTTAAGCTCATTCTTTGGCGACACGGTACTGCACCGAGAATAAAAAAGGCGCAGTCTCCTGTGCCTTTTCAATCATTCGAAAACCAATCGCGTTAGCAGTAGGGAGCACCACGGCCATACCCGCCGTTGTCGGTCACATTGCCATTGTCGGAATCTGTCAAATTGGTGTAGGCGCCGCCATCGCCGCGTGGGCAGCTGCCCTCATCCGTCCAAGTGCCATTGTCGATGTCGGACGCAACGGCCTGCGTCGGCATCAGCGTGGCGCCCACAGAACCGGCCGCCATGATGCCC
Source organism: Pseudomonadota bacterium (assembly GCA_039814945.1). Taxonomy (GTDB): domain Bacteria; phylum Pseudomonadota; class Alphaproteobacteria; order Rhizobiales; family MH13; genus MH13. The sequence continues at coordinate 271,094 of JBCCAF010000005.1, forward strand.
AAGAAGGTACGGCGTCCGAGAGGGCGTTTGGTTGTGATATCGTTTTCGCTCAGCTTTTTGGCTGGCGTTTTGGTCGAATTGCTCATGAAAAAGGTCCTGGAATGCAACTTTGAGGAGCGGCAGATATGTCATGCACGCACGAATCCGCGCACCTCGAAGTGCAACAAATAAGGCCGCAACGTCAACCGACATTGCAGCCTTATTTCAAACCAATGCTCAACGAATTGATATCGAAGCTAAAACTTAGCAGTAAGGCGCACCGCGCCCGTTGCCGCCCCAATCGCTTGGGTCCGAGTCGGTTAGACCCGAACCATGCCGGCCACCGCCAGCTGGGTCGGAGCCAGTTCCAAGGTCATTGTCAGTCGCGCCCTGCTGAATGGGTCCGCGTGGGCAGCCACCTGCATCCTGCCAAGGCCGGCCATCAGAATCGACGGCGGCAGCCTGTGTCGGCGCAAGCACAGCACCAGCCGAACCAGCGGCCATGATGCCCAGGAAAGCTCGTCGTCCCACACCACGTTTTGTGGTGATGTCGGATTCTGCGAGCGTTTTCGTATTTTTCTCAGTCTTATCAGCCATCAATAGCTCCCCCGATCTAGTCCAATTGTCGTTGCCCTCAGCGCAGACACTAGTCCTCCCAACCTGCGATCGTCAATGCAAGAGAATGCAGCGTGACGTTGCATCGGCAGAGCCAAGGCGCTACCCCTACGGGCCGGACAAAAACAAAAAGAAAATCGGGGACTGCGATGGAACACGCAACGCTGGATTTCGACTGGTCGATAGCGCCAATCACTCGCGAGGCGTTTTTCGCCGAAAGCTTTGAGAAGAAGCACATTGTCGTGCATCGCAACGACCCTGACTATTACAGCCAGCTTGTCTCCGTGGACGACATTGATCGCGTGGTCACGACCATGGGTCTCAGCTCCCCTGAGGTGAATGTTGTGCAGGCCAATGCGAGCATCACGCCGGAAGACTTTGCCTATGAATCCGGTTTCATTGATGCCGTTCGGGTCAATCAGCTGTTTGCCGATGGCGCGACGATCATTTTGTCAGGTTTGCAGGAGCGCCTACCAACGCTGGCTCGCTTCTGTCGGGCGCTGGAGAACGTGTTTTCCTCGCGCATTCAAACCAACATTTACCTAACCCCCGCGCACAGCCAGGGCTTTCCCTCCCACTATGACAGCCACGATGTGCTGGTTTTGCAGGTGGAAGGCACAAAGGAGTGGCGCATCTACGATCACCCGGCGGAACTGCCGCTCCTTACCCAGGGCTTCAATCGCGAGGAAATGACCGTCGGTGAGGAAACTGATCGTTTCGTGCTGGAACCAGGCGACATGTGCTATGTGCCGCGCGGCCTGACTCACGATGCGGTGGCAACCGATCAGACCTCACTGCATATCACGACTGGCCTGATGACCCGCACCTGGGCGGACCTCGTGACCGAAGCGGTCGTTGCTGTTGCCCATCGCGATCCGGCGTTTCGCGCGTCTTTGCCTGCGGGCCATGCACGCGGTGATTTTGATATGGCCGGGATGGAAACCGCATTCGCCGACCTTTTGCAGCGGCTGCAGGACCAAGCGAGCCTGCCGGAACTGGTCGATCACATCCGCACCGAATTCATCAGAAACCGCGTCCCACGCGTGCCCGGCCAAATGCGTCAGCTCGCCCGCCTTGCTGAATTGACCATCGATTCAGAGGTTGGGGCGCAGCCGCAACTCATCTTCCAGATGGAAGATCGCACCGATGCCGACGGCAACCCCATGGTGCAAGTGGGCTGCCAGGGCGCGGAAATTCGCCTACCCGCCCATACCAAGCCAGCCCTGGACGTCTGCCTGACCAACCAGCGGTTCAAGGTGCGTGACCTGCCCGGCGATCTGGACGATGCTGGCAAGCTGGTGCTGGTCAAGCGCCTTGTCCGTGAAGGCTTGATGGTCAGCCACCCTTAGACCACGACCTTCTAATCAGGCATGCCAACAAGGCCGTCGCGGCCAACGCTCATATGCTGCGGCGAGCCATTGGACGCCTTTTGCACACGGATCGGAATGGATTTGAACGAGGGCGTGCGACTTGGCTCGTCGCGGTGGTCGAGCGCGATCAACGGCTGGGTTTCAGGGTAATACGATGCGCAACAGCCCTTTGGCAGATCATAGGCAACGATAGTGAGCGCGTAGACAGCGCGCGTTTCTTCCATCGCATTGATGAGATCGACCCTATCCCCTTCGGCAAAGCCTAAGCGTTTGATGTCCTTGGCATTCATGAACAGAATATCGCGCCGTCCGAAGATGCCACGATAGCGGTCATCAAGGCCATAAATCGTGGTGTTGTATTGGTCGTGGCTGCGCACCGTGGTGAGTTTGAGCACATCCTCTTCCAGCCCCGGAAACGGCAAAAACTGTGCTTTTTCTGATGGCGTGTTCCAGACACGCTCAGCCGCCGGATTGGGAAGGTGAAACCCGCCAGGGTCTTGGATACGGCGGTTGAAATCCTCAAAGATTGGGAAAACCGCCTCGATCTTCTCGCGGATCAGGCCGTAGTCGGCGACCATCGCATTCCAATCAACATGGGTCTCGCCCACGGTCGCCTTGGCGAGGCCTGCGATGATGGCAGGCTCGGAGCGAAGATTGGGTGAGGCCGGATCAAGAAACCCTTTTGAGGCGTGCACCATCGACATGGAGTCTTCGACGGTCACACTTTGCTCGCCGCCCGCCTGCACGTCTTTCTCGGTGCGCCCAAGACAGGGAAGCAGATAGCTTTCTCCACCAATCAGCAGGTGTGAGCGGTTGAGCTTGGTGGTGACATGCACCGCCAGATCAAGCTTGCGAAACCCCTCAATGCAATCCTGCGGACTGGGTGAGGCAATCGCCAGGTTCCCACCCAAGCAGATCGCGGCCTTGGCGCGCCCATCGACCATCGCTTCGATGCTGTCGACAACCGAATGGCCATGCTCGCGCGGTGGCGTGAACCCAAACACCTCTTCCAGACCATCAAGCAACGCTTCTGGTGGGCGCTCATTGATACCCACCGTGCGGTCGCCCTGGACGTTGGAATGGCCGCGCAGCGGGCAAATGCCAGCGCCGGGCTTGCCCATATTGCCGCGGAGCAACAGCAAATTGGCGATCTGCTGAACGTTCTTTGAGCCGGAGCGATGCTGGGTAACGCCCATGCCATAGCAGATGATCGTCGCCTTGGCCTTGGCGTAGATCGCCGCCACCTCTTCCATCGCATCGCGAGTAAGACCGGACGCTGTTTCGATCTCCTCCCAGGGTGCCGCCTGCGCATCGGCGGCCAGCGCATCAAACCCTTCGGTGTGTTCGGCGATGAAGGCGTGATCCAGTGCGTCCTCACCAGCCTCATCCAAGGCAATCAATGCTTTGATGATGCCTTTGATGGCCGCCGCATCACCACCGATCTTCACTTGGTAAAATGTCTGCGCCAGATCCGTTGACTGACCCGTCGCCATCTCAGAAATGTGCTGCGGTGATTGGAATTTTTCCAAGCCCCGCTCTTTCATCGGGTTGAACACCAGGATCGTCGCGCCGCGCTTCACCGCATCGCGCAATGTGCCCAGCATGCGCGGGTGGTTGGTGCCGGGATTATGACCGATGGAAAGAATGAGGTCGGTGTCGTCAAAATCCTCCAGGCTCACCGTGCCTTTGCCAACACCGATGGAGTGGGGCAGGCCGACAGACGTCGGCTCATGGCAGAGATTGGAGCAATCGGGGAAATTGTTCGTCCCGAACAGGCGCACGAAGAGCTGGTAAAGAAACGCCGCCTCATTGGAGGTGCGACCGGAGGCATAAAACTCGGCCATATTGGGATCAGGCAAAGCGGCAAGCTGCGCGCCAATGGCCGCAAACGCCTCCTCCCAATCCACCGGCACATAGCAGTCCGTGGCAGCATCATAGCGCATCGGGTCAGTCACCCGGCCCTGCGCTTCCAGCCAATGATCGGATTTCGCCCAAAGCTCTGAGACCGTGTGGGCCGCAAAGAACGCTGGATCGACCCTCTTGGCAGTTGCTTCCCAGACCACCGCTTTTGCGCCGTTTTCGCAGAACTCAAAGCTGGAGGTGTGCTTGGGATCAGGCCAAGCGCAGCCAGGACAATCAAACCCATCGGGTTGGTTGGTTTTGAGAAGCGTCGCAGCGCTCTGCGCGATCCGTTGTTCTTTCTTCAGGGACTTGGCCACCGAGCGCAGCGCACCCCAACCACCAGCAGGCGCGTCATAAGGGCGAACGCCTTCAGGTGGCTCACCGTCTGGTTTGTCATTGCTCATACGGCAATCTCCTGGGCCACAGCCTGGCGCGTTTCAAACCGAAAACAGCTATCTTTTCGGGCCAGCGCAATCACGGTGAGGCCTGCTTCTTCAGCCACACGCAACGCCAGTGCTGTGGGTGCGGAAATCGCAACCAGTGTGGAAAAGCCCGCGCGCACCGCTTTCTGAATCATCTCATAGGAACAACGGCTGGTAACAAGGCAAAATCCATCGGCCACATCAAGCTTTTCTGGCGCACGCAACAACGCACCGATCAGCTTGTCGAGCGCATTGTGGCGGCCAACATCCTCGCGAATGTGGGAGATGGTTCCATCAGCTAAGCAGAAGGCTGCCGCATGCACGCCGCGCCGAGCCGCATTGCCTGATCTCGGATCATCAAGCGCGGTCAGTGCGCTTTGAATGGCGCTAAAATCGATCTCTGGCCCAGCAGGCGAGGGGTTCAGCGCGCGGCGCGTCTCATCCAGGGTTCGCACGCCGCAGATTCCGCATCCCGTACGCCCAGGAATGGCCCGCTCGCCACCGCGTAGCAGGGCCGCATAGTCAGCGCCGTGAAGTTGCACGTCAGCCACTAAACCACCCTCTTGCGACACCACAGTCAGGCCCTTGATAGCCTCGCCATTCTCAATGATCGCTTCGGTCAGCGAAAAGCCTGTAACGAAGTCATCAAGATCGTCAGGGGTTACCATCATCGTTGCATAAGCGGTGCCATTAAAGCGCAGCTCAAGCGGCACTTCCTCAGGCACATCGACCACTATGCGTTGGCCACCACCAACACCATCTCGAACAGCTTCAACCTTGCAGCCTGCGCTCACAACACCTCCTTGTGTGCGCCCTTGAAAACCACGGTCTGGCGCTACGCGCCAAAGTGCGCCATCGCGCGCTGCCTGTCCATGACGAGCGACAAGCCAGTGGTGCTAGCGAAACGGTTGTCGATGTGACGTTGGCTGATGGAAACAAGCTGATTGCAGCACTCGCCGAGGATAAAATCTACACTCCTGGCGAGCAGCTTCACTTCACCTTCCTACCCGATATGACGCATCTTTTCCCCGAAGATGAGGAAGCTGCCCAGGCGGTAAAAATGCCGGAAGCCAAGAAAGCAGTGTGAGCAGCATTCTTCTATGTCCAATTGCCCTTTGCGTTAGCTGTTGGCAGACACAACTCTGACTCCGCCAGAACAACCAATAGTTGAAGAAATGACCGCCTCATCGATAGATTGAATTAAAAAGACAAATACATCAGTAGTTTAGAAAAATATCATTAGAGTTTGATCATTTAACGTCGTCGTAACCTTAGCACCCGAATAACTACGTAGTCTTTTTATTATTACGTTTGGGGCAGGAGCGAACGAATGGCGAGACGAACGGCAACCACATGGGCAATTGCCCTTGGTGTGATGGGCATAGTGCAGGCGAGCGGAATGGCGATGGCCAACGATGCCAGCGCTCCACCCAACCCGCAGCAATTGATCAATGCAGCTTTCATCGCAGAAACACGCGACTGGCTCGCCAATCCCATCGTTGCAATGATGGTAAGTGCGCAGTCGCAGCGCCATACGTCCCTGACGCAGGCTGACATCGATACGCTGGATCAGCAATGGCGCGCCGAGCGCGAAGTCGACAACCAACCGCTGATTTCGGCCACGCTTTCCACACCGCTCTCCAGCTACCTCACCCGCATTCAAGCCAGCGCCTTGGGTCTCTATACCGAGATGTTCATCGTCGATGCCAAGGGGCTCAATGTCGGGCAAAGCGCCATCACTGGCGACTATTGGCAAGGCGACGAAGCCAAATATGAAAACACGTTCCTTGTCGGGCCAGATGCAGTCTTCATCGATGAAGCCGAGTGGGACGAGGATTGGCAGATCTGGCGCGCCCAGCTCAATCTGAGCATTCCCAATGAGGATGGCACGCAGGCCATCGGCGCCGCGACCATCGAAGTCAATCTCACCGAACTGGCGCGCCGCCAGCGCGTGCAAAGCTAAGCGCGACAGGAAGGATAAATCTGATGTTGAACAGTCTTTCTGTTTCGAAAAAAGGCGCCGTCGCGTTTCTCGGCTTGGCACTCATCGCAACGCTTTGCGGCCTCGTCGCGTTCACCAGCGTTTCACAAGGCAACAAATCATCTAACGTTCTTGCGCAGTCCAATGCCTATGAAAAAGAAGTCGAAAGCCTGCGGATCGATATCCTCGATCAGGTTTTGGCCGCTCGCTCCTTCGCACTCACGGGTAATCCCCAAATGGTGCAAGTCAGCAACCAACTGACGCCCGTCATTGAAGAGCAGTTGAGCCGTCTGGAAGCGCAAGCGGCGTCCATTGAACCCTCCTTTGCTGCTCATGTCAGCGAGATCAGAAACGGCTGGCAAAGCTGGCTTGGTCAGCACACGCACGTCCAATTCCGCCTGATGCGCAATCCACTGACCTTTGATCAAGCCCGCGCGATGGAAGTAACAGGCCAAGGCGATGCGCTTCTACAAAGTGTTTTCACCGCATTCGATAACTTTACAGCAGAAGCCGCTGCACGATCAGCAGAGCTTCTGCAAAACAAAGACGCAGCTCTTTCACGCGCTGAGTTCGTTTCAGTCGGCGGTGCAGCACTGGTCACGCTCCTGGCCATTCTGTTCGGCTTTTTGAACCACACGCTGATTTCTGCCCCGCTCAATCGGCTTGCCGGGACCACCAACAAATTGGCCGCCGGTGATACCGATCAGGTGATCGATATGGGCAAGCGCAGCGATGAGATCGGGGCGTTGGCGAAGGCGCTCGATGTGTTCCGCGTCAACATTCAGCGCACACGTTCGCTGGAAGAGGAAAGCACGACGTCGCGCGAGCAGGCCGATAAGGATCGCCAAGTCATGCTTGCCGACATGGCCGAACGTTTCGAGTCCACCGTTCTGTCGGTTACTGAGTCGATGATCGATGAGTTTGATCAGCTCAATGAGTCTGCCACGCAGATGTCCAGCCTGGCTGAGTCGACCGCACAGCGCTCGCAAAGCGTTGCTGATGCGTCGGCACACGCCACCGGCAACGTCAACACCGTGGCCAGCGCCACCGAGGAATTGACGGCGTCTATTGCCGAACTCAATCAACAGGTTCACGGCGTATCATCTGCCGCTGGCGATGCCGCCGGCGGAGTGGATCGCTCCAACCAGTCGGTCGCACGCTTGCAGGATGTTGTGGCGCGCATTGGCGATGTCACCAAGCTGATCACCGATATTGCTGAGCAAACCAACCTGTTGGCTCTCAACGCAACGATTGAGGCGGCGCGCGCCGGTGAAGCCGGCAAAGGCTTTGCAGTTGTTGCCACGGAGGTGAAGGCCCTGGCCGAACAAACCGGCAAGGCGACCGAGGAAATCGACGCTCAAATTTCTGAAATGCGATTGGCTGCCGATGACTCGATCGAGGCCACGTCATCTGTTGCTGAAATGGTCAAAGACATCGCCGAGCGTACCTCCGCCATGGCAGCGGCCACCGAGGAACAAAACGCTGCAACGGCCGAGATTGCCCGCAACGTCACCGAGGCGGCTGATGGCACCTCAACGGTCACCAACGCGATGGGCGAAATGAGCGAAGCCGCCGCCAACACCGGTCAGATGAGCACAACCATGAGCGGCTCTATCCAAGACTTGCATGAGCGTTCGCGCACCATGCGTGAGGCGATGGGTGAGTTTCTCTCAAAGGTGCGCCAAGCCGCGTAAATCTTGCAGTTCCAAGACAACGCACCCCGGCTTTCTGGTGTGGCAGCCAATGCAGGAACGTCCAGCTTCTGCATTGGCAGCGATGCTACCTGAAAATCTGGCCCCGAGCCGAGATTTCTCTCCATGATCTGTGTGACGCGACCTATGATAGGCCGCTCACCGACCATCGGAGATCATCATGACGAAGCTTGCCTACCAGCTCTACAGCTCCCGCAATTTCGGGCCGCTTAGCGACACACTCACCATGCTCGCTGAGCTGGGATATGAGGACGTTGAGGGCTATGGCGCGCTGATGGGTGATGCAGGCTCGGTCGAAGCTCTAACATCTGGTCTTGACGCCACTGGGCTTTCCATGCCGACGGCGCATATCGGCCTCGACCAGATCGAGCAGAACCCAAATCATATCATCGAGCTTGCAAAACGGTTCGCCATGCGCGCCATCATCGTGCCTTACCTTGAGCCTGATGAGCGCCCAGGCGATGCATTAGGATGGAAAGCTTTCGGCAAGCGCCTGGCTTTGGCCGGACAGCCCATTATAGAGGCAGGCTTCGAGTTTGGATGGCATAATCACGATTTTGAATTCCAGCCCATGCCGAGCGGCGACTACCCCATCGACTTCATTTTGGGAGCTGGCGAGCATGTGAAATTGGAGTTCGATCTCGCCTGGGCGCAGATCGCCGGGCACAACCCAGAGGCGTGGCTGGATCAATTGGGGTCCCGGGTTATCGCTGCACACATCAAGGACATCGCGCCAAAAGGCGAAAAGACCGACGAGGGTGGCTGGGCCGATGTCGGCACCGGCATCATGGACTGGCCAAAACTCTATACCCAACTGAAAGCACTCGGTGTGCCGTCGCTCGTGGTTGAACATGACAACCCTTCAGATGATGGCCGTTTTGCCTGCGCCTCTTTGACCGCACTGCGCGGCTTTGAAACCACCCAATCGCTTTAGGAAATCCCGTGATGAACAAAGTCATGAGCGCGCCGCTTGGCGTTGGCATCATCGGGTGCGGCAACATTGCCAGCACCTATCTGCGGCTGGCGCCGCTGTTCAAGACCATTGAGTTGCGTGGCGTGGCAGACCTCAACCCCGCCGCCGCCAAAGCCCAAAGCGAAGCCTTTGGTGTGCCCGCTATGGATGTGGACGCGCTGCTGGCCAACGATGACATCGACATCATCGTCAATCTCACTGTTCCCACCGCCCACGCTGCCGTCACACGCAGCATCTTAGAGGCTGGCAAACACGCCTACAGCGAGAAACCAATGGTTCTCAGCCTGGAAGAGGGTGAGCAAATCGGCACATTGGCCGCCAGCAAAAGCCTGCGCGTTAGCTCGGCCCCCGATACCTTTCTCGGCGGAGCCCACCAAACCGCGCGCATGGCAATCGATGCTGGTGACGTTGGCAGCATCACATCGGGCACCTGCCATCTGATGAGCCATGGCATGGAACACTGGCATCCAAACCCGGATTTCTTCTACCAGCCCGGCGCCGGACCAATGTTTGATATGGGCCCCTACTACATCACCAACCTGCTGCAACTGCTTGGACCAGTGAGACAGGTCGCGGCGCTGGCATCGTCGGCGCACAAAGAGCGCGCCATCACCTCGCAGCCACGCGCTGGTGAGAAAGTTCCTGTTGGCACGCCAACCGACATCCATGCTCTGCTGGAGTTCGATCAGGGTGCCACCATCACACTATCAACGAGCTGGGATGTGTGGGCCCATCGCCACGCACCGATGGAGCTGTACGGAACGCAAGGCTCGCTCTACCTGCCTGATCCCAACTTTTTCGGTGGAACGCTGGAAAGGGTTGATCCCACTGGCGCAATCCAAGCGCTTACCACCGATGGCCATCCGTTGGGCTTAGCCAATGAGCGGCTCGACACCGATCCGCGTGCCAATTATCGCGCGGCGGGATTGGCCGACATGGCAGCCGCCATCCAAGACAATCGCCCGCACCGCTGCTCATTCGAGATGGCATTGCATGCCGTCGATGTGATGAGTTCGATCTTAAAATCCGGGCAAACCAACGCCTTTGTTGCCACTTCAACCACGTTCAAGCGGCCGGAGCCGCTCATGGCGGATCAGGCTGCCGCATTGATGCGGCAATGAAGTCGTGCAACCAGACTTTAAAAATGGAGCGGGCGATGAGATTTGAACTCACGACCCTCACGTTGGCAACGTGATGCTCTACCACTGAGCTACGCCCGCATCGCTCCTGCACATATGGTCCACCACGCAAGTGATGTGCCTGTGCGAGGCGCTTCTATGCATCAACCAAATCGCTTTTGCAACCATGTTTGTGTGCGCAAAGAGCAGCCCAAGAGCCGTTACCCAAACGCGGGTTGTAGGTGCAGGCTGTGGTGGCTAGAAATCCAAGCTTCTCTGTTTGAAGAGGCCATCATGTCTGCTGCCCATCACACCCGCCAAAGCCTCACCGACCAACTTGTTGCCTGGGGACTGACCACCAAAACAGTGGACCACGAGCCGCTGTTCACCGTCGAACAGTCCACTAATGTGCATCGCGAGGTTGAAGGCGCCCACACCAAGAACCTTTTCTTGAAAGACAAGAAGGGCGCGCTGTTTCTGGTCACCGCTGAGCACGGCACGCAGGTCAACCTCAAAAACCTGCACAAAAAGCTTGGTTGCGGGCGGCTTTCCTTTGCCAACGCCGATCTGATGCAAGAGCATCTGGGCGTGACACCGGGATCAGTAACAGCGTTGGCCATCATCAACGATGTGGATCACACAGTGACGTTCGTTTTGGATGAAAACCTCATGCACGCTGAGATCATCAATGCCCATCCGCTGGAGAACACAGCCACCACATCCATCACACGCGATGACCTGCTCACCTTTGCAGAAAAGACCGGTCACACCGTGCGCGTGGTCGACCTTGAGGCTGATCTGGTCGACAGCGCTTAAACCGCCTTGTAGAACGCCGACGAAAGCCCATCTCAAACGGTAACGCCTGTGGGTGCACGGGCAAACAAATCGTTACGCGTAAGGACATCCCATGCTGATCGGAACCGGCTCGACGCCTCAGTCCACCACCGCCCCTGCCGCCGGAGGCGGCGACATCATAGACGTCACAACCGCAGACTTCATGGCGCAGGTGATTGAAGAGTCCAAAACTCGCCCGGTGTTGGTGGATTTCTGGGCGCCCTGGTGCGGACCCTGCAAGCAGCTGACCCCGACGCTGGAAAGCGCTGTTACCAAAGCTGGCGGCAAAGTGCGTCTTGCCAAGATGAACATCGATGATCATCCCGACGTGGCTGGTCAGATGGGTGTGCAGTCCATTCCAGCCGTTTTCGCCTTTGTTGATGGTCGTCCCGCCGATGGCTTCCAAGGCGCGCAACCTGAAGCACAAGTGCAGGCCTTCATCGAAAAACTGATTGGCCCGCAGGGCCCAAGCCAGGCCGAAGAGATGCTGGCAGCAGCCGATGAAGCGCTGAGCGCCGGTGATCTACAGATCGCCGCCAACATGTACGCGCAGATTTTGCAACTTGAGCCAGAGAATGTCGGCGCCATGGCAGGCATGCTGAAAGTCTATGTGGCTGCGGGCGAGCTGGAAACCGCGCGGCAAGCGCTTGCCAGCTTAACCGATGAAATGAAGGCTGATCCCGCCATTCAAGCCGCCGAAGCCGCGCTTCACCTGGCCGAAAAGGCTGCCAGCCTTGGCGATGCCGAAGGCCTAACCGCCCGCTTGGAAGCCAATCCCGATGATCATCAGGCCCGCTTCGACTTAGCGCTGGTTCACAACGCCAAAAACCACCGCGAAGCTGCCGCCGCCGCCCTTGTCGAGATCGTTCAGCGCGATAGGTCATGGGAAGATGATGGCGCCCGCAAAGAACTGCTGCGCTTGTTTGAAGCCTGGGGACCGACCGATCCGGCCAGCATTGATGGCCGCAGAAAGCTTTCTCGGATCCTTTTCTCGTAAAAAGCGCTGAGCACGCGCCTGAACTGGTACAGCATCACAGGGTCTCATGGCATCTTCGCACAGCTCTTTGGCGCAACGCATTCCCGCCATCATACCGGTTTTCCCGCTCTCATCGGCGCTGTTGCTGCCGCGCGGACAGATGCCGCTGAACATTTTTGAGCCGCGTTATCTGGCCATGGTGGACTATGCGCTCGGCCATGAACGGCTGATCGGCATGGTGCAGCCGAAGTTTGAACGCGATGGCTCACCGGTTATGGGCCTTGATCCCGATACGCCGCCTTTGTGTGACATCGGCTGCCTGGGCCGGATTTCAGCCTTTCAAGAAACCGATGATGGCCGCTATTTAATGACGCTCACCGGCGTCTGCCGCTTCAAAATCGAAGAGGAAGAAACGGCCATCACGCCGTTTCGCATGTGCCGTGTGGAAACGGATCAGTACATTCAAGATTTTGAGCTGGGCGCTGGCGAGAAGCTCGTCGACCGCGACACGTTGCTCACCACGTTCAAGGCTTATCTGGAAGCCAACGATCTGGAAGCCGATTGGTCTGGCGTCGAAAAGGCCTCCAACGAGGCACTGGTGAACGCGCTGTGCATGATGAGCCCTTACGGACCACCAGAAAAGCAAGCTCTTTTGGAAGCTGATGATCTGCGCGCGCGCGCCGATACCCTGATCGCCATCACCGAGCTGTCGCTGGCGCGTGAAAACGATGGCGACCGCTCAAGTCTGCAGTAGGGAGTTCATGGATGGCTGAAACCACCAAGCGCCTGACGATTGATCGCAAACTGCTCGATATACTGGTCTGCCCAGTCACCAAATCGGTGCTGCACTATGACCATGACAACCAGGAACTGGTCTCCTACGCCGCCAAAGTTGCCTACCCCATCCGTGACTCCATCCCAATCATGTTGATCGAAGAAGCACGGGAGTTGGATGAGGCGGAGTTGGCGAAGATAAAAGGCAAGTGACCACCCTTGGTGGTCATCCCGGACGCCAAAAGCGATCCGGGATCTAGAACCGATCCGTCATCCTCGCCCTTGTGGTGGTTTCCACCCGTGATCACCTCAAACGTCATGGCCGGGCTTGACCCGGCCATCCAGCTCTTTACGTTTCATGCTGCACGATGCGTGGGCTTCGCCAAGGTTCATAGCTGGATCCCCGGATCAAGTCCGGGGATGACAATCTTTGGGCGGTTTGGGTCAGAGAAAGCCTAAATCGCCTCTCCTGACATCAGCCGTGGTCGGTCTTTGGCGATGCCGGCGGCTTCATCAATGAAATAGCTTTTAAGCTTCGGTAGACGATCCACGACACCGAGCCCAAACGAGCGCGCCATACGCACCGGTGTCATATCGTTGGAAAAAAGCCGGTTCAAAATGTCGGTCACCACACCCATCTGCGCGGTATCGAAACGCCGCCAACGCTGGTAGCGCTCCAAGACGTCGGCCGAGCCGATATCAAGACCAAGCCGCGCGGCATCCACCACCGCTTCAGCCAAGGCCGCGGTATCGCGGAAACCCAAATTCAAGCCCTGACCGGCAATCGGATGAATACCGTGCGCTGAATCCCCAGCCAACGCCAGGCGCGGTGCAATGAAAGAGCGGGCCAGTTTCAGACCCAACGGATAGGCAACGCGACGACTTTCAAGCTTCAACTCACCGAACTGCGCACCGAACCGGCGCTCCAGCTCCAGCATAAAGGTAAACTCATCACCTGCCACCAACGCATCGGCTGTGGCGGTTTTCTCGGTCCACACAATCGACGAACGCTTGCCAGACAGAGGCAGCGTGGCAAACGGTCCGGCTGGCAAAAAGTGCTCATAGGCGATGCCGTCATGATCGCGCTCATGGCTGACCGTGCAGACAATGCCCGACTGGCCATACATCCAACCGACCGTATCGATATCGGCCAGATCCCGCAGGCGCGATCGCACGCCATCGCACGCCACCAATAGCCGTGAAGAAACCTGCCGACTATCGCCCAATACAATATCCACATGGCCGGAGCGGGCATGAAAATCATCCACCGTCTGCGGCGCTTCAATCACCACGCCTTCTTCTTGGCAACGAGCCCGTAGGCTTTTCGTCATCGCGCCATTGGGCACCATATGCGCGAATGGCTCACCATCCTTGGTCTCGCCATCAAAAGTCAGAAACACCGGGCGTACCGGGTCGCGTGTCTCACTGTCGGTAATGATCATTTGGTTGATCGGCTGAGCTTCATCAGCCAGACCCTGCCAGGCGCCAAGCGTGGTCATCATCGTGCGTGCAGCACTGGCGATGGCAGACGCCCGCCCGTCTTTATCAGCTTGCGCCGGTTCGCGCAGATCGACCACGGCAACGCTCAGATCAGTGGCGCCAACCTTGATCGCCAAGGCGAGCGACAACCCAACATACCCGCCGCCCGCAATCAGAACGTCAACGGTTTCAGGAACTTTGGAAAGATGCGCGCGCGCCATTTAGGAAACCATGATCTTGTTGTGATGGCGCTAGCATGATCCAACGGGAACAAAAGACAAGCACGCACACTGTCTCACCCCGGCCAGTGGCCGGCGACAGAAGAGAGTTTTTGCGATGACAGCCAACAAGGATCAGACGTCCAAAGGTCAGGCCTCCATGCAGGCGCTTATGCGCGTACTCGATCTGGAACCGCTGGAGCACAACCTCTTTCGTGGCATCTCGCCCGATGCGGGCTGGCAACGCGTTTTTGGCGGCCAGGTGATTGGCCAAGCCTTGATGGCCGCGTGCAAGACAGTCGATACGGATCGCCACCCACATTCCCTGCACGGCTATTTCATGCGGCCCGGCGACCCGGCGATCCCCATCATCTATGAGGTGGATCGGATCCGTGATGGGCGCTCCTTCACCACGCGGCGCATTGTGGCGATCCAGCACGGCAAGGCGATCTTTTCCATGTCCTGCTCGTTCCATGTCACCGAAGAGGATGTGTTTGAGCATCACAGCGCGATGCCCTTAGTGCCCCCGCCGGAAGACCTTGCCGACGAGTCAGACATGAAAGCCACCTTCATGCAGGTCGCGCCGGAACCGATCCGCAAATATTGGGAGCGTGAACGGCCATTGGAGCTGCGACCAACCAGCTTTGAGCACTACACGTCCGATCAACCGCAACCAGCAGAACAGCATGTCTGGCTGCGCTCAACCGCTCCGGTTCCCGCGCCCTTCACCGACGACCCGCGCGTTCATGCCGCCATTCTGGCCTATGCGTCTGACATGACGCTTCTCGACACCGCTCTCTTTCCCCATGGCCTGTCGATCTTTTCGCGCGCCATTCAGGCCGCAAGCCTTGATCATTCCATGTGGTTCCATCGGCCCTTCCGCATCGAAGATTGGCTGCTCTACGCCCAGGATGCTCCTTCGTCTCATGGTGCGCGCGGCTTCGCGCGCGGTGCGATCTACAACCGTGCCGGAGATTTGGTCGCCTCCACGGCGCAAGAGGGCCTGATCCGCCCAAATAAGCCCAAACCTTAAGCAGATTCGACCTGCTGAAAGCTGGACTGCCCACACTGCCTATTTCTTAGGCAGCGCATAGCATCGCAACTTGCACAAGAAATAGGCAAGTCTTACCGATTCTTAAGACTTTCCATCCAGCACGGCCAAGACCGTCGACACGAGAATCACTTTCTCTATATATTTCAATATTTTGCGCGGAAAATTTGAATCTGGCACGAAACTTGGATGAATTGTGGCGTTCGCAAGGCAGCGGCCCATCAGCCCAGCCCTTGTGGCCCGGATCGTCTCCCCCTGGTGTCATCCGGTTTTAGCTTGCGGGCGGCGGGTGCTCATCACAGCAGCGCACATCGTTCGTGCAAGGCCAACTTGAAGAAGAATAGGACGACACGCGTATGAAAATCGTCATGGCCATTATCAAGCCGTTCAAGCTCGATGAGGTTCGCGATGCCCTGACTGCCATTGGTGTGCAGGGACTGACCGTTACTGAAGTCAAAGGCTATGGCCGGCAAAAAGGCCACACAGAAATCTATCGCGGCACAGAATATGCCGTTTCCTTCCTGCCCAAGCTGAAGATTGAAGTCGCCGTTTCGGCTGACCTCATCGACAAGGTGGTCGAAGCCATCTCCTCGGCTGCCAAAACCGGCCAGATCGGCGATGGCAAGATCTTCGTCTACGGCCTCGACCAAGCAATCCGTATCCGCACCGGCGAGTCCGACGCGGCAGCGCTGTAAGTCTCTCCCCAAGCAAAGGGTAATTTCATGTCCAAGCGTTATCTCCAGGTCGGGATGGCAGCCTCCGCTGCAATTCTCGCCCTTGCAGCGCCTGCCCTGGCGCAAGACGCCACCGAAGTGATGGCCTCTTCCGAGGTGCCTGAGTATTCGGTGTTCGTCTTCAACACGACACTGTTTCTTATTGGTGGTTTCCTCGTCATGTGGATGGCCGCTGGCTTCTCCATGCTCGAAGCTGGCCTGGTGCGTTCCAAGAACGTTTCCATGCAGTGTACGAAAAACATCGGCCTCTTCTCGATCGCCGCTGTTGCCTACTACCTGATCGGCTACAATTTGATGTATCCGTTGGGCTCCTGGTCCATCGGAACTGATGAAACCGGCGGTTACCTCGGCGCGTTCGCCATCGCAGCGCTCGAAGCTGTGGGGGTTTCGGCTGATGCAGCTGATGACATCGGCTATGCCTCCACCGGCTCGGATTTCTTCTTCCAGTTGATGTTCTGCGCCACAACGGCATCGATCGTCTCTGGTACGCTGGCTGAACGCATCAAACTGTGGCCGTTCCTGATCTTCGTGCTGGTTCTTACCGCACTGATCTACCCAATCCAGGCATCCTGGAAATGGGGCGGCGGCTTCCTGGACAGCCAGTTCGGCTTCCTTGATTTCGCTGGTTCCACGGTTGTGCACTCTGTGGGTGGCTGGGCCGCTCTGACCGGTGCTATCATCTTGGGTGCTCGTAAAGGCAAGTTCGGCGCTGGTGGCGAAATCCACCCAATGCCTGGCTCGTCCATGCCGCTGGCAACGCTTGGCACGTTCATCCTGTGGCTGGGTTGGTTCGGTTTCAACGGCGGTTCGCAGCTCGCGCTGGGTTCCATCGGTGATGCCGCTGATGTGTCTCGCATCTTCTCCAATACCAACACAGCTGCTGCTGGTGGTGCGATTGCCGCACTGATCCTGACCCAGATCCTCTACAAGAAGGTTGATCTGACGATGGTTCTCAACGGCGCACTGGCTGGTCTGGTGTCGATCACCGCTGAGCCGCTGACCCCAGGTCTTGGCGCAGCAACCCTGATCGGTGCTGTTGGTGGTGTGATCGTCGTGATCACGGTGCCACTGCTCGACAAGCTGAAAATCGACGATGTTGTCGGCGCCATCCCGGTTCACCTCTTTGCAGGTATTTGGGGCACGCTGGCTGTGTTGCTCACCAACTCCGACGCAACGTTTGTTGGCCAAATTGTGCCGATCATCATCGTTGGCGCCTTCGTGGTCGTCACTTCGGCGGTTGTCTGGTTCATCCTCAAAGCCACCATGGGTATCCGGGTGTCCGAGGAAGACGAGATGCTGGGCCTCGACAAAGCCGAGATCGGTGTTGAAGCCTACCCTGAGTTCGGTGCTGGCAAGGCCTAACTTTGCCCACCTAGTCTCCCAAAGCGGCTTTTCCCGCCGCGAGAACTGGGCCCGGAGAGCAATCTCCGGGCCCTTTTTGTTGCGAGGCTTGTACAGAGAGCTTCAATCCAAGGGTGCAGGCAGTCCGCGACCATTGTTCCACCAGCGGTTTGGATTTTGGCTGTTGGGATCATAGGCCGCACGGCTGGCCCAATCCTCTCGCAGAAAAATCACCGGCTCCTCATAGTGATGCACATCCAAAATGGCATCCATCACCCGCTCAAGGACCGAAAGATTGCGCTCAATGGAGATTTTAAGCTCAACCATCGGGTAGGACTCAGTGCTGCCAGCGCTGTAGCCGTCCTTGTGTGTTGTGGTCGTTGAGTTTGGCTCAGGCTGCGAGGTTTCTTTGCCGATGGCCGAGATGCTTGCATTGCGCTGATAACGCCCGAAGCTAAGCGGATGAACGCGCATCACCGCATCAAGAATACGGTCGGTCTCGGTTGGCAGCGTTTGTATCTCCAGAGTCCAAACCCTGACAAACCGTCCAGATTTCGCCCGATAATCGGATAGATCGTTCATACACTGACACCTTGAGTTCCGCTTTTGTTCCAGTTGGTGCCGCAACGCTCCTTCGATGTACAGCCTAAAATCGGTCGACACTGTTCGCGCGAAAACCAACCATCAGTCGCCCTGGCTTTAAGCAGGGCTTAACCATCCGATGCGACGGTAGCTGAACATGTTTTGCGTTCCATCATCCGCCGAACGCTGGGGGTCTGCATCGTGATTGCACATGCTGACATCCGGCGGTTTGTTTATGAAACCGGCTCGCCGTTCAAACGGCTGGAAGCCCTTCTGGCACCGGTGCGTCCAAACACAGATTTGGCGCCCATCACGATGACGGTGGGCGAACCACGCCATGCACCGCCTGCAGGCGTGCTAACAGCCCTGAGCGCAGCCCAAGCTGGCTTTGCCAAATACCCGGCTAGCAACGGGACGCCAGAGCACAGAAAATCCATCGGCGAATGGCTGATCCGCCGCTACGACTTGCCACGCGACCGACTTGATACCGACGCGAACATCCTACCGCTCAACGGCTCGCGGGAGGGGCTGGTGTTGGCCGCACGCACCGCCCGTGACCTGCGCCACGATGTTGAACGGCCTGTGATCATCATGCAGAACCCGTTCTATCAGGCCTATGCGGCCGGCGCGCTGATGGCCGACTGCGATGTGGTTCTGCTCGACGAGGCAGACACACGCGGACAGGGCATTGCAGACGAGGTTTGGCAGCGCACCGTGGCAGCCTACATCGCCTCGCCGACCAACCCGCAAGGTCAGATACTCTCGCACAGCGATTGGCACGCCTGGATTGAGCTTGCACGTCTGCATGGCTTCTACCTGTTTGCCGATGAATGCTATTCAGAGATCTACCGCCGCGATGCACCGCCAGGTGTGCTGGAAGTGGCCGCGCGCAGCGCCGGCGGGTTCCGCCATGTCGTCAGCTTTAACTCGCTGTCCAAACGCTCCAATCTGCCAGGGCTTCGCACCGGTTTCACTGCCGGTGATGAGGCCTTCATGGCAGCTTTCATGCGGTTGCGCACCATGGGCGGACCGCAGGTTCCTATCCCCCTGCAAGCCGCAGCCTCCTTGGCCTGGGGCGATGAAACCCATGTCATGGAAAGCCGTGCGCTTTACGCCAAGAAATGGGCTTTGGTTGAGGCCGCTCTGGGCGCGCATCTCAGCGA
Organism: Pseudomonadota bacterium; assembly: GCA_039814945.1. Classification (GTDB taxonomy): domain Bacteria; phylum Pseudomonadota; class Alphaproteobacteria; order Rhizobiales; family MH13; genus MH13. Next base: position 290,318 of record JBCCAF010000005.1, read on the forward strand.
ACCGACTCCAGATGCCGGTTTCTTTCTTTGGCTGAAGCTGCCTGCTGGCCTTAGCGATGTGGATGCGGCCCTGCAGCTTTGGGAAAACCAAGCGCTGCGCACGATCCCTGGCTCCTACCTCGCCTACCCGACAACTCCCACCACATGCCAAGACCGTCTACGGCTGGCGCTGGTTGATGATGAACCCACCACGGCGCAGGCGCTCACCCGCCTTGCCACTTTGTTTGCGTAAGAACGGAAACCACCATGCGGACCAGACATATGCGGGCCACGCGCACTTTTGACACGCCCCTGCTCGATACGAGCCTGATCAAGGCCATGATACGCCGCCAAGCCGCGACATTGTCTGGTTTGGCGCTGATCGCCGTTTCAGCCTTGGCTGTGCTTGCGTTGGCCACATGGTCGGTAGCCGATCCAAGTCTTAGCCACGCGACATCAGCGCCCGTGACCAACATGCTCGGCAGCCCAGGCGCGATCTTTGCCGATCTCGTCATGCAGGTGCTCGGGCTAGGTGCCGTCTTCCTGCTGGTTCCCATCGTGATCTGGGGCTGGCACTTGATGACCTATGGCGGGCTCGAAGCCAAACCGCGGCGCATTGCCTTTGCGTTCGGCTTCACCGCAGCTTGTTGCGCACTTCTGGCATTGCTGCCGCTTTCGGGCGCTTGGCCTCTGCCCATAGGCTTGGGCGGATTGATCGGCGATGCCCTTATCGCCCTGCCCCATGGGCTGATCCCAGTGCCGTTTGTGCCGGGCCTGCTGGTCGCAGCACTGGCAATTCCAGCAGCCATCATCACATTCCAACGCACGGCAGCGACACCCGTTCTACCGACCCCACTATCGCCTGCCGATATGCGCATTGAGCCACGCCGCGTGCACCGCGCCGATGGTGTGGAAGAAGAGTATTGGGATGATGAAGATGAGGATTTCCCGGACGAGGACAGCCCTGGTTGGGTGCAGCTTGCAATGGGCCACGCCACCCATCTTGGCTACTCAGGCCTTGCCGCGTTCAAACGCCTGCTTCCAGGAAATCGACGCGCCTATCCGCCGGTGCGCCCTGACCTTGGAACATTGAACGCCCGCCTGCGCGCCTCAGAAGAGCCGGAGTTCGCGCACGACGAGCCCATGTACGCCGAGCAGGTGCACCAGCCTGCCCAGGAGGCTGCATGGGACCAACCACAATTGCAGCCCATCGCGCCTGAACCGCAGACTGCGTACGCGCCGCAACCGGCCCAACCTTCACCAGCCCAGCCTGCGCCAGCCCAGCAGGACGATTGGGCGCAGTTTGAACCGGCACCGCCTTATGAAGCGGCCATCCCAGCCGACATGTTGCCGCTTGATAGCGAAAACCCAGCTGCTTGGGCCGATCAACCGCATCAAGCCGAACCCGTTTACGCGCCACAACCAGCACCAACGCGTGGGCCCGCCGCCGCCCGCTCCAACGCGCGCGTTGCGGAGATCGCCAAGCCTAAGCCAGGCAGACGTGCTGCCCGCGAGGCGCAAGCTTCGCTGATTAACGATGGCAATGGTTTTGAGCTGCCAGCATTGCATTTGCTCACCAAAGCCCCGTCTACTGGGCAGAAAGCGCTCTCACCGCAAGCGCTGGAGCGCAATGCCGGGCTTTTGGAAGGCGTGCTAGAAGACTTTCGCGTCACCGGTGAAGTCATCAACGTCTGCCCAGGGCCGGTGGTCACACTTTATGAGTTTGAGCCTGCACCAGGCGTGAAATCCGCCCGCGTCATCGGTCTGGCCGACGATATCGCCCGCTCCATGAGCGCGATATCTGCCCGCGTCGCCGTCATTCCTGGGCGCAACGCCATCGGCATCGAACTGCCAAACAACACCCGCGAAACCGTCTATCTATCGGAAATTCTCGCCTCGCAGAACTTTGAAAAAGCCAAAGGTAATCTGCCGCTTGCTATGGGTAAGACGATTGGAGGCGAGCCTGTGATTGCCGATTTGGCGCGCATGCCACACTTGCTGGTCGCTGGCACCACCGGTTCAGGTAAATCGGTGGCGATCAACACCATGATCCTGTCGATCCTCTATCGCTGGACGCCTGAAGAATGCCGCCTGATCCTGATCGATCCAAAGATGCTGGAACTGTCAGTCTATGATGGTATTCCGCATCTTTTGACGCCCGTTGTGACTGATCCCGGCAAAGCCGTGGTCGCGCTGAAATGGGCCGTGAAGGAGATGGAAGACCGCTACCGCAAAATGTCCAAGCTCGGTGTGCGCAACATCGACGGCTTCAACACGCGCGTGAAAGAGGCTGAAAAGAAGGGCGAAATCATCAGCCGCACGGTCCAGACCGGCTTTGACGAAAACACCGGCGAAGCGGTGTACGAGCGCGAAGAGCTTTCCTACGAGCCGATGCCGATGCTGGTCATCGTGGTCGATGAGATGGCCGACCTGATGATGGTCGCGGGCAAGGAAATCGAAGGCGCCATCCAGCGCCTGGCGCAGATGGCCCGTGCTGCCGGTATCCATATTGTGATGGCCACGCAACGCCCGTCTGTCGATGTCATCACCGGTACGATCAAGGCCAACTTCCCAACGCGGTGCTCGTTCCAGGTGACCTCGAAAATCGATTCGCGCACCATTTTGGGTGAGCAGGGCGGCGAACAGCTGCTTGGCCAGGGCGATATGCTGTTCATGGCCGGTGGCGGCCGTATCCAGCGCGTCCACGGGCCGTTTGTTTCGGACGAAGAGGTCGAGCTGGTCGTCGATCACCTCAAAGCCCAAGGCGCGCCGGACTATCTGCACACGATCACCGAGGAAACCGATGACGAGGATGTCGGTGGCGATCCTACCGAGAAGAGCATCGCTCGCCTGGAAAAATCCGATGATCCTTATGAGCAGGCCATCGCCATCGTCATGCGCGACAAGAAAGCGTCCACCAGCTACATTCAGCGTCGTCTGGGTATCGGCTACAACCGCGCTGCCTCACTGATTGAACGCATGGAGAAAGAGGGGCTGATTGGCCCGGCCAACCATGCTGGCAAACGCGAAGTGTTGATGCAGCTTGGTGAAGAGGATGACCGGTTCGGCGATTAACGCACAGACCGGTATCGCCGATTAACGGCCCGCTCAGCTGCCGTTAAGATAGGGTTTGCCACACTCCGGTCGCAGTGATTCGCTTGTTCTGCGAAAACGCCACTGATGGACCACCTTTAAGGATATGCCCGTGCTCGCCTTTTTGTCCCGCTTCAAATCCGGCTTCGCCGTTCTCACCACGTCAGCTGCGCTGACGTTCGGCGCCTTGGCCGTGATGCCAGCAAGTGCCGTGAACACCTTCCCTGGCGCCTTGACCGAAGAAGATATTGGCGAAGTCGAGCGGCTTTCCGGCCATATCAATGCTCTTGAGACCATGCAGGGTCGATTCATCCAAGTTGGCCCAACCGGCGAACGCACCGAAGGCTACTTCGTGCTGCATCGCCCAGGCCGCCTGTTGTTCCGCTACCTGCCGCCGTCCCGGCTGGAAATCGTTTCTGATGGCACCGGCCTCGTGGTCCGTGACGCGTCTGTGGGAACACACGATCTTTATCCGATTTCGCAGACCCCTCTGCGGTTCTTGCTCGAAGAACGGGTTGACCTAGTCGGCGACGGCAACGTGCTTGATGTGTCGCAGTCTGAAGGCTCGATCACAGTCATGATGCAGGATGAAACGCCCATCGGGCGCGGACGTATTGCGATCACGGCAAGCCAAGAACCGCTGGAAATTCAGCAATGGACGGTCACCGACCCACAGGGATTTGAGACAACCGTTGCTCTGTTTGAGGTTGAGTATGGTCGCCCAACAGATCCCAACTGGTTCTACATCGACCACCTCAATCGCGGTGAATAGGGCCAATTAGAAGGGGATGGGCCGACAGCACAGCTTGCTCGGCCCTCTACGTCGGCTTATGCCTTCGCCATGACCCAACCATCCTTTCGCCTCGCCACATGGAACATCAACTCAGTGCGTTTGCGCATTGAACAGGTGGTCCGTTTCCTCGATGAGCATCAACCCGATGTGCTGTGCCTGCAGGAAACCAAATGTCGCGAAGAAGAGTTCCCGGCCAAAGCGATCCGCGCGGCGGGTTACGAGCACATGGCCATCCATGGGCAGAAAGCTTATCACGGCTCAGCCATCGTCTCGCGCCTGCCGCTGAACGATGTCGAGCGCATTGATTTTTGTGCGATGGGGGATGCCCGCCATGTCGGTGCGACGGTGGATCTACCCAGCGCCTTGAGCGGCGCCAAAAAGGTGCGGGTGCATTCACTTTACGTGCCTGCCGGTGGCGATGAACCAAACACCGAAACCAACCCGAAATTTGATCACAAGCTGCGCTTCGTTGCTGAAATGCAGCAACGATTACAAGCCGATAGCAATGCTCCAACGCTGATTGCCGGTGACCTCAACATTGCCCCATATGAGGAAGACGTGTGGTCGCACAAGCAGCTTTTGAAAGTAGTGTCACACACACCGGTTGAGACAGAGCTGTTCGAAAAAACGCGCGATACGCTTGGTTATACAGATACCATGCGCCAGCATGTTGCGATGGAGGAGAAGCTCTACACCTGGTGGAGCTATCGGGCCAAGGACTGGGCGGCCTCCAACCGAGGGCGACGCTTGGATCATGTATGGACCTGTCCAAAGTGGGCGCAGCGCTCCACAGGAGTGTCGGTTTACACTGACGCGCGCAGTTGGACGAAAGCCTCTGACCACGCACCGGTAATTGTCGATTACGCGTAATCTGACCCGTTAGAGCGTTTTGCGTTTTGCTTGAAACACAGAGCATCACACAACGCGTTGAAATCTTTGATTTCAGACAGCGTTATGTGATTCAGGTTCAACGCCAAACGCTTTAGAGCGGCCGACGGCCGCTAACCACCACAGAGGCGCGCCCTGTGAGGTTGCGCAGCTCGTCGGACATATCGGCGTAGAGCTGAGCTGCAAGTTCAGGAAATTCCGACAGCATCCGCACGAACAGCGACCTGCGGATCAACAGCACTTCCACCCGTGAAACCGCAATCGCCGTATGACGCCGCTTGGTTTGCGCCAAAAGCGCGCGTTGTCCAAGCAGCGTACCAACCTTGAACCGCTCGCCTTCATCCTCGTGGCTGCCGTCAGTTAGGCGTACCTGACCGGAAAGAATGACAAATCCACCTTCAGTCGGGTCACCGACGCGAAACAGCGTCGCTTCGGCGTCATGGTGCTGGTTCTCGCCACCAAAGGCGAGAAGTCGCAAATGTTCATCACCAAACCGTTCGAAGAACGGGACGCGCCGCAAGACGGCAATGTCGGAGGCGAGGCTCATATGGCATCCCAAACAGTCGCGGGCGTCCGGCTAGCATGGATCAAGAGACCAGCTTGTAGCCACCCGCTTCGGTCACCAGGAGATCAGCACGGCTTGGATCGCTCTCGATCTTCTGCCGCAGGCGATAGATATGGGTTTCCAGCGTGTGCGTTGTCACCGCAGCGTTGTAGCCCCAAACTTCGGAGAGCAGGACATCGCGCGCCACCGGCTTGCCGCCAGCACGGTGCAGAAACTTCAAAATCGACGTTTCTTTCTCCGTCAGGCGTACTTTCTTGCCATCGCCGTCCTGTAACAGCTTGGCAGCAGGCTTGAAGGTGTAGCGTCCAAGCTGAAACACAGCGTCTTCGCTCTGCTCAAACTGCCGCAGCTGGGCACGAATGCGAGCCAGAAGAACGGCAAATCGAAATGGCTTGGTGACATAATCGTTTGCGCCGGCTTCCAGGCCCAAAATCGTGTCAGAATCGGTGTCATGCCCAGTGAGCATTATTACCGGTGCCTTGAAATCATTCTTGCGCAGCAAACGCACCGCCTCGCGACCATCAAGATCGGGCAAGCCCACATCCATGATGACAAGATCGATATCGTTGGCACGGGCATAGGTGATGCCTGCCTGTGCGCTGTCACAATGATGCGTGGCAAATTCATCATAGAGCGCAAACTGCTCCTGAAGAGCGCCTGCAAGCTCGGTATCATCGTCCACGATGAGCAACATACGTCGGCTCATAACCCTACCTTCAGTTTGGCTGACATCC
>JBCCAF010000024.1:0-53250 GCA_039814945.1 Pseudomonadota bacterium
AAAGTCCAGATGCACCACCCTTCGTCTTTGGTTGAGGGGGAGGTTCTGGTTGATTGCCGAGTGGTATAGGCGCGGCTACGGCCTCAAAATGATCTTGCCCATGTGCTGGGAGCTTTCCATGCGGGTATGGGCCTTGCTGGCCTCTGCCAATGGGAATACCGAATCCACGTGGATTTTCACATCGCCGGATTCGATCAGCGGCCAAACATGGTGCAGCACATCATCAGCCAGCTGCGCCTTGAACGCATCAGAGCGGGCGCGCAAGGTTGAGCCGGTGTGGGTGAGGCGCTTCAACATTAGGCGGGAGAAGTCTGCCTCCACGCTCGCGCCGTTTAAAAACGCGATCTGCACGATGTGCCCTTCAACGGCAGCGGCTTTCCAGTTGCGCTCAATGTAGTCACCGCCAACCATATCCAAGATCACGTTTGCGCCTTTGCCGTCGGTGGCAGCTTTGGTGCCCTCCACGTAGTCTTCCTGCAGATAGTTGAAGGCGTGGTCGGCGCCCAGTTCGCGCATGGCGGCGCATTTTTCATCCGATCCGGCTGTGGCAAGCACAGTCGCGCCATGGGCTTTGGCCAGCTGGATTGCCATCATGCCGATGCCAGAGGTGCCGCCATGGACCAGGAACGTCTCGCCCTCGGTAAGCCCGCCACGGTCGAACACGTTTGACCAAACGGTGAGGGCGGTTTCGGGGATGCCAGCGGCTGCTTCTACGGACAGGCCTTCGGGGATTTCCAAAGCGTGGCGTTCATCGGCAATGCAATAGTCGGCATAGCCACCGCCGGTGACCAGCGCGGTAACTTGCTCGCCTATCTCATGACGCTCAGCGCCTCGTGCGCGGGCCACGATGGTGCCCGCGACCTCGAGCCCTGGAACATCGCTGGCACCTTTGGGCGGTGGGTAAGCCCCAACGCGTTGCAGAACATCGGGTCGGTTGACACCGGCGGCTTCCACTTTGATCAAGATCTGATGCTCATCAAGATGTTGCGGCATGGGCCGTGTGCCGGGCACCAAGACATCCGGCCCGCCGGGCCTGTCGATGGTGATCACATTGATGCTGCTTGGAAGATCAGAAAGGTTGCTCATGATGGGCCACTTGTTGTGCGCATGGTTGGGGCGGTATGCTGCCTCAACGCATAGCGCCGCAAATGGCTTCAATGAAGGGGGACAATGTGATGGAACTCGATCTGGAACCAAAACCCAAGCCGGTCATCACGGTGGGTGAGGATTTGTCTGACGCGTCGGTCGGCGAGCTGGCTGAGCGGATTGAAGCGCTGCGTGGCGAGATCGCCCGCTGTGAAGAGGCGATGACATCCAAGGATGCGGCGCGCCTTGCCGCTGATGCAGTGTTTGGCGCGCCGAAATCTTAGGGTTCAGGCAAATCTCACCAGCGCTGCGCCTGCCAACACCAGTCCGGCCCCACCGGCTTTCACCAGTGTGATGGAGCTTTGAGCGGTGCCAAAGGCGCCTAGATGATCCAGCACTAGGGCGGTGACCAACTGCCCGGCAATGATCAACACAGCCGCCGACCCGACACCCAGTTTGGGCACCAGATACACCACCGCCAAGATGTAGAGCGTGGCGATGATGCCTCCGACCCAAGCGGAGATGGGCACAGCTTTCATCGTTGCGACGTCTGGCAAGGGAGTGCGGGCAACGAGCAGCACTAAGCCGGTCGCCAGAACGCCGGTAAGAAACACGAAGAAGGAGGCCATCACCGGCCCCTTCAGCGCCGTGCCCAGCTGACCGTTGAAGGCCAGCTGGAGCGGGATCATGGCACCAGTGGCCAGCGCCATGGCGATAAGGATCATCTGTCCCATGCGTTCGGCCTAACCGCGCAAGGCGGCTATGGTTTCTCGGGCGGCTGCGCCTGCCGACATTTGCTGTTGGCCGGTGATCAGATTGCTATCGCGGATAGCGAACTCTTCCATCGGGCCAGCCACCTCAAATTGCGTGTCGGGGATTTTCCTGGCTTCGGTTTCGATCCAGAAAGGCTGGATTTTTTGGCCAACGGCATTTTCGGCATACTCTTCCTCAGAGTTGGCAAAGCCGGTCCAACGCTTGCCTTTCACCAGAAGATCGCCGTTTGAAAGCTTGGCTTTCAAGAGCACGCACGTGCCATGGCAGACGGCGGTGGTGGGTTTGCCGCTTTCGTAGAAGCCTGCCAGGAAATTCTGTGTCGCGCTGTCATCAATCATGGTCACCATTGGACCTTGGCCGCCGACCACGAACACCGCGTCATAATCCTCGGCGTTGAGGTCAGAGAGCTTCGCCGTGTTGCTCAAAAGGGCCATTTTCGATGGTGTTTGTTTGAAGGCGAGCGAGATGGTGTCCTCGGCGGAGTAGCCGCTTTCATCCTCAGGGTCGGAGTATCCGTCGGCTTGCAGATTACCGCCATCGGGCGAGGCAATGGTGATGGCGTAACCGGCCTCTTCAAACTCTTTGTAGGCGTGGGTGAGCTCTGCCCACCAAAAGCCAATCGGCCAGCCAGTGACTGGTGAGGTGGCGGGGTTGGAAGCGATCATCAAAATATGGGTCATGGGGTTTCCTGTTTGCTTGTTGGCGCGCTCTTGCGTGCCCTCAGCAACGGGGATAAGCCGTGATGCATGTTCAATGAAACTGAAATGCATTCATGTCAGATTTCGATCAAGTTAAACTTAGACGATTGGACGTCACTGTTCTTTTGGTTTTTTCCGGGCTGATACGGCACGGCAAAGCAACGCTGGTGGCGCAGGAACTGGGCCTCACCAACTCGTCCATCAGCCATGCGCTGCGGCGGTTGCGTGATGTGTTTGAGGATGAGCTTTTTTTGCGCCGTCCTCACGGTCTGGAGCCGACGGCTTTTGCGCGCTCGATTGAGCCTGCTGTTCAATCGGCTTTGGATGCTTTGCAGGGTGCGCTTGCCGGGCCGAGTGTTTTTGTGCCCAGCCAGAGCGATGCGCACGTTCGCCTGTCAGCCCAAGATTATGAGATTGCAACCATCGTGCCCGCCCTGCTTGTACGGTTACGGGATGTCGCTCCAAACATCACACTTTCCATCCAGGCGCTGGCCAAGCCTGATGCGATGAAAGCATTGGAAGCTGGCGACATTGATCTTGCGCTTGGTTTTTTTCCTGATCTAAGCGCCAAGCACATCAGCACAACACTGCTGGAGGAAACCTATCTGGTGGCCGCACGCGCTGATCATCCGTTTCTGCGCCAGGACGCTAATTTGGAAAGCTATCTGACGTCAGATCATCTGCTTGTCTCCGGCGATGTCTCCATGTCTGGCATCGTCGACCAGGTGTTGGCGACGCAGGGTCTGGCGCGGCGCGTTGCGCTTTCGGTGCCACTGTTCATGCCAGCCTTGACGATGCTGGCCGATAGCGCGTTGATCGCGACGCTACCAGCAGCCCTTGTGCGCACCCACGCGGCGCGGTTTGACCTGGCTTTTGCCCCACCGCCGGTGACGGTGCGACCCTTCCCTGTGCAAGCCTTGCGGCATGTGCGCGACGAGAAAAACCCAATGATCACCTGGTTGCTCGGTGAATTTGTGCAAACACGTGGCTAGCACGCAGTAAACAAAATCACTCTATTTTGAAGCATTAAGGTTTCAGAAACCTTTCTCGCTTACCTTCTGATCCATCGAGTTTTCTCGACTGTTTTTGAGCTCATGGTTGCTCATTGACGCCTCCCTGTTTTCAAACTGATTATTCAGCCGTGGCACCTGCTGCGGCTTTTTTTTGCCTTCTGTCGGCAAAACGGCGGCAATTCCTCACCAATCAGCATTAACCGAGCCTGAAGATCGCTGGCCTTAGGGTGCCTTGGGATATGGACGGGGCGTTCAAATGGGCTATGCTTTGCCACAATCCAAGCAACAACAGTGATGGCTTAGCAACATGGATCGTACGAGCGGCATAGATGATGGCCCGATGATGGCGCAGGATGACCCGGTGTCGTTCGCTGACCGGCTGGTTGGCTCCAACGCCTTTCATGACCTGTTTGAGCATGGCATGCAGCTGGTTGAGACGACCGCTGAGTATCTCGACAAAGAAGGCCGCGAAGAAGCCAAGGATTTGGCCCGCGCCGGCGCGATGGCGTATGCGACGGAGTCGATGCGCCTCACCACGCGGTTGATGCAGCTGGCTTCTTGGCTATTGCTGCAGCGCGCGGTTCACGAAGGTGAGATGACGTTGGAACAGGCTGCTCAGGAAAAAGCCAAAGTGCGCATCCATGGTCTTTCCAGTCCAACGCAAGGTCCCGGCTGGGATGAGTTGCCGAGCACGTTGCGTGAGCTGGTGGACGCCTCGCTTGATCTGCAAACGCGGGTGCAGCGCCTGGATGGTATTTTCTACCAGCGCGGCCATACGGTGCGTGACGATGAGCCGGTTGCCAATCCGGTGGCTGAGCAGATGGCCCGTTTGTCGGACGCCTTTGGCTGATCTGACAACGCTGTACTCTGACAACAAAAAAGGCACCCAATTGGGTGCCTTTTGTATGTCTGCGATAGGTCTTCGGCGTCTTAGGAACCGAGGAACCCGTCGAACTTGTTTTTGAACTTCGACAGACGGCCGCCGCGATCAAGTAAAGTCTGCTGACCACCGGTCCAGGCCGGGTGCGTTGTTGGGTCGATGTCGAGGCGAAGCGTGTCGCCTTCTTTGCCGTAGGTCGAGCGGGTTTCGTACTCGGTGCCGTCGGTCATCACCACTTTGATGGTGTGGTAGTCGGGATGGATATCCTGTTTCATCGTCTTTATCCGTCATTGCGACGCCCGCGCGCCTAACAGCGCAGCGTTGATCACGATTGGTGTGAAAAATCTCAGTCGCGACTGATATTGGCTAGAGGTCAAAAATCTATCGCTTCAGCGCGCGTCGATACACGATGGGCGCGTCGCATGCAAGCTGCTTGCGCTGATCGCCGGTTTGCCTGCGATCAATCCGCCCATCCGCACAACAGATTGGCTCTCACATCTTGCCATCAAACCGTTTTGATCGGTAGGGACATGCATGGCCAATTCCGCTGACCATTCCCAACCCTCTTCGCGCCTTGATGTGCAGTCCGCACGTCAAACCTTGCGCGATTTGTGGCCGTTTGTTGCGCCCTATAAGGGCCGCATCGTGGCGGCGTTCTTCGCGCTGGTGGGATCGACTGGCGCCACACTGACGGTTCCCCTATCGGTGCGTATGGTGATCGACCGGGGGTTCACCGGCGAAGATGGCGTGCCGTTGGGCGGTGTGTTTTTAGGCCTCATCGCAGTGGTTAGCATTTTGGCAGTGATGAGCGCGCTGCGCTATTACCTCGTCACTTGGCTTGGTGAGCGGGTTGTCGCTGATCTGCGCGCGGCGGTGTTTGAGCGTATCATGCGCTTTGATCTGTCGTTTCATGATCGTTCGCGCTCCGGCGAGTTGGTCTCGCGCCTCACCAGCGATGCCACGCAGATGAAGTCGGCGGTTGGCACCAGCGTCTCGGTGGCACTGCGCAACTTCTTCATGTTCGTTGGCGCCAGCATCATGATGGTGGTGACCAGCCCGGCGCTTTCCGGCGCTGTGCTGATCGCGATCCCGTTCATTGTGCTACCGCTGATCGTGTTTGGTCGCCAGGTGCGTGTGCGCTCGCGCGTCGCGCAGGATGTGCTGGCCGATGCTTCCGCGATGGCAAGTGAAGCGATCAGCTCGGTGCGCACCGTTCAGGCGCACACCGCGCAAGGCCGGTTGGCACGCGCCTTTGCTGGTGCGGTGGAAGCCTCGTTTGAGGCGGCGCGCAGTTCTATTGTTGCCCGCGCGCTGCTGACGTCTTTTGCGATCTTTGTGATCTTTTCCAGCGTCGTGCTGGTGCTTTGGTACGGCGCCAATGCGGTGGTGGCTGGCGACATGAGCGCCGGTGAGCTGGGTCAGTTCCTGCTCTATGCTGTCTTCGCTGCTGGCGCACTGGGCGAGGTCAGTCAGGTGGTCGGCGAGGTGGCGCAAGCTGTGGGTGCAGCCGACAGGCTCTGCGGTTTGCTCAAGGTGGACGTTAAAATTCTGCCAGAAGATCGCGGCAAGGAAAGCGGTTCGGTTACACCCGTTGCGGGCGACATCGGCCATGTGGTCTTCGATCATGTTTCTTTCGGTTACGGGCAGGAACCGGGGGCAAAGCCAACGGTGCCTGTGTTGCGCGACGTCTCGTTTGAGGCACCGCCCGGTAAGAGCGTGGCGTTGGTGGGTCCATCTGGGGCGGGCAAATCCACCGTGCTGCAGATCCTGATGCGCTTTTACGATGTGCAGAGCGGCGATGTGCTTGTGGATGGCAAAAAAGTCGTTGAGATGGACCCGATTGCCCTGCGCGAGAAGATGGCGCTGGTGCCGCAGGACGTCGCGATCTTCGCCGCCAGCGTGCGCGACAATGTTGCCTTTGCCCGGCCCGATGCCAGTGATGATGACATTCAAGCAGCACTTGCCGCCGCGAATGCCTCGGCGTTCGTCTATGGCCTGCCCGATGGCATCAACACGATGCTGGGCGAGCGTGGGGTGAACCTGTCTGGCGGACAGCGTCAGCGCATCGCCATTGCCCGCGCGGTGCTGCAAGACGCGCCAATCCTGTTGCTCGATGAAGCCACCAGCGCACTCGATGCCGAAAGCGAGCATCTGGTGCAAGATGCGCTGGAGCGGCTGATGGTTGGCCGCACTGTGATCGTGATTGCCCATCGCCTCGCCACTGTGCGCAGCGCTGATGAGATCGTTGTCCTGGATGATGGCAAAGTGGTGGAGCGCGGCACGCACAGCGAACTGGCCGCCTCCGATGGCCTTTATGCCCGCTTGGCCGATCTGCAGTTTTCGGAGGTGCCCGAACGCGCGGTGGAACGCGTCTAAGTCGAACCACCTTCCAACGCTCTGTCAGCTTGAATGCGATGCTGACACCAGATCAATAACCCTGTTCCGTGTCGTTGGTAAGGAAGACACCTGTCCTTCTGAGGAAGTTGGGAATGATCAATTCACGGGCGCCCCAAATACACGGCTTCGTATGTCCAGAGTTCGCGGGCGTGAGAACGGCCTTCGAAGAGAACTTTGCCAAACGCGGTGAGTTGGGCGGCGCCTGCTGCGTGTTTTTGAACGGCGAAAAGGTGGTCGATCTATGGGGTGGCATTCGCGATCCAGCAACTGGTGCGCCTTGGGAAGAGGACACCATGGTCATCGTCTTTTCGCTAACCAAAGGCATGTCTGCAATGACCTTGGCGCTGGCCCACTCCCGTGGGTGGCTTGATTACGAGGCACGCGTCGTCGACTACTGGCCAGAGTTCGGCCAGAACGGCAAGAAAACGATCACTGTTCGGCAATTGCTGTCGCATCAGGCGGGCTTGCACGCCTTTCATGAAAAGGTCGATCGGGACACGATTGCCGACCCAGTTTTGCTATCTGAGATCCTGGCGCGTGAGATACCAGCATGGCCACCTGGAACCCGCAACGCCTATCACTTTCTATCGCTTGGTTTTTATGAAGCCGAGCTGCTGCGCCGCGTTGACCCCGCACATCGCTCCTTGGGGCAGTTCTTTGCCGGTGAAATCGCTGAGCCACTGGGATTGGATTTCTTCATCAGCCTTCCAGAAGAGGTTCCCAACGCGCGGCTTGCGCCGCTTACGATGGCTGGTTTCGTCAAATCAATTCTTGGCTATCCGCTTCCGATGATCCTGACGATGTTGAACCCATGGTCGGCTGGATTTCGGGCCTGCCTGGTCAATCCGGGGTCAGGCGTGGTGATGGACGAGGATCGCATCTATGCGCGTGGTCTTGAGGTTCCATCCGGCGGAGGGGTCGGGACAGCGCGGGCCATTGCGAAAGCCTATGGTGTGTTTGCAACCGGCGGCGCGGAACTTGGGTTGTCGCCGCAGACGCTTGCCACTCTCATGGCACCTGCGGTTCCACCGGTGAGAGGGCACTTCGATGAGGTGCTGCGAGACAACGCGCAGTATTCGCTTGGTTTCATGAAACCATTTGAAGGCTTCCCCTTCGGCCACGCTGGCGCATTTGGCACACCCGGGGCGGGCGGATCACTGGGATATTCCGACCCTGCAATCGGTCTTGGCTATGGATATGTCACCAACCGGATCGGCTCCGGTGTTGATCCCGATCCGCGCGATGACGCGTTGCGAGACGCTATAGCGCGCGTTGTTGGCTAGAACGAATGACCACGCAGTGATCAGGTTTCTAGGCGTGGCAGCTTCGCCCTAGCGTTCCGTCAGCTTGAACTCGATGCGCCGGTTCCGCGCCAGGCTTTCATCGTCCTCGCCCTCGGCAATCGGCTGAAACTCACCAAACCCTGCCGCCATCAGATGCTCTGGCGCGACACCCTCATCGATCAGGAAGCGTACCACTGAGGTCGCACGGGCAGTGGAAAGCTCCCAATTGGTGGCGTAGAGGCCGGTGCCTGAAAGTGGGCGGGAGTCTGTGTGACCATCAACGCGGATCACCCAGTTGATCTCGGAGGGGATCGCCGCTTCCAGCTCAATCACAGCGTCTGCCAAGCGCGACAGTTCCTCACTGCCGCCGGGATTGATGTCGGCGGCGCCGGAATCAAACAGCACTTCGGACTGGAAGACAAAGCGGTCACCGACCACGCGAATATCAGAACGCTGTGACAAGATTTGCCGCAAACGGCCAAAGAAGTCAGAGCGGAACTGTGAAAGCTCCTGCACGCGCTGCGCAAGCGCCGTGTTCAATCGTCGTCCGAGATCAGCAATGCGGGTCTGGCTCTCACGGTCGCGGGATTCAGAGGCATCCAGCGCATCTTCAAGCGCGCCGATCTGGCGCCTTAGAGCGGAGATTTGCTGGTTGAGCAACTCTACTTGGTTCAGCGCCTCGCGCGAAATCGACTGCTCTTCATCTACTTGGCTCTGCAGTCCGGCGATGATGGAGCCGCTGGTGTCTTCGGTATCAGGTGTTTGCAAAAGACCCGTCAGGCGGTCCTGCTCATCTCGCGCGCTTTCCAAACTGGATGTCAGCGTTGCCAGGCGGCTTTCCAGTTCTTGGCCGGTGGCGCGTTCCAGCGCCAGAAGTTCGGTGAGTTCAGCGATCTGTGAGTTGAGACGGTTGAGCACCGTGTCACGACCCGTAATCTCCTGGCTCAGGAAGAACTGTGCCAGCATAAAAATCGACAACAGAAAGATGATGACCAGCAGCAGCGTGGCCATGGCATCGACGAAGCCTGGCCAGTAATCGACCGCTCCGGAGCGCCGTCTGGATCGAGAAAGCGCCATGGCGGATTATTCGCCTGGTTCCTGGCCGCGGCCACCATTTGCCATGGAGCGCGAGACATCTTCCATCACGGTGGCAAGGCGCTTGGTGTGCTCGCCCTGGTCTTCCACCCAATCGCGCAGCATTTGCTGCTCTGAGCGCATGTGCTGCACCAGCGACTGCACGCCTGCAGCTAGGCTGTCGATGGATTGCTTGACCTCGGCCTGATCTCCGGCGCCTGCGCTGCTGGACGCTGAGCCTGTCTGGGCTGAGGAAAGCTGGTTTTGGGCGGCGATCTGCCGGGCTAGGCGATCAACAGAACGCTCCAGCGAGGCGATGGCGTTTTCAGAGGAGTCCGTAGCGCCTGCCGTTGAGACATCGACACCGGCCATGTTGGACATCCAGTCCTCCAGCTCGGTGTAAAAACGGTTCTGCGCTTGGCCGGCCTGCAAGTCGAGGAACCCAAGCACGAGGGAGCCTGCCAGACCGAACAGGGATGAAGAAAACGCAGTGCCCATGCCATCAAGCGGGGCGGAGAGGCCGGTTTTCAGGTTCTCAAAAATGGTGCCGAAATCTCCGGACGTGACATCCAGCCCATCAATCGTATCGCCAACTGAGGCGATGGTTTGGGTGAGACCCCAAAAGGTGCCGAGCAGGCCCAAGAACACCAGAAGACCGATCATGTAGCGCAGGATCTCGCGACCTTCGTCCAGCCGCGTGCCGACCGATTCCAGGATCGAGCGCACCGTCTGCGTCGACATGGTGGGGCCGCTGGCACCCTGCGAGTCGCGCAAATAGGTGGCAAGCTGCGATAGAAGGCGTGGGTTGGGCTGATCAAATCCGCCAGCACCATGGTCTACCAAACGAAAGCCGTTGACCCATTTGATCTCCGGCATAAGGCGCATGACCTGAAAAACCGAAAGAATGATGCCAAGGATTAAAACGCCAATGATCAGGCCGTTCAGCCCCGGGTTGGCGGCAAAGGCCGTTGCAATTGGCCGGTAAAGAATGAGGACAAGGAAGCCTGCCAAGGCCACAAACACGGCCATAAGCGCGAGGTAAATCGTCGGGCGAGATAGGCTGTGGGGATCATCACTTTCAGCCATCGGCGTGCCTCATACTCACTTAGATCGTCATCGATGTGCGTGCGGGTCAACGACCCTGACACATTCCCTCATAGCGTGTTCTTGTCGAAGACAGAACCATCAATTGTGACCATCCTTAGATGGTGGTCAATCCTGCCACCTAGGATGGCTTAAGCACTCTTCTTCGCATTGGCCATTTTGGCTTGGGCAGCGCGCGCCTCGGCGAGCACTTTGAGTATCTGACCAACGATCAAATCATTGCCTGCCACAACCGAGTTTGTATCAAAGATTTCTGTGCCGCCACGGGTGTCGCGGGTCACGCCGCCTGCTTCGCGCACGATCATCAAACCGGCGGCCATATCCCAAGGCGAAAGTCCGTCTTCCCAGTAACCGTCCATGCGGCCGGCGGCGACCCAGCAAAGATCCAGCGAAGCCGCACCCATGCGGCGCATGCCAGCGACTTTGCGCATCATGGTGGCGGCTTCGCGCAGAAAGATGGCGTGGTCGCCGCGCCCCAGATGCGGCATGCCGTTGACGATCACACAGTCGGCCAGCTTGCGGCGCGCTGCCACGCGCAGGCGTTTGTCGTTCAGGAAAGCGCCTTGGCCTTTTTCGGCGGCGAACATTTCGTCCGTAATCGGGTTGTAGACCAGACCAGCGACCATCTGGCCGTCGCGCTCCAAACCAATGGAAACCGCAAAGTGTGGCATGCCGTGCAGAAAATTGGTTGTGCCATCCAGCGGATCGACAATCCAGCGATGCTGCTTGTCCTTGCCTTTGATCTCGCCGCTCTCTTCGCCCAGAAACCCCCAGGTTGGGCGCGCTTCTTGCAAAACATCACGGATGCGTTCTTCGGCCCGGCGGTCTGCATCAGACACGAAGTCGTTCGGCCCCTTGGTGGACACTTGCAAGCGTTCCACTTCGCCGAAATCGCGGGTTAGGCCGCGCCCAGCCTTGCGGGCAGCGCGTTCCATGATGGTGAGGAGGGCAGATTTTGCCATCGAGCGTGTCCTGCGTCTGCGCCTAGTCGGCGCGCTTTACATAGGTGATGTCTGCGGTGTCGACGATGATGCGCTCGCCCGATTTCACAAACGGTGGCACCATCACGCGCAGACCGTTTTCCAGCACTGCAGGTTTGTAGGACGAGGACTGTGTTTGGCCTTTCACCACGGCGTCGGCTTCAACGATTTCCAGCGTCACCTGGCCTGGCAGTTGAAAGCCGATGGGCGTTTCGCCATGCAGTTCCACCATCACCTGCATGCCATCCTGCAGAAAAGCGGCGCGGTCACCGACAAACTCTTTCGACAGGTTGATCTGATCGTAGGTTTCAGAGTCCATGAAGATCAGCATGTCGCCCTCTGCGTAGAGGTACTGGAAGTCTTTGGTGTCGATGCGGGCACGCTCAACGCGCTCGTCGGATCCGAAGCGGTTGTTGAGCTTACGACCATCAATCAGGTTTTTCAGCTCGACCTGATTGTAGGCAGGGCCTTTGCCGGGCTTCACAGCACCGGCTTTGACAGCAACCCACAGCCCGCCATCATATTCGATGACCATGCCGGGGCGGATTTCATTGCCGTTAATTTTCATAGGACGTGTACTCGTTGCTTGATCGGGTGCGCTTGGCTTGATGAGGTGCACTTGGCGCGATGGGGTTTGCCAAAGCGCGTTGTGGGCTGTGGACCACACTCGGGCAGGCAAGGCAACTCCTGTCGCCGGTTCAGCGGGCTGCAAGTGCCTGGGTGGGCTGGGGTTTGGACCCTAATCCAGCGGGTTGTCAGGCGCGCGGTCGCGGGCGATGCGATCCCTAGCTTCCTGGCGCTGGTCTTCGGGCAAGGAACTTACAAAGGCATCAAGGCGCGCATCGGCCAACCCACCTGCGACAGCGCGGGCGTGATAGTAGGCAGCTTCCACCGGATCGAGCGGCACACCGAAACCTTGCGAAAAGGCGTGGGCAAGGCGGTTTTCTGCCACCGGGTTGCCCGCCTCAGCGGCGCGGCGGAACCAGAAGATCGCATTTTCGATGCGCTGCTGCTGGGTGAGATCAGGTTCGCCTGCGTCGCCGTTTAGCAAGCCTAACGCCAACTCGATCTGCGCTTCGGTGTTGCCGCGACGGGCCGCGCGGTCAAACCATTCATACGCCTCACGGGTATCGAGGCGCACGCCCGCGCCCTCAGCGTAGAGAATACCGAGCGTGTAAATGGCGGTGACATTGCCTGCATCTGCAGCCTCGCGCATCAGCTCTGCCCCGCGTTCAAGATCACGCTCCACACCGCGCCCTTCCAGGTGCAGCATGGCGAGCATCTGCTTGGCTTCAGTGTGATCAGCCTCCGTGGCTTCTACCAGAAGATTGGCAGCTTCTTCTTCGTTGCGCTCGATGAAAGCGCCGTCCAGGATCATGGTCGCAAGCAGGAATTTGGCATCCATATCGCCAGCTTGCGAGGCCAGGCGATACCATTCTGCGGCTTCTTCCTGGTTTGCGTCTACGCCAAGACCTGCCGCATACATTTGGCCAAGAAGGCGCATGGAGGGTACATCATCACGCGCCGCAAAGGTTACTGCCAAATCAAAAGCGCGCTGGTAGTTGCCCGCAAAGAAAGCCTCGAACGCAACCAGCGGGTCGAGCTGGAACGGATCGTCTGGTTCAGCTTCTGTTGCTGCGTCTGCCTCCAAATCCACTGGTTCCGGGTTGGGCGGCGTTTCGGCGTCTTGCGCGAGGGCAGGGGAGGCTAACAGCAGGGCGATGAGTGAGGCGCGCAGCAACATCAGGCAGCGGCCTCCGCGCGTTTGTGGGCAATCGCATCAAGCATGGTGTTGAGGCGTTCAACTTCAGCGCCTGGATCGTCAGCGTTCCAGATTTGCTCGCGCACGGCCAGGAACTCCACACCAGCCTCAGCCAATGCCGTAAACGCCTCATCGGACGTGCCAGCGAGCGCTACGCAAGGAATTTTCATCATCTGTGCCCACCAGGTGGCAAGCGTGACGGTTTTGGGATGGGTCTCTTCAGTGGGCTCGCGGTCGGTGCGGCCAAAGAACAGATAATCTGGTTCGCGCTCGCCGGTGTTGAGCGCCAGATGGCGAGTGTTGATACCGCCAATGCCGACAATCATACCGCGATCAGCGAGCTTGGCCTGTGTGTCGGCGTCCATCGCTTTGGGATCAGTTAGGTGCACGCCATCGGCATCAAGGCGATCGGCCAGACGATTGTCGTCGGAGACCAGCACGGCGATGTTCGCCCCTTGCGCGGTCTGCACATAAGGTGCTGCCAAATCTTGGAAGGCACGCTCATCACTCTGGTCGCCATCAAACAGCATGCAGCCGATATCACCACCGGCCACGGCGCTGGCGAACCGCTCAGAGAAGTCCTCTGGCAGGGTGCGAGGTGTTATCAGAAAGAGGCGAGAGCGGAAGTCGAGAAAAGCCATGGGGTCTCACAGCAAAAGAAAGAAGGCGAAAGCGGGGCGAGCGTGCCAATCACCATGATTACCGCCATCGGAGCCATAGACTGGATGGCCGGATCAAGTCCGGCCATGAAAGCATGGGTGTCATCCCGGACGCCGAAAGGCGATCCGGGATTTGCGCGACGTTTGTGTTCAAATCCCGGCTCAAGGCCGGGATGACAACCGTGCCGCTTTATTCTTACGGTCGTATGGGACCTAACCAATTCATTCCGGATCACCTTCGGCGACCGGTATGAGGCCATTGTGACCTTATCCAGCCACCGATGCAGCGTGGATCGAGTCGATGGTCGCGGCAATGGTGGCGTTGAACGCGTCGTCGCTCTGCTGTGCCGAAAGCCCGTCGCTGAGCGCGCGCGAGAAGCTTGCAATCACGCCAGTGTTCTTGGCGAGAATAGCATTGGCCTCGTCGCGTTCGTAGCCACCTGAAAGGGCTACAACCCGCATCACCTTGGGGTGATCGACCAGTGGTTTGTAGAGGTTGGTCCTGGTCGGCAAGCTCAATTTCAGCATGACCTTCTGACCATCTGGCACCCCGTCGAGATGCTTGGTGATTGAGGCCAGCAGCAAGTCCTCCGCCTCGGCTTTGTCGGCAATCGAGATCGTTACCTCCGGCTCGATAATCGGCATCAGACCGTGAGAGAGAACCTGGGCGCCCAATTCGAACTGCTGAGCGACGACAGCATCGATACCGCCTGCCGAAGCCCTGTTGATGACGGAACGTTCCTTGGTGCCAAAAATGCCGTGACCAACCGCGCGTGACAGCAAATCGTCGAGGCCCGGGATAGGCTTCAACAGCTGAACGCCGTCTGCCTCATCGGCCAAACCCTTGTCGATCTTCAGGAACGGTACGACGCGGCGATCTTCCCAGAGGTACTGGGCCGATGGCTTGCCGCCCATCTCGCGATCCATCGTCATTTCGAACAGAATCGCGCCGATCACCTTGTCGCCGGTAAAGGCTGGGGCACTGGCGATGCGGGTGCGCATGGCATGGACGAGGTCGAACATCTCGGCCTCGGACGAATAGGCGTCCTCATTGACCCCGTAGAGCTTGAGCGCCTTGGGTGTTGACCCACCGCTCTGGTCGAGTGCGGCGATGAAGCCCTGGCCGTTGGTCATTTGTTCGGTCTGTTTGTCGTTGGGCATTGTTTCCCCCAATTGTTGATTGTCTTGAAAGGTCGAATTTCTTCAAGCGCTTTGACGCTTAGTTAGTTTGACTACGCCGCTTCCAGCGCCGCAAAAGCACTTTTAATTCGGCTGCTGCTCAAGAGCAGCAACCCCCGGCAACGTCTTGCCTTCCAGCCATTCCAGGAAGGCGCCAC
This sequence comes from Pseudomonadota bacterium, assembly GCA_039814945.1. GTDB lineage: Bacteria > Pseudomonadota > Alphaproteobacteria > Rhizobiales > MH13 > MH13. The sequence continues at coordinate 15,048 of JBCCAF010000024.1, forward strand.
CGGCGGTGGAGATGTAGGTGAAATCGTCGGAGACACCGGCATGGTTAAGGGCTGCGACCGTATCGCCGCCACCCGCCACTGACAGCAGTGTGCCAGCTTTTGTGGCTTCCGCCGCGCCTTGGGCGGCCGCGACCGTTGCCGCGTCAAACGGTGTGATCTCAAACGCGCCCAGCGGCCCGTTCCACACCAAGGTCTTGGAGGCCTTGATGGTGGCGACAACGCTTTTCACCGTTTCTAGTCCAGCATCCAAAATCATCGCGTCCGCAGGACATTCGTCGACCGGAACGGTTTTGTTCCAGGCGTTGGCTGCAAACTCTTGGGCCACCACAATGTCGATGGGCAGGTGGATGGTGCAGTTTTCACTTTCCGCCTTGTCCATGATGGCGCGCGCCGTGTCGGCCAGATCATGCTCGCAAAGCGATTTGCCGACTTCCACTCCCTTGGCCGCCAAGAATGTGTTGGCCATGCCGCCGCCGATCACCAGATGATCGACCTTGGCCAAAAGGTTGGAGAGGAGGTCGAGTTTGGTGGAAACTTTCGCGCCACCAACGACTGCTACCAGTGGATGCTCAGGCGACTTCAGCGCTTTTCCCAGTGCGGTTAATTCGGCTTCCATCAGGCGACCCGCACAGGCAGGCAGCAAGCGCGCAACACCTTCAGTGGACGCATGCGCGCGATGAGCGGCAGAAAATGCATCGTTGCAAAAAACATCACCGAGAGAGGCGAGGAACTGCGCCATTTTTGGGTCGTTCTTCTCTTCCATTGAAGAGAAGCGGGTGTTTTCGACCAGGATCACAGCGTCCGCCGGCGCGGCATCCAGTGTGGCGCGGTCGGGACGTTCAATGAAGGTGATCGACTGGCCAAGTGCTGCTTCCAGCGCGGGCACCGTGATGCGCAGAGAAAAGTCAGGGTTCGGCTCACCTTTTGGGCGACCAAAATGGGCGAGCAGCACCGGCTTCCCGCCCAATTTCTGGATATCCTTGATGGTCGGCACAATGCGCTCAATGCGTGTCGCGTCGGTCACTTTGCCGTTTTCGACAGGCACATTGATGTCGACACGGGTGAGGACGATCTTGCCGTCAAGATCCACGTCGTCGAGTGTTTTGAAGGTCATGTTGCCTCTCGTTTCAAGCCGTAGTTGTGCGGCCTTGCGCTCATCCAGCGTATCATTCAAGCGATCCAGTTTTCCGAACGAATGCCCGAGCAGGCGGATCACCAGCCAGGTGTAAAAAAGGAGCGCGACAATACCTGCGCCAATCAGAATGTTCTGCAGCATTGCATTGTCTCCTACTGATATGCGCCATCATCTTTGCTGGCTGGGCGCTTCGTACCCTTCAGCATCACGGCGAAGAAGACAATGAAAACAAGCGCAATGATCAGTTTGATCGCAAGATGCGGTTCCATGGCCACTCTAAAGAAAACGGGCGCAGCTTCTTGCTACGCCCGTTCCTGCTTCTTTAGATCAGTTTGGCCATTGCGACAGCGGTGTCGGCCATGCGGCAGGAGAAGCCCCACTCATTGTCGTACCAAGAGAGCACCGAAACCATGCTTCCGTCCATCACCTTGGTTTGGTCGGCGTGGAAAATGGATGAGCGTGGATCATGGTTGAAGTCCATGGAGACCAGCTTCTCTTCGGTGTAACCAAGAATGCCTTCAAGCGGACCGCTCTGTGATGCGGCCTTGATGGCTGCATTTACCTCTTCCACGGTTGTGGATTTCTTGGCGATGAATTTCAGATCAACCACCGAGACGTTGGGTGTTGGTACGCGGATGGCGAAACCATCCAGCTTGCCATTGAGCTCCGGCAGAACCAGACCAACAGCCTTGGCTGCGCCGGTTGAGGTTGGGATCATCGACAGCGCTGCTGCGCGGCCACGATAGAGATCCTTATGCATGGTATCCAGCGTTGGCTGGTCACCGGTGTAGGAGTGGATGGTCGTCATCATGCCTTTTTCGATGCCGATGGCATCGTTGAGCACTTTGGCAACTGGCGACAGGCAGTTGGTGGTGCAGGATGCGTTGGAAACCACAACATCGTCTGCGGACAGCACATCATGGTTCACACCATAAACAATTGTTTGGTCGGCACCGGCGGCTGGAGCGGAGACCAGCACACGCTTGGCACCAGCCTGGAGATGCAGCGAAGCTTTGTCTTTGGCGGTGAAGATGCCGGTGCATTCCATCACAATGTCGATGCCCATGTCGCCCCAGGGCAATTTGGTTGGGTCGCGTTCGGCCAGCACTTTGAAGCTGTCGCCACCCTCGATCTTGATGGTGTCGCCATCAACTTCCACCGCTTTGGGGAAGCGGCCGTGCACCGAGTCGTAGCGCATCAAATGGGCGTTGGTTTCCACTGGGCCCAGATCGTTGATGGCAACCACATCAATGTCTTTGCGGCCTGATTCATAAATCGCGCGCACGACATTGCGACCGATGCGTCCAAAACCGTTGATGGCAACTTTAACCGTCATTCTTTGTCTCCTAGACCCGTAGTGGTGGTGGTGTTCTTGGTTGTCGCTTCAGCAAAGCCGCTTCCGGTGAGTAAGCGCTCAGGATGGTATAGACTTTAGGCGCACACTATGACGCCTTTGCGTGACAATAAAGAGCGGAAAAGTGCGCGTCAGCTATGCACCGCGCACCCAGCTCCTGCGTTTTCAATCTTCAGTCAAAGCAGCTTTGGCGGCTTCGGCTGCCGCTTCGGCAGTGATGCCAAAGTGCGCGTAGACTTCTTTGTACGGCCCGGAGGCGCCAAAGGAGTCCATGCCAATGAAGATGCCGTCGCTGCCAATGAAGCGATCCCAGCCCATGCGGATGGCCGCTTCGATGGCAATGTTCACCGGTGCTTTGCCGATGGTGGAAGCTTGATAATCAGCCTCCTGCGCTTCGAAAAGCTCAAAGCAAGGGACTGACACCACGCGGGCGTTGATACCAGCTTCGCGAAGAAGCTTGCGAGCGTCCATGGCGATTTCAACTTCGGAGCCGGACGCAAACAGGCTTACCTGCGCGTCGCCACCGGCGGATGCCAACTCATAGGCGCCTTTGGCCGAGCGGTTCTTCCCGCCATTTTCTGTGCGCAGGCATGGCAAACCCTGGCGGGTAAGCGCGTGCACGCTTGGACCATCTTCACTCAGCAGCGAGAGGTGCCAGCATTCTGCGGTTTCGATAACATCAGCTGGGCGGAACACTTTAAGGTTCGGAATGGCGCGCAGCGCTGCCAAATGTTCCACCGGTTGGTGGGTTGGACCATCTTCGCCAAGACCAATGGAATCATGGGTCAACACGTGGATAACGCGCTGATGCATGAGGGCCGCCAGGCGGATCGCCGGGCGTGAATAGTCAGAAAACACCAGGAAGGTGCCAGACATTGGGATGATGCCGCCATGCAGCGCCATGCCGTTCATGGCCGCGGCCATGCCGTGCTCGCGGATGCCCCAATGCACGAAGTTGCCAGCATAGTCACCGGGCGCAACGGGCACCATGGTGGTGGTGCGGGTGTTGTTGGACCCGGTGAGGTCAGCTGAGCCAGAAACGGCTTCAGGCAGGCTTGGAATGATCGCTTCGAGCGTCATTTCGGAGGCTTTGCGGGTTGCAACTTTCGGTGCTTCTTCGATCATTTTGCCGATGAAAGCTTCCACGGCGCCGTCCAAATTGGCCGGCAGATCACCGCGCATGCGACGGTCAAATTCAGCGCGGGCCTGAGCGTCAGCAGCGTCGTGACGCTTTTTCCACTCGGCGCGCTCATGCACGCCTTTGACGCCAACAATGCGCCAAGCATCCAGCGTATCGACGGGCACTTCAAACGGTTCGTGGGTCCAGCCGAGCCCTTTGCGGGTGGCTGCAATTTCTTCATCACCCAGCGGCGAACCGTGGGCTTTGGAGCTGTCTTCTTTGTTGGGCGCACCAAAACCGATCTTGGTCTTACAGGCAATCAAGCTTGGCTTGTCGCTGCCTCGCGCGCGCTCGATGGCCGCCTCGATATCGGCAGCGTTGTGCCCATCAATGCGAACCGTGTCCCAGTTGGCGGCTTCAAAGCGTTCCAGCATGTCGCCGGTTTCAGAAAGGGTGACGCGGCCATCGATGGAGATGTCATTGTCGTCCCAGAGCACGATCAGCTTGGAGAGCTTCATGTGACCGGCGATGGAGATTGCCTCGTGGCTGATGCCTTCCATCAGATCGCCATCAGAGGCGAGCACATAGGTGTAGTGATCAACAAGTTCGTCGCCGAAGTCGGCGGCCAGAATGCGTTCGGCAAGCGCCATACCGACGGAATTGGCAAGGCCTTGGCCAAGCGGGCCGGTGGTGGTTTCGATGCCACCGGCAAAGCCATATTCGGGGTGGCCGGCTGTTTTGGAGCCGAGCTGACGGAAGTTTTTCAGATCGTCCAGCGTCATATCTTCCACACCGAGAAGATAGAGCAGCGAATAAAGCAGCATCGAGCCGTGCCCGGCTGAGAGCACGAAGCGATCACGATCAGGCCAATTGGGCGCGGTTGGGTCGAACTTCATGAACTTGGAGAACAGGACGGTTGCGATGTCCGCAGCGCCCATTGGCAGCCCCGGATGGCCGGAGTTGGCCTTCTGAACAGCGTCCATAGAAAGAAAACGGATGGCGTTGGCCATGTCCGTATGGCGGTCGGTCTCGGTCATAATGGTGATAAGCCGTCTGATCTTGTGGGCGATCTTGCCGCCCAAGCGTGTTTTCGCTGGATGCGGATGCGTCTTAAAGCAGGAGGGCGTTCTTGAAAAGATGCCGGTGCTGTGAACCGGTCAAAATCGGATTCTGGTGCGTTGACGGCCATCCACCCTGATCCCTACATTGAGCAAAGCGTGAGGTGGTTCGCGAAAACGGCAAACTCAAGTGTGGGCGAGTGCAATGGCTGGCAGTGATCTTCAATCAGCATTTGAGCGGCTTGATCGCGCGATTACCGGCGTGGAGGCTGACACCGGTCATCGCCGGGCGCTGCTGGAAGAGCGTGAAAAGCTCTACGCCGAAGTGGCCCGTCTTTCTACAGATCGCGCACAGCTTGCCCAACTTCTGGACCATGCCCGTGCTGAAACCCGCGCCATGGAAGCCGCCAATCAAGCTGTTTCGCAGCGGCTTTTGGATGTGATGGAAAATATTCGTACCGTGTTGGCGGGCGATTCGAATGGCGGATCGCCAAATGGGTCACCAACCGCTGGGTCATCAGCCACCGGTTAGACCTTTGGTTTGCGGAGTGTTTTTAGGACAGTATGGGCCAAGTTGTTGTCACCATTGCCGGGCGCTCTTTCCGGCTAGCCTGTGAGGATGGCGATGAGGCGCGCCTTACCGCGCTGGCCCAGACCTTCGATGCCACGGTCGATGAACTGCGCGGATCGTTTGGCGAAGTGGGTGACACACGCCTTGCGGTGATGGCGGGGCTGGTGATGACCGACAAGCTGGGCGATGCGCAGGCGCAAATTGAGCGGCTGACCGCGCAAGTGGCCGAGTTGCAAGCAGGTCTCTCTCTGGCGCAGACATCGAACGCTGGCACCGACGATAAAGTGCGCCAGAAGGTGGACGAGTTGGCCACCCGTTTGGAGCAAATTGCACAGAGCGCTCAGCCAAACTGATTGTTTGTCTCCTGGGTGCCGAATTGCATTGAAGTTGCATTCGGCCAGGCCTATCTTCACATTCGAAGCTGCGCTTCTCGTGCATCGGCACATATTCCTGGGGCCTTACCGATCCGAACGGGAGCTGTCCCTGGACCGGTCCGTGGACCGGATTACACGGCGCCCACCTACTTTGTAGGTTTCCCAGGATCGACGCTGACACGGTCGTTGCGGCTTCACTTTCTCTTTCGCTTGTGCGGTGGCGCTGGCTATCTCGAATAAACAATACCTTCGTGAACAGGCGCTGGCGCAGCGCGATGCGCTGGTGCCTGAACTGCGTGCACAGGCCAGCCAAGCACTTGCCGAAATTGCTTCGTTTCAGGTCACCGGAAAAACAGTCTCTACTTATCACGCCATTGGCAGTGAAATTGACCCAGCATCGTTGATTGATGCGCTGACCGAGCAAGAAGCGCAGCTTGCTTTACCGGTTCTTCTCGACAAAGAAACCATGGTCTTTCGACGGTGGGATCGGAGCCAGAGTTTGGTGCCTGTGGGTTTCGGTACGCTAGGCCCTGATGCTGACCAACCGGAAATTCTGCCTGATCTCATCTTTGCCCCGCTGGCGGCGTTCTCAAGCACCGGACAACGCATCGGCTATGGCAAAGGCCATTATGATCGTGCGCTCTCAAAGATGCATGCCACCGGGTATCTCCCGGTGTTTGTTGGTTTGGCGTTCGACGAGCAAGAGGTGTCGCCGTTTGAAGTGGAGGCCCATGACATTGCGTTGGATGGTGTGCTGACACCCACAGAACTGCGCATTTTCGAGCATGGCCGCGCTCGCCTTGCACCATTCTTGCGTGCTAGCGAGCTGGAATGACATTCAATCTTCTTTTTCTCGGTGATGTTGTGGGCAAGGCTGGCCGAGAGGCCGTTGCCAACCATCTGCCGGACCTGTTGGCCCGCTACCCGATCCAATTCGTCGTCTGCAATGGCGAGAACGCTGCCCATGGTTTTGGGATCAATGAAGGCATTTGCGAGCAATTGTTCGATTGGGGCGTTGATGTCATCACGCTGGGCAACCATGCGTTCGATCAGCGCGAAACGCTTGTCTACATTGAGCGCTATCCAAACCTACTGCGCCCAGCGACGTTTCCAGCAGGTACGCCGGGACGTGGGGCAGGGCTGTTTCGCGCCAAAACAGGCGAAAATGTTCTGGTGATCAATGCCATGGGCAGGCTTTTCATGGATGCCATGGAAGACCCATTCGCAGTGATTGATCGTGAGTTGGAGGCATGCCCGCTGGGTGAAGTTGCCGATTTTGCGATGGTGGACTTCCACGGCGAGGCAACATCGGAAAAGCAGGCCATCGGTGCGCATCTTGATGGTCGCGCGACGCTGGTTGTTGGCACGCACACCCATGTGCCCACCGCTGATCATCGTGTGATGCCTGGTGGCACGGCTTTTCAGACCGATGCAGGCATGTGCGGGGATTATGATTCCATCATCGGCATGGACAAAACCGAGCCGGTGCAGCGGTTCTTGAGCAAGGTGCCGCAAGGGCGGTTTTCACCAGCTGAAGGTGAGCCGACTCTCTCAGGCATTGCCGTACAGGCTGACCCAAAAACTGGGCTCGCCCAGGCCTGCGCCCCGGTGCGGCTTGGCGGACATTTGGAGCCCGCCATTCCAAGCTTTTGGCAGGCTTAGGACTCAACCGCAGAAGACGCCTCAACGGGCGGTAACTGGATTTTCGTTCAAAGCCGTTTTATGAGCCGGTCAAAGGCGCAACGCCGAACGCATCTGAAATTTTGTGAAAGTTGAGGCTTCGATGGCCGGACACAGTCAATTTAAGAACATCATGCACCGCAAGGGGCGGCAGGATAAGGCGCGCTCCAAGCTGTTCTCCAAGCTTGCCAAAGAGATCACCGTGGCGGCGAAAATGGGCATGCCTGATCCGGACATGAACCCGCGTTTACGCTTGGCGGTGCAGAACGCGAAATCGCAGTCGATGCCGAAAGACAATATCGAGCGGGCGATCAAAAAATCGCAGGCCGGTGAAGGCGATGATTACGAGGAAATCCGCTACGAGGGCTACGGTCCGGGCGGTATCGCTGTCGTGGTGGAAGCGATGACCGACAATCGCAACCGCACTGCCAGCGCGGTGCGCTCCTATTTCACCAAGAGCGGCGGCTCCCTGGGTGAGACTGGCTCGGTTTCGTTCATGTTCGACCGGGTTGGTCAGGTGGTCTACCCCGCTGATGCAGGCGATGCTGACACTGTCATGGAAGCGGCCATCGAAGCGGGTGCCGAGGATGTGATCTCTGACGAAGATGGCCACACGATCTATTGCGCGTTTGAGGACATCAATGAGGTGTCAGCAGCGCTGACCGCGTCCCTTGGCGAACCAGAATCCGTGAATCCGATTTGGAAACCGCAGAACACCATCGATGTGGATGCCGACAAGGGCGCATCGCTGATGCGTCTCATTGATACGTTGGAAGACGATGATGATGTGCAGACCGTCTACGCCAACTTTGAGATGTCCGAAGAGGTGATGGCTGCCTTGGCTGAGGGCTAAGCTCTCAAAAGCGGGTCAAGCAGCGGCAACGAGGTCAGGGCGGCGATCAGGATGATCGCGAATGCCACTTTGCGAAACAGCGTGTCGTTGGCGCCTTTGAACAATGTCGCTCCGATGAAGATCGCGAGCCCATAGGCCGGTGCCAGCCATATCGCAAGCGCAAGGGTTTGCGCGGTGAATACGCCATTGGCGAAAAACGCAGCCAGGCTGCCCAGCGTTGCAAAAAAGAAAAAGCAGATGAGGTTGGCGCGGATCACCTGCGCCGGAAACGGCCCGGCTGCCCAGTAGGCGACAAGCGGCGGCGCCGACACTTGACTGATGCCGCCCAGAACACCGGCGACCGATCCAACGCCCAGTGATATCGGTGTTTTTGGTCGGGCCGTGTAGCGCCAGCCTGTAAGCATGACACCGACCAGCAATATGATGATCAAACAGATCGTCCAGCGCAGCACCAGCGTGTCGGTGGTGGCCAGCAGATACGCCCCGAGCCACACCCCCATCCATGATCCGACGGCGCAAGGGATCACCGTGCGCCAATCCCAGTGGCGCAGGGCGTTGGTGACCAGTGGCAGGGTGATGCTGGTGTCGATGATGAAGAACGCAACCACGGCCAACCGTGGGTCGAACAGAAACGTGGCAAACGGCATAAACAGCATCGCGCCGCCGAAGCCAGCAAAGCCGCGCACCGATCCTGCCAAAGCAACGGCCAGCAGCGCTGGAATGAGCGCAGGATGGCTTGCCATGTCGGCAAAAGCGGAGAGAAACGCTTCGATAAGCGCTGACATCGTGTTTGACCCTTTGGTGGCGAAGTGGAGTGCGGTAGCTGAGATGGCATGGAACCACAAGCGATTCGTATCTTTGGCATTGATCCGGGTTTACGCCACATGGGGTGGGGCGTGGTGGAACTTGCCGGCACGCGGCTTTCCTATGTTGCCAGCGGCGTGATCTCTCCGCCTGCCAAGGATGCTTTGCCAGTGCGTTTGGCTGCGCTTTATGACGGGTTGGAAGCGCTTCTGGGCGAGCACACACCCGATGAGGCCGCGGTGGAAGAGACTTTCGTCAACAAAGACCCTGCCTCAACCCTTAAGCTCGGTCAGGCGCGCGGTATGGCTTTGCTTGCCCCGGCTAGACTTGGCATCCCGGTGGGTGAATACGCCGCCAATCAGGTGAAAAAGACGGTGGTGGGGGTTGGCCATGCCGATAAGAAACAGGTGCAAGCCATGGTGAAAGTGCTGCTGCCGCGCGCTGATTTTTCCTCCGCCGATGAGGCCGATGCGCTGGCGATTGCGATCTGCCACGCGCACCAACGCCCCGCACGACAGTTGAAGGTGGCCACACGATGATCGGTAAATTGCGCGGCCGCATTGATGCGGTGCTGGAAGACAGTTTGATCCTGGATGTGAACGGCGTCGGGTATGAGGTTTTTGGCTCTTCCAAACTGCTTGGTCAGTATCGTGGCGGTGAGGAGGCTGTGGAGCTTTGGATCGATACGCTGGTGCGCGAAGACCTCATTCGCCTCAACGGATTTGCCAGCCAGCAAGAGCGGCAGTGGTTCCGCCTTCTGCAATCGGTGCAAGGGGTGGGCGCAAAAGTTGCCTTAGCGATCCTTGGCACGCTTTCCACCGGTGATCTGGCGTCGGCCATTGCCTTGCAAGACAAAGCCATGGTGGCGCGCGCGCCGGGCGTTGGCCCAAAAGTGGCGCAACGCATCGTGGCCGAGCTGAAAGACAAGGCACCAAGCCTTTCTGGCGATGCCACTGGCACCATCGGTTTGCAGCAGGAGTTGGGCGAAGGTGTTGCGGCATCAGCAGTAGTGGATGCGGTCTCCGCGCTCACCAATCTTGGCTACTCGGCGCAGCAGGCTTCTGGCGCGGTTGCGCAGGCCGTGAAAGACGCTGGAGAGGATGCGCCTGCCGCAACGCTCATTCGGCTTGGATTGAAAGCTTTATCAAGCTAGAGCAAGACGCAATTGACGTAGCGTTGACGGGACGTTGGCCATGAAGGCTTTGATTGTGCTTCTCATCTTGGTGTTTGCCATCGCGCCTGCTGGCTTGATGGTGGCACTTGGATTTCGCAAACAGTTTGAGAGTGATGTGTTTGGCCGCATCTATGTGTGGGACAAGCCGTGGGTGCTTGTGACGCAAGACGACTATGTCAAAACCGCGTATGAAAAGCTCCAACGCCGTGTGATCTGGCTCGGTGGTGTTCTCCTGTTCTTATTGATGGCGGTGATCCTCGTTGTCCTCTGATGCGCCAACACCTGATCGTGTGATCACACTACCGGAAAAGCCGTGGCGGCGAGCTGTGGCCATTGTCATTCTATTTGTGTTCGCTGGGCCAGCGCTTGGTGGCGTCACTGGAGGCGTTGCCTTGGCTGGAGCTGCGGCAGCAGGCAGTGGCGCAAATTTTTGGACTGCCTTGTTCGGTTTCTTTCCCGCCGCTGCCTTGTTTTCGCTGTACGGGGCGGTTTTTGGCTATTGGTTGGGTTTTGTGCCTGCATTTGCCGCCGGAGCTGTGATCGCCTGGCATGAAGGCTGGCGTGGGCCTGTCACAGGTTTTAGTGCGGTGTTGCTCGGCGTCGCGATCGGGGCCCTCTATTACATGTTTAGCGAGTTTTTTGACCAAGAGGCCGGTGCTTACGGCGCCGCCTTCGGCGTCCTGGTGTGCGTGGTTCCCTCCTATGTACTGTGGCGTATTGTACGCTTCTGGGGAAGAGGTGACCCGCCTGCTGCACTCCCATCAAGCCAGGAGAGTGCATGACCACCCTGCAACGCGCCAAACGCTTGCCTTTTCTGTTCATCATTGTTGGTGTGGTGGTGGTGTTTCTGCCACCGATGGCCGGCATCTTGATGCTGGTACTGCAAGTGTTGGGCAACAGCTCCTATGACCTTGCACGGCTTTCGCTGTCGGATTATCCGCGCGCTTTCTTTGCGCTGCTGACGGCCGGAACGTTGGTCGGCTATCTTTATGGGCTGGTGCCCGCGCTGCTATCAGCCGCCACCCTCTGCTGGGTGATCCTGTCGGGCCGCAGCCTGTCGTTTGGCTGGATCGCGCTGGCCATCGTGGCCGGTGGCCTGGCCGGGTTTGGCGTCATGTCTTTGCTAATCGGTGGCATTACAAGCCTCACCTTGATCGCAACATCACTGCTGGCTGCAAGCCTGTTATGGTTCGGGCTCAAGCGCCATGCGCGCGACCATTTGGAGCCGACCTAATGAGCGAGCGCTCGCAGCTTCTGGATGCTGAAAACCGTGAGCCGGAAGAAGTCTCCCTGCGCCCCAATGCGCTTGATGATTTCACTGGCCAGGCCGATGCGCGCGCCAATCTGAAGGTTTTCATCGAAGCGGCGAGCACGCGCAAGGAAGCGCTCGATCACGTGCTTTTTGTTGGACCGCCTGGTCTTGGCAAAACGACCCTTGCGCAGATCGTGGCGCGCGAACTTGGGGTGAATTTTCGTGCAACGTCCGGCCCGGTGATCGCCAAGGCTGGTGATCTGGCGGCGATCCTCACCAATTTGGAAGATCGCGATGTGTTGTTCATCGACGAAATCCACCGCCTCAACCCTGCGGTGGAAGAGGTTCTTTACCCGGCGATGGAAGATTTCCAGCTTGATCTCATCATCGGCGAAGGGCCCGCAGCGCGCTCAGTGAAAATCGATCTGGCGCGTTTCACGCTGGTGGCGGCGACAACCCGGCTTGGCCTGCTGACCACGCCTTTGCGTGATCGGTTCGGCATTCCGATCCGGCTGCAATTCTATACCCCAGAAGAGCTGGAAAAGATCGTGCGTCGCGGCGCGCGGCTGTTTGGCGTGCCGATCTCCGATGAGGGCGCGCGCGAGATTGCCAAGCGCTCGCGCGGCACACCGCGTATCGCTGGGCGTTTGCTGCGGCGAGTACGCGATTTTGCACTTGTCGAAGGCTCCGGTGCTATCGACCGCGAGAATGCTGATGCGGCGCTGACCCGGCTGGATGTGGATTCCATCGGGCTTGATATGCTCGACCGACGCTATCTTGATCTCATCGCCTCAAAATTTGGCGGCGGCCCTGTCGGCATTGAGACGCTGGCAGCTGCGCTTTCTGAGCCGCGCGATGCGCTGGAAGAGATTGTTGAGCCGTACCTGCTTCAGCAAGGGTTTATTCAGCGCACACCCCGTGGCCGCTTGATGACACCGGCGGCGTTTTCCCATCTTGGCCTTGCCGCGCCGCGCGATCTCAACCCTGCGCAGATGGCGCTGCTGCTCGACGATCAGGACGATCGTTAGAGACCCAATCCTAGACCGGGCTTCAAATTCCTATCGTTTAGATGTGATGCGATGGTCTTAGGCTGGGCTGCTTTGAGCTTGGCCATGTGACGCGTAAGGTAGGCGCATCTGATTGGATGTTTGCCCGCTTTATGTCTCAGGCCACGCCGCTTTATCATCATTCTTTCGCCGTCGGTGAGCTTGTCCTGACGCAGCTGGATGATGGGGCGGTGGAGCATCGACTTGCTCACAATTACTTCGGGGTGAATGTGGGTAAGGCAACCTTCAATGCCTTTTCGAAAGAAGAGGGCATTTCAACCGATGCCTTTTCGTTTCCAGCAACCGTCAGCCTGATCGATGGGGATGGCGAACGCATTCTTGTTGATGCTGGTCATGGGCCAAAGAGTGCACCGGGGGCAGGGCGTTTGCCTATTGCCATGGAACAGGCCGGTATTGTGCCCGAAAGCGTGACACATGTGCTGATCTCCCATTTGCATCGCGATCATATCGGCGGTTTGCTTGATGCGTCGGGGAACCCCGTTTTTACCAATGCGCGCCATTGGGTAAGCCCTCTGGAAATGACCTACTGGCTAGGCCCAGCATCCGGCTCGCCCATATCAGTTGCGGCCGAGGGTTTGATGGATGCTTTGGGGCAGAAGCTTTCTTACATCACCCCTGGTGATGAGCTGGTGCGTGGGGTGAGCATTGTCGATAGCGCTGGGCATACGCCGGGCCACTATTGCGTGATGTTAGAAAGCGCTGGCGACCAGATGCTTCTTGCCAGCGATATCGCCAACCATCCGGTTTGGTCCATTAAGCGCCCGCGTTGGCACATGAGCCTTGATGTCGATGCGACCATTGCCGCTGCAACGCGCGTCAGATTGCTCGGCAAATTGGCTGATGAGGCCATCCCGTTTTCTGGCTATCACATGCCTTTTCCGGCGATTGGCCGTGTTGTGCGCGACGGGGACGGGTTTTGCTACGTGCCAGGTTTTCCCTGAGCGGCATTCTCATCGCGCGCTGACATATGGCGCGCCAGCACCATCAAGGCTGAGGCAACAAGGCCCATCAGCGCTGAGCTTGCCACAACCGGTGTGACACTCATGGCGAAAGCCGCGCCAACGATCGTGGCGACCAGCATGCTGATCAGCGTTTGAATGGACGCAAGGATGGATGAGGCAATGCCCGCGATCTGGCCCAGAGGGCGCAAGGCAATCGCGTTGTAGTTGCCAAACGTCATGCCCACCAGAAACAGGGCTACGGAGATGAACACCATCCAAACAGCCAGTGGCGGCGTTGTGCCTGTGATCGTGATCCAGGCCAGGAACCCCAAAGACCAGATAACTTGGGTGCCGATGGCCGATCCTGTGATCGCCTCCATGGAAAAGCGGTTCAGCAGCCAGGCATTGACCGTGGTGGAAAGCGCCACCAGCGCCGATGTGATGCCGAAGTAAAGCGCGAACAGCTCGCCGGTTTGATAGAGGTCCTGCAAAATCTGTTGTGAGGAAACGATGTATCCTAGCAGTGTGCCGAACGCGCACCCGGCTGCGGTGGCGTAGAGCAATGAAACAGGCGTTGTGAACACCGTCTTGATGGCGCCCAGCATTTTGCCCGCATCAAAAGGCGACGGGTCGGTGTTGGTTTCCGGCTGACGGATGGCAAGCCATGTGCCGCCCAAGAGGGCAACAGTCAGCAGCGTGACGAACAGCCCCTGCCAAGGCGAGAACAGCAAGATGCCTTGCCCAATGGCAGGAGCGAAGGTTGGCACCAGGATAAACACGGTGAGCGCCACCGACATGATCTTGGCCATCTCCTGACCTTCGAAACGATCGCGAACCATGGCCACGATAACAATGCGTGGCGCGGCGCCACCAAAGCCCTGCAAAAAACGACCAAGCAACAAGAGCATGAAGTCCTGCGCAAAAATGCAAAGCAGCGATCCGGTGATCTGAAAACCAAGTCCAATGAGGATGGCGGGTTTGCGCCCAATGTAATCCGACAAGGGGCCGAAGGTGAGTTGGCCTAGCATCAGGCCAGCAAAAATGATGGTGATCACCGCTTGGCGATCATTGTCGGTGGCCAGGCCAAAATGATCGCTCATCTCGCCCAGGGCCGGCAGCATCAGATCTACCGATAGGGCAATCGTGGACATCAGCAGCGCGATAAGCGCGATGAACTCTGCCCGACCTGGTTCGGTCTTGGATGGCAAGCCTGCCTGATCAGACGATGTCACGGACGGTTCAACCCTTGAGTGGAAAAGAGCTTGCTCCTTGTCACGGCGTTGGCGTCAAGTCGAGCCATCCACATCTTCTTGGCGATCACTTCGTGTACCATGGGCATGTCGCATTGTTGCTCTAGGTAAAGACCATCTTATCTTTTCTTCTCAGTTTGGAGCTAACGATGACGCACTCCTTTTCTCTTTCCCGCCGAACTTTGATGGCCGCCAGTGGTGGTCTTGTTCTCGGGTCCGCCGTTTTGCCGACACTCGCCCCAACACCCGTTGCCGCCCAAGGCCAAAGCGGCGGCCTGTCGCGCACAGTTCAGGTCGGCGCATTTACGGTTGTGACGCTACTCGATGGCGCCCGCAACGTGCCCGAACCGCAGAGTATCTTTGGCATGAACGTGTCGGAAGAGGAGTTCGCAGAGGTTTCTGCCGACAACTTCTTGCCCATCGATCAGGCGAGGTTTTTTTTCACGCCAACCCTGGTAGACACTGGCAGTGAGGTGGTGCTGTTCGATACGGGCAATGGTGGCGCCAACGGCAATCTGCCTGCCGCCCTGGCCGATGCAGGTTATGCCCCCGAAGATGTGACCATCGTCGTGATCACCCACATGCATCCGGATCATATTGGTGGGTTGATGACAGGCGGCAGCGCGGCGTTTCCCAATGCGCGTTACATCACGGGGTCAGTAGAATTCGATTTCTGGACGGGTGACAATGCACCGGCACAACTGGCTGAGATGATCGGCGGTTTGGTGGTGCCGCTGGCCGACCAGATGACGTTTTTGGATGATGGCGGATCAGTCACCGGCGGCATCACCGCAATGGCCGCTTTTGGGCACACGCCCGGCCATATGGGCTATATGATTGAGAGCGACGGCGCGCAGTTGATGCTGATTGCTGATCTGGCCAACCATTATGTCTGGTCGCTTGCCTATCCCGATTGGGAAGTGCGGTTCGATGCCGACAAAGCCGCCGCTGCGGCCTCTCGCCGCCGTGTGCTTGGTATGCTGGCCGCCGACCGCATTCCGTTTGTTGGCTACCACATGCCGTTTCCAGCGCTTGGCTATGTGGAGGCCAATGGCGAGGGTTTCCGCTATGTGCCGGTGAGCTATCAGTTCTCACTTTAGACGGCTCTGGGCAGATTTTTCTGGCAGATTTTGGAAAGGCTCCCCACGTGGGGAGCCTTTTCGTTAGGATAGGCAGGCTTGGAAAGGCGCGACGGCAACAGCTGTTTCATCAAAGATGCCTGAGGCTTGGGCAAAATCGGTTTCAACCCGGATGCCTGCTCCGCTAATCTCAGCGCGTGACACGGTTATCTCACGTGCACCGATCGTGTCATCGACGTCGATTGTGAACGCGACGCTCTGTCCTTGATCAAGGTTTGTCAAGGCTAGGGTAAGGCCGTTGTCGCCGTCACGCACACTTGGTGTGGAGGATAGAAGACTGCTGCCTGAAACAAGTTCAAATGGCTGAAACACTTCCACGCCAGCGCCTTGTTCGGTGACATCGAAAACCAATCCAGCAGAGGATCCTGAGAGGTCGATGGTAACGTCCACTGGGCCCAGGGCGCATGACCCGGTGTTCGTGATGGTGAATCGATCTTTCGGCGCGCCCTCAATGAAGGTGACTTGCACATCGGCCAGCGCAGGCAAGACGGGCTGTGATAGGGCGAGGAACGCCGCAGCTAAAAAAGGTTTGATGGTCATGGGTGGAGCCTCCTGTTGCCATGACGGTGAGGATGGAACGCGGAAGGCAGAAATCAAGGATGGACAGTGTGTTGCTAGAATTGCGGCGCAATGCCCAGTTCCACGACAACCAGTTCAGGTGGCATGCCGAACCGCACCGGCATGATGCTGCACCCCAGCCCACCCGAAACAATCATGTGTCTCTCATCCTCAATCACGTGACCGTAGGCAAAGCGATTGCCGAATTGCGAGGGCACAACCGGTGAGTAGCCGAGCAGGCGAACTTGGCCACCGTGGGTGTGGCCGCATAGTGTCAGGCTTACGCGGTCTGGGATTTGTGGGAAAATATCTGGCTCGTGTGCGAGCAAAATGACAGGATCGTCGTTGGTGATTTTGGCCAACGTACCGGGCAAATCATCCAAGCCAACGTCTGCGGCCCTGTTCCACCCGTAGGCTGGTAGAAATGCCAACTGGTCGCCAAGACCTGCCAGCCAGAATGACTTGCCGTCTTTGTTCAACTGGACGGCGTCGTTCTCGTAGAGCGCTATGCCGGCGCGCTCCAAAGCGGCGTGTGCGAAGGTTGGCCCGCTTCTGGAGGCCATGGCCTGTGGGTCTTCCCACCAGTCGTGATTGCCCAAAATAGCGTGAACGCCCAAAGGCGCGTTCAGCGTGGCCAGAGCATCGGCCCAGTCTTGCCAGGGTACCTGACCGGTCACGAGAACATGACCGGCGACAAAATCACCCAGCAGAACGATCATGTCTGCCCCAAGGTTGTTGGTGGCTTCGGCAATGCTTGCGATCCGATCTGCCGACATCCAAGGCTTGCAGGCGTGCACGTCGGCGATCACCGCGATGCGCACGTTCAGATCCGCAGGCCAGCCGGGCTGTGAAACCGCGTATTGGGTGACTTTTGGTGTGCGTAAAGGGCTGTAGCCAAAGGCATAGCCGCCCAGTGCTGTGGCTCCAGCCGCCGCTCCACCAAACAAAGCCAAAAACTGCCGCCGTGTGATCATCAGGCACTCCCAAATCACTCAAAACTGGGAACTGACTGACAATAAAGGCGAGTTTGGGTCTGCGTGCGGCTCGCTTGTTTCTTTACAGATGCGCTTTGTCCCGGCAAAGCAAAGCTGTGCTTTACTGTTGGTGCTTTTGTTGGACACCCCATGCCCATCAACGATACTTTTTTGCCGACCCACACCATCACGGTGCGGGTCTATTACGAAGACACCGATCTTGCGGGCATCGTCTATCATGCCAACTATCTGAAGTTCATGGAGCGGGCGCGAACCGAAACCCTGCGCGCTCATGGCATCGACCAAACGCGACTGGCCAAGGACGATGTCTTCCTGACGGTCACCGCGATGGATATCGCATTCAAATCGCCTGCCAGGATTGATGATCTGCTGACGGTGGAAGCCATTCCGATATCGACGACCGGCGTGCGTGGCACCATCGCTCAGCGGGTGTTGCTTGAGGATCGCGAACTTTGCACGGCCATGGTGACCGTGGTCTGCATGAACGGCAAAGGCCGCCCTGTGCGCATGCCGCCGAGCACGCGCGCGCTGTTTCCCACGTCATGACGCCTACCTGATCAGCGCCCGACTGCACTGCTAACGCTTGGTTAACCATGCTTTAGGGTTGGTCCGTTAGGCTGTGCGCACACGCCATTGCGGTTGGTGCAGCCTATGTGCGCCGCAGCATGGCGTCCTGATGATGCCACAATCGCAGCGCACCAGCGCCCGCCAACCACCACCCTTGACGATCAAGACCTGAGGATACCCATGGACGGAACGGACGTTCTTACCACCGCACTGAGCGCGCAGAGCCACGACCTGTCGCTGCTCGGTCTGTTCTGGCAGGCCCATATTGTGGTGAAAATCGTGATGGTTGGTCTGATCATTGCCTCGGTCTGGTGCTGGGGCATTGTGATCGACAAGTACCTTATGTTCTCACGCAACAAAAAAGCGATGGATCGCTTTGAACGCGTGTTCTGGTCCGGCCAATCGCTGGAAGAACTTTACAATATCACCGCGCAGCGCACCAACACCACGATGGCCGCCCTTTTCGTGGCGGCCATGCGCGAGTGGAAGCGCAGTCATGAGCGCAACGTGCGATCCATGGTTGGTCTGCAAACCCGCATCGAGAAGGTGCTGGACGTTACGATTGCCCGTGAATCCGAGAAAATGGAGAACGGTCTTTTGGTGCTTGCCTCGGTTGGTTCGGCAGGCCCGTTCATCGGCCTGTTCGGCACAGTCTGGGGCATCATGACGGCCTTTCAGGCCATTGCCGCCACCGAGAATGCCAACCTTGCCGTCGTGGCGCCTGGTATTGCTGAGGCCTTGTTTGCGACAGCGCTTGGCCTCGTTGCCGCCATCCCGGCGACAATTTTTTACAACAAATTTGTGGCTGATGTCGCTCGGCAGACAACGCGGATGGAAGGTTTTGCCGACGAGTTTTCGTCCATCCTGTCTCGACAGATCGACGAGCGCGCTGCGGCGCAGCCTGCGGCCGCTGAATAGAGAGATAAGTCATGGGTATGGGTGTTGCCACCGGTGGATCGGGCGGCTCGCGGCGCAGGCGGCGGCCACGCCCCCGCGCGATGAGCGAGATCAACGTCACGCCGTTTGTCGATGTGATGTTGGTGCTTTTGATCATCTTCATGGTTGCCGCGCCCTTGTTGGTTGTCGGCGTGCCGATCGATCTGCCTGAAACTTCTGCCAATGCGCTTGAAAGCGAAGAAGAGCCGATCACCGTGTCGGTCACCGCCGATGGTCGTGTGTTCTTGCAGGAAACCGAAACATCATTGGAGCAACTGCTCTCAACGCTTGAAGCGATTGCCAGTGAGGGTGTCGACACACGTATTTTCGTGCGCGGTGATCGAGGCACGGACTACGGGACAATCATGCAGGTCATGGCGCGCATTTCCGGTGCTGGTTACCAGCGCTTGGGGCTTGTGACGGCAGAAGAGGAAGGGTCTTAGGTCGCCGGTTTTCGGCGCACTGACGGATCGATCATGCGGCTTGGTGTTCCCCTCTCTTTGGTGCTTCATGGCGCGCTTTTCGCGGGCATGGCGGTGAACCTGTCGCAACCGGACCCTTTTGACGTGGTTACGGCGCAGGCGGTGCCGGTTGATATCCTTTCACCAGAAGAGTTCAGCCAGATCACGCGTGGCATGCGCACCGCTGAACCCTTGCCAACGCCAGAAACACCGCCTTCGGCTGGGCAGTCAGAGGTGGATCGCGGCACAGACACCGGCGGTGAGGGCCGCCAAGATGCGGCCACTGCTGCCGACAATGCACGGGCAACACCGGATACGGCTGCGCCACCACCGCCACCTCCTCCGCCAGAACCAGAGCCTGAGCCGGTGGAAGCCGAACCGGAACCCGCCCCTGCACCAGAGCCAGAGGTGGCTGAGCCGGAGCCTGCACCTGCCGAAGAGCCTGCGCCCGAGCCAGAGCCAACGCAGACCTCGCGTTTTTCTGCGCCTGCGCCTTTGGCCAGGCCAGATATTGCGCCGCAGCCAGTGCAACGCCCTGAACCGGTGCAGCAACCCGACGATAGCCAGTTCAACCCTGATGAGATCGCAGCCCTTATCAACCGCGATGAAAACCAAGGTGGCGGTGGCGCGTCTGATCAGGCGCCTGCCACACGCGGTGCGGCCGAAGGGCGAGACCAAACCCTTTCTGAGAGCGAGATGGATGCGTTGCGCCGTCAGATCGCGCGCTGCTGGAACCCGCCAGTGGGCGCGGTTGGTGCCGATGATCTTGTTGTGCGGGTGCAAATGAACCTTGCCGAGGATGGCTCGCTCAGAAGTGGTGCTTCGGTGATAAATTCCTCGGGCAACCCAGCTTTCCAGGCCGCTGCTGACAGTGCCGTGCGCGCTGTGCGCCGCTGTGCGCCTTATTCTCTGCCCTTTGAGAAGTATGCTGCCTGGCAGAATGTGATAGTCAATTTCGATCCGCGCGAGATGTTGCGCTAACAACCACGTGCGGCTTTTAGGAGTGAAGTGAATGTTGATGCTGAAATCAGGTGCGATCCGCAGCGTCCATGCGATGGGCCTTTTTGCAGCGCTGCTGCTGCTAAGCCTGGCGGCCACATTGCGGCCTGCCCATGCTGTGCTGGAAATTGACATCACGCAGGGCAATCTTGAGCCTTTGCCGATTGCCATTCCAGCTTTCACCTCGGCCACCGGCGATGGCGAGATTGCTGCGCAGATGAGCCAGGTAATCACCAACAATCTCAGCCGCTCCGGCCTTTTCCGAACGCTTGACCCCGCCTCGTTCATCGAGCAGGGGCTTTCGGTAAGCGCCGGACCAAACTTCGCTGAATGGCGCGTGATCAATGCCCAAGCTCTGGTTGTCGGTCAGGTTGAGCGCCAGAATGATGGCCGTTTGCGGGTGGATTTTCGTCTCTGGGATGTGTTTGGCGCCGAGGCGATGATCGGCCAGCAGTATTTTACCACGCCCGACAATTGGCGCCGTGTGGCGCACATTATTTCCGATGCAATCTATCAGCGCCTGACCGGTGAAAGCGGCTATTTCGACACCCGCGTGGTCTTTGTCGATGAGACTGGTCCGAAGGAAAATCGCATCAAGCGTTTGGCGATCATGGATCAGGATGGTGCCAATGTGCGCTATCTGACCACCGGCACCGATCTTGTGCTGACGCCGCGCTTTTCGCCGGGACGCCAAGAGATCACCTACATGTCTTATGATGGTGGGCAGCCGCAGGTCTATCTACTCAACATCGAGACCGGCCAGCGGCGTGTGGTCGGCAACTTTCCCGGCATGACGTTTGCCCCGCGCTTTGCGCCCGATGGCAGTCATCTGGTGTTCAGTTTGTTGCAGAACGATGGCTATTCGGACGTCTACCGGTTTGATCTGCAAAGCCAGACCACGACGCGGATGACCTCCTCGCCATCGATTGATACCTCGCCAAGTTTTGCGCCGGATGGGTCGCGGGTGACGTTTGCCTCTGACCGTTCGGGGTCCGGCCAGATTTACGTGATGAACGCCGATGGTTCTGGTCAGGAGCGCGTCTCCTTTGGTTCGGGCACCTATTCCACGCCGGTCTGGTCGCCGCGTGGTGATCTGATTGCGTTCACCAAACAACAGGGTGGACGCTTCTTGATCGGGGTGATGAACCCTGATGGATCAGGTGAGCGCATTCTGACCGAAGGTTTTCACAATGATGGTCCGACTTGGGCGCCCAATGGCCGTGTGCTTATGTTCTTTCGCGACACGCCCGGCGCCAACGGCGGCCCGCAGCTTTGGACCATTGATCTGACTGGTTTCAACGAGCTGCGCGTCGATACCCCGTCCTTTGGGTCTGATCCGGCCTGGTCACCGCTGCTGAACTAGGGTCTCGACCCTCGTGCGGTTGCTGTTGGGACGCGCTGATGCGTGATGTTCTCATCCTCACCACCGGTGGCACCATTGAAAAGGTGCATGATTGGCAGACGGAAGGCTTGGGCTTCGAGCTGGGCGGCAAGGCGCAGATCGCTGATCTGCTACACAATGCGCGCTGTTACCACGCATCCTTGTTTGAGCTGATGATGAAGGACAGCTTGGATTTCACCGACACGGATCGTCAGGCGATTCTTGACGCTGTTGTTGGTGCTGTGCAAAGCGCCATTGTGGTCAGCCAAGGTACGGGCACGATGGAGCTGTCGGCGCGGTTTCTTGATGGTCAGGTGGGTGAAAGAACGGTTGTTTTGACCGGCGCAATGCGCCCACATTCGTTCGGTCGTTCTGATGCCTCGTTCAACATGGGTGGTGCGGTGATTGCCGCGCAAACCCTGCCGCCAGGCGTTTACGGGGTGATGAATGGGCGGGTGTTTGCTGCCGCTGATCTGCACAAAAACACCCAGGCTGGCCGGTTCGATCTGAAACCGGCTTGAGACGCGGGTTTAACCTTTCATTCAGCATAGGTTCATGAAGCCCCTGGCTATCCTGGGCGAATAAGGCGTGTGCCACAAAAAAGCCCGCGTTTACCATGATCGACAACCGGCGCTTAACGTTGCCAATTTATGACCAAAGTGCACACAATGGTGCACGTCTTCTTGGGGTGGGTCCGATCCTGCCAGATTTGAGAAAGAATTTTCCGATGACCCGCCCTATGGCCCTGACGAACGTCAGTCTTTTTGCCCGCGTTGCCCCCCGTCTTATCATGGCAACGTTCTTCGCCCTGTTCATGGCAGCGTGTGCCTCGACAACGCCGGATGAGCTTCCGCTGTCACAGCAGGCAGCGCCCCCAGGCAGTGCGCAGGACTTCACCGTCAATGTGGGTGACCGGGTGTTCTTTGAAACCGATTCCACGGTTCTCACTGCCGAGGGGCGCCTGACGCTGGATCGCCAGTCGGTTTGGCTCGCCCAATATGCGCAGTACGCCATTCAGATCGAAGGTCACGCCGATGAGCGCGGCACCCGCGAGTACAACCTCGCGCTGGGTGCGCGCCGCGCAGCAGCGACCCGCGATTATCTGATTTCACGCGGTGTTTCGCCGACCCGCCTTTCCACCGTGTCCTATGGTAAAGAGCGTCCGGTCGCGACGTGTAACGACATCACCTGCTGGTCGCAGAACCGCCGCGCGGTGACGGCGCTCCAGGGCGGCTAAAAAGCTCCTTCCAGACACACCTTTTAAGCCGGGCTTTTGCCCGGCTTTTTTTGTCTGACGAGGCAGACCGTCTGCAAAACGTTGCAGACTAAGGGCGGACGGCAAGCAGACTAAGGCGGACTGGAGGCGGACCGTCCGCTCTTAGTCCGCCTGCTAAGCGGACTGTTGGTGGACGATTTAAACGTGAAAGTCTTGCGGTGAGATCATCGCCATGAACGGTGCTTGATCGCCATTGGTCAGATGCAACACGCCCAAGGTGGTGATCACCTCATGGTGCGGGCTCTTCATCGCTGCATTGATCTCGTAATCCTGGTGGCCATGCAGAACGTCTTTGGCTTCCACCGATTCCATGAATGCACGCATCGCCCGAACGGGGGTGCGTTCCATCAAATCGTCTGGCCCAGTGAACTTATAACGGCCTTCGCCGCCGGTACGCCCATCGATTAGGATCGTTTGGTAGGTTGCCATATCGTGGCCTTTCGCGGATATGGCGCTGTTGTCGGTGCGGTGTGTGACAAAGGGATGACAGCCGTGGGCTGGCGATTGGGTCGTCTGCTTTTTCCTCACATTTGCCGCCTTTGGGTGGAAAGCACTTTAACAACGGGCCAAATTGGCCGCATTTGGTTTTGCAATGGTATTGTTGATGACCTTCCTTTCTCGTCTTTTCCGCTTTTCCGGTTGGATCGCACCGGTTCTTCTCACCAGTGTTCTGGCCGGTCCGGCGTTTGCGCAGGTGGCTCCGGGGCAGCAGGTTCCGCTACCACCAGGCAATGTTGGTGGTGCCGGGGCGCAGACTCTTGCGCCCAATGGAGGCGCACAGACGCTGGCGCCAAACACCGGTGCGACGGGAACGTTTTTGGCGCAGTCCAATCCGGCAGCCGAGGCGCAAACCAATATTCGCGTGGACCGTCTGGAAGGCGAGTTGCGTAATCTGGTCGGCCAGATGGAGCAACTGATGTTTCAGATGCGCCAGTTGCAGGATGAGCTCACGCGGGCGCGCGAAGACACTGAGTTTCGTCTGCGCGAACTGGAAGGCAATGGCATCAATGACGGCTCAGGCATGCCGATGGAGCGCGGCGCTATCGACAGTGGTGCTAGTGATGGCGGTGCAACAGATGCACAGTTGCGCGATGTGCTTTTGGCGCGCGAGCGCGGCGACCCTGCGCGAGACCTTGGAACGCTGAGCGTCGGGCAGGATGGTCAAGCTGTTGGCACGACGATCGGAGACCCCAATGGGCCGCTTGATCTGTCCTCGCTGACGCTGAACGCAGCGCCGGAAGTGCGCCCGCAGCAGCCCTTGAGCGGAGCGGTGGCAAGCATAGATCCGTTGGAGAGCCTTAGCCCGAACGACGTGTATGAGCTCGGGTATGATCATGTTTTGCGCGGTGACTATGGCCAGGCGGTTTCCACCTTCTCAGACTTTATCGATCTCTACCCAGAGGACCGGCTGCGCCCGAATGCGCATTTCTGGCTCGGTGAATCGCACTTTGCCATGGGCGCTTACACCCCAGCTGCTGAGCAGTTTCTGGCGGTGTTCAACAACTACCCTGAAGACGTGAAAGTGCCGGATGCTCTTTTAAAACTTGCCATGAGCCTGGAGCGCCTTGGTGCCCAGCAACAGGCCTGTGCGACGTTCACAAAGCTGCTTTCCGACTACCCACGCGCACCGCAAATTGTGCTGGATACCGCGCGCACCGAGCAGGGCCTTGCTGGGTGCTAGACACGCTGGCGGAAACATCCTCAGAAACGACCGACGATACGATAAACGACGCTTGGCGCGCTGTTGGTTCAGACCTATCGAGCAGTCATTCGTCACTCTTGCTTGCCGTTTCGGGCGGGCCAGACTCCCTGGCGATGTTGATTGGTTTGGCCAAGCTTCGCGATGCGCGTTTACTGGCTTCCAAGCTAAGCGTGCAGACAATCGACCATGGCTTGCGCCCGGAAGCCGCAGAAGAAGCCAAGATGGTGGGCGAGGTTTGCGCCGAGCTTGATGTGCCCTTCAAGGTCACCAAACTGGATCGCAAACCTTTCGCCAGAAACGCCCAAGACTGGGCCCGGACCGAGCGTTATGGTGCCTTGTCCCGCACCGCGAAGGAAACACAGTCGGTTATCCTGACCGCCCACACCGCCGACGATCAGGCCGAAACGCTGCTGATGCGGGCGGCGCGTGGCACCGGGTGTGAAGGCTTGGCAAGCATTCGCGCCCAAACGCATTTGCAGGGTGCCCTCGTTGTTCGTCCGTTCTTGGATTGGCCGCGTGCGGAACTTCATCGTGTCTTGCACGGGACACCGTGGCAGCCGACGCAAGACCCTTCCAACGCTGATGAAAGCTACACGCGCGTGCGGTTTCGCAACTGGCTTGCCGATGCACCGGCGCCCGATGGCGCACGTGGCATTGTGGACGGTTTGGCCGAGACGGCACAGATCGCAGGCCTGGAAAATGCGGCGTTGGATCACTACGCCCATCAGCTTTTTGAAGAGGTTGGTGGTGCAACCCACGGCTTTGTTGATGGTGACGCGGCGTTGTGCGTTCAGCCTTTGGTGGTTCAGGCGCGGTTTTTGCGCATGGCGCTTGGTGCCGTTGCTCGCATCCGCGCATCATCGACAACGGACCGTAATTTGGCGTTTGGTCTCGGGCGCATGGTGGCTTTGGCGCGGCGCATTGCCAATGAGCCCAAGGGCAAGTGGGTTGGTGGAGGCGCCGTTTTGGAATGGCAAAGCGGGCAGGCGCAAGATGGGGATAGGTTGGAGCACCTGTCCGCCTATGCAGAAGCTGGTCGCGCGGGGTTCCCGCAACTGGACGTTGATCCCGGCGAGAGCTGTCAATGGGATGATCGCTTTGAGGTCTGCAATTGGACCAAAGAGCGCCTGACGATTAGGGCGTGGCAATCCAAAGACCCAAAGCCTGCGTTAGGTCGGGACGGCTTAAGCACGTCAATTCTTGCAAGCTTGCCTGTTGCCGCGCGTGATGGTGAGGTGATTGCCGCCGTTGGTGGGCCCAGCAAAGATGCCTGTCGCGAAGCAGGCACTGCTTTCATTGGCGCTTTACAGCCTGAATCGGAGGCGTGAGGACGCATAGACGTTGAAATATGTCGGACCTTTAACCCCATTGTGTGGAATCTTGTCGCGATTCACCTCTCGTTCCTTGGCAATCGGGTATTAGGAACCTATCTTTCGATGTAACGGGTGAATATGTGCCGACTCTACGGTCAACCCAACACATTCTTCCTGTCTAGGATTGGACCTTTTATGAACTCCAACTTCCGTAATTTTGCCCTTTGGGTGGTGATCGGCCTGCTGCTGGTGGCGCTGTTCAACATGTTCTCCGGGCCCTCTACGCAGAGCTCCGGGACGGATATCGCCTATTCGCAGTTCCTCTCTGAAGTGGACAATGGCCGCATCCGCGACGTGACCATCATGGGTCAGCAGATTTCTGGCGTTTATACCGATGGTAGCCAGTTCCAGACGTTTGCGCCGGATGACCCCAATCTTGTGCAGGACCTCACCAACGCTGGTGTGCGCATCAGTGCTCGTCCATTGGATGAAGGTTTCTCGCTGTTCTCCGTGCTGATTTCGTTCGGCCCGATGCTACTGTTGATCGCGGTATGGATCTACTTCATGCGCCAAATGCAGGGCGGTGCCGGCGGCAAAGCGATGGGCTTTGGCAAATCCAAAGCCAAGCTTTTGACCGAAGCGCATGGCAAGGTGACATTTGAAGATGTTGCCGGGATCGATGAAGCCAAGGAAGATCTGGAGGAGATCGTTGAGTTTTTGCGTGATCCGCAAAAGTTCCAGCGCCTTGGTGGCCGTATCCCCCGCGGCGTGTTGCTGGTTGGTCCTCCAGGCACCGGTAAAACGCTGACCGCCCGTGCGGTGGCAGGCGAAGCCAATGTGCCGTTCTTCACCATTTCGGGCTCTGACTTTGTGGAAATGTTCGTCGGTGTGGGTGCCAGCCGTGTGCGCGACATGTTCGAGCAGGCGAAAAAGAACTCACCCTGCATCATCTTCATCGATGAGATCGATGCTGTTGGTCGCCATCGTGGCGCTGGTCTTGGTGGCGGTAATGATGAGCGCGAGCAGACGCTGAACCAATTGCTGGTTGAGATGGATGGCTTTGAGGCCAATGAAGGCGTGATCATCATCGCGGCGACCAACCGTCCTGATGTGCTTGACCCTGCGCTGTTGCGTCCGGGCCGTTTTGACCGTCAGATTGTTGTGCCGAACCCCGATATTGTGGGCCGCGAAAAGATCCTGAAAGTGCATGTGCGCAACGTGCCGCTTGCACCGGATGTCGATCTTAAAGTTCTGGCGCGCGGTACCCCCGGTTTCTCCGGTGCCGACTTGATGAACCTCGTCAATGAGGCTGCCCTTCTTGCCGCCCGTCGCTCCAAACGCTTGGTCACGATGAGCGAGTTTGAGGACGCCAAGGACAAGGTGATGATGGGTGCTGAACGCCGCACGCTTGTCATGACCGAGGAAGAGAAGAAGCTGACCGCTTATCATGAAGCTGGCCACGCTTTGGTGGCGATGCATATGCCAGCGTCTGATCCTATCCATAAAGCGACTATCATTCCGCGCGGTCGTGCGTTGGGCATGGTGATGCGCTTGCCAGAAAAAGATCAGGTCTCGCTGACGCGCGCCAAATGCTACGCCGATTTGGCCGTGGCAATGGGTGGCCGTGTGGCTGAAGAGGAAATCTTTGGCTACGAGAAAGTGACCTCCGGTGCCTCGGGCGATATCCAGATGGCGACCAAGCTTGCCAAAGCGATGGCCACGCAGTTCGGTATGTCCGACAAGCTGGGTCCGCTGCTTTACGGTGAAAACCAGCAAGAGGTGTTCCTGGGCCACTCGGTGGCGCAGAATCAGTCTGTGTCCGAGGCAACTCAGCAACTCGTCGATGAAGAGGTGAAAGCCTTTGTCGAGCAGGGCTACCAGACCGCCAAGAAGATCACGTTGGACAACATCGATGAGCTCCACACCATTGCCAATGGGTTGTTGGAGTATGAGACGCTGTCTGGCGATGAGATCAAAGCGCTGTTGGAAGGCAAGCCGCCTGTGCGTGAGGACGATACCGACGACACGCCGACACGCTCGCGTGGGTCTGCCGTGCCAAGTGCCGGCCACAAGCCAACCGACAAGGGCGATGAGCCGGATGTTGGCGATATGGAGCCGCAGCCGAGCTAAAGCGGCGCTCCCAACAGCAATATATAAAGACCCCGGTGCAAGCGCTGGGGTCTTTTGCGTTTAGGAACGTGTCGTTTTGGGTGTGAGCCTGCTTGTCTATGGCCGTTTTAAGGCGACGTCCCGCGTTAAGCCTGTTTGCAATCTGTAAAGCTTGGTCACGATCTTTGATGCCCGCAAAGCTTGCGCTAACGAGATGTTTGGCGCCAAACGCTAGGGTGGGGTGTTGGGATTGCCCAGGGTTGTAAGGGGTTGAGCAGTGGTACGGCGTTATTTTGGAACCGATGGGATTCGTGGACGGGCCAATGCTGGCACGATGACAGCGGGTGTCGCCATGCAGGTTGGCATGGCTGCCGGCAAGCTGTTCACCAATGGTGGACATCGCCACCGCGTGATCATCGGCAAAGACACGCGCCTCTCTGGCTACATGATTGAGAATGCGCTGGTTGCCGGATTTACCTCCGTCGGCATGGATGTGTTTTTGGTTGGCCCGATGCCAACGCCAGCCGTTGCGATGCTGACACGTTCGCTGCGCTGCGATCTCGGCGTGATGATCTCCGCCTCGCACAACGCGTTTCATGACAATGGCATCAAGCTGTTTGGTCCGGATGGCTACAAGCTTTCCGATGATAAAGAGTTGGAAATCGAGGCGCTGATGGATGCGCCGGTTGAGCATCTGCTCGCTGGGCCGGCAGGCATTGGTCGCGCCAAACGCCTGGATGGTGAGCAGGCGCGCTATATTGAATTTGCCAAGCGCACGCTGCCGCGCTCCATGAGCCTTGCTGGGCTGCGTGTGGTGCTCGATTGTGCCAATGGTGCGGCCTACAAAGTGGCGCCCGCCGTGCTTTGGGAACTGGGCGCCGAAGTTATCACCATCGGCGATCAGCCTGATGGCATGAATATCAATGCTGGCTGCGGGTCTACCCAGCCTCAGGCGTTGTGCGACAAAGTGCGTGAGCTGCGCGCTGATGTTGGTATCGCCCTTGATGGCGATGCAGACCGTGTGGTGCTTGTCGACGAGCGCGGAAGCATCGTGCAGGGCGACCAACTGATGGCGGTTGTGGCCGACAATTGGCGCGCCAGCGACAAGCTTACCCAGCCAGGGGTTGTGGCCACTGTAATGTCAAACCTCGGCCTGGAGCGTTATCTTGAGGGGCAGGGCCTCGGGCTTGTGCGCACCCAGGTCGGTGACCGCTATGTGGTGGAGCATATGCGCGCCAATGGCTACAATGTTGGCGGTGAGCAATCGGGCCACATTATCCTGTCGGATTTCGTCACCACGGGCGATGGGCTGGTGTCAGCACTGCAAATCCTATCCGTGGTTGCCCAGGAAGAGCGCAGCGTGTCAGAGATTTGCAGCCGCTTCGAACCGGTGCCGCAGATCTTGAAAAATGTGCAGTTTGAGGGTGACAGCCCGCTGGCGCGTGATGCTGTTAAGGACGCCATTGAGGCCGCTAAGCAACGTTTGGGCAACCAGGGACGGCTTGTTATTCGCCCCTCTGGCACTGAACCGCTGATCCGCGTGATGGCTGAAGGCGATGACCCGGCGCTGGTTGAGACGCTGGTGGACGAACTTTGCGACACGCTGCGCAAAGCCGCCTAACTTTCTGAAAAAACTGAATTTCTCGGTATGATCCTTCCCAAAGGGAAGGGCGCGCTGTCTCGATTCATAACAAAGCTTTTATCAAGTATTCATTCGTTGTTAACTTGCCTTAACTGATTGTTTACTTTAATTTTTAACGTTAAAAATCAAGGTTAAGCCTGCTTTAACTTCTGCCCGTCATAGTTGTCCTCGCAAACGGCCCATTGCCATCTTTGGCGTGAGCCCGTTCGACAGCGAAGAAGGAAATGATGTGATGGGTACATCCAAATCTCTGTTCATCGGTGCGCTCGCCTCGACCCTGTTCTCAGGGGTGGCATTTGCAGCCGACTACATTCCACCACCAATTGTTGATTTCGAACCAGAGTTCGAGCTTGAAATGGGTGGCAACCTCTACCTGCGCGGCTATGTTGGTTTCACCAACCAGGAAGTGGATCGGCTAGACCCGTCGCGGCTTGGTACTGCCGCTGTGATCGATATCTTGCATGCCCAATTTGAAGCGGGCGGTCTCGTTGGTGGAGCTGTAGGATATCAAGTCAACGAGTGGTTCCGCGCCGATATCAGTGCCGAATATCGCATGCGTACTGCGTTTGATGGTTTGGATCGCTACGATACGACCGGTAACGGCACTTGGGACGGTACCAATGATTACTCGGCGGACAAATCAGAGTTCGTGGTTTTGGCCAACGCATTCGTTGATCTTGGAACTTACCACGCCATCACGCCGTATGTTGGCGCCGGTGTTGGTGCGTCCTACACGATGATTGATGACATGACTGACATCAATACGACAGGGCCAACCGTTGCTTCGGCCGACGGTCATGGTGAATGGGCTTTGGCCTGGGCTCTGTATGCTGGCCTTGGGTTTGAGGTCAATGATAGGTTAACACTGGACTTTGGCTACCGTTATCTGGACATCGGCGATGCCGAATCGGGTGATGTAGAAGTCTTCAATTCACCGGGCAACTATACTCCGGTCGTGTTTGAAGGCATTACATCCCACGATGTCACTTTGGGCTTCCGGTACGCATTCGGTGGCTTCGGCGGTGGCGGTCACAGCAGCGGCTACGGCCACTCAAGCTACTAATAAGCCGGCCTATTCCAGATACACACTTTCAAGCCGCTGGTTCTGCCAGCGGCTTTTTTGCATCACGCTGTGTGAAACCCACATGGGTGAAACTTCGCAATTGACGGCGCCTCCCTCATCGCTTAGTGCCCGCGGTGGGACACCTCTCCCCAACGAGAGGCTTTCTATCTGGAAGGATAGCCACCATGAGCAATGCAATACCCGGCACGCGGCCGGTGAACCCGCGTTTTTCCTCCGGCCCATGCGCCAAGCGCCCCGGATGGACCCTCGACGGCCTCGCTGATGCAGCGCTGGGACGTTCTCACAGATCATCGGTCGGTAAGTCGAAGCTGAAAGAAGCTATCGACAAGACTCGCGCCATTTTGGGCGTGCCGGATGACTATCGTGTCGGCATCGTGCCCGCGTCTGACACCGGTGCTGTGGAAATGGCGATGTGGAGCCTGCTTGGCGCTCGCCCAGTGACCATGGTTGCCTGGGAGAGCTTCGGCGCCGGTTGGGTGACCGATGTTGTAAAGCAGTTGAAGCTCGATGCCACCAAGGTGGAAGCGCCCTATGGCGTACTGCCCGATATGGCGGCGATCGATTACAACACCGATGTGGTTTTCACTTGGAACGGCACAACGTCTGGCGTGCGTATGCCAAACGGGGATGCCATCGCTGCGGATCGCCAAGGTCTGACGATCTGCGATGCTACCTCTGCTGCATTCGCGCAGGATTTGCCGTTCGATAAGCTCGATGTGGTGACCTTCTCTTGGCAGAAAGTGCTGGGCGGTGAGGCAGCCCACGGCGTACTCGTTCTCTCTCCTCGTGCCGTTGAGCGCTTGGAAAGCTACACGCCAGCCTGGCCGCTTCCGAAAATTTTCCGCCTGACGAAGGGTGGGAAATTGATTGAGGGCATCTTCAAAGGTGAAACCATCAACACACCCTCCATGCTCTGTGTGGAAGACTATCTGGACGCGTTGAACTGGGCGCAATCCATCGGTGGTTTGCAAGGCCTGATCGGTCGCGCGGATGCCAATGCCGAAGCCATTGATGCCTTCGTGCAAGCGACTGATTGGATCGACTATTTGGCAGAGGTGCCGGAGACGCGCTCCAACACATCTGTCTGTGTGAAGATCGTCGATCCGGACATTCTGGCGCTTGATGACCCAGCCCAGGCAGCGTTTGCCAAATCCATCGCCAAGCGGCTGGAAGCCGAAGGTGTGGCGCTGGACATTGCCGGCTATCGCGATGCGCCCGCAGGCCTCCGTATCTGGGCAGGCGGTACCATCGAGGCTTCCGATATGGAAGCGCTGATGCCGTGGCTGGATTGGGCTTACTCCGCTGAAAAAGCTTCGCTTTTGCAGGCGGCGTAAGCTTTACGTTGTTTTCTCTGGGCTGGCTGGTCGCCAGCCCAACCGTGTTGCACTGAGAAAGCTTCGTGCATCGCGCCTTTCCCGAAAATTCAAATTCAGGAGTGCCTCAGATGGCCCCTCGCGTTCTTATTTCTGACAGCCTTTCGCCCACTGCCGTTGAGATTTTTAAGTCTCGCGGCATCGACGTCACCTTTGAGCCAGGTCTCGGCAAGGACAAGGAAAAGCTCCTGTCGATGATCGGTGATTATGATGGTCTGGCGATCCGCTCTGCCACCAAAGCCACCGACAAGCTGATCGCGGCTGCCGACAATTTAAAAGTCATCGGCCGTGCCGGTATCGGTGTCGATAATGTTGATATCCCTGCTGCGACGTCGCGTGGTATCATCGTGATGAACACGCCGTTTGGTAACTCCATCACGACCGCTGAGCATGCCATTTCGATGATGCTGGCCTGTGCCCGTCAGATCCCCGCTGCTGACAACTCCACCCAAGCTGGCAAGTGGGAAAAGTCGAAGTTCATGGGTGTGGAAGTCACCGCCAAGACGCTCGGTTTGATCGGTTGCGGCAACATCGGGTCCATCGTTGCTGACCGCGCGATCGGGCTAAAAATGAAAGTGGTGGCTTACGACCCCTTCCTAACCGAGGAGCGGGCGATTGAGCTTGGTGTCGAAAAAGCTGATCTCGACACGTTGTTGGCTCGCGCCGACTTCATCACGCTGCACGTGCCCAAAACTGACAAGACCGCTAATATTCTCTCCGCCGATGCCATCAACAAGATGAAAAAGGGTGTGCGCATCATCAATTGTGCCCGTGGCGGCCTGGTGGATGAAAACGCGCTTCGCGCGGCGCTCGACTCCGGCCATGTTGCTGGAGCTGCGATGGACGTGTTCGCTGAAGAGCCTGCCACCGACAATGTGCTGTTTGGCGCGCCGAACCTGATCTGCACGCCGCATCTGGGTGCGGCAACAACTGAGGCGCAGGAGAATGTTGCGCTTCAGGTGGCTGAACAAATGGCCGATTACCTGACCACCGGTGCCGTTACCAATGCGCTTAACTCGCCGTCGATCTCTGCTGAGGAAGCGCCGCGTCTTGCGCCGTTTGTGAAGCTTGCCGAACTGGTCGGATCGTTTGCTGGGCAGCTCACTGAGACCGCTATTGAAGGCATCACGATTGAGTATGCTGGCGATATTGCCGAGCTCAACACGCAGGCGCTTTCCTCCTCTGCGCTGGCCGGTGTCCTGCGCCCGCTGCTTTCCACGGTTAACGTGGTGTCAGCGCCTGCGATGGCCAAAGAACGCGGTATCGCGCTTGAAGAAACCAAGCGTGGTCAGGAAGGGGCGTATGAGACGTATATGCGCCTGACGGTCACAACGGAGCGTCAGAAACGTTCGGTTGCTGGCACCGTGTTTGCCGATGGCAAGCCGCGCCTGATCCAAATTAAAGGCATCAATATGGAAGGTGAGTTTGCCCCCCATATGCTCTATGTGACGAACAAAGATAAGCCGGGTTTCATTGGCGATCTGGGGTCGTTGTTGGGAGCGGAAAAGATCAATATCGCGACCTTCAATCTTGGCCGCGCCGAAAAAGGCGATGATGCCATCGCGCTGGTGCAAGTCGATGAGCCGGTCAGCGAGGATGTGCTGACCAAGATCGAAGCGCTGGAAAATGTGGTGCAGGCCAAGCGGCTTAGTTTTTAGACTTTACCGTTCAGAACTGAACGTCATCCCCGGGCTTGACCCGGGGATCCAGCGTTATTGTACAAATGCCTGCATCAGCAGAAAAAGAGCTGGATGGCCGGGTCACGCCCGGCCATGACCACCTTTCTATCCCCGTACCAACCGCTCCCGCATGTACTTCACCGGTCGCCCATCCAGCACCATCAGGCCGAGTGTGATGATGGCAAAGCCAAGAATGGTAAGCAGTTCTAGCCGCTCGCCGAGCAGCGGCACCGCAAGCAGGGTGGCGGACACTGGCACCAACATGGTGACCAGTGACACGTTGGTTGCCCCTGCCATATCCAGGACGCGGAAAAAGAGCACGTAAGCGAAAGCGGTGCACACCACAGCCAGCGCGATGACGGACCCGATTGTCGCGAGCGATGGAACAGGCAGCGTCCAAGGTTGATCGATCAGGCTTGCAATCGGGATCATCATCAGTGTCGACATGGTGAGCTGACCGGTTGCTGTCGCCATCGGATTTTCGCCAGCAAACCGACGACCCCAGACGCTTGCAAACGCGTAAGAAACTGCTGCGCCAATCAACATCAGTTCTGACAGCAAATGGTCGCCGAGGCCGAGCAGATGACGTGGGCCAATGATCAACACGACGCCAGCAAACCCAATGGCGATGCCGATGATCTTGCGGGTGGAGAATTTTTCGTCCGCCAGCAGAAGGCCTGCGATGAGCACGGTGAAGAAAGGCATCGAACCATTGAGAATGGAGGCAAGTGACGCACCGATCTCTTGCTGCCCGGTGAAGATCAGCGAGAACGCAATGACGTTGTTGAGCAGGCCCATCACCGCGTAGGCAGCCCACGCGCCAAGTGTTCGCGGCATGGCAACGCCGGTGGCAAGGCAGACGATCCATAGGGTTGCCGCAGCAAGACCCACGCGCAGCAGCACCAGTGTGAATGGCGGGACTTCGGCCACCGCCACTTTGGCAAAAACGAATGAACCGCCCCAGATGAAGGCCAAGAGCAACAACAGCGCCCAGGCAAGCGTGGACATCGTTTTTTGAGCGGTGAGGGTGGTGGTGGCCATAGAACTTGCTTTCAAAATACCGGTAGATCACGCCTTAGGTTGTTGATCGAACCCTAACCACCCGAAACCGAACCCTTTTATCGTAGCGTGGTGATCAGATTCGCCTAAACCCGTCGCGCAAGAACTTTAAAGGGCGTCCGTCCAGGACCACCATGCCGATGGCAACCACCAGCATGCCAGCGATTTTAAGCAGCGTGATTTCCTCACCAAGCAACGGCACAGCGAACATCATTGTGAAGGCCGGGATCACCAATCCCACGAGGGATGCATTGCTGGCGCCTGCCGTTTTTAAAACGTGAAAAAAAATCAAATAGGTCAGTGCGGTGCAAAAGATCGCCAACGCTATCACTGCACCGATGACCGACCAGGATGGTGTGTCCATGCTCAAAGGGCTTTCAAAGATGAGCGCCATAGGCAGCAGCATCACGGCACTGGTGGTGATTTGACCCGTTGCCGTCGCCAGTGGTGGTTCTCCAGCGAAGCGTCGCCCCCAAATGCTGGCGATGGCATAGGCGCCAGCTGCCAAAAGAACGGCCAATTCTGCGGTTAAATTGCCTCCCAGCCCAAGCAGATAACGAGGCCCGATGACAAGGGTTACGCCAGCAAAGCCGATGATCACGCCGAGGACTTTTTGCGTGGTGAAGCGCTCATCCGTCAGCAACAAACCGGCTAATAAGACGGTGAAAAACGGTGTGGCCGCAATCAAGATGGACGACAACGACGCATCGATGAATTGCTGCGCCCAAAAGATAAGAGAGAAGGCCAAGCTGCTGCTGAAGAAGCCGAGGATGGCATAGTCGCGCCACGCTTGAAACGATGTGGGCATGCGCACGCCGGTTATCCGGCAGATCGCCAAAAGCACCAAAGCGGCGAGCAATGTGCGCGAGAAGACCAGCGTCAGCGGCTGAATTTCGGCAATGGCCACTTTGATGAAAACAAACGAAAGTCCCCACAGTGCACCGAGCAGCAGAAGCCATCCCCACGCAGTTGTGGACATGGTTTTTTGAGTGGTGAGGGGTGCGGCAACAGCCATGGAGGTGCTTTCAAAACGAGCAAGAGTTGCGCTTTAGGCTTTTGACGCGTGATGCGCTACCCAGAAAGAGGCGCCCTAGGTTTCGGCGCCGTCTTCTGGGCGGAAGGTGCCATGGACCGGGTCAATGGGTTTGATTGACCCGCCCTGGGCTTCGTTGATGGCGTGGCGCCAATGCTTGCGACACAGCGAGATGTAGCGGTCATTGCCGCCGATCTCGATCTGTGCGCCGCCGGTGACCGCTTTGCCATCCTCGCCGACGCGCACCACCATGGTGGCTTTTGAGCCGCACCAGCAGATGGTGCGCACTTCTCGCATTTCATCAGCGAGTGCGAGCAGGGCTTTGGACCCAGGAAAAAGCTGACCGGCGAAATCGACCCGCAGGCCATAGGCCATGACCGGGATTTTGATGTCATCAACAATGCGGGCGAGTTGCCAAACCTGCTCTTCGGTCAAGAACTGCGCTTCATCGAGCAGAATGCAGGCAGGGCGTTCATCGCCGGTTTTGGCAAGACCCGCCAAATGGCCGACGATGAACTCGTAGATATCTGTTTCGCGGGCGTAGGTTTGGGCCGAGGCTTTGATGCCGATGCGCGAGCCGATAACCCCTTCGCCAGCACGCTGATCCAGTTGTGCCGTCAGTAGAACCGTTGTCATGCCACGTTCGGCATAGTTGTAGGCGGCCTGCAACAGCATGGTCGATTTGCCGGCGTTCATGGTGGAATAGTGGAAGTAGAGCTTGGCCATCGGTTTGCGGAGAGCGCTATTTGGGAACGGATTCAGGCGAGGACAGTGCGGCTAGGCGTGCGGCGCGGCGTTTGCCGGCCCACTCTGCCAGCATAACCCCACTGACCACAAACACGATACCGGCTGCATGGTAGGCAGCAAAAACCTCGCCCAAAATCACCACCGCTAAGCCCGATCCAAAGACAGGCACCAGATTGATAAAAACGCTGGCGCGGCTTGGGCCGATCAGTTCCACGCCGCGTACCCAAAACACCTGAGAGAGCAGCGACGGGAACAAGATGATGTAGGCGAGCAGGGCAGGAACCTTCCAGCTGGCTTGCGGATAAACGCCGTTGGCCACTTCCCACACAGCAGGCGGAAAGGCGACGAGCGTTGCGCCGATGGCCATCAGCAGCATGAAAATGTGCCAGGGCAATTGCGGCTTGTAGCGCAGCAAGATCGAGTAGAGCGAGTAGACGAACACGCCGATCATCATGATGACATCGCCAATGTTGAACTGTAGCGCGAGCAGCCGGTCCAAGCTGCCTTGGCTCACCGTGATGACAATGCCGATGACCGACAACAAGACACCTACGCCCTGCAATGCGCTGATCCGCTCGCGGTAAATCACGAACATCATCAGCATGACCACCGAGGGAAAAGCTGACTGCTCGATGGAGACGTTGAGCGCGCTGGTGAAATTAAGCGCGCCGTAAAGAGCAAAGTTGAAGAAGGAAAAGCCGAGCACGCCCAAAAGCATCACGAACAGGCCGTGCCTGCGGATCGTCTCGCGGTGCGCCGCCAGGTGTGGGCGTGCCACCACAAACACGATGATCACCACCAGTGTCCAGCGCACAAAGGTTAGCGTAAAGGGGGGAATCACCCCGGCTGCCAACTTGCCGGCTATGGCGTTGCCAGCCCAAAACAGCGTGGTCAGCGTAAGCAGAAGATAGGGGCGATCGAACAGTTTCATCGCCCGCACCAACACGTTTTGTTCTGTTGAGGCAAGCCGTCGATCCGACTGACACGTTAATGGGCGCGAAGTGGGGGCTGAAGTTGGGGGCTTGCATCTGCCTGGACAAAAGTACGGAGCTTTTTTTTACCTATCATAGCCGATTGGTCGGGGCCTCGGGAGCTATTTACGGTATACTAACAGCCTTCGGTTGTTTGTTTCCCAATGTCAAACTAAGTCTGATTTTCCTGCCCGTGCCTATCGCAGCTAAATATTTCATACCCGGCTTGTTGGCTCTGGATTTGTTTTCCGGCATCACAGGGTTTTCGTTGTTTGGAGCGAATATCGCTCACTTTGCACACGTTGGCGGAGCACTTGTCGGGTTTTTATTGATGCTCTTGTGGAAGAAATAGATCCGAAGCAAGGTGCTAAAGCAGCTCTTTTAAAAACTGCCCGGTGTATGAACCCGAAATTCCGGCGACCTGTTCCGGAGTTCCCTCGGCAATAAGCTGTCCTCCACCATCTCCGCCTTCAGGTCCCATATCCAGAATCCAGTCTGCAGTTTTAATCACATCCAGATTGTGCTCAATCACCAAGAGCGAATTCC
>JBCCAF010000033.1:0-8448 GCA_039814945.1 Pseudomonadota bacterium
GGCGGCAAAGCTCGGCGATCGTGTCCTCGCCGCGTAGTCAAGCCAGCACGATCCTGATCTTGTCTTCTGACGAATACCGCTTGCGCGTCTTGCGGCGGACGTCCTTTACCGTGCGATCGGCAGCATCGGTATGGCGTTCGGGTGTATGTCTCATTCTTCACTCCTACTTGGTGAAGATGAGCCAGAAACTCTCCCTTATGCAATCAGCTCAATTGATCCCATGGGCGCTGACGGGAAACAGAAGAAGACATCCTCTTTGAAGCGAACCAAGCTTTGGCCAATGAACTGCAGGAACAAGGTGAACTGTTGTCAGTCCCAAAGAAGGGACACGGTTTTCTCAACAATTGGGCAGATGACGCTGAGAGTGATGACACTCTTTTGCGCATCTCCACCATGGTGAAAGCTAAGCTGACTTGACACCCGAGAATGGCGTCACTTGAGTTTGTTGCGGGGTAATTTGAGCCTACACAACTATGTCATTGATTTTGTTAAAGAGAGTTCAGGCACGAAAACGGAATTGAACAAGCCATTGATTTATTTGGATAAATTTGAAGAAATGGTTGCGGGGGCACGCAACCAACGATATCAGCAGTTTTTGTTTCAGGCTGTGGCATAAGCTCAGCTATTGCAGCTTCGGCAAGAGGCCGCAGAAGGAGCTTCGCAACATCACATGCTGCGCGTTGATTGCAACGACTGCACATCCCCAGAATCGACGTCATTGAAGGTGTCCATGAAGACTGATTACCGATTGTCGGGCCAACTCGAACGGATCGAGCCTAGATCGCAGTATTCAGTGATTCTCAATTGGGGTGCCGGCATTTTGTAGACTGGGTCGATAAGCTTAGATGGGACTAACAAAATGGCGCATTTCTAGAGGCTAAGGCGGCGAAGAGATCGATGGATCTCACTCTTCCACTCACACAGCACACGAGTGCTTGGCTTGATGGCCCATCGGACCAATATGGGCGCGAACAGACAACTGGCCTGTCAAATCAGGCTCAATTCCCTATTGGGAGGCTGTTAGAGCCTAGCCTGCGTTTCCAAGCGCCCCACTATGCTCCCATAAATCAGGTCGCACTGAGATGTAACGTCTTGTGTCCGCGGATTTATTGGCATTCACCGCGAGGTCTTCAAACACGTCGCCCAGGCCAATCAAAATGGGCCCATCGCCAACAGCAGCATCGCAACCGGCTGCGACATGTTCCAACCGCCCTGACCAGACGGACTCATCGGAACGTGATACCGATTGTATGACCATTGCCGGTAACTCGGGCGAAACGCCCTTAGCGATCAGTTTTTCGGTTAGTTGCTGGGCGGTCTTGGAGCCCATGTAAAGGATCGTGCTGCGGCCGGGCCCAATCAAGTCTTCATAGGCCAATGTCTCGGGCAGTTTGCCCTTTTTAGAATGGCCCGTCACAAAACTCACAGCTTGTGCGTGGTCGCGATGGGTCAGCGAAACATTGAGACGCGAGGCCATGGCACTGGCCGCCGTGATGCCAGGCACGACCGCGACAGGGATGCCGAGTGCCTTAAGCGCGTCGATCTCCTCGCCAGCACGACCGAAGATCATTGGGTCGCCGGATTTGAGGCGCACCACATGCTTACCTTGCCCTGCAAGCTTGATCATGAGGGCATTGATGTCTTCCTGACGGCAACTGTCGCGCCCACCGCGCTTGCCCACCAACATGCGCTTGGCTTCACGGCGCGCGAGTTCCAGAACATCATCGGAAATGAGATCATCGAACAGGATGACATCCGCCGATTGCAAGGCGCGGACAGCCTTGAGCGTCAATAGCTCAGCATCGCCTGGACCAGCGCCAACAAGGGTCACACGACCACCGGAATGGGACGTGCCATCCGAATGAAGGGCGAAGTCGCGCTTGTTCGCTGCTTGTTCGCCGGAGAACGCGCGATCAACAAAACCTTCCCAAAAGGCACGGCGCATGGCCCCGGCAGGGAATTGTTCCATCACGCGTGCTCGGATTGACTGGGCCAAGTGCGCCCAACCTTGAAGCTTGCGGGGCAGCAACGTCTCTATTTTTCGCCGGATGGCCTGGCCAAGGATAGGCGCTGCCCCAGCGGTGGAAATGCTTACAACAACAGGGGAGCGGTTGACGATAGAGCCAAACTGGAACTGACAAAAAGCAGGCTTGTCGATCACATTGATCGGCACACCAGCTTTGCGTGCCGCGCAAACCATAGCTTTGGCTTCAGTATCGTCAGCAGCATCGCCGACTGCACAAGCCAGATGACTGAACGCATCCAATGCCCAGGGCCTCTGGTGCCAGATCAGAGACCCCGCGCTAGCACCGCGTTCCAAAAGCTCCTGCATCTGCGGCTCGACCTGTTCTGCGTAAACGTGAACCTCAGCACCGCAGGCTGCAAGAAGCTCAGCCTTCCAGGCAGCCGCTTCGGTTCCACCAAGCAACGCAACCGGTTTGCCGTTCAGGTTCAGGAACACCGGCAAAACAGCCAGCGGCTCCATGCGAGCGGGTGGGGCCTTAGACGGCTTGCGGCTCATGGCGACGCTCCTTTTGGGGTGTTGCGGTCGGCAACATCGCTGCGATTTCCGAACGGCAGGATCCGCAATTGGTGCCCGCTTGGCAGGCGGCACCGACGGCATCGAGCGTGACAGCCCCCGCGCGAATGGATGCGGCTATGGTGTTTCGACCAACGCTGAAGCAGGCACACACGGTGGGGCCGGTATCGGGTTGATCCGTTGGTGGGCGACCAGCAAGAAGCGCCACCCGCGCCGCTGCATCCGGTAGTGGCTTTGATAGTGCTTGGATGGCCCATCTGCGCGAAACACTTACCGGGTCCTGAGCGATGAAAAGCATCCCCGTAAGGGTGCCGCTGTCGTGCGTAAGAAACCGGGCATCAGCGCTGGCACGATCTTGCAGACCTACACAGCAATCGCTTTGCAAAACGGTGGGTGCGACCTCCGAGAAATCGTCCGGCGAGGCCTTGTCGGCAAACTCAAGAGCAAACCCGCCAGCGCACGTGGAGACCGACCAGTAGGCGAAGGGCAGCGAAGCGGGGCGTTTCTTCACCACCGCAAAACCATGCCAAGCCATGCCAGCATGGGCGACCGCCACGCGGGAAAATTTCAGCGCGGGCTGACCGGAAATTGGATCCGTTTCGGGCTGCACCAAAGCATCGACCCTAGCATTGCTTGCCGTTTGATCGTTCCAATGCATCGGCACAAACACACTGCCCGGCTGTTGACCTTCGCTCACCAAGGCCCGCATGATGATGGACCCTTGCGGCGAGGTAAGCCGCACGAGGCTAGCGGGCTCTATGCCAAGGCGTTCGGCATCGTGTGGGTGAAGCTCGCAGTAGGGCTCACCCATATGGGCCGATAGGCTTGGCGAGCGACCGGTGCGCGTCATGGTGTGCCACTGGTCGCGGACCCGCCCGGTGTTCAGCGTGAAAGGGTATTTTGGTTCGCGTTTTTCAGCCGCTTTCGCCGGTGTGGTGATGAACTTTGCCCGTTGGTCCACGTGGAAAAACGCACCCTTGGCAAAGAAACGCTCGGTTTGGATACCGTCGGCGCGAAGCGGCCATTGGAACGGCGGCATGCTGTCATAGGCCAGCTGTGAGAGACCAGCCCGCCCAGCGATATCGAAATCGCGGCGGACGTGCGGTCGATATCCAGACAAGCGCGCATGTTCATCGAAGATTTGAGCCGGGTTCTGGAAAGCGAAGGCCTCACCAAAACCCATCTTTGTGGCCACATCGCATATGGCCTGCCAGTCATGCCGGGCATCACCGGGCGCAGGCAGGAAGGCTCGCTGACGGGAGATCATCCGTTCGGAATTGGTGACTGTGCCG
Organism: Pseudomonadota bacterium; assembly: GCA_039814945.1. Lineage (GTDB taxonomy): Bacteria > Pseudomonadota > Alphaproteobacteria > Rhizobiales > MH13 > MH13. The sequence continues at coordinate 3,832 of JBCCAF010000033.1, forward strand.
TCCTTTTCGCCCCAGCCGGTGGCGGGTATAGCGACGCAGCCTGCGCGCCCGGCATGGCGCAGCGTGTCGGTCGAGGACACGATGTCAGAGACGGCAAGGAACGGTACTTTGGCGAGCGCCGCATCCACGCGGTCCGCGTTGGGCAATGAAACCGACGGGTTGGTTGCCATCACCCAAAGGGCTTTGATTTGCCCATCATGAATGGCTTCAAACAGATCAACCGCTTTCAGGCCGGATTTGTTGGCAATCGTGGGGCTTTGCCAAAAGCTTTTCACCAGATCGCAGTGCTCTGCGTTGGCGAGTTCTAAATGGCTCGCCAGCATGTTGGACAGCCCACCGACCTCGCGCCCACCCATCGCATTGGGCTGACCGGTGACCGAAAAGGGGCCCATGCCGGGTTTGCCAATGCGGGCGGTGAGCAGATGGGTGTTGATGATGGCGTTCACCTTATCGGTGCCGCTTGTCGATTGGTTGACCCCCTGAGAGTAGATGGTGACGGTCTTGGGTGTGCCGGCCACCCATTCATAGAACAGGGCCAAATCGGTCGGCTTAAGTGCGCAGCGCTTGGCGACGTTTTCGATGGTCCAACACGCGGCGTTTGACAGCGCGTCTTCAAAACCGGCTGTGTGCGCCTCCACATAGGCAGGCGCGGTGGCGGATGATCTGGCCAGATGACGCAACAGACCGTTGAAAAGGGCGACATCACTATCAGGTGCGAGCGGTAGGTGAAGGTCAGCCAGTTCAGCAGTTGGGGTCCGGCGCGGATCGATCAGCACCACCTTCATAGAAGGCCGCTTTTGTTTGGCGGCCGCGATGCGTTGGAACAGCACCGGATGGCACCAAGCAAGGTTAGAGCCGGTAAGGACGATGAGGTCCGCCAGCTCCAGGTCTTCATACGTGCCAGGCACCGTATCTGACCCAAAAGCGCGTTTGTGCCCGGCGACCGAAGACGCCATGCAAAGGCGTGAGTTCGTGTCGATGTTGGCCGAGCCAATGAACCCTTTCATAAGCTTGTTGGCGACATAATAGTCTTCGGTCAGAAGCTGGCCGGAGACATACATCGCAACGCTGTCTGGCCCGTGCTCTTCAATCGCTTGGCCAAAAGCCTGGGCGATACAATCAGTCGCGTCTTCCCAGCTGGCGCGCTTACCGCCAATTTCCGGGTAGAGCAGTCGATTGTGCAGGCCCAGCGTCTCGCCAAGCTGCGACCCCTTCGAACAAAGGCGACCAAAGTTGGCCGGGTGATCCTTGTCGCCTTCAATTGAGACGTCATTCGTCAGGGCATCGATGTTGGCCTTCACGCCGCAGCCGACACCGCAATAGGGACAAGTTGTCTTGGTCGTGCGGGAAGCAAGCGCGTCCAACGACCTGCCCTACCCGTTCTCAGCCATAAGAGCTGGATCAAGACCCAACTCAATAACCGATCCATCCAAGCGGATCGGCAGGGTTTTCACCGCACCTTCGTCGGCACCCAGGGCTTGCCCGGTTTCCAGATCAATGACCCAATTGTGCAGGGGGCACGTGACCGAGGCTCCGTGCACAATGCCCTGGGTCAGAGGGCCGCCCTTGTGCGGGCAGTGATCTTCGATCGCGTAAACATCGTTCTCAGCCGTGCGAAAGACGCCGATCTTCCCCATCGGTGTGACCACGCAGCGGGCGCCGCGTATCGGAATGTCGGATAGCTCGCCGATGGCAATCCAGGCCATATGAGAAAATGGCGCGTTCATTCTGCCGCCTCCTGCACGGTGAGGTCAGCCAGCGGGCGAAACTCGGCGTACATGTCGGCCTGCGGTTCGGCTTCTACTCTTTCTTTCCAGGGATCGACCTGCGCAAATGTCTGGCTGAAGACAAAGCGCTCATAATAGGCTTTGCGCTTGTCCGCGTCGTCCATAATTTGGCGCCGCACTTCATCGTAGCCGATGCGCTTGGCCCACTTGTAGATGCGTTCCAGATAGCGGCCCTGCTCGCGATACATCTGCGCGAGCGCCACCACATGTTCGAGCACCTCTTCTTCGCTGCTGACGTGCGCAAGGATCTCCGTCCCTTTGATGTCGAGCCCAGCGGCACCGGCAAAATGGATTTCGTAGCCACTGTCCACGCACACCACGCCAATATCTTTGCAGGTCGCCTCCGCGCAGTTTCGCGGGCAGCCTGATACGGCGAGCTTCAGTTTCGCGGGCGTCCAGGAACCCCACATGAACTTTTCAAGTTTGATGCCGAGACCGGTGGAGTCTTGCGTACCAAAGCGGCACCAGTCTGTGCCGACGCAGGTTTTCACCGTGCGCAAACCTTTCGCGTAGGCTTGGCCGGACACGAACCCTGCTTTGCCGAGGTCTTCCCAGACGGCGGGCAGGTCTTCCTTCTTGATGCCGAGCATGTCGATGCGCTGACCGCCGGTGCATTTGACGGCAGGGATGTCGAACTTGTCGACCACATCGGCGATGGCACGCAGTTCCTTGGATGAGGTCATGCCGCCCCACATGCGTGGTACAACCGAGTAGGTCCCATCCTTCTGGATGTTCGCGTGCGCGCGCTCGTTGATGAAGCGCGACTGGTAGTCGTCCGCATACTCATCGGGCCAATCGCAGACCAAATAGTAATTGAGAGCTGGGCGGCACTTGGCGCAACCGCAACTGGTCTTCCATTCCAGCGCCTGCATGACAGCCGGAATGCTTTTCAGACCCTTGGCCTTGATCAGGCGGCGCACATCATCATGGCCGAGATCCGTGCAGCCGCACATGGGCTGGACAGCCGCCGGGTTGTAGGCATCACCCAGAGTGACGACCATCAGTTGCTCAACAAGTCCGGTGCACGAGCCGCAGCTTGCTGACGCCTTGGTGTGGGCGCGCACATCATCAAGATTTGTTAGACCCAGATCAGTGATTTTGCCGGTGATCTGGGATTTACAAACGCCGTTACAGCCGCAGATTTCGGCATCATCCGGCAAGGCTGCAACGGCCACCATAGGGTCCAGCGGTTCACCGCCCTGATAGTTCTGGCCAAAAATAAGCGTGTCGCGCATCTCAGCTATATCGGTTTTGTCCTTCAGCAGTTGCGCAAACCAGCCGCCATCGGCTGTGTCACCATAAAGCACAACACCGATGATCCGATTGTTCTCGATGACCAACCGTTTGTAGATACCGCCCATGGCATCGCGAAGGACGATCTCCTCGCGGTCTGGCCCTTCGGCAAAATCCCCCACCGAATAGAGGTTGATGCCTGTAACTTTCAGCTTGGTCGGTGTTTCCGAATGCTTGAAGGTTTTGGTCGGCTCGCCAGCCAAATGACCAGCGGCAACACGCGCCATCTCATATAAGGGCGCCACAAGGCCGTAACACATGCCGCCCACCTCGGCGCATTCACCCAATGAGTATATGTCTGGGTCAGAGGTCCGCATGAGATCATCGACGATGATGCCCCGTCCAACCTCAAGACCAGCCTCGTTGGCGAGCCGAGCGCTTGGGCGAACGCCGGCGGCCATGACCACCAACTCACAGGGGATGATGGTCCCGTCTTCCAGCTCAACGCCTTCGACCTTGCCGTCTCCAAGGATCTGCTTGGTGTTGGCTTCGGTGATGACGGCAATGCCGCGGCTTTCAAGCTCTTGCTGCAAAAGAAAACCGGCTGAGCTGTCGAGCTGGCGTTCCATAAGCGTCGGCATGAGGTGCAGGACGGTTACGTCCATGCCGCGCGCCTTGAGGCCAGCTGCGGCTTCCAAACCAAGCAGACCACCGCCGATCACTACCGTGCGTGCGCCCGATTGGGCCGCCAGAAGCATCGCATCAACATCGTCGAGGTCGCGGTATGTCAGGACGCCTTGGAAATCGTGACCCGGCACTGGAATGATGAACGGTGACGACCCCGTCGCGATGACCAACTTGTCATACTCTGCAACCTCACCGACATGCGAGGTTACCGTTTTGGCTTGTCGGTCGATCTGTGTGATCTTGTGGCCCTTGTAGAGGGTCACGCCGTGTTCGATGTACCAGCCATCACCATGGATGATGATGTCCTCAAAGGACTTCTCACCCGATAGCACTGGCGAGAGCATGATGCGGTCGTAATTGACGCGCGGTTCGGCATTGAAGATGGTCACATCGTACTGATCTGGCGCGGCCTCAAACAGGTGCTCCAACATGCGGCCTGGCGCCATACCATTGCCGATGATGACGAGCTTTTCTCGTGGTTCACTCATCGCTTTCACTCCGCTGCCTGAAGCGGCACGTCAGCGGTTTTTGCTGACTTTGCCGACTTGGCTTTGATCGCTTCCAGCACCGCAGGGTCAGGGTTTGCCCCGCCTTCATAGGCTTCTAGGAAGTCGAGAAGCTCCTGTCGGTAGCGATAGTAATCGGGATGCTCCAGCAACGCCTTGCGTGTACGGGGACGCGGCAGATCGATCTCCATAATGTTGCCGATGCGTGCGTTTGGACCGTTGGTCATCATCACGCACTTGTCGGCCAGCAAAATAGCTTCATCGACATCGTGGGTGACGCAAATGGCGGTGACCTTGGTGCGCTTCCACACATCCATCAGCACCTCTTGCAGCTCCCACCGGGTGAGCGAGTCGAGCATGCCGAACGGCTCATCAAGCAGCAGCAGTTTTGGTGACAGGGCAAA
>JBCCAF010000044.1:0-2292 GCA_039814945.1 Pseudomonadota bacterium
AGTGATTGATCGCAACTACGACCGGCACACCAAAAGACTTGAGGTTTTCGATGTGGCGCCCAAGGTTCGGGCATCCGGCTTTGACCGCGTCCACGTTTTCGGAGCCCAGATCAGCCTTGGCCACACCGCCATTCATCTTCATGGCGCGCACTGTAGCGACGCAAACCACGACAGATGGCGACAGGCCTGCCTTGCGGCACTTGATGTTCATGAACTTTTCGGCGCCAAGGTCCGCGCCAAAGCCCGCTTCGGTCACCACGTAGTCGGTCAGTTTCAATGCCGTCGTTGTCGCAATGACCGAGTTGCAGCCATGCGCGATATTGGCAAACGGACCGCCATGAACAAAGGCCGGGTTGTTTTCCAGCGTCTGCACGATGTTGGGCTGCATCGCATCCTTGAGCAGCACGGTCATCGCGCCGTCCGCCTTGATGTCGCGGCAGAACACGGGGCTGCGGTCGCGACGGTAGGCGACGATCATATCGCCCAGCCGCGTTTGCAGGTCGGCCAAATCCTTGGCCAAACACAGGATCGCCATGACTTCCGACGCCACGGTGATGTCAAAACCCGCCTCGCGCGGAAAACCGTTTGCCACACCACCAAGCGAAGCCGTGATCTGGCGCAAGGCACGGTCGTTCATGTCAACCACGCGGCGCCACACAACGCGGCGCACGTCAATCTCAAGCTCGTTCCCCCAGTAAATGTGGTTGTCAATCATCGCGCTCAGTAGTGAGTGCGCCGAGGTGATAGCGTGGAAGTCACCGGTAAAGTGCAAGTTCATCTCTTCCATGGGCACGATCTGGGCATAGCCGCCCCCTGCCGCTCCACCCTTCATGCCAAAGTTTGGACCCAAGGACGCCTCGCGAATACACACCATTGCGTTTTTGCCGATGCGGTTCAGACCGTCGCCAAGTCCAACGGTCGTGGTCGTCTTACCCTCACCCGCAGGGGTGGGGTTGATGGCTGTGACAAGGATCAGCTTGCCGTCAGTGCGGTCCTGTACAGAGTTGATGAACGACTGGCTGACCTTGGCCTTGTCGTGGCCGTAAGGCAGCAGATCGCCGCTTTCGATCCCAATCTTCGCCCCGATCTCTTGGATCGGTTTCTTTTGCGCCTCACGCGCAATTTCGATGTCGGATTTGTAGGCCATGATGATCCTCGGCAAGTCAAATGAGCATGTCTGTCGTGGACTGCATACAAGCGCATGCCCATAGCCCATGCGCGCGATTCCGACATTTCAGCGCGACGGAGCGGCCACCATGCGCGCCATCGTTTCGTTTCGGAAACGATCAGTCAGCAGCAGGAACGGTGTCGCGCGCCTTCATTGTTTTTTCCAGTACCGTGTTCGTTGCCATCAGTTTGCTGCGAATATTGCCGGAAAACGCCAGATCGAGGTGCGGAGCGATGTCAGGATTGCGCTTGACCAAGCGGCGCAGCGCATCCGAGGGCGCGCTGAAATAGCGTGTGGGCTGATTGAGGCGGACCGAGGCGCTGGCCGCACCACTGGTCATACACGCCATCTCTCCGATGAATTGACCGGGGCCAACTTGGGCGATAATCTGCCCGCCCACATCCACATCGACGCCTCCAGCTGCAAGGTAGCTCAACGCCTCAACGGGTTCGCCTTGTTGAGTGAGCAGATCGCCAATTTCACCGTCATGCCACGTGCCTGCGTCCATCAGCTTTTTGGCCTCCAGCGCGCGCAAAGTAGGAAAGCGCGTTTCCAGAAGCGCCTTTTCCTCATCACTGAAGCGCAGCATGTTGGTCAGCACCCAGACGCGCGCAATCCCGATAATGGAGAGCGTGATCCAACTGACCTGAATGATCGCTGAAAAGAGGTTCCAATTGCGAAACAGCGACACCAGAACCAGCGATGCTGCCAAAGCGTTCAGAGCGGCATAGGTGTAACTGTTGCCCTTCAACATCCCCAATTGCAAAAGGCCGTATGAACTCAGATAAAAAGCGACGCCGCCATATCCGGCGATTTGGTAGTAGTCGATCACGCCTGCGTCTTCCCCAAAATCCATCCCTGGCGCGGAACCTGCCAGAGTTCAGCGCGCAAAAGCAAGCGTTCCGATAGAGTGATGCGTTGGGCGGAGGACACCTCCGCCTTACGCTTTAAAACCTGTGGTTGATGACAGGCCCGTAAGGCGTACCTGTGGTGCGCCCAGCGTCAGGCTGCCTGAATGTCGTTTTGATGTGCCCACAGAGGTTGATCCGGCACGTGGAGCGTGAGGGTATCCCCTATGGAAAGGCGCCCGCCATATTCCATCCATGCTGTCACCCCACGTCGCC
>JBCCAF010000053.1:0-1506 GCA_039814945.1 Pseudomonadota bacterium
GCTGAAATTGCGGTGCGCGATCTTGGTGCACTTTTGTCTTTTCTCGCGACGCCAGATGACAACCTATCGCTGGCCACTGCCTTGCGCTCGCCCCTTTTTGGCTGGTCAGAACAGGAGTTGTTCACACTCGCGCATTATCGGGACACTGAATACCTGTGGGCCACTTTGCGTAATCAACAAGCGCAATACGCTGAAACAGTCGCAATGTTATACGACCTGCGGGAGAACATCGATTTCCTACGGCCCTATGACCTGATTGAACGCGTTTTGACTCGTCACGGGGGACGCAATCGGCTTTTGGCCCGTCTGGGTGCAGAGGCAGAAGATGGGATCAACGCCCTGTTGTCCCAAGCGCTGGCCTATGAACGCGCGTCGGTGCCCAGCCTCACCGGGTTTTTGGCATGGATGGAAACAGATGATCTTGAGGTCAAGCGACAGGTGGACAGCGCCTCTAACCAGATCCGGGTGATGACGGTGCATGGGTCCAAGGGGTTAGAAGCACCGATCGTGATCCTGCCGGAATGTGGAAAGCGCACCTTCCAAATCAAGGACGAAATCATATCCATGGAAGGCATTCCTGTCTGGAAGATGCCGTCAACATCGCAACCCGAGCCGATGATTGCACGCATCGAGCAGATGAAAGCCGCTCAACAGGAAGAGTCGTTACGGCTGCTTTATGTGGCTCTAACACGGGCAGAAAAGTGGTTGATCGTTGCCGCCTCTGGCGAATTGGACAAGGCAGGTAACGACTGGCACCAGCGTGTCGAGGGGGCCATGCGCGCGTGCGGCGCATCTTATCTGGAAACGCCCGTTGGCGACGGTCTGAGGTTGGAACACGGGTCTTGGGACCTGAACGCACCAGTGCCCAAAGGTTCTCAGGATGCTGTATTGTCACCTCTGCCAGACTACTTTTTCGCGCCTGCGGCAAAAGTCGAAGCAAAAAAGCAAACCCTCTCTCCATCCGAACTGGGTGGCGCCAAAGCGATAGCTGGCGAAGGGTTGGACGAGGCGATGGCCAAAGCTTATGGCGCTTGGGTGCATCATTTGTTGGAAACGAATGGGCGGCCTCAAACCACCCCCCCATCTAGTCTGACGGTTGAGCTGCAAAACGAAGGCATTCAAGAGGCTGAAACCCTACTGCGTGACCCGAACCTGTCAGCGATCTTTGCCCCGTCCGCCTTAATCGAGGTGTCCATCACGGCCCAGCTTGGTGCAGCGCGGATACATGGCACGATTGACCGTCTCATCGTGACCGACAGCCACGTTCACATCATCGATTTCAAAAGCAACAGGGCGGTTCCGAGCACTGTCAAAGACTGCCCAGAAGGCGTGTTGCGTCAGATGGGCGCCTATGGGCACGCCCTGAAGCAGATTTATCCTGAACACGCGCAAAGCCTGAGCATTTTGTGGACACGCACCGGGCATTTGATGCCCTTGCCGCACGATATGGTGATGGCAGCCCTTGAACGTGCGCAAAATCTTGACGAAGCGGGAGCGAATACCTAA
>JBCCAF010000010.1:0-129871 GCA_039814945.1 Pseudomonadota bacterium
CCATGGTCAATCGGCCTGGGGTCTTGGTATGCGCTTGCGAAGGGTTGGTCGCCGCGTTGTTGTTTGAGGTGTATGGTGTATGGCGTATGGCGCAGAGACGTATCCCCGCAGGCTCTCGTATGGGCGGCGTATCGCTGGCGGCTTTGATGATCGCCGCGCCAATGCTGCTAGCCACATTGCAAGAGGCATTGGCGCAAACGGTAACCACCATCGATACTGCCGAGACATTGCCGCGATTCCCGAGCAACGGCGACACGCTGGTCGTAACAGAAAGCGGGTCCATCACCTCTTCTGTTGTTGACACCGTTACCGGGCCCGTCGGTGTAGGGACCACAATAACCGTCAACAATGCCGGGACGATAGAAACCATCTCTTCTCTTAACACTACTATCACAACTGGCGGTAGCATTCTGCTGACCAACAGCGGCATCATCTCAGGCGGTCGGGATGCCATCCGCGCGAACGCAATAGTCAGCCTGATCAACAGTGGGAGCATGACAGGCAGCGACGAAGAGGCCATCGATGCGGTCACGATCACGAGCCTGATCAACAGCGGCATCATCTCAGGCGGTCAGCGTGCCATCAGCGCCGACACAATCACGAGCCTGATCAACAGTGGGAGCATCACAGGTAGCGGCGACGATGCCATCTTCGTGACCACGATCACGAGCCTGATCAACAGTGGGAGCATCACAAGCCACGACAACGTTGGCGTCTTTGCGACCACGATCAGCAGCCTTATCAACAGCGGCACCATCGTAGGTCGCAACGCTGGCGTCGGCGCGACCACGATCACGAGCCTTATCAACAGCGGGACCATCACAAGCAGCAGCAGCAGCGGCACTTCCATCGGCGCGGCCACAATCACCAGCCTAATCAACAGCGGTTCGATCAGAGGTGGTACCAACGCGATCCGGGAGAGTGGCGCCGGTGATACGCAGCTGACCTTGCTGGCTGGCTCGGTAATTGATGGGACTATTGATCTTGGCGGCGGCATCAATACGTTAAATGTCGGCTCTGGTTTGAGCTTGGGCAGCACCATTTTGACCGAAGGCAGCCTGGCGCTGGAGCTTGGCACCACCAATGTTCCCATTGTTATTCTCAGCTCAGCGCCAGTTGGCGGAGTCGTCACCAACCAGGTGGCCTCCATCGACCCCACCGCCCTTGGTTTGACGGATGAAGGTCTGGCCGATCTGACGGGCGGGATTTTCGGTGTGCTTTCCAGCCGCCAAAGTGGCTTTGGCAGTGGTGCTTATGGCGGTGGTTCGGGCATCTCTCCGCTCGGCTACGCGCCGGCTGCTGATGAGCCTGCCGCCTTTGATGCCGTGATGGCCAATGAGCGCGTGCGCACGTCCTGGAATGTCTGGGGCGAGGTGTTTGGCAGCTATCGCGAGCAAGATGGGTCGGGCAATGCAACCGATACCACCAGCAACGTTGGCGGGTTGGTCGTCGGTGCCGATGGTGCCTTCTCTGACACGCTGACCCTTGGCGGGTTTCTCGGCGGCGCGTGGGGCCAAAGCGAAGCGGAAAACAACACACAGGAAACCGACACCACCAGCGTCTTTGCTGGTGTGTATGGCGCGTTTGTGCAGCCCGGCGTGACCTATGATTTCGCATTGGTTGGCGGCCACTCGAGCTATGACCGTGAACGCCAAGTTGCCAACAACCTTGTGGCCGGTGGACTGGAGACGGCAACAGCAGATTACAATGGCTGGTTCCTCTCTCCAGAACTGACGGTGCGTGGCACACAGTTCCAGCATTTTGAGCCATTTGTGACGCTGCGCTATGCAGGCTTGTTCCAGGATGATGTCACCGAGACCGGCACCGCCGCCCCGCTGACACTGGAAAGCCAGACCTTGCATCTGGCCACCGGGCGGCTCGGCGTCACACTTCCCTATGCGTGGACTTATGATGATGGGTCAGAGACGCGCCTGCGCCTGACCGGTGGTGTGGAAGCGCGCCGCCAGTTTGGCGGCACCACCCAGCGTGGCGTGTTGCTGGGCCAGTCCATTGCCTTTGAAGCCGGTGACACCGACACCGTGTTGGGCGGCTTTGTGGGTCTGGATGCTGATCATCAGATCGATGTCAACATCGCCCTTTACGCCAGCGGGGAAGCCTTGTTTGAAACCGACAACGCCATGCAGCTCTCCGGCCGCGCTGGCATTAGGGTGATGTTTTAGATCAGCGCTGGTCAGCTGATGCCCACACGTTGAGATTGTGCGCCACGAAACCACTCGCAACAGCGCGTTCTTTCTTGTGATGAATCAGCAACATAGTCTCGCTTTACCTAACGTTTCCACCCTTCTTTGCTTGCCCGTTCTCGACAGCAGCGGTCGCCCATGGTCAATCGGCTTGGGGTCTTGGTATGCGCTTGCGAAGGGTTGGTCGCCGCGTTCGTTTTTTGAGGTGTATGGCGTATGGCGCAGAGATCGACTCCGGCACGCGCGCGGCGCATCGGCGGCGTATCGCTGGCAGCTTTGATGGTCGCCGCGCCCCTTTTGGCCGCAGTGCCTCAAGAGGCATCGGCGCAGGCTGTCAGAATCGATGGTAACCTGGTCGGCGGTAGTCCGAATGTGACGAGTACTGTCTCGCTATCTCCTGGCGTAGTCCTGACCGTGGACGATGGGGCATCGATTACTGTCAATGGTATAGATGCGGTTCAGGACGTACTCGGTGGCAGCACAGTTATCAATGCTGGTACCATAGCGGGCGGGAACGTCGGCGTTAAAGTGGGAACCAACCCGGGGCATGTGTTGATCAACAGTGGCACCATTACCGGTGGGCAGGAGGGCGTTGACGCGCTTGCCTCGATCACCAGCCTTGTTAACAGCGGCAACATTACTGGTGGGATCCGAGGCGTCAGCGCGCTTGGCACGATCATCAGCCTTGTTAACAGCGGGATCATAACTGGTGACACCCATGCCGTCTTCGGGAACATAATCACCAGCCTTATCAACAGCGGTACGATCCGAGGCGGTAGCCATGGGATTTGGGAGACTGGCGCCGGTGATACGCAACTGACCTTGCTTGCTGGCTCGGTAATTGATGGGACTATTGATCTTGGCGGCGGCATCAATACGTTAAATGTCGGCTCTGGTTTGAGCCTGGGCAGCACCATTTTGACCGAAGGCAGCCTGGCGCTGGAGCTTGGCACCACCAATGTTCCCATTGTTATTCTCAGCTCAGCGCCAGTTGGCGGAGTCGTCACCAACCAGGTGGCCTCCATCGAACCCACCTCCCTCGGGCTAACCGATGAAGGTCTGGCCGATCTGACGGGCGGGATTTTCGGTGTGCTTTCAAGCCGCCAAAGTGGCTTTGGCACTGGTGCTTCTGGCGGTGGTTCGGGCATCTCCCCGCTTGGCTACGCACCGGCTGCTGATGAGCCTGCCGCCTTTGATGCCGTGATGGCCAATGAGCGTGTGCGCACGTCCTGGAATGTCTGGGGTGAGGTGTTTGGCAGCTATCGCGAGCAAGATGGGTCGGGCAATGCAACCGATACCACCAGCAACGTTGGCGGGTTGGTCGTCGGTGCCGACGGCGCCTTCTCCGACACGCTGACCCTTGGCGGGTTTCTCGGCGGCGCGTGGGGCCAAAGCGAGACAGACAGCAACACACAAGAAACCGACACCACCAGCATCTTTGCCGGTGTCTATGGCGCGTTTGTGCTGCCCGGCGTGACCCCAGGCGTGACCTATGACTTTGCACTGGTCGCTGGCCACTCGCGCTATGACCGCGAGCGCCAAGTTGCCAACAACCTTGTGGCCGGTGGACTGGAGACGGCAACAGCGGATTACAATGGCTGGTTCCTGTCGCCAGAACTGACGGTGCGTGGCACACAGTTCCAGCACTTTGAGCCGTTTGTGACGCTGCGCTATGCAGGCTTGTTCCAAGATGATGTGACCGAGACCGGCACCGCCGCCCCGCTGACACTGGAAAGCCAGACCTTGCATCTGGCCACCGGGCGGCTTGGCGTCACACTTCCCTATGCGTGGACTTATGATGATGGATCAGAAACCCGCCTGCGCCTGACCGGTGGTGTGGAAGCACGCCGCCAGTTTGGCGGCACCACCCAGCGCGGGGTGTTGCTGGGCCAGTCCATTGCCTTTGAAGCCGGTGACACCGACACCGTGTTTGGCGGCTTTGTGGGTCTGGATGCGGACCACCAGATCGATGCCAACATCGCCCTTTACGCCAGCGGGGAAGCCTTGTTTGAAACCGATAACGCCATGCAACTTTCCGGCCGCGCAGGTGTACGCGTAGCGTTTTAAACTACCATCGTTAAGGCATCTTCGTACCGCCCGCCTGGCGCGAGCGACCTAAGGTCGGTTGTGGAACGGTCTCTGCCGAGACATGCGTTGTTCAGTCTGTCAGCTCAAAAATTTTGATCGCAGAGCGAAGGTTGCGAGCCGTCACAGGAACTTTCAAATGTTTTTCCACCTGTGATGCGAGCTTTGAGTGTCCGATACCCTCCGGGGTAAAAAGATAGAAAACCGTGTTGCAGAGGGAGAAGTGCTCGCTTGGTGTTTTGATCTGATTGAGAGCGCTCAAGTCGGCATGCTTGGCGGGCTCTGACAGAAAATAAAGGTGAACGCTTTTCGGGTTATCCAGACCTTCGGGATAAGGATTGCCAGCAAGTGCTGCTGCTAAATTGTCTTTGGTGATGACCATCACCTGCGGTCGAAAACTGAAATTGTCTTCAATCGTTTCGGCGATGCGCTCAGCAAGTTTTGGAGCATCGCCGTCCTCACAGTCGAAAACGCAGTTGCCACTTTGGATGTACGTTCGAACGTTTTGAACGCCAAGGCTTTCAACAAGGGCGCGTAGGTTTTTCATCGGCAGAATATGGTTTCCGCCCACATTGATCCCGCGAAGTAGGGCAATCCAGGTCTGCATTTTCAACACTACCCCATGACTGGCAGAACTCGGAGCCACAACTTCGACCGTTAGACTGTTGTCCCGCTAAATATTCAAGCCAACCCACGCCCCATTGCGGCTTGATGAGCGCACGCAGGCATCCACAAACGCAACACCGATCAGGCCGTCTTGGACGGTTGGATAGACCACGTCAGATGGCGCGGATTTGCCAGCTTGCTTTGCTCGGATGGCCTCTGCCGCTTCCGAATAGATGGTGGCAAAGCCTTCCAAATAGCCTTCTGGATGGCCGGGCGGAACGCGGGTTGCGCGCGCGGCGGCCTCGCCAGACCCAGCGCCGCCACGGGTGATCTTTTGCGGTGGTTTGCCAAACGGTGAGAACCAGAGCGTGTTCGGCTCTTCCTGGTGCCATTCTAGCCCGCCCTTGTCGCCATAGACGCGCAGCTTCAGCGCGTTCTCATTGCCCGGCGCCACTTGGCTTGACCAAAGCATGCCGCGCGCACCGCCAGCGAAGCGCAGCATCACATTGGCGTTGTCGTCCACCCGGCGACCATCAACGAAGCTTGTAAGTTCGGCGCACAGCTCCTCCAGTTCCAGACCCGAGACGAAAGAGGCCAGATTGAACGCATGCGTGCCGATATCGCCGATGCAGCCACCAGCGCCGGACTGGGCCGGGTCGGTGCGCCACGCGGCCTGCTTCATGCCGGTTTGTTCCAGCGGTTCAGTCAGCCAATCCTGCGGGTATTCCGCCTGCACGACACGCAGTGTGCCCAGCTCGCCGGCAGCCACCATCTCGCGGGCCTGACGGATCATCGGGTAGCCGGTGTAGTTGTGCGTGAGCACGAATACGGCATCGGATTTTTCCGCCGTCGCGACCATCTTTTTGGCTTCAGCCAGCGTGGCGGTCAGCGGCTTGTCGCAGATCACGTGGATGCCGCGTTTTAAGAACTCGCGCGCCACCGGATAGTGCATATGGTTGGGGGTAACGATGGCCACCGCGTCGATACCATCCTTCAGCCGCGCTTCGCGTTTCGCCATGGCGGTGAAATCATCATAGACCCGTGACGGGTTGAGCCCTAAATCGGCGCCAGAGGCTTTGGACTTCTCAGGTGTGGATGAAAACGCGCCGGCCACCAGCTCAAAGCGGTCGTCGATGCGGCTGGCGATGCGGTGCACGCCGCCGATAAACGCATCGCGCCCACCACCCACCATGCCCAAACGAATGCGTCCGGCATATTTTTCCGTCGTGCCCTCGATTGCCATCGGTTAGCCTCCCAGTCCAAGCATCTTGCGGTTGGCCGCAGCAACGCTGCCGTCATCGGTTCCGCCATCGGCAAAATCGTCAAACGCGCGTTCGGTCACACGGATGATGTGGTCCTTGACGAACTGCGCACCCTCGCGCGCGCCGTCTTCGGGGTGCTTCAAGGCGCATTCCCATTCGACGACGGCCCAACCGCCAAAATCGTACTGGGTGAGCTTAGAGAAAACCTGTTTGAAATCCACCTGGCCGTCACCCAGCGAACGGAAGCGCCCGGCGCGATCCACCCAGCTTTGATACCCGCCATAAACGCCCTGGCGCCCGGTGGGGTTCAGCTCGGCATCCTTCACGTGGAACATTTTGATCCGCTCGTGATAGATGTCGATGTTGTCGAGGTAATCCATGTGCTGCAGCACGTAGTGCGAGGGATCGTAGAGCATGTTGGCGCGGGCGTGATTGCCGACCCGTTCCAAGAACATCTCATAAGAAATGCCGTCGTGCAGATCTTCGCCTGGATGAATTTCATAGCAAACATCCACCCCGCAATCCTCGGCATGATCAAGGATCGGGCGCCAGCGTTTGGCGAGCTCATCAAAAGCAGCTTCCACCAAACCGGCAGGGCGTTGCGGCCACGGATAGATGTACGGCCAGGCGAGCGCACCGGAGAATGTGGCATGCGCGCCAATGCCCATATTTTTGCTGGCGCTCAGCGCCATCTTCACCTGATCCACCGCCCATGCCTGACGGGCATCGGGGTTGCCGTGCACTGAGGGGTCGGCAAAGCCATCAAAGGCTGCATCATAGGCTGGGTGAACCGCCACCAACTGGCCTTGAAGGTGGGTGGAAAGCTCCGTCACCGTGATGCCGTTCGCTGCGGCCTGACCTTTAAAATCATCGCAATAGCCAACGGACTCAGCGGCCTTCGCCAGATCGAACAGGCGGCCATCCCAGCTTGGCACCTGCACGCCTTTGTAGCCGCAATCAGCCGCCCATTTGGTGATCGCATCCCAGCTGTTGAACGGTACGTCGTCTCCGGCAAACTGCGCCAAAAACAGCGCGGGCCCCTGGATGGTTTTCATGTGTGTTCTCCCCAGTGATGGATTGCGTTGGCGCGTTTCTCGCGTCTCAACAGGGTGATGGGTGCCTAGGGCAGATTCTCCCGCAGCACGATTTCGATGCGGATGCGTTCTTGGCTTTCAATGATCTCTCGGCCGTCGCACTTGGCCCGCAACACGCGCGTGGCGCTACGCACCAGATGGCCAACATTCTGCGTGATCACCACGTCCAAAAGCCCGTCGTGCAGCGCTTGCTCAGAATAGGTGGTGAGCTCATGGCCAATAACAATCAGCTTGTCCGCCAAGCCGTGCTCGGCGATGATTTTTGTCACCCCGCGCGTGCCCGCGCCTGCGCAATAGATGCCGACCACATCCTCGTGGCTGGCAAGCGCCCGCTCAATCACCTGCGCTGTACGCTCCAGCTCATCATGACCCTCCAGAGAGGGCAGGGCGTTGAGCGCCGAAAATTGTTCGCGCATCACCGCATCAAACCCTAAGCGCCGCTGCACCATGTCACGCGCATGGGTGGTGTTGACGACAACGATGATTTTGCCCGGCCTGCCGCCCACAAAGCGGCCCATCAAAACTCCAGCGGTTCGCCCAGCGGCGATGTTGTCGATGCCGACGAAATGATCGCGCTCAGCGTTCGGTTGGTCACTGACCAGCGTCACAACCGCGATGCCACTTTCTTTCATATGGGCGATCATATCGCGCACGACCGGCGTCTCATTGGCCATGATCGCCAAGCCATCGATCTGCTGCGCTTGCAGTGTTTCCAGCGCGCGGATCATAGCCACGGAATCGTTCAGCGGCACTTGAATGGTTTGCAGTTCAGCGCGATCCAAGCGCAGGCCAGCGCCGGCTTCTTCAATGGCCTCGCGCAGTGCTTTCAAGAATTGGCTCTCGCCTTCTGGCAGCACAAACGCAAAGCGATAGTGCCGCCCGCGTGCCAGATTGGCCGCATGAACATCGCGCACATAGCCCAGCTTATCGATGGCATTATGCACCCGCCGCGCCGTCATGGAGCGCACGCCCGGACGTTCGTTGAGCACACGGTCGACGGTCGCCAGACTCACGCCTGCTTCTTCGGCGATGTCATGAACTGTGGGTTTTCCCATCCCTGCCTTGTGCGCCTTTGCCAGTGCATCTTTTTTGCTGAGCGAGGGTAGGATGGCTGCTTGAGGTACGTCAATCAGAATTAGTTGGCGCTTGCGATCCGCGCGCGTGATCTGTAGCTCTTGGAAAACACATCGGGGGATGAAGATATGAAAACACGCGCAGCCGTTGCCTTTGAATCCGGCAAACCACTGGAAGTGGTCGAGGTTGATCTGGAAGGCCCCAAAGCTGGCGAAGTGCTGGTGGAGATCAAGGCCACTGGCATTTGCCACACTGATGAGTTCACGCTTTCCGGCGCTGATCCCGAAGGCGCGTTTCCCGCCATTCTCGGCCATGAGGGCGCGGGTGTGGTGGTCGAAACCGGGCCGGGCGTCACCTCCGTTGAGGTCGGCGATCATGTGATCCCACTCTATACGCCTGAGTGCCGCGAGTGCGATTATTGCCTGAATGGCAAGACGAACCTTTGCCAGAAAATTCGTGCCACCCAAGGCCAGGGCGTGATGCCCGATGGCACCAGCCGCTTCTCCTACAAGGGCGAGAAGCTGCTGCACTATATGGGCTGCTCCACCTTTTCCAACTATTCGGTGCTGCCAGAAATCTCGCTCGCCAAAGTCCGCAAGGACGCGCCGTTCGACAAGATTTGCTACATCGGCTGCGGTGTAACGACGGGTGTCGGCGCGGTGATGTTCACCGCCAAGGTGGAGCCCAATTCCACGGCCGTGGTGTTTGGTCTGGGCGGCATCGGCCTCAACGTTATTCAGGGACTGAAACTCATTGGTGCCAAACAGATTGTCGGCGTTGATACCAACCCCTCCAAGCGCGCCATCGCCGAACAATTCGGTATGACGGACTACGTGAACCCCAAAGAGATTTCCGGTGACCTGACCGGTCATTTGGTTGAGCTGACAGGTGGCGGCGCGGACTATTCGTTCGAGTGTATCGGCAACACCGAGGTCATGCGCGTGGCGCTGGAATGCTGCCACAAGGGTTGGGGTGAAAGCATCATCATCGGTGTGGCGCCAGCGGGTGCGGAAATCTCCACCCGTCCGTTCCAACTGGTCACGGGCCGCGTCTGGCGCGGATCGGCCTTTGGCGGGGCGAGGGGGCGCACCGATGTGCCAAAGATCGTCGACATGTACATGGAAGGGCGCATCGATATCGATAACCTCATCACCCACACCATGCCGCTGGACGACATCAACAAAGGCTTTGACCTGATGCATGCGGGTGAAAGCATCCGCAGCGTGGTGCTGTATTGATGGAATGATAGCAAAATGCTATCATGGAATGATGAAGGAGATATTGATCCGCAATGTTGATGATGAGGTTCACGCCCGGCTGAAAGAAAAGGCTGCGCGTGAAGGAAAGTCCTTGCAGGCGTATCTGCGCGACAAGTTGGAAGAAGCCTCTGCTCCTTCGACAGAGGAGTTTCTGGCAACGGCCAAGCGCATTCGCGAGGCGATCGGGCCGGTTGATACCCCCGTTGAAGAGGTCATCCGTGAAGTGCGTGATGAGCGCGAAGCTCATTTGGCTGAAGTCTTAGGTATCCCGGATGAGCGATGAAGCCCGCTGTCTTTGACGCAAGCGTGGCAACAAAATGGTTCGTGGTCGATGTTTTGACCGAGCAAGCCACGTGGGCGAGGCAGCACTATCGACCTCATGCGCCAAGTCTCATTCTCTACGAGGTGATGAGTGCTCTTTGGAAGTATGTCCCATCGCGACACATTTCTGCTTCAGCCATCGGGGACGCGGTTGAATCGCTTTGTGTGGATGTCGCTCTTCATACCGAAGGATCGTACTTGAGAGACGCCGCCGAACTGGCAGTTGATTTGCCCCATCCGCCCTACGATATGGCCTACGTTTCGCTGGCCATTGGCCAAGACATACCATTGATCACGGCCGACAAACGACTGTCGCGCAAAGTTGCACAGAGCGACCTGGACGTTCATATCATTGACTTGGAAGAGATTGACCAAAAATGACCATCCTCTCTCCCATCCAATCCTTTGCCTCATTCGGTGGCACGGTTGAGGTGTTCGATCACGCCTCCGATGCGTGCAATGGCACCATGAGTTTTGCGGTTTGTTCCCCGCCGCAGGCAGCCGATGGACCGGTGCCTGTGCTTTGGTATTTATCGGGCCTCACCTGCACCTGGGCGAACGTGAACGAGAAGTCGGGCATCCAGCGCTACGCCGCCGAGCACGGCATCATGGTCGTCTTTCCGGACACCTCGCCACGCGACGAGGGTGTGGCCGATGATGAGGGCTATGATCTGGGGCAGGGCGCTAGCTTCTACGTGGATGCCACGCAAGACCCTTGGGCGCAGCACTTCCAGATGGAAACCTATGTCACCAAGGAACTGCCCGCTTTGATCGCGGAGCAGTTTCAGAATGCCGACATGGAACGCCAGGGCATCACCGGTCATTCCATGGGTGGGCACGGCGCGCTAACGCTGCATCTCAAGCACCGTGACTCTTACGTGAGCGTTAGCGCTTTTTCGCCCATCGTCGCGCCGACACAGGTACCCTGGGGGCAGAAAGCCTTCACTGCTTATCTTGGCAGCGACACCACGCAATGGGCCAAGCATGACGCGTGCGAGCTGGTGAAACAGGCGCCCACCAAGGCGCACATACTGATCGATCAGGGCGCCGCGGATAACTTCCTTGAAGAGCAATTGCGTCCGCAGCTATTTGGCGATGCGTGCGCGCAGGCGGGCCAAGAGGTCAGCATCCGCATGCGCGAGGGCTACGACCATTCCTACTATTTCGTCGCCAGCTTCATCGGAGAGCACATGGCTCACCACGCGAAAGCCTTGAACGCCTAATTCGTCACCCAGTCTAAGTCGGCCAGCTCTTCTTGGCTGAACAGGTAAAGCTGCTCTTTCGGCGTGGCCATGGCATGAATCCAGGCGCGCGGATCAACGCCCATATCCACCAACAATTGCTGCGCTTGGCTGGAAATGTGCTGCGCACCTGCCATGCCATCCTGAAGCGTGCCGATCTCAGCGTCGGACGTGAACACCTGATGCACGCCAAACCAAACCGGATCGGGCAGATCGCGCTCCACACCGCCAGAAAAGGCCAGTGGGCAAGAGGACGCGCAATAGCCGTGGCGGGCCACAGCCGTGTCGATCTCGCGTTCGCGCAGCAGTTCGGCCATCGCAATCGCATCGCGCACGCTACCGCCGGGCGAATGGAAGGTGAGGGCGGTCAGTTCCGGGCTGGCGTCGATGAACTCTTCAAAGGCGACATAGCTGCCGGCATCGATGCGCCCGACGGCACTGGCCGCGCCATTCTCGCCCATATGGAAGGTGATGGAGGCCGAGATCGCATCATCCGGATCGCCATCAAAGCCAGGCAGTGCCACTTGTTGATCGGAGCGGCGTGCAGGCGCGGAACGCGGATCGTAGCGGCGCACTTGATCATCATTGCCTGGCGTCCGGCGCGGGCCAAAATCCACCCGTCCTGGATTGCCAAACGGGTTGCCGGTCTCGAAGGCCCGTTGCTCGCCGAGAAGCGAGCGGAAGTCGTAAGCAAGGGCCGCTGCCGATCCGAGAACAAGCGCCGTAAACAAAATGCCGAGCACAAGATCACTGGTGGCGAACTTGCTGTCGTTGACAGCTTCCTCAGCCACGCTTAGCGGTCCCGTTTGATGGTTGGCAGAGCGGTTGGTAGCGGCGTGACGCCCGGTTGGTCGATATCGGCTCGTTCGCGCTCAGCTTCCTGCTCGGGCTCGGCGTCCGGTTCTGGCGGGGTTGGCGATGCCTGAACCGGCTGCGGAGGTTGCATGGTGTTGTAGAGCTTCAGTGCCTGGTTCATCTCGTGCACCGTCACATGATGCGCATCCATCTCCGCGCCTTCTTCGCGGCGGATGGCTGAGTGCACACCGGCCAGGATCAGGATCAGCACCGCTGGCAGCAGATCAATCGAAATCGCACCTGCCCAGGAGGGCAAAAAGTCCTCGGCATAAAGCAGCACCGCTTCTGGCGTCGAAAGCGGCACAAAACGCACCGGCACCACATCATCGCGGGCCAAGATCGTGTCAGCGGCGCTGGCAAGCGCGTTGGACTGCACCTCGATGGCTGACTCCACCCGCGAGACAATGGCAGCTTGGCGGGAAGCGAGCTCTTGTGTCCCACCATCCACTTCCGGTGCCACGAACGCTGCTGAGAGATCTTCGGCAGCGCGTTTCACAGCCGGGGCGATGGAGGTTTCCGAAAGTGCCGCGATGACGCCAGCAAGGGCAACGGCCTCTTCGGCATACGCGATGGCGCGCGGCTCGATGGGCCCAGCGGCCGACACGATGCGGCGCATGTCTCCCAGATAGTTGCCGCCTTGCTCGAACAGCGCATCGCTTTCCACCCGTGCGGCCCGCACCTCGGCGGCAAGGCCTTCCAATTGGCCCGACATTTGGTTCAAGAGCTGCACCACGGTGCCAGAGCCGGATGTCCCCGTCAGCGACCCGGTGGCCCGCTCTTCTTGAGCAAGCCGCCGGAACCGCTCACTGGCGAGCTCGATATCCGGCAGCAGGCCTTGCGCGGCGAGCGCATTGTTGTGCGCTTCGGACAGCCGGGATTGATACTCTTCGGTGGTGTTCGCCAAATGCTGCTCAATGGCGGCGCCACCGGCCAAGGCCGCGGCGTTGAGCCAGGATGACATGGCCACAATCATCAGCGAACCAAGCACCATGGCGATCAGCATGGTGCGCTTCTCGGTGCCATGCTTCACGTGTGGCACGAATTGTATGAGATAGGACCAGAAGGCATAGATGCCGATGGAAACGGCTGTGGAATAGATCAGTGCGCCGAAAAACACCACAGGCCCAATGCCTTGCAGCAAGCCGCGCACACCCAGATAGGTGTAAACGCCACTGGCCAAGGCGAGAATGGCCAAAGTTAGCTTGGTGGTGGTTTCAAGACGGCTG
Source organism: Pseudomonadota bacterium (assembly GCA_039814945.1). Classification (GTDB taxonomy): domain Bacteria; phylum Pseudomonadota; class Alphaproteobacteria; order Rhizobiales; family MH13; genus MH13. The sequence goes on from JBCCAF010000010.1 coordinate 13,225, forward strand.
ACGCCGCGCCGCAGTGCTTCGGCCATGCGGGTTCCTTTGCGCACATAGTAAGTTTAGGCATGTGCCTGATGCCTTACTATGGCGAAAGTCGGACGGCGAGCAAAGCACTTGGTTAAGACGAGCTTAACGCGAGCGATCTGGCTGCTAATCTGTCGCTACACCTTGTAGGCCAAGCGCAGTGCGCCCCAGTGGCGACCTTGCAAATAGATCGGCACTGACAGGTCTTTCATGATGGTGAATTTGCCGCCGCCCATATCACGTCGGTAAGACTGCATGATGAAAGGCTCGGTGCTTTGCCCGGCGCGCAGGCCCACCTTGTCGTTGAACATGCGCCGGTTGCGGCTGTTGGCGGCGTTCCACACCGGATCATCACCTTGCGGCTTGCTGAACGCCTCATTGTGCGTTGGCAGATAGCCGTTCATATCCACGCACGCGCAGAAAACAATCCGGTCACTGCTCTGCGCGACCGGTTCTTGGATGCTGGGCAACACCCGGTCGGTAATGGCGGTGAAACGCGTGGTTACTTGCTCAGGGTTAGAGCCTGCGACTGGCTTGTAGTCCTGATCGAAGAAATCACCGACGTTTGCACGGCCAGCTTCGATCTCGGCAACAAAGGCGTTTTGCACGGCCTCAACAGCATCGCGTGCCGCGGCCAAGAAGCGGCTTTCCTCGGTGTCGATATCGCTGTTGGCTGTCACGCCCACGAGGCGGTCCGTTTCGTCGACGGCCTTGCCGATCCGCTCATGGGCAGAATCCAGGATCGCGCTGTTGCTGGTCACGGTCTCCTGCATTGTCGTGACGTTGGAGGCGAAGTCTTGTGTCGCGGTCTCGATATCAACGATGCCGGTTTCCACCACGCTCGAGGATGAGCCGATCTCACCGATGGCCTCGGAAAGCTCCTGCACCACCTCATCCAGCGCGCTGGTGCTTGTCTGAACGGCTGAGACGCCGGTCAAAGCGCCTTCACCAAGCCCGATCAGCGCGTCGGCTTCCTGGTTGAGCTGTGTCAGTGTTTCCTGAATTTGCTGCGTGGCGTTTGAGGTTTCGCCTGCCAACTGCTTCACTTCACCGGCAACCACGGCAAAGCCGCGACCGGCCTCACCCGCGCGGGCCGCTTCGATGGTGGCATTGAGAGCCAGTAAATTCGTCTGCCGTGCAATCTGGTCGATGGACTGTGAGACATCGCCGACGCTTACCAACGCGCCTTGCAACCCTTGCAACTGGGTGTTGATCTCGGTGACCGAGGCGATAAGGGCAGCAATATCTTCTGCCGCTTTGCCGAGCGCTTCACGTGAGCGCTGCATGGTTTCGCCGGAGGCGTTGGCGACCATGGCCGTGGTCGTGACGGCCTCTCGGATCACGCCGGTCTGAACCTGGGTTTTCTCTGCGGCTTGGCAGAGCAGGTTGAACGCTTCCTGCAAGCCGGTGGTTGCCGCGTTGGCTGTTTCGATGGTGCCTGAAACATCCACCATTTCCACGCCGAAAGTAGAAAGCGCTTCGGCAACCGAAGCTAGGGTTTTGGATGTTTGGTCAGATGACGTTGACGCGACTTCATTCTCAACGCCTGCGTTGTTTATCCCGTTTGCGTCCACGTCTTGCGGCAGTTCATCCAACGGTTCGTTTTTTGGTTTGGACTTCAAAGAAAACATTGGTTCCACATCCACCGCATGCGTGAGTTGGTTTCTGCATTAAGCAATGGAGCTTTGAAGTTAAAAATGTAGAAACAAACATCTCCAAACGGTGATGAAATGGCGCAAAGCGTAAGGTCATTACTTATTGAAAATGACAGTGGTGATCGCAAAACTCGTGATCATTTGAACAAAACAGTCCGTAAGATCACGAATTCAAGAAAAAGCCTGACCCGCTTGCAAGCGTTTGCATGAATGGCGCGTCGCGCTAGACTTGAACCGGCATTTGGCGAACGGATCAAAGCGCTGTGACGGCTGCACAAACAAGGATTGCTAGGTGATGGAAGGCACGCCCCGTCTGCTCTGGTTACTGTTTGCCTTGTGGGCCATAGCGTTCGCAGGGTCTTTCATCGCCTATGCGATGATTGAACCAACCGGCTCCAGCTTCACGCGCGGTATGAACAGGGCGAGCGCATTTCTCGGCTGGCAGGCAGCTGCCATCGGTTTCGCGGTTGTGCTTTGGTGGCGCGCACGCAGACTGATCCTTGCGAGGGGCACGCGATGGCTGATGCGGATGCCGATTCTCATCGCGCTTGGCCTGCTCGCTGCGTTTTTTATCTTTGTAGCATGGGGTGTTTGGGCCGGCGGCAGCGGAGTCCTCTAGGGTCGCGAGCCTAACTGCGTGAGGTCACCAGTTTGACCACAGGATTGATCACGACAGCGACAATTGGGATGAGCACCAAGCCCCATCCGAGCCCAATCACACCGTCCACCCCGGCGGTGATGACCCATTCTACGAACCCTTGCGCGGTTGCGATGCTGCCTGCGCCAAGTTCAGCCCAATGGTGGATCGTGTCGTAGACCTGAGGAAACCCAAGATCCTTCACACCGTGCACCATGATGCTGCCGCCAACCCAAAGCATGGCGGCCGTGCCGATAGTAGAGATAATGAGCAAAATCATCGGCATGGCCTTGACCAGCCCACGTCCAAAGGCGCGGGTGGCTTCTAAGCGCCCAATTTGCGTCAGCTTAAGGCCGGCATCGTCCATCTTCACGATGAGGGCGACGGCACCGTAAACGATAGCGGTAATGGCAATGGCCACGATGGCCAAGGTGATGCCGCGCGTAATGACACTGTCTGACTCGATGGCCGACAGGGTGATCGTCATGATCTCTGCGGACAAAATGAAGTCGGTCTTGATCGCGCCTTTGACCCGTTTTTCTTCCAGGTAGGCAGCATCAAGCCCATGCTCGGTATCCACCGCGTGGTGCTTCTTGTGCGAGAACAAATGGGCGATCTTCTCCGCGCCCTCATAGCAAAGATACGACCCGCCGAGCATCAACAGCGGGGTTAGCATCCAGGGTGCAAAGGCGCTCAAGAGCAGCGCGACGGGTAGCAAGATAATCAGCTTGTTGAAGAAGGATGCCCGCGCGATCTTCCAAATGATCGGCAGTTCGCGGGTCGCCGGCAGGCCGGTGACGTATTTCGGGGTGACGGCAGCATCATCGATCACGATGCCTGCGGCTTTCGTGCCAGCCTTGCTGGCTTGGGCGGCCACATCATCCAACTGCGAGGCGGCAAGTTTGGCGATGGCTGCAACATCGTCCAGCAGGGCAAGGAGACCGCTCATGGCCACTCCATATGTCGTTTGGCTCAGTTAACCTCAACGCGTGAAGATCACAATGGTTCGTTGGCCTGCGCGAACGGGTCTTGTGACTTGCCCCCACCGTTGCGCCCATGCAAAAGGTGCGCCGCAAGCGGCAGCTCCCCTTTTGCCGCCTTTAAGGATGCATCATGTCTGTTCAATTCGCCGTCGCTGGGCTTGGCTATGTCGGCCTTTCCAATGCTGTATTGCTGGCGCAAAAGTTTCCCGTCACCGCCTGCGATATTTCCGCCGAGCGCGTGACGATGCTGAACGAGCGCACCTCGCCAATCAGCGACCCGGAGTTGGAAGACTATCTGGCCAATCGAGACCTTGACCTAACGGCAACGCTCGACACCCAAAGCGCCTACCGTTCAGCTAGCCATGTGATTGTTGCAACGCCAACCAACTACAATCTGCAGACTAACGCCTTTGACACCTCCTCGGTCGAGGCCGTGATTGCTGACGTTTTGGCCGTCAACGATGATGCGCTGATCATCATCAAGTCGACTATCCCGGTGGGGCTGGTGTCGAGCTTGCGGGAAAAATTTGGCTCTGACCGCATCATCCACTCGCCGGAATTTTTGCGGGAGGGCAAGGCGCTCTACGACAATTTGCACCCCTCGCGCATCGTGGTGGGTGAACGGTCTGATCGTGCACAAGCCTTTGCGCAGATGTTGGCTGATTGTGCCATCAAAATCGACATTCCAACGGTGTTGACCGACCCCGATGAAGCTGAAGCTATCAAGCTGTTCGCGAACACCTATCTCGCCATGCGCGTGGCGTATTTCAACGAGTTGGACACCTACGCGCAGATTGCCGGCATGGACACGCGGCAGATTATCAAGGGTGTGAGCCTCGATCCGCGCATTGGCGACCACTACAACAACCCGTCCTTCGGGTATGGCGGCTATTGTCTGCCAAAAGACACGCGCCAGTTGCTCGCCAATTATGACGCCGTGCCGCAGAACCTGATCCGCGCTATCGTCGATGCCAACACCACACGCAAGGATTTCATTGCCGATGCGATCATCGCCAAGAACCCTGGCTGCGTCGGTGTCTACCGCCTGACGATGAAAGAGGGGTCAGACAATTTCCGGGACAGCTCCGTTCAGGGCATTATGAAGCGCATCAAGGCCAAGGGCATCCCGGTCATCGTGTATGAGCCGGGTCTAGAAGCTGTGCACTTTTTCGGGTCGGCAGTGGTGCGGGACTTGTCGCAGTTTAAGGCCGAGTGCGACATCATCATTGCCAACCGACAGGCTGATGAACTGGCTGATGTGAAACACAAAATCTTCACCCGCGACCTCTTTGGAGTTGACTGACGACTATGGTCACCGCAACGCAAAAAACGGCGCTTGTTACCGGCTCAGCCGGGTTTATCGGTTACCACACCAGCCAAGCTCTGCTGGACGCTGGTTATCGCGTCGTCGGTTTCGATGCGCTGACGGATTATTATGATGTGCGGTTGAAACAGCGCCGCCATCAGCGGTTGCTGCAAAATCAACATTTTAAGGCCGTTGAGGAGCGCCTGGAGGTCCCAGGGGTTGTTGTTGATCTGGTGACGCATGAAAAGCCCGACCTCATCATTCACCTCGCCGCTCAGGCGGGCGTGCGCTATTCTATCGACAATCCGCGTTCCTATGTAGACAGCAATTTGGTCGGCACGTTTGAGATGTTGGAAGCAGTGCGTGCCGCACCGCCCAAGCATCTGATGATGGCGTCTTCGAGCTCGGTTTATGGCGCGAACACCGAAATGCCCTATGCCGAGCACCACAAGGCCGATCTACAAATGTCGTTCTATGGCGCGACCAAAAAAGCCGCGGAATCGATGACGCATTCCTATGCGCACCTCTACGGTGTTCCGATGACTCTGTTCCGGTTTTTCACCGTGTATGGGCCGTGGGGCAGGCCGGATATGGCGCCAATAAAGTTCACCAAGGCGATCCTCGAAGGGCAACCCATCGACGTCTACAATCGCGGCGATATGCGCCGCGACTTCACCTTTATCGATGATCTTGCGCGCTCCATCGCCGCCTTGGCGGATGTCACGCCCACGCTTCCGGATGCCGTGGATGATGAGGATCGGGATGCGCTCGGTCTCTCGCCTGTTGCGCCATGGCGTGTGATCAACATTGGCAACAATCAGCCAGTGCAACTCATGGACTTCATCGAAGCGTTGGAGCGGTCTCTTGGCAAAAAAGCCAAGCGCAATATGCTGCCCATGCAAGCCGGGGACGTACCGATGACCTGGGCCGATGCGACGCTGCTTTCCCGCCTGATCGACACACCACCGGCAACACCGGTGGAAGAGGGCATTGAGCGATTTGTCGCCTGGTACCGCGACTATTATCAAACCTAAGTCGTCTTGAGATTGGCACCTTTCTCAGTGGCGCATTCGCTGCACCGCACAATCGAATCTGCCTGAAAAGCTCTAGCAATGGCCTTGCCGCTACGCCATGTGCCGTGTATTGCATACGAATGCAAAGCCGAGGTACGTAAAAGCACCAGGCAGCGCACATGTCCCATGTCCGCGTCATCAAGAGCGCGATCCTTAGGAGGAAAATACATGACACTTTTCAAAACGATGGCGGCAACCGGCCTTGCGCTGGGCCTCATGGCAGGCGCGGCCAGCGCGCAAGATCAGCGCTTGGCCTTCGGCGCGACCAACGCCCAATCCTCGCACTATGCTTACTTCGCCTCTCTGGCGCAGATCGTAAACGATCACGCTGAAGGGTTTCAGGCTTCGGTGGTCGAAACGGGCGCGACGGTGGACAATCTGCGTCGCATGGCGCGCGGTCAGTTGGACATCGGCTTGGTCACCACGCCAGCGCTTTATCATGCCAATGAAGGCATCAACACATTTGAAGGTGAGCCCATCGCCTCTCAGCTTCTCTGGGCCTATTCTCTGGCGCCGCAGCTGATTGTCAGCCGCGCTGACTCAGGCTATGAAACGGTTGAAGACTTGAACGGTGAGCGCTTCGGCCCCGGCCAGCGCGGTTCATCCACCGAGGCAACCTCGCAGATGGTGATGGAGCTTCTGGGCGTGGCGCCGGAATGGGTGCGTGGCACCAACGGTGAGCTGGCCAACCTCATCAAAGATGATCGACTCAATGGGTTCGTGAAGTCTGCGGTTGGCACTGACTTTGATCCACTGACCACTGATATTGCCACCCTCACGCCGCTGCGCGTGCTGCCAGTGTCTGACGAGGGCATTGCAACGATCCAGGAAAATCTGCCTGAGCTTTCCATTGTCGATATGCCAGGCAGCGAGCAGCAAGGTCGTGATGGGCCTTACCGCACCTGGGGCTTCATGATCGCAGTGTCCGCTCAGCCCGACATGACCGAAGAAACCGCCTACGCGATCACCAAAGCTGTTTTGGAAAACCAGGAAGCTCAAGCGGCTGCCTTCCCAGCTCTTGAAGGTATCGACATCGGCTCGCTCACAGTTGAATTCGCCACCACGCCTATGCACCCCGGCGCAATCCGTGCCTTCGAGGAGCTTGGCTACGATGTGCCCGACAATCTGCGTCCGGCCATGTAACAGCGCGTAAGCGCGCAAGTCTATTGGGGCGGTGCGCACGCGTGCCGCCCTTACACCTGGAAAATCGCAAAGAAAACCGCGGAAAAAACGCAGAGCAGGGCAGTCACCATGATCGAGGTTGACGACAAAGTCGGCACCGAAGAAGTCGAATCCCGTTCGTTGCGGGAAAAAGCCGTCATCGGTGTTGCGGTGGTTCTCGGCTGTTTCATTTTCTACACGGCAGCCTTTGGGGCATTTGAAAGCTTGATTCAGCGGTCCATTTTTGTGGGCTTAGCCTCAACACTCGCGGTGCTTCTAACCCCGCTTGGCGGCGGCAAAAAATGGCGCTTGCTTGGCACTTTGATTGATGTGGTGATGCTCGCCATTGTGTGGTTCGCGGTCTATTCCACCATCACGCGCTTTGAAGAGATCATGGTGCAGCGGCCTTTCGCTGAGAATCCAGATGTCTGGTTGGGCGCGGCCACGCTTGTCGTGATTTTGGAGTTAGCGCGGCGTACCGTCTCGTTCTTGTTCCCACTGCTTGTTGGCCTGATGGTCGCCTATGCGCTGTTTGGTGACCAAGTTCCCGGGCGGTTCGGCCATCGTGGTTTTGATCTCTACTACGTCACTGAGACAGTTTTCCTTTCCGACCTTGGTCTCTGGGGCATGTTGGTTGGCATCGCATCCACAACGCTCGCAGCTTTCGTGCTGTTTGGCGCGTTTTTGCTGCACACCGGTGCTGGCAAAACCTTTTTTGATCTGGCTGCCCGCGCCAGCGGTTCTTCGCCCGGCGGCGCGGCGAAGATCGCCACCATCGCGTCCGGCTTCTTCGGCATGATTTCCGGTTCAACGGTGGCCAATGTGGCGACCACTGGCAATTTCACCATCCCGTTGATGCGCAAGCTCAACTATCCACGCGCCTATGCTGGCGGCGTCGAAGCCATTGCTTCCACGGGCGGCCAGCTCGCCCCACCGATCATGGGCACAGCAGCTTTCGTGATGGCCGAGCTTGTCGGCGTCAACTACTGGACGATTGCCGCCGCCGCGCTCATCCCAGCGATCCTGTTTTACCTCGGCATCTTCATGACTGTGCACGTGATCGCCAAACGACGTGATTTCGGCAACATCGACACCGAAGGCATGCCAACCTGGCAGGAAGCTTTGGACTGGCGCCGTATCGCGCCGATCATCGCCTCGCTCGGCGGTATCATCTACGGCGTCTTGAACGGCAATTCGGTGGAGACGACTGCGTTCTACGGCATCCTTGCCATGATCGCAGCCTTCATCGTTGCCCGTATGACGGCCGGTGAATCGCTCTGGTTTGCAATCAAGCAATTGGCGCCCGCCATCGTGACAGGTGGCAAGGGTGTGGTGATCGTCGGCATTTTGCTGGTCGCCGCGCAGGTTTTTGTTGCGCTGCTCAACTTGACCGGCGTTGGTGTCACGCTCACCAGCATCATTCTTTCCTATGCGGGCAACAACATCGCTCTGATCGCTGTCGTGATGGCCATCGTCTGCCTGATCGCAGGCATGGGTCTGCCCACATCGGCCGCCTATGTTCTTGTGGCGGCGGTGTTCGCGCCAGCGCTTATCCAAGCTGGGTTGCCACCGCTGACCGTGCATTTCTTCGTGCTCTACTATGCAACGCTTTCAGTGATCACACCGCCGGTGTGCGTGGGCGTGTTTGTCGCCTCCACCATCGCTGAGGAAAAGTGGCCCAAGGTCGCTTTTGAGGCGGTGCGTCTGGGCGCCATTGCCTACCTTCTGCCGATCCTTTTCCTGGTCTATCCCGGCCTTTTGATGCAGGGTTCCTGGCTTGATGTTGGTCAGGCGCTGGTAACAGGGGTTACCTTCACCATGTCGCTTGCCTTCCTGCTTGGCGTTCAGCCATTGGCAGGGCGCAGCAAAGCAGAGGCGTTGGTATGGGTCGTGCCACTTGCATTATCGGTTTGGCCAAGTTGGCCAGCAACCATGGCTGGGGTTGCGGTACTGCTCTCTCTTATGCTTGTGCGATTACGGCTAGCGCTGGTCGCCGAAACATCCTGATCGATAAGGAATGATGCCATGATCACGTATCTGAAACGCGGCAAGCCCGAGGCGGAGCGCTCTGATGATGATGCCAAGGTGCGCGCCATTGTCGAAGGCACGTTGCAGGATATCGAAGCGCGCGGTGATGCGGCGGTGCGTGATCTGTCGGAAAAGTTCGATGGTTACACACCAGAGCGTTTTCGCCTGACCGATGATGACGTGACGGCGCTGATGAACAAAGTGTCCTCGCGCGACATGGACGATATCAACTTTGCGCAGGATCAGGTGCGCGTGTTCGCTCAGCACCAACGCAACTCGATGGTCGACATTGAAGTGGAAACGATGCCGGGCGTGATCCTCGGCCACAAGAACATCCCGGTTCAGTCGGTTGGTTGTTATGTGCCCGGCGGTAAGTTTCCGATGGTGGCATCGGCCCACATGTCGGTGTCCACCGCTGACGTGGCCGGTGTCCCGCGCATCATCGCTTGCACGCCTCCTTTTAAAGGTGAGCCGAACCCGGCTGTGATCGCAGCCATGAAGCTTGGTGGTGCGCATGAGATTTACGTGCTGGGCGGTATTCAGGCCGTTGGTGCGATGGCGATTGGGACGCAGACGATTGATCCGGTGCACATGCTCGTCGGGCCGGGCAACGCGTTCGTTGCTGAAGCCAAGCGCCAGCTGTTCGGACGTGTTGGCATAGATCTGTTTGCTGGCCCAACCGAGACCATGGTGATCGCTGATGAGCATGGTGCCGACGCGGAGCTTTGCGCCACTGACCTGCTGGGTCAGGCCGAGCATGGCTACAACTCACCGGCGGTTCTGCTCACGAATTCTGAGAAATTGGCACGTGATACGTTGGACGAGATCGACCGCTTGCTTGGTATGCTGCCCACCGCTGAAACCGCCCGCAAAAGCTGGGAAGATTACGGCGAGGTGATCGTCTGCGACACCTATGAAGAGATGCTGGAAGTCGCTGATGATATTGCGTCCGAGCATGTGCAGGTGATGACCGACCGCGATGATTGGTTCCTGGATAATATGACCTGTTACGGCGCGCTGTTCTTGGGCGCGCGCACCAATGTGGCCAATGGCGATAAGGTAATCGGCACCAACCACACGCTGCCTACCAAGAAGGCGGGCCGTTACACCGGCGGTCTCTGGGTTGGCAAATATCTGAAAACCCACAGCTATCAGAAGGTGCTCACCGATGAGGCAGCGGCGCTGATGGGCGAATATTGCTCACGACTTTGCATGTTGGAGGGCTTTGTTGGCCACGCCGAACAGGCCAATGTGCGCGTGCGTCGCTACGGTGGTCGCAATGTGCCTTATGGCGAGGCAGCAGAGCCGAAGATGGCGGCCGAATAAGAAAGCGAAAAATGACACAGCCAACCATCGTTCCCTATCTGTCTTATCGTGATGGTCCAGCGGCCATTGAGTTTTTGACCAAAGCTTTTGGTTTTGAGGTCACCATTCGTGCTGATGCGGAAGACGGCTCGGTAGAGCACGCCGAACTTGTCTATGGCGATGGCGTTGTGTTGATGGGCACAGCTGATCTGCCTCACGGATCCCCAGGCATCTATGTGGTGGTGGAAGATGTGGCCGCGCATCACACTCAAGCCATGGCCGAGGGTGCTGAACTGGTTTACCCGCCGGAGAAAACGGATTGGGGCACGCAGCGTTACCGCGTGAAAGACTTAGAGGGGCACGAGTGGACATTTGGCACCTACAGTCCGTCCACCGAAAAACCAAGCTGGGGTTAGAAAGCCCATGAAACTCCCCCAAACCCCCTCTACGCGTCTTGATGGCAAGCGCGCTTTCGTTGCTGGTGCTTCGCGTGGCATCGGTCTTGGTTGTGCTGTGGCGCTGGCGGAGCAGGGCGCCCATGTGGTGTGTGCTGCGCGGGGCATGGACCAGTTGAATGAGGCTGTGCAGGCCATGAAAACTGAGGGTCATAGCGTTGAAGCCGTTCAGCTCGATGTGGCCGACACCAACGCGGTGAAAACCCTTTTTGACGCACAAGCGCCGTTTGATGTCGTGGTCAACTCGGCGGGCATTGCCCGTCACGCAGCGGCCCTGGACATCGACTTCGAAGACTATCAAGCCGTTATGGACATCAATGTACGCGGAGCGTTCGTGCTCTCGACTGAAGCGGCGCGTGGCATGGTGGAGGCGGGCAAGCCTGGGTCCATCATTCACCTGTCCTCGCAGATGGGGCATGTTGGCGGAATCGAACGCGCCGTCTATTGCGCGTCCAAACATGCGCTGGAGGGCATGGTGAAGGCCATGGCCATTGAGTGGGGTCCGCAAAAAATCCGCATCAACACCATCTGCCCGACCTTCATTCGCACGCCTTTGGCCGCTGTCACGCTGGATGATCCAGAGCGGCGCGCTTGGGTGGAATCGAAGATCAAGCTTGGCCGTGTAGGCGAGATTGAAGACATTATGGGCGCGGTTGCCTACCTGGCCAGCGATGCTTCGGCGATGGTGACAGGAACGTCGCTCCTGATAGATGGCGGTTGGACGGCGGGCTAACCGCTGGCCAGAGCAGCAACGGTTCCGGTTGGACGGCGGGCTAACCGCTGGCCAGAGCAGCAACGGTTCCGGTTGGACGGCGGGCTGACCGCCGGCCAGAGCAGCAAGAGCGCCGGTTGGACGGCGGGCTAAGCGCTCGCGATAGCGATTGCCCGGGAGTGGGTGAGCACTGAACGTCCACAACTTCATCTGCGCGCTTTTCGGCGGGCGCAGGTGATGGCTGGACGGCGAGGGTGGCGCGCCTTAAACCTGTTCATGTGAAGCATTTTGTATTCTCTTGGCGAATGGCAGAGCGTGGGGCTGCGCTTGATGGCCCGGCGTAAGGTTACGTCCATCGATGTTGCACGCGAGGCTGGCGTCTCGCAGTCGGCTGTTTCACGCGCTTTTACGCCTGGTGCCAGCGTGGCCGCTGAGACCAAAGAGCGGGTTCATAAGGCAGCGATCAGCCTTGGTTATCGCCCCAATGCCATTGCCCGCTCGCTGATCACTCGCCGCTCGCACATGATTGGTATGGCGGTTTCTTACCTCGACAACCATTTTTACCCCGAGTTGGTTCAGGGCATCTCTGACCAATGCCAGAAACGTGGCTATCATGTGCTGCTCTTCACCGCCGGTGAGGGCGATGCGGCCAACACCGAGCTGCAACGGGCACTCGACTATCAAATTGATGGGCTGGTGCTGGCGTCAGTTTCGTTGTCGTCCGAAATTGCCAACCGCTGCCATGCTGCGGGCATTCCAGTTGTCATGGTCAACCGCGTGTCCGATGCTCCCACCGCCTCTAAGATTACCGGCTCCAACGAACTTGGTGGGCGCACCATCGCGCATTTCCTGGTGGCAGGCGGGCACAAACGCATTGCCTATCTTGCTGGACTTGAAGAAACCTCGACCAACCGCGACCGCGAGCGGGGGTTCTTGGCGGGACTTGCTGAGAAGAAAATTGCCTTGCACGCTCGCGCCGTAGGCAACTACGATTCAGATCAGGCCGCCAATGGCGCCATCGCGATGATGCAGACGCCCGAACCACCCGATGCGATTTTCTGTGCCAACGACCACATGGCCATCGCGGTTATGGATGCGCTGCGCAATGGACTGGGCCTCAGCGTGCCTGAGGATGTCTCCATTGTTGGGTTCGATAATGTCGGTCCGGCGCAGTGGCCAACCTATTCCATCACCAGCTTTTCGCAGCCGGTTGATGCGATGATTGAAGCGACGAGTGAAACCCTGTTCGAAGCCATTGAAGCGGCGGTTGAGGGGGAAGCATTTGAAGCTGAGTCTATCGAGCTACCTGGCGCGTTGATCGTGCGCGGATCATCAAAAAATCCGTCCGGCAGTGGTGACACGTGGGCAATACCTGAAGAGGTCTAGGTTGGCTCGCTTGGCAGGCCGGGGATCAGCTATCGGAGCATGATGCAGGCCAATCTGCTCGCTATCTCCAACGCTTTGCAGATAACAGATTAGGCTTTTGCTTCCAGTTGGTCTGGTAGAGCCACGCGGATTGACCCGTCGCTGCGATGCACCTCACTGGCGCGGGTGTGCACATCGAAAACGGATTGGACATTCTCGCCCGATAACACCGTTTCAGGTGCGCCATCGGCCAAAAGCGCTCCGTCTTTCATCAGAACAAGACGGTCAGCGTAGCGCGCGGCGAGGGCTAGATCGTGCATCACCACGACGACACCTTTGCCGTCGCGCGCTTGGCCCGCCAGAACACCCATGATCTCGAACTGATAGCGCGGGTCGAGTGAGGCGAGGGGTTCATCGGCAAGAAGAAACGCGGCTTCCACAGCAAGCGCCCGCGCCAGCGAAACGCGCATTTGCTCCCCTCCTGAGAGGGTGAGAACAGACTGGTTTCGCAGTGCTGTGAGGCCCATCGTGTTGAGCACACGCTCAACCACATCATCTCCCTGACCGCCGTGAGGATGCCGACCAAGGGCGACAACTGCCTCAACGCTAAGCGGCCAGGCGTGGTTTTGCCCCTGTGGTAGATAAGCAACCTGTTTGGCGCGTTCTGATGGGGAGAGCGAGGACAGGGCTTTGCCATCCAGCTTGGTCTCACCACCATGGTCGATGAGACCAAGCAAGGCTTTGAGCAACGTACTCTTTCCCGCACCGTTGGGCCCGAGAATAGCGGTCAACGTGCCGGTCTCCAGCGACAGATCGGCGGATTGAAGCAAGCGTGCCTTGCCAATCGAAACACTAAGATTTTTGGCTTGAAGCACACTCATAGCGTGGCGCGCCCGGCCAGTGCGCGTCGTTCTCGTAGTACCAAGCCCAAAAAGAAGGGCGCACCGACAAGCGCTGTCACAACGCCAACTTTCAAGGGTTCTCCGCTGGTTGGCACAAGCCGCACCAGAAGGTCCGCCGCTAGCAGCAAGCACGCCCCAGACAGCGTGGCGGGCAACAAAACGCGTGCCGGATCATAGCCCACCAACGGGCGGACCAGATGCGGTGCGACGAGGCCGATAAAGCCGATTGTGCCAGCCACCGAGACGCCAGCGCCAACCGCCATGGCAACACCCACGATCAGCACAAGCCGCAAGCCGCGGACGTTGACACCGAGGCTCGTGGCGGTGTCTTCGCCAAGACTCATCACTTTAAGCGCCTGCGCTTGCGTGGCTATAAGGGCAGAGCCTAGAACGATGAATGGCCCCGCCATCCAGATGTGCTGGAAGGATCGATCCTCCAGCGAGCCGAGCAGCCAAAAGGCCACTTCCAACGCCGCGAACGGGTTAGGCGAGAGATTGAGCGCCAACGATGTGCCCGCCGCCGCAAAGCTGGAAAGCACCAAGCCGGCGAGCAACAACACGATGATCGGCGCGTCGCGGCCTGCCAGCAACATAAGAGCTCCGACCGATGCCAGCGCACCCACCATGCCTGCCACGGGAAGAGCGAAAGACAGAGCGCCAGCCATCCCTGAACTGATCATAATCACCGCGCCTAGCGCCGCAGCAGACGGCGCACCGAACAGTGAGGGTGAGGCGAGCGGGTTACGCACCAACCCTTGAAGGCCCGCTCCGCACAGCCCAAGTGATCCACCAATGAGGATTGCAAGCAGCGTGCGCGGCAAACGTATCTCGTAGACGATCAGCGCCAGCCTTTCGTCAGCGCCTGTGAGCGCAGCCAAAAGCTGATCGAATGTGAAAGCGGTCGTTCCAACCGCCAAGGACAGCGCGGCCAGCACCAGAAGCAGGACAGCAAGGCTGGCGCTGAGCCGCATCATATAGCGTCCCTAAAACGTGGCCCGAATACCGGCATAAGCCGACAGTCCAGGCGTATTGTAGCCATCGCGCACCTGATACTCGGCATCGAACAGATTCTCCACCCGGCCAAACAACTCCAAATGTTCATGGGCCTGATAGGTGGCTGAAAGATCGATGCGGATGAAAGGGTCAAGAGACAGGGTGTTTGCATCGTCGTTGAACCAATCACCTCCGGTGAACACCGCCGTGCCTGTGACAGAGAACCTATCGATACCAAGATAGGTCAGACTAACTTGGCCTTCATGCTCGGCGCGTCTGGCCAACCTAAGGTTTGTACCCTCATCATTGGCAACCAGGTATGTATAGCTGGCCGAGCCATCCAATTGACCAGGAATGATCCGTGCGTCTGCACTAAGTTCCAGGCCGTAGGTCGTGACCTCATCAATATTGCGGTAAGATCGAGTGGTAGAATTGTAATCGATCAGGTTTGTTATGGTGTTGTAAAAGGCTGAGGCATCCAGTGTCAGACGCCCATCAAACAGCACCTGATTGATCCCGATATCCACTCCGATGCTCTCTTCTGGAAGCAGATTTGGGTCACCGAAGGATGAAAATCGTTGGAAAAGCGAAGGGGCATTCGCGCCAGTTCCCGCACTCGCCCGAAGCGTCGTTTCGGTTTCGAATATCTCATAGGCAGCTGTCACGCGGCCTGTGACAAAGGCGCCAGACGCATCAAAGTCGTCGACCCGAGCCGCCGCCGAAATATGAAAGTTAGGTGTAAGAGATATCTGGTAGAGTGCGAACGCCGCCCAATACAACTCTTCATCATCGATTGAGGGTGTAAACGTTCCAATCACGCGCTTACCGGCTTGTTCCTCAATACTAAGGCCAGCCAGCAGGGTGCTGTTGTTCTCAAACCGGTAGCTGCTGGTCCACTCCGCGCCAAGACGGTGGCCATCATTGTAGCCGTCAGAACCTGCTCCCCTGTTGTCGAACTCGTCGAAGATATTGCCGTAAACGCGCAACGTATTGATCCACCGACCATCGAAGCCTTCATGGTCCAATTGAACCGAGCCATGAATGGTGTCCACCTTTCTCAAACCTTCGGGGTCATCAACTGCCTGATCGACTTCGCTCTCCGTTTGGTTCGCCTGTAATTGCGCTTGGATCCTCAACGTCTCACTGATCTGCACACTACCGCGAACAAACCCGCTGAGTTGCTGGGTTGAATCATCCTCATTATTGCTCGTTCGGCGAGAAAACCCTTCTGAATAAGCGTGAGAGATACCGGCGAAAAGTCCAACCGTTGGAGAACCATATGAAATGTTAGCCGTCTCTCGGTGCGTGCCATAGCTGCCACCTTCAACACTCGCTGAGCCAGAGAGGCCAGTGGTCGCTTGCCTGGTGATGATGTTGATAACGCCACCGATCGAATCGGAGCCGTACAGTGCTGACTGCGGACCGCGCAGCACCTCAATGCGCTCTATGAGATCAGGCGCAATGGTCCTGAAGTCAAAGCTGTTTCGCAGTGAGGTCGTGTTGCTGACCGGTACTCCATCAATGAGCACCATGGTATGTTGGTTTTCTGCGCCACGAATGCGCACATCGCCACTTGTGCCAAAGCCACCGGCGCTGGTGAAGCTTACGCCGGGCGCGCGGCTAAGGATCTCGGCAACCGATGTCGGTCCCGCCTGTTCAATCTCCTCGCGGGTGATCACGCTCACTGCGCTGCCGGCCCGTGCAATGGGCGTGGCAATGCCGCGATAGGGCGCGAAAACGGTGATTTCCGATTGGGCGAATGCTGGAGGGGTGGAGAGAAGGGGTGCGGCAACAGCCGCAACAAAAAAGCCGGCCAAAAAGCCGGGCGTCGATACGCGTACCATCATCAGACCTTTACTGTTTCGATCTGGTTGTTCACAACCACCCGTCACGGCGTGTGTCCCGGGCGTGTAACGATTTGTTAAGGCTTTGAAATTGGTTCGGCAATCAATCCAAAGGGGTATAAAGGTGCAGCTCTTTAGCCTGTTCGCGATCTTGCTTACGCTCGCCGTTTCGGTGCAGGCGCAAGCGAGCGATGAGCGCACGGTGCGTCCAGAACGCATTGTCTCGCTCAACATGTGCACTGACCAGCTGCTTTTGGCGCTGGCCGACCCTGATCAGATCGTTGGTCTCAGCCGTTTTGCCGGCAATGCGCGCCTGTCCTACGCAGCCCAACAGGCGGCACCTTATCCACAGCTTCCTGCCGCAGCCGAGGCGGTGATCGCACTGGAACCAGATCTCGTTCTGACAGGCCTTTTCACCAATCGCGCTGCCAAAGACATGCTTGCCCGCTTTGACTACCGCGTTGAAGAGGTGCCGTTTTCGCGCTCGTTGGATGAGGCCTACGTCGCCATTCGCTTGGTGGCAGAGATGGTGGGGCATCCGCGGCGTGCAGAGGTTCTGATCGACAAAATCGATGCCGCAATGTCAGCAGCGCGCTCCGATGAGCAGCTCACCGCTCTCATCATCAGGCGCCGCGGTTATGCCACCGGCATCGCTTCACTAATCGGTGACTTGCTTGCAGCGCTGGGAATGCCTTTGGCCAGCGAGGAATTGGTTGGTGCGCGCGGTGGTTTTGCCGATCTTGAAACCATCATTCGCGCTGAGCCAGATGTGCTGATCACACCCACGCTGAGTCGTGAGGGCGAGGACCAGGGCTCGGCGCTTCTTACCCATCGCGCACTCAACGAACGCTATCCGCCAGCGCGCCGTATTGCTATGCCGGAGCGGTTGACGCTGTGCGCTGGGCCATCCCTGATCGAGGCTATCGAATACATCGCCAACGAGCGCGATCAAGCGCTTCAAAGGCTTGCTGGTGGCTGAGTGGTTGGCCTTCAACGCGCTTGCGCTGGCCCTCGCCATCGTTGTGGACGCCGTCTTCGGTGAACCCAACTGGCTATGGAAACGCGTGCCGCACCCCGTTGTTCTGATGGGCCATCTCATCGGATGGCTGGACCGGCGGATGAACCATCAACAGCATACGCCGTTCCGGCAGATGCGCGCAGGTATCACAGCGCTGATCCGTGTGATCTTCGTTGTTGCCGCCCTGTCCATCGGTCTGTTGGCTTTGGCGGGCTGGGTTCACCCTGGGCTGGCCTTTCTGGTCACAGTCCTTGTCGGCGCGGTGCTTCTGGCTCAGCGCTCGCTGCACGATCATGTCGAGGCCGTGCGGTCACCTCTGGCAAAGGGTGATCTGTCCGCCGCGCGACAAGCGCTTTCCATGATTGTTGGCCGCAACACCGAAAACCTTGATGAGTCAGGTATCGCGCGGGCTGCGCTAGAAAGCCTGGCGGAGAACCATTCTGATGGCGTCATCGCGCCTGCCTTCTGGATGCTGATAGGCGGCCTGCCGGGCATCGCGCTTTATAAGGCGATCAACACCGCTGACTCGATGATCGGCTACAAAACAGAACGCCATCTGCACTTTGGTTGGGCATCAGCAAAGCTGGATGATGTCGTGAACTTTTTGCCTGCGCGCCTGTCGGTTGGGCTGATCACGCTCAGCGTTGCGATCACCAGTCTTGCCGGTCAAAACGGCAGGTTTGCTTGGCCTGACTGGGCAACAATCTGCAACGACGCGCCGACCCATGCCTCGCCCAATGCTGGCTGGCCGGAGGCGAGCTATGCATCGGCCCTCGGCATCGCGCTTGGCGGCCCGCGCACCTATCCAAGTGGCACCGTTGAGGCGCCCTATATCAATGATGCCGGCCGAAAGCACTTGGACGCAGGCGATGTCCGCAAGGGTCTTGCGCTGTTTCGCGCAACATGTGCGGCCACGCTTTTGGTGGTGGTTTTGATCGCGGCTGCTATCGGCTTTTTGCAATAGCGAGCAGACCATCCACATCCATGTGCTCGGATAGATGGTCAGCCAAACCATCCAGAGCGGCTTCAACCCGCGCTTGATAGGCAACGGACGCGCGCGCACCCAGACGCTGCAGAAAGGCTGCGCGAAACGCATCGCTAGCAAAAAGCCCATGCAGATAGGTGCCCATCACCCGTCCATTTGCCGACACAGCCCCATCTATCCCGGTATCCAGCGAAAGCAAAGGACGCTGGCAATCGGGCCCATGCGTCTCGCCCAGATGGATCTCATAACCCTCCACAGCAGTTCCGGTTTCCCGGTGAACGCCCTTAGCGAAAATGGTCTTTTTATCGGCTGAGAGGGTGGTTTCCACATCCAGCAAGCCCAGCCCAGTCTCGCGCCCGGCTGCGCCTTCAATGCCATCAGTGTCAGCAACGCCGCGCCCCAGCATCTGATAGCCACCGCAGAGGCCCACCACATAACCACCGCGGCGGACATGGGCGGCCAGATCCACATCCCAACCCTCAGCCTTGAAGGCTTGAAGGTCAGCGATGGTGGCTTTCGATCCCGGCAAAATGACACAGGCCGCATCAGTGGGCAGCGGCGTCCCCGGCTCTATGATGCGCAGGTCCACGCCGGTCTCCATGCGCAGTGGATCGAGGTCCTCGAAATTGGCGATCCGGCCAAGGCGCGGCACAGCAATCACCAAACCCTCGCCCAACCCATCGGCAAGCCCGAGGACATCTTCAGCCGGTAGATCGCGCACTTGATCAAACCAGGGGATCACACCGAAGCTTGGCCAAGCTGTGCGCTCCACGATCTCCGTCAGGCCATTAACAAACAGGGATGGATCACCACGAAAACGGTTGATGAAAAAGCCTTTGACGAGCGCCAAATCATCAGGTGGCAGCAGCGCGTGCGTGCCAACCACGCTGGCGATCACACCGCCACGGTCGATGTCCGCACAGAGAACGACTGGCACTTGGGCCGCACTCGCAAAGCCCATATTGGCGATATCACCGGCGCGCAGATTGATCTCCGCCGGGCTGCCCGCACCTTCGACCAGGATGATGTCTGCATCCGCCTCCAGTTTTCCAAAGCTTTCCAGAACTGGCGTGATCAGCTCAGTTTTCCGCGCGCCATACTCCGCCGCTTTCATCGTGCCCCAGACTTTGCCCTGCACCACAACTTGGCTGCCAACATCGGTCTGCGGCTTCAAAAGTACCGGGTTCATGTGCACACTTGGCGCGACCTTTGCCGCCTGCGCTTGAAGCGCCTGCGCCCGCCCAATCTCGCCACCATCGGTCGTGACGGCGGCGTTGTTGGACATGTTCTGCGGCTTAAACGGCAACACCTTGAGGCCCTGCCGCGTCAGCAATCGGCACAACCCCGCAACGATCACCGACTTGCCGACGTTTGAGCCAGTGCCTTGGATCATGAGGGCGGGGGTCTTTGACACAGCTAGCGTGTCAGCCCGGACGCCGAAGGCGATCCGGGATCTGCGTGTATCGCGCGGTTTGCAGATCCCGGCTCACACGCGCAGCATGATGGCCGGGATGACAGCTTTGCGGACATCAAAACTCAATGCCTTCTTGCGCTTTCACGCCGCTGCGGAAGGGGTGCTTTATCTGCGTCATTTCGGTCACCAGATCGGCGATGTCGATCAGTTCCTCCGGTGCGTTGCGCCCGGTCACGATCACATGCACATCATCGGGTTTTTCATCGCGCAGGAACCGCACCACCTCGGCAGGGTCGATATAGGCGTAGCGCAGCACAATGTTGAGCTCATCCAGCAGCACCAACTTGTGTTCACCGCCAGTAATGAGGCCCTTGGCCTTCTCCCAGGCGGCCTCGGCGGCAGCGATATCGCGCTGGCGATCCTGCGTTTCCCAGGTGAAACCTTCGCCCATCGTGTTGATGGTGACGAGGTCTGAAAAGCGCTCCAGAACCGCACGCTCGCCAGTTTCCCACTTGCCTTTCACGAACTGGATGACGCCGACGCGCTGGCCATGGCCAAGGGCGCGAAACACCATCCCAAAGGCAGCGGTGCTTTTGCCTTTGCCCTTACCAGTGTGAACGATGAGCAGCCCTTTTTCGATGGTTTTGGTTGCGATGATCTTGTCGCGCGCGGCCTTCTTTTTGCGCATCTTTTCAGCGTGGCGCGCGTCCAGCTCTTCTTCGGTCATAACCGGTTTAACGGCGGCTTTGTCGGTCATTCGGCAGCTTCCTGGTTGGGGTGCATCAGCTCATGGAGCAAAGTCTGGGTGGTGTTGCGACGTGGTGTCCAGAGGCCACGATCCAGCGCCTCGGCAAACCGTGCTAGCATATCAGAGAGCGCGGGCGCGTTGGCCTCTTCAATAAAGTCGCGCACGCTATCATTGGCAATGTAAGCCTCAAACAGTGCGTCGAAATGATGGTCGCTCACCGCTTGCGTGGTGGCGGCGAAGGCGAAGAGATAATCCAGCGTTGCCGCCATCTCAAATGCGCCTTTGTAGCCGTGGCGCATCACGCCCGCGATCCATTTGGGGTTGGAGGCGCGCCCGCGCACCACCCGGCCTATCTCTTCTTGCAAGGTACGTGGCAGCGGGGCTTCGGGGCGGGCGTGATCCACATGATAGCTCGTGGGCGCCTCGCCACGCAGCGTCTCTATGGTCGCCGCCAACCCGCCCTCAAACTGGTAATAATCATCGCTGTCGAGAAGATCGTGTTCGCGATTGTCCTGGTTCTGCACCACGGCTTGCGCGCCGCGAAGGCGATCTTTCAGAAGACTTTTTTCAGCATCGCCTTGGCGGCCAGCACCATAGGCAAATCCGCCCCAGGTAATAAACGCTTCGGCAAAGTCAGAGCGTTGGGTCCAGCCGCCTTCATCGATCAGCGCTTGCAAACCTGCGCCATACGCGCCGGGCATGGAACCGAACACGCGATAGCCCGCCATGCGGTCCGCATCATCTTGGGTTTTGCCGGAGGCAAGCAGTGTGGCTTGGTCTGCTTGCACACGCGCAGCCAGCGGATTCATATCGGCCGGTTCATCCAGCGCCGCAACCGCCCGCACAGCGCTGTCAAACAGCTCGATCTGATGGGGAAACGCATCGCGGAAAAAGCCAGAGATGCGAAGGGTTACGTCGACGCGTGGGCGACGCAGCTCCGACAAGGGCGTGATCTCGAAGCCAGTGACGCGGCCCGAGCCGCCATCCCATTGCGGGGCGACACCGATGAGCGCTAAGGCCTGCGCGATGTCATCCCCCCCGGTGCGCATATTGGCCGTGCCCCAACAGGTCAGCACTAGGCTTTGCAGCCACTCGCCATGATCTTGAAAGTGACGGGCAAGCAAAGCCTCCGCGCTTTTCTGGCCGATCCGCCAGGCGGTGGGTGAGGGTACGGCGCGCACATCGACGGCAAAGAAGTTGCGCCCCGTCGGCAGCACATCCGGGCGAGCTCGGCTCGGCGCCCCAGACGGGCCGGGCGGCACGAAACGTCCTGATAGCCCGGCCAGCAAGTTTGAGGTTTCGTCGTGTGGCGATGCTGTGATGCGCGGTCGTAGGACCGTATCGATCCATTGCATTACCGCTCGAGAGGCTGCGCCCGGAGCTTCCACATCGCCGTGCATCAATTTCAGAGCAAAGGCTTCCAACCGCTCAACGCCATCGCCGATGGTACGCCAGATACCATCATCGTCCAGTGCTTCGGGTTTCGCCAGTGTCCAGTGCTGACCAAAATCGCGCGTGAGCGGATCAAAATCGAGATCAAAATCAGAAGCCAGCGCACGCGTCAGCGAGGCATCGTGTTCGCCAGATCCCCGCGGCAAGCGGGCAATCGCCACAAAGAGATCAGCAATTTGAGGGTCTTCCGGCAACTGGCCAAAGATGTGCAATCCGTCGCGGATTTGCATCTCTTTCAGGTCGCACAGCGCCGTATCCAGCGTGATGAGGTCATCGCCCACTTCTCCCTTCAGCCCAATATCATCGGCAAGACCAGTCTCTTGGGCAAAGCCGATGATGTCGCGTGCTAAAGCCTTGGCGCGGCGCGGGTCGCTGGCTTCGGCGAAGGCGTAATCATCAAGCAACGCTTCAAGCTCCTGATTGGGGCCGTGGCTCTCCGCGCGGGTGAGTGGCGGCGTCAGATGATCAAGGATCACGGCAGCCGTGCGCCGTTTGGCCTGACAACCCTCGCCGGGATCATTGACGATAAACGGGTAAAGCGTCGGCAGATCGCCGAGCACAGCAGTCGGAAAACAAGCGTCCGACAGCGCCAGAGCCTTGCCTGGAAGCCATTCCAGATTGCCGTGCTTGCCAAATTGGATCAGCGCATCGCTGTGTTGGCGCAGGTAGGCATAGAAGGCCAGATAGCCGTGCGGTGGCACCAAATCAGGGTCGTGATAGGTGCTTGCCGGATCGATGTTGTAGCCACGGGCGGGCTGAATACCGATCAATGTGTTACCGAACCGATGCAGTGGCAGTGTGAAGGCGTCTCCGATCACGTGTGGGTCATGTTCGGGTGCGCCCCATCGATCGGTCACTTGGCGGCGCACCGTTTCAGGCAGTGCATCATAGAAGGTCTGATAGTCACCGAGCGAAAGCCGTTCGCGTCCGGCCTTGGAGAGCAGCAGGGCCATGAGGTCGTCTGATGAGCGCGGTGCGTCGCCGACTTGGTAACCTGCCTCTTCCAAAGCACCCAGAAACAGCCCAACCGATGCTGGTGTGTCGAGCCCCACCCCATTGCCGATGCGGCTGGTTTTGGTGGGATAGTTGGCAAGCACAATGCCCACCTGCTTTTCGGCTGCGGGCGTGTGGCGCAGTTTGGCCCAACGCGCCGCCAGCGATGCCACAGCTTCCACATGCGATGGTTCAGGCGCATAGGCCACGGGCGCAAACTCGGTGAGCGGGTCGCGCTCGCCCTGGCGTTTGAAGCTGATCGCACGCCCGTGAATACGACCATCCAGCTCCGGCATCGCCACATGCATCACCAGATCGGTGCCCGGCAGCCCGCGTGAGCTTGTCTCCCACGCCTCGTGCGACAGGCCGGACAACACCGCCTGGATTACCGGCGCTCCAGTGACGATGAGCGGCCCGCCATCGGCACCATCGCTGGACCCGGTAGAGGCAAATGCCGTGGTGTTGAGGATCACTGGCGCGTCGATTTGCTTGAGCAAATCATTCAGAAAACCAATCGCCTCGGCATCTTTCAAGCTCGGCACAAAAACCGGCTGCGCAACCAGCCCACCATCTGCCAGCGCTTCGCACAAGGCTCGGATGGGAGCGGTGGTACCGGCCTGTAAAAGGCTGGCGTAGAACACGATGGGAATGGCGCCCGGCGTTGCAGGTTCATCGCTCGGCTGCAGGGTTTCGGGGTCGCACAGACCGAAGCGGGGTAGGGGGCTGACCTCGGGTGCGCCAGGTTCATGATCCCGTGCCAGAGCATCAAGAAGCTGAAGCGCCTTCATGCGGTTGGCCGGTCCGCCCTCAACACACAGCTGCCAGAAGCGCCGCACCAAAGGCATTGCCACAGTGGAGAGGGCCGCGAGGTCAGCATTCCACTGCGCTTCGTGCGGCACCACGATGAGCTTGACCCCCTGGTGTGCCAAGGCGGTCAGACGCTCCATCCCGTAGGACCAATAAGCCTCTCCACCAATGAGCCTGACAACAATCAGCTTGGCGTGGGCGAGCGTGTTTTCTGCGTAGAGATCGACCGAATAAGGATGCTTCAACTGCAACAAGCTGGCCAGCCGCAACGAGGCGGCGATCGGCGTTTCCCGTGCATCCAGTGCGAAGGCGGAAAGCTCGGTCTCGGCGGCCGATAAAAACACGATATCGCCAGGTGACTGCGCCAGATCAACCGGCTCGTCACCATCATCAACGCGGCCCGCTTGCGCGGCAAGAACGTGCATTTAAGCAGCACTCTCCAAGCCAAAACCGACAGAAAGGTCGGCCAACGGGCTCAGACCAATGACGACCAGACCAGCCTTTTGCGGCCTGCCGGAAGTGTCGAAGTGGCTGGTGACGCGCGGACCAACCGCTTGCACGATCACCGGTGCGGTTTTGCCTTCCACCTGTGCGACGCCTTTCACGCGCAGCACGCCGGGCTTGGCGCAGAGAGTACTAACAAACGCATCAAGCGCCTGTTTGGACACGAAAGCCGGGGGCGTCACAACGCGCGAGTCAAATTCGTCATGGCTATGATCATGGTGATGGTGGTGATCATCGTGACCGTGATCGTCCTCGTGATGATGATGGCCAGCTTCTCGACCGTGCATGTCCTGCTCGGCACTTGCACCCAGACCAATCAACAGATCAGCAGGCAGACCATCCACGGTGGAGCGCACCACACCCACCCCGGCACGTTTGCTATCCAGCGCGTGGTTCACTTTCTCCAAAGCATCGCTGGTGATGCGGTCGGTCTTGGAAAGCACCACAAGATCAGCGCAGCGCATCTGGTCGGCAAAAAGCTCTTCGACTGGCGTCTCATGATCCAGGCTGTCATCGGCGGCGCGCTGGGCCTCCACCTTTGCAGGGTCTGGCGCATAAAGGCCGTGGGCCAGCGCTTCAGCGTCGGCCACCGTTACCACGCCATCCACAGTTGTCCGTGCAGCAACGCTTGGCCATTGAAACGCCTGCACCAAGGGTTGGGGCAGGGCGAGGCCCGACGTTTCAATCACGATATGCTCAGGGGCTGGCTCGCGGGCGAGCAGCATTTCCATGGTCGGCAGAAAATCATCGGCCACCGTGCAGCAGATGCAGCCATTGGTCAGCTCAATCACGTCCTCATCGGCGCAGCCTTCAATGCCGCAACCAGCAATCTGCTCGCCATCAAAACCCAGATCGCCAAACTCATTGACCACCAGCGCGATGCGTTTGCCGCTCGCGTTACGGATCAGGTTCTGGATCAGCGTGGTTTTTCCAGCACCGAGAAAGCCTGTGATGATGGTGGCGGGGATAGGTGCTGTCACTGGGATGGTTCCTTAAGGGTCAGCGGTAGCCCGGCGGCGATGAAGTAAACATGGGTGGCCAGTGCCGCGAGGCGCTGGTTGAGGCGGCCCTGGAGATCGCCGAAGCGTCTTGCAAGGGCGTTTTCGGGCACGATGCCAAGGCCGGTTTCGTTGGAAACCAAAACAACCGGTCCGCGCCGTACAGCCAGCGTGTCGATAAGCCGGTCGAACTCTTCATCCATCGGCGCTTCGGCAAGCAGCCGGTTGGTCAGCCACAGGGTCAGGCAATCGACAAGCACAATGGTTTCGGGCGCAAGCTCACGCACCAAAGCGCTGGAGAGGTCATGCTGCTCTTCCACCGTTTGCCAGCCATCGTCCGCGCGCAGTGACTGATGCCCGGCGATGCGGGTCTGCATTTCATCATCATAGGCGGCGGCGGTGGCAATGTAGACGCGGTTCAGCTCGGTGGCGCGGCACAGCGCCTCGGCGTGCCGGGATTTGCCCGAGCGGATACCGCCAAAAACCAAGGTGCAGGGAAAAGGTGCTTCGGCCATCACACGCATCATTGTTGGCGAGGATAGGGGCACCGGAGCTTTGTCAGCTCACATTTGCGCCCCGGAACACCCCGTCCGGTTGGTTTCAAAACGGGGTTTTAACCCCAGCTCTGGCAGGTCTCCTGGCTTACAGCGTTGATCGATCTGCACGCCTTCCCACCTTCACCAGGCAGTGGCCTTTGCACATATCGCGCTGCTTACAGTTGCGGGGGCAGCTGCGGCATTGCGAAGAACTCTTTCGCGCACCGCATTCCCTTTTCACCGTCCCGTTGAAGGGACAGCACCAAAGCAATTTAAGTGTATCAGCAAAATTGGATGCTTGGGAACTGCGTCTTTTGCCTGTGGGCACTTTTGCCAGTGTCAAACGATGCGGCTACAACACGGCCTCCAACCGTTGCGTGAGAGACAGTATGCGCCCGACCCATCCGCTTTACACCGGCATGCCCACCACGATTTTTGAGGTGATGAGTCGCCTCGCGATGGAGCACAAGGCGGTGAACTTGGGCCAAGGCTTTCCCGATGTCGATGGGCCTGAAGAGGTGCGCCGGGTCGCTGCCGAAGCGCTGATGGAAGGGCCAAACCAATATCCACCGATGATGGGCCTGCCGGAGTTGCGCCAGGCGGTCGCTGACAGCGAGAAACGCTTCTTTAGCATCCAGCGGGACCCGTCTGATGTGCTCATCACGTCGGGCGCGACCGAGGCACTTTCTGATTGTCTGATGGCCTTGGTGGAGCCCGGAGATGAGGTGGTCGTCTTTGACCCCTGCTACGATTGCTATGTGCCGCTGATTCAGCGCGCTGGCGGTGTGCCAAAGGTGGTGCCCCTGTCGCCACCCGACTGGAGCTTCTCTGCGGAAGCCTTGGATGCTGCTTTCTCCGGCAAAACCAAAGCGATATTGATCAACAACCCGCATAATCCCGCCTCCAAAGTGTTCTCACGAGAGGAATTGGAGCGCGTGGCGGCTAAACTGGTCGCTCATGATGCTTACGCCATTTGCGATGAGGTTTATGAGCATTTGGTCTTTGGCGAGGCGGAACATGTGCCGCTGGCGACCTTGCCTGGCATGGCAGAGCGCTGCGTGCGCATTGGCTCGGCGGGCAAAAGCTTTTCGCTTACCGGTTGGAAGGTTGGTTACGTATCGGGGCCATCACCCCTCATTGCTCCGATCACCAAAGCGCATCAGTTCACCACCTTCACCACACCGCCCCATCTGCAAAAGGCGGTGACGTACGGGCTTGGCCTGCCGGACAGCTACTACCGCGGCTTGGCCGACGATTTGGCAGCGAAACGGGATCGATTGGCGTCTGGCCTTGCAGCGATCGGTTTTCCGACATTGCAGGCCGATGGAAGTTATTTTCTGATTGCCGACATCGGCCAGCTTGACCTGGGTTCAGATATCGAAGCTGCCCAGCGCATGACAGTTGAGGCCGGCGTTACAACGGTGCCCATGTCAGCTTTTTACACTGGTGAAGCACCAAACCACCTTCTGCGCTTTTGTTTCTGCAAACGCGATGAGGTGCTGGATGAAGCCGTGTCACGTCTGAAGGCTTGGCGCGAGCGCGGGTTTAAAACGGCTGCTTAGCTCGTTGCGCTGTCATCCCGGACGCCGACGGCGATCCGGGAACTGAAACAGACGGACGCTGGCAGGTCCCGGCTCAAGGCCGAGATGACACATGAAGTCTAGGCAACCGTGCGGTTACCCTCGACCACCAGGTGCGCGGGCACAATGCGCTGTGTGGTCAGGTCATCGGTCGCGCGGTCCCACCAGCGCATACCAACCACTGCACCATCGGGCGTTTCGTCAAAAATGTTGTCGCGGATCACGCTTGGCCCGACACCATCGACCACCGACACCATGACGCCAACCGGTGTGCGGCGAACGAGGTTCTGCGAGACGATCACATTGCGCAGATAGGGTCCCCAACCGGCATTGATGCCATTGGTCGACGCATCTTCAATGATGTTGTTGGTAACGGTTGTGTCCGCCTCAACACCAATGCCGGTCCCATAGGTTGACGAATCCGTCGGCAGGCGGCTCGGTCCTTGAATGTTGCGCACGATGTTGCCTTGCACGATGGCCATGCGGCCATCATCTAGGAAGTTGGCAATGGAAATGCCATTGGCCGCACCGTCGATCACGTTGTTCGCGACAATCGCACCTTGAAAGCCGAACTCTGCAAACATCGCCACTTCGCCGGACTGGGTGCAGGTGTTACCAACCATCTGAACGTTGGAAGCCGCGTTGCAGCGCACGGCCGAGAAGTCGCAATCGTGGATCGTGTTGCTCGAGATGATCACATCATCAGCGCGAAACACATTGATACCATTTCCATAAGGCCCAGTGCCACCGGATACCGCGCGAATGCGCTCAATCCGGTTGCCGGTGATGATGGTTCCATCGCGGCCCTGGCTCCAGCGAAAGACCAGAATGCCATTGTCAGAACAGTCACTGACCACATTGTCGCGAATGGCCAGACTCTGCGCATCGTTGGATTGAAACGCCGCGCCCAGAATGCCCGACAGCGTGGAGCGTTCGATACGCCCAGCAACACGATCGAAGGTCACACCGTCTTTCAGCGAACCCTGGATAATGCAATCGTCAACGGCAATGTTCGCACCAGTTGAGATATGCAGCAGCGCGGGGGCATAGTCGGCCAGGGGACGGTTGTTGCCGTCAAGCACGAGGCCTTCGAGCCGCATATCGCGGATCTCGGTGCCGAACATCAGATGACCGTCGCCAGCGTACCGGATACGGGTGCGACCAGGCACGCCAACAATGGTGATGCCAGACGGCAAGTCGATGTTGCTGACCAGATAGTCGCCAGCCGGCATAAAGAGCGGTTGCCCG
Source organism: Pseudomonadota bacterium (assembly GCA_039814945.1). Taxonomy (GTDB): domain Bacteria; phylum Pseudomonadota; class Alphaproteobacteria; order Rhizobiales; family MH13; genus MH13. The sequence goes on from JBCCAF010000010.1 coordinate 41,945, forward strand.
TCTTGCGCGGAGCGATTGATCGCCTCTTGCAAAGCGACACTTTGATTGTCCAGAGCGCCGGGACGCACGCCCAATGTGGTCGCATCCAACGAGCCTCGTAGATCAGCCAAAAGCGTCTGCGCCTTCGCAGAAGCGGGCATCAAAAGACCCGCGCCAACCATGGAGCTGGTTAAGAATGTGCGTCGCGATAAAACAGGTCGGCGTCTCATGCGCGGGATTGCGCAAGCACCGTGCCAAGCATGTCTGTCTCATTGTGAGACAGTTACAATCCGGCCTGCTTAACCAATTGTTCAACAGCGATGGAAGGAGCCAATGTTCCATCAGCAACGTGCGCTTCAGCCGTTTCAATGGCGCTGCGCAGCTCTGGATCACGGGTCAACCGCTCCATCGCGCGCTCGCGCAACATGTCGCGCATCCAGCCAAGATTTTGATCGGTCCGCCGTTTGGTGAAAAGCCCAGCGGCTTGGTGTTTGGTGCGATGATCCTTGATGGTGGACCAGAGTGTCTCCAGCCCGTCACCCTCAAGACCAGATTGGGTAAGAACCGGCGGCTTCCAGACTTTCGAAGTGGGCGCCAGAATATCGAGCGCTGCGCGATAATGCGCAGCGGCCTTGCGCGCTGCTGGCGCATTGTCCCCATCAGCTTTGTTGATGGTGATGATATCGGCAATCTCCAGCACGCCCTTTTTGATGCCTTGAAGCTCATCGCCTGCACCTGGCAGCATCAGCACCACGAACACATCCACCATGTCGGCCACAGCGGTCTCCGACTGGCCGATACCAACGGTTTCCACCAGCACCACATCATACCCAGCGGCTTCGCAAAGCAGGATCGTCTCGCGCGATTTGGCTGTCACGCCACCCAGTGTTCCCGCCGAGGGCGAGGGACGAATGTAGGCCCCCTTGGAGGTGGCCAAACGTGCCATGCGCGTCTTGTCACCTAAGATCGAACCGCCGGTGCGGGTGGAGGAGGGGTCCACCGCCAGCACAGCAAGCTTGTGGCCTTGCGCGATCAGCATCGCGCCAAACGTATCAATGGTGGTGGATTTGCCGACGCCAGGCACGCCTGTCATCCCAATGCGGATGGCGGTCCCTGTTTTTGGCATGACCTCTTGAATCAAAGCACGGGCCTGGTCACGATGGTCAGGCCGCTTGGATTCCACAAGCGTGATTCCGCGCGCCAAGGCTGCACGCTCGCCTGCTAGGATTGCGGCAGCGAGCGCATCAACATCAAGACTGGTGGTACCGCTCACGGCTCCCAAATCATGCGGTTGAGCACCGCGTCGTTAAGCTCATTGCCACGCGGCATGCGCCCTTCGCGCCAAAGCGGCACCGAGTAAACATAGGTGATGGCGCTGCCTGAACGCCTGCACACGGCCATCTGCTCCCAAGCGCCGGAGCCTTCGTCGCAGTTCATGGCATTGCCGCCGGTTTGCCGATAGGACATGCCAACGCGGGCCCCGCCGGGACCAGGAACATCTTCAGAAACGATCTGAGCGCCCGTGATACGTCCGCCCGATCCTTGAAAACGTGCCATTTGCAAACCTGAGGGGCCGAAAGCAGCAAGCTGCGCGATCACTCGGCCTTGATAGGTGGCATTGACGGTTTCCACCCGCGCGCCGCCCAAAGCATCAGAAATGGCACTGGAGGAAAAGCGCGTGGATTGATCCACCAACCCGACGCCCGTTTCACTCAAAGCTAGTCCTGGAACAGTGGTTGGTTGAACAGCAACGGGCGCGGCGTATTCATCGCGACCAGCGCAGGCGGTTAAAACAAGTACGGATGCAAAAAGAACGGCGATGCGAAAGGGATGTTTGGGCAAAGGGATCACTCGAAAAATGGTATCTGCCAAACCTTGTACCGGATTCTTCGCCAAGAAAAAGGCCAGCCGAATAGGTGCTCTACCGGAGAAGCTTGGGCGAATTAACGTACCGTGACAGCAGTCCCGGACGCCGTGACCATCAACATGCCACCGCCACTGCCAACCGTCACAGTTTCATAATCCAGATCGATGCCAATGATTGCGTTCGCGCCGATGGCCTCGGCACGCTCCTGCATCTCCTGCATGGCGATGGAGCGGGCCTTGGCAAGTTCCTTTTCATAGGCGCCCGAACGTCCGCCTACGATGTCGCGAATGCCCGCAAAAAGGTCTTTGAAAATGTTGGCACCCAAAATCGCTTCACCGGTCACGATGCCCCGATAGTCTGTAACGGTCTTGTCCTGCAACGTGGACGTGGTGGTCATGATCATGGAATTGGCCTCAAGCTCTAGGTGGCAACTGTGTTCGACCATCAGGTGTAGGGTCGAGCCTTTGATCGCGCAACCGCCAACGCAGGGGTAGACAAGTCTATTAAGTTCTATATAGAACTATATTAGTTTGATATAGAACAAAAAGGATATGCCATGACCTCTACCCCGCCATCCAATGAGCTAGAAAGCCTTCCTGACCCCAAGCGCCGCAAGTTCATGCGTGTGCTCGGCGCCGGTGGCCTTATCATCGGTGCCTCTGCGCTGGGTGCTGGGAGTTGGCTGACGACGCGCGACCCAGCGGCAGCCCGCGGGCCTTGGCAGCAAGCCGGGCAAGACCTTCCAGACTTTGGCGATGACGTGCGGGTGCGGGCGCTCTCCTACGCCGTTCTGGCGCCCAATGCGCACAATCGACAGCCTTGGTCCGTGGATTTATCGGAGCCCGACGCGCTGACCCTTTATTGCGATCTTGACCGGCGGTTACCAGAAACCGATCCCTTCGACCGGCAGATCACGGTGAGCTTGGGGTGTTTCATCGAGCTTTTCACATTGGCCGCCGCTGAAGAGGGTTTTGGCGTTGATGTGGACCTGTTCCCAGACGGGGAACCCTCTCCTCGGCTCGATGCAAGGCCCGTTGCACGTCTGCGCTTGGTGCCGGGCGCTGGCAATCGAGATCCCTTGTTTGCGCAGATTGTGAACCGCCACACCAATAAAGAACCTTTCGACATGAACCGCTCCGTCGCTTCTAGCGATGTCGAGGCGATCTTGACGTCCAGCCGTTCTGCTGGGTCGTTGCAGGTTGGATCGACGCTTGAAGATGCCAAGATTTTGCAACTGCGAGAGTTGACCTGGCGCGGCCATGAGATCGAAAGTTTTACCCCCCGGACCATGCAGGAGAGCGTTGATTTGATGCGCATCGGCAAAGCTGAAGTGATCGCCAATCCCGATGGGATCGATCTGTCCGGCCCGCTGTTCGAGGCATTGAATGTGGCCGGGTTGCTGACGCGTGAGCAGATCGCCGACACCAGTTCAACGGCTTTCCAACAGGGCTTGGACGCCTATCGAGAGATGATCTTTTCCGCCATGGGTTATGTTTGGCTGATCAGCGATGGCGATACGCGCGCTGAGCAGATTGCAGCGGGCCGAGCTTACGTTCGCATGCATCTGGAAGCTACGGCAAGGGGCGTCGACATGCATCCGCTAAGTCAGGCTTTGCAAGAGTATGAGGAGATTGCAGCGCTTTACGATGAGGCCAAAGCGGCGCTGGGCGTGCGGCCAACACAGACCGTGCAAATGTTGGCGCGTATCGGTTATGGTCCAACCATCAACGCCAGTCCACGCTGGCCAGCCGAGACACGAATCCGGCAAGCCTGACCTTGAAAGATGATTGATGCCAAACAAATCCGATGATCCCGCGCTCTTTCGACTTTTCAACGAGATCGGGATCATCAGCCAGCTTGCCACCACGATGTTCGAGCGGGTGATGCCGCACGATCTGACGCTGGCGCAGTTCTCCGTGCTCAACCATCTCTCGAAGCGTGACGATCAGCAGGCCCCAGCCAAAATGGCCAATGCCTTTCAGGTGTCCAAAGGCACGATGACGAGCACCCTTGGAAAGCTGGAAGCCAAGGGTTTCGTGGTGATCACGCCCAATCCCAAAGATGGCCGCGGCAAGTTCGTTGGCATCACCGCTACTGGCCTTGCAGCCCGCAGCGAAGCTGTGGCTGCCCTTGGCCCTGACTTGGCCTGGCTTTCTGACAAGACCGTCTCACATGACGTAAGCGGTTTGACGCAACAGCTTGCAACCATCCGCGAACTGCTCGATGCACGCCGTGACGGGTAGCCTAGCGGCGTTCCGGGATGACGGAGGGTTAAACTATTCCGCCGCTTGCTGTGCGTAGCCAAGCTTCGCATTCAAATCTTCCAGCAACTCAATCGCCGCGTCTGCGATCACTGTACCTGGTGGGAAAATCGCGGCAGCGCCTGCTTCTTTCAGCGCATCAAAATCCTGCGGTGGGATCACACCGCCAACCACGATCATGATGTCCTCGCGCCCCTCGGCCGCAAGCGCAGCTTTAAGCGCCGGCACAAGCGTCAGGTGGCCGGCCGCCAATGAGGACACACCAACAATGTGCACATCGTTCTCCACCGCTTGGCGCGCGGCTTCATCTGGCGTGGCGAACAGCGGGCCAATATCAACATCAAAGCCGATATCGGCGAAGGCAGACGCGATGACTTTCTGGCCCCGGTCATGCCCATCCTGACCCATCTTGGCGACCAGAATACGAGGGCGGCGACCATCAGCCTCTTCAAAGGCATCGGTCATCGCGAGAGCACGTTGGATCGCTTCGGACATTTCGCCTGCCTCCCGTTTGTAGACGCCAGAGATGGCCTTGATCTCGGCGCGGTGACGCCCAAAGACCTTTTCCATGGCATCCGACATCTCGCCCACAGTTGCGCCAGCACGCGCCGCATCCACACAGAGCGCCAAAAGGTTTCCATCTGCCGCTGCGCCATTGGTCAGCGCGGTGAGCGCTGTATCGGTGGCCGATTGATCGCGGTCGCTACGCAGCTTGGCGAGTTTCTCAAGTTGCTGCTCACGCACCGACGCGTTATCGACTTTCAAGATATCCAGCGGCTGCTCGCGCTCCGGCTTGTAGCCGTTCACACCGATTATCGATTGCTGGCCGCTATCGATGCGTGCCTGCGTCTTGGCGGCCGCCTCTTCAATCCTCATTTTCGGAATGCCAGCTTCGATGGCTTTCGCCATGCCGCCCAGCGCCTCGATCTCCGTGATGTGCTCCATCGCCCTGTCGGCAAGGTCACGGGTCAATCGCTCGACAAAATGCGAGCCACCCCACGGATCGATCACCCTTGTGGTGCCGCTCTCTTGCTGCAAGAAAAGCTGCGTGTTCCTTGCAATGCGAGCGGAGAAATCCGTTGGCAAGGCCAGCGCCTCATCCAGCGCATTGGTGTGCAGGCTCTGCGTGTGACCCTGCGTGGCAGCCATGGCTTCGACACAGGTGCGGATGACATTGTTGTAGACATCCTGCGCGGTCAGCGACCAACCGGAGGTTTGGCTGTGGGTGCGCAGCGCAGTTGATTTCGGGTTGGTCGGCGAGAACTCCTCGCCCATCAGCTTCGACCAGAGCAAGCGACCGGCGCGCAGCTTGGCAACCTCCATGAAGAAGTTTGTGCCAATCGCCCAGAAGAAAGAAAGCCGTGGCGCGAACGTGTCGATATCCATGCCTGCGCCGACGCCCCGACGGGCATATTCGATACCATCGGCCAGTGTGTAAGCAAGTTCTAGATCCGCCGTCGCACCGGCTTCCTGCAAGTGATAGCCGCTGATCGAGATGGAGTTGAACTTCGGCATGTTGGCCGAGGTGAAAGCAAAAATGTCCGAGATGATCCGCATCGAGGGTGCTGGCGGATAGATGTAGGTGTTGCGGACCATGAACTCCTTCAGAATGTCGTTCTGAATGGTCCCGGCAAGCTTGTCCGGTGATACGCCCTGTTCTTCGGCCGCAATGATGTAAAGCGCCATGACGGGTAGCACGGCGCCGTTCATAGTCATCGACACGGACATGGTATCGAGTGGAATACCGTCGAACAGTTGGCGCATGTCGAGGATCGAGTCGATGGCCACACCGGCCATGCCGACATCACCAGCGACGCGCGGATGGTCGGAATCGTAGCCGCGGTGCGTCGCTAAGTCGAAGGCAACCGAAAGACCCTTTTGCCCAGCGGCAAGGTTGCGGCGGTAGAACGCGTTAGAGGCCTGCGCGGTCGAGAACCCAGCATATTGACGCACGGTCCACGGGCGCTGAACATACATGGTGGGGTAGGGTCCACGAACATAGGGGGCGAGGCCTGGTAGGCTCGCAACGTGTCCCAATCCCTGTCTATCGCTCCGCTCGTAGCGGCGTTTGACGGCGATGCCCTCGGGTGTTTGCCAGTCAAGCGGTTGTTCCGAAGGAACAGAGCGGGGAGGGAATAAATGGCCGGAAGCCTTTGCGGGTGCATCATGGCTTGAGAAATCAGGTGTTGCCAGTGTCGCGAAGTCGGGCAAGTTGCTCATGATGCGGCTCCTTGTCCACTCGCATTCCAAGGCCAGGGCGCTATCGGCTCACAATAGGTTTTCAGCCCATCTTTCAGGGCAAAGCGGACCGGCGCAATGTCCTCAACGTCGACACGGTATTCTGTTTCCAACTGGAAGACTGTGGTGCCCGTCAGGTGCCGTTCGCCACTCTCAAGCGCAGCGATTTTGTCAGCGCTTGCCGCTTTAACATGGTTCTCGATGTGGCCAGACACTAGCGCTTCGATCACGCCGCCCTCACGTTCAATCGCCTGGAAGCTGGTCCACGCTTTTTCGCAGAGCGCCTGCGTGTAGCTCTCATAGAGACCAGAGCCTGCTGCCGGGTCGCCCACTTGGTGCAGATGGCTTTCTTCCATCAACACAAGTTGCGTGTTGCGCGCGGTGCGGCGCGCAAACGGGTCCGGATAGCCCAAGGGCAGGCTGAAGGGCAGGACCGTGATGCTGTCCGCCCCGCCAATGGCTGCGGCAAACACGGCTGTGGTGGCGCGCAGCATGTTCACGTGCGGATCGAGTTGGGTCAGCATGCGGGTGGACGTCTCAGCGTGAACGTGCGGTGCAAAGGGCGTGATGCCCGCTGCTTCCATCAGCTTGGCGTGTAGCAGGCGCAGGGCGCGCAGTTTAGCGATACCGGCAAACTGGTTGGCATCCACGGCCACACCCAACATGGTTTTCTGCGCTGACAGTTCTGGGTCATCGCCGCTCTTCATTGCAAACACGAGAGAGGCCAGAACAAACCCCAGCTCATCGGCATCCGTGCCACCAGCATTGTGGATAACGCGTCCATCGGCGCGATAGATCGTTCCTTTGAAACCGTGCTCAGCCAGTTGGCCAAAGTGGCGGGCTTGTGCCTCGCGGGTAGAAGGGCCATCGCCGCGTAAGCCACCGGAGCTAGCAAGCAGGCTGGCCGGGTCCAAGCCAAAGTCCACTGAGATATGGGGGTTGGGCGTTGCACGTCCGTCCAGATAGGCGGCCAAGGCACGCGCATCGCGGGCACGGGCGGGCGAAGGCTCCAGGGTCAGCCGCACCGCATCCACCAGCACATCATCCAGAACGGTGCGCAGCGCTTTGAGGTCCATGCCATAGCCCAGCGATCCCGCAGCGCCTTGCGCTACCAACACCAGACCGGATGCTCCACCCTCAAGTTCGGCCATGGTTTGCGCGTAGGCCGCTTGTGTATCCGGGTGATCCACCCGCTGCGCCACGATCCAAGGTGTCCCACCGCTGCGCATAGCAATCGGCTGGCCGTCGGCAGGCGCATAGAGCGGGTCAAGCGCAATGCCCTCATCACTCTGGCTTGTCAGACTTTCGATCGGCGCACTTTTCAGCGCTTTGTCGACAAGCCCTTTCCAGCGTTCAAATCCGGTCTCATCAAAACCCGTCGCTTGCATTGCCTCGCCTATCGCGCTTGTTTCTTCGCTGGTGCAGCATTGATTTTACCCATCCCACGCGCACAACAAAAGCCAGTCCGTCACTGATTGGCCTAAGCCTTTGGGATCAGACCCGAAAGACCACGCCTCAATGACCACGCTTATGACAGGTTCACCACACGCGATCCTTATCCACGGCGCCTGGCAGGGCAGTTGGGTGTGGCGCGATTTTGCGCCTCTGCTGGAAAAGGCTGGCTTCACGCCCCATGCCATAGACCTGCCGGGCAATGGCGCGGATGATACGCCGCTGGCCGATGTTGGCCTTGATCTTTATTTGGCCCATATCGGCGCGCTGATCGAACAATTGGAGGGCGACATCCTCATCATTGCGCATTCGGGCGGCGGCGTTGTTGGCACGGCGCTGGGCGAACTCTATCCGCAGCGCATCAATTCAATCACCTATATCGCAGGCATGATGATGCCCTCTGGCTGGCATTTTGGCGATGTGCTGCGTGAGGAAAAGGCCGAAGAACGCCGCCTGCTCGGTATCGGGCCCTATCTAGAGTGGAACGAGGCGCGCACGGTGAGTTGGGTCCCGGCTCGGGCTGGCGCGCAGATTTTCCTCAATGATATGCCGTTTGATGTCGCTTTGAAGGGGGCTGAAAACCTTACCCCTCAGGCCGAACCGGGCAGGGCGCTCAAGACCGATTGGACAGAGGAGCGTTTCGGCAGCACTCCGCGCATCTATGTGGAATGCGCACAGGACTTGTCTGTTATGCTCCCCATCCAACAAGCGATGCAAAAGCTGGTGCCGGACGCGCGGCGCATTGCACTTGATGTTGGCCATGCCCCGCATGTTTCACAGCCCACGGTGCTGGCCGACGCGCTGATCCCAGAGCTGATGAAAGCTGTTCAGGTTACAGTTTGAAACCTGCCGTGTGGTTTCCTGACGGAATTGTAACCCAACGGTCCATCAGGGCGTTTTAGGACTTGATGATCCCCCACCACCAGGATGTGTCCGATGCGCCCGATTGCTAAAACCTCTTCTGTTCTTTTTGCCCTCGCCATTTGCTTGCTCTCCGCCCCAGCCTCGGCACAATCCACGCTCTCCGGCGAACAGCTCCAATCCACCGTTTCAGGTCAAACGTTTGACGGTCGCAATGGCATGATGCGTGCGACCATCTCTTATGGGGCTGATGGCACCTTGGAAGTGCGCGCGATGATGCGCACCCTGACGGGGCGTTGGTGGATCGAGGGGGATACGCTCTGTGCCGATATGCCTGAGGGGCCGCGTGCCGGCCAGGGTTGCGGACAACTGGTGGCCAATGGCGATGGAACCTATTTGTCGCCCAATGGCATGGTGCTGACGCCGCAATAACCGCTTTGTACACGTTCTGATTGTCTGATCGACTTTCTGCGCTATAGGGTGGCCTCTTGTTCGCGCTCGGCGATCGGGGGGATTTTCGTGACCGACCTTCTGCTTCTTACTTTCCTGTTTTTGATTGCAGGCGTTGTTGCCGTGCCTATTGCCTCGCGGCTGGGTCTCGGTTCGGTGCTTGGCTATCTCATTGCTGGCATTGTCATTTCTCCGGTTCTGGCCTTTCTGCATGTCGATGTAATCGCCATCCAGCACATCGCCGAGTTTGGTGTGGTGATGATGCTTTTCTTGGTAGGCTTGGAGCTGGAGCCCAAGCTGCTTTGGTCCATGCGCGCGCGGCTTTTGGGTCTCGGTGGCGGGCAGGTTGGGTTGACAACACTGGCCGTAATGGCGGTGTGCATGGTGTTTGGCCAACCTTGGACGGTCTCGCTGGCTGTCGGTCTGGTGTTTGCGCTCTCCTCAACGGCAATCGTGCTGCAGACCCTCAATGAGAAGGGCTTGATGAAAAGCGACGGCGGCCAGTCGAGCTTCCAGGTGCTCCTTTTTCAAGACATCGCCGTCATCCCGATGTTGGCGCTGATCCCGCTCCTTGCGATGCCAGAACTGATGGATGTGGCAAGCACCGTTGGTGAGCATGCCGCTGACGCCGCGCATGGTGATGCAGCTCACAGTAACGAAGGTGATCACGGCTCTGGCATGAGCTTGGTAGCCGGTCTTCCAGGTTGGCAGGCAGCCATTGTGACGCTGGCCGCCATTGGCTTCGTCATCTTGGGCGGCAGCGTGCTCACCCGCCCGATTTTCCGCTTCATCGCGGTGGCCCAGCTGCGCGAGCTTTTCACGGCAACAGCATTGATGATGGTGGTCGGCATCGCCTTGCTGATGTCTCTCGTCGGCCTTTCACCGGCGCTTGGCACCTTCTTGGCAGGCGTTGTGCTTGCCAACAGCGAGTATCGTCACGAGCTGGAATCCGACATCGAACCGTTCAAGGGGCTGTTGCTCGGCCTGTTCTTCATGACCGTGGGAGCGGGCGTCAATTTTGCGCTTCTGTTCGACAATCTTGGCGTCACCATAGCGCTGACGCTTGGCTTGATCGCATTGAAGGTCGCTGTGCTTTTCGTGCTGGCCATCCTCTTTCAGATCAGAGGTGCTGATCGATGGCTGTTTGCACTCGGCCTTGCCCAGGCGGGTGAGTTTGGTTTTGTTCTGCTGTCCTTCACGGTTGCCAACGCGGTGATCCCAACAGGCCTTGCAGACCAACTGCTGCTTGTTGTGGCGCTATCCATGCTGCTGACGCCTGCACTCTTCATCGTCTACGACAAGCTGATTGCGCCGCGCTATGACGAAGCCCAGGCGCGTGAGCAGGACGAGATTGACGAGGCGAGCCAGGTCATCATCGCTGGGCGTGGCCGCGTGGGCGGTATTGTTGACCGCATGCTGTCCGCTGCCGGCTACAAACCGACGGTGATCGACTTCTCGTCAAAGCAAATCGACAACATGAAGAAGTTTGGTGTGCGCACCTATTTCGGTGATGCGACCCGGCCTGATCTCTTGGCGGCAGCAGGCATCGCTGAGGCCAAACTTCTTGTGGTCGCCATTGATGACAAAGAGCAGATCACCGAGCTTGTGCGCTATGCGTTGCAGAATTATCCCAACCTGCACGTGCAGGCGCGGGCCATCGACCGCGATCATGTCTATCATCTCTACGCCGTTGGTTGCCGAGACATCATCCGCGAAACCTATGACAGTTCGTTGCGCATGGGCCGGTCGGCTTTTGAAGCGCTTGGTCTGTCACGCGAACAGGCCGATGCCATGACCGAGGCGTTCCAGGAGATGGATCGCGACGCGATGATCAGCGTTGCCGACGTTTATGACGTCACCATTCCACCGACCGAGAATGAGGCCTATCTCGCACGCATCCGCGAGGTGCTTGGCCCATGGCAGGACGAGCTTGGCGCCAAGATGAAGGCCATAGCGGCGCCTGGCCCTTCTCAGCCTTCATCCAGCGCACCGTCCAAAGCGGCAAACACGACGTCGGCCAAAAAGACGAAAGCCAAAACAACAACCAAGAAAAAGGCCAAGACTGCGGCCAAGACGAAGCCCGCCGAAAGCTAAGCGGTCTTTAGAAAAACGCCTGTCGTCCGGTTTGCGCCCGCCCTAGGATGAGCGCGTGAATGTCGTGCGTGCCTTCATATGTGTTCACGGTTTCCAGGTTCTGTGCGTGCCGCATCACATGGTATTCGGCCATGATGCCGTTGCCGCCATGCATGTCGCGTGCGTGGCGGGCGATATCGAGCGCCTTGCCGCAATTGTTTCGCTTCATCATGGAGATGATTTCCGGCGCAGCGATGCCTTCATCAAGCATCCGTCCGGCGCGCAGCGCGCCTTGCAGACCAAGTGAAATCTCAGTTTGCATGTCGACCAGCTTCTTCTGGAACAGTTGTGTTTGGGCGATGGGTTTGCCGAACTGCACACGCTCCAGACCGTAAGAACGAGCGCGGTGCCAGCAATCTTCTGCGGCACCCATGACACCCCAGGCGATCCCATACCGGGCGCGGTTAAGGCAGCCAAAAGGACCTTTCAAGCCTTCAACGCCTGGCAACAGCGCGTCTTCGCCCACTTCCACCTCGTCCATGACGATCTCGCCGGTGACTGAAGCGCGCAGGGATAGTTTGCCCTTGGTGGTTGGCGCCGAAAGGCCCTTCATCCCCTTCTCAAGAACAAATCCACGGATCTTGCCATCATGAGCATCTGATTTGGCCCAGACCACAAACACATCGGCGATGGGGCTGTTGGAAATCCACATTTTTGCGCCGGACAGGCTGTACCCGCCATCGATCTTTTTGGCGGTGGTCTTCATGCCCGATGGGTCAGAGCCAGCGTCTGGTTCAGTAAGACCGAAACAGCCGATTAGTTCGCCTGTGGCCAGTTTCGGCAGGTACTTTTCCTTCTGCGCATCCGAGCCATAGGCATTGATCGGATACATCACGAGCGAGGATTGCACGCTCATCATCGAGCGGTAGCCGGAGTCCACGCGTTCCACTTCGCGGGCCACCAAACCATAGCTCACATAGCCCGCACCAAGCCCACCATACTGTTCAGGGATCGTCACGCCTAGAAGGCCCATCGCGCCCATCTCAGCGAAAATCTCCGGCGTCACCTCTTCATTGAGGTAGGCATGCTCCACACGCGGCAACAGCTTGTCGCTGGCATAAGCGCGCGCACTTTCCACAATCAGCCGCTCATCTTCTTGCAACTGTTCGGACAGATGAAAGGGATCGGCCCAGTCAAACGGGGCAAGCGATGGGCCATGGCCGGGTTTCTGTCCGCTGGTGGTTCCGTCAAGCATGAGCATGCTCTCCTGTTGTGAGTGTAAAGCGACCGGCGCGGTGGCCAAGCACGGCTGCGCTCAAAAGCCCGTTGCCGGAAAGATAACCGCTATCGGCAGACCCCGACACTCCGCCTGCCGCACCGCCGGTTGCAAATAGGTTCGGCAGCGGCGTTCCATTGGTGCTCAGAACGCGTGCGTCGCCATCCACTTTCAACCCGCCTTGGGTGTGAAACAGAGCGCCGGTGACTTTGACGGCGCAATAAGGTGGGACCAGCGCAAGCGCAGGGTCGAAGGTTCGGCCAAAGGCATCGGTGTTCGATGCGCTTTCAAAGCTGGCCTGAAGAGCCTTCGCATCAAGACCCAGCGTGTGCGCCAACCCGTCAATCGTATCAGCCGTCTTCACAGCACCTTGGGTTTCAGCGTCCTGAAAATCTTTGAACTGGCGGGCAATGGAGGCGATGCGCGCATCGAAAATGGCGTAGGCGATGCCACCGGGCTGTTCCAGCACATGGCGCGCAGCCTCCGAATAGCCTTGGCTCTCGTCCCAGAAGCGCTCACCGTTGGCGTTCACCTGGAAACCGCCCTGGGTGATGACCGCCCAAGTGATCAAGATACCGTGCGGGTGAGCGACATTACCATGGCCTTGATAGCTACCAAGATCCGCCATCTGCGCACCCAGCGCTTTGCCCCAGGCAATGGCATCGCCCTGGTTGCCGTCATGGCCGAAATAGAGCGCACCGGCGATGGCCGGTGTGAGATCACGCACCATCTCTGTGTTTCCGCCAAAGCCATTGCAGGCCAAAATCAGTCGCCCGCAGGCAATGTGTTCTTCGTTGCTATCGGGCAGGGTTGCAAGCACGCCCGTAACAGTGTCGCCCTCGGCATAGAGGGTCTGCACCGTGCGTTCGGCTGCGATCAAGATATCGTTGGCTTCGCAGGCTTCGCGCAACGCATTGATAAGCGCCTCACCAGACCGCGACGGAAGCCCATGCATGCGCCGTTGAGAATGGCCGGGATAGTCGAAATCATCGACCAGCGTGAACGGTAGGCCATGGGTCTCGGTGAGCCAAGAGATCACCTCAGCAGCCCCTTCGGTGAGCGCTTTCACCAGCTCTGCATCGGGCTCGCCATCTGCCTTTTTCATAATGTCGCCGGCAAACAGTTCTGACGTGTCAGCGATGCCGGTGGCTTTCTGCTGCGCCGTTCCAGCAGCAGGGATCAACCCCGCGCTCAGCGCCGTTGACCCAGTTGGCACGGCGTCACGTTCCAGCACCAGCACATCCTGCCCAATCTCATGTGCGGCAAGCGCCGCAACAAGCCCGGCGCAGCCTGCACCGATGATCAGCGTCTCGACCTCAAGGTCAGCGCCACCGGAAGGAGTTGGCAGGACGCTCATCCCTCGCGCTCATCATAGCGCTTACCTGTGGCCAACATAGCATCGGTGCCAAGGCGCTCATTAAGAGCGGAGAAATCAAACATGCGTTCTTTGAACGGGGTGTTTGTACCGTTGGATCTGAGCGAGGCGTAATAGTCCTCTGCGGTTCGCGCGATGGCCCGAACGATCCCTCCAGGAAAGATGACCAGTGAGAACCCAATTGCTTCCAGGTCAGCGGCGGTGCGCATGGGGGTTGCGCCGCCTTCAACCATATTGGCCATCAGCGGAGCTCGTCCCTTGAACCGATCCACAATGCCGGTCAGCTGTTCCATGCTCTGCGGCGCTTCGATGAACAGCGCATCGGCCCCTGCGTCGATATAATGGTCTGCGCGCTCCAGAGCCGCGTCAAAACCCTCCACGGCTATGGCATCGGTGCGAGCGATGATCAGTGTGTCATCCAACGCGCGCGCATCGGTCATGGCTTTGATCTTGCCGGTCATCTCACCGGTTGAGATCAGTGACTTATCGGCCAGGTGCCCGCAACGCTTGGGGTAGGTCTGATCTTCAAGCTGTAAGGCGCTTGCGCCAGCGCGCTCATAAAGCCGCATGGTACGCTGAGCGTTCAGCGCATTTCCGAAGCCGGTGTCTGCATCGATGATCACCGGCAGATCCGTGCGGTCGCGGATCAGCGCCATCGTGTCGGTCATCTCATTGACCGATGTCAGGCCAATGTCAGGTCGGCCAAGGCGTGTGTAAGCGACCGCGGCCCCAGAAAGATAAAGCGCCTCAAATCCCGCTGCCTCAGCCAGCGAAGCCGTCAGCGCATCATAGACGCCAGGCGCAACGAGGATTGGGTCTGCATTCAGACGTGCGCGTAGGGTCATGTGGCAGCCCCCTGAACCAAGTCAATGGCCTCTGCACACGACATGACCTGCGTCACCGTGCCAAGCGAGATCAGGGTCGCGTCATGCACATCGTGTTTGAAAGCCGCGCACCCATCCGACAGCAAAATAGTATCCATGTTGCGCAGATGTGCATCGCGCACTGTCGAAGCGACGCCACCATTGGTGACAATCCCACCAATGATCAGCGTCTCGATGCCAACCGCGCGCATGATGTATTCCAGGCGCGTTTGATAGAAGGCGGAATAGGCGACTTTCTCCACCACATAGTCAGCGGGAGCCAGCGCCTCCACCAGCGAGTGACCAAAACTGCCAGGCGCGAAATCACCTTTGGTGAGGAACGGACGCAGTTTTTTAAGGTGTGGCGCGATCAATGGCTCTCCATCCGGGCCAGGCACCAAAGTGAACTGCGCCGATACATAATGCCCGCCCGCCGCACGCACCGCATCGACCACCGGCTTCACACGGTCTGGCAGAGCTGCAATGGCTGGCGCTGCTTGCCCCGCACGCCCATAAGCGCCCTCGGGGTGCAGGAAATCATTCTGCAGATCGATGGTCAGAACTGCTGTCTTGGCTGGATTGAAATCCGATAGATCGCTCATGCTGCCGCCTGCCGTTCAATGATAAAATTGCCAAAACTGTCCACCCGACCGCTAAACCCAGGCTCCACCAAGATCGTCGTATCGGGCTGGGTCAAAATCGCCGGGCCGTCGATCACTGTGCCCACGGGCAGCGTCAGGCGGTCGTACAGTGCGGTGTCATGCCAGGCGCCATTCATGCGAACGCTGCGTGACCCATAGGGTGTCGAGGTGGCGTTGGCTTCATCCGGTGCCAGCGAGGAAAGGTCGAACTTCGGTCGTCTGCCGATGGTGCTGGTACGCAAGTTCAAAATGCGTTGTACGCCGCCCTCCAAAAGGCGACTGAAGGCAGCACGATAGGCGTTCTCAAACGCATCTCTAATCGTGTCGCTGGTCGGCGCAATCACCTGCGAGCCTGTCATATCAATCGTGATTGGTACGGCCACGGTGTGGGTCTGTCCCGCATAGGCCATGTCCAGTTCCACCTGCACATCACGTGCGCCGAACTGCACACCGGAGGCATCAAGCAGGGCCATGCCTTCATCGACATGGGCTTGCATCATGGTGCCAAGCTCGGCCCCATCAAGCGCTGCAAGGGTCGTGTTGATTGTCTGCACAAAATCCTGGCGCATGTCAGCGATCACGCAGCCGAGCGCTGATGTCACGCCGGGAAAACGAGGGACCAGCGCGCGGGCAAGCTCGCACTCATCCACCAGCGCGCAGGCGTGCAGCGCGCCACCACCGCCAAAGGGCATAAACGAAAAGGTCTGCGGATCGTGTCCGCGTTCGATGCTCACAAGGCGGATAGCGCCTGCCATGCGGGCGTTGGCAACTTTCAAAATGGCTTCAGCGGCATCTTCGGTTTCCAAGCCAAGAGGCGCGCCGACATGGGTATCGATGGCCTTTCGTGCCGCCTCCACGTCTAACCTATCAAGGCCGCCTCCAATGGGTTTCTCAGCATCGATGCGGCCAAGCACGATGTTGGCATCTGTCACTGTTGGGCGGTCATTGCCACGGCCATAGGCAACCGGGCCAGGGTTGGAGCCAGCGCTTTCCGGTCCGATGTTGAGCAATCCGCCCTTGTCCACCCAGGCGATGGAGCCTCCACCCGCGCCGATGGTGGTGATTACGATCATCGGCGTGCGCACCACCATGCCAAAATCGATGCTGGTCTGCGCCGCAAGGGCCGACTGACCATCGACGATCAGTGAAACATCAAAGCTGGTGCCGCCAACATCGCCGGTGATGATGTTGTCGTAACCCGCGCTTGTGGCGATATAGGCCGCTGCGATAACGCCCGCTGCTGGGCCAGAAAGCGCGGTGCGCACGGGCAAGCGGCAGGCGGTTTCCGCGGCCATGACGCCACCGTTTGACTGCACCAGCAAGAACTCGCCACCAAACCCACCATCGCGCAAACCCGATTCCAACCGCCCCAAATACCCAGCCACTTCCGGCTGGAGATAGGTGTTGAGCACGGTTGTCGAGGTGCGCTCAAACTCACGGATTTCAGGCAGAATTTCGCTTGAAACCGACACGTGTGGGTTCGGCCATATAGCACGAAGCGCTGCCGCGGCCGCCTGCTCATTGGTCGGGTTGGCATAGGCGTTGATGAAGACTAGCGCGACAGCTTGACAGCCCATCGCAAGCAGTTCGCGCGCGGCAGCCTCAACGGTGGCGGTGTCCACTGGCGTTTCGACGCTACCATCGGCAAGCGTGCGTTCGGGCACTTCCAAGCGCCGGTCGCGCGGCACCACAGGTTCAAAATCACCGCGCAGACCCCAGGTTGCACGCCTGTCACGCCGCCGCATTTCAAGCGTGTCGCGGAATCCTTGGGTAGTGATAAGGCCGATCTTCGCGCCCTTGCGCTCCAGCAGTGCGTTGGTGCCAGCGGTGGTGCCGTGAACCACCGTTCGCAAGACGGAAAGATCATCGCCTGCGCTTTTCACACCAGCAAGAAAACCCCCTGACTGATCAGGCCGCGTTGTTGGAACCTTGGCAACGCTGGCCTTACCGGTCGCCTCATCAAGAATGAAAATGTCGGTGAACGTTCCGCCGACATCGACGCCGACAATGCTCATGCGTCTGCACCTCGCCACGCAATGCCATAGGCGTCATCGGCAGAGGCTTCACTGAGGAACCCCAACGCAACGTCGCGCGCGATGGCCGCGGGCTCGCGTTCCATTGGCGGGCCGTACCCGCCACCGCCTGGCGTCTCCAAGCGAACGCGTTGTGCGCGTTTCAGAGGGATGCCGACCATTTTGGATGCCAATGCAGGCTCGTCCCAGCCCGTTTCGGTTTCATAGGAAAAACGGTTCTTGGCAGCTTCGTGCCCACCCGCAATGCCCTGCGGGGAAAAGCGTCCTCGCTCACCGAACAAAAAAGCTTCGGCTTCTTCTTCCAAAAGCTCGATTTCGTAGACCGCGCCAAGGCCGCCACGATGCGTGCCATGGCCAGCACTATCAGGCCGCAGCGCCCATTGCCGGAACATCACTGGATAGGCTGCTTCCAAAATCTCAGCAGGAGGGATCGTCGCGGTAGAAATGGGTGCATTGCCGTGGTTCAGGCCATCGCTTTCCAGCGATCCACCATGGCCGCCACCATAAAAAGAGAACATCACCCAGCGTTGGCCATTGGCCTTCTGTCCAGCGATGGATAGCGCGTTGATCGTGCCATACGCGTTGGCAACGATCCGCTCCGGCACAGCTTTGGCGGCAGCCGAAAAGATAACATCAATCATCCGCAGGATCGTTTCAGTGTAACCGCCGGTCGGTGCGGGGAATTCGGCAGACAGCAGCGACCCTTCTGGCACGTTGATGGTGATCGGTCGCATCACACCAGCGTTGGCTGGCAGAGCCGGAAACACATGTTTGATCGCCACATAGCAGCAAGCAATCGTCGTCGGCAGGGCGATGTTCACGGGCCCCGCTGTCACGGGTGCGGTGCCTTCAAAATCGATGGTGAGATGATCGCCGCGCACTTCCAGCGTCACCTTGATCGGCAGGGCGGCGTCCGTGATCCCATCATTGTCCAGATAATCCGTCGCTTCCCACCGCCCATCGGGTAGGTCGGCAAGCTCCGTGCGCATCAGCGCCTCAGCCCGGTCCCCCAGTTTGGTGAACGCTGTACCCACGGTATCGGCACCATAGCTATCAAGCAGCGCGTCCAGGCGTTTCACGCCCAGATCGAGCGCTGAAAGCTGACCGTTCAAATCACCGCGGGCGGATTGGGGAAGCCGTGTGTTACGCAAAATGATGTCGATGATGTCGGTTTGAACCGTACCGGCGCGCACCAGCTTCACCGGTGGCAGAACCACCGCCTCCTGGAAAACCTCGCGCGCCGAGGGGTTATAATTGCCCGGAACAGCGCCGCCCAGATCGTGCCAATGGCCCACCGAAGCCAGATAGCAAAAAAGTTGACCGTCGCGGAAGTAGGGGCGCACCAGCCGCATGTCGGAGAGGTGCGTGCCGCCGATATGCGCATCGTTGAAAATGTAAACGTCGCCATCGGCCAGGTCGCCGTCGCGCGCGGCCTTCTCGATCACCGCTTTGACGGCAAACGCCATGACACCAACGAAGATTGGCAGCCCGGACTTGCCCTGGATCAGCGTATCGCCCGTTTGCGCATCGTAAAGCCCATGCGAGGCATCGTGCGCCTCGGCTATGATGGGGTTGAACGCGCTGCGAAACAGCGTTGCATCCATCTCATCGGCGATCTGTTCCATGCGCCCGGCAAGAACCGCCAGCGTGATCGGGTCGATGTCTGTTTCAGCCATTCTTCATCTCGCCCATATCATTCCAGACGTCTTGGCGGGTCAGTTTGCCGTCCGCTGTTTCAAAGCGGTCGATAAAGCGAATGCCCTCAAAGGCTGTGCCATCCAGCCACTCGCCCGAAAGCGTACCGTGGCAATAGACAATCGGCCCTTCGTCACCTGCTGCGGTGTCAAAGCGCTCATAGGTTTTGCGCACAAAGCTGTATCGTGGTTTGGCCCAGGCGATCAGGTCTTCGAGCGTGTTCATGGTCACGCCGCCAGGAAAGGTCATCGTGAACGTGTCGGCGAGCATAGCTTTGGCAGACCCTATGTCGCGCGCTCCCATATGACCTAGAAACTGGCGGACCAAATGGACGGCGTCTGGCAAAGCCGGAGCTGGCTGCCGGTGCTTGCCACCGCACATATAGTTGGCGGCCTTCACCTCGTGAAGCGCAATGATGATCCCATCTGGTTGGGCTGGAACCACTTGGCGCACGGCACCTGTTAATGCCGAGCAGAGTCGCTCTTTTGCTTCCGCACTATAGCCTTCGATCATCGTCACGGCGACTGACGGCATGGATGGGCCTCCTCACAACTTGTATCTTCTATAAAACAGGTTTTGTGAATCTCATAGGACAAAAATCTTGCATTCCACAAAACAGCCGCTAGTCTAACGTCAATCAGCGTGGAGCTTTGTCAATGGTCGTTCAGCCATCGCCAGACGTGACAGACAGCATTCCCGAAGGCGGCAAAGCACGCCGGGTTTATCTCCAATTGAAAGATGATATTGCGCGCGGCGTGCTCGAAGATGGTGCGAATCTACCCGGTGAGCACAAGCTGGCCGACACCTACAGTGTCTCGCGGGTGACAATCCGCCGGGCGCTGGAAGCGTTGGCTGGCGATGGTCTGATCGAGAAGCGCGCCGGTAGTGGGTCCGTTGTGCGCTCAGGCCGTGCGACACGACAGACCATCAAAGCCGACATCGCCAATCTTGTTCCTCACCTGGCCGAAATGGGCGCGAAGACTGAAGCCCGTCTGCTGGAGTTTGGCTATCAGCCAGCAAGCGCCGCCATAGCCCACGCGCTTGGGCTGGCCGAAGGGACGCG
The DNA here is from genome assembly GCA_039814945.1 of Pseudomonadota bacterium. Classification (GTDB taxonomy): domain Bacteria; phylum Pseudomonadota; class Alphaproteobacteria; order Rhizobiales; family MH13; genus MH13. Next base: position 62,072 of record JBCCAF010000010.1, read on the forward strand.
CGTTCAGCGCGCCGTTCGCGTGCGTTTGATGGACGGTCAGCCATTCTCGCATCTCGTGACCCATGTGCCTGAAGATGTGGCGCTCAGCTATTCTGAAGCCGACCTTGCCACGCGCCCGCTCTATTCATTGTTGGAGTTGGGTGGCGTGCGGATTGACAGCGCGCAGCAATCGGTGTCAGCAACACTGGCAGCCCCCGATATCGCCAGCGCGCTTGATGTGCCTACGGGCTCAGCCCTTCTTTCGCTGGAGCGTGTTGTGCGTGATGAGCAAGGGCGCGGTGTTGAGCATCTGGCGGCCTCGTATCGTCCCGACCGGTACCAGCTTTCCATGTCACTGGACCGTGTTGGCGACAGTGAAAACCGTCACTGGGAACCCATTGTCCAGTTTGGAAACGGCCTGGATACCGCCGCGCGGGCAACCTCATGAGCGGTCAAACGCTCTTTGATCGGTTGTGGCGTTCCCACGAAATTTTCCGCCGCGACGATGGGGCATCACTGCTTTGGGTGGATCGTCATCTGGTGCATGAAGGCTCGCATCACGCTTTTGGCAAACTTGGTATGCGCGGGTTGAAGGTCGCCAATCCGGACCTCACGATCGCTGTCAGTGATCACTATGTGCCGACGCGTGAGCGGGCGTCTGGTGGCACCAATGATGATATCCGCCGCATGATTGCGACGCTGGAAACCAACGCCAAAACGCATGGCATTCGACACTTCGGCCTCAACGATCCGCGCCAGGGCATTGTCCATGTTACAGGGCCCGAACAGGGCCTTACCCTGCCTGGGCTGATGGTGGTTTGTGGCGACAGTCATACCTCCACCCACGGCGCATTTGGAGCCTTCGCCTTTGGCATTGGGGCAACCGAAGTTGCGCACGTTCTGGCGACCCAGACCTTGTGGCAGACACGCCCGAAAACCATGCGTCTCACGTTTAACGGTGTGCTGGCTGATGGCGTGACTGCCAAGGATATGGCGCTGCACTGGATCGCCAAACTTGGTTCTGATGGCGCGCGCGGTCATGCCATTGAATATGCTGGCAGTGCGGTTCGCGCACTGTCGATGGAAGCGCGGATGACGCTCTGCAATCTCTCTATTGAAGGCGGCGCCAAGTGCGGGATGATCGCGCCTGATGAGACAACCTTCGCGTATTTGAAGAGCCGACCTTTTGCGCCTTCTGGCCCGCAGTGGGACGAAGCGGTGGATGATTGGCAGGCGTTGCAAAGCGATGCTGATGCTGCCTTCGATCGCGAGATTGAGATTGATGCCAGCGATGTCGCACCGACGGTCACCTGGGGTATCGTTCCCGAACAGGCCGCGGCAATCTCTGACACTGTTCCAGCTAATGCGCCGCAAGATGCGCTAGAGTATATGGGCTTGAAAGCCGGTCAATCGCTCAATGGGCTGCCCATTGATCAGGTGTTTATCGGCTCGTGCACCAATGCCCGCATCGAGGATTTACGCGCCGCCGCAGCCGTAATGGCCGGTCACCGCGCCAAGGTTCCTGGCACCGTGTCGCCTGGGTCGATGATCGTGAAAAGGCTAGCTGAAGCCGAAGGGCTTGATCGTATTTTTGTCGATGCAGGCTTGGATTGGGTGGCCTCCGGTTGCTCGATGTGCGTCGCGATGAATGGCGATGTGGTCGCGCCTGGCAAGCGCTGTGCATCGACAACAAACCGTAACTTTCGCGGCCGCCAGGGCCCCGGTGCCCGCACCCACTTGATGTCACCGGCCATGGTGGCGGCCGCAGCGGTGACGGGCGAACTTACCGACGCGCGGCCTTTCCTCAAAGATCGTCCCCTGGCGGGAGCGGCATAATAATGGCGGGTTGGCGCAACCATACTGGGCTTGCTGTGGCGTTGCCGATGGAGGGCATCGACACCGATCAGCTCATCCCGGCGCGGTTCATGTCCACGCCACGCGCTGAAGGGTATGGCCGATTTCTGTTGCATGATCTTCGCATTGACCGCGAGGGCAAGCCGCGTGCCGACCATCCCCTGAATCGACATCCTGAAGCCTCTATCCTGTTGGCTGGACGGAATTTTGGCGGTGGGTCGTCACGCGAAGCGGCGGTCTACGCTCTTGTGGATTTCGGTATCAAGGCAGTAATTGCGCCAAGCTTCGGCGACATCTTTGCGGGCAATGCCGTCAACAATGGCTTGCTGTCTGCTCGCATCAGCGACGCTGACCATGCGAAGCTGTCCAACGCTCTTGATAGTGGCGTTGGTACGCTCACCATCGACCTGGAAACCTGCCAAATCACCCTTGGCGACCTGACACGCCCCTTCGCGCTCGATCCGGTATGGCGCACCAAACTCATCGAAGGCTGGGATGATATCGTCCTGACGGCAAAGCATGCTCATGCCATCGCAGCCTTCACTCAGAAAGACCGGGCAACACGGCCCTGGGCTTACCTAAACACAGAATTTTCACCACCAAACCAGAACCCAACCGGCGCGTGAGCGCCACTTTTCGGACGGTCAAAAAGAATGCCGCCGAAAACCCAAAGGAGAGGACTTATGAGAAAAACTCTGATCATTGGCACGATGGCCGCAAGCACCATGTTGGCAAGCGCCGCATGGGCTGAAGACACCATTACCGCCGTTCACGCGTTCCCCGAAACACTGATCTACACGCAAAGCTTCCTGTCGTTCGTTGATATGGTCAATGAGCGTGGCGAAGGGGTGGTTCAGATCGATGTGCTTGGCGGCCCAGAAGCCATCGGCATGTTCCAGCAGCCCGACGCTGTGCGCGATGGCGTGGTCGATATGGTCTACACGCCTGGTTCTTTTTATGGCGGTGCGTTGCCAGAGAAAGATGCCCTTGTGGCGTCCAACCTAACGGCCATCGAAACGCGCGAAAATGGCGGTATCGATCTCATCAACGAAATCCATCAGGAAAAGATGGGTCTCTATTATCTTGGTTGGTTTGACTCCGGCGTCACCTACAATCTTTGGTCGGTCAATGAGCCGAGTGTGGATGAAGACGGCAACCTTGTGATCGACGACATCCGCCTGCGCGGCAACGCCGTCTACAACGCCTTCTTCACCGATTATCTGGAAGCCCAGGTGATCGATCTGCCAACCGGCGATGTTTACTCTGCGCTTGAGCGTGGCACGGTGGATGCCACTGGTTGGACGCAGATCGGTTTGATTGATTTGCGCTGGAACGAGTTCCTCAACTGGCGCATCGAGCCCAACTTCTTCTCCACCGATCTTGGCGTTATCGTCAATTTGGAAGCGTGGAACAATCTGTCTGAAGAGTCTCGTACCTTGGTGCAGGAAGTTGCCATTGAGCACGAGCGCATGAGCGTGGAAGCCCTGCGTGCCAAGCGCGATGAAGACTTTGCAGCGCTGGAAGAAGGCGGCATGCAAGTGTTCTCGCTGGAAGGCGATGCCCGCGCTGCCTATCTGGAAGCGGCGCGCTCCACGACTTGGAACCGAATGCAGACCTTGATGGAAGAAAGCCCACAGGGAGCAGGCAATTATGATCGTTTGATCGAGCTGTTCTACGATCCATCAATGGACTGACACTTTTAAGACTGACGCGGCGCTTGTCCTTAAGCGCCGCGTCGTTTCCTTCTGAAATTGAGTGCGCGCATGGCCCTTCTCACCCGCCTCTATGATCGCTTTGTCGATGCGATGGCGCTTATCGCGGCGGGCATGCTTATCTGGCTGATGGTGTCGGTGATCACCTCTGTGCTCATGCGCAACGCGGGCATTCAGCCCTTCGCTTGGCTTTTTACCTCCGCTGAATATGCGATCCTGTACATGACGATGCTCGGCGCGCCCTGGCTGGTGCGCAAAAAGGGTCATGTGCATATCGAGCTTGTCACAGCTGTTTTGCCGCCAACCCTGCGTCGCCTGCTCAGCCGTCTTGTGGCGGCAGCCTGCGTTGTTGTTTGCCTGATCCTCACCTGGAAAGGCATCGATCTGGTGACCACAAACCTTGAACGCAACGACTTCGACGTACGCGCTTACTTCTATCCGCGTTGGCTGCTTACCATCACGTTCCCCATTTCCTTCGGCTTGATGGCCATCGAGTTTTCACGTTTCACGTTTGGGCGCGATTTGCTGCACTCCGGCGAGGCGGGCATTCATGAATAAGGTTGCCCGTTGATGGAATGGTATGAGGCGCTTGCCCTCCTGCTTGGCGCGATTATCGCGCTTATGGCCTTGGGCATGCCGATTGCGCTGGCTTTTCTGGCGGCCAACATCATTGGGGCCTGGATTTTCATGGGTGGAGAGCGTGGTGTCGCGCTGTTGCTCAACAATGGCTTGGGTGCGCTGACCAAATTCGCGCTGATGCCCATTCCGCTGTTCCTGCTGATGGGCGAGGTGTTTTTTCATACCGGCCTTGGCAAGCGCATGTTCAACGCGATTGACCAATTGCTCGGCAAGCTGCCAGGGCGGCTGTCCTACGTCACCGTGCTTGGGGGCACCGGTTTCTCGACCCTATCGGGTTCCTCCATGGGTTCCACAGCGCTGCTTGGCTCGCTGATGGTGCCGGAGATGTCAGCGCGCGGGTACAAGAAGAAAATGTCCATCGGTCCCATCCTCGGCACCGGTGGTTTGGCCATCATCATTCCGCCGTCGGCATTGGCAGTTCTGCTTGCCACGCTCGCGCAGATCGATGTTGGCGCTTTGCTGATTGCTGGCGTCGTCCCAGGCCTCATTCTGGCCGGCCTCTACATCATGGCGATCTTTGTGATGACCCGTATGGACCCAAGTGCAGCACCTGCTTACGAGGTGCCCAAACTGTCGCTTGGAGCAAAGCTTGCCCTTGTCATGACCGACGTGGTGCCAATGGTCGGCCTGATGGTGGTAATCGTCATCATGATGATCGTCGGCTTTGCCACGCCATCGGAAGCGGCAGCCTTTGGAGCGCTTGGCGCGATCCTTCTCTCTGTGGTCTTTCGATGCTTCACCTGGGAGGCCATGAAGAAGTCGATCCATGGCGCGCTGCGGGTCACGCTGATGGCCTATCTGATCGTCTTCGGTTCAGCGACGTTCTCGCAAATCTTGGCCTTCTCCGGCGCCTCGCGCGGGCTGATTGGCTGGGCGACCGGGTTCGATCTCGATCCTCTGGTGATGCTTCTGGTTATGTTCGGCGTGCTGCTGATCTTGGGCATGTTCATGGAGCAGATTTCCATCATGCTCCTCACTGTGCCGATCTTCTTCCCACTGGCTATCAGCCTCGGGTTCGAGCCAATCTGGTTCGCCCTCATCATGCTGCTAGCACTGGAAATCAGCTTTACCACGCCGCCCTTCGGGCTGCTGCTCTTCGTTATGAAGGGCGTCGCGCCGCCGGACACCACCATGCGCGACATCTATATCGCAGCGATCCCGTTCATCGCATGCTCGCTTCTATTGGTGGGGCTGTTGATTGCGTTTCCTAGCCTAGCGCTGTGGCTGCCCTCGCTGGGCTAGCTGGCATCAAAGTCCGCCGATGCAGGTGTACTTGGTCTCCAGATAGTCATCGATCCCCTGCCAGGACCCTTCCTTGCCCAGGCCAGATTCTTTCAGACCACCAAACGGGATTTCCGGGGCTACAATCAGCACCTCGTTGATGCCGATGAGGCCGTACTCAAGCTTGTCTTGCAGGCGGAACGCGCGCGCCAAATCGCTGGTATAGGCATAGGAGGCCAAGCCGTAGTCGGTGTCATTAGCAGCGGTGATGGCTTCTTCTTCGCTGTCAAACCGGTAGACCGGCGCGATGGGACCAAAAATCTCCTCGGTGGTCACACGCATGGCTGAGGTCGCGTTACCGATGACCGTGGGCTGATAGAACAATCCACCGCGATCATGACGACCACCGCCGGTCACCAGATCGCCACCTTTGGAAAGCGCATCGGCAACCAGCTCTTCGATTTTTGACAGGGCCGCATCATCGACCAGTGGGCCTTGTTCTGAGCCGTCTTCGGCGCCCGGCGCCACTTTCATCGCGGAGACCCGCTCGGCAAAAGCTTTGACGAACCGATCATAGATGCCCGCCTGAACAAACAGCCGGTTGGTGCAGATGCAGGTCTGTCCGGCATTGCGGAATTTTGCGATGATCGCGCCGTCAACGGCTTTGTCGAGGTCCGCATCATCAAACACGATGAAGGGTGCGTTGCCACCCAATTCCATCGACATGCGTTTGACCGTGCTTGCGGCTTCAGCGAGCAACTGTTTGCCGATTTCCGTCGAACCGGTGAAGGTGATTTTGCGCACTTTAGGGTTGGACGTAATCTCGCCACCGATGGCGCGTGCACTGCCAGTGAGCACATTCACCACACCTTTTGGAAAGCCAACCTGTTCGGCCAGATGACCCCAAACCAGACCGGAGAGCGGCGTGGCTGTGGCGGGTTTCACCACCACGGTACAGCCAGCCGCCAACGCTGGCCCGAGCTTGCGGGCGAGCATGGAAGAGGGGAAGTTCCACGGCGTGATCGCGGCCACCACGCCGACGGGATGGCGCGTGGTCATAAGCTTGCGACCAGCGATGGGTGAGGGAATGATTGCGCCATTGGTGCGGCGCGCCTCTTCTGCAAACCACAGCACATAGGCTGCGGATGAACCCACTTCAGCGCGGGACTCCGAGAGCGGCTTGCCCTGCTCGGCGGTCAGCATTTGCGCCATGCCTTCCAGATTGTCCTGGATGGCATCATGCAGCTTGCGCATAAGCGCCACACGCTTGCCAAGTGTCAGCCCCGCATAGGCCGGAAAAGCCTCGTGCGCAGCATCAATGGCGCGTTGCGTTTCGGCTTGGCCAGAGTTGGGTACGGTCGCTATGGTTGCGCCCGTTGCCGGATCGGTGACATCGATTGTTTTGCCGCTATCGGCGCTCACCCACTGCCCATTGATAAGATTCGTCTCGCGAACGAGGGATGCAAAGCTGGTCATGGAACACATACCTTAAGAGGAAAGGACGTCATCAGTCGCAGCGCGTAGTGTTTGTGCAACGATCTTGATTTCGTCAGGCGTAATGCAAAGCGGTGGCGCAAAGCCGATGGTGTTGGCTTCCGGCATGGCGCGCGTGATCACGCCGCGCTGGGTCATGGCTTCGGCGATTTTTGGACCGACCGTCATCGGCGGGAACCAGTCGCGCGTCACTGGGTCGGCCGCAAACTCCACCGCCGCCATCAGGCCGATGCCGCGCACTTCAGCGACATTGGGGTGACCATCCATAGCCTCTGTTAGCGCCTGTTGGAAAACCGGGCCCATCGCACGGGCGTTTTCAACCAGACCCATGCTGTCGACCAAATCGAGGGTCGCGATCCCTGCCGCAGCACTGACGGGGTGGGCTGAATAGGTCCACCCATGGGCAAGTGGGCCGAAATCGTCTGTACCCTGCATCAGCACGTCGAAAACGCGCTGTGAGATGATGGAGCCTGACAGTGGCGCGTAGGCCGATGTCAGCCCTTTGGCGATGGTCATGAAGTCGGGATTCAGATCATACGTCTGCGTCCCAAACATCGCGCCAGTGCGACCAAAACCGGTCACCACCTCATCGGCCATCAGCAGGATGTCGTGGCGGCTGAGAACCTCTTGAACGCGCGCCCAGTAACCTTCTGGCGGAGGTATAATCCCGCCAGTGCCCATGGCCGGTTCGCCAATAAACGCGCAGATCGTTTCCGGCCCCTCGCGCTCAATCATCGCTTCAAGATCATCGATCAACCAATCGACGAAGTCAGCCTCACTCATATCCGTGTCCGGGCGGCGCAGATATTGAGGGCTGTGGGTGTGCAAGAACCCGTCAAGCGGCAAGTGAAAACGGGCGTGATAGGATGCAAGCCCAGTCATCGAGCCAGAAACAATACCGGAGCCATGATAGGCACGCCAACGGCTGATGATCTTCTTCTTTTCCGGCTTGCCGCGCAGAATGTTGTACTGCCAAGCATATTTCACATTGCTGTCGTTGGCATCCGATCCGGACAGACCAAAATAGACCCGCGCCATATGATCAGGCGCGCGGTCCATGATCATCTTGGCAAGCCGAATGGCAGGTTCGTTGCCTTGACCAGCGAAGGAATGGAAGAAGGCGAGCTTGTGCGCCTGCTCAGAAATTGCATCGGCAATTTCGGTGCGACCGTAGCCCGCGTTCACACAGTAAAGGGCGGCAAACGCATCCAGAAAGCGGTTGCCATCGCGATCCTCAATGTAAACGCCCTCGCCACCTGTCACGATGCGCCCAGGAACGTCGCCGCGCGCATGGTTGGCCGTGTGCGTTGTCGGGTGCAGCAAATGGTCCCGGTCCCAGGCGGCCAATTCATCATTGATGCGTGGATCAAGGCTCATATCAGGCTCTCCAGGCGGCTATTGGCAACCAGTTCCGGCACGCTGGCTTGGTTGGGCAGCGCCAGCAACATGGCGACCAGCCCGGCGACCGTTTCCGGTGTCATGCGGTCGGCTTTCGGCGTCACACCGGGCAGATCTGCAATAAGGTCGGTGTCGATGGCGCCGGGGCAAAGCGCTGTGGCGCGTACGCCATCATCCCAGGCGGCATGGCGCACCGCTTGGGTCATCGCGAGCAGCGCATGTTTGGTCATGGCGTAGCCAACGGATGTTCCCGCGCGATAGCGTTTGGCATCAGTTGAGGCGATATTGACCACGCGCCCATGCCCACCTGCACGAAGATGTGGCAGCGCTGCTTTGATCAAGCGAAATGGCGCTTTGACATTGATCGACCAAAGCGCGTCGAGATCGTCCTCGTCGCCTTGCTCAAAATCCACCATGCGCAAAATGCCAGCATTGTTGACCACTGCATCGATCTGCCCATGTTCAGCCAGCGTGGCATCGACCCAGCTACCAGCCGAAGCGGGATCGGTCGCATCGAAAGGGTGTGCCGAAACCGGACCGGAAAAAGCATCAGACTGGGAAAGGTCGCGCAGACCCAGTGAGATCGTCCAGCCGTCATCGAGCAGTTTTTGAGTGATAGCAGCCCCAAGGCCTCGCCCGCCGCCCGAAACCATGACGACCTTTGTCATCAGAAAAGGCCCTGATAAACGCCGCCATCATTGACGATGTTTTGGCCTGACATGAAGCCCGCCTGCGCCGAGCAGAGATAGGCGATCAGGTCACCGCATTCAGATGGATCAGCAAAGCGACCAGCCGGGCAGTTGTTCTTGCGGTCCTGCACAATGGCCTCGTAGGTGGTGTTGCCGCGCTTGGCGTGGCCGTGGAGATTGGTGTGCAGCGCATCGGTGTCAAACAGGCCGGGGCAGACGGTGTTGATGGTCACGTTGTGCCCAATCAGCTCACGCGTCATGGCTGCCGATGCGCCCGAGAGCGCCAAGCGAGCCGCATGGCTGTGCGCGAAGCCAACCTGTGGGAACTTGATGAAGCTCACCGACATGTTGACGATACGACCAAAGCGCTGACCCTTCATACCAGGTGCAACAGCTTGCATCATTTCGACCGACGACAGGAAGTGCACCTCCAGCCAGTAGCGCCAGTCATCCGCTTTGATTTCATCATAAGGCGTTGGTACTTGGCGAACGCCAGGATTGTTCACCAGGATGTCGGTGGACCCGCCAGCTGCATCCAGGATCGCCGCGCGTCCTTGCTTGTCGTTGAAATCAGCAGCAACCGGAATGGCTTCGACACCAAACTCGTCCTGGATCGCTTGGGCCGCTTCGCTAAGCGGGCCTTCGCTGCGCGCATTCATCACCACCGATGCGCCTTCGCGCGCCAGAGAACGCGCAGTCGCCAGGCCAAGCCCACGGCTTGCAGCGGTCACAATCGCCCGTCGACCTTTCAATCCAAGATCCATCGTCAATCACTCCTCGTTGTCGGTCTGCAGGTGTTAGGCAACCTGCTTGTTTGTTCCAATCAGGCTGTCCATGCCAGCCTGCAAGCCTTTGAGCGCAGAGCCAGAAAGCGGGCGCAGCGGCGGGCGCGGCACGCCACCACCGGGGAAGCCGAGAAAGTTCATCGCAGCTTTGGTGGCGGGGTAAAGCGTACGACCTTCAGAGATAAAGAGCTCAGTCATCGCCTGGCCGGTGTTCTGCAAAGCCCATGCTTCGTCCATTTGGCCAGCCTTGGTTTTGTGCCAAAGCTGCATGCAGTCTTCCCAGACATTGGGGAAGCAGTCGATATGCCCATCTGCGCCAGCTAGTGTTGCAGCCACGCCGATGGTGGACGATGGTCCACAGAACACACGGATACGATCTTTCACCATGTTGAGCGTCTGATGGAAGTTCTGCCAATCACCGCTGCTTTCCTTGATGGCCACCACATTGTCGAGGTCAGCCAGCTTGTCAGCGATGGCCGGTGTGATGGCGTTTCCGGCATTGCCGGGGATGTTGTAGAGCACGATTGGCAGCGTTGACTTCGCATCGATGGCAGCGAAATGCTCGATGGTTTCGCTATCGGAGAGATGGGCGAAATAGGCTGGCATCACCAGCACTGCGTCGGCGTCTGCCGATCGCGCAGCATCGATCTGTTCGATCACTTCGCCTTCACGGATGGCGCCGGTGCCGACAATAGCTGGGCCACGTCCCTTGCAGGCGTCCACGGTGAGTTCAGCCAAACGCTCGCGCTCAGTCAGCGATAGCGCCCAGAATTCACCAGTGCAGCCAGCGGCAACAATGCCAGTCGCGCCGGCATTCAAGAGGCGGTTGATGTTGCCAACAAAGCCTTCCTCATCAAGCGAGAGGTCAGCATGAAAAGGCGTGGTGACCGCCGGCATAGGCCCGGTCCAGTCGATGCTGTCTCTGTTCATGGCAGTGCTTTCTGAAGGACAGGGGATGGCATGTCGGTAACGTTTGTCTCCGTAGGTCGGTTGAGCCTCGGTCCTTTGGCGCCGGGACCAAACACATGGGCGTTGTCGGCATCAAAAGAGAGCGAAACGGTTTCGCCGGGATTCCAGGATTGTGGTGCTGGCACCCGGCCCGTTAGCCGGTGCCCGCCGGAAAGCTCTAGAACCACGATGTTTTCATGGCCGGTTTTTTCAACGACCTGAATGATGCCTTTAATCGGGCCTTCGCCAATCAGCACATGCTCCGGGCGCACGCCCAGGCATGCTGGTCCAGCAGCGGCATTGTCACCGAGTGGTCCGACAGGCAACGAAATCCCATCGGCCTTGAACGTCCAACTCGCGCCGGCTTTGGAAAGTTCACCATCCATCAGCGTCATGCCCGGCGTGCCGATGAAGCTAGCAACGAACCGGTTGGCCGGCGCTGCATAGACCTCCGTGGGCGCTGCGAACTGTTGAAGCTCCCCACCTTCCATGACAGCGATGCGGTCTGACATGGTCATCGCTTCAAGCTGATCATGGGTCACATAAACCATGGTGCGGCCCAGGCGACGGTGCAGTTCCACCAGTTCCACGCGCATATAGCCGCGCAGTTTGGCATCAAGGTTCGACAGCGGCTCATCCAGCAAAAACACTTTGGGATCGCGCACCAACGCACGTCCAAGGGCAACGCGCTGTTGCTGACCACCGGAAAGCTGGCGCGGTTTGCGACCAAGCAACTCGGTGAGTTGCAAAAGCTCTGCCGTGGCATTGACCTGGGCCGTCCGTTCTGCCGACGCCACACCCCGTTTTTTCAGCGGGTAGGCGATGTTCTGCGCCACGCTCATGTGCGGATAGAGCGCATAGGACTGGAACACCATTGCGATATCGCGTTGGCCTGGCGCCACATCGTTGACCACGCGATCACCGATACTGATCTCACCTGAGGTTGGAAATTCTAGACCAGCCAGCATGCGCAGTGTCGTTGTCTTGCCACAGCCTGACGGGCCAAGCAGTGAGACGAACTCACCCTCATCGATAGACAGATCAAGCCCTTGAACAGCGGTAAAAGACCCGAACTCTTTTCGAACCTTGGAGAAGACCACAGCGGCCATGAACTAACCTTTCACACCGCCGGCACCGAAGCCGCGGGTCAGATAACTTTGCAGGAAGGCGAAGGCGATAATGAGCGGAACGCTCATCATCACCGAGGCGGCCATGAGCAGTGACCACTCAATGTTGAAGGACGACACCAGCATGTTCATCACGCCGGTGGTCAGCGGACGCGCACTGTCAGAGTTCACCAGCACCAGCGCGTAGAGATATTCGTTCCAGCTAAGAATGAAGGTGAACAGCGCGGTGGAAATGATGCCAGGCAAAAGCTGCGGCAGGATCACATCCCAAAAGGCGCCTAGTCGTGAGGCTCCATCCACAAGTGCGGCACTTTCCAGGTCTTCTGGAATGCCGGCCATAAACGAGCGCAATAGCCACAAAGCATAGGGCAGGGCGAAGGTTGTGTAGGCAATCACGAGGCTGAAAATGGTGTTCGACAGCCCAATGTTCACCAGCAGAAGATAGAGCGGAATGATCAGCACGACCGATGGCAGCAGGTAAGTGAACAGCACCAGGAACGCTAAGCTCTCGCGACCGCGGAACTTGAACCGCACCAGGCTATAGGCGCCGAGTGTGCCAATCGCCACAACAACCAGCGTGGTTGCAGTCGACAGGATCACCGAGTTGCGGAAATAGGTGAGGAAATTCGTGCGCTGGATGAGGTGCCAATAGTGCTCAAACGTCCATGTTTCAGGCAACATAGTGGGCGGACGGCGGAACAGCTCAAAGCCTGGTTTCACTGAGGTGACCAGCATCCAAAACAGCGGGAACGCCACCGCGAGCACTATACCCCAGGCGAAGATGTTGAACGCGATCTTTTTTACCGTTGGCATCAGGCGTCCTCTTCACTGCGTGTGCGGCGAATGTAGACAAGCATGAAGACGAGCATGATCAGCATCATCACGACGGCGAAGGCTGATGCCATGCCCATATCATTGAGCGCGAAGGCTTCTTGGTAGACGAGAAGCGGCAAAGTCTGGGTATCGCTCAAGGGACCGCCACCGGTGAGCAAGAAGATCAAGTCGAACTCTTTGAAATCCCAGATGGCACGCAAGAGGATGATCACGACCAGCACGTCGCGCAGTTGTGGAAGCGTGACATCAAAGAAGCGAGCAATCGGACCAGCGCCATCGATCTTCGCAGCTTCATAAAGCGCGTCGGGGATCGTTTGCAGGCGCGCCAGAACGGCAATCACCACGAAGGGAAAATACTTCCAGGCACCGACCAAAATTACCGAGATCATCGCGTTGGGCATCGTGCCCAAATAATCCATTGGAAAGTCGATGATGCCCACTGTGATGAGCAGGTGGTTCATGATCCCGTACAGATCATTGAACAGCCACTTCCAAACAAGCACGGCAACGACCGTGGAGATGAAATAGGGGAAGAGGATCAGCGAGCGGGCAAGGCTGCGGAACCAGATATTTTGGTGCAGCACCAGCGCCATGCCAACGCCGAACAGGATCTGAAGCGATAGCGTACCAACCGTCCAGATCAGCGTGTTGCCAAGCGCATTCCAGAATTGGCCGGTTTGCAGCAGCTCGACATAGTTAGATAGGCCAACAAACTCGCCTTCCAGGGTCGGGGTAAAGATATTGAAGAACGACAGATAGATCGCCGAAAGCAGCGGGTAGACGATGACTGCACAAAACACCAAGACCGTCGGCGCGATCAGCATCACGCCAAGCATGGCATAACGCTTTTCAAGCAGTGTTTTTGGGGCGGTGGACATCGGGTTCTTTCAAGTGTCGCCAACCGCCCCCCAACTGAGTTGAGGGGCGGTCAAATATCGCGAAGCTTAAGCTATGCGCTTAGCTGTTGACGATGGCTTCGATGGCCGTGGAGGCCTCGCTTAGCGCGGTATCAACATTGTCGCCGTTCAGCACAACCTTCTGCACCAGATCGGAGATCACATTGGAACCGATGATCTCGCCAGCCTTCTCGTTGGAAGCATGGTTGGCGCTCTCATAGCCAAGGTTAAAGCCGCCAGCAGCCGATTCAGCCATCAGCTCAACTTCCGGCGCGTACTTCTGGATGATGTCGTTGTCCTGGTACATCGGATCGTTGTTGATCGACTGCAGGACCGGCAGCACGTGGCCCGGCGCGGCGTGCAGCTGCTTGATGTAGCCTTCTGGATCAAACAGGAAAGCCGCAAACTGCTTGGCTGCGTCGATGTTCTGCGACTGTGCCGGGATGAACACCGATGGGAAGTCATTGAATGTCCATGGCGCCACATCGGCGGAGATACGCGGATAACGCACGCAGGTGATATGGTCAGCAATGCTTGGGTTCTGATCACGTACATTGGCGAGCACGCGGCCTGTGTAGATGCCTGTCGCGGTTGCGCCAGACACAAAGGCCGTGATGGCTTCACCCCAGGAATAGTTTGTGGCGCCGGGAGGGCAGAACTCGCGCATCTCACGGTAGAACTCCAGCGCGTTGCGTGTGCCCTCATTGTCGATGGCAACCTCAAGGTCCGGCGAGAACACCTGCCCGCCAGCCTGGTGAATGAAGCCGATGAAAATCAGCGACGTCATCGAGTTACGACCATAGGGAAGCGGCGCACCGTACAGGCCGCCGGTCTGCATGGCGGAAACCGCAGCGCGCAATTCGTCCCAAGTTTCTGGGGCGCTGTCGATGCCAGCTTCTTCCATCAGGTCTTTGCGCAGCCACATCATGTTGGCGGCGGAGTTGCCGATGCCGGTGCCACAATAGTTGCCGTCTGCAGCGCGGAACACGTCATTGGCGCCGGGGAAATAGTCGTCCGTGCCAATCGCCTCAATCACATCGTTGAACGGTTCCACCAGCCCATTGGCATAGTAGGATTGCACGGCGAAGGATGGCAGGTGGGTAACAATATCTGGCACTTCGCCCGATGAGAAGGCAGCGGCAAGCTGTGGCGCGTAGCCTTCATCGGAGGTTGTTTCGAATTCAACGCGGATGCCAGGGTTAGCGGCTTCAAAATTCGCGATCTGGAGCTGGTAGGCTTCAACTTGAGCCGGTGCAGCCTGTGGCGACCACCAGCGAAGCGTGACATCACTTTGTGCCCGCGCAATGCTGAACGGTGTAGCGGCCAAAGCTGTTGTAGCGGCCAAGCCCTTGAGCGCCGTTCTGCGCGAAATACCGTGCGCAGTGTTTTTTAATATAGTCACGTTGAAGTCTCCCATTTCTCCAAAAAGTTCACATAGCGAACGCTTGTGCGATAATTCACCGATACGAGAATGTGCGCAAGTGCTTTTCCGCAATTCTTCACCTGCCCGTTGCAAATGCGGTGTGGTAGGCAGACATTCGTGCCGAATCGGTCCTTTCTTCAGGGACCAAGAACTGGTGATTAAAAGCGAGGTTCCATGGCCGGAAAGCCAAAGGACAAGGCAACTGGTGACAGTGCCGCTGCAGTAAAGAGCAAAACAAAGGCTTCTGATGCGCCCTCTGGACTGATGACGGCTGCTCCCGATGAGATGGATGAGAACGGGGAAAACGCGCCCAATTCGCGCGATTACGTCAGTTCTCTTGCTCGTGGCCTGGATGTACTTCGTGCGTTCAATAGAACGCGCCGCAAGATGACCTTGTCAGAGGTTGCTGCAGAGACCGGAAACACCCGTGCCGGCGCGCGCAGAATTCTTTTAACATTGGTGCGAGAAGGCTATGCCGTGGCTGATGGACGGCTGTTTGACCTCACACCGCAGGTCCTTGAACTCGGTTTTTCGGTGCTGTCGTCCAAAGGCACGTGGGATATTGCCCGGCCCTTTATCGAGCATTTGTCTGAGGAAACGCGTGAAAGTGTGTCTGCGGCGATCCTCGACAATTATGACGTTGTGTATGTCAGCGGCACGCAGTTTCACCGCGTGATCAGTGTCGGCATCACGGTGGGGCGTCGTTTTCCCGCTCACGCGACCGCAACAGGTCGCGTTCTTCTAGCTGGCCTGCCTGAAGATCAGTGGCTTGGAATGCTGCAAAGCATCCCGCTTACGCGCATGACCGACCGTACCGTCACGGACCGCGGCGAGTTCCGTGCGATCTTAGAAGATGTGCGCGAAAAAGGCTGGTCCCTTGTCGACCAGGAGCTGGAAACCGGGCTGATGTCCATCGCCGTGCCGCTTTACCTGTCGTCGGGCGTTATGGCCGGCGCCATCAATCTCGGTGTGCCCACTTTACGCATGACAACCACCGAGATGGAGGATTTCATCCTGCCTAAGCTACAGGAAACGGTCGGTAAGATCACACAGGCTTTGCGGCGCTGAAGTCAGGCCGCAAAGCGGTGCGGCGAAAAGCGCCCGACATCCATGGCCGGCTCTTGGCCGAGCGCGATAGATGCCGCCGCCCGCCCGACCAGTGGCCCAAGCGTGTAGCCAGCATCCCCAGGTATGGCCATGATGATCCGCTCGCTTTGCGGCAGCCGACCGATCACCGAAGCGCCATCCGTTGTGGTGTTCATGCCAGCCCAGGTGCGGATAACACGCAATCCAGCGATACCAGGAACAAGTTTGGCGGCCAGCGCCACATTGCCCATCAGCGAGGCTGATTGAACGGCGGGCGGCTTCACGTCGCCACGGCTTTGTGCAGGCCAACCTCCGCCGATCACGATCTGACCAGACCCGAACTGCTTCAACGTGATTGAGCGTTCAGCATGCTGAACCAAATGATGAAGGACCGGTGCTCCAGATTCTGTGATGTTCATGTGCAGCGGTTCTGCCTGGCTTGGTATGGAAACCCCAAAAGGCGCGACCAGATCTCTGGACCCCCAAGCCGCTGCAACGATGACCTGCTCAGCGCCGAAAAAACCATCTGAAGTGAAGGCCGAGATATCGCCCGGGCCGACATCCAGCCGGGTTACATGTGTGGTACGGCGCACCACGCCGAGCTTATCGGCCAACGCCCGCAGTTTGGCATTGGCGACAAGTGGATTGAGCTTGCCTTCATCCCGGCAGAGTTCAGCGCCAACAATCTGCGACCCCAACCAGGGCGCGACTTCGTCCAGGGCGGGTCGATCAAGAATGTCCACCGCTAAGCCTTTGGCAGCTTCGCGTTTCGCCTTCGCCTCCAGAAAGGCAAGTTGCTCGGCGCTTTCGGCCAGCATCAGCCCGCCTTTGCGCACCAGGTCTATCCCGCCCAGCTGCTGATCCAGACGAGCCCATTCTTCGGCGGCGTCTCGGTAAAACGGTAGCGAGGCCTCCACATTGTCCACTTGGTCAGGATAGAGCCGCATAAACCTGCTTTGCATTTGCACATGCAGCGACCCTGCATTCGCATCTGAGCCAGCGTTGGTTCCCGCATCCAGGATTGTGACCTGTGCGCCCTGCTCAGCCAGGGCAATAGCAGCCATGGTGCCGGTCACACCGCCACCAATGACAAGCGCATCAGTCGCCTTCATCGGCCGCCTCGTCTATCGCGTCCTGCGCCGCCAAAATGGCTGAAATGGCAACCGGCTTGACCGGCACACGTGGCGCAAAGAAGCTGAGATCTTCAATCGGCTTGCCCGTCGCATCTGACACCATGCGCGCAGCTATCGGGCCGCAATAGCGACCCTGACAACGGCCCATGCCAATACGGGTTGCACGCTTCAGCGTGCCGACATGACCAGGCGCGGTTGAAAGCCCGGCGCGAACATCACCGAGTGTCAACTCCTCACAGCGGCAGATCGTGGTCTCATCTGGCAAAGGTGCCGTGTCGCGCGGTGCAATGTCGTAAAGCTCCCAAAGCTTGCTCTGGAATGTGAGATGCTTGGTGAGCGTATGCAGCTTTGCGGCCAGGCCTTCGCCACTTCCGTGGCCTGTCGCTGCAGCGGCCCAAGCGCCTGCGATCTCACCTTCAATCCGCGCGGCTGGTGCCCCGCCAAGACCGGTGCAATCGCCAATCGCATAGAGTCCGGAAACACTGGTCTCCATGCGCTCACTTTTCTGGCAGCGCAGATGTCCCATCGCCTTATCGTAGTGCATCTGCGCGCCCAGAAGACGAAGGATTTCGTTCTGCGGCTCAAAGCCTGCATTCATGCAAAGCGCATCGAGGTGCACCGTGTCTTCGCGGCCTGAACTGTTACGAAATGTTGCCGCGAGTCCATCTTCGTCTTTGGCAATGGCCATGAGCTCTGCACCATTATGAACCTTGATGCCGTGCTGGCGCAGGCCAGCCAGCATGCCCAAGCCTTGTGCCGTAAGCTTGGGGTCAGCCAACGCCATTGCCAACGCTGTGAATGGCTTGGCGGTGGCCGCTGGTGCCCGTTCGGCGAGGTAGACGATTTCTGCTCCGCCTTTGGCCAGTTCCAGTGCCACCTGAACGTTCAAAGGGCCTGACCCGCAGACCGCAACGCGCTTGCCGGGCAATGTCTGATAGCTGCGCCAGAGCGTTTGCGCAGCACCTGTTGTCATCACGCCTGGCAGTGTCCAGCCCGGAACGGTGACGGGACGCTCATAAGCGCCAGTGGCAATGATGGCCGTCTCGGGTTTTGCGATGACAGGCGTGCCTTCGCGCTGGCCAAGAAACATGAGGCCATCAAAGGCGCCCCAAAGCTCCACACCAGCGATCAGCTGGGCGCCGGCGGCCTTGGCCTCGCTCACCAGGCGGGCGCCATCGCCCTGCTGTTGATCGAGAACTGTCCCATTGGCGGCCTGCTTGTAGTACTGGCCGCCTGCGACGTTGCGCTCATCAAGCACCACAACGGATGCGCCTGCATTGGCCGCTGCGATGGCTGCCGACAATCCGCCAGCACCGCCGCCAACGATCAACACGTCTGGTGATAGATGCAGCGGCTCTTTGGTGGCGGTTCTAGCAGTCGCGCCAAATTCCGGCAAAGCCACTTGGCGGGAAACTGTCATGCCGTCCTGAACTGGCGTCATACAAGCACGCTGGTTGGGTGTGCCATTGACGGTGACGAGACAGTCTTGGCAGACGCCCATGCCGCAGAAGATGCCACGCTCATCATCTTTGGCGGTCTCTCGGAAGGCCCGAACACCTGCCTGCGTCAGCGCTGCTGCCAGGCTCTGACCGTCTTGCGCGATGATCTTTTGACCGTCGAAGTGAAGTGTTTTTTTGCTCATGAGGAGGTCAGTCCCGCATCAGCTTATCGCGGGCCGCAACAAGCCGCGCCACCGCGCTTGACCGCCATTGGGCGCGGTCAGCCAGGGCATCAGCTGGCAGAACGTTTCGCCGTTGTAGCTCAACATTGGAAACAAGCTCGTCACTCCACTCCACCGTCTCGCCGCGCGCCTCGCCCATACGCTTGTAGGCTGGGCCCATGCGGGCAGCATGTGCTTTGATGCCGCCGGGCGTGTTGAGTTCAGCGGTTTCAAACGGGCCGGAAAGCGCCCAACGTGGTCCAAGGCCCATGCGCATGATCGCCTCGACCCCGGCCACATCCGTGACGCCCTCATCGACCAACCGATACGCCTCACGCAGCACCGCACCTTGCAGGCGGTTCAGCACAAAGCCTTCGATCTCGTGGTTCAGTTGAACGGTCTCGAAACCCGCCTCAGCTAAGATGCGCGCCGCGCTTTTGGTTGCCGCAGGATCTGTGCCTGGCGCGGGCACAAGCTCAATGACCCGCAGTACAGCCGGTGGATTGACCGGATGCGCGACAAGGCAGCGCCTTTGTTTCTCCGCATTGGGCAAGATCTGCGAGATCGTGATCGCTGACGATGCAGTGGCTAGGATTGTTTCCTCGCCCGTCTGGGCGAACAAGTCCGCGAAGATGGCTTGTTTGATTTCAAGGTTTTCTGGACCGCATTCCAGAACCAGATTGGAGTGCTCAAGCTTCTCTCTAGGGTGGTCAACCACACTCACATGGCCCGTACCGCCGCGCGAAAGACCGGCTGTTTGGATCGCCCCTTGCTGCACGGTCAAGCCAGCATCCACCGCATTACGGCGTTCTTCGTCAGGGTCGGCGAGGGTCACATGTGCGCCCGCATCAGCAAACACAGCGGCAAAGGAAACGCCGATAGAGCCCGCGCCGAGGATCGTGATCATGGGTGATTTTGGCGATTTGTCTTGCATGAGTTCACATAACGCACAAGTGTGCGGGAGAGGCAATCGAGAATTGGGCCCAAACTGGGATCCAAGATATGGACATCAGTGTTGGAGGGTTTTGCCGTGGAAAACAATCACTCGCTTAAAGGGCGTTGCGCTGTGGTCACCGGCGCGGCAGGCGGGCTGGGCCGCGCGATTGCCGAATGCTTGGATCAGGCGGGAGCAAGGATCATCGCTGTGGACCTGCCTGATATGGTGGGTGATCTGCCGAAAGCTTGGCGGGGCGTCGGGATCGATCTGGCAACTGATGAGGCTGATGCGGCCCTTTCGGCATTGGCATCGCAGCTCGGCACGGTTGATATCGTCGTCGCCAATGCTGGCCTGGTTCCGCCTTGGCGCGGCATGGAGGCGTTAGACCGGGTAGAATGGGATCGCGTCATGCGCGTCAATGTCTGGGGCGTGGCGGCCACCATCGGCGCTTTTGCCGATGCGCTGGGGGCTTCCGGCCATGGGTCGGTTGTCGCGATGGCCTCGATCAATGGCTACAAAGCGCATCCCCAGCAAGTGCTTTACACAGCCTCGAAACATGCTGTGATTGGGGTGATGCGTGCCGCAGCCCTCAACCTTGGACCACGCAACATCCGCGTCAACGCCTTAGCACCGGGACCCATCGCGACTGAGGCTTTGAAGGGTAGGGTAGAAGCGCGCCATCAGACAGGCGGACCATCATCAGATGAAGCGTTGCAAGCCTTGGCAGCTGAGTCGGCTTTGGGCCGCCTCGCCACGCCAAGAGACGTGGCAAATGCGGCCCATTTTTTGGCGTCGGACGCCTCGGGGGGAATGACGGGACTCGTTTTGCCGGTTGAAGCGGGTTTGGCTTAAGGCAGCAGCCTAGCTTCGCGCTGCCCATCCATTGGCAGCCAGAATGTCGTGGCTGACCTTGATGTCGCCGTCAGGGTCAGCGCCTTCGGCCAACGCATCGGTGATGATTTCCAGCACGGTCACACCGGTATAGCCGATATCGTTCAGCGCTTTGGCCGCAGACGCTGGATCAACAATGCCAGTTCCCAGCTTCTCATGCTTGAAATCATCATAGCCGGAGTCAGAGATGTGAACGTTCTTCACCAGGCTGCCCAGCATGCGGATCGATTCAGCTGGGTCTTCCTTGATGAACGCGCTGTTGCAAATGTCGAAGTTTACCCCGATTTCTGGCCCGATCAACGCTGCTGTGTCGACCATATCCTTGGCCGTGGGTAGGTAGGTGAAGGGCACGTTTTCCAGAAGCAGTTGAACGCCAGTGCCTTTGGAGTAAGCGACCAACTCCTTCATGCCTTCAACGAACCAATCCAGCATCCATTGATGTGGCGGGTTGATCAGGCTGTTCACCGGACCAGGAATGGCCACCACATAGGGGCATTCCAGCTCAGCAGAAAAGTCGATGGCTTCCTTGTAGCGGTCCAGGGTGTAGGCGCGCATCAGCCGGTCCACGCCGTTCGGGTTGTTGTCGAGCAATGGATAGCAGAAGCTGCTGACATGGCCGCCTTCGCCATTGAGCCATGCCTTGTACTCTTTGCGATCCTTCACCGTCAGCTCACGTGGCCAGCAGTGCGGCGGAAAGATCATCAGCTCATACGTTTCATAGCCAAGTGATTTCAGATGCTTCAGCGCATCCAAGCCACCATGAGAGTAAAGGAAGGGGAAGGTGCTGGCGGCGACTTTAAGCTGCGACATGGACGGACCTTTCTGCTTGTCTGCATTTCCGCGCCATGTTCAAATAGCGCACACAAGTTACTATAACGCACGATTGGCATCGATCAATCGCCTTTTCCAACAGGTTCAAGGTCATTCATGTCCGCTCAATTGTTCACTCCCCTGCAACTGGGCGGGATCACCTTGCCCAATCGCGTTGTCGTCTCCCCAATGTGCCAATACGCGGCCACCGATGGCGTGCCCGGCCAGTGGCATTTGGCGCATCTGGGCCAGTTCGCCATGTCGGGTCCCGGAACCATTTTCGTTGAGGCAACAGGCGTTGAGCCGAACGGGCGTATCACGCTGGGCTGCACCGGCCTTTACGACGACGCGTGTGAAGAAGCCTTTGCCGCCATCGTTGCTTTTATGAAGTCGATTGCCGATGTGCGCATTGGCATTCAACTGAGCCATTCTGGACGCAAGGGCAGCACGGTAGCGCCCTGGGAAGGTGGGGGCTTGATCGAAGGTGAGGGAGCCTGGATCACCGATGCCCCATCTGCCATGCCCTATCTGCCAGGCTGGCCAGAACCGCGTGCCATGGATGAAGCTGCGCTTGAACGCGTACGCGATGCTTTTGTGGACTCAGCGCGGCGCGCGGACCGCGCAGGTTTTGATCTGGTCGAGCTGCATGTGGCTCATGGTTACCTGCTGCATGAGTTTCTTTCACCCATCACCAATACACGCCAGGATCAGTATGGCGGCTCATTGGAAAACCGCATGCGGTACCCGCTGGAGGTTTTCAAAGCCGTGCGCGCTGCGTTCCCTGCAGACAAACCGGTGATGGTCCGTTTGACGGCCACAGACTGGATTGACGGTGGCTGGGATATGGAAGGCTCGCTCGCCTTCTCACAGGCCCTGAAAGATGCTGGTTGCGAGATGGTTGATGTAACTTCTGGCGGTCTGGATCAGCGGCAGAAAATTACAACTGGTCCGGGCTATCAGGTTGGGTTTGCTGAGACCATTCGGCGTGAGGTTGGTATCCCGGTTATGGCGGTGGGACAGATCACCAATCCGGTTCAGGCAGAAACAATCATCTCGACAGGCCAGGCTGACTTAGTTGCGCTGGCCCGCGGCATGCTGTGGGACCCGCGCTGGACGTGGAAAGCGGCGGTGGAGCTGGGCGCTGAGATAGCGCTGCCCGCGCCTTATGCGCGCTGCAACCCAGCGCTTGCAGCAACACCTTTTGTTAAACGGAGCTAGCAATGTCTGAGCTGACAGGAAAAACCGTCATTGTCACAGGCGCCTCCAAGGGTATCGGGGCAGCCACAGCGACCGCCATGATCAAGGCAGGCGCAACCGTTATGGCCCACTATGGCGGTGATCGATCAGGTGCAGAAGTCGCCACCGACGGTCGGGCCCACCTTATCCAAGCTGATTTCAAAGATATGGATGCCGTTGATCGGTTTTGGGAGGAGGCTGTCGATATGGCAGGCGGGCGTATCGATGTGCTCGTCAACAATGCTGGCATCATGCGCCAGACAGGCGGTATCTCTGACCCGATAGACGATTGGGATACCGTTTGGACCGAAGCCATGACGGTCAATGTGCATGCACCTGCCCGTCTGATGCGCCATGCTGTTCGCCAATGGCTGGATGCTGAGCAAAAAGGAGCCATTGTCGGGATTGGCAGTTGGGTGACCACACGGGGTACGGCAAACCCCGGTGCCATTGCCTATGCCGCGTCCAAAGCCGCCATCTCGGCAGCCACCAAAACCGTGGCCCGCAATTACGCCGCGCAGGGCATTCTTGCCTATGTCATCGCGCCCGGTGTGGTGCGCACGCAAATGTCCATCAACAGCGCAGCGAAAGTCGGTGGTGAAGCCGCTGTGACAGCCACTCTACCAATGGGTGAATGGGTGCCGCCGGAAGACATTGCCGAAACGGCAGTCTTTTTGGCAACTGGTCGCGCGCGGCACTTAACCGGCGCGACCATTGACCTTAATGGCGCGGCCTACATCAGGTGAATTCACTCAGCGGCGACCTGTCGGCCTTCGATGGTATCCACGATCCGCTCCAGCTCTTCCATCAGTGGCACCATTTTGGCCACGCGCTCGGGCCCTTCGTCGCCGAGGCTTTCGAACGTCGTTATCGGCGCGCGCACATCGCCAACCGGGTAGCCAGCAGCGGCAGCGAGCGCCTTGGAGTAGCACTGGTGACCGTAAAGCGGGTGACCCTCAGTGATAATGGTGTCGAACTTGCTGATCACCGATTGCACGGCTTGCACATCATCCCAGCGGCCTTGTTCGGCCCATTCAACAAACTTCACAGAGGCGCGCGGAATGAAATTGCCATAGGGGTTCACATACCCCTTTGCCCCCATCTTGTAGCTTTCCAAAACACGTTGCCCAGCCCAGACATTCATCAGTCCATCGCTCTCAACGATAATGTCGTGGATGCGTTCAATGCGCTGGCTGGCCTCTTTGATGTAGCGGATTTGATCAAAGCTCTTGGTAAGCCTCCCAACCAGTTTTGCGCTCATATCCACGTTCGAGGTGAAGGGGTTGTTGTAGAGCATGATCGGCAGATCGCAGGCGTCACAGATCGCCATGTAGTAGTTGAAAATCTCATCATCGGTAGGCGTGTAATAGTAGGGCGGAATGATCATCAGCCCGTCTGCGCCGAGGTCTTCAGCCTGCTTGGAATAGCGCACCGCGTTGGGCGTGTAGGCGTTCATGCTGCCGACCCATACGGTGATGCGCCCATTGATGTATTTCACGGTATGGACGACGAACTGCTCGCGCTCGTCGTCGGTCATGGTGAGGAACTCACCGGTCGTACCCAGAATAATGACACCCGGCACACCACATGCCATCTGCCAATCCAAGAAGCGCTCCCAGGCGGGAAAGTCGATGGCTCGCCCACCCTCGGTGAAGGGCGTGACGGTGACAGTGTGACTGCCAGAAAAACTCTTGCTCATAGCGTCCTCATTGGATCGAAGCGGAAGGGGATGCTGCACTGATGGCAGAACGTTTTGATGTACTGGTGATCGGTGGCGGGATCACGGGTTTGATGACCGCGTGGAACCTTGCCGAGGCAGGCGCTTCGGTTACGCTTGTTGAAGCCGGTGATCTGGGCACACAGGCGTCCGGCGCCAATGCCGGGTCGCTGCATCTGCAAATTCAGTATCCTGAGTTTGCCGCTTACGGAGAAGAGTGGGCGCAAGCCTACGGTCCGTGTCTTGGCTTTTTGAAAGACTCGCTGGCCCTGTGGCAGGAGCTTTCCGATCGCGTTGGCGAAGATCTGGACGTCAAGCTTGGTGGCGGCGTTGTTGTTGCGCAAACGGATGCGCAGATGGATGTTGTTGCGCGCAAAGCCGCCATCGAGGGTGAACATGGCGTTGAAACCAGCCTGCTCACCCGTGATGAACTGCGCATCATGGCGCCTTATCTGTCTGAAAAGGCGATTGGTGGCGGCTATTGCGCGCTTGAGGGCAAAGCCAATCCCTTGCGTGCGACCCCTGCTGTAGCCGCCGCAGCGCAAGGCGCTGGTGTAACTATTCATCGCAACACCACGGTCTTGGGCATTGCCAAAGAAATCGAAGATTTTGAGATCGTAACCTCGCGCGGATCGTTTCGCGCCAAGCGCGTGGTCAATGCCGCGGGTGCCAAGGCCGGTCATGTCGCGGCGATGCTGGGCGTGGATATTGAGATTGACGGCTTCCCGCTTCAGGTCACGGTCACCGAACCCGTGGCCCCGTTGATCCCACATCTCGTCTATTCGGCGGCTGGCAAGCTGTCGTTGAAGCAGGCTGCCAACGGCGGCTGCATCATTGGGGGCGGGTGGCCAGCGGCCAAGCGTCTGGATGGGACGCTCGCCACCGATCCAGCGAGCCTGACCGGTAACATGGGCGTTGCCGCTGATGTCGTGCCCAAACTCGGGGCGATGCGCGCAGTGCGCAGTTGGACCGCCTGGGTGAATGGCACGCCGGATTGGCGGCCTATCCTGGGCGAAGTGCCGGATCAGCCTGGCTTCTTCCTGGCGCTGTTTCCTTGGGTAGGATTCAGCGCCGCGCCCATGACGGCGCAGCTTACCGCTGAATTGGTGCTGGGCAAGCGACCAAGCGTCCCGTTGAAAGGCATCTCGGTGCTTGCTGACTGATGACCATGCCCAAGGCACGGCCTAAGCAGCGCCACGCGTGGCAGCGCCGTGATTGGCCTGTGCGTCACCACCGATTTTGCGCTTATAGGCACGCCAGGTCATCGCCCATTGGCTTGGGTCTTCGAAGACGTCACCTTTCACCTGCGCAACCGGTTGATTGTGCGGCGCAGACTTCACCATCTCAGGATCAGTGCGGGCCTCTTCAACAATCTTGGCAACCACGTCGATCCAGAGATCGATGTCTTCTTTGGACCACAACTCACCGGCTTCCGGCGTGAACGGTTCGGCGACAATCCAAGGCTCATGACTCATCCACCAGGGGTCGATGCCATAGTCCGCCATACGGTTGGCGAACTCGACCGTGCCGATGCCGGTTTCTTCAGCCAGCGGGCCCAACGACCAGCGCGTCATCTCCATTCGATGGGCTTTGACATCGGGGTTGGAGATCGCAAGGCCGTCGATTTCAGACAAGCGCTTGTCCATATAGTTGTTGGCGACCACGGAGATGTCGGAGGCAAGCTGAATACCATCTGCCCCCATGCCGCGCGCCCAGGCATAGGCTTTGACGACCTGGGGAACATTGCCCCAGTATTCGCGCACCTTGCCTGCTGATTTCGGGCGATCATCATCCAGACGATAGCGTTCACCCTCCTTCACCACGACAGGCGTTGGCAGATAGGGCGCAAGGGCATCCGAGCAGCCAAAGGCACCAACGGCTGGACCGCCGCCAGCCTTGGGCGCACCGAAGGTTTTGTGCAGCATGAACATGCAAGCATCAAAGCCCAGCTCGCGCGCTGACAGCTTGCCCATCACGCCATTGAAGTTGGCATGATCGTAGAAGCAGAGCGCGCCTGCTTCCTTGGCAACACGCACCCACTCTTTGATCTCTGGGTTATAGATGCCCATGTCATCAGGGTTGTTGAGCATGATGAGAGCGGTTTTGTCGCTCACCGCCGCCTTCAGCGCATCAAGTGAGGGATAGCCATTCTCTTCCAGTGGCAGGTTTACCACCTTGAAACCTGCCGCAGCCGCCGTTGCTGGATTGCACGGGTGCGACTGGGCTGATGTCACCATCTCGGTGCGTTGGCCAAGCAGGCCTTTGTCTTTCCAATATGCTCGGGCAAGCGCCGTCATGGTGTAGGCAGCATCCGCCCCGCCACCGGCCTGAAAGATGAACTGATCCATACCAGAGAGCGACCGTAGAATACCGTCAAACTCGTGAATGATGCCAAGCACACCTTGCAGAGTGTCCTCATGCTGGTAGGGGTGAATCTCAGCGAGTTCAGGCCGCAGCGTCGCATACTCCGACGTTTTGGAGTTGTACTTCATCGTGCACGTACCGAACAGGCTGACACCCATCATGCCAAGCGTCATCTGGCTTAAGTGCAGATAATGCCGCTGCGCCTCAAATTCGGTGATCTCTGGCAGTTCGGGGCGATCTTTGCGTGCCATGACACCGGGGATCAGATCATCACCAACACTGCTAGTGACCTCAGATTCCGGCGCCGGAAAGATCTGCCCGCGTCCGCCAGGGCGCCCCATTTCCATAACTACCGGCTCATCCCATTTGGCGGCGTGAAAGTTCGGCAAGCGGCTCATGACAGAACCTCCTTCATGGTATCGGCAAGGCGTTTGATATCGGCGGCAGTGTGCACTTCAGTCACGCAGTAGAGCGCGGTCTGGCCAAGCCCCAGCCCTTCGTCGGAGATGTCCTTGCCACCGAAAATGCCTTTGGCGCGCAGCGCATCGTTGATTTCTGCGACGGTTTTGCTTGTGTCATCAAAGTTGACGACGAACTCTTTGAACTGCGTGTCCGGCCAGACGATCCGAACGCCTGGCACCTCGCCTAGAAGTTTGGCGGCGTAACGCGCCTGCGAGACAATGAGACGACCCACTTCAGTAAAGCCGTCTGGACCGAGCAGGCTCATATAAACCGCACCGGCAATGGCCCAGAGATAGGTTGAGTTACCCGTCCAGTCATTGCCATATTCGCGCATGCCGTATGAGTTTTGGTGCGGACAGGCCAGACCAAAGGCGTGTTGGCCCTCTTCAAGTGTTGGCGCGATAGAGACCAGAAAGCCGTTGTAGCTGCGCACATAGGCCTCTTCGTCGCGCGAGGCGATAAACCCACCCGCACCACCACCGCACTGCATGTGCACGCCAAGCGGTTGCACCGGTCCGGTAACGATATCTGCGCCGTAGTCGCCAGGCGCGGTCATCACGCCAAGGCTGATCGGGTCAACGCCAACAATGGTTTCCGCACCCGCCGCACGTGCTAGTTTGGCGATTTCGGCTGCGCCAGTTTCAATGGTGCCGAGATAGGCAGGATTTTCGAAATAGACCGCTGCTATGTCAGACCCGAGTTTGGCTTTCAGATCGTTGAGATCAAGCCGCCCGGACGTCGGGTCAGCTGCCACCATCACCATTTCTATGGCGCTTTCCATCTCCTGTGGCTGGCAATAGGTGCGGATCACCGACAGGCGTTCGGGATCGCTAAGCTGCGGGACAAGCACCTTTTTGCGCCCAGTAATCTTGGCGGCCATACGGATCGCATGACCGCTTGCGCACCCCCAGGAATAGACAGGCAGTTGCACCACATCGAGGTTGAGCAGCACACCAAGCTGGGAAGAGAACTCAAACCAGGTCTGGTTGCGCCCATGATCGGACTGATAGCTGCCCCACACATTGGTGGCGAACTCCGTCCGCCCAACAATCTCATCGACAATATCTGGCACATGGTGCTGCCAGACACCGGCACCGAGAAAGCTGAGATTATCCTCACAGCTTTCATTGCGCTTCAGGCGTGTCACCAGATCACGCTTCAGTTCCATCTCGCTGGTGAGGGCAGGGGGCAGATCAAGCGGGGTCTTGCGGTAATGATCGGCGGGAATCTGCTCGAACAGCTCTGCCACAGAAGAGGCGCCGATCTTAGCCAACATCTCATCGATCACTCCGGGTGCCGAGAGGGCCATCCAGGGGTGGGCCACCCGAGGGTGGGATCGAGCGGGACTGGTTTCAGTCGACATAAAGGTCTCCTAAGAGCAAGGGCGTGGGGCTATCTCAAGGGGGCGTACAAATAGTGCACAAAAGTTCACATAACGCACACACGAAATCAAGCCAATGATGGTGTGATTTCAACCGGCGGAAAGCCGCATCATTGTTTCGCGGCCAGGTGCCGTGCGCACGCGTAAAAAGCCCTCAAGCTGCGCATCCAAAACGGGGTCTCCGCTGTCCACCCACAGGCACGGCTGGGCAAGACCCATCAACTTGTCTTCGGCCGCCAGAACAATCAGTCCCTCCCGCCCGGCCCTAGCGAGCACTTGTGGGCTGATCTGCTGATTGCCACGACCAATCAGGAACCCTTGCTGACCCGTTACGCCAAGGACGAGCCGCACAGGGCCCTCGCTGGCCAATGCTTCTAGCTCGCGTGATCCGACGTCGCGTGCCACCACCTTGCCGTTGCGCAAAGCATCGATGCCCAGCACAGTTGGCGTGTGGCCAGCCGCCTGCATCACAGCGCCAGCACTGGTTCCAGGGCCAATGACATAAAGCGTGTCAGTATCCATTTGCTTGGCCAATTCCGCCGCGGCACCGGCCAGTGCTGCTCTCCAATCCTTGCGCAATCCTCCCTTTGAGGCCTGGATGCGGTTGGCAGTCATGGGCACGCGGGCATGACCGTAAAGCTCCGGTGCAATGTGACCCTTTCGCAAAGCGGCTTCATCAATGTCCATCACTTCGGCTTCATTGGTCCAGGTGATGCGATCAGGTGTGGTCAGGATATCGGCCAGCAGTGCCCCGGCAGCCTCAGGCGAAATGGCAAACACGCCTGAGTGCATTTTCACACCGCACGGAATGCCGAGCATGGCCTGGCCCTTCCGTAGGGCCGAGGCAACATCTCGCGCGGTGCCATCGCCGCCGGCAAACACGATGAGATCGCAATCGGCCATAGATTCCACGGCAAGGTGGGTGTCTCGGGCTGTTTGCGAGTCGGTTGTCAGATCAATCACTGTGACATTAAGGGCCAAACCCTCTGCCCAATCCGCACCTTGTTGACCCGAGGCGATAAGCAAACTGGCCCCTGGCACGCGTTTAGCGAACTGGTTTATTGCGCGCCGTGCGCGTGGCCCGGCCTGCGGCTCGGCTCCGCGCTCAAGCGCTTGCGCCACTGTGCCAGGGCCATCCGTGCCCTTTAAGCCAACCCGGCCACCCAACCCTGCGATTGGGTTCACAACCAATCCGATATGCATCGTTACTCACCGAACCAGTTTTCCATTGCCACAGGTACGCGGCGCCTTGCAGGCATGTTCAATATGCGCACACATGTTCGAAAATGGAGAATGTCATGAAAGCTGCCTTACCTGAAGCCTCAATCGGTCGTGTGTCTGTGCGCCGTCTTGTCACCGGTCTTTGGCAGATGGCCGACCAGGAGCGTGATGGAAAGGTATTTGATCTGGATGCCGCTGCGCAGGCGCTGCTCGATTATGCCCGCGACGGGTTTGATACATTCGACATGGCGGACCACTACGGCAGCGCTGAGATTGTCGCTGGTATGGCCCACAAGGCGATGCGAGACGCCGGCGAGACACCGCCCACCATTCTCACCAAATGGTGCCCCGCGCCTGGCGAAATGGATGCCGACATGGTGCGCAAGGGTGTGGAAACGGCCCTAAGACGGCTCGACCTACAGACCATCGACGTCATGCAGTTCCATTGGTGGCGCTATGAATCGCACCAATACATTGATGCACTTGAGCACATGATGCGGCTGCGCGAAGAGGGGTTGATCCGAGAAATCGGACTCACGAATTTCGATGCCGCCCACCTGCACCTCCTTTTAAAGAGCGGCATTGAGATCGCCTCGAACCAGGTTTGTTTCTCGCTGCTTGACCGGCGAGCCGCCGGTGACCTGAGCACCGTGGCCGCAGAGCACAATGTTGCTCTGCTTGCCTTTGGTACGCTGTGCGGTGGTTTTTTGTCTGACCGCTATGTTGCAGCAGACGAACCTGAGAACATCCCTGATTGGAGCCGCATGAAATACAAGCGGTTTGTCGATGCGTCTGGTGGTTGGGCACCGTTTCAAGCGTTGCTTTCTACCTTGGTCAAGGTAGCCAAAAAGCACGGCGCATCGGTGTCAAATATCGCCACCGCTTGGACACTGGCCCATCCGGCAATAACGGCAACGATCATCGGTACGCGGCTGGGTGAAGGTGAACACAGGGCTGATAACAAGCGCGCGCTGGCTGTGGTGCTGGACGATGAAGATCAGGCATCCATCAGCACATGCCTGGACGCCCTGGAGCCAATCCCTGGCGATTGCGGTGATGAATATCGCAAGCCCCCCTTTCTTACTGCGTCTGGCGATCTTAGCGATCATCTGGATAGCCTGCCGCCGGTTTTCCCGGTCGCCGACAGTACTGCTCGCCCAACGCGCCAACGCGCTGAGAGTGGGTCTATCTGGGAGGAAAAAGCAGGCTTTGCGCGTGCCTTGCGTACTGGCAACCGCATCACCGTCAGTGGAACAACCGCGACAGCGCCAAGCGGACAAGACATCTGTCCAGGCAACGTGAAAGGGCAGGCGGTCTACATCCTCGACAAAGTTTCAGCTGCCATCTCATCGCTTGGCGGCAGTTTGGATGATGTCGTGCGCACCCGCATCTACTTGCGAAACGAAGATGACTGGGAAGCGGTCTCGCAGGTCCATGCACGCTATTTTGCCGACGTCCGTCCGGCAAACACGCTCATCGCTGGCATCACATTGATAGGGCCATATGACGTTGAAATCGAAGTTGAAGCGCAGATGGAACCACCAGAGGGCGTAACATAGCGGTTTGCACGTATGGATGCGCCATTGACAGGATGGTGTGACAAAGCGTCATAATCCGCACGAAAGTTCGCAATGTCACAGAGGCGAGTGAACTCTCTTCCGATGGCATTCTGCCCACCGGACAAACTCAATGTGGAGGAAGATCAATGATCAAACGGACCCTTGTTGCGGGCTTAACGGGCCTTGCCATTCTTAGTGCCCCTATTGCGGTGGCTAAAGCGCGCACCCTTGATGAGATTCTCTCAGAAGGCGTTTTGCGCGTTGGCATCAATCCCAATTTCCCAAATATGAGCACGCGCAACGACGCCGGTGACTGGGAAGGCTTCGACATTGATGTCGCCAACGCACTGGCAGAAGGCCTGGGTGTAGAAGTTGAGTGGGTACCCACCGAAACACCCCAGCGTGTTCCATTCCTTGTATCCGACCGGATTGATGTCTCGCTTGGCGCACTCACCCGCAACGCTTCGCGCGCCATGTTGATCGACTACACCGTGCCACTGCACACCGAAGTTCTGGCTGTGCTTGCAACCTCAGAGATCGAGGGCGACAGCTGGGAAGATTTCAACGAAGACAGCGTGACGCTTGCCAACATGCGCGGCAATTGGACCGTTGGTTGGATCGAAGAGAATATGCCCAACGTTGAGTTGGAACTTGTCGATACGCTGGCCGATACGGTCCGCCTGGTCGCTCAAGGCCGCGCTGATGCGATTGTCGAGAACATCGATTTCTTCATGGCGTTCACCGAGAACTACCCTGATGTTGACTGGCGCGTTGTTGAGAACCCGATCTTTGTCGCCTACTGCGCGATTGGCGTTGCCCAAGGCAATGACAACTTGACCGAAGTGCTCAACATTCTGCTCTACGGCCTTCATTCCTCAGGCATGATCAATGAAACCTGGGAAGCGCATTACGGCTCGCCGATGCTGCGCGAAGTTGTGCCCAGCCCCTACTTCTAGAGCCTTCCCGACGCTTCGTCTGGTCTTGCCACTCCTGCGGCAGGGTCGGGCGGGGTGTCGGGCAGTTCCCTCGCTTGGTTGGGCTTCGATAACCCTTAGGTCACGCTCTCACAAATGAGGCTGATTTGGTATGAGTCAGTTTGTTTGCCTACAAGGCGCAAGATCGCGGGAAACCGCCTGGTTTTCAAGGGCTTGCAACACCGTAGGCGAGCAAACTGGCCATATGCTTCGCACGGCCAAATGGCTGCGATCTGCTGTGTCGCGCCTCTCAACCGGGCCAAAGCTCGCTTTCCGAGTCGCTCCTTGCACCTCTTTGCCGTTTGTGCCGCCAAATCTAACCTCATTTGTGAGAGCGCGACCTGGGGTCCCATGAATTACACGTTCCAATACCGCGTCGTCTGGGACAATTTCGAAGCCCTCATGGAAGGCGCCTGGCTGACGTTTCAGCTCGGCGTTGTCGCCTTTGCCGGTGGCGTGTTAATCGGCCTTTTTGGGGCAGCCATCAAAACCTATGGTCCAGCACCGCTGCGCTGGTTGGTCGACGGCTACGTGATTTTCATCACCAACACACCGGCGCTCATCCAAATCTATTTTCTCTATTTTGGTCTGCCAGAGGTTGGCTTGCGTTGGTCGAACGAGGCCTGCGTTCTGATCGGCTTGATCCTCAACGCTGGTGCTTACCTCACAATGATTTTGCGCGCAGGCTTCATCTCCGTGCGAAAAACTGAGTTGGAAGCGGGGCAGACCCTTGGCTTCTCGTTGGTGCAGCAAATCCACTACATCGTCGTTCCGCACATCGCTAAGTCGGTCTATCCGGCGCTCGCCAACTTCTTCATCGTCGTGCTCGTTATGGGCACCTCTATCGGCGCGCTGATCGGCGTGGATGAACTCACTGGCCAGGCGATCAACCTTTCCACGATCAACTATCGTTGGCTGGAGTATTTCTCCGTCGTTGCCGTTCTCTACGTCATTCTGACATTTATCGCCTCCATCGGTTTGGCACTGCTTGGCCGTTGGGCATTCCGCGTGAAGGCAAGGATTTTCTGATGGCGGGGCGTGTCTAGTGGAACGTATTATCGAGCAATTGCCGCGTTTTTTTACAGCCGACAACATGGCGCTGCTTGCCCAATCGGCAGGGCTAACGCTGGCCATGACAGCAACAGGCTGCCTGATCGGTTTTGGGCTGGCGTTTGTTCTCGTCTATTTGCGCCAGACGCCGGGCCTGTGGGCACTGCCCTTACGCCTTATCTGCATCACCTATGTGGAAGTGTTTCGGCGCATCCCGTTCATCGTTGTGATTTACCTCGTGCTGTTCTTCATCCAGACGGTCTCCACCGATGCATCGCTCTTCACCATCGCCGTCATCGCAATCTGCATTTACGCGGTGGCTTACACCGCTGACATCATCCGCGGCGGCATTGAGTCGGTTTCGCCAACGCAGATTGAAGCAGCCAAGGCGATGAACTTTGGACGCTTGCGCACGCTGCTCACAATCACTTTGCCACAAGCTTGGCCGATCATTGTGCCGCCGGCGATCGCTTTTGCGGTTTCCTTCATCAAAGACACGGCGCTGGTCAGCCAGATCGGAGTCTTTGAGCTGACCTTTCGCGGCAAAGAACTGAACAATCAGGGATTTTCCGCCCTGCTCGTCTTCGGCACAATTGCGATGTGCTACTTCTTGATGTCCTTCCCGCTCAGCATGTTGGGCCAGTATTTGGAGAAACGCCTTGCCACACCTCGCGGTCAACGATCTGCGCGCAAGTTACGGCCGGATTGAGGTCTTAAAAGGCGTCTCCTTCTCGATGGAGAAGGGCGAAGTCATTGGCTTGGTTGGGCCGTCAGGTTCGGGCAAATCAACCGTGCTACGCACACTTGTGGGGCTGACGCCGGCAACGGCTGGGTCGGTTACGATCCATGAAAAAAGCATTGATTATTCCAGCGGAGCATCGGTCCGAGAGGCGCGCGATCAGATGGCGATCGTGTTCCAGCAGTACAATCTGTTTCAGAACATGAGTGTGCTGAAGAATGTCACGGTGGCCCCTGAAAAGATCAAAAAACGCGCCAAACATGAGGTGCGCGCCGAAGCCGAAAAGCTGCTGGCGATGGTGGGCCTTGCAGACAAGCTCAACGCCTATCCGGACCAACTTTCCGGTGGCCAGCAACAGCGCGTGGCCATCGCACGCGCCTTGGCACTCAAACCCGAAATGTTGTTGCTCGATGAGGTAACGTCGGCGCTTGATCCGGAATTGGTCAATGAGGTTTTGGACACAATTCGTCGGTTGGCGTCCGAAGGCATCACCATGATCCTGGTCAGCCACGAAATGTCGTTCATTCGAGAAGTGGCCGACAAGGTGATCTTCATGGATGAGGGCGAGGTGGTCGAAGAAGGCCCGCCAAAACAGATGTTTGAGGCGCCCAACACCGAACGGGCGCGCGACTTCTTCGGTAAGATATTACGACACTAAGCACGCCCTAAAGCGCCATCCTTTCGGTGAAGAACTCATCGCGCACATCTTGAAGAACATCGGTGCGCTGCCTGGCATCTTCGCTGCAAAGCCATGCCATAACCGAGGCTGGTACCTGCGGATCGACCAGGTCGCTTTGGGCAATTTTTGAGATCGGGTTGAGACCAGCTTGGCGGATCGAACCTTGCATCTCGGTGTCTGTCGGTGGGATGCCGATGAACACGCTGCGCACGCCGTCGGTTTCCAGCTCCATGGCAAACATCTGAGTGAGCATCCGCATCGCCGCCTTGGAAGAGCAATAGGCAGTCCATCCTTCCATAGGAATTGTCGCCGCCCCAGTTCCGGCGTTCACCACCGCGCCTTTCGATGCTTTCAGAAGGGGTAGCGCGGCCACCACCATGCGGTGAACACCAAGCACATTCACATCGAAAGCCTGGCGCATGCTGTCGGTTGCAAGGTCCGCTGCGTGGCCAATGGGCGCAATCACACCGGCATTGTTCACAAGAACATCAAGGTGCCCATCAACGGCCTCAATGGCTTCATCCACTTGTTCCTGACTGGTAACATCCAGGCTGATGGTCTGCGCGCCTGTCAGCAGTTCAGGAACGTCTACTTTGCCGTAGATGCCAGCGATAACGCGGGCGCCTTTATCGACCAGGATGCGGGTCAGTGCGGCGCCAATGCCGCGGTCTGCACCGGTCAAAAGAATGGTGCGGCCTGAAAGGTCCGGCACGGGAATTGGGGCGAGATTGAACATTTCCTCTTGACCTCTATTTTGTCTGGTTATTTAATTGGTCTGTCCAATTTGACGGATACAGCGCGAACAGCCCGGTGTCAAAGCTCAAGACGAGCATGCGCCAAGAGGCAAACAACAAAGCGCTGATCCAACTCGGGAGGTGGGCCAAAAAATGCGTATCCGCGCGATAGAACCGTTCCCCATTGCCTATCCCGACCCGAATGATTTCGGCACGATCCGCCGCACGGTGCTGGTGAAAGTTACCACCGAAGAGGGTGCAGTTGGTTGGGGTGAGTGCATCGCTATGTGGCCAGAAGCTTGCAAAGCGGTGGCCACGATCATCACCGACGGTTTGCTGCCCGTGCTCAAAGGTGACGATGCCACCGACACGGCCGCGGCGTGGGAAAAGATGCGGCGCCATGTCTGGTGGTATGGCGAGGGCGGCATCGCATCGCTTGCCCTATCCGGTGTCGATATGGCGCTGTGGGACATTGCCGGCCAAGCCGCTGGCAAGCCACTCTATGATCTGTTTGGTGGACTGAAACATGAGCGACTTCTCGCCAACGCCTCAAGCCATGTGAACAAGAAAGGCGAGGCGGCCTGTGTTGCTGAAGTTATCGGCTTCTTTGAGGCTGGTTTCCGCTCCACTAAGCTTGGTTTTGCGAAAAAGGGTGAGAGCAATATCGGCGGTGACCCCGATACCGATGTGAGCTTCATTCGCGCGCTTCGTGAGGCGCTTGGTGACCAAGCTGAAATCCTAGTCGATATCGGCAACGGCGTGCGTTGGGATGTCGAGACAGCCATCTCAGTCTGCAATCGCATGGGTGAGTACCGCATCGGCTGGTACGAAGAACCGCTCTATCCGACCGATGATGCCGGCTATAAGAAGCTGGCCGCATCAACCAATGTGCGCGTCGCCTCCGGCGAGCGTGAGTTCACAGAAGCTGGCTATCGACGCCAGATGGAGATGGGTGCCGTTGAGGTCTACGGCGTTGATCCGGCTCGCGTTGAAGGCATCACGGGTTTCCGACGCGTTGACGCGCTTTGCTCGCACTATGGCAAAGTGATCAATGCCCATGCCTGGTCCACCGGCATCACAACGGCGGCCAGCTTGCACCTATCGCTGGCATCGCCGAACGCGGAAATTTTCGAGTACAAGCCCTTCGGCGTCGTCGTTCAGGATGAGCTGGTTGGCGAAAAACTCTGGCACAAGGATGGCTGGGCCTATCCGATCAATGCGCCCGGCCTGGGCATCGACGTGCAGGAAGATGTCGTCCAGCGTTTGGCGGCCGCCGCATGAGCGACCAGCGCAAACGTTTTGGCATGAAAGCGCCGACGGTGGAGGACATCACTGCGCCCGGCTTTTCCACCCCATGGGATGCGCCGATGGTGCCGCCATTTCCGTTCAAGTTTCGCGATTGCCAGATCATGACGCTCTATTGGCGCACCGATCCTGACGCCATCGATTTCCTTCTCCCTCCACCCTTGAAGCGCACCTGTGATATCGCCTGTGCGCACATCTACCAGATGAACGATCCGGATTGGATTGGTCCCTATGGCGAGATGAATGTGATGGTCGGGGCCGAGCTTCCTGGAAAAGCGTCGGGCGGCTACTCGCCTTACCTTGCGCTGTCATCCGATGGAGGCGTAGTCCATGGACGCGAGGTTCATGGTCAACCTAAGAAGCTTGGCAATCCGCAGATTGAAGCGCGCGGCGACTTGTTGGTTGGCACATTAGAGCGCAATGGCATCGACGTGCTGACCGGCACGATGGCCTACAAGCAACAGGCCGTGGAGCCGTCGGCGATCAAGCCGTATTTTGATTTCGCCACCAACATCAACCTGAAAGCCATCGACCATATCGATGGCCGTCCGGCGATCCGCCAGCTCACATCGCGCGCACTCACCGATGTAGTCATTCACGAAGCGTGGGCAGCGCCGTGCACCGTGGAGCTTCGTGCCAACGCACAACTGCCTCTGTTCCGACTGCCGGTGCTGGAACCGCTGGAAGGCTTCTTATGGCGCGCTGATTTCACTCTCATCGCAGGCACCATCCTGCATGATTATCTGGAGACGTCCCCATGAACACCCGTGGCGTGAGTATGCGTGTGGTCGTCACCGATACGATTTTTCCCAACCTCGATCAGGAAGAAGCCGCCGCGCGCGCCGCTGGTGCGGAGTTTGAGGGCTTTCAGTGCAAAACGGCTGATGACGTGGTCGAGGCCGTGAAAGATGCTGATATGGCCATCGTCCAATTTGCGCCCTTCACCGCTGATGCCGTCAATGCTGTGAAGCCCGGTGCCAGCGTCATCCGCTATGGTGTTGGCTACGATAATATCGATGTAGCTGCGGCCCGCGAAGCCGATCTCAAGGTCGGCTATGTGCCGGACTATTGCACCGATGAGGTCGCCGACCACACAGCAGCACTGGCCCTGTCTCTGTTGCGCAAGCTCCCGGCATTGGATGCGTCGGTGCGCGCTGGCGAATGGGCGGCGGTCAAGTATTCCAAACCGCTGAAACCGTTCAACGAAACCACTTTCGGATTTTTCGGCATCGGTCAGATCGGCTCGGCAGTTCTTCAGCGCATTCAGGGATTTGGTTTTCGTGTCATCGCCTCTGACCCAGGCTTAACCGCGCAAGAAGCGCACGCCTTGGGGATCACGTTGGTTGATGCCGATACACTCCTAGCGCAGGCCGATATTATCACCTGTCACGCGCCTGCGACCCAAGGCACAATCGGGTTTTTCAACGCGGCTAACCTCGCCAAGATGCAAAAACACGCGCTGCTGGTGAACACCGCCCGTGGCCAATTGATCGATGAGAACGATCTGGCCAATGCCCTGCGCGATGGCATCATCGGCGGTGCGGCGCTGGACGTCTTCGCCCAAGAGCCGCTGCCGGACAACTCACCCTTGCGCGATGCGCCGGGCCTCATCCTGACGCCTCATTCGGCTTGGTACTCCGACGCAGCCATCGACCGGCTTCAAGGCTTGGTGGCTCAGGACATTACGCTTGCACTGAACGGGGAGGGGCCTCGCAAACCGGTGCCCTGACCGCACACGAAATCCCGCGCGAGCCGGGACCCCACACCCAATTGTGGATCAAGCTCGCACACGCAAGAACGGCACGCCACAAGGCGGCCAATCAGACCCGAAACGGGAGGAAATGATGAAACGTCTTACCATAAGTTGCGCCGCTGCGGCGCTCCTGGCAGCCAGCATGTCGGTTGCCGCCATCCCCGCTGCCGCTGACATGATGTTGGAAGGCGGGCAAGAAGTGGACATGGTTCTGTTGCCCAAATTCCTTGGCATCTTGGTGTTTGACCAAGCCAATGAAGGCGCGCAGGAAGCCCATGCCGAACTTGGTAATCCTGGCGAACTGCTGTTCGTTGGCCCAACCCCTGAAAACTCAGTGGCTGGACAGATTGAGATCATGACCACGTCGGCCACACAGGGCCAAGGCGCTGTGTTGCTCTCCAACAATGCCGGTGACCAGATCGTGCCGTCCGCTATGGCCGCGCAGGAAGCTGGCACCCGCGTGGTGACTTGGGACAGCCCCATTCCATCCGGTGAAGGCGAAGATGTGTTTGTCGCGCAGGTGGACTTTGGTTCCATCGGTGTGGTGATGGCAGACATGGCACACTCAATTCTCGGCGGTTCCGGACAGATGGCCGTGCTGTCAGCAACTCCCGACGCTGCCAACCAGAATGCCTGGATCGCGGCGATGGAAGAAGCCCTGACCGGAGACAAATATGCAGACATTGAACTGGTCGACATCGTCTATGGCGATGACCAGGCGGAGGTCAGCTACAACCGCGCGTTGGCGTTGGTCGATCAGTATCCCGACCTTGGTTTGATAATGTCGCCAACCACAGTGGGCATTCAGGCATCGGCCAAAGCGATGCAGGATGAAGGACTGTGCGATCAGGTACGCGTGTCCGGTCTCGGCCTGCCAGCTGAAATGCTGTCTTACACGCTCAACGGCTGTGCGCCTGAGTTCGCGCTCTGGGACTTCCGCGACCTTGGCTATCTCACCTATTATACAGCCTATGGTCTCGCCACGGGTCAGCTGTCAGGCGATATCGGTGAAACCTTCACCGCCGGTCGCATGGGTGAATACACCATCGAGGAAGATCCAGGCCGCGAAGGCGCAAGCCGTATCCTGATGGGGCCATTCACCGTCTACAATGCCGACAATGTGGAAGCCGCCGCTCAATAAAAGAGCGCCGCTTTTCTCCCCGAACTCCGGCGCGGCATCGCTACGCTGCGCCGGAGCTTGCTTCCCTCAACGCCGCTAGGGCTGTGATGACCGCACCTGTTCTATCACTCGATCATGTGTCCAAGCGTTTTGGTTCCACGCTGGCGCTCTCTGACATGTCGCTTACCCTTCACGCAGGTGAAGTGCACGCCATTGTCGGTGAGAACGGCGCTGGCAAATCGACGATGATCAAGACGATGACCGGAATCCACCAACCGAGCGAAGGCACGGTGTCGGTGGATGGTAAGGTGCGAACCATTTCCGGATCGCAAACTGCGCGTGAGCTTGGCATTGCCGCCATCTATCAGGAGCCGATGGTCTTTCCTGATCTGGATGTCGCTGAGAACATTTTTATCAGCCAGGTTGGTGGCGGCTGGTTGCAAAACAAAGCCAAACAGCGCCGCGACGCCGAGGTGCTTATCGAGCGCATCGGTATGGATCTGGACGTTGATCGCGCCGCCAGCGGTCTCACGCTCGCCGAGCAGCAGGCCGTCGAGATTGCCCGGGCGCTTTCCCAAGACGTGCGCGTGTTGATCATGGATGAGCCAACGGCTTCCCTATCGGCCCATGAGGCGGAACAGTTGCGTCGCATAGCTCGCCAGCTGGCAGCTGATGGTGTTGCGGTTGTCTACATCTCGCACCGTCTGGAAGAGATTTTTGAAGTGGCCGACCGCGTCACTGTGATCCGCGATGGCGAACACATCTCTACCCGTCTCATCACCGAGACCGACACTGACACGATGATTGCTGAGATGGTGGGCCGCGAAGTGGGCAACTACTTCGCCAAGGGCGAGAGCTACGCCCGCGATGAGCTGATACTCAGTGTGAAAGGCCTATCGCTCGATGGCGTGTTCGAGAACATCGATTTTGAGCTGAAGCGCGGCGAAGTGCTGG
Source organism: Pseudomonadota bacterium (assembly GCA_039814945.1). Lineage (GTDB taxonomy): Bacteria > Pseudomonadota > Alphaproteobacteria > Rhizobiales > MH13 > MH13. The sequence continues at coordinate 102,836 of JBCCAF010000010.1, forward strand.
CCATGGCTGGTCTGATCGGCGCGCGCCGCACTGATGTGGCTCTGGCGCTTTTCGGTATTCACCCGGCCACCGCTGGCACGGTCGCCTACAAGGGTGAACCGCTCAAGATCACCTCGCCAAAGCAGGCGATGGATGCTGGCATTGCCTACGTCTCCGAAGATCGTCGTAAGCTTGGTCTGGCTATGCCGATCGCGATCCGCGCCAATATCTCACTCGCCACGCTTGGCGACTTTCTCTCCAAATTTGGGCTGATCAATCGGACAAAGGAATCGGAAACCGCGCATCATTTCCGTGAGCGGCTGAACATCCGCACGCCTGATGTCGAAACGCAGGTCGAGATGCTCTCTGGCGGCAACCAGCAAAAGGTGATGCTCGCCAAATGGCTGAACATGCAGCCTGACCTGCTGATCTTCGATGAGCCCACACGCGGCATCGACGTTGGGGCCAAGGCGGAGGTGCACGATCTCATTCGCGATTTCGTACGCGAAGGCGGTGCAGCCATCGTCATCTCGTCGGACCTGCCCGAGGTGCTTGCCATGGGCGATCGCATCCTGGTGATGCGTGAAGGTGAGCAGATGGCGATCCTCAATCATGAAGAGGCCAATCAGGAGCGCATCATGGCGCTTGCCACCGGACAGGACGATCCTGGGAGGGCCGCGGCATGATGCGCGCGCTTTCCAATCTCAACCCGCAGACCTTGCGGATCATTGCCTTGCTGCTCGTGTTGGCCTTGGTGATCCTGTTCTTTTCCACGCAGATATCGAACTATCTGAATGGCCGACTGTTCAACCGTATCTCATCGTCTGTTGCCATTATGGCGCTGATTGCCACGGCCCAGACCCTGGTGATCCTCACCCGCAACATCGATCTGTCGGTCGGTTCGGTGGTGGGCTTCACTGCCTTTGCGACCGGCAGCCTTATAGCCGGATTGCCTGATCTGCATCCGCTGCTGCTTGTCAGCTACTCCATGCTTGTCGGTGCCTGTTTTGGTGCGTTCAATGGCTTCTTCGTGGCCTACGCCCGCGTGCCCGCCATCATCGTCACATTGGCGACGATGGCGCTGTTTCGATCTCTGTTGGTGGAGTTTGCCGACGGCAAATCGATCACATCGTCCCAGCTGCCGCAGTGGCTAACCAGTTTCCCAAACACACGCCTGTTTGAACTCGGACAATTTCAATTCCGCGCGTCTTTCGTGATCGCTGTGGTCATCGTGATTGCCGTCCATATCGCGCTGCAACGGCTACGCGTGGCGCGCAAACTTTACGCCATCGGTTCCAACCCTGAAGCCGCTGAGATGGCAGGTATCAATCAAAAACTCACCGTGTTCTTCGCGTTCGTCTGTGCGGGCGCGCTGACGGGACTTGCCGGCTTCATGTTCCTGGCGCGCTTCGGCAACATCACGGTTGTTGCCGGGCTCGGCTTTGAGTTGAAATCCGTGGCCGCAGCCGTGGTGGGTGGAGTCAACATTTTTGGGGGTTCAGGCACTGTGTTTGGCGCGCTGATAGGCGCGGTGCTGGTCGATCTCATCGAAACCAGTCTTGTGCGCTGGCCGCTGGTGTCAGAGTTCTGGCGCGAGGCCGTGCTCGGCACACTCATTCTGACCGCCGTTGCGCTGGATGCTGTCGTGATGCGCCGCCTGGTGGCGTTGCGGGCTGCCAAACATCACGAAAAGCGCGAGAAGGAGGTGTCGCATGGCTAAGCCGTCCGCGATTGCCGCCATGTGGGCCAAAGTTCAAACCTGGGAAGGTTTTTTGGTCTGCGCGCTGATCTTCATCGTGCTGATGAACACCGCGCTCTCTCCGCAATTCATGACGCTGGGCAACCAGATCAACCTGTTCCAGCTGTCGATTGAGAAGATCATCGTCGCACTGGTGATGACGTTCGTGATCATCAATGCGGAGATCGATCTCTCCGTTGGTTCTATGATGGGCCTGGCAGCCTGCGCCTTCGGTTTTTTGTTCCAGGCAGGCGTTGATCCAGCCATCGCCATCGTCTTGGTGCTGATCATCGGCGCGGCGGGCGGTGCTCTCAATGGCTTCTTCATCACCACCATCGGTCTGCCTTCCCTCGTAGTGACGCTTGCAACACTGATTGGTTTTCGTGGATTAGCCCGCGTACTTGTGGAAGATCGCGGCATCACTGATTTTCCAGTATGGTTCGATGCGCTGGGCCAGCAAGGGTGGCTTGGTTCGATCCCGTTCGCTTTGATTGCTTTCGGCGTGTTGTTTGTGATCCTTTATGTTCTGCTTCAGCGCACGGGCTTTGGCCGCAAAACCTATGTGATCGGCACCAACCGCGAGGTGGCGGCGTTTGCAGGCATCAACACAAACCGCCACAAGATGATCCTGTTCATTATGTCGGGGCTGGTGTCCGCTTTTGCTGGCCTGCTCTACGCGGCGCGCGTCGGCGCGGTACGTGGCGATGTGGCGCTCGGCTTCGAACTCGACATCATTACCATGGTGCTGCTTGGCGGGGTGAGCATTTTTGGCGGTTCAGGCACACTTCTTGGTACACTGCTGGCGATTCTCATCGTGCTCAATTTGCGCAACGGCATGGCGCTGCTCAACATCACCGGTCACATCCAAACAGGCGTGATCGGTATCTTGCTCATCGCCTCAGTGCTCTTGCCCCGCGTGAATTTACCGATGCTGCTGCCAGGTAAAAAACAACAGGAAACCAGCTCATGAACTCGGTGCAGAAGCTTGATTTCGAGCGCCCACTTGAGCGTGTGCCAGTTGGCGAGATGGTCGCGCGGCGCATCCTGGACATGGTCAAGGCAGGTACGCTGAAACCCGGCGACCAATTGCCAACCGAGCGCGACCTGGCACAAAGCCTCAACGTCTCACGACCATCTGTGCGCGAAGCCATTCGCGGGCTCGCCATTTTGGGCGTGGTCCGCACGGTGCAGGGCGGTGGCGCTTTTATTTCCGACTTGGACGCCGAAGCACTGCTGGGCCCGATCCAGTTCTTTCTGTCTCTGCAGGACCTCAATGTCAGTGAGTTGTACGATGCGCGCTCCTTGATTGAGAGCGATGTCGCGCGGCGGGCGGCCATAAATATGGATGGTGCAAGTCTGGCCCGGCTGGAGGCTATTCTGGCTGCGCAGTCCAAGTGTTTGGACAATCCAGATGCCTTCCGCGCCTCCGACTATGCCTTCCATGAACTGATCTGGGTCGGTTCGGGCAACGCGTTCTTGAAGCGCATTGGCGAGAGCCTGAATGTCATCGGTCTGGAATTCCGCAAGCGCGCCTCGGAAAGCCCAGCGGTTTTGCGCCAAAGCTACGCTGACCATCAAGTCTTGGTTGCCGCTCTGAAAGCACGCGACGCTGATGCAGCTGCCAAGGCCGCCGAACAGCACATGCACAATGTTTACCGCGTGACGATTGAACAGCCAGACATGAAGAAGGGGGAAGGTGCATGAGCGCACACAGTAAAGCCCGTTTGGGTTTGGTCGGCGCCGGTTGGTGGGCAACGTTCAACCACATTCCAACCGTCCAAAGGATTAGCTTTGCCGACCTCGTCGCGATCTGTGATCTGGATGTAGCCCGTTTGGCCGAGGTTGGCGATGGCTTTGGCATCTCTGGCCGTTACACCGATTTAAGCGCCATGTTGGCGGCGGAAAATCTCGATGGTCTCATCGTTTCTACACCCCATGTTGCCCACCGCGTTCCGGCTGTAATGGGCCTTGAGGCGGGTTGTCATGTGCTGGTGGAAAAACCCATGGCAACCACCGCTGAGGATGGCTGGGCGATTGCGGACGCTGCGGCCAAAGCTGACAAGCAAGTTCTGGTGCCCACAGGCATGAACTTTGAGTGGTTCTCCATGAAGGCCGCAGGGTGGGTGCGCGACGGGCACATTGGCGAGGTTCGCCATGCGACCTGCCAGATGGGGTCGGCACTGTCGGATCTCTTTGCCGGTGAACCGATGCTGGAAACCACCGACCATATGTATCGCCCGCCCGCCTCAACTTGGGCCGATCCCAAACGCGCCGGTGGCTATGGCTGGGGGCAACTTTCCCACGTGCTTGCTTGGCTGTTCTATGTTTCTGATCTGCGCGCGCAGAGTACCTATTGCATGGTTGGAAAGTCGCCTACGGGCGTTGATTTCTATGACGCTGCAACCGCCCGCGCCACCAATGGTGCAACCATCGCTTTGTCGGGCGCGTCCACCGTGCCCAAACATGTCGGCATGCACATGGACATCAAAATCTATGGCAGCGAGGGCATGATCGATTTCAACAATGCCGACGCAAAGCTTGCCCTTTACCGCGACGATGAAGCTGATGAAGTCGTCGAAATGACGGCACAGGACGGCGAGTATGATGGTGCTCTGCCAGTCGAAGTGTTTGCCCAGCTTTGCGCAGGTGAGCCGCTGGAAAACGCATCCAATGGAGAGAATGGCGCACGCGTCACCGAGCTGCTTCATGCTCTCTACCGTTCCGCCGAAACCGACAGCCTGATCATGATTGGGAGCTAACCAATGTCTGCCAGTGAGATGAAACTCAGCACCACTTGCTGGACCATGCCGGCCTGTACGCTTGAAGAATGTGCAGCGATAGCCAAAGGGCTTAACATTCCAGCCCTGGACGTCGGCTATTTCTATGCCTCAGCGCTCGACAAGCAGGCGATTCTCGCCGACCCATTGGCGGAAGCTGAAAAGGTCAAGGCCGTCGGCATCATCATGCCCAACCTCTACCATCTTTTTGGTGAGTCTCTGGATGGCCGCAACCTGGCTTTGCCCGGTACGTTGGATCAGAATCTGAAGGACTTAAAACAAGCGCTCATCTTCGCTGATGCGGCGGACATCGCCACCATCTTCCTGCTGCCCGGTGTGGTGAACCCTGGGCAGTCTCGCGAAGGCGCTCTCAAGGTTTCAGTTGATAGCCTGAAGGCAATGAAGGCGCTGGCAGATGATCACAAGGCAAGGCTTTGCTTTGAACCTCACGTGCACTCTTTTGCCGAGCATCCCGACATCGCGCTGCAGCTTGCCGAAGCATCGGGCGTTGGTGTCTGTTTGGACTATGCCCACTTCACTTGCCTCGGCTTCACGCAGGACCAAGTGGATCCGCTGGTAGCTCACGCTGGACATGTTCATCTTCGCCAGGCAACGGCCGGCAAGCTTCAGGAGAAATTCGACCATGGTACGCTGAACTTCCCGGCCATGTTCGCCACGCTCAGAGATGCGGGCTACAAAGGCTATCTGTCCATCGAGCCGGTGCACCAGGAGTATATGAACACCTGGTTTGACGACAATCTCACCGAGATGGTCGCACTGCGCGATTGCTTCAATAACTGGAATGAGGGGTAGGACCATGGCTGGTTACGCATGGGTGCTCGAAGTGCGCCCTGGATACGAGGAAGAATACAAGAAGCGCCACGATGAAATCTGGCCAGACATGCTGGAAGCGCTGCGCAAAGCTGGCATCTCCAACTACAACATCTTTCGTCATGGTCTGACGCTGTTTGGCTACTTTGAAACCGATGACTTCGAGGCCACCAAGGCGGCGTTGGCCGACGATCCCATCAATGCCAAGTGGGCCGAATGGATGGGGCCAATCATGAAGATCGAGATCGACGAGCAGACGCAGTTCCCGTTCCTGTTGCCCAAACAATTCTATATGGCGTAGGTCATTCCTATCCTTCCTGAACACTGTTCCAACAAAGAGAGACTTTCATGAAACTGATGCGCATCGGTCAGCCTGGCCAAGAGCGTCCTGCAGCTTTGGATGCTGAGGGCAAGGCCCGTGATTTGTCCGGCCATGTTGACGATATTGCGGGCGCGGCCATCACGCCTGATGGTATTGCCAAACTGCAAGCCCTTGATCTCAGCACGCTGCCGGAACTGGAAGTTGATCGCATCGGCCCTTGCGTTGGTGGTGTCGGCAAGTTCCTTTGCATTGGCCTCAACTATGCCGATCACGCCGCTGAAAGCGGCATGGACGTGCCGCCAGAACCGGTCATGTTCATGAAGGCAACCAGCGCGATCTGTGGCCCCAATGATGATGTGCTTGTCCCTCGGGGTAGCGACAAGTGCGACTGGGAGGTCGAGCTTGGCATCATCATCGGTAAAGGCGGTGTCTACATCGATGAGGCCGACGCTATGGATCACGTTGCCGGGTATTGCGTGATCAATGATGTGTCTGAACGTACCTTCCAGATCGAACGGGCCGGTCAGTGGGTGAAGGGTAAGTCAGCCGACACCTTTGGCCCGATTGGCCCATGGCTAGTGACTCGCGATGAAGTCGCCGATCCGCAGGACCTTTCCATGTGGCTCGAAGTCGATGGTACGCGTCACCAAGACGGGTCTACCAAAACCATGGTCTACGGCGTGCGGCATCTGGTGCACTATGTCAGCCAGTTCATGTCGCTGCAGCCCGGTGACGTCATTTCTACAGGCACGCCTCCAGGCGTTGGCATGGGCCTAAAACCACAGAAGTGGCTGCATGGCGGTGAGACCATGCGCCTGGGTATCGAAGGCCTGGGTGAGCAGCACCAGAACGTGCGCCGGGCCTAGAACGTAGATAGCCTCTAGCGTAAGCGGTCGGCGCTTGAGCCGGAGCGTCGCTGATAAACGCGAGTAAGCGGTTGGTGCGTGAACCGGAGTGTCGCTTCAAGAAAAAGCCCCTTGCTTGCGCGAGGGGTTTTTTTCATCAGTGGTTATCGCGCGGCAGGATGCGCGCGATGCGCTGATAGGCCGTTGCCAGTTCCAGGCAGCCGCCTTTGTCCAATTGCCCGACATTGGCACGGTAGATTTCTTGCCACGGCGTTTGATGCTCAAGCTCTGGCTCTTGCCATGCATCGCGACGCGCTTGCCATTCATCTTCCGGCACGACGGCGTTGAGCGTCCCAGCCTTGAGGTCGAGCCGCACTGCGTCGCCGGTTTGCAGCAGGGCCAACCCGCCACCGACAACCGCTTCAGGCGACGCGTTGAGGATGGACGGACTTTCCGAGGTGCCTGACTGGCGACCATCACCCACGGTCGGCAGATGGTTGATCCCCTGCCGAACCAAGGCGTCTGGCGGTTGCATGTTCACCACCTCAGCAGAACCGGGATAGCCCACGCAGCCGACATTTCGGATGAAGAGCATGGTGTGGTCATCGATGCCCAACGATGTGTCGTTGACGCGATCATGATAATCCTCAGGGCCCTCGAACACGACAGCACGGGCTTCAAACACATCGTCCTTCAAGAACCGTTTGCGGAAATCATCAGAGATCACCGAGGTTTTCATCAGCGCGCTGTCAAACAGGTTGCCGGAGAGCACTAAGAAGCCCGCCTTCTCGCGCAGGGGGGCAGCGACAGTGGTGATGACGTCGGTGTCCTCACTGCGCGCGCCGTCCAGCGCGTCAGAGACCCGTTTGCCGCTGGCGGTCATAATGTCGCCATGCAGGTGCCCCGCTTCCAAAAGCTCACCCATCACGGCTGGGACGCCACCAGCGCGGTAGAAACTCTCGCCCAGATGCGAGCCCGCTGGCTGCATGTTGACGATCAGCGGCAGATCGAAACCGATCTCCTGCCAGTCGGTCACGTCCAGCTCAACGCCAGCATGGCGCGCAATCGCTTGCAGGTGCGGTGGGGCGTTGGTGGAGCCGCCAATCGCGGTGTTGACGCGGATGGCATTCTCAAACGCTTTGCGCGTTAAGATATCCGACGGTTTCAAATCCTCGTACGCCATCTGAACAGCGCGTTTGCCGGTCTCAAAAGCCATGCCCATGCGCTCACGGAATGGCGCCGGGATCGCTGATGAGCCGGGCAAAGTCATGCCCAGAGCCTCAGCCATCGCGTTCATGGTTGAGGCCGTGCCCATCGTGTTGCAATGGCCAAGTGAGGGTGCCGACGCGCAGGCGCGGTTCATGAACTCATCATAGTCGATCTTGCCATCGGCCAGCAGGCGGCGGCTCTCCCAAATGATGGTCCCGGAGCCAGCCCGTTTGCCTTTCCACCAACCATCCAGCATCGGTCCGCCGTTCAGCGCAATGGCAGGAATATCTACAGTTGCCGCGCCCATCAGCTGTGCAGGCGTGGTCTTATCGCAGCCAGTCGTTAGCACCACCGCGTCGATGGGGTAGCCGTGCAGCACTTCAACAAGACTGAGATACGCAAGATTGCGATCCAACGCGGCTGTCGGGCGCTTGCCGGTCTCCTGGATGGGGTGCACCGGGAATTCCATAGGAATCCCGCCAGCATCACGAATGCCAGCCTTGATGCGGTCCATCAAAAACAGATGGATTTTGTTGCAAGGCGCAAGATCGGACCCTGTGTTCGCGATGCCGATCACAGGTCGACCCGATTGCAGTTCCTCACGCGTGAACGTCTGGTTTTGATACCGCTCCAGATAGAGCGCCGTCATGCCGGGATTATCGGGGTTGTCGAACCATTCTTGAGACCGAAAACGCTTGCTCACAACCAATATCTCCCATCCAGGCTACGCTTTTGCAGCACTGTCTCGTGTAAAAATTCTGCCGTTACGTTATGGTATTGCAGTCGCGATGGCGAAGCTAGGTCAAGGTTCAAATGGCCCACACATCAATCGCAAAGTTGGGGCGCATTATTCCACGGCATCACGAGACGTTCGGGAAAACGCCAGTCTTTTTCACAACGCCATAAACGAAGCTGCTGTCGATTGACCCCACACCGCCGATGGGATGCAGGTAACGGCGCACGAAGTTTTCATAGTCCGGCAAATCGGCGACAACAACGCGCAGCAGATAGTCCGAAGACCCCGTCATGACAAAGCACTCCAGCACCTTATCAACGCGAGCAATTCTACGTTCAAACTGCTGGACCGTGGATTCGGTATGCGCCGCCAACGTAACGCGCACAAACGCTGTCACAGGCAAGCCGTAGGCTTTAGCATCAATATCGGCGCTGTACCCTCTAATGGCACCGCTTTGTTCCAGCAGTTTCAGGCGGCGTAGGCAGGGTGAGGGCGATAGGTTGACCGCTGCTGCAAGATCCTGGTTCGTCATGCGTCCATTGCGTTGCAATTCGCGGATGATCTGTCGATCTTTCTGATCCATGGCGCCCCCCTGTTAGCATATAATGCTAAGACGAGACCATTTCAGGCCATAATTAGCAATCTATGCAAGGCCGAAAATCGCTATCTTGTTTCCAGGAGCTTTGGAGCTTGCTATGCGAAACCATCCGGGCAGCTTTGCCACGGTTGCCATCCACCACGGTTACAACCCGATGGACAATGAAGGCGCGCTAACACCGCCCTTGCACCTCACATCCACTTTTGCGTTTGAGACCGCCGAGGTTGGTGGAGAGCTTTTTGACGCTCAACGCGAAGGGCACGTTTACTCGCGCATTTCCAACCCAACCACTGATCTTCTGGAGCGGCGTATTGCCGTTCTTGAGGGCGCGGAAGCTGGACTGGCACTGGCCTCGGGAATGGGCGCCATCACCGCAGCCATGTGGACGCTGCTCGCTCCGGGCGATGAGGTCATTGTCGATAAAACCCTCTACGGTTGCACATTCTCTTTCCTGGAGCACGGCTTGGCGAAATTCGGCATCACCATCACCCATGTTGATATGACGAACCCGGAAAACCTCGCGACTGCCATCAGCAAGGCAACCAAAATCGTCTACTTCGAAACTCCGGCCAATCCGAACATGCGGTTGGTGGACATTGAAGCAATTGCCAGCATTGCCCATATGTTCCACGCCACGGTGATGGTCGATAACACCTACGCAACCCCTTATCTGACGCAGCCCATCAAACATGGTGCCGATCTGGTTGTGCATTCTGCCACCAAATATCTGGGCGGCCATGGTGATGTCGTTGCCGGCTTGTTGACAGGCTCTGCAGAGCTTGTTCAGGCGATCCGTCTTTACGGTATGAAAGACATGACTGGCGCGGTTATGGCACCCTTCAACGCCATGCTCATTTTGCGCGGCATCAAGACGTTGGAGCTGCGCATGGACCGGCATTGCGCCAGTGCGCTGGCGGTCGCCGACATGCTCTCTCAACATGAAGCGGTGCAGACTGTTTGGTATCCCGGGTTGCCAAGCTTTGCGCAGCATGAACTGGCCAAGCGGCAGATGGCGCAATTTGGCGGCATGATTGCCTTTGAAGTGAAGGGTGGCCAGCAGGCGGGCATGGAGATGATGAACCGGTTGACCATGATCACCCGAGCCGTGTCGCTGGGTGATGCCGAAACCCTGATCCAGCACCCGGCCAGCATGACGCATTCAACTTACACGCCGCAGGAGCGTGCCGATCACGGTATCAGCGAGGGATTGGTGCGTCTGTCCGTCGGGCTTGAGGGCGTCGATGATGTGCTTGCCGATCTGGAACGGGCTTTGCCCAAATCGCCCTGGCGTTCAGCGGCTTAGCTACAGCCAGCTTTGTCTTTTCTGTGGGCAAGCCTGTTATTTGGGCAAGCAAGCTTCCTGCCAACACATTGACTCGCCTTTGGGTCGGCGCGATCATGTGCGCTCATATTTTTGAGCGTGATCTTTTGTCCCTGCCTTTCCTTCCAGCCCGATATGGTGGCGATCATGCTTGATCTGATCATCCGCAATGCCCGGCTCCACCGACAGCTTAATGACGCAACCAACGGCGATGCGCCTGACACGGTTGATATCGGCGTTGCCGGTGGACAGATCGCTGCCGTCGAACCTCGCATCGCGGGTGATGCCGCCAGTGAAATTGATGCGGGCGGCTATCTGGTTGCGCCACCCTTTGTTGATCCGCATTTCCATATGGATGCGACGCTCAGCCTTGGCATTCCGCGTCTCAACGTGTCCGGCACGCTGCTTGAAGGCATTGCGCTTTGGGGTGAACTGAAACCGCAGTTGACCCAAGAGGCCGTGATTGAGCGGGCGTTGCGTTATTGCGACCTGGCTGTCTCCCAGGGTCTTTTGAGCATCCGCAGCCATGTCGATATCTGTGATGATCGACTGCTGGCTGTCGATGCCTTGTTGGAGGTGAAGAAGCAGGTTGCCGGGGCGATCGATCTTCAACTGGTCGCTTTCCCGCAGGACGGTCTCTATCGCTCACCAAACGCTGAAGTCAATCTGGTGCGTGCGCTTGACAAGGGCGTGGATGTGGTTGGTGGCATCCCACACTTTGAACGCACCATGGCTGATGGTGCACGCTCGATAACACGGCTCTGTGAGTTGGCCGAGCAGCGTGGCTTGCCTGTCGATATGCACTGCGATGAGACCGATGATCCGCAGTCGCGGCACATTGAAACGCTTGCCGCCGAAACCACTCGGCTGGGACTGGGCGAGAGGGTTGTCGGTTCCCATTGCACTTCAATGCATTCGTTCGACAACTACTATGCCACCAAGCTCATACCGCTGATTGCAGAAAGCGGTATGCAGATTATCCCAAATCCGCTGATCAACATCACGCTTCAAGGTCGCTCGGACACCTATCCAAAGCGCCGTGGTTTGACCCGCGTGGCGGAGCTGCGCGCTGCTGGCGTCAATGTCGCCTTTGGCCAAGACTGCTGCATGGATCCCTGGTACCCGCTGGGGTCGGGCGACATGTTGGAGGTCGCCCATATGGCCGTGCACGCATTGCCCATGACATCACGTGAAGGCATGGCATGGGCCTTTGATGCGGTCACGGTCAACGGCACCAAAGCGATGGGCTTGCCCGACAGCAGCCTTCGTGTTGGCGGCCCTGCCTCAATGGTCGTGCTTCAGGCGCGCGATCCAATTGAAGCGGTTCGCATGAAACCGACCCGCTTGTTTGTGATCCGAGAAGGCCGCATTCTGGCAGAGACCCCGCCACGTCAGGCGGCACTCCACCTCGATGGACGCCCCGAGACACTTAATCCTGCCGACTACGCTCCACCGCTTTCCGGCGGTTGATATCTCTTTTTTCCCACCTCATTGCCTAAAGAAGGACTTTCTATCATGAGCATGAAAATCACACGCCGTACGGCTCTTTTGGGCGCGGCGAGTACCTTGGCCATGCCAGCCATTCTGCGCAACGCCCATGCTATGGACGCGGTAAAGGTTGCCGGTGTTCATAACAGCCCAGTGGAAAACGCGTGGAACTCACGCATCCATCTGGCGCTTCAGCAGGCGGCCGAAGCTGGCAAGATTGCCTATGAGTTTTCTGAAGCCGTCGCCGCGCCTGATTACCCCCGCGCTATGCGTGAATACGCCGAATCTGGCGTTCAGCTCATTTGGGGCGAGTCCTACGCCGTTGAAAATGAAGCGCGTGAAGTTGCTGCCGACTATCCCGATGTTGCGTTCCTGATGGGCTCATCAGGCGGTCCTGAAGGCGACAATTTCGGTGTCTTTGGTACTCGCAACCACGAAGCCGCTTACCTGGCTGGCATGCTGGCCGGCAAAATGTCGGAAACCAACACATTCGGTTCGGTGGGTGGCTTCCCAATTCCTGAGGTGAACCTCTTGATCAACGCGTTCCGAGCTGGTGTGTCGGAGGTGAACGCAGACGCAACGTTCCTCAACGGCTTCATCGGTGCTTGGTTTGATCCGGCCCGTGCGAAGGAGGCAGCGCTGGCACAAATCGATGCCGGTGCGGACATTCTGTTCGGAGAGCGCATCGGTACAGCAGATGCAGCGCAGGAGCGCGGCATCAAGGCCATTGGGTCGCTGATCGACTACACCCCACGCTACCCTGAAACAGTGTTTGCCAACGCCATCTGGAACTATGGCCCAACCATTGATGCCATCGTGGCCGATGTGATCGCAGGCAATCCAGTCGGTAAGGATTACACCGAGTTCTCTTTCATGAAGCATGGCGGCAATGAGCTGATCTTCGTGGAAGACATGGTGCCTGCTGATGCTATCCCTGAGATGGAAGCAAAGCGCGCGATGATCGAAGCGGGCGATTTTGATGTGCCGATCAACAATGAAGAGCCTGTCTAAGGCGCACATACGTGCAAGACGCAACAGCTCTCGCCGCGCTGGTCGCGGCGGGGGAAACAACGTGTGAAAAGCTTATGCGCGCATCGCTGGATCACGCCGAACGCTGCGCAGACCTTGGTGCCATCGTGCGCCTGGAACCCGAACTTGGTCTAACAGCAGCACGTGCATGCGATGCGGCACTTGCTTCTGGTCAAACAGCAGGTCCGTTTTTCGGGCTTCCGTTTTTGGCTAAAGATCTTGGCGGGTGCAGCAAAGGTTTGATGCCAATGGCTGGGTCAGTTGCGCTGGCCAAGCGCCGGGAAGACCCTACTGAAGATGACGCGCTTTTTGCCCGTTTTCGCGCATCAGGTCTTTTGCCATTTGGCCTGACGACTGTGCCAGAATTCGGTCTGGCACTGACAAGTGAACCGCAGGACCAAAACCCGGCGCGCAACCCCTTCGATACAAGCCTGTCTCCTGGGGGGTCATCGGGCGGCGCAGCCGCTGCTGTGGCTGCGGGCGTGGTTGCTCTGGCTCATGCGACGGATGCAGCAGGTTCTATCCGTGTTCCGGCAGCTTGTTGTGGTCTGGTGGGTCACAAAGCCTCGCGTCATCGCATTCCAGGGGCACCGTATTTCAACAACCATCTGATGGGCATCGCCAGCGAGTTGGTTGTCGCCCGCAGTGTGCGTGACGTTCGTACAGCGTTTGAAGCAGTGCGCGTGGACCATCCAACAGCTGAAACACCGGTACATCGCCTTGGCATCTGTGTGCCTGAACTGGCCACCGCCGCAACCTCCGCCAAAATGGGCGAGCTTACTGGGGCTTTGCGGGCCGCTGGATTGGATGTTGTCGAGCAGCCAGCGCCAGATGCTTTTGGCGCGCGTGCTATGGCAATCGCGGGAACCATCTTCGCGGCATCCCTTGCAAGCTGGTTGGACAGCGTTGGCATCAGCGACAATGAGATCACGCCGATTTCTGCTGCTATTGATGCCCGTGGCCGTGCGATGGCTGCGCCAACACTGTTTGACGCGCACACCGATTTGGTTCGGCTAACCCATGAGAGCCAAGCCTTGTTTGCCGATGTGGATGCGTTGGTGATGCCGGTGCTTTCCGATGGTCCGCCAGCCGTCGGCGCCTTCGACCCCTCACAGACCGATCCGGACGCTCGGTACGCACAAATGAATGCGGTGGCGCCCAACGTCGCGCTCGCCAATGTTGCAGGGCTGCCATCACTCGCTATGCCGTTCGGCATGATGCCCTCTCCGCGCGATCACGTGCCCTTCGGCTTCCAGATCATGGGGCCCATGAACAGCGATGAGGCGCTTTTTGAACTTGCCGCGCGGATCGAAAAGCTTGCGCCTACCATTTCCTTCCCCCACCCAATTGCAGGCTTCAACTGATGGCGCGCGATCAGGTTCTTTCGCTCCATAACATCACCATGCGCTTTGGTGATTTAGTGGCCAACGACGCCATCACCATCACCCTTGCCGAAGGCGAAATTCTTGCGCTGCTTGGCGAGAACGGTGCTGGCAAGACCACGCTTATGAACATCCTGTTCGGCCATTATACCGCGGATGAGGGAACCGTTGAGGTGTTCGGGCAGCGCTTGCCACCCGGCAAACCGCGCGCAGCGATTGATGCAGGCGTTGGCATGGTGCATCAGCATTTCACGCTCGCAGGCAACCTCACCGTGCTTGAGAACGTGATGCTTGGGTCTGAACCGCTGCGCCTTGTGAAAAGCCAACGCAAAGCCGGGCGGGACAAGCTTTTGGCATTGGCGGAGCGCTTCGGATTGCCAATTGATCCCGATGCGCGGGTTGGTTCGCTTTCTGTGGGTGAGCGGCAGCGCGTGGAAATCCTCAAGGCGCTCTACCGTGATGCGCGGATTTTGATCCTAGATGAACCCACGGCTGTGCTTGCCCGGCCCGAGGCTGAACGCCTGTTCAATACGTTGCGGGAAATGGCTGCAGGTGGATTGTCGATCATCTTTATCTCCCACAAGCTGCATGAGGTTATGGCCGGTTCAGACCGGGTGACCGTGTTGCGCGGCGGCAAGGTGGTGGCAGAGCGCGCAACCACCGAGACCTCGCCGCCCGAGTTAGCTGAGCTTATGGTCGGCCGCCAAGTGAAGCGACCAAAACGCACCGAACAGGTTGCTGGTGAGCCGGTTCTTGTTGCCAAAAAAGTCAGCGTTGGCCCGCCAGATGCGCGCTCTTTGGATGACATAGCCATGGAGGTTCGCGCTGGCGAAATTCTCGGCATCGTTGGTGTGTCTGGCAATGGGCAAGCGGCGTTGGGCGCGCTTTTGGGCGGCCTCGAAACGCCCAGCAGGGGTCAGTTGCACTTTCATGGCGTGAATGGAGAACCACAGGATCTTGCGAAAATGGCCCCGCGCGAAAGGGTCAAAGCAGGCATAGGGCGGGTGCCCGAAGATCGGCATGCCGAAGGTGTCGTTGGCGAATTCACTGTCTGGGAAAACGCGGTTCTGGAGCAGCTGACAAGTCCTCGCTTTTCTGCCGCGGGTTTCGTGCGACAAACCGCTGGTCAGGATCACGCCAAGCAGCTCATCGAGACGTATGACATTCGTGGCGCCAACCCTGACACCCGCACCCGGCTACTATCAGGCGGAAACATGCAGAAGCTCATTTTGGGTCGGGTCCTGGCCTCCAATCCGCGATTCATTTTGGCCAACCAACCGACACGAGGCTTGGACGAGGGCGCAATTGCAGCAGTGCATGCGCATTTGCTCAAAGCCCGCGAAGAGGGGGCTGCCATTCTCTTGATCACGGAGGAATTGGAAGAAGCCACGGCCCTTGCCGACCGTTTTCAAGCCATTGTGAAGGGCAAACTGTCGGCACCACTCGTCGCCGAGGATGCCGATGCCCGAACCCTTGGCTTGATGATGGCAGGTCATTGGGATGCAACAGTGGATCACTCCGATGCGGCTTGAGCGACGGACAGACGTGCCGGTCTATCTTGTGGCAACGGCGCCGTTGGTTGCCATTGGCGTAGCTCTGGTTTTGGGCTCGGTGCTGATTGGCATGGCGGGGGTTAATCCGCTAGGTGCCTATGCACATTTGATCAACGGCGCGTTCGGCTCGCGCTTAGCGATCACCGAAACGCTAACGCGTGCAACGCCGCTCATCCTCACCGGGCTTGCAGCAGCAGTAGCGTTCCGCTGCCGTCTTTGGAACATTGGCGGCGAAGGGCAGTTCTACGTCGGTGCTTTGATGACGGCATGGCTTGGCCATTCCCTCGTCACCGTCCTGCCAGCGCCCTTGGCCTTTGCGGTTATTTTGGCGAGCGGTATGTTTGTCGGTGCGCTATTGCTCGCCGGACCAGCATTGATGCGGCTGAAGTTTGGTGTTGATGAGGTTGTCACCACGCTGCTTCTCAACTTTGTCGTGATCCTCTTCATCGGCTTGATGATTGAAGGGCCACTACGTGATCCATTGGCATTCGGTTGGCCGCAATCCGTACCGGTGGATCGATCCTTGCGACTGCCTGATCTGGTGGAACGCTCGCGCCTGCATGTCGGACTGCTCATCGCGCTGGCCGCTGCGCTGATCATTTGGCTTGTGCTTGCGCGAACGCGCTTCGGGCTGGAAAGCCGCGCGGTTGGCCTCAATGCCAAGGCTGCATCGTTTGCTGGCATATCTTTACCGCGCACAATTCTCGGTACAGCCTTTCTGTCTGGCGGTCTTGCCGGTCTTGCCGGTACGGTCGAGGTGCTCGGCGTGACAGGAAATGTCACCACCACCCTGTCCCCGGGCTATGGCTATTCCGGCATTGTGGTGGCCATGCTCGCCGCCCTTCACCCGCTTGGTGTTGTGGCAGCAGCAGTGTTTGTGGCCACCATCTTTGTAGGCGCTGATGCCATGGCACGCGCCACTGGGGTGCCGAGCTTCATCGCCGATGTCATCATGTCGGTCAGCCTTTTGTGCATGCTGGTGGCGCTGCTTTTCACCAGCTACCGCGTGCGGCGTTAGGGGCAGGGGAAATGGGCGAAGCCATGGACATCCTAACCAGCGCTAGCCTTTGGGCGGCCGTGCTGCGCATTGCAACGCCGCTGATCTTTGGTGTTCTTGGCGCGCTTCTCTGCGAGCGGTCCGGTGTTTTAAACCTCGGCATCGAAGGCATCATGACCATGGGCGCCATGGTCGGTTGGCTAACGGTGTTTCTGGGTGCGGACCTTTGGACCGGCCTTGTTGTCGCTGCCCTATCTGGTGCGATGATGGGCTTGTTGCATGCGATGCTAACCGTGCCCTTGGGTCTGTCACAGCATGTGTCCGGGCTTGGGATCACCCTGTTTGCCTCCTCGCTCTCCTACTACCTCTACCGGTTGATCGTCGAAGTCGGCAGCTTGCCGCCAACGATTGAACCGTTTCGAGCCCTATCCATTCCCGTGCTCTCTGACTTGCCCTTTGTAGGCGAGGTTTTGTTCCAACAAAGCCCGCCTACCTACCTGGCGCTTCTGGCCGTTGCCATCCTTGCCTATGTTCTGGCGCGCACGCCGCTTGGCCTTGCCATCCGCATGACCGGCGAGAACCCCCACGCTGTCGATGCGCAGGGGCTGGACCCAATGATGATCCGCATCGGCGCGGTTATGGCTGGGTCGGCTTTGATGGCTGTAGGTGGCGCGTTCCTCACCATGGCGGCGTTCAACAGCTTCTTCCCCGATATGGTGCAGGGCAGGGGTTGGATATGCATTGCGCTGGTTGTTTTTGCCTCATGGCGTCCCGGCAAAGCACTGCTTGGCGCCTTGCTGTTCGCGTTCTTCGATGCCTTCCAACTTCGGCTGCAAACCTCAGTTGAAGGCGTGCCTTACCAGCTTTTCCTGATGGCGCCTTACATCTTGTCGATTGTTGCGCTGATCCTGGTGGCACGCCGCGCGCAAGTGCCCGAAGCGCTTATGGCCCCGTATCGGCGGGGCGAGCGGTAACAGCGCCGACCCTAGAAGATCGCGGCAGGCAACCATGTGGCGATCATTGGGAAGGTCCAGATAAGCACCACGCCCACAGCCTGCAGTGCGATAAAAGGCGCAACACCTGCATAGATGTCGGTGGTTGCGACTTCCTTAGGGGCCGCACCGCGTAGGTAGAACAGCGAGAAGCCAAAGGGTGGGGTGAGGAAGCTTGTTTGCAGGTTGATGGCGATCAGAACACCCAGCCAGATCGGATCGTGACCCATCAAGATCAGGCTTGGAGTTACCAGCGGCAACACGATCACTGAGATTTCAACAAAATCCAGGAAGAACCCCAAAATGAAAATGAAGAGCATGCAGAACAGCAGTGCGCCGGTTGCGCCGCCCGGCATGTCTGCCAACAGATCCGCCACGCGCTCTTCACCGCCCAGCCCGATGAACACCAGCGAGAAGATACCGGCTGCCAAGATCGTGGCGAAGATCATTGCTGTCATCGTCAGCGTTGATGTCATCGCCTCGTGGATCACTTTTGCCCGTATGCTCGCGCGTACGGCGAAGAAAACCGCGACGGCGCCAATCAACACCAAAACCGCATAGGCCGTGCCAGCGAGGTAAGCGCCAATGCCCAGATCGGTGCGTTGCAGGCGTACCGGAAAAAGCCCTGCAAGGATGCCAACCGCAACAAGTGCCGCCGTGCCCAAGAGGATGAGGCGCCGGTCCACGCCCAACCGATAGCCAGCCATCAAGAGCGTGCCGACAGCACCAACCGATGCCGCTTCAGTTGGTGTGGCGATGCCGCCAAGGATCGAGCCGAGCACGGCGAAAATTAGCAGCACAGGCGGCACGACTGCCCGCACCACTTCAGCGCGATCAGGCTTGGCAAGATCAGCTTGTGCAGGGGGCATATCGCCTGGCCGCAAGACCCCGCGCACAAGAATATAGAAGAGATAAAGGCCAACGAGCAGCAATCCAGGCAACAAGGCTGCGGCAAAAAACTGTCCAACTGAAAGCGCCTGCACAGAGAAGGTGCCCTGTTCATATTGAGCTTGCTGATAGGCGTTCGACATCACGTCGGCCAAGATGATGAGCAGCGTGGAGGGCGGGATGATCTGTCCCAGTGTTCCGGCAGTACACACGATACCGCTGGCCACGCTTTTGCTGTAACCAGCTCGCAGCATGGTCGGCAGCGCGATCATGCCCATGGCCACAACTGTCGCGCCGACGATGCCAGTGGACGCCGCCAGAAGCGCGCCAACCAGCACCACCGAAATACCAAGGCCTCCGCGCAACTGGCCAAACAGGCGGCCCATCGTATCCAGCAGGTCCTCGGCGATGCGGCTTTTCTCCAGGATTGCGCCCATCAACACAAACAGTGGAATAGCGATTAGCACCTGGTTGCTGATGAGACCGAACACGCGTTGACCCATGGCGCCAAGCAGCGAAACATCCATCACGCCCAAGGCCCAGCCCAAATAAGCAAAGGCGATGCCGATACCTGCAATGCTGAACGCGACCGGGAAGCCGAGAAGAATGGCGACGATCAGCGCCGCAAACATGATCAGATCGAGATGTTCAGCCACTAAGAGGTCTTTCCAGAGAAGAGACGAACCAGCGACGAGACCGATTGCAAGATTACCAGAACGCAGAAGAGCGGGATCAGCGTTTTCAGCAGAAAAACACCTTTGATGCCGCCAACAGACAGTGGTCCCTCAAAGATAGACCAGGCGTTCCGCACCGAAGGCCACGACCAGTAGAGAAGCGCCAACATGGATGGGAGCAGAAGGAAGAGGTGGCCAAAAATGTCAATCCGGCGACGGGTCTGTGGTGTGGCTTTGGCGTAAAACACATCAACGCGAACATGCTTATCGACCAACAGCGTGTAGCCGGCACCCAGCATGAACAGGGTAGCATGGAGATAGAGCACGCTTTCCTGCACGGCGATGGAATTGACGCCAAAGATGTAGCGGCCAAGCACAATGGCAAACTGAATGAGGACCATGAACAGCGCCAGCCACCGCAGCATGTGCGCGGTGGTTGTGTTGATCTGATCAATCACAGCCGCAATGCGTTCCATGAGCCCTCCGCGGCTGATTGATGAAGGCGCGCGCAGGGCCGCGCGCGCCGTCTCTTGGTGTTTAGGGTCCGGACCCTAGTAGCCCAAAATGCCTGCACGGGCATTCATCTGACCATTATCAGCATAGGTCATGTACCCGCCAACGCTATCGCGATAGGCCACGAAGCTTTCCGTGATCTCTTTGACCAGATCGTCGTCATCCTGACGCAGCTCATCAATCACTTCGCCAGCAGCAACGCCCATGGCTTCGATCACATCCTCTGGGAACATTTTTACCATGACGCCATGCTCTGCGACCATGCTCTGCAACGACAGCGCATGCTTGGTTGTGTATTCGGTCCAAACAGGGTTGTAGAGGCTCTCGCAGGCGAAGCTGACCGCTTGTTTCAGGTCATCTGGCAGACCGTTGAAGACATCGGCGTTCACGCCGCATTCTTCGGCTGAGGATGGTTCGCCAACGCCCGGCCAATAGTAGTTCTTGGCGACTTGATAGTAGCCCAGCGCGCTGTCGGTCCACGGGCCAATGAATTCGCCAGCATCCAAAACGCCAGTTTGCAGGGCCTGGAACATAGCCGGGCCTGACATCGCTTCGGTCGCCATGCCAAGTTTGGTGGCCATTTCAGAGGCCAGACCCGTGGTGCGGAATTTCAGACCGCGCAGATCTTCTGCTGAGTTGATTTCATCACGGAACCAACCACCCCATTGTGGGCCGGAGTTGCCGCAAAGGAACGGCTTGATGCCAAACCGACCATACATCTGGTCGTAGAGCGCCTGACCACCACCATGGTAAAGCCAGCCGAACTGTTCGTCAGCGCGCAGGCCAAAAGGCTGCGAGCCGAAAAGCAAAATGCCTTTGGATTTTGATCCCCAATAGGCGGGAACCGCGTGGTAAAGCTCCGCTGTGCCTTCGCTTACGGCATCGAACACGCCGCGGCCAGGAACCAGCTCACCAGCAGCAAAAAGGTTCACCTCAATGCGGCCACCAGACAGGGTGGCAATCCGGTCGGCTAGGTTCTGAGCAGCCACACCCGGTCCAGGCAGATTTTTCGGCCAAGCCGTTACCATCTTCCATTGGCGGATATCCTGCGCGATGGCGGGAGTTGCCAAAGCTGTTGCCGCGGCACCAACCGCGCCAGCCTTTAAAAACGTCCGTCTTTCCATTGGTCATTCTCCATTTTGGTGGTTTTAGCCAAGAGTTTCAGTCTAATACTGCGGGCAGGTTCAGCCCGTTTTCCTGCGCGCAAGCGCGCGCGGTCTTGTAGCCAGCATCAGCATGGCGCCACACGCCGCTGGCTGGGTCGTTCCATAAAACCCGTTCAATCCGTTTGGCTGCCTCGGGCGTGCCATCGGCGCAGATGACAACGCCCGCATGCTGGCTGAACCCGATCCCAACACCACCGCCATGGTGGATGCTCACCCAAGTTGCACCCGAGGCTGTGTTCACCAGAGCGTTGAGCAACGGCCAGTCACTGACGGCATCTGAGCCATCCAGCATGGCTTCGGTTTCGCGGTTGGGGGAGGCTACGGAGCCGCTGTCCAAATGATCTCGGCCGATGACTATGGGTGCTTTCAGCTCGCCGCTGGCCACCATCTCATTGAAGGCCAGCCCTGCGCGATGGCGGTCGCCCAGCCCGATCCAGGCGATCCGCGCCGGCAGGCCCTGAAACGCGATACGATCCTGCGCCATGTCCAGCCAGTTGTGCAGATGGGCATTGTCTGGGAAGAGCTCTTTAATCTTGGCGTCGGTTTTGTAGATGTCCTCCGGATCACCGGACAGGGCGCACCAGCGGAACGGTCCGATGCCACGACAGAACAAGGGGCGGATATAGGCTGGCACAAAGCCTGGGAAGGCGAAGGCGTTTTCCAGGCCCTCTTCCAGCGCGACCTGGCGAATGTTGTTGCCATAATCGAGCGTCGGCACACCGGCGTTCCAGAAGTCGACCATGGCCGCCACGTGCGTTTTCATGCTGGCACGTGCCGCTTTTTCGACCTCTTTGGGCTCGCTTTCCTGCTTGGCTTTCCATTCAGCAATCGTCCAGCCCTGGGGTAAATACCCATGGGTCGGATCATGAGCAGACGTTTGGTCGGTCACGACGTCAGGGCGGATACCACGGGCAAAAAGGTCCGGGAAAATGTCAGCCGCGTTGCCGAGCAGGGCGACAGACTTGGCCTCACCTGCTTTGGTCCAGCGCTCGATCATGGCCAATGCCTCGTCGAGGCTGTCGGTTTTTTCATCGATGTAGCGGGTGCGTAGGCGAAAATCGATGCTGTCTGGATTGCACTCAACAGCAAGGCAACACGCTCCAGCCATAACAGCTGCAAGGGGTTGAGCGCCGCCCATTCCACCCAGACCGGCGGTAAGGATCCACTTGCCAGTCAGATCGCCTTCATAGTGTTGACGGCCCGCTTCCGCGAAGGTCTCGTAGGTCCCTTGAACGATGCCTTGGCTTCCAATGTAGATCCAAGATCCGGCGGTCATCTGGCCGTACATGGCCAAACCCTTCTTATCGAGTTCGTTGAAATGATCCCATGTCGCCCAGTGCGGCACCAGATTGGAGTTGGCGATCAGCACCCGCGGCGCATCGCTGTGCGTTTTCACTACCGCGACCGGCTTGCCTGACTGCACGACCAGTGTTTCGTCTTCCTCAAGCTCTTTGAGGGTATCGACAATCAGGTCAAAATCTCTCCAGGTGCGTGCCGCGCGCCCGATCCCACCATAAACCACCAGCTCATGCGGGTTCTCGGCCACATCTGGGTGAAGGTTGTTCATCATCATCCGCAAAGGAGCTTCCGTCATCCAGCTTTTGGCGTTCAGCTCTGGTCCTGTCGGTGGATAGATATCGCGGCTGTTCCGGCGGGGGTCGCTCATTGAGGCTTCCAGTTATGCAAAGTTTGAAGGATCGTTTTCAGATGGCCGCGAAGACTCTCGGCCGGCGCTAGCTCATAGGTCCAAGGTGACCGCTCAAGCATGTAGGTGGATTGTGCCAACTCCATCTGGATCGCGTGCCAGCCTTCGCTCGGGCGGCCATAGTGGCGGGTTGTCCAACCGCCTTTGAAGCGGCCATTGACGGTGGAGCTGTATCCCTCAGCCTTTGCACATAGGTCGCTCACGGCTGTCTGGATCGTCGGGTCACACGTGCCGCCATGGTTTGTGCCGATGTTGAAATCCGGCAGTTTGCCATCGAACAGAAATGAGATGTGCGAGCGGATCGAGTGGCAATCATAGAGGATGGCGAAACCATGGACGGCCCGCACACGGGTTAGCTCAGCCTCCAGTGCAGCGTGGTAGGGAGCGTGATAGAGGCCCTGACGGCGCGCAACCTCCGCGGCATCAGGTTCTCGGCCTTCATTGTAGATAGCGTTGCCGTCAAAATCGGTGGTCGGACAAAGGCCAGTAGTGTTTTGCCCCGGATAAAGGCTTTGCCCACTTGGGTCGCGGTTCACATCGATCACATAGCGATGGATTGTCGTGCGAACGCGTGAGACGTTCTCGATCAATCCAGCGTAAAGATCG
This sequence comes from Pseudomonadota bacterium, assembly GCA_039814945.1. Lineage (GTDB taxonomy): Bacteria > Pseudomonadota > Alphaproteobacteria > Rhizobiales > MH13 > MH13. The sequence goes on from JBCCAF010000010.1 coordinate 126,185, forward strand.
TGAATGTGCCAGTCGGTGTCGGCGATCTCTAGGCCGCGCGCATTTAAACGTGCCGCGCAGTCCTCTGGCAGATCAGTGCCGGTGTGCGGTAGGCCGAGAACCAGCGGGCTTGAACCCTGTGTGACCTCAAGAAACGTCAATATGCCAACACCACATCAGTTGCTTCGGTCAGCTCGCCCTTGGCCACCAAGGCGGCAGCGGCGTGAATATCGGTGGAGAGGTATCGGTCCTCGCCCAGCGGCGGTACGGCGGTGCGAAGTTTGGTGATGGCAGCTTGCAAGCGCTGCGAGGTTTTAAGCGGCCCACGGGCGGCAATGCCTTCAGCGCCACAGATCGCTTCAATTGCCAGAATGACCGACAGATTTTGCGTCATCTTGCGCAGCCGCCGTGCCCCGTTGGCGGCCATACTCACATGGTCTTCCTGATTGGCAGAGGTCGGCGTGCTGTCGGTGGAGCAGGGGTTGGCCAGATGTTTGTTCTCGCTCATCAGCGCGGCTGACGTGACCTCGGCGATCATCAAACCGGAGTTGAGGCCGGGGTCGGGCGTCAGGAAGGGCGGGAGATCAAACGACAAGGCTGGATCAACCATTAGCGCGATCCGGCGTTGTGCAATGGCACCAACTTCGGACACACCTAGCGCAATCATATCGGCGGCAAAGGCGACAGGCTCAGCATGGAAATTGCCGCCAGAAACGATCTCGCCCGTCGACGATAAAACCAGTGGGTTGTCGGTGACTGCGTTGGCCTCGGTTTTCAGTGTTTGCGCGGCAAAGCGAAACATATCGACGGCAGCACCTGTCACTTGCGGCTGGCAGCGGACGCAGTATGGATCTTGAACCCGGCTGTCGCCATCGCGATGGCTTTCGCGGATAGCGCTGCCTTGCATCAAGTCGGCCATGGCTTCGGCCACGTCTATCTGGCCACGATGACCGCGCAGTTCATGGATTTGCGGCGTTAGCGGGGCTGTTGATCCCATGATCGCATCGGTGGACATGGCCGATGTCACGATAGACGTACTCGTCATACGCCAGGCATCAAACAAGCCCGCCAATGCACAAGCAGTTGAAAACTGGGTGCCATTGATAAGTGCCAGACCTTCCTTGGGTCCAAGTACCAAAGGGGTGAGATTGGCGCGCTCCAAAGCGTCCCCGCCAGGCATGCGCGTGCCATCAAAAAAGGCTTCACCTTCGCCGATGATCACCGCCGCCATGTGCGCCAACGGTGCAAGATCACCCGATGCCCCGACGGAGCCCTGAACCGGCACGACTGGGATGACACCCCGCTTAAGCATCGCTTCGATCAGCGCACAAAGATCCCACCGAACGCCAGACGCTCCACGACCCAGCGACAAGAGCTTGAGGGCCATCATCAACCGCGTTGTTGGCTCTTCCAAAGCTTCGCCAACGCCGCAGCAATGCGACAGGATTAAATTGCGTTGCAGGCGCGAAGTATCTTCGGTTGGGATTTTGACGGAGGCCAGTTTCCCAAAGCCGGTGTTCACTCCGTAGATTGCCTGGTCACCCAGTGAGGCCTGCAACACGGCTGCTGCTGAGGCATCGACGCTCTCTTTGGCAGAGGGGGCGAGGCTGGCAATGCCGTCATCGCGCCAAAGGGTTTCCAACTGAGCAATGGATGTTGCGCCTGGCTCTAGGATCATGGCTCGATCACTCCTCCGAAAACACGAGTGTGGAGCGGGTTGATCCCAATACCGTAGGCAAGTTCTCCGGGCTCTTTGACATTCCAGATCGCAAAATCCGCCCGTTTGCCCGGTGCGATGACGCCGCAATCATCCAATCCCAAAGCGCGCGCGGCATCGCGTGTGGCGCCTGCAAGTGCCTCTGCGGGTGTGAGACCAAACAGCGTGCAGGCCATGTTCATCGCCAGCAACAGCGATCCCAGCGGGGAGGATCCAGGGTTCCAATCGGTGGCGATAGCCATGGGGACGTTATGGTCGCGAAAAGCCTGCACAGGCGGTTTTTGCGTCTCATGCAGGGTGTAGAAAGCGCCCGGCAACAGCACCGCGACGCTTCCGGCCTGCGCCATGGCTCGCGCATCGGCCTCGGTCGCGTATTCCACATGATCCACGGACAGCGCGCTGAACCGCGCCGCCAAAGGCGTGCCGCCAATGTTGCTCAGCTGGTCGGAGTGCAGCTTAACCGGCAGGCCAAGCGCTTGCGCCTTCGTGAAAACGAGCTCTATCTGCGCCGTGTTGAATGCAATGCCTTCGCAGAAGCCATCCACCGCATCCACCAAACCCTCGGCGTGTGCCGCTTCAAGCGCCGGGATGCACACCGTATCGATGTAGGCATCGGCATCCATCCCATCGGGCACCGCATGGGCGCCAAGGAAAGTGGTGATCACACGGACGGGTCGGTGCTCGCCGATCTTGCGCGCCACACGCAGCATTTTCAGTTCCGTGTCGAGATCAAGGCCGTAGCCTGATTTGACTTCGATAACCGACACGCCTTGCGCGATCAAAGCGTCTGCGCGTACCAGCACGGTATCCAGCAAGTCGGCCTCGCTTTGGCTGCGGGTCGCCGAAACGGTCGAGACGATGCCGCCGCCTGCGCGGGCGACTTCCTCATAGCTTGCCCCGTTCAGGCGCATCTCGAACTCGCGCGCGCGGTTGCCGCCGTAAACGATGTGGGTATGACAATCGATGAGTGTGGGTGTGATCAGACGACCGTCGCAGGGTATCTCGTCCCATCCTGCATAGAGCTCCGGTCGGTCATCAGATGGCCCAACCCAAACAATGTGGCCATCATCGACGACGAGCGAAGCAACCCGAGCCAACCCGTAACCCTCGATGCCAGGGGCCATCGTGGCGACCGTGGCATCGACAAGAATGTAGGGGTTCGGCATGGGTTGTTCCGTATAAAGATCGTGCTTATCATTAATATGTAGATACATATTAATGTCAATGGAGTCATGGCCGTGCAAATTATCCAGGCAAAGCAAATGCTTACGCCCAATGGCTGGCAAGCAGACATGCATGTTTGCATCGGCAAAGATGGGCGTATTGAGCAGGTGGGGAAGCTTGATGCCGTAACGCAAACCACAGTTGATCTGCTGCTGCCTGCACCAACCAATTTGCACAGCCATGCATTTCAACGCGCGATGTCAGGACTGACCGAAGCGCGTGGCCCCGATCCAAGCGACAGTTTCTGGACGTGGCGGCGATTGATGTACCGCTATCTTGATCAGCTGACGCCAGACCATTTGCAGGCAATCGCCGAAATGGTTTTTATGGAAATGCTGGAAGCTGGCTATGCCAGCGTGGCCGAGTTTCACTACCTGCACCATGGCGTTGGTGGCACCTCCTACGCCAACCAGGCTGAGATGTCTGAGCGCATTGTGGCGGCAGCGCAAAACACTGGGGTCGGCCTAACCCTTTTGCCGGTGCTTTATCAGTTCGGCGGGTGCGACAAGCGCGCACTGGAAGGCGGGCAACGTCGCTTCGGCTGCACGCCAGATCAGTTCATTCAGCTTCACGCGCAGGCAGCGTTAGCAATCAAAAAAGGCGCTGCTGATTTTTCCATCGGCGTGGCCCCTCACTCTTTGCGCGCCGTAGACGGTGAGGGTCTGGACACTGCGTTGGGGATCGTTGGCGACAATCCGATCCATATTCATCTGGCCGAGCAAATTGCAGAGGTTAAAGAGGTCAAGGCTCATACCGGCGCCCGCCCA
>JBCCAF010000046.1:0-2165 GCA_039814945.1 Pseudomonadota bacterium
ACTGCCGAGTCTGATGCAGAGGGTATCGAGCATCACGTCAGCGAAGAAACATTGGCACTGTTCAAGGCCTTTGCGCAGAAGCAGGAATAGGCCAACCGCAAAATGCAGTTCAGGCGCCTGGTGAGAACGACGACGGCTTCATCACCTTGTCTTCCTGCATCAGAACCAAGCCATCCGTCTTCGATAGAAACTCCTGCCAGCCAGGATCTGCATCGCGAGCCGCTCGCTTCTGCTCCATATCAGCGAGACTATCAAATCGCCATAGATGTACGACCTGGTTTTGTGGCCCGACGACACTGGTGTAGTAGCCCATTAAATCTAGTCCGTGCCGCTGCATTGCCGGCAGACCAAACTCCTCGAAGAGCTTCAAATAGGTTGGCATCTTTCGGGGAAGGAGCGTGTAGGTGCGGATGTTGACGATCATAGTGCCTCGCATGATTGACTAGACGTGATCAAGAAACCGAGCCTCATCAGGCAGCTGGCGTCGCGACCTCGATGCTGGGACTCCGGCTTTCAATCTCTCCTGCCGCTTTCAGAAGAATGTCTTCGGCGTAGCGTCCTCCAATCAGCTGCGCACCAAGTGGAACATCACCATCCATTCCTGTAAAGACCGACAGACCCGGCAGGCTCATCAACGGCAGGCCAACCTGTGTCAGCTGCGCCTCCATAATCTCTTCAAAGCGTTCCGGAGAAGCAACATCGTCGAGATCCGGAAATGGGACCTCACCCGAAATCGGACAAATGAGAACCGGATACTGTTCTAAGAACAGGCTCCACTCACGCAGCAACGTCACACGTTTTTGCAGAGCATCCATGAACTCATCCATCCCTGGCTCAGGACACAAGCGCACCATTTGCTCGTAGACAAAACTGGAGTCTGGATCAGCTTCCTCGGCGATAGCCTTGGCTCCGGTCCGTCGAAACTCAGCCAGCCAGAGCTGTGCTTGCAAACGGGCAGGCTCGCGAAACGGCGGACACTCGGTTTCGACAATCTCCCAACCAGCATCTGACAAGCGCGCGGCAGCATCCTTAAGCGCTGCTTCAACACGCGGGTCGACCTTCAAGCCCTCAGGCGCAATCGTCAGAGCAGCACGCTTGGGATGGCCACTTGTATCCATCGCTGCGGGAGTCCACCAGGGATCTCGCAAATCCTTCTGCGCCATTGCGCCGAGCCCCAACCTTAGATCAGCCACGGATCGCGAAATCGGCCCTGAGACAGCCATCAGCTGGGCTCCAACATGCCGGTCGGGAGCCGTGAAGTTTCCAGCCGCAATGCGCCCCAGCGTTGGACGCAAACCTTGGAGGCCACAGGCATACGCAGGATAGCGAATTGAGCCGCCAATGTCCGTGCCATGACCGATAGCGCACATGCCACTTGCAACGGCAGCGGCGGCACCACCGGACGATCCGCCAGGTGTCAGGCTCATGTTCACCGGGTTGCGGGTGTGGCCATGCACACCGTTACGCGTGAACCAACGCAACGAAAACGCCGGCGTATTTGTGCGACCAACGATAGTTGCGCCAGCCTTTCGCAAGTTGCTGACAACAGGACTATCCTGGTCTGCGATCAGGTTCTCTTGCAACCGCAAACCATTGGTGTTGGCATAACCGACCTGATCCGTATTGACCTTTATAGTAACCGGAACACCGGCCAGAGGACCAAGCTCGTCACCTTTTGCAACTGCCGCATCAATCGCATTGGCAGCATCGCGCGCCTCATCATCCGTCCTGTGAACGACGGCATTGATACTAGGGTTGATGGCCTCGACGCGAGCGAGCGCCGCATCACACACCTCAAGCGCTGATACCTTCTTTGTGCGCACCATTTGTGAAATCTCTGCGCCGCTCAATCTCCAAAGTTCACTCATGCAGCAAGCCCCCAGCAACTAATAACCATCCAATAAAACGTGACGATAACCGAGGCAGGCCTCAACCACCATTCAATTCATCATTTGATCAGCAGTGAGTACGCGTCGCGCTCGCGCCCAGACAAGGCACCAGTTCTTTCAGACGGTATGATCTTACTCTAGGCGCCGCGGGCCGGATTGGTCTAAACTCCAAACGAAATCCTACGGCAACGGGGCAGAGAAGCATGACGAATACCAAGACAGCCGCGACCACATCGATGAGAAGCGGTGGCTACTACAGCCAGAGCACGCGCGGCG